>CAWCMO010000004.1:0-312445 GCA_963796535.1 uncultured Acidobacteriaceae bacterium
CGGTTACGCGCGCGGTGACGATGGACTTGATCTCTTCGAGGTAGGCGGAGAAGAGGAGGAAGGCTGCTAGGGAAGCGGAGCCTACGGCGTAACCCTTGGTGAGGGCCTTGGTGGTGTTGCCGGCGCTGTCCAGCTTGTCGGTGCGGTCGCGGACGGAGTCGGGTTGGGCGGACATTTCGATGATGCCGCCGGCGTTGTCGGTGATGGGGCCGAAGGTGTCCATGGCCAGGATGTAGGCGGCGCAGGAGAGCATGCCCATTGTGGCGATGGCGGTGCCGTAGATTCCCTTGACGTAGTTGGAGATGCCGGGGAGGTCAACGCCTTCGAGGCCCTTGACTCCGAAGTAGTAGGAGAGGAGCAGGGCGGAGCAGATGACGACTACGGGCATCGCTGGGGTTTCCATGCCTACGGCTAGACCGCTGATGATGTTGGTGGCGGGGCCGGTGAGGGAGGCTTCGGCGATGGACTGGACGGGGCGGTAGCGGCTCTCGGTGTAGTATTGCGTGATCCAGACGAAGAGGAACGCCGTGACCAGGCCGATGACGCCGCAGAGGAAGAGGTAGCCGGGCTGAACGCCGGGGCCGTCGAGCATCTTGTAGACGATGCCGCCGAAGCCTGCGAGGGCGAGGATGGAGGTGACGTAGAAGCCGCGGTTGAGAGCGCGCATCGGGTCTTCGTTGTCGGTGGTTTTGACTACGGCTACTCCGATGATGGAGGCGACGAGGTTGATGGCGTGGACCATCAGGGGGAAGAGGATGCCCTTGATGCCGAAGACGGGATAGAGGGCGGCGCCGAGGATCATGGCGCCTACGTTTTCGGCGGCGGTGGACTCGAAGATGTCGGCGCCACGGCCGGCGCAGTCGCCTACGTTGTCACCGACGAGGTCGGCGATGACGGCGGGGTTGCGGGGATCGTCTTCGGGGATGCCGGCTTCTACTTTACCGACGAGGTCGGCGCCTACGTCGGCGGCCTTGGTGTAGATGCCGCCGCCGAGCTGGGCGAAGAGGGCGACCAGGGAAGCTCCAAAGCCGAAGCCCACGAGCTCATAGACGACGTGCTGAGGATTGTCGAGGCCACCGAAGGCGAGGAAGAGGACCGCGATGCCGATGAGGGCGAGTGCCACGACGACGAGGCCGGTGACGGCTCCGCCGCGGAGGGCGGATTGCAGGGCTCCGTTGAGGGAGTTGCGCGCGGCTGCCGCGGTACGGATGTTGGCGCGGATGGAGACGTACATCCCGGTGAAGCCTGCGAGGCCGGAGCAGATGGCGCCGACGAGGAAGCTGATGACGGTGGGGATGGCGACGGCGCGGGTGCTTGGAGAGAAGTAATAGCCGAGGAAGATGACGATGGCGAGGACGACGGCCATGATGCCGATGGAGCGGTACTGGCGGGAGAGGAAGGCTTCGGCGCCTTCGCGGATGGCGTCGGAGATGAGGCGCATGTCGGGGGAGCCGGTATCGCCGGCGAGGACGACGCGGGCGAGGATGAAGGCGGCGATGAGGGCGAGGACGCCGACGCCGAGGGCGATCCAGAGCCAGATGGTGTCGCTATTTTGGATCGTGCCCGGAGCACTTGATGGAACGTCTTGGAAGCTGAAAACCAGTGTTGCGAGCACGCCTAAGTTCATGAAAAAGATTCCTCTTCTTTTCTTCTCGGAAAATGGTGGAGCAAGTAGCCGATGCAAAAACGCGCGATATGGCGAATGGGCGAATTAGAGCATACGCGGATGGGACGGTCAATGAAAGGACCGACGTCACCCAGGGCATGGCGAGATCGCGGGAAAGCGCGCATGGCAGGCAGTGTGGCGTAAATTGAAGGAGCGACGGTCACCGGCTCGGGTTCCTGGAGGAAGAGGACGATGGTCGCGAGGGGGAGTATGCAGGATCGCTGTAGAACATGGGTCTGGATTGCAGGAATCAGCTTGGCCGGAGCGATAGCGGCCGGAGGCATACGGGCTGCTGCACAGACGCCAGCCGATAACGACGCGCCGCCGCAAAACCCGACGGGCCAGAGCGCGGTGATGCAGAAGCACCCCCCAAGCCCGTTGACGCAGGACTCCGATCCGGTGCCTTCTCCGGATCCGCAGGGGGCGGTTCCGGGGCAGGCGAAGACGCCGCTTGGGGAGGAACAGGCGCCGGGTGCGGGCGATGAGATTACCAAGGAGAATGGGCGGTTCACGTTGCGCACGAACGCGTTCGAGGTGCGGCTGAACGCGTCGGTGTTCGATAGCAGCGACCACGAGGTGGACACGCTGCCGGAGAGCGCGTTCAAGATCTACGAAGATGGAACGCTGCAGAAGATTGTGGGATTCCGGCATGAGGATCTGCCGATATCGCTGGGGATATTGATTGATAGCTCGGGATCGATGTATGACAAGCGGCCGTCGGTGGATGCGGCCGCGCTGAACCTGGTGAAGCTGTCGAATCCGAAGGACGAGGCGTTCCTGGTGGACTTCAACTCGGAACCGTATATCGACCAGGATTTTACGAGCAGCATCTCGAAGCTGCAACAGGGGTTGGCGTATGTGAAGGCCGGCGGAGGGACGGCGCTGTATGACGCGGTGATTGCGTCGGCCGATTATCTTTCGAAGAACGCGAAGCAGTCGAAACAGGTGTTGCTGATTGTGACAGACGGGGATGACAACTCGTCGAATGCGACGCTGGAGGAGGCGATCCAGCGGGTCCAGGCTTTGGATGGGCCGTCGATTTATTGCATTGGGCTATTGTTCGGGGGCGATCTGAATCACAAGGATTCGAAGCACTCGCGGGAGGTGCTGGCGCAGTTATCCGAAGAGACGGGCGGGCAGGCTTACTTTCCCAAGACGTTGAGGGATGTGGACGGGATTGCGCAGCAGGTGGCGCAGGATATCCGGTCGCAGTACATGATTGAGTATCGTCCGACGAAGCCAATGTCGGTGCCGGGGTACCGCACGATTCATGTGGAGGCATCGGAGAAGGGGTATCACGGGTTGCGAGTACGGACGAAAGCAGGATATTTCCCGAAGACGGGACTGCAGAGTGCGGGGGCGGGCACGAACTAGAGCGAGGGCAAGTGCGATAGTCTTTTGGGGGCGGAGCGTGTTGGCCGCACGAGTGGATTTGTAGAGACGATGCGTACTGGAAATAATGTGACGGAGTTGGTGGGGCATACGCCTATGGTGCGTATCAACCGGCTGGTTGGTAGTGGCGATGCGGAGTTGTGGGCCAAGCTGGAGACGATGAATCCGGGCGGGAGCATCAAGGACCGCGCGGCGCTGGGGATTGTGCTGGATGCGGAGCGGCGCGGGGTGTTGAAGCCCGGCGACACAATCTGCGAGGCGACGGCCGGGAATACCGGCGTGGGGCTGGCGTTGATCGGCGTGCAGCGTGGGTACAAGGTGAAGATTTTTATTCCCGAGGGGTTTGCCGAGGAGAAGTGCATTTTGATGCGCGGGCTGGGCGCGGACGTGGTGCGAACTCCTGAGAGCGAGGCGCTGGCGGGGGCGATCAAGCGGACGCTGTCGTTTGAGGATGAGACGCCGGGAGCGTTTGCGGCTATGCAGTTTGAGAATCCGGCGAACCCGGACTTTCACGAGCAGACGACGGCCGTGGAGATTCTGGAGCAGATGGATGGACGGATTGACGCGGCGGTGATTGGCGTGGGATCGGCGGGAACATTTACCGGGATTGCGCGGGCGCTCAAGAAGCAGCTGAAGAACGTTCTGACGGTGGCCGTGGAGGCGCAGGGGAGCGTGCTGCAGGGAGGGGTTCCGGGGCCGCACCGGGTGGAAGGGATTGGCGTTTCGGAGGTTCCGGCGACGTTTGATCGCAGTGTGTGCGATCGCGTGATTATGGTGAGCGATGACGACGCGTTTGCGACAGTGCTGCGGATGGCGCGCGAGGAGGGCGTGCTGGGGGGATCGAGCTCGGGGGCAAATATGTTTGCGGCGATGGAGATTGCGCGGGAGTTGGGCGCCGGGAAGCGGGTGGTGACAATTGTGCCGGATTCCGCGGAGAGGTATTTGTCGAAGAGGGTGTTGGGGTGAGGCGTTGTCCGTTGGGGCAAGGCGGAGCACGGATAACGAGGCTGCGGAGGTGCCTTTTCATGGACGCGCGGGGTGCGTTTGGGCATATTGTCATAGAGCAGGGTTAGGATGCAGTTGGGCGTGATGGATAGGCGCAGGAAGAGGTAGGCGTGGTCGATTACTCGAAGCTGGAGTTCGCGACGATCAATGATGTCTTTGAGCGGATGAGTCACCAGGGCGCGACGCCGGTGGCGATGTTCAAGACGGGGAATGAGTGGAAAGAGATTTCGTCCGAGCAGATGTATGGGCGGGTACGGGCGCTGGTGGGCTTGCTGCAGCAGTGGGGGATTAAGCGCGGCGAGCGGGTTGGGTTGGTGAGCGAGAATCGCTGGGAGTGGCCGGTGGTGGACTTCGCGGTGCTCGCGATCGGCGGCGTGGATGTGCCGCTGTACGACACGCTGACGCCGGAACAGATGGGATACATTTTGCGCGATGCAGGTGTGCGCGCGGTGATTGTGTCGAATAAGGTGCAGTACAAGAAGCTGGTGGCGGCGGGGGAGATTCCTACGCTGGAGTTTGTTGGGGTGTTGGATGAGGGCGAGTTTGACGGGGCTACGAGTTTGGCGGGGGCGTTCTCGCGGGCCGGGGACTTAGAGGCGATTGATGCGGGCTTTGATGCGCTGTTGAAGGAGACGAAGCCGGAAGAGTTGGCGACGATTGTGTATACGTCGGGGACGACTGGCGATCCGAAGGGCGTGATGCTGACGCATCGGAATCTGGCGGACAATTTGCGGTACTCGACTGTGGGGCTGAGGATTGGGCCGGGGGATGTGACGATTTCGTTTTTGCCGCTGAGCCACTCGCTGGCTCGGCATTTGGGGTACGCGATTTATGGGCATGGCGGGAAGATTGCGTACCTGGCGAAGTTCGATGATTTGCGGGGAGCGATGCAGGCGGTGAAGCCGCAGATTTTTCTGGCAGTGCCACGGGTGTACGAGAAGATTCGGCAAGGAACGGAAGCGAAGTCGGTGGGGTTCAAGAAGAAGATTCTGCACTGGGCGATGGGGCAGGGGAAGAAGCATCGCAGGGAGTTGATGGCGGGGAAGACGCCGTCGTCGCCGCTGTGGAAGCTGGCGGACAAGCTGGTGTATTCGAAGTTGAGAGAGGCGTTTGGGGGGAAGGCGAAGATTTATGTTTCGGGAGGCGCGCCGCTGGGGATGGATTCGGCGGAGTGGTTTCTGGATATGGGGATCAGGATCTTTGAGGGGTATGGGCTGACGGAGACCTCGCCGGTGATCTCGCGGAATACGTATGACGGGTACCGGATTGGGACGGTGGGAATGGTGATTCCGAATCTTGAGCTGAGGATGGCTGAGGATGGCGAGATTGAAGTGCGGGGGACTACCGTGTTCCCCGGATATTGGCAGAGGGAAGAGGCGACGAAGGCTGAGTTCACTCCGGATGGATGGTTTAAGACTGGGGATATTGGACGGTATGTGGATGGGTTTCTTTCGATTACCGATCGGAAGAAGGAACTGATCAAGACCAGCAGCGGGAAGTATATTGCGCCGCAGCCGATTGAAGGAAAGCTGAAGGCCGATGAGTTGGTGGGGAATGCGGCGGTGATTGGAGACTCGCGCAAGTTTGCGGCGGTGCTTATTTCTCCGGACTTCGCGGCGCTGGGACGGTGGGCTGGCGAGCATGGGGTTGCAACGAAGGATCCGAAGGAGCTGGTGAAGGATCCTAAGGTGAAGGCGCAGTACGAGAGCATTGTGAAGCGGGTGAATGTGGAGCTGCAGGACCACGAGCGGATGAAGAAGGTGGGGGTGATGCCGGAGGAGTGGAGCATCGAGGGCGGGGAGTTGACGCCGAGCATGAAGCTGAAACGACGGGTGATCTTCGACCGGTATAAGGATCGAATTGACGCGTTGTATGGGGGCGAGTAACGCACGGATGTTTGCGACGGGGGTGCATTGCTGAGACTATGAGGCGATGGACGCATCCAATCGGGCAATGAGTTATTTGAAGCGGGCGGAAAAGCAGGGCGGGAAGTTTTTGAATCCCGTGCCTACGGATGTGGGCGGATTACGCATCGTGTTCAAAGTGTTGCCGCAGTATGTGAACAATCGGGCGCAGGTGGAACCGAAGCGGCCGCTGGGGCCGTATCGCACGGATGCAAGCGTGTATGCTGCGGAGCCGGTGAGCGGGCTGCGGGTGACGTGGTTTGGGCACTCAGCTTCGCTGATTGAGATAGACGGGATGCGGGTGCTGGTGGATCCGGTATGGGAGCAGCGGGCGAGTCCGTTTGCGTTCATGGGACCCAAGCGTTTTTTTCAGCCGACGATTGCGTTGGAAGCGTTGCCGAAGATTGATGTGGTGCTGATCTCGCATGATCACTATGACCATTTGGGAGCGAAGACGGTCCGGGAGTTGGCAAAGGTGGGTGCGACGGCGGGAGCGCGGTGGGTGACGTCGCTGGGGGTTGGAAAACGGCTTCGGGGATTTGGGGTTTCGGCGGAAAAAATTACGGAGTTGGACTGGACGGAGAGCGTGGAGGTGGGGGCGCTGAAGGTGACTTCGTGGCCTGCAAGACACTTTTCGGGGCGTGGGTTGTTCGACAGGTTTACGACGCTGTGGGGATCGTTTGTGATCGAGGGGCCGCGGCATCGGGTGTACTTCGGTGCAGACTCGGGTTGGTGGGAGGGTTATGGGGAGATTGCTTCTCAGTATGATGGCTTCGATCTGACGATGCTGGAGATTGGCGCGTTTCATCCGCTGTGGGCGGCGATACATTTGGGGCCGGATAATGCGGCGAAGGCGTTTGAGGTGATGATGCAGAACGGCGCTGGCGCGCGGGGTCGGTTGTTGATGCCGATCCACTGGGGGCTGTTCAATTTGGCGCTGCATGCTTGGAAGCAGCCGGTGGAGCGGATGCTGGAGATCGCCGACGAGAAGGGGATTAAGCTGTGGCTGCCCGAGCCGGGTGCGCCGACTGAGGTGGTGGGGGAGTTGCGGTCGGGGTG
This sequence comes from uncultured Acidobacteriaceae bacterium, assembly GCA_963796535.1. Classification (GTDB taxonomy): domain Bacteria; phylum Acidobacteriota; class Terriglobia; order Terriglobales; family Acidobacteriaceae; genus Granulicella. Next base: position 7,027 of record CAWCMO010000004.1, read on the forward strand.
GTGGGAGCGGGCGGAGTAGCAATGCTCCCGCTTCGTCTGCAACCAGCAGATTCCCAAAGGGAATGACAGAAAGAAAAGCAACGGCAAAAGCAAGACCGGATCTTGACGCCTGCGTTATTTGTAGATGAGGTGGATGGTGGTTTCGGTGGAGGGGCAGGCTACTGGGATGGCGGCAGTGTCGAAGGACGGGGCGGAGAGCATGACGTGGGGATTGTTGGAGAAGCCGAAGCCTTCCTTCGGGATGCCGAACATGTTCTTATCGAGCTTGTGGTTGGAGTTTTCGTCGTGTAGGGCCACGAGGGCATAGCGGCCCGGCGGGACTTGCAGGGTGATGGTGGTGACGGTTCCGGAGAAGGGGTGGGGACCGTGTGCGAAGGCCTTGTCGTTGTTCTCGGGCCAGCCGTCGGATGAGGTGAAGACGGAGAGGCCGGCGTCGCCCTTCTGGTTGCGGAAGCCGTCGATGTGCACGATGAGGGAGCACGTGGTCGCTGCGGGCGCCTGGCGGGCGAGCGCGGGGCCTGGGGCGACCAGGGTTGTGGTGAGGAGAGCTGCTGCGAGCGTTGTGCAGCGGGTGGCGGTGAGGTTCATGGGGAACTCCTGCTGGTGATGCACATGAGGGAGGGTTGAGGGTGCTGAACGTCGCTTCAGTGGCTAAAGCGCTTTGATCTGGAGGAAGGGGCGGGACTGGTGTCCCGCCCCTTCAAACAAAGGCAAATGCGGCTACTTGGATTTCTTTGGGACCATGATGTTGCGGCCGAAGTGGAAGGAGGGGCCGATGGAGTAGCGATAGGACCAGCCGCCGTTGGCGACGACATAGTTGAAGGGATGATTCCAGACGGCGTCCATGTCGGCGCGGATGCCGATGTGTTTGGTAAGGGCGAAGTCAGCGCCGCCGCCTACACCGTAGGCCCCGGTCCAGTCGACGATGGTGGCGTTGGGCTGGAGAACGTTGGACTCGATGAGTGCCCCGACGACAATCTCATCCGGAGTGTTTGGGCGGGGATGCGCCGTAGCGTTGAGGCGGAAGGCTGCGAGGCTGGGGCGGATGAAGAGCGTCACCTTGGAGAAGTGGCGGTAGTTGAGCTGCGAGCCAGCCGTGAAGGTCTGCGTGGTTGCGCTCAGAGGGACGTTGACGGCATAGGTTGGGGGAAGCCCTGCCTCACCGTCGGTGAGCTCGTATTCCTCGTAGAGCTCCATGATGCCTTGCTTGATGGCAGGGCTGGCGAATCCCGGAACCAGGCTGGTGTTGCCGGTTTGGACGCTGTAGTCGAAGCCGGTGGAGAGCCAGCTCTTGTTATTGATGCCGGCCTGCAGATGAAAGCCCTTCTGGTCGATGCCGTTGAGGCCGGGGGTGTAGAGGTTGGAGAAGCCGGTAAAGATGTCGTAGCGTCCGACGTATTGCTGCTGCGCGGAAGCGTGCGGCATTTGGGTGAGGAAGACGAAGATGGCTACGAAGAGGCCAATGCGGCTGAAACGATTGATGCGGGAACGGTGCGTCATGGAAGCTCCTAAGTAAGGGGAACAGTTACGAATTGCCTCCGCCGGTAAGCGGGTGCTGTTGGTGAAGATGCGTTGGGGACACGAACTGAGAGACCCGCTGAAGAACGCGATCAGTCTGTTCCTTATGAGGAAGGTGACCGGTTTCGGGATAACTCTCATGCTCAAGATTGGGGATAGAAGCCTGAAGGGCTGCGAGTTGCAGGGTGGTACCAAACTCGTCGCGGTCTCCTTGCAGAACGAGGACGGGGCAGGTGATCTGTGGAAGAAATTCACGGAGAGGGAAGACTTCCTCGCCGAGGGTTGCGGCCCACTGCGTCCAGGAGGAGAAGACTTCGTCGGGATGCTGGTGGTAGTGGGCGAGGCGCTCCTGTAGTTTGCTGCCGGGATAGGCGGCGGCCATCTTGTGGATGAGTTCGCCGGCGGCGTTGGTGGCGATCACGAAGGGGCTTTCGAGGATGAGGGCGCGGATGCGATTGGACGATGCGGCATAGAGCATGGCGATGCCCGCGCCTTCGCTGTGGCCGTAGACGACAGGGTCGGCGACGGAGAAGTGATCGAGGAGCGTGGGGATGACGAGGTTGACCTGGTGGAGGTAGTAGTCATCGGTGCGCTTGGCGAGCGGTCCCTCGGAGTTGCCATGGCCTGCGCGTGAATAAGCGATGACGCTGTAGTTAGTGGCCAAAGCGAGCTTGTGGGGAAACTGCTTCCAGTAGCTGACGGAGCCGAGAGCTTCGTGGAGAAGGAGGATGGTGCCTTCGGCGGAGGGGACGGAGTGGTAGGCGACTTCGGCCATCTTGCCGTCGAGGGAGAGATGGAGGTGCTGGGTGCTGAGGGTGTCGGCGGTGCTGGTATGGGTCATAGGGACTCCATCCAGAGGACCTTGGTCTGCGAGGCTTCCCAGGGGGCGAAGCGGGAGGAGTAGCGTTGCTCGAGGGTGGCGCGGCGGACTTTGAGGGTGGGGGTGAGGAGCTCGTTGTCGATGGTCCAGGGCTGTTCGGAGATGACGATGAAGCGGAGCTGCTCGTGGTGCTCGAGCTGGGCGTTGACGGTGTCGAGCTCGGCTGCGAGCTTGGTTTCAATGGTTGAGCGATGGGCGAGGTCGAGGTCTTTGCGGATCGACGGCGCGAGGACAGCCATGGCGAACGGGGCGGTCATGCCGCTGCCGAAGACGGCGACGGACTCGAAGAGATAGGAGCAGGAGAGAAGCTTTTCGATTTGGCCGGGGGCAACGTACTTTCCTTTGGACGTCTTGAACTCTTCCTTGAGGCGGCCGATGAGGCGAAGGCGGCCCAGCTCGTCCATCTCGCCGCGATCGCCGGTGCGGAAGAAGCCGTCGTCGGTGAAAGCTGCGCGGGTGAGGTCGGGATTGCGGTAGTAGCCGACCATGTTCATGGGGCCCTTGATCTGGACTTCGCCCTCGGGAGAGATGCGGGTGAGGGCCCAGGGGCTGGCTTCGCCTACGTAGCCGATACGTTCGCGGCCGCGCTGCGGGGCGTGGGTGATGCCGTCTTCGGTCATGCCGTAGCCTTCGACGAAGTAGAGGCCCATCTTTTGATACCACTGGATGATGTCGATGGGGATGGCGGCGCCGCCGGAACTGATGAGGCGCGCGTGGCCGAGGCCGAGGTTGGCGAGGATCTTCTTGCGAACGATGTTGCCGAGGATGGGGATGGAGAGAAGTCGATTGAGTTTCTTCTCGTGGATTTTCTCGAAGACGCCTTGCTGAAAGCGGATGTAGAGACGCGGGATGGAGAAGAACAGGGTGCAGCGGGAACGGATGAGATCGGTGAGGAAGGTGGGCTGGCCTTCGGTGAAGAAGATGTGGATCGGCATGAAGAGCGAATTCACTTCAACGATGGAACGCTCCGCAATGTGCGCGAGGGGAAGGTACGAGAGGATGCGGTCGAGCTCTCCGGTGGGGTTGGGGCCGATGGTTGGGAGCATGGACTTGGCCCAGAGGGAGAGTGCGCGGAAGTTGTGCACGGCTCCTTTGGGCTGGCCGGTGGTGCCCGAGGTGTAGATGATGGTGGCGATGTCGGTGGCGTTGCGGACGGGGTTGTCGGTGCGCGGAGACTGGTTGGCGAGGATGGAAGACCAGGGGACGCTGCCTGCGGGCGTGTGCTGCGTGGCGCAGTTGGGGAAGGCGACGAAGGGAAGATTGTGGAAGACGTCTTCGTTGAGGGGTAGAGGGTTTTCGAGCAATCCGATGAAGGCGGCGACGGGCTCGCAGTGGCGGAAGAGCGCGGCGAGGGAGAGATCGCGGGCCGTGGGGAAGAAAGGCACGCTGACGTGGCCGGACATCCAGATGGCGTAGTCGGCCATAAACCACCAAGCGCAATTTTTGGAGACGATGACGATGTTGGAGCGAGGGGGGAAGTTCTGTGCGTCGAGCCAAGCCGAGATCCGGCGTACCTCTTGCATGGCAGAGGCCCAGGTCCAGTTGAGGAGCTCGCCGTTGTTGACGGGCTGGGTGAAGAGGGGCTGCGTTGGCGTTTCGCGCTCGCAGGCGTAGATTCTTTCGAGCGGAAGCTCGCGATCCGGTAGTGCTGGGCCTATGGTGTCAGTTCCGGATAGTTGAGTCTGTTCGAGCGGTTGCATCGTGGTTCCTTCCAATTTGTTTAACGGAGGGTAAGATAACCAAAAGAGACGACGTCTGTCATCTTGAATCTTTTGCAGAGGGTTGGCAGGGGTGGGATGAGACAGGATCGCGGGGTAAATCGCTCTGCGACGTGCCGTCGGAAATACGGAGAATCATGGCTGATCTAAAGGGTAAGACACTTTTCATTACAGGAGCGAGCCGGGGAATTGGGTTGGCGATTGCGCTGCGTGCGGCTAGGGATGGCGCCAACATTGTGGTGGCGGCGAAGACCGTGACGGCGAATCCCAAGCTGCCGGGAACGATTTACACAGCTGCCGATGCGATTGAGGCGGCGGGTGGCAAGGCGCTGCCGCTGGAGCTGGATATTCGGGCGGAAGAGCAGGTGAAGATTGGGGTGGATAAGGCAGTGCAGCGGTTTGGCGGGATCGACATCCTGGTGAACAATGCGAGCGCGATCAGCCTGACGGGGACGGCGGAGACGTCGATGAAGCGATTCGATTTGATGATGGGGGTTAACGTTCGGGGTACGTTTGTTTGTTCGCAGGCATGCTTGCCCTACCTGGCGAAGGCGGCGAACCCGCAGATTCTTACGCTGTCGCCGCCGCTGAGTATGCAGGCGAAGTGGTTCAAGCATCACGTGGCGTATACGATTGCGAAGTTTGGGATGAGTATGTGCGTGCTGGGGATGGCGGAGGAGTTTGCGCCACTGGGGATTGGGGTAAATGCGCTGTGGCCGCGCACGATTATTGCGACTGCCGCGCTGCAAATCATTCCCGGAGCGCATCCAGAGCGGGGACGGACGCCGGAGATTGTGGCGGATGCGGCGCACTGGATCCTGACGCAGGATAGTCGCGCGACGACGGGAAACTTTTTTATTGATGACGAGGTATTAGCGCGGGCAGGGGTAACGGATCTGTCAGGGTATGCGATGACGACGGGCGAGCCGCTGCAGATGGACTTCTTTCTGTAAGGCTGCATCGGCGGCGGGTTAGGCTTGGGCGGGCTGTGGCATAATCCGTGCTGAAGATAAACGGTAGCTTGAGATTCATGAAGGAATGGGTCAACTTGGCCAAGACGGTGGAGACAAACGAGGGGGCGAATCAACCGCGGGAGCCGTGGAAGGCTTTCCAGGCACGGCAGCGCAACCTGGATACGAAGCGGGATGCGGTGCTGCAGACGGCGGCGCACTTGTTCCTGGAGCATGGGTATCGGCGGACGTCGATGAGCGAGTTGGGGACGCGGCTGAAGATCACAAAGCCCGCGCTGTACTACTACTTCAAGAACAAGGAAGAGATCCTGGTGGAGTGCTATCGCCTGGGGATTGCGGCCATTGAGCAGCTGCTGGACAAGGCCGCGGTGAGCCATGGGAATGGGCTCAACAAGGTGCGGGCGTACGTGGAGGCCTATGCGAAGGCCGTGGTGAGCTTCGACTTTGGGCGGTGCGTGGCGATGCTGGATGATGCGGAACTTTCGCCCAAGGCGCGGCGCGAGGTGCGGGATCTGAAGCGGAAGATCGATATGACGATTCGGTCGTATGTGGAGGAGGGGATCGGCGATGGATCGATCGCGGTGTGCAATGTGAAGCTGGCGTCGTTTGCGTTGGCGGGCGCGGTGAACTGGATTGGGACGTGGTACCGCCCGGAGGGCTCGCTGAGCGCGGAGGAGATTGCGACGCAGTTTGCGGATCTTCTGACGCAGGGGCTGCGGGGCGGTGCGGCTGGGGTGGGGAAGAAGGTGCGGGCGAAAGTGGCGAGCAAACACTAGAGCGGACATAGCCAAGTTTGGCGGTTGTGGAAAGGGTGATTTTCGCTCCTTTCCGGAGGCGGGTTTTCGCTGGTTGACTTTCTTACCGCGCGTTCAGTATTCTGCACGGGCTGGTGAGGCTGCGAGATATTGGCCTCACGCACAGGTTGAAAAGTTCGGCTCTGGCCGGGGGAGTGGTTGCGATGGCTGCGTTGGAATCCGCGATGGTGGTTGGTGAGGTTTCGTCCAAAGGACGAGGGAGCGAACGGACGTACGACGTGCGGCGCGTGGCTGTGCTGGGCGCGGGCACGATGGGCGCTCGGATTGCCGCGCACATCGCGAATGCGGGGTTGCCGGTGTTGCTGCTGGATATTGTTCCGGCAAATGGTGAGCGGAACAGCATTGCGGCGGGCGCGCTGGAGGCGTTGAAGAAGGCGAAGCCGGCGGCGTTTGCGGATGGGTCGTTCGCCAGCCATATACGGATTGGGAACTTTGAAGATGATCTCGCGAAGCTAAAGGATTGCGATTGGGTGATCGAGGCCGTCGCTGAAAATATGGAGATCAAGCACAGCCTGCTGAGCAAGGTTGCTGGGCATTTGCGTGCGGATGCGATTTTGACGACGAACACTAGCGGGCTGCCGGTGGCGAAGGTTGCTGAGGTTCTGCCGGAGGATTTGCGACGGCGCTGGTTTGGCACGCATTTCTTCAATCCGCCGCGGTACATGCGGCTGTTTGAGTTGATTGCGACGCCGGAGACGGACCCGAAGGCGATCGCGGCGATCGCAGAGTTTGCGGATAAGAAGCTGGGCAAGACGGTGGTGCCGGCGAAGGATGTTCCCAACTTTATTGCGAACCGGATTGGCACGTTTTGCATGCTGAACACGCTACGGATTATGGATGCGCAGGGGCTGAGCATCGAGGAGATTGATCTGCTGACGGGCGCGGTGATGGGTTGGCCAAAGACGGGAACGTTTCGGCTGGCGGACATGGTCGGGATCGATGTGCTTGGAAATGTGGCGAAGAATTTCGCTGCGAACATCAAGGACGAGCGCGCGGATGTAACGCTGCCGGCGATTATTGGGCAGTTGATGGAGCGCAAGTGGCTCGGCGATAAGACGCGGCAAGGTTTCTATAAGAAGGAACGCGGCGCAGATGGGAAAGAGGCGCGGCTGGTGCTGGACTTCGCGACGATGGAGTATCGGCCGGCGGGGAAGGCCGGGTTTGCAGAGATCGAGATGGCGAAGTCGAATGACTCGCTGACGGGAAGGATCAAGTCGCTGCTGAGCGGGAATGCGGCGAAGGACAAAGTCGCGAAGTTTTACTGGACGGCGCTGCCGGAGATGTGGGCGTACTCGGCTAACCGGATTGGCGAGGTTGCGGACACGATTGTTGAGATTGATGCCGCGATGAAGGCTGGGTTCAACTGGGAGATGGGGCCGTTCGCTATGTGGGACGCGGCGGGAGTTCCCGAGACCGTTGCCAAGATGAAGGAGGCCGGGCTGGCTATTCCTGCGGCGGTGGAGAAGCTACTGGCGGCAGGTGGAACGTCGTGGTATCGCGCGGAGGGAACGGAATTTTTTGATGTGGCGTCGGAAGCGTATCGGCCGGTGGATTTGAATCCGGAGTTGGCGCCGGTGGCTAGCTACAAGCGGTCGAATGGGGTGTACGGGGGCAATGCCGGGATCTCGCTGATTGATGTTGGCGATGGGATTGGGTGCTTCGAATTTCATTCGAAGATGAATAGTTTGGGGCAGGATATTGTTGGGTTCCTGAAGAAGCAGCTGCAGCCGGGAAGCGATGCAGTGAAGAACTTTGACGGGTTCATCATCACCAGCGATGCCGTGAATTTTTCGGTGGGCGCAAATTTGATGCAGCTGCTGATGGGGATCCAGGACCAGGAGTGGGACGAGATTGATCTGATGGTGCGCGAGTTTCAGAACATGACGCAGGCGATCAAGTTCTGTCCTCGGCCGGTGGTGTCGGCACCGTTTGGGATGTGTTTGGGCGGAGGGGTGGAGATCCTGATGCACTCGGCTGTGCGGCAACCGCATGTTGAGTTGTATACGGGGTTGGTCGAGACGGGCGTTGGGATACTGCCGGCTGGCGGTGGTTGTAAAGAGATGGTGCTGCGGGCGCTGGACGCTGCGGGCGCGATGAATCCGGGCGGGGGCGCGGAGTCGGCCGAGGTGCATGAGGCGATTCGGAGCGTCTTCGAGACGATCGCGATGGCGAAGGTTTCTACGTCGGCGTTTGAGGCGAAGGGGCTGAGGATTTTGGCAGAGAGCGATGCGATTTCGATGAACCGCGACCGGCTGGTGAGCGATGCGAAGGCGCAGGCGCTGCGGCTGGTGCGGGGTGGGTATTCGGCCCCGGTGATGCGCACGGATATTCCGGCTCCGGGCAGTTCGGTGGAAGCTACGTTGAAGCTGGGCGTGTACACGATGCTGGAGGCGGAGTACATCAGCGTGCATGACGCGAAGATTGCAAATCATGTGGCGAAGGTGTTGACCGGCGGTGGCGTCACGGCGGGGACGCTGGTGAGTGAGCAGTATTTGCTGGATTTGGAGCGGGAAGGGTTTATCTCGCTGTGCGGTGAGGCGAAGACGGTGGAGCGGGTTGGGTTCACGCTGAAGACCGGCAAGCCGCTGCGGAACTAGGTGCCACGCGCACGGCGAGAGTTGATGAAGTGGCTGGAGATAAAAGGAGTCGGTGATGAGAGATGCAGTGGTGGTGAGTGCGGTTCGGACGGCGGTTGGCAAGGCGCCTCGTGGAACGTTGAAACATACGCGGCCCGATGACCTGGGCGCGGCGGCGGTGGTGGGCGCGCTGGAGCGCTTGCCGATGCTCGATAAATCGGAGATTGAGGATGTGATTATTGGCTGCGCAATGCCGGAGGCCGAGCAGGGCATGAACGTGGCGCGGGTGATTGCGCTGCGGGCGGGGCTGCCGGTGGAATCGGCTGCGATGACGGTGAATCGGTATTGCGCGTCGGGGCTGCAGACGATTGCGCTGGCGGCGGAGCGGATTCGTGGCGGCGGCGCGGACGTGATTGTGGCTGGCGGCGCGGAGTCGATGTCGTATGTGCCGTTTGGGGGAAATAAGATCTCGGTGAATCCGTGGCTGGTGGAGAATTTTCCTGGCTCGTATATGTCGATGGGGCTGACGGCGGAGCGGGTGGCTAAACACTATGGGATTACGCGCGAAGAGTCGGATGCGTTTGCGTTGAGCAGCCATCAGAAGGCGCTGGCGGCGATTGAGGCGGGGCGTTTCGAAGACGAGATTGTTCCGGTGAAGGTGACGCATACGGCGGTGAATGGCGGCGGCAAGCCGGAGTCGAAGGAGCGCGAGTTCAGGGTGGATGAGGGGCCACGGGCGGATACTTCGCTCGAGGCGCTGGCGAAGTTGAAGGCAGCGTTTCATGCGAAGGGCGTGGTGACGGCGGGCAATAGTTCGCAGACGTCGGATGGCGCGGCGGCCGCGGTGATCATGTCGGACGAGCGCGCGAAGGCGATTGGGGCGACGCCGCTGGCGAGGTTTGTGTCGTTCGCGTATGCGGGATGTATGCCGGAAGAGATGGGGATTGGGCCGGTGTATGCGATTCCGAAGGCGCTGAAGATGGCAGGGCTGACGCTTGCGGATATCGACGTGATTGAGCTGAACGAGGCGTTTGCTGCGCAGTCGCTGGCCGTGATCAAGACGCTGGGGATTGATATGGCGAAGGTGAATGTGAATGGCGGAGCGATTGCGCTGGGGCATCCGCTGGGATGTACCGGGGCGAAGCTGACGGCGACGCTGATGCGCGAGATGAAGCGGAGCAAGGCGCGGTATGGCTTGGTGACGATGTGCGTCGGTGGCGGTATGGGCGCTGCTGGGATTTTCGAAAATTTGCAGAATTAGAATCAGCCGGAGGAATGAAGATGAGTGCAGCGGAAGTGGTAGCGCCAACCAAGCGTGCGTCGGGTGGAAGTTTTCTGATTGAGGATTTGCGGCCTGAGGATGTATTTACGCCGGAAGATTTTTCGACCGAGCAGAAGCAGATTGCCGAGATGACGGCGAACTTTGCGGAGGAGAAGATTCTTCCGCAGGTGGCGGACATCGAGGCGAAGAAGCTTGAGGTGAGCGTGAAGCTGATGCGCGAAGCTGGCGAGCTGGGGCTGCTGGGCGTGGATGTGCCTGAGGAATATGGCGGCCTGGAGTTGGACAAGGTGACGTCGGCGATCATCGCGGACAACATCGCAGTGATGGGCAGCTTTTCGGTGACGTTCAGTGCGCATGCGGGCATTGGGACGCTGCCGCTGGTTTGGTATGGAACGCCGGAGCAGAAGGCGAAGTATCTTTCGAAGATTGCGACGGGTGAGTGGATTGCGGCGTATGCGCTGTCGGAGTCGTCGGCTGGGTCGGATGCGATGAACATCCGGACCGTCGCGAAGTTGACCGAGGACGGCAAGCACTATGTGCTGAATGGCGAGAAGATGTGGATCTCGAATGCCGGGATTGCGAATTTATTTACGGTGTTCGCGAAGATTGATGGTGAGAAGTTCACCGCGTTTTTGATTGAGGCTGGAACGCCAGGGCTTACGGTTGCGGCGGAAGAACACAAGCTGGGGATTCGCGGATCGTCTACGTGCCCGCTGCGGCTGGAAGACTGTAAGGTTCCGGTGGAGAACCTGTTGGGTGAGGCTGGCAAGGGGCATCACATTGCGTTCAATGTGCTGAATGTTGGCCGGTATAAGCTGGCGGCTTCGGCGATTGGCGGGGCGCGGAAGGCGTATCGCGATGGCGTGCGGTATGCGAAGGAGCGCGTGGCGTTTGGCAAGCCGATCAGCTCGTTTGGACTGATCCAGGAGAAGATTGCCGATGGTGCGGCGGGGATTTATGTGGGCGAGGCGCTGGTGTATCGGGCGGTGGGAGCGATCCAGGCGGCCCTCGAAGGACTGGATAAGCATTCGGCGACGTACACGCAGGATGTGCAGAAGAGGATTGAGGAGTTCGCTGTCGAGTGCTCGATTCTGAAGGTGTGGGGATCGGAGATGCTGGAGCGGGTGGTGGATTCGACGCTGCAGATTCATGGCGGCTATGGGTACGTGGAGGAGTTTCCTGCGGAGCGGAGTTATCGCGATGCGCGGATCAATCGGATCTTTGAAGGTACCAATGAAATCAACCGGCTGATCATTACAGGATGGATGATCAAGCGGGCACTGCAGGGGCGACTGGCGTTGTTGCCAGCGATTAAGCAGGTGATGGATGAGGTGATGGCGGGGCCCGTGGCTAAAGGTGATTACGAGGGTCCGCTGGCTGAGGAGCGGGCGCTGCTGGCTAGCGCGAAGAAGCTTGGACTGTTCTGTTCGGGTGCGGCTTCGCAACGCTTTGGGACGGACCTGGCGGAACAGCAGGAAGTGATGGGCGCGCTGGCGGATGTGCTGATCGAGGTGCTGGCGCTGGAGTCTGCGATTTTGCGTACGGAAAAGATGGGCGGGAAGAATGCGCTGGCGGTGAAGATGACGAAGTATTATGCGGCGCGATCATTCCGCGTTGTGGAGACTGCGTCGGAGCGGGTGATTGCTGCGGTGGCGGAGGGAGATATGCTGCGCACGCAGATGGCGATCTTCCGGCGGCTGGCCAAGCATGAGCCGGTGAATACGGTGACGCTGGGTAGAGAGATTTCAGCAGTGATGGTCGAAGCTGGCCGGTACACGCTGTAAATAAAGAGGCCCGCGGAGTGCGTGAAACGAATGCGCTCCGCGGGCTTCGTATTTAAGAACAAGCAACGGCTAGAAGCAGATTCCCAGGGGGAATGACAGAAAGAAAAACAAGGGCAAGTACCTAGCCTTGGAGGACTTGCTTGGCGATGGTGGCTAGTTGCATGTTGGAAGTGCCTTCGTAGATGGTGCCGATTTTGGCGTCGCGGTAGAGCTTCTCTACGGGGTAGTCCTTGACGAAGCCGTAGCCACCGTGGAGTTCTACGCATTTGCTGGCTACGCGCTCGGCTACTTGCGAGACGAAGTATTTGGTCATGGCGGCCTCCTTGAGGAAGGGAAGACCAGCTAGCTTGAGGCGGGCGGTGTTGTAGACCATGAGGCGGCTGGCTTCGATGTCGGTGGCCATCTCTGCGAGGGCAAATTGGACGGCCTGGAACTCTGCGATGGGTTTACCGAACTGGCGGCGTTCCTGGGTGTACTTGGCGGCGTGGCCCCAGGCGCCTGTGGCCAGGCCGAGAAGTTGCGCGGCGATGCCGATGCGGCCTTCGTTGAGGGTTTCGATGGCGATCTTGTAGCCTTTGCCGATTTCACCGAGGATGTTGGCGGCGGGGACGCGGCAGTCATCGAAGAGGAGCTCGCAGGTGGAGGAGGCGCGGATGCCTAGCTTGTCTTCCTTCTTGCCGACGGTGAAGCCGGGGGTATCGCGGTCGACGAGGAAGGCTGTGATGCCCTTGTAGCCGGCTGTGGGGTCGACGGTGGTGAAGACGATGAAGAGGCCGGCCTCGGCGGCGTTGGAGATCCAGAGCTTACGGCCGTTGAGGATGTACTGGTCGCCGTCGGCGCGGGCGCTGGTGGTGAGGGCGAAGGCGTCGGAGCCGGAGCTGGCTTCGGAGAGCGCGTAGGAGCAGATGGTGTCGGCTGCCATGCGCGGGAGGTATTGCTGCTTCTGGGCTTCGGAGCCCCAGCGAAGGAGGGCGTTGACGGTGAGGGTGTTCTGCACGTCGACGAGGACGCCGATGGCGGGGTCGACTGCGGAGATCTCTTCGACGGCGAGGATGGAACTGAAGAAAGAGCCGCCTACGCCGCCGTATTCCTCGGGAATTTCGATGCCCATGAGACCGAGTTCGAAGAGGCGCTGGATGATTTTGGGAGACATTTTCTGCGCTTCGTCCATCTCGCGGACGAGGGGCGCGATCTCTTTGCGGGCGAACTTGCGGACCGTCTCCTGGAGGATTTGCTCTTCGGCGGTGAGGGTGGAGAGAGGCGCGGGGAGGGCGGTTTCAGTGGCGAGTGCGGGCATGAGTGAAGAATCTCCGGGAAGGGGTTGCGTAGTTATTCTACCCGAGGGTAAATTAACAGATCAGCAGTTGGATAGACAATTTTTCTGCGCTGAAATGATAGGCGCGTAGACGTGTAACGGGATAGGCAGGAGTTGGAGTGATGCGGATTTTGACGTTGATACGGCAGGTGCTGGACGCGGAAGAGAGTGTTCGTGTTCGGAATGGGGCGGTGGAGTTGGAAGGCAGCAAGGTGGTGATGGACACCATGGATGAGTATGGCGTGGAAGAGGCGCTGCGGCTGCGGGAGGCAGGCGCGGAGGCGGAGGTTGTTGCGGTTGCGGTCGGGCCGGCTCGCAGTGAAGAAGCGATACGGACTGCGCTGGCCATGGGTGCGGATCGTGGGATTCACGTGGTGACGGATGTGGCGCTGGATGCGATTGCGTTGAGCTCGGTGATGGCGCAGATTGCGAAGGCTGAGGGGGCGGAGTTGATCTTTTGCGGCGGGCAGGAGGCGGATTGGGATAGCCAGGCGCTGGGGGCGGCGACGGCGGAGCGGTTGGGGTGGCCACAGGCTACATGGACGAGTGCGCTCGAGTTGAAGGGGACGCTGCTGGTGGGGAAGCATGAGGCGGATGAGGGGAGCGCGTCGTTTGAAGTGGAGCTGCCGGCGGTGGTGACGACGCAGCAGGGGTTGAATGAGCCGCGATATCCGACGCTGCCGAACATTATGAAGTCGAAGAAGAAGGAGATACGCAAGGAGACGCTGGAGGCTTACGGCGTGGCGGCTAAGGTGAAGGTGAACGGCGTGGAGATCCAGGTGAAGGAGCGGCTGAAGAAGATTCTGGATGGCAAGGATGCTGCGGGTGCTGCGGCGCAGTTGGTGAAGATGTTGCGGGAAGAAGCTGGGGTGATTGCGTGATTTTATTTGTTGCGGAACATGCGAATGGGAAGCTGAGCAAGAGTGCTTACGAGTTGGCTACGGCGGCTCGCGGGTTGGGGCGCGGCGATGTTGCTGCGCTGGTGCTGGGGAGCGGTGTCGCCGCTGTAGCTGCGAGCGCGGCGTTGATTGCGGACCAGGTGTTGGTGGGGGATTCTGCGGAGCTGGCACAGTATGATGCGGAGGTTTGGTCGGCGGCGGTGGCGCAGATTGCTGTCGAGGGTGAAGCAGAGGTGGTGCTGATTGCGGGCAGTCGGAGCGGGCGGGAGTATAGTCCGCGGGTTGCGGTGAAGCTGGATGCTCCGCTGCTGGAGGATGTGACCAGTTTGAAGGACGAGGGCGGCGTTCTGCAGGCGGAGCACTATACGTTTCTTACAAGGGTTACGGAGCGTGTGGAGGCGAAGGCGCCGGTGGTAGTTGTGACGGTGAAGGCGGGAGCGTTCTCGCCGGTGGTGCCGGGGACGGCTGCGGCAGAGCAGTTCGATGTGGATCTGACGTTGCCGAAGCGGAGGCTGGTGGTGACGGCTAGCACGAAGGAGAAGACGGGGCGGATTGCATTGGCCGAGGCGGATATTGTGGTGTCGGGTGGACGCGGGGTTGGGACGCCGGAGGGATTTGTGGCGCTGGTGGAGGGGTTGGCGGATCAACTGGGCGCGGCGGTAGGAGCTACGCGCGCGGTGGTGGATGCGGGGTGGCGGCCTTACTCGGAACAAGTGGGGCAGACGGGTAAGACGGTGCAGCCGAAGGCTTATATTGCTGTTGGGATCTCCGGGGCGGTGCAGCATTTATCCGGGATGAACAAGAGCAAGGTGATTGTGGCGATCAATAAAGACGGGGATGCTCCGATCTTCAAGATTGCGGATTACGGGATTGTGGGCGACGTGAAAGAGATTGTGCCTGCGGTCATTCAGGAGCTGCGCAAGTAGTTTGTACGTGGGGTGAGGGTCGATGCTTCCTTTGGCGCAGAAGATTGCTTTCCTGGTGTTCGCGGCGGTTACTGTTGCGGGCGGGGCTTGGGGATTCTGGCGGTTGTATCGGCGGATTGCGCGTGGGCGGGTGGATGCGGACTTGCGATGGGATCGGCTGGGGGCGCGGATTTGGTATGCGCTGACGACGACCTTGCTGCAGACGCGGACGTTTAAGAAGCGGCCCTGGGTCAGTTTCTTTCACTCGTTCATTTTTTATGGGTTCACGTTTTATATTTTGGTGAACTTTGTCGACGCGGTGGAGGGGTATTTCCCGGTTTCGATTTCGTCGGGGAGCTGGTGGGGCGCGGCGTATAACTTGTTTGCGGATGTGCTGAGTTTGCTGGTGCTGGTGGGTGTGGTGGCGCTGGTGGTGCGGCGGTTCTTTTTGCCTAGTCGGCGGGACTTCAAGTTCAATGAGCGGACGTTGCTGCATGAAGATGTGAAGCGGCGGTATATCACTCGCGACTCGGTGATCGTTTCTGGCTTCATTTTGTTTCACGTGGGAAGCCGGGCGGTGGGGGCTGGGGCGAAGCTGGCGGTGGAAGGGCGTGATCGGTTTCAGCCGTTTGCTTCGCTGCTGTCGCATCTGTTTACTCCGGCGAACGCTGAGGCCTGGAGGGTGTTTGGGTATTGGGGGGCGCTGGGGAGTGTGCTGCTGTTTTTGATGTACTTCCCGTATACGAAGCATGTGCATTTGTTTATGGCGCCGGCGAAATATTTGGTGGCGCGTGAGGTTTCGTCGGGGGTGTTGCCGGATCTGGATGTGAATCTGGAGACGGAGGAGCCGAAGCTGGGGGCGGTGCGGCTGGAGGATTTGGGGTGGCCTCGGCTGCTGGATGCTTATGCGTGTATCCAGTGCAACCGGTGCCAGGATGTTTGTCCGGCGTCTGTTACGGGGAAGTCGCTGAGTCCGGCGGCGCTGGAGATCAATAAGCGGATGGAGTTGAACTCGCTGGCGCGGGCGGGTGCTGGGTTTGAGGGGGGTGGGGAGAGTCCGCGGCCGCTGCTGCAGTTTGCGCTGTCGGCGGAGGCGGCGTGGGCTTGCACGACGTGTGGGGCTTGCATGGAGGTTTGTCCGACGCAGAATGAGCAGATGCTGGACATCATCGACATACGGCGGCAGCAGGTGATGATGGAGGGCGAGTTTCCCGCGCAGTTGCAGACGGCGTTTCGGGGGATGGAGCGGGCGAACAATCCGTGGGGGATTGGGCAGGATAAGCGCCTCGAGTGGGCGGACGGGTTGGTGGTGCCGACGATCGAGGAGAATCCTGAGCCGGATGTTCTGTATTGGGTAGGGTGCGCGGCTAGTTATGATCCGCAGTCGCAGAAGACCGCGCGGGCGTTTGTGCAGTTGCTGACTCGTGCGAGGGTGAACTTTGCGGTGCTGGGGAAGAAGGAGTGCTGCACGGGAGACACGGCGCGGCGGGCGGGGAATGAGTATTTGTATCGGCAGCTCGCGGACGGGAATGTGGCGACGCTGACGGCGGTGCGGCCGAAGCTGATTGTGGCGACTTGTCCGCATTGCATGAACACGATTGGCAAGGAGTACAAGCAGATTGGCGGGGACTTCAAGGTGGTGCACCACACCGAGTATTTGGAGTCGCTGGTGGCCGACGGGAGGTTGGAGGTGGAGGCTACCGAGTCGTCGGTTACGTATCACGACCCTTGCTACCTTGGGCGGCATAGCGGGGTGTATGACGCGCCGCGGAATGTGCTGAAGGTGCTGACCAATGATTTTGTAGAGCTGGAGCGGAAGCGGGAGAACTCGTTTTGCTGCGGGGCGGGTGGGGCGCAGTTCTGGAAGGAAGAAGAAGCTGGAACTGAGAGGGTTTCGGACAACCGTTATCGCGAGGCGGAGGGACGGTTGGAGGGGCACGGGGAGAACAAGGTGCTGGCGGTGGGATGTCCGTTTTGCAAGAGCATGCTCGAGAGCACACCGGGAAAAGATGAGGGTGGCGGGATTGCGGTGAAGGATGTGGCGGAGTTGATGCTGGAGAGCGTGCTCCGGCGGGCGGGTGAGATCGTGGCGCAGAGTCCCGTTGAGTCGAGGGTGGTCGCTGCGGCGATTGAGGAACCGGTGGAGGTTGTGGCGAGAGGGGAAGCTCGGGGGGTTGAGCCGGCGGTTGAGCTTGCAGCAGATGCTGCGACAGGAGCGGAGACGCCCGACGTTGCGGTGCCCGTTGTTGCGCGGAAGAAGTGGACTCCCAAGGCCGCTGCCGCTGGACCGGAGATTGATGCGCCGGTCCAGGTGGCCGCGATAGTGGGAGAGCCGGTCATCGAGCGTGACGCAAATACTGCTACGGCTACCGATACGCCGGAGATGGTGGTGCCCACCGTGGTGCGCAAGAAGTGGACGCCGAAGGTCGCGGGTTCATCGACTGGGGCTCCCGCGAGCACGCCGCAGGTCGCTGAGACGGCGGCAGTTGAGCCCGTTTCCGGTCTGCCCGGAGATCCGTCGAGTGAGGCTGGACTGGGAGACACGGCTGGCGCGGCGCCTGTGCGGAAGAAGTGGGAGCCGAAGAAGAGCATCAAGTCTCCCGATCCGAGCGAGTAGGACGAGGCCCACTTCTCGAATGCTCCCCAGCAGAGACGAGGATGATTCCCGTTTGCTATCAATCATTTACAGGAAAGGACGAGGTGGGTCTGCGGCTATGGAAGCCATGTACTACTTGGTTAAGAGTGGCGAGACTTTCGGAACGCTCTACAAAGATGTTGTCTGCCTGTGGAAAAGCAGGTAGAACAAGGGATACGCAGGAGATACCGGAAGATTTACGGACGACTGGAGACGTTCATGGCAGCAGGAACAACGCAAGGACAACTGGCGCTCCGCGAGGTGATGGACATTCGCCAGGCCGCGGACTACCTCGGCATTAGCGGGGACACGCTGTACCGGTATGCGTCTGAGGGGTTTGTGCCGGCGTTCAAGTTGGGGAACCGGTGGCGGTTTCGCAAGAGCCTGTTGGACAACTGGATGGATGTGAAGAGTGGGGTTGCGCCGAAGGGCGCGGCGGTTGAGCCGGGGAAGAAGAAGCCTGCGGCTAGCGCGCGGTAGGGCGTTTGGGCTTGAGCTTCAGCTCTGATTCGGACTCCGGGGCTTTTACCAAGGTGAAGTGAGTTAGTTCCGCCGGGCAGTTGAGGCGGAAGGGAAGCCCCACTGTGCCAATACCTCGATTCACGTAGAGCTGCAGGTGATCGAACTGGAACATGCCCTCGACGTACTTCTGACCCATGGGTGGCAGAATCAGCGGGCCGAGGATGGGGAGGCGGATCTGGCCGCCGTGGGAGTGGCCTGAGAGCATGAGGTCGATGAGCGGGAAGCGGGGGTGGAGGACGACGTTCTCGACATAGTCCGGCTCATGGCACATGAAGATGACAGGTGCGCGAGGGTTGGGTGGGATTGCAAAGTTCAGATCGGGGACGCGGGTTCCGGCGTCGTTGGCGCCGCATAGCCAGATCACGTCGCGGCCACGCTCGAGCGGGAAATAGCTGTCGACCAGGATGGGGGTGCCATGGGCCTCGAGGGGGCGAATGACGTGATCGGCGCCCACATTGACGTCGTGGTTGCCGAGGATGCCGAAGCGCTGCGGAGCCTTGAGGGTAGAGAGGATCTCGGCAGCTACGCCGGCGGCCCGCCAGGAGGCCGCGAGGGAAAGTGGGCCGCGGCTGACGAAATCGCCGGTGACCAGGACGAGGTCTGGGGCCATGGCGTTGATCTGGGCCACCATCTGTTCGAGGAAGTAGGGTTCGGTGAACTCCTCCAGGTGAATATCGCTCAGCTGGACGATGCGGAAGTTCTGAAAGCCGTCGGGGAGATCCCGGATAGGGATGGTGAGACGGGTGATTTCGAACTCGTGGCGGGCGTGGGTTCCGGAGTAGACGGCGACGCCGAGGCCTGCAGCTGCGAGGGTAGCACCAAGGAAGCCGCGGCGCGTGAGGTGATGGGAGCCTGGCTGGCCGTTGGGGGTCGAACCTCGATGCATACACCATGATAGCGGCAAGACGCGTTGAGGGTAACGACTAAAGCATCGCCTGTGTGAAGGATGCGAGCCGCGGGTAAAATGGAGGGATGCGCGAAAGGGCAAGACGGAAGCAGGCGATGCAGGCTGCGGTGGAGGCTGGAGCGGAGGCCCTGCTGGTAACGCATGCGCCGGATGTTCGCTATCTGAGCGGATTTACCGGCTCCAATGGAGCGGTCGCGCTGGCCGGTGGACGGGCTGCGCTGTTTACAGATGGGCGATATACAACGCAAGCCAGGGCTGAGGTCGAAGGGCTGCGGTTGATGATCGACAAGCGATTGCCAGGCGTGCAGGCGGTGGAGTGGCTGGCGGCCGCGGGCGTCAAAAAGTGCGCGTTCGATGCGGGACAGACGAGCGTGGCTGCACTCGAGTCGATGAAGAAGTCGCTGCCGGCGCCGGCGAGGAGAAGTTTTTTTGCAGCTACCGGCGGGTTGGTGGCACGGATTCGCGAGGTGAAAGACAACGACGAAATCGAGCGCATGCGCAAGGCGGCTGCGGTTGGGTGCGGTTTGTTCAGCGCGGTGTTGCAGTATTTGGTTCCGGGCGTTGAAGAGAACCAGGTGGCCGCGGAGCTGGAGTTCATGGCGCGGCTGGCGGGTGTTGAGGCCATGAGCTTCGAGACGATTGTGGCCAGCGGAGAGCGCTCGGCGTTACCGCATGGACGGGCTACCGCGGCCAAGCTCCCTACGCAGGGCTTTGTGACGCTGGATTTTGGCGTCCTGCTGCACGGTTACTGTTCAGACATGACGAGGACCGTGCACCTTGGTCGGCCCAGCGAGCGCGAGTGGGACGTGTATCATTCGGTGCTGGAAGCCCAGCAGGCAGCGATTGCGGCAGTTTCGCCTGGGGTTCGGTGTGGCGACGTCGATGAGGCTGCGCGTTCGGTGTTGCGGAAGGCCGGGTTGGAGAAGGAGTTCTCTCACTCAACAGGGCATGGCGTTGGGCTGGAGATTCATGAAGGACCAAGGATTGCAGCGAAACAGGAACAGGTTTTGGAGCCGGGCATGGTGGTTACGATTGAGCCGGGGGCGTATCTTTCTAGTGGGGCTGTGTTGAGGAATCAGCGGCCTGGCTCTCGCACCAAAGGGGGGCGTCCGGTTGGGAAGGCCTTTGGGGTGCGCATCGAGGACATGGTGCTGGTAACCAGGAGCGGCCACGAAGTGCTGACGGTCGCCAGTCCGAAGGATTGGATCGAGTTGTAAGGCTGAATTGAGAGTTAGGAAGACGAATTATCCAGGAGTTGGAACGTATGGCTGGTACGGAAGGTAACGATTTGCGCGAGTTGAAGGAGTTGGTCGAGTTTCTCAAGGCCAATGGGATTGCCGAGTTTGAGATGGAGCGGCCGGATCTGAAGGTGGGGCTGCGTTTTGCGGGCGAGACCCCTGTCGCTGCACCGGGAATCGATCCGGCGCAGATGGCGGCGTTGCTGACCGCGGCGAAGGGCAGTGCGCCCGCAGCAGCTCCAGCAGTCGCAGCAGCGCCGGTCAGCATCGCGGCGGCAGCGGCAGCACCTGAGGCTCCTGCGGCCGAAGCTGATCCATGGGCCGGCGCACACATTGTGAAGTCGCCGATTGTAGGCACCTTCTATGACTCTCCGTCCCCGGACTCGCCGTCGTTTGTGCAGGTTGGCGATACGGTTGCGGTGGGCAAGGTGCTCTGCATCGTTGAGGCGATGAAGCTGATGAACGAGATCGAAAGCGACGCTGCCGGAAAAATTGTGCACGTGTTCGTAAAGCGAGAGCAGCCTGTGGAGTATGGGCAGCCGCTGTTCGCAGTCAAGTAGCTGACGGCGTCACCGTCGACATCCGATTTCTGGAAGAAGAGCAAGGGCAAAGCATGTTTCGTAAGGTATTGATTGCCAATCGCGGGGAGATTGCACTGCGCGTGATCAGCGCATGCAAGGAGATGGGAATTCGCACGGTTGCGGTGTACTCGGAAGCCGACCGCAACAGTCTGCATGTGCGATTTGCAGATGAGGCGGTTTGCATCGGGCCGCCGCCGTCGAAGGACAGCTATCTGAATGTGCCGGCGGTGATCTCGGCTGCGGAGATTGTTGGCGCGGACGCGATTCATCCGGGTTACGGGATGCTGAGCGAGAACGCGAACTTCGCCGAGGTTTGCCGCGCGTCGAATATCAAGTTCATTGGACCACCCCCGGAAGTGACGCGGATCATGGGCGAGAAGGCCACGGCGCGGCAGACGATGAAGAAGGCCAAGGTGCCGATTCTGCCTGGCAGTGATGGCGCCATTGAGGACGTCGATGCGGCGCTGGAGTGGGCAAAGAGCGTCGGCTATCCCGTGATGTTGAAGGCAGTTGCAGGTGGCGGCGGACGCGGCATGCGGATTGTCCGCAGCAAGGAAGAGTTGCCGGCGCTGTTTCAGAGTGCATCGCATGAGGCGTTGAATGCATTCTCCAATGGCGCTCTCTACATGGAGAAGTTCATTGAGCGGCCGCGGCATATTGAGTTCCAGGTGCTGGCCGATGAGCATGGCAATGTGATGAGCCTGGGTGAGCGCGAGTGCTCCATCCAGCGGCGTCATCAGAAGCTGATTGAAGAGGCGCCGAGCCTGGCGATTACGCCGAAGCAGCGCGAGGAGATGGGCAAGGTCATCCGGCGGTCGCTAAAGGATATTGGTTACTGGAATGCCGGAACGATTGAGTTCCTGATGGATGAGGATGGCTCGATCTACTTCATCGAGATGAACACCCGGATTCAGGTGGAGCACTGCGTGACCGAGATGGTCACGGGTGTGGACCTGGTGAAGGCCCAGCTACGAATTGCAGCGGGAGAAAAGCTGGGGGCCATTGTGCCGGAGCAGCCGAAGATGATCGGACACGCGATTGAGTGCCGCATCAATGCCGAGCATCCAGAGAAGTTCTTCCCGAGCCCGGGCAAGATTACGGTCTTCAACCTGCCGGGTGGCAATGGGGTGCGCGTCGATACAGCGCAATATGCCGAGGGCGTGGTGCCGCAGTATTATGACTCGCTGATTGCGAAGTTGGTTTGCCATGGCAAGGACCGCGAAGAGGCCATGAACAAGATGCAGCGGGCTCTGAGTCAATTTGTGGTGCAGGGGATTCATACGTCGATTCCGCTACATCAGCGAATCTTTGCGGATGAAGAATTTCGCTCGGGAAATTTCGATACGAAGTTCATGGAGCGGTTCCTGGAGCGGGAGAAGCTGAAGGCTTAGGGACTGCGCGTCCAGCGAGAGGCGCTTGGCGCTAGTGAAGGTTAGGAGGTGGGTGGGGGTACGACCCGCTTCTGGAGCCAGTATTGCGAGATGCCGCGCGGGTGGTCCTTCAGTTCACCGAAGATGGTGTAGCCGAGTTTCTGGTAGAAGCCGAGGGCCTGGAAGGCGAACGTGTCAAGCCATACGCCGGTGCAGTTGCGATGGCGGGCAATGCCTTCGGCTTGCTGCATGAGGCGCGTTCCGGTGCCTGTTCCACGGAGATGTTCGGGGACGAAGAGGAGCTCGACGAAGAGCCACTCATAGGCGGAGCGGCCCCAGAGACCGCCGATGGTGGTGCCGTGTTCGTCCTTGAGGAGCAGGCCGAGGAGACGGTAGTCGGGGTCGGGCGCGGACTTGAGGTTGTACTCGATGAGGCGGTCGAGGATGGCTTCGCGTTCTGCGGGATTGTCTTCTTCAATGACGTGGATGGTGAGATGCATGGTGACAGGATAGCCTTGCTGTAGAGGTGCGGTGTGAGGAAGTTGCCGAGGCTGTATGCGATTGTTGACCGGGGAACGCTGGATGCGCGTGGGATGAGTGTTGGGGAGTTTGCGCGGGAGCTGCGGGATGCAGGGGTGCGGTTGCTTCAGTACCGGGATAAGGGCGGAAGTCCGCAGCAGGTTCTTCGTGGTGCGGAGGAAATTTCGCAGGTATTTGGCGGGGTCGAGGACTCGGTGTTGGTGATGAACGATCGCGCGGACCTGGCGCTCCTGACTGGATGGGGGGTGCATGTGGGGCATGGGGATCTCTTGCCGGAAGATGCGCGGAAGATGGTGGGTGAAGGAAAGTTGATTGGGGTGTCTACGCATACCGAGGCGCAGATCGTGGCGGCCGATGCTGGTGCGGCGGACTATGTGGCGATCGGGCCGGTATTTGCGACGGCGACAAAGGCGGATACGGAGCCGGTGGTGGGGTTGGAGGGTGTGCGGCGTGCGCGCGCACTCACGCGAAAGCCGCTGGTGGCCATTGGTGGAATTACGGTGGAGAATGCGCAGAGCGTCATCGATGCGGGCGCGGATTCAGTGGCGGTGATTAGCGGGCTGGTGAGTACGGGCGAGCGGCGGGGGAAGACGGCGAAGGGTTTTCTGGAAGGTTTGAGATAGGCACGGCGGGTTTGAAGTCTGGCTTGGCTGGAAGCGCTCAGTGGCGCTTTGTTTCGTGTTTGCGATAAGGTTGGGGAACGTGATTCCGCAACAGACCTCTTCTCCTACAAATGTCGCTACCGCCTCTGCGCCGAAGTTTGTGCAGGGGATGGGGCTGTTTTCGGCGACCGCGATTGTGATGGGCTCGATGATCGGGTCGGGCATCTTTATTGTCCCGGCGGATATGAGCCGTGTGCTGGGGTCGCCGGCGCTGTTGATTGCAGCGTGGCTGGTGACGGCGATGATGACGATCATTGGGGCTCTGAGCTATGGAGAGCTGGCGGCGATGATGCCGAAGGCCGGCGGCCAGTATGTGTATCTGCGCGAGTCACTGGGGCCGATCTGGGGATTTCTCTATGGGTGGACGCTGTTCCTGGTCATCCAGACAGGGACGATCGCAGCCGTCGGCGTGGCGTTTGGGAAGTTTCTGGGCGTGTTCTTTCCGAGCGTCAGCCAGACCCATTGGATCTGGCATGTGGGGAGCGGGAACATTGGACTGAGCACGGCGAACCTGGCGGCGATCGCCATCATTGTGCTGCTCACGTGGACGAACACGCGAGGCGTGAAGCTGGGTGCGGCGATCCAGAATGTGTTCACCAGCGCGAAGGTGTTGGCGCTGCTGGGAATTGTGGCGGTGGGGTTGGTGGCGAGGAATGCTGCGGCGATGGCGGCGAACTTCGGTCGCAATTTCTGGTCGTTGGGGCCCTGGAAATTGCAGGGAATGCTTAGTCATCATGGTGAGTGGGTCGGCCATGGCGAGTGGCCCCGCGCGAGCCTGGGCGAGATCGCGTTGAACGTCGCAGTCGTCCTTGCCATTGTGCAGGTGGGTTCGCTGTTTTCGAGCGATGCGTGGAATAACGTGACGTTTACCGCGGGAGAGATTAAGAATCCGAAGCGAAACTTGCCTCTCAGCCTGGCGTTGGGAACAGGCGTTGTGTTGCTGCTATATATCGCGTGCAATTTTGTGTATCTGAGCGTGCTGCCGTTGGCGGCGATCCAGAACGCCCCGCAGGACAGGGTAGCGACGGCGGTGATGCAGACGGCATTTGCGGGGCTCGGTGCGAAGTTGATGGCGGCGGCCATTCTTGTGAGCACCTTCGGTTGCGTGAATGGGTTGCTGCTGGCGGGGGCGCGGGTTTACTACGCGATGAGCCAGGACGGGTTGTTTTTCAAGTCAGTGGGAAAGCTCGATGAGAAAACGAAGACGCCAGTGAACTCGTTGTGGATGCAATGCGTGTGGGCCTGCCTGCTGTGCTTGAGTGGGCAGTATGGGAATCTGCTGGACTATGTGATCTTTGCGGTGCTGGTGTTTTATGTGCTGACGATTGGTGGCTTGTTTGTGCTGCGCAGGACGCGGCCGGAGGCTCCAAGGCCGTACAAGGCGATTGGGTATCCGGTGTTGCCGGCGCTGTATATCGTGATGGCGATATGGATTTGTGGTGTACTGTTGCGATATAAGCCGCAATACACGTGGCCAGGGTTGATTCTGGTGCTGCTGGGCGTGCCGGTGTATTGGGTGTGGACGAGACGAAGCAATGTGGAGCGGGCCGTCGAGTAAGTGGTAACGAATTAAGACTTTTGGATTTGGGAGAACGAAAACGAATGGCGAATCTGCTGGCGATCAAGCCGCTTTCCATGTTGTTGAAGGAAGCCGAGAATGAAGGCGCGACCGGGCTGAAACGGGTGCTTGGCCCGCTGAACCTGATCACGTTAGGTATCGGCGCGATCATTGGCGCGGGCATTTTTGTGCTAACGGGACAGGCGGCTGCGAAGCATGCCGGGCCGGCCGTGGTGCTGAGCTTTGTCGTCGCGGGGATCACGTGCGCCTTTGCGGGGCTTTGCTACGCCGAGTTCGCTTCGCTGATACCGATTGCAGGATCGGCCTATACGTACGGCTATGCAACGCTGGGCGAGTTTGTGGCGTGGATCATCGGCTGGGACCTGGTGCTCGAGTATGCGTTTGGCGCGGCGACGGTGGCATCCGGATGGAGCGGCTACCTGGTGGGTTTGCTGCAGGACTTCCACATTCATATCCCGCCGCAGTTGACGACGACTCCGGGCAATATTCTGTGCCTGTATCAAGATCGATGGCAGCCGGTCGCTTCGTTGCCACCTGGCATCAGCGCGGCTGGGTTGCCGCATGTGACGGGCGTATTCAACCTGGTGGCCTTTTTGGCGATTCTCGCGATCACGGCGGTGTTGGTGATCGGGATTGAAGAATCGGCCAACCTCAACACAGCGATTGTGATTGTGAAGCTGTTTGTGGTGGGAGTGTTCCTGGTGCTGGGCATCGGTTTCATCTTGCATCATCCGGAGGTTGCGAAGGCCAACTGGCATCCGTTCATTCCGCCGAGCCAGGGGCCGGGAGCGTTTGGTATCGGGGGCATAACGGCGGGCGCTGCTTCGATATTTTTTGCGTACATTGGCTTCGACGCGGTGTCGACGGCAGCGCAGGAGGCAAAGAATCCGCAGCGCGATATGCCGATCGGCATTCTTGGATCGCTAGTGATCTGCACAATCCTCTACATCCTGGTGTCTGGCGTTCTGACCGGACTGGTCAACTACCATGCGCTGAACGTTGCTGACCCGGTCGCGGTGGGTATCGATGCGACTGGCGTGCGGTGGGGATCGATCCTGGTGAAGATTGGCGCGGTGTTTGGTCTTGGCACCGTGATGCTGGTAATGCTGCTCGGCCAGTCGCGGGTGTTCTTTTCGATGTCGAAGGACGGCCTGCTGTGGAAGTGGGCGAGCGCCATTCACCCGAAGTTCCGGACACCGTGGATCTCGAACATCGTGGTCGGGTTGATCGTGGCGTTCATGCCGGCGCTGCTGCCAATCGATAAGCTGAGCGAGCTGGTGAACATGGGCACGCTGCTGGCGTTCGGCATCGTATGCGCAGGAGTCTGGATCTTGCGGCGACGGAATCCGAGCCTGCATCGGCCGTTCAAGACGCCGCTGGTTCCGCTGGTGCCGATTCTGGGGATCCTGAGCGCCGCTTATCTTATCTGGACATTGCCGTCGTTGACCAAGATCGTGGTCATCGGGTGGCTGCTTGTGGGGTTGGTGATTTATTTCACCTACAGCGTCAAGCACAGTAAGGTGCAGAAGCTGCCAGCTTCCGAACAGGCGCCGTTGATTGATTCGAACTTGTAAGCCGCAATTGGGTGAGCCCCAACCCTGCTGAATCAGAGGTCGGTGGGGGGAGTCGTGGAAGGAGAGCTCGGCGCCGGTGGCGTCGGGCTCCCTCGCTTTTGGGGCGCTGGAGCTGGCACGGTGGTCGGGGCAGGAGTCGGGTTGTTCGTGTCCGGGACGGTCTCCTGGCTGGACGGCTCGGTGTCGCCGTGGGTGCTATGGGCGGCGTGATGGGTGTGGGTTGCGGGGGACGCAGGCGTCGGGAGAACGGCTGATTCGATGCTGGCGGGGTCGTCGCGAAGTTTGAAAAAGATCGTTGCAGCCGTCGCGTGAGGGATGGAAAGGGTGGTGCCGGTGTAGCCATCAGGAACCGTGACCGCATCGGAGAAGTCTGGATTGGCCGAGACTGCCTGGAGAAGAAATAAGTTGAAGCCCGTGATCGTGCAGGACTGGGTTACGTCTGCCGGACATTGGATTTGGGAGAGCGTGGGGATACGCACCAGGGTTACCAGCGGCAGCCAATCGCTTGCGGGGGACGCAGGATCTTCTGTGTCGATGTCGGTGATTGCCGCCGCAGTGCCGGCTTCGGTAGGCGCTTCGGAGGGGTGATGCTCGCCGTGGCGGGTGGCTGCGACAGGATAGATCGCGCGCATACGCAGGGCACCGAAGGCGCTGGGGCCAAACGACCGCAGCGGATCCAACGTGGCCACGATGGTGTGGGGGTCCTGCAGGAGCAGACCGCCGGAGGGCGCAAGGGTAAGAACGGCGCGCAGGGTTCCGTCCAGCGTCTCAATCTCGACCTGTCCATTGCGTGGGAAGCGGTCCGGGCTCTTGAGCGTGAAGGTGAACAGCGACGAGAGAGGAAGATCGTCCGGATTCGAGAGGTTGATGTTGGAAGTCTTCGAGTCGGGCATGGACGACTTACTTAGCAGCGTGATGACTGGGCGTGGCGCAGAGACGACCAATGGCACCGAGACGATTCGCCCGTCGCGGAGTGCGATGGATGCAGTCAGCTTTTCCCCGACGTGGGTGGGTGGGACAGGCGCGTTGGCGCGCAGATCGAAGTGAAGGGTTCCGGCCGCGGCCGAGTCGGGAGGCTGCGTGTCGTAGGAGGCATCGGGTGCGGGGGTGAAGACGAGATCGCCGAGGTGGATCTTTTCGATCTGGCCAAGTCGCGTGCCGGTGACGACGAGGGTCTTGTCGCCGGCGTGGAGTTCGACCGCGGTGACGGTAGCGGGTTCGGAGAAGGTGCGTGCTGAGAGTTGGTCGGGCTTGGGCTGGTCGTACTGCTGGATGGCGAGGTGCAGGTCGCCCGGGGTCAGGTCATGCTCGAGCGGCAGGGTGAGCGCCAGGAGGTTGGGGTGATCAGGTTTTGGCTCCGGCTTGAAGGGAACGGGAAACGGGTTTTCCCCTTCAGGATCTGCGGTGACGGTGTGAACGCAGGCGGAGCCGGTTGAGTTCAGCAGAAGCGTCGCGGTGTGGCCGGCGATGAGTTCGGAGGTAGACTCTTTGGCTGCCTCCGCAGGCGAGACGACGTGCCAGTCAGTGCCGGGAAGTTGCTGCAGCTGGACCGTGGGTCCGGTGAAGCTGTCAAAGCCCCAACGGCCCGTGATGACGCCGGTGAGTAGCGTAGGCTTCGGTTGAGGCTTGGGCGGCGGTTCGGTCGGGTGAGGAGCCAGTTTGGGATCCGCGAAGGGATTGGGCTCTGCGCGGGCTGCGGCGGCTGCCTGCAGCGGTTTGGCGTCATGCAGTGGAATGTGGTGTTCCTGATCCTTCTGCAACACGAGGCCGCCATAGTAGGCGTCCGGGGCGAGAGGGATGTCCGGCTCGGACGGCGCGCCGGGAGGGGTATTGAGATGCAGGACGAGGTCGTGGGCAAAGTCTGTGGAGAAGACCAGCGGCGCGCCTTCGATGGGAAGGACGACGGATGGTTTGATCAGGCAGGTGACCTCATTGGGGTCAGCCGGACGCAGAGGCGGTGTAACGACGGACTGCACCGCTGGGAGCGCGATCACCAGAACAGACTTTGGGTTGTGGAAGGACGGCGGCGTATTCAGACGCAGATTCATGGCGTCGTCCTGCGGGAAGCTGATGGCGGGGATGTACTGATACTGAGCCGTATGCAGATTGCTCATGATGCGAACGACGTCGACGATGGCGCCCACGTATGCCGAGTAAAGGCCACCACCGGCCGCCGCGGTGTAGCTTGCCTGGGAGATGAGGTCGGAGGTGGGACCGTTGAGCACATTCGAGAGGGTCTGGCCGTTTCCGTCGTCGAGAACAATCTGTGATCCGGTCTGGGTAAGGCAGGTGAACTGGGTGTCGACTGGCTGCTTGAAGCAGGCTTCATTTGGCTTAAGGGCGAGGGTGCGAGCGAGCAGGTCGGAGTGTTTTGCCAGGAGGGTAGGGTCCGCTGGCGGTACGCGGCGGATGGAGGCGATGTACTTCTCGATGCGAGCTTCCTCGAAGCCGGCCTCAATAAGATCCTGGGAAGCTCGAACGAAGGCTCCGGGACGGCCACGCACTGCGGACTTCAGGGTCTTGAAGTCGCCTCCCGTCTCTGGCGCGAGGAACATCACAGCCTGCTGGGCGTCGGCAGGCACGGTGACATACGCCCCTTCATCGCGAACCTTGGGGTCCCAGGTCTCAATACGGAAGAACCAGTCTTCCGGAGGGGGGTTCGTGTTGCCGCGCAGGAAGGCGCAAATCAACAGGTACTTGACCGATTGGGAGACGGGAAGATCCGGGCGGATCCAGAGCTTATCGCCGGGCTGCAGGTTGGGAACATCGGCTATGGGAAGCGTTTGGCCGTCGCGAGTGACGCGGACGTCAATCTTGGGTCCAATCAGATCGAAGCGCGAATCAGCGGCGTAGCCCAGTTTGCAGCAGAAGAGGAAGAGAAGGGGCAGCAGCAAAGATCGGACGCGCTTATCCATACTCCTAGTTTAGATGCCGGGCCGTCCCGACAGTGAGCAGGGAAGCTTTGCTGGGGCTGACCAGGGTGATTCGCGGACGCGGAAGAACGTTCGATCGATTGATCAGGTTGAGCGATCGCTGAGGATCAGGTGTTCCCATCGAACACAGGGTGGTCAGTGGGAATGCTCGGCGGCGTGGCGAGTTGCTGAAATTGCATGCTCGGCGTTACGTGTACGGGCGCTCGGTCCATCCGACTCCACCGAGCCGTCGCGAATCGAGATCACGCGGTGAGCGTAGTCAGCGATATCGGGCTCGTGGGTCACGAGGACGATCGTGTTGCCCTGGGCGTGGAGGTCATCGAAGAGCGCCATGATCTCGACCGAGGTTTTGGAATCAAGATTGCCCGTGGGCTCGTCGGCGAGGATGATGGAGGGCTTATTCACCAGGGCACGAGCAATGGCAACGCGCTGGCGCTGACCGCCGGAGAGTTCGTTCGGCTTGTGATTCATGCGCTCGCCCAGGTTGACCGACTCCAGCACAAACTTCGCGCGGGCAATGCGTTCGGCGGCGGGGGTGCCGTTGTAGATCAAGGGCAGTTCCACGTTGTGCAGGGCGGTGGCGCGGGCGAGCAGGTTGAAGGTCTGGAAGACGAAGCCAATTTCTTTGTTGCGGATGCGGGCTAGCTCGTCGTCGTTGAGCTCGGAGACGTCGTGGCCGTTGAGCCAGTAACGGCCTTCGGTGGGCGAGTCGAGGCAGCCAATCAAATTCATCAGCGTGGATTTGCCGGAGCCGGACGGGCCCATGATCGCCACGTACTCGTTGTGGCGGATCCGAATGTCGACGCCCCGCAGAGCGTGGACCTGCTGATCTCCCATCTCGTAGGTCTTCCAGAGATTGTCGGTGACGATCACATCCCCGGGGTGAGGGCCGTCGGCGTTGGCCCCGATGCGGTTCTGTTCGGGCGCGATGACTTCGGAAGTGTCGATGGTCATAGGTGTCTCCGTGAAAACAATGGAAGAAACATTAGCTGGAACTGTCGTCCGTAACCGCGACAGGCGTGATGGAATTGTCGCGTTTCACAGCGATACCGCTCTTGAGAGTGCGCAGGATCTTGTAGTGGCCGGTAACGATCTCGTCGTCCTGCTTGAGGCCGCTGAGGACTTCGATGTCGGTGGTGCCGGTGATGCCCGTTGTTACAGGCACGAAGCGGACGCGGAGGCGGTTGTTGTCCTTGGCAACCAGGTAGACGCCCTGCACGAGGTCTGACTGCTTACCTGGAGCCGCGGGAGTCGCGGAGGTGGATGCCTTGCCGTGATTCTTGAAGAGGGAGGCTTCCTCGGCAGGATCACGCATCACCAGCGCCTGAATGGGGATGGTGAGGGTGTCCGGCTTGTGCGCGGTTGTGATCTTGGCGGTGCAGGAGAGGCCGGGGCGGAGGTCGACCTTGGTTGGGTCGAGGGTGACGACGACCTTGAAGTCCTTGGCTTCTTCGGTGCCAGTGGTCGACTGCGAGGTAGCGAGGCCGGTGGTGCGCAGCAGGGCCTGATCGCCGACTTCGGTCACCTTGCCGGCAAATGTCTGGCCAGGGAAGGCATCAATGGTGACGGTCGCGGTCTGGCCGAGAGCAACATTGACGATGTCTGTCTCATCCACCTTGACTTCGGCGGTGATGGTGGACATGTCGGCGAGGGTCATCAAGGTTGATCCCGCGGAGCTCTGAATGCCGATGATGACAGTCTCGCCCTCGCGAACGGGGATGTTGGTGACCAGGCCATCGAAGGGAGCAATGCTGCGGGTGAGGCCGAGCGAGTACGTGTCCCCTTTCAGCGTGGCAGTGTTTTGCTGCACCTGGCTGCGGGCGGAAGCGGTCTGTGCACCGGCCTGCGCCACGGCCGCCTTTCGCTGGGCGAGGGTAGCGACATCGACATCGTAGGCCGCCTTCTTCGCGTCGAAATCCTGCTTGGCGATGAGGTTGTCCTTATAGAGGGCCTGGGCGCGCTGGTAGTCAAACTTCTTCTGCTCGAGATCGGCCTGCGCCTGTTCGACGTTGGCTTCTGCAGTCTTTTCTGCGGCAATGTACGAATCGACGTTGGTGCGCGAGGACGCGATGGTGGCCTGCTGAGCGGCAACGGCGCTGGCGGGCTGCTCGCTTTCAACGGTGGCGAGCAGTTGGCCCTTAGTCACGTGGTCGCCCTCTTTGACGTAGAGGTGCGTGATGCGCCCAAAGGAGGTTGCGCCGACGTTCACAATGGTCTTCGGCTTGATCTGGCCGGTGCCACTGACGGTGGAGACAAGGTCTCCGTGAACGGCCTTGGCAGTGGTCACGGCGGGCACGTCCGAGCGGTTGTGCAGCACCGTTCCGACGATTACACCGGCTACTACGAGCAGGATGACGACGATCAGCAGAATCTTCTTACCGGTCATGGACGCTTTCTCTTGCGGAGGGCGTCCAGTCGACAAGACACGGATCCGCTGTTGGATTCAACGAAGGGGGATACGCAGGCAGGCTGCGATCGGTTCCATAGCATTGGAAACAGTTGCTTTGGACACCAAAATAGAGGCCTAGATGGACAGTTGCGGTCAAGCGGCTAGAAAAACTCCTTCGATGACCTGATGATATCAGTGGGTTGCATGGAGCCTTGTGCGGGCGGCTTACCAAGACTAGAATAAAGGGTCTAAGG
The DNA here is from genome assembly GCA_963796535.1 of uncultured Acidobacteriaceae bacterium. Classification (GTDB taxonomy): domain Bacteria; phylum Acidobacteriota; class Terriglobia; order Terriglobales; family Acidobacteriaceae; genus Granulicella. The sequence continues at coordinate 38,874 of CAWCMO010000004.1, forward strand.
AAACAGGAGCAGGGCCACACCCAATGAAAATGTTTTTGTCGCGCTTTTTAGTCCCAGGAATGGCGCTTGTGGTGCTGTCTTGCACCGGCGCGCGTGTGATGGGGCAAACTTCGCCTTCGAATGCCACTCCGGCACAGGCGACCCAATCCACCCCGGATACCGGCAGCGTGACCAAGACTCCTCCGGTGGCGGAGAAGCCCGACCCATTGAAGCGCCGTTTGAGCGACCGCGAGGAACGCGACCGCCTGAAGGCCACCAAGATCGAGTTGAAGGGGCAGTACAAGAAATGGCTGGATGAGGATGTTCGGTGGATCATCACCGACCAGGAAGCCAAGACCTTTAAGAGCCTCTCCAACGACGAAGAGCGGGACGCGTTCATCGAGCAGTTCTGGCAACGCCGCAATCCGAATCCTGATTCCAACGATAACGAGTATCGCGATGAGTTTTATGCGCGCATCGCGTATGCGAACGAGCATTTCGCGGCCGGTCAACCTGGCTGGATGACAGACCGTGGGCACATTTATATCGCCTACGGAAAGCCGGACAGCATCGACTCCCACCCGTCGGGCGGAAGCTACGAGCGTCCCATGGATGAAGGCGGCGGCGAGACCTCGACCTTCCCCTTCGAGGTGTGGCATTACCGCTATCTCGAGGGTATTGGCGATAACATCGACATTGAATTTGTGGACACCTGCATGTGCGGCGAGTTTCACGCAACCATCGACCGTTCCGAGAAGGATGCGCTGAAACATACGCCTGGGGCGGGGTTGACGCAGTACGAAGAGATGGGGCAGGCCAAGAAGGCGGATCGCTTCTCAGGCGGCGGCCTGGAGCAGCTCGGCAACGGTCCCATGTCTTCTTCGCAGCAGAGCAAGGAGTTCGACCGGCTCGATACCTTCGCCAAGCTATTTGCACCACCGCCGGTTAAGTTCGCGGATCTGGACGATTTCCTGGCCACCTCGAAGGTGCTCTCCGGTCCACCGTTCCTCTTTGATGTACGCACGGATTACGTGAAGCTGACCAATGAGACGGTCATGGTTCCTGTCACGCTGCAGATTCGTAACGGCGATATCACGTACAACACCAAGGAAGGCGACTCGGTCGGAACGGTCAATATCCTGGGCCGCGTGAGCACCATTACCCACCGCATCGTGTACACGTTTGAAGACACGGTGAAGGTTGAAACGCCCAGTGATCTCCTGCAGCGCACCAAGAACAACATGTCCGTCTACTGGAACGCCATTCCGTTGCCCCCGGGACGCTACAAGCTGGAGATTGCCATCAAGGATGTAAACAATCCGGACCACATGGGCGCATGGAGACGGAGCGTGGATGTGCCCGAGTTCGATGATGACCGGCTGGCTTCCTCTTCGCTCATCCTGGCGGGAGAGATGTCAAGGGTGCCATCGAAGGACGTTGGTGCCGGAAGCTTTGTGATTGGAAACACGAAGGTTGTGCCACGGGTGCCACCGACGTTTGCGGCCCCTGTGACCTTCCACAGGGCGCAGAACTTGAACTTCTGGATGCAGGTTTATAATTTGGGCATTGGCGAGAACAAGCGCAATGACGCCACGATTGAGTACCAGATTCTCAATATGGCGACGAACAAGTCGGTTTTGGAAATGCAGGAGTCGGCTTCAAAGTTGAACCCCAATGCCGACCAGCTGACCCTGGAAAAAACGATGCCGCTGGCGGGCCTTGAGCCAGGCAAGTATCAGGTGACCATTAAAGTGAACGACGGGATCTTGAAGCAGACGATCAATCAGAGTGCGCCGTTCATCGTTGAGCAGTAAACCCAAGCGTAGCCGGAAACTCAAGCTGAGCAGTAGACGCAAAAGGGCCTGTTCGAACGTTGGGCAGGTGAAGGCAGTTCAGCCGATCTTCCGGCGCACGAGGAGTCAAGCTACGCAGGACACGACCGCGATAGCAGCCTCCACCAGGTAGACAGCCGTCCGGCTTCCCGACTGGGCGGTCCATCGGAGAGCCGTAGACGCGCGAATGAGGGTTTGAGCGCGGTGAAACGAGTTTTACCAGGTTTGTTGCTATTGATCATGGTTGCAGGGACTGGGCAATTGTTCGCCCTTCAGACCTCTGCGATCATCTCAGGCACAGTCCGAGACGTTCGCGGTACGCCCCAGATGGGGGCGCTCATTGAACTGATGCGCGCCGATGGCGCCGTCTTAACCGCAGTGAGCGATGATCACGGCCGCTACATCATGGCGACGGTAATGCCCGGCCGGTACCAGCTGCGCGCGACCGCCGCTTTCTTTATCCCTCTGTTACGCAATGACGTTCGCCTTCGCGCGGGTGTGCAGTCAATCGTCAATCTCACGATGAACAACCTGTTCGACGCCGATAATTGGCTTCCGGCGCAACGCCGCAGGGCCGACGAGCCGGTCGACGACTGGAAGTGGACCCTGCGCTCGGCCGCAACCCGGCCGTTGCTGCGGCTGGTGGATCCGGAGAATGGTACGTCGTTCTCTTCAAGCGCTGATCAGCCGCACCGTGTCTCCTCGCAGGGAAGAATCATCTTGACCAACGGCGATGGGGCCTTTGGAGATGGCGGCCTCCACCAGGCACTGGTTCTGGACAGAACGATGGAGGATGGCGATGGAGCTGTGCTGCGCGCCGATGTCGGGGATGTGCAGACGGGCGGGTACTCGGCGCAGCCGTCCATCGCATTGATTACAGGTTATGAACGTAGGAGCATGCTGGGCGGGAGCACGCGCCTGGTCTCAAGTTTCCAATCGCATCCGGAGTTGACCGACGGAGGTCCGGTGGATGGCTTCCAACTGCTGCGTCTTGCGAGCACTCAGCAGTTTGCGCTGGGCGACATGTTCCTGATTGATGCGGGCACGTTGATGGCGGCCGAGCGCCTCGAGGAGACCCGCCTGGAGGCGGAGCCATTCGTGCGATTCACCGCTCGCCCCGGCGGTGACGTCGTCGTGGAATATCGTTATGCCTCGAGCCGTGAGCTGCAGAGCTCGGATGATCTCGATCAACTGAAGCCTGCGTTGTCCGTGGTGCCGGACGCGAATGGCAAGCCGCTCAGCGATCGCGGGATGCATCAGCAGCTCTCGGTGAGTCGCAAACTGGGCAGCCGCGTGATTAGCGCCTCGGCCTATATTGATAGGCTCCCGTATGGAGCGATAGGAGGCAGTGGCCTGATGAGTGCCACTTCGCTTCAGCTCGCGAATGCAGTCGCCGATCCAACCACGGGAACGTTCCAGGTCGGTGGTCCTGGATATTCCGCGCGCGGTTTGAGCGCTTCGTTTATGCAGACCCTGACGCCGGCGCTATCCGCGTGGGCGGAGTTTGACCTGGGAACCGCCCTGCGCAGCGGTGGCGACCTGGTAATAACCAATCTGGCCGCCGGCCTGACACCCCAGACTGCGGCGGCAGCCAGCGTGGCTCTCAGGGGAAGGATCGTTCGTACCGGCACGTCGCTCAAGGCGGAATATCGCTGGCAGCCGGCGAATACGCTGACCCAGGTGAATGCCTACAACGTCATGCCGGAGGAGGCCTACGTGACCTTCTATGTTCGGCAGAGGCTGTGGTCCGGAAGCATGCTGCCGCAGGGCCTGGATGCCGTGGTCGAGGCGACCAACCTGCTGGAGCAGGGCTATCAGCCGGTGCTCGCTCCGGACGGCCAGACGCTTATTCTGGCGCAGGTTCCGCGGGCGATCCAGGGTGGCTTGTCGTTCAACTTCTAGGCTGCTGCGCGCTAGGCCCGCGCGTTCGCTAAACGGTTCAACCCTCGAAACTTTTCGCTGCGTTTCTCGTGGTCAGTGCACGCTTGCGCGATTTTCCTCATCAGGATGGGAGATGATAGAAAGAGAGCAATTTCCATTGAATACTGGTAGTTGCATGGCCTTGTGATCCTCTCCTTTGAACCCTTTGGGCTGGACCGGACTCTAAATATATGTAAGCAGGCAGACGTCTTCCGCTTGTTTATCCACGCTGGTGAACTTCGCGGTGATTCAGGAAGTTTGTGCGGCATCAAGCAAGCAGTGAGGAACCATGTGCGGTATTGTCGGCGTCTTCGGGCGTAGTCCAGTAAGCTCTGTCATCTACGAAAGCCTCTCGATGCTTCAGCACCGCGGCCAGGATGCCGCGGGCATTGCCACGTGCTTTGAGGACCGCTTCTACCTCGAGAAGGGCAATGGCTTGCTCACCGACGTCTTCGAGGCCGGAAACATGGCGCGGCTGTTGGGTGACATGGGAATTGGGCATGTGCGTTATCCGACGGCAGGCTGCGCGTCCGTGGCTGAAGCGCAGCCGTTCTATGTGAACTCGCCGTACGGCATCATCTTTGCGCACAATGGGAACCTCACCAACGTTTCGGAGATTGTCGAGAGCCTGTTCCTCACGGACATGCGCCACTTGAATACCAGCTCCGACTCCGAAGTCATGCTGAATGTTTTCGCGCATGCACTTTCTCGGCGCGGCGCAGTTCATCCAAACGAGTTTGACGTGTTCGCAGCCGTCGAAGAGGTGCATCGACGATGTAAAGGTGGTTATGCGGTGATTGCCATGATCGCCGGCGTGGGCATGGTGGCGTTCCGGGATTTGCATGGGATTCGGCCATTGGTATTTGGCAAGCGCGGCGAGGGGAAAGAGGCGGAGTTCATGATCGCCTCAGAGAGTGTGGCGCTGCAGGTGAGCGGCTTTGATCTCGACCACGACCTAGCTCCGGGCGAGGTGATCTTCATTGACATGCAAGGCACAGTCTATAAGCATGAGAGCCTTCAGGCATTCGAGAAGGCTCCCTGCTTGTTCGAGTTTGTATACCTGGCGCGGCCGGACTCTGTCCTGGATGGTGCGTCGGTCTATCAGTGCCGCATCAACATGGGGACCAAGCTTGCGGAGAAGATCAAGCGCGAGTGGTCTCACCTTCCCATTGATGTCGTGATCCCGATTCCTTCGACGAGCCGCGTGGCCGCGCAGGAGATTGCGACTCGATTGAATATCCCCTACCGCGATGCGCTGGTGAGAAATCGGTATGTAGGGCGGACGTTCATCATGCCCGGACAGGCCCAGCGGAAGCAGTCCATCCGGCGCAAACTTAATCCGATTCCGCAGGCATTCCAGGGCAAGAACGTGTTGCTGGTGGATGACTCTATTGTTCGCGGAACGACGATCCGCGAGATTATCGCGATGGTTCGGGAACAGGGCGCGAAGAAGGTTTACGTGTGTTCGGCCGCACCCCCGGTGCGCTTTCCGAATGTCTACGGGATCGATATGCCGGCGCGCTCCGAGTTGATTGCCAGCGGTCGCGATGTGCAGCAACTCGCAAAGAATATTGGAGCCGATGAGCTCATCTTTCAGGACCTGGAGGATTTGAAGCAGGCTATTACCGACGCCGCACCGAGCCTCACCCATTTTGATACGTCCGTCTTCGATGGAGTGTATGTCACCGGAGACATCACCGAAGAATATCTCAACACGCTGGAACAAAAACGGAACGACGCTGCTAAACATACCGAAGATGTCGCAAGCCACATCACAAGAAATCTCTCCGCCCACCTCTAGCGGATCGACCGTACGCGTGCTGCCCGGACCGTCGGCGTTGACGGTGTTTGAGGCTGAACGCGTCGTGCAAAAACTGCGCGCGAATTATCCTGCCGAGGCAGGAAACGTTGTCGCCGTTGAATCGTCGTATCTATACCTTCTCCTTATCCGCAAGGAAGCCGAAGACACGGTAGACCATCAGCGTTTGGCGGAGTTGTTGGGGGCTGGGGACGAGTTGTCTTCGGGACAGCGGGTTTGGATTGGGCCTCGGATTGGGACGCAATCGCCCTGGTCCAGCAAGGCCACCGACATTCTGCACAACACTGGCTTCGCTGCGATTGAGAGGATCGAGCGCGCGCGGGTTGTCCGGATCGTCTCGTCAGGTGACGGCGTTGTCGGAGATATTTCGACGCTTGCAGCCGCACTCCATGACCGCATGACCGAGAGCGTATTTTTTGAGAGTGCCGATGAACTGCAGGCACTCTTCGCGCCTCGCGTAGGCAAAGGGTTAGGGCATGTCGACGTTCTGGGCCTCGGCGCGGAGGCGATTGTTGCTGCAGATCGTTCGCTGGGGCTCTCCTTGGCTATCGATGAGATCGAATACCTCGTGGCCGAGTTCTCGCGCCTGGGACGCAATCCTACCGACGTCGAACTGTACATGTTTGCGCAGGCCAACAGCGAGCACTGCCGTCATAAGATCTTCAACGCGAGCTGGACGATTGATGGTGAGAAGCAGCCTCGGTCGCTGTTCCAGATGATCCGCAATACCAATGAACTTTCAGGCGACGACGTTCTTTCGGCCTATCGCGACAATGCCGCGGTGATTCGCGGAGGGCCTGCGGGAAGATTCTTCCCTGAGCCCGGCGATGCGACGTACAAATACCACGACGAAGATATTCATATTCTGCTGAAGGTGGAGACGCACAATCACCCGACGGCTATTTCGCCCTGGCCAGGCGCGGCGACGGGATCGGGCGGAGAGATTCGTGACGAAGGTGCGACCGGACGCGGCGCCAAACCCAAGGCTGGCCTATGTGGCTTCACCGTATCGAATCTCAATTTGCCGCAAGCGCCGCAACCCTGGGAGCAGGCATACGGCCGGCCGCCGCATATTGCTTCGCCGCTCGACATCATGATCGAGGGCCCGTTGGGTGCTGCTGCCTATAACGACGAATTCGGGCGGCCCGCACTGGCCGGATACTTCCGCACCTACGAACAGTCGAGCGGCGATACGGTCTTCGGATATCACAAGCCCATCATGCTCGCGGGCGGATTGGGAAACATCCGCGCGGAACACGTAGAGAAGGGCGAGATGAAGCCCGGCTATGCGCTGGTTGTGCTGGGCGGACCCGCGATGTTGATCGGTCTCGGTGGAGGCGCGGCATCCAGCAGCACAGGGAGTGGGAATTCCGATCTTGACTTCGCCTCGGTTCAGCGGGACAACGCGGAGATGGAACGGCGCGCGCAGGAGGTGATCGATCGCTGCTGGCAGCGTGGTGAGAGCAATCCCATCGCGTTTATTCACGACGTCGGCGCTGGAGGTCTATCCAATGCGTTTCCGGAACTCGTCAAAGATGGTGGTTGCGGTGGAAGCTTCAATCTGAAGGCGGTTCCTCGGGGTGAAGAGGGACTTAGCCCGCTGGAGACCTGGTGTAATGAGGCGCAGGAACGCTACGTGCTTGCGATCGCACCGGAAGATTTGCAGGATTTTAGAGGGATCTGCGAGCGCGAGCGGTGTCCTTTCGCCGTCGTGGGAACTGCGGAGAAGCGACCGCACCTCACGCTCAGCAATGATTCAGGAAACGAAACTACGCACGATGCAGGAGAAAAAGCGAAAGCAATCGACCTTCCGCTACAGATACTCTTCGGAAAACCACCAAAGATGGAGCGGAGCTTTACCCGGTCGAGCATCGAAACCAAGCCGCTCGATTTGGCGGGTGTCACCGTTGCGGATGCAGTGGAACGATTGCTTCGGTTGCCAACGATTGCATCGAAGTCTTTTTTGATAACAATTGGCGATCGCAGCATCTCGGGCCTTGTTGTGCAGGATCAGATGGTGGGTCCATGGCAGGTTCCGGTTGCGGATTGTGCTGTCACGCTTCGCTCCTTCGATTCGATTTGCGGGGAGGCGATGGCGGTCGGAGAGCGAACACCGCTGGCTGTCATCAACGCTGCGGCTTCGGCGCGGATGGCGGTGGGTGAAGTGATCACCAACATGGCGGGCGCCTCGATAGAGAAAATCGGCGACATCAAACTGTCCGCCAACTGGATGGCCGCTGCAGGTGAGGGGCAGGAAGATCAGAAGCTGTTCGACGCGGTGCATGCAGTGGGCATGGAGTTCTGCCCGGCTTTGGGTATGTCGATTCCCGTAGGCAAGGACTCAATGTCCATGAAGACAAAGTGGCGGGAAGGGAACGGCGCAAAGACCGTTGTATCGCCACTCTCGCTGATCGCCTCGGGATTTGCTCCTGTCAGCGACGTACGCAAGACTCTCACGCCACAGCTCGTCGAAGGGGATGCGACCCTCGTCCTCATTGATTTGGGTGCCGGCAAGAAGAGGCTGGGCGGCTCTTGCCTGGCCCAGGTATATGGGCAGGTAGGCGACGAAACTCCGGACGCTCCGTTGCCCGAAATGCTAAAGGCTTTCTTCGATGCGATCCAGCAACTCAATCGCGAAGGAAAACTGCTTGCGTATCACGATCGCAGCGATGGCGGTCTATTTGTCACGCTGCTGGAGATGGCGTTCGCCGGGAACGTCGGGCTGGATGTCACGCTTGCTGCCGTAGATCTAGCGGAACTGTTCGGTGAAGAGCTGGGTGCTGTGGTGCAGGTTGCAACGAAAGACTTGGGTGATGTGATCGCGCACCTGAATGCGTCGGGTCTCACGGCGCAGATTGTTGGGCAAGGTATTCCAGGCAACAAAATTATCATTCGCAGCGGCGCGGAGACTGTTTATCAGAACACCCGCACGGCTCTGCACAAGATGTGGGCGGAGAGCAGCTTTCACATTCAATCACTTCGCGACAACCCTGAAAGCGCAAAGCAGGAGTTCTTGCTATTGGACGACGCTGCCCGACCAGGGCTTTCGGTGACTGTGCCATTCGATCTCGCAGAGCGGGTCAATGCGCCATTCATCCATGCAGCGCGCCCGCGCGTGGCGATTTTGCGTGAGCAAGGCGTCAATGGCCAGGTGGAGATGGCCGCCGCGTTCGATCGCGCTGGCTTTACGACGGTGGATGTTCATATGAGCGATCTTCTGGCCGGCCGTGCGCGTCTTGCAGACTTCCAGGGTTTGGCCGCATGCGGGGGCTTCTCGTACGGCGATGTGTTGGGTGCGGGCAGTGGTTGGGCGAAGACGATCCTGTTCAATGAACACCTGAAGGATATGTTCACGCAGTACTTCGGGCGCCCTGATAGTTTTTCTCTTGGAGTTTGCAATGGTTGTCAAATGATGGCGCAACTGCGCGATATCATCCCTGGCACAACGGCATGGCCGAGCTTTGGGCGCAATGTGTCGGCCCGGTTCGAGGCGCGTCTATGCATGGTGGCGATCGAGGAATCGCCGTCCTTGTTCTTCGATGACATGGTTGGTGCGCAGATCCCCATCGTTGTCGCGCATGGCGAAGGCCACGTAAGCGACGTCCGCGCTGATGCCATCATCGGTTTGCGCTACATTGATACCTATGGCCAGGTGACAGAGCATTATCCGCTGAACCCAAGCGGGTCGGTGCAAGGCGTTGCGGGGCTGACTAGTACCGACGGGCGCGCGCTCATCATGATGCCGCATCCTGAACGCATTTTTCTGGGAGTGCAGCACACCTGGACGCGCAAGCTCAAAGAGAGTCCGTGGCAAAGAATGTTCGACAATGCACGAAAGTGGGTTGGATAAGAAGCGATACACAGAAGAAGAGGTGGCTGGATTGAGTTCGAAGGTAGATTACAAGTCCGCAGGAGTGGATATCGAGGCGGGGAATGAGGCGGTGCGGCGCATCAAGTCGCATGTCGCAAAGACCCATTCTGCAGCCGTCCTGACCGGCCTCGGATCTTTTGGAACACTGTACTCACTCGGTGACGCATTGAAAGGTCTCAAGGATCCGGTGATGGTGCAGAGTACCGACGGTGTCGGAACCAAGAGCAAGGTTACCGTCATGGCAGGCCGGTATGAAGCACTCGGCCATGATCTCGTTGCGGCCGTTGCGGGAGATATTGTGGTGATGGGCGCGACACCGCTCACGTTCCTGGACTACCTCGGATTCCATAAAATTGAGCCCGAGATCGTAGAGGCCCTGGTCCGTGGAATGAGCGCTGCGTGCATGGAAGCCGGAATTTCATTGGTGGGGGGCGAAACAGCTGAGATGCCTGCGGTCTACGCTGAAGGCGATTTGGATGTAGTCGGATTTGTCACAGGCGTTGTGGATCGTGATCGCTTGCTCACGGGTGCAAACATTGTTGCGGGCGATGTTCTGTATGCAATCAATTCCAGCGGGCTGCATACCAATGGCTTTTCCCTGGCACGTAAACTGATCTTTGAGATTGGCGGGTATGCGATTGACGCGCGACCCGAGGAGTTGGAAGGGAAGTCCATCGCCGATGTTCTACTGGCTCCGCATGCAAACTATGTGGCTCCGGTAAAACGAATTCTGGACGCTGGAATTCCAGTGAAAGGCATGGCACACATCACTGGCGGCGGCCTGGTGGAGAATGTGCCTCGAGTTCTTCCAGACGGTTTGGGAGCGATGATAGATCCTACGACCTGGGTGCCACAACCGATATTCTCATTGATGCAGCGGCTCGGAAGCATCGATGATCACGAGATGCACCGTGCGTTCAATATGGGCGTCGGTCTGGTCTTGATCGCTCCGCCGGGTTTACAGAACGATCTGGCTGCGGCCATTGCGGGTTTCCCTCAGTTCAAGGTATGGGAGCTCGGGCGAGTTGAAGGCAATGCATCCGGTGTTCGTTTCGGCGAGGTCAATTGAAATGGAACGACAGATGCTGCTTGATGCGATTCCACATTGCCTGACATCCACTGATCTGCCGCTCGCTGCGAAGTATCCCGGCAAGGTTCGCGATACCTACGAGACTGGCGACGGGCGTTTACTGTTGGTGACGACCGACCGCCAGAGCGGATTCGATCGCCTGCTCGGTGCGATCCCCTACAAGGGCCAGGTGTTGAACCGAACGTCGCTGTACTGGTTCGAGCAGACTCGCGACATTATTGCCAACCATGTGCTGTTCAGCCCACATGCCACCGCGCTGATTGCCCGCAAGTGCCAGGTTTTGCCGATCGAATTTGTGGTGCGGGGATACTTGACGGGATCGACCGATACGTCGATCTGGACACAGTATCAGAAGGGCATACGGACGTATTGCGGCCACGCGCTCCCAGAGGGCATGAAGAAAAATGAGGCGCTCCCCAGCAATATTGTCACGCCGACGACGAAAGAAAAAACGCATGATCGCCCAATCACAGCTAAGGAGATCATCGCGGAAGGTTGGCTGACTCCGGAACAGTGGGAGATTACCTCGGCGAAAGCGCTCGAGTTATTCGCGTTCGGCCAGAAGCGGTCTGCTGAGCGCGGGTTGATACTTGCTGACACGAAGTATGAGTTCGGCGTCACCGCGGATGGTGAGATTCTGCTGATCGATGAGATCCATACCCCGGACTCGAGTCGATACTGGTTAGCAGATAGCTACTCGGAACGCCTGGCCGCCGGACAGGAACCGAACATGATTGACAAAGAGTTCTTCCGCCTGTGGTTCCGCGATCGCTGTGACCCCTATAAGGACGCGGTGCTCCCCGTTCCTCCGGATGAATTAATCGCTGAGCTCGCTTCGCGGTACATTCAGCTCTTTGAAAAGATTACCGGGACAACCTTTGCGCCAGACCTGAGGCCGTTGGACGCAACCATCCTCGCGAGCCTGGAGCGATGAGCGAGATAGTTCTCATCGTCGGCTCAGGTGCGCGCGAACATGCGATTGCCCTCGCGCTGGCCCGGTCGACTCGTGAGCCTACGCTGCATTGTTTCAGCAACGCCCTCAACCCGGGCATCGCCTCACTCTGTGCGGAATACGGCATCGGACGAATCACAGATCCAGCAGCCATAGCCTTTTTTGCGCGCGAGCATAAGGCTACGCTTGCTGTAATTGGTCCGGAGGCGCCGCTCGCGGCCGGAGTCGCGGATGCCCTTTTGGCGGCCGGAGTCCCGGTAGTCGGCCCGACTCAAAGTCTTGCGCGGGTTGAGTCAAGCAAAGGCTTTGCGCGAGATCTTCTGGCGAAGTACAAAATTTCAGGCAACCCATTTTTTCAGCGTTTCACCTCGATGGATGGGCTCGAGGAAGTGTTGGATCGTTATGCAAATCATCACGTAATCAAAGATGATGGGCTCGCCGGTGGCAAGGGGGTAAAAGTCTGCGGGGATCATCTTCTGTCCATCAATGATAGCCTGGCTTTTTGCAGAGAGCTGATCGAACATGGGCATCCGTTTGTCGTCGAAGAGAAGGTCGAAGGAGAAGAGTTCTCGCTGATGAGTTTTTGCGATGGCGGGACGCTCAAACACATGCCTGCGGTGCAGGACCATAAGCGCGCGTACGACGGGGATAAGGGCCCGAACACCGGCGGAATGGGGACGTATACGGCTGCCGATCACAAATTGCCGTTCTTGACGGACAAGGACATTGCAGAGGCGCAGGAGATGAATCAGCGCGTTGCGGCTGCGTTAGCGCAAGAGTGTGGTGCGCCGTATCAGGGCATCCTGTACGGCGGTTTCATGGCAACGCGCGATGGCGTAAAGCTCATTGAGTACAACGCACGCTTCGGCGACCCCGAATCCCTTAACCTCCTAACCCTTTTGCAGACGGACCTGGTGGAGATTTGCCGCGCGATCGTTAGCGGGACACTTGCCGAGGTCGATGTGCGCTTTTCTGCCAAGGCGAGCGTCTGCAAGTACGTGGTTCCCGAGGGCTACCCCGACACCCCACGCAAGGGAGATGAAATTCAGTTGCCCGAAGAACTGCCCGCAGATGCAACGATCTTCCTGAGTGCCGTGGATGTAGAGCGAGGTAAGTTAATCGCCACTGGATCGCGCACGGTTGCGGTGGTTGGAGTCGGCGAGACTCTCGGTCAGGCCGAAGCCGTTTGCGAACAGGTGGTCCGACAGATTCCGGGTCCATTCTTTCATCGCACAGATATCGGTACCGATTCGGTGATCGCCGGCCGCGTGGATCATATGAAAAGGCTGCGATTCGCATGAGTCTAAAGGTTGGTGTACTTGGCTCAACTCGCGGAACAGCATTGCAGGGTCTTTTGGACGCAATCTCTGCGCGAGCCCTGGATGTTGACCTCGTATTGGTCGTCTCGGATAAACGGAATGCGCTCATTCTTGAGCGGGCGGACGGGTACGGAGTTCCCATACTGTTTCTGGATCCAGCAGGTTTGAAGCGCGACGAATACGACAGACAGGTGACCGGCGCGTTACGTCAGGCAGGTGCAGAACTCGTGCTTATGATTGGCTACATGCGCATTGTTTCGGCAAGTTTTGTAAAAGAATGGAAGGGACGTTTGTTAAATGTGCATCCCTCTCTATTGCCCGCTTTCGGCGGATTGATGAATCAGAAGGTGCATGAAGCCGTCCTGGCTGCTGGTGTGACCGAGACCGGTTGCACGATTCATCAGGTGACGGAGGAAGTGGATGGCGGTCCGATCGTGTTGCAGAAACGCTGCCCCATATTGCCGGGCGATACCCCGGAATTATTGAAGGATCGCGTACAGGCATTAGAGCAGGTTGCATTCGTTGAAGTCTTGCAGGGGTGGAGGTCGTGATGGCAAAGGCAGTGAAGCCCGTCGTAGGGATCATCATGGGGTCCAAGTCAGACTGGCCGACCATGGAAGCGGCGGCCAAAGTACTTGATGAGTTCGGGATCGCCTATGAAGCTGAGGTCGTTTCCGCCCATCGAACGCCAGACAAGATGATGACGTATGCGGCCGGCGCAACGGGCCGAGGTCTGCGCATTATCATTGCAGGCGCAGGCGGCGCAGCGCACCTTCCGGGAATGGTGGCGTCGAAGACAAGATTGCCCGTCTTGGGCGTTCCGGTGAAGAGCCGCGCCCTCGATGGGCTAGACTCACTTCTTTCAATCGCGCAAATGCCCGCCGGCATTCCCGTGGCAACGTTTGCGATCGGGGAAGCGGGCGCCAAGAATGCTGGCCTGTTTGCCGCGTCGATCCTTGCGCTAACCGATGAGGCGATTGCGCGGAAGCTGGAGAAGTTTCGCAGCACGCAGACGAAGACCGTGCTGAAGGGGCCCGATCCACGAAAATGACCACTCGAGTGAGGCCAAGAATCGGAATACTAGGTGCCGGTCAACTGGCGCTGATGCTGGCGCAAGCTGCTAAGGCATTGGAGGTCGAGGTTGTTTGTGCTGGGCGGCAGGGGGACTGCGCAGAGCAGGTCGCCGAGGTCATCCCGGTCGACTTGGACGACGCTGCCGCTGTCGCAGCGTTCGCGGCTACTGTGGATGTTGTGACGATCGAGAGCGAGAACATCCACGCGGATGTTCTGCAGGGATTGAACCTGTACCCGAACGCGCGCGCTGTCGGTATCGCGCAGGATCGTCTACTGGAGAAGCGATTCTTTCAATCGTGTGGCATCGGTACAGCTCCATTCGCGCCAGTCGATAGCCTGGAAGATCTAAGGCGCGCGCTGGAAGTTACTGGGCTGCCAGCGATTCTCAAGACGCGGCGCATGGGTTATGACGGCAAAGGGCAGGCACGCTTGCGTAGTTCCGACGATGCGGCCGAAGCGTGGTCGGAGGTGGGAGGCGTGCCTTGCATCCTTGAAGGCATGGTGAACTTCGAGGCTGAGGTATCGCTGATCGCCGTGCGCAGCCGGCCAGGAGAAGTAAAGTTTTATCCCCTGGTCGAGAACCATCATCGTGAAGGAATTCTTCGTACGTCAATCGCCCCATTCGTCAACCCCAAGCTGCAGCGTCAAGCGGAAAGCTATCTCGACGTATTGCTCGAGAAGCTCGAGTATGTTGGCGTACTCGCGGTAGAGTTTTTTGTGCTGGATGGTACCTTGCTGGCCAATGAGATGGCGCCCCGTGTTCACAACTCGGGTCACTGGACGATTGAAGGCTCAACGATATCTCAGTTTGAAAATCATCTACGAGCGATCGTAGGCGGTGAACTCGGCAACACGGAAAGCCGTCCGACGGTCATGCTCAACTGCATCGGTTCGATGCCGAGCGAAAGCGAGACTTCAAAGTTCCCAGAGCTATTCCGCCACGATTATGGCAAGGCCGGCCGGCCCGGACGTAAGGTCGGACATTTAACCTTTCCTGCGTCCGCGCACGCGGCGATTGCAGAATGGATAAAGCGGTTGCGGGACTAATCACTTCTCGACTACCAGCCGCCGCCAAGCGCGTTATAGAGTTGCACCAGAGACAGCGCCTCCGCCTGCTGCGCTGCCTCGAGCGTGAGTTGCGAGTTATAGAGGTTAGTATCCGTTGTTAACACTTCCAAATAGCTGGTAGAACCACCTTGATATCGAATCCGCGCGAGGCGCACAGCGTCTGCAGAAGCTGCCGTCTGTTTCTCCTGTTGCTCGCGGTACTCGCGTGTCTTGTTGTACGCGACCAGCGCGTTTGAAACATCGCGCAGCGCGCCGGAGATGGTTTGCTGATACGTATCGATCAGCTCTTGGTCCGTGGCCTGAGCCAGATGATAATTGGCGCGAATCTTGCCCGCATCGAAGATGGGCTGCGTGAGGGTGCCGGCTGCATAGTAGTAGACATTCACAGGGTTTACTAGACCCTTCAATTGGCTCCCGGAAGTGCCACCCGTACCGGTCAGGGCGAGTTGAGGGAAGTACTGTGCGCGTGCGACTCCGATGTTTGCGTTGGCTTGGATCAAGAGTTCTTCCGCGCGTCGAACGTCGGGACGGCGCTCCAGCAGATCAGACGGCAGTCCCGCAGGAACATCTGTGGGATGCGGCGCGTTCGCGATGACCGCGGTGCTGTCGGCAACATTACGAACGATAGGGCCAGGATCCTCGCCCAGCAGAAGCCGCAGATTATTCTCCTGTTGTTCGATCTGCCGCTCGAGGTCTGGAATCTGAGCCTGTGCTGTAAAGTAGAGCTCCTCAGCCTGGCGTACGTCGGCCATGGAGTCGGCGCCGCCTTGCTCGAGCGTCTGCGTCAGATCAAGTGACTGCTTGCGGGCGTCCAGAGTGCTGCGGGTAATCGCGAGCTCTGCATCGAGGGTGCGGAGCTGATAATACGACGTTGCAACATTTTCAACGAGTGTGGCGTAGGTCGTTTGTTTCGCCCACTCGGTTGCGCGGAGATTCGCGCGTGCGGCTTCGGTCTGGCGGCGGTACATGCCCCAGAAGTCCAGGTTCCACGCGACCGACGCGGTGATTCCGCCGGCGTAGTAATTGGTCTGGCCGGTGGTCTTAGAGCTGTTGGAGCTAGTGTTCACGCTATTTAGCAGGCTACTAGGTAGGCCTAGCGCGTCGTAGGTTCCACCAACATTGAGAGTCGGATACTGCGCCGCTTTGGTGATGCCTAGCTGCGCCTGTTGCTCCAACACCCGGTCGGCCGCGATCTTCACGTCGTAGTTATTTTTCAGAGCCTCGGCAATAAGCTGCTGCAGCACTGGATCGGTGAATACGGTGTCCCACTTCTGCGCGCCGAGCGGCGGGGCGCTGGTGGGGGTCGGTGCAATGTCTGGCGCGAGCGCTCCACGATAGCTCGCCGGCGTATTGACCGTGGGCCGCTTGTAGTTAGGGCCAACCTTGCAACCGGCGATGGTGAGGATCAGCGCGAGTGCAGAGAGACTGCGGAAGGTATGTTTCATGCTTGTCCTCCCTGCGTGGGTGGCGCGGTCTTTGGCGGACCAGCGTCATGGTCGGAGTCGAGGCTCGCGTTATGCGCTGAACTGAAGCGCTGGGCAAAGCGCTCGGCGATGGAGAACGTCACCGGGATGAGGAAGATTGCAATGAGTGTTGCCGCAAGCATTCCTCCGATCACAACGGTGCCGAGGATCTGGCGGGAGACGCCGCCAGCGCCACTGGCGAACCAGAGCGGAACACAGCCGAGGATAAAGGCGAAAGCTGTCATGAGGATGGGCCTGAAGCGGAGGCGTGCGCCGTTCATCGCCGCGTGGAAGATAGTCTCGCCCTTTTCATACTCGTCCTTCGCAAACTCAACGATCAAAATAGCGTTCTTCGCCGAGAGCCCGATGAGCATCACGAGACCGATTTGCGCGTATACATCGTTTTCGAGATGACGCAAGCTGAGGGCAAGATAGGCTCCAAAGATTGCAACGGGTGTGCTCAACAGAACGCCGAACGGCAGCGACCAGCTCTCGTATTGCGCGGCGAGGATGAGGAAGCAGAACACGATGGAAAGCGCATACACAACCCATGCTGGAAGGCTCTGCTGCGCCTTGTGCTCCTGGAAGCTCATGCCCGAGTAATCCATACCCATGCCCGTCGGCATCGACTGTGCAAAGGTTTGCTCCAGCGCCTTCATCACCTGGCCGGAGCTGTATCCGGGATTCGCAACGATGGTGATCTGTGCAGCTTCGTACTCGTTGTAGCGCGTTGTGAACTCCGGGCCGGCCGAGCGCCGCACCGTGGTGATCGCGCTAAGGGGAACTCGGTTGCCGTTGGCGGATGTAACGTAGAACTGGCCGATGTTATCGATGTTCGTGCGGGTGTCGCCTTCGGCTTCGATGTAGGTTTGCCACTGCCGGCCAAACCGGTTGAAGTAGTTCACCAGCGTGCCGCCCATGAAGGCCTGCATCGTCGCATAGACGTCGGCAAGGTTGACCTGCTGCTGGGCGGCCTTTTCGCGATCGACATCAACATAAAGTTGCGGCACGGCCGGAGCGTAGGAGGGAATCGCTGCGGCAATCTCAGGACGATTCTTGAGCGCACCAAGAAACTTATACGTATTTGCCGTCAGGAAATTCTGATCGCCACTGCCGGAGCGATCCTCCAGCACCAGGCTCACGCCGCCTGAACTCCCCAGGCCGGGAATCGCGGGGGGTGGAAAGGAGAACGCGAGACCCTCTTTAACGCCGCCAAGTTGCTTCGCGAGATTCTGCTGGATCACACTGAATTGTTGGTCGGCACTCTTGCGGCGGTCCCAGTCTTTGAGCGTGACGAAGTAGAAGGCGTGGTACGTATCCTGTGTGAAGCTCAGCAGGCTAAAGCCGATGACCGAAGTCACGCTCTCTACGCCAGGCACCTTGTGTAGCGCGTTTTCTACATCCTGTGAGGCCTCGGTGGTGCGTTGCAGCGAGGTGCCTTGCGGGAGTTGCAGCGCGACGAATGCGTAGCCCTGATCTTCGGTCGGCAGGAATCCGCCCGGAAGCCTGGCCCCTAACAGAACAACAAACACACTGAGGACCAGGATGATGATTACGCCGACGATCGACTTGCGCACCAGCCAGCCCGACGTGCTGACGTAGCCATCGGTTGTGCGCTTGAAAACACGATTGAACCAGTCGAAGAATCGAGCCAGAAGGCCTTTGGATTCTGTCTTAGGCTTCAGCAGCAGAGCGCAAAGCGCGGGGCTGAGGGTGAGAGCGTTGAAGGCCGAGAACAGTACCGAGATCGCAATCGTGACAGCGAACTGCTGGTAGAGACGTCCGGTGATGCCGGGAATAAAGGCTGTCGGAATGAAGACCGCGGCCAAGATCAGGGCGATCGCGATCACCGGGCTCGCCACCTGTTCCATTGCCGCATACGACGCATCGAGCGGCGTCATACCCTCTTCAATATGGTGTTCGACTGCTTCGACTACGACGATCGCATCGTCGACGACCAGGCCAATCGCGAGCACCAGGCCGAACAGCGAAAGCGTATTGATGGAGAAGCCCAGCAGCGGAAACACCATGAAGGTACCAATGAGCGATACGGGTACAGCGAGCAGCGGAATAAGCGTCGCGCGCCAGCCTTGCAAAAAGATGTAGACGACCAGGATCACCAACGCCAGGGCGATGAAGAGCGTCACAAGAATTTCGTGAATCCCGGCGTTCACGGCTGCCGTGGTATCAAGCGCAACGTGATACGCCATGTCAGGAGGGAAGTTCTTGGTAAGTTGATCCATCCGCGCCCGAACATTTTTCGCCGTCTCGACAGCGTTGGTGCCGGGCAGTTGGTAGATAGCCATGACGGCGGCTGGCTTACCCTCAAATCGGCCGTTGAGATTGTAGGTCTGAGCGCCCAGTTCGATGCGAGCGACGTCCTTGAGGTGCAGAATGGAGCCATCGGGATTGGCGCGCAGAATGATATTGCCAAACTCTTCCGCGGTGATTAGACGCCCCTGCGTGCGGACCGTGTAGGTGAACTGCTGACCGCTTGGGACGGGCTCACCGCCAATCTGGCCGGCGGGGTTTACGTTATTTTGAGCCTGCAGCGCAGCGCTAATCTGCGGAATCGTGACACCGAGCTTCGCGAGTTGGTCGGGTTTGACCCAGATACGCAACGCATATTGGCCTGCGCCAAATACCTGGATACGCGACACGCCCTTTACGCGGGTGACTTCATCGACCAGGTTGATGTAGGCGTAGTTTGCCAGGAACGTTCCGTCGTACGTGGCGTTCGGCGAAGAGATCGCCAGCAGCATCAGCGGCGAGGTGAGAGACTTGTTCACCGTGAGCCCGGCAACGGTGACCTCGGCGGGCAACTGGCTTTGCGCCTGGTCGACGCGCAGCTGTGAAAGAATCTGGTCGGTATCAGCATTCGTCGCCACATCAAAGTCTACGGTGAGCTGCGTGAGTCCATTGCTGGCGTTGGTCGACTGCATGTAGTTCATGTTGTCGACGCCATTCATCTGCTGCTCAATCGGCGTAGCAACCGCCTGCTCCAGCGTCTTTGCATCCGCTCCTGGATAGATCGCCTGGACCAGGATCTCGGGCGGCACAATGTTAGGGAACTGCGCCGTCGGCAGGCTGAGCAGCGACACAAGGCCGCCGATCACCATGAGAATGGCAATCACGATGGCCACAATCGGCCGGCGTATGAAGAACTTCGAGATCATAGGTTAGTTCCCCTGCACGTTCTGCCCGGCCGCTGCGGGAGCGGGTGAATTGTCCGCCTGAGGCACCACCTTCATGCCGTCCCTTACCTTCTCATTGCCAGCCGTGACGACGCGGTCACCGGCACTCAGGCCGCTTGCGATCACGATATTTGGACCGATCTGCGTTCCAAGTTGAACGGTACGAATATGCGCCACGTTATCCGCCCCAACCACGATGACCTGGTTCATGCCTTGCAGCTCCGACACGGCTCGCTGCGGAACCACGACCGCGCTATGCAGAACAGTTGTCTCCGCCGAGACACGTCCGAACTGACCCGGCCTCAACAAGTTTCCAGGATTGGCGAACTGGGCTGCCATGCGAATGCTGCCTGTTTGCCCGCTCACCGCCCGATCGACAAAGATGATGCGACCTCTCTGCGGAAACACCTGGTTGTTTGCCAGAGTCAACTTCAGCGGAATCAAGTTGCCGCTGCGCAGCAGATCCGCTTTGCCGCGCTGCTTCGCCTGCGCGGACAGTGTCAGATACTCCTGCTCGCTGATGTAGAAGTAGACCTTGATGGGATTGAGCTGTGAGACAGACGTGAGAACCGAACTCGTGTTCACTAGATTGCCAACCTGCAGTGCCGCCTGTCCCGCAACACCATCGATCAGCGATCGAACCTTCGTGAATCCAACATTCAGTTCGGCCGCTTCTACGGAGGCTTGAGCATTGGCGACAGCGGCTTTGTCGGCGGCCTGCGTCTGGATGTCGTTATCGAGCTGGCTTTGTGCAATCGCGTGCGCCTCAGCCAGTGGCGTGTCTCGGCGTACATTGATTCCCGCCAGTTCGTATTGCGCCTGCGCCTGCGCGAGGCTGGCCTTCGCCTGGTCCAGAACGGCCTGAAGCGGTCTCGGGTCGATCTCAAACAAGACCTGCCCCTTGTAGACCTCGCTGCCTTCCTTGTAATCCTGGCGAATCAGGTATCCGGAGACTTGCGGCTGGATCTGGGCGTTCACAAATCCATCGGTGGTTGCGACCCATTCACCCGTAAGCGGAACATCCTGCTGAACGGCGGTGCTCACCTGGACGGGCAGCGGTCCGAAACCTCCTGCCGCACCCGGAGGAGGTCCTTCGCTTTTGCACCCGCTCAACAGCCCAATGGAAGATGCGGATAGTACAGTGGCAAACACAACCACGCTAGGCAGGGTAGCGCGAGACTTCATAGATTCGACCCTCGATAAAATTCCACTCAATCACAGCGCGGTGGAAATATACACGTGTGTATATTATGCTTAGGCCTCGAGGAACGATTCAAAAAAATGTCTCGGCTTAGCCAAACCGTACGGCGCGAACCGAGCAAGATTGCACACGGAAGCCCCATATCGCGTTCACAACGAGCGATGAAGTCCGAGCGCACACGCGCGGAGTTGTTGCGCGCCGCAGAAGTGATCTTCGCCCGCGACGGGTTTGAAGCGTCTCGTATTGAGGATATTGCGGCGGAGGCAGACCGTAGCCGCGGCGCCTTCTATGCAAACTTCGCCAGCAAAACAGAGGTGTTTCTCGCCCTGCGCAGCCTCTCCGCCCTGCGCAATGCGAGAGCCTTGCGTGACCGCATCCAGAATGTGACGGACGAAGAAGAGCGGTATCAGGCCATCACTCGCTACATCCTCGAACAGATATGCGATACGCAGACCCAGCTCTTGCAGATTGAATTCAAGCTTTTCGCCCTTCGCCATCCTAAGATGCTGGCTAAGTTAGCGGAAAAACACCTGGAAGCCAGCGCATCTGTGAATCGCCAGGAGCTCTCGGATCTGTTTCCCGAGAAACGCAAGAATACTGCGGAGATGCGCTGCAATACGTTGGCCGTTGAAGCCATTCTGGAGGGATTTGCGCTGAATGCCCGATTCAGTCCAAAGGTGCTGGATGAATCGAGCATTCAGAAGCTGATTCCGCAATTATTGGATACGATCTTTCATCGCGCCTGACGCTCGATCACAAGCGGCAGATCAGCAACTCCCGCTCGTAAATCATCTCCGCCGGCAGATGGTCATGCAGCGCAAGGAAGAGCTCCTCATGACCCATCACCTCTCGTAGCCAGGCTTTGCTATCGACCTTTTCAAGCTGTGCAAACGTTTCGGGGGACATTTCCAGTCCGTCCCAATTTAAATCCTGATAGCGGGGAACCCAACCAATCGGAGTCTCCCTGCCCTGGGCACGTCCACGCACACGATCGATAATCCACTTCAGTACCCGCATATTTTCGCTGTAGCCCGGCCAGAGGAACTTGCCGTTTTCATCCTTGAGGAACCAATTGACCTGGAAGACGCGGGGAGTGATGGAAAGCTGCCGCTGCATGGTCAACCAGTGACGGAAATAGTCGCCCATGTGATACCCGCAGAAGGGAAGCATTGCCATCGGGTCGCGCCGTACATTGCCAACCGCGCCCTCGGCTGCGGCGGTCGTCTCGGATCCCATCGTTGCACCAAGATAAACTCCCGATGACCAGTTGAAGGCGTGCACGACCAGCGGAATTGCGGTCGCACGTCGTCCTCCGAAGATGAATGCCGAGATCGGGACACCGTTGGGGGACTCCGAAGCCTGCACATCGAACGAAGGGCACTGCCTTGCCGGAGCCGTGAAGCGGCCATTCGGGTGCGCGGCTGGCCTGCCTGTCTCGCGGCCTATCTCCGGCGTCCAACGCTCGCCGCGCCAGTCGATGCATTCAGCGGGCGGCTCCTCCGTCATGCCTTCCCACCACACGCCGCCATCAGGAGTAAGGGCCACGTTGGTGAAGATCGTGTTACTGCGCAAGGTTGCCATGGCGTTTGGATTGGTTCTATCGCTGGTTCCGGGAGCTACGCCAAAGAAGCCTGTTTCGGGGTTGATGGCGCGCAGTCGACCTGTCTCGTCCGGCTTGATCCACGCAATGTCGTCGCCAACCGTCCAGGTCTTCCAGCCGGCGAACCCACGGGGTGGAATGATCATTGCCAGGTTGGTCTTGCCGCAGGCCGAAGGGAAGGCCGCGGCCATGTAGGTCTTCTCGCCTTCAGGGGATTCCAGTCCGAGAATGAGCATGTGTTCCGCCATCCAACCTTCATCCCGCGCGATGTTGGACGCAATGCGCAGCGCAAAGCACTTTTTGCCAAGCAGGGCATTGCCGCCGTAGCCCGACCCGTAGCTCCAGATCTCGCGCGTCTCAGGAAAATGCACGATGTATTTCGTGTCGTTCTGCGGCCACGGCACGTCCTGCTGACCGGGGGCCAGCGGAGCTCCCACTGAGTGCATGCAAGGCACAACCCGATGAATATCCTTGTCGATCTCCTGGAACACTGGCAGGCCAACCCTCGCCATGATCCGCATATTCACAACGGCATAAGCCGAGTCCGTGAGCTGCACGCCGATACGCGACATCGGCGATCCAATCGGCCCCATCGAAAACGGCAGAACATACATGGTTCGCCCGCGCATCGATCCCCGAAAGAGATCCTTGAGTTTCTTGCGCATCACGTAAGGAGCTTCCCAGTTATTCGTCGGCCCGGCATCGTCCTTGGAAAGGGAACAGATGAACGTCCGATCTTCCACGCGCGCTACATCCTTTGGCGACGAGCGGGCGCAATAACATCCTGGCCAAAGCTTCTCATTGAGCCTGGTGAATGTGCCGGATTCCACCAACTGCTGGCACAGATATTCATTCTCTTCCGCCGACCCGTCGATCCAGTGAATGGCCGCTGGCTGAGTCAGGTTGGCCATCTTCTCCACCCAGCGGATCAGATGAATGTTCGTCGACAGAACACGTGTCGAAGTAGGATGTGCGGCGGTCGTTTCAGGTACTGTCGCCATGATTGCCTCCAAGGATTACGCGGGTCATTGCTCCCAAGAATTCGCGCCAGAGTTCCATCCAGTCGTGGGGGTTCTGAGGTCTAATCATATTGGTTTAGGAACATCCCCTGTGACATTCGGTCCGGGGAGTTGCGATAACCGGCTACGTGCGCCGAATCTCGCACCGCATCGAAACTCGGTCCGGCGCAAGTCCCTTGGAAACATTGCATAGGGCATAGCTTTGCCGGTACACTCATCTAGGACTCGACGGGACATCCGCCTTCGGAGAGCTGCTCGGTCCAAAATCATTTGCCATGGCAAGCGGCATCTTCTGCCACTCCAGATGCCCGGTCCCTAGCGACACGACCGCATTCAAGGTCTCGTCGTAGCATTGCAAGTGATTGAGCCTCAACGGCTTAAAGCGGAGAGGTGGCAGAGCCCGGTTGAATGCACCTGACTCGAAATCAGACATAGTCGCAAGGCTATCGGGGGTTCGAATCCCTCCCTCTCCGCCATACTTCTTTGCAAGTTGCTGACAATCAGGCTATACAGAACAAAGCAAACGGCTTAGGCCGATTCCATACTTTCTATGGGGTCTGTCCAAAACCCATCTTTTCCGTCCTGTCCTACCCCGTTCACTACCACCATCACAATCCTTTACAACGGGATTTCTCTTGCACGCGGTGCTCAGCATGGCCGGACATGATTGATGGGTCGAGCGATGTTGAGATGTTGAAATGGGAAAATCACGTCAGCGCTTTCCTTGTCTGAGCCCGTGTTGCCGTGCGATGGAGATCACTATCTACATTGAACAGCACTCACGCGGGTGCATTACCAGGTCTTCGACGGGTGAGTGGTTGCGTGCATCGCATGAGATGGATACGCTTTTGGGGTAGAGCGTTAGGAACCTGGACATCAGTGTTGGAGCAGGGCGTTGTATTGCTCGATCTGGGTAACGGTGAAGTCGTGCATATCTGAGCCGGATTGCCATGCGCGGTACCAGCCGACCAGGAGTTCGAGGGCCTGTTGGAGGGTTAGCTGCGGATGCCAGCCGAGGTCGGCGTGGGCGCGACTTGAGTCGAGCTTGAGGTAGCCAGCTTCGTGCGGGGTAGGCGCGCCGTCGAGAACCCAGGAGGCACCACTGCCCCAAAAGGAAGTCATCTGCTCGGCAATCCAGGACACGGGGCGGGCGTCGGTGTCGGAGGGGCCGAAGTTGTAGGCGGTCGCAAAGCGTGGATTATGGGTGAGCAGCTTTTCGGCGAGCAGTATGTAGCCGTGGAGGGGCTCGAGCACATGCTGCCAGGGGCGGATCGCGTGGGGATGGCGAATGGCGACAGGCTCGCCGGAGAGGAAGCCGCGGACCAGGTCGGGGAGAAGGCGGTCCGTGGACCAGTCGCCACCACCGATGACATTGCCCGCGCGGGCGGTGGCGATGGCAACGTTATGGCCGTTGGGCTGGCCGAGGGAGTGGACAGGAAAATAGGACTGGCGGAAGGCGGCGCTGACAATCTCCGCGCAGGCCTTGCTGCTCGAATAGGGGTCGTAGCCGCCGAGGGGATCGGTCTCGCGGTAGGGCCAAACCCATTCCTTGTTCTCGTAACACTTGTCGGTGGTGACGGAGACGACGGCGCGGACGCTCGGGGTGCGGCGGACGGCGTCGAGGACCTTGGCGGTGCCGATGACGTTGGTCTCGAGGGTGCCGATGGGGTCTTCGTAGGAGTAGCGAACGAGCGGCTGAGCGGCGAGGTGGAAGACGACTTCGGGGGCGAAGTCTCTTGAGTGGCGCGCTCGAGGGTTGAGGCGTCGCGGATGTCGCCCCGTATATCCTCGATGACGGAGCCGATGCGCGCGACGGTGAAGAGGCTGGGCTCGGTGGTGGGGTCGAGTGCGTAGCCGCGTACGCTGGCGCCGAGATGAGTAAGCCAGAGGGCTAGCCAGCCGCCTTTGAATCCTGTGTGGCCTGTCAGGAAGACGCGACGGCCGCGCCAGGAGAAGGGCGATGGGTCCGCGGAGTTTGAGGACGCTACCATGTCTTCCACGGAGCCTTTCCGGAGCTCCAGAGTTCTTCGAGTTGCTGGCGGTCACGGAGGGTGTCCATGGCCTGCCAGAAGCCGTGGTGGAAGAAGGCCTCGACCTGGCTGCGGGCGACGAGATCGCGCATGGGTTCCTGCTCGAACATTTGTGCATCGTCGTGGATGTCGGCGAAGATGTCTGGTTTGAGGACGAAGAAGCCGCCGTTGATCCAGCCACCTTCTTCATTGGGCTTCTCGCGGAAGGAGAAGACGTGGTTGCCATCAAGCCCGAGAGCACCGAAGCGCGCGATGGGTTGAACGCTCGTCATGGTGACGCTCTTGCCGTGGGACTTGTGGAAGGCAATTGAGGCGGTGATGTCGACGTCGGCGACGCCATCGCCGTAGGTCATACAGAAGGACTCTTCGCCTTCGACGAACTTAGCAATTCTCCTAAGCCGGCCTCCAGTCCCGGACTTCTCGCCGGTGTCGACGAGAGTAACGCGCCAAGGTTCGGCGACCGAGTTATGGACGGTCATGGTATTTGCGGACATGTCAAAGGTGACGTCGGAGGTGTGCAGGAAGTAATTGGCGAAGTACTCTTTGATGATGTAGCCCTTATAGCCGCAGCAGATGATGAAGTCGTTGATACCGTGGGTGGAGTAAAGCTTGAGTATGTGCCAGAGAATGGGCAGACCGCCGATTTCAACCATCGGTTTGGGCCGTAGCGAGGTTTCTTCCGAGAGGCGTGTGCCAAGTCCTCCGGCGAGGATTACTGCTTTCATAGTCTGGTGCGTCCTAGGCAAGTCAGGTTTTGGAGAGCCATTGAAGGTATCGGCGTTCCCCACTCAAGTATCCTATGTTTCTGCGATGGAGTGTAGCTGTCAATGGCTGCGTATGAGCTTTTCCTTCAGGATCTCGAAGTACGTTGGTGCCGGTGCTTTGGAGCAAGCTAGTGCGCGATCCTCCGCGTCGGAAGCGAGCCCGTGGTGTTCGAGTGGCGAAGGTGGACTCGTCCGGATCAATATCCAGTCCGATCCGTCGAAGCAACTGCGTTGCACGACCGTCCAGTGGCCGCTAACAATCTTCTCCATAATCTCGCGGTCAAGATCCCGATGCGCCAGAGGCTCCTTAAGCTTCGAGGCCACTTCATGAATCCAGATTGTGTCGAGCGCTCTCTGATACACAATCCATTCTGGTGGCGCTTGCCCCAGCTCCGCATCGAGCGCATCGATTGTCCTCCGTCCCGAGGTGTCGTACCAGGTCTGCACATAGCCATGCCACGGCTTGGTCCCGCAGAAGTAATTGGCATAGGGATACGGAAGGGAGAGTAATTCAGCCGAAGGGCCAGTTGCGTGAATAGCCTGACAAATCGGAAGAATGAACTGCAGCTTATCTTTTTCAATGACCATTGGTCCGTAGATCGGATGCCTATACCATTCCCGATCCACGAAAAGCGGTTTCGATTGATAATGATGCCACGCGTATGGAATGTAAACCTTCGCTGGCAAAGCGGCCACCAGAATGCATGACGCTACAAAGACAAGCAACGTCTGCGCCTCCTTCTTGTCTCTGAACCATGGCGACGCAATCGGCGCGAGCAGCAACGTCAAAGCCACGAACGGAGAATAGTCCGGAAGAAAGACTCCGGAGGTTAGCGCCGCCGCGATAAGTCCCCAGAACGGAATGAGGAACAGCACCTGAAGCTTCTCCCAGGGGTACTTGCGATATGCATCGTTGCGTAGCAACAAAAGATGAACCCAGACGCCGGTCCCAAGTAACACAAGGCTACCAAACTCACCGATCTTCCCGTTCGCCGTGCCCTTGATCCCCATCACAAAGGAGAGCGCTAGTACCAAGGTGACGAAGACGAGTACAAGCTTTCTCGTCCCGGGGGCTGATCGTCGGTTCTGCTGCGATTTCCGGGATTCGCGGGCTAACAGGAAAGCTCCGCAAGCTATGGATCCCAGCAGAGCAAAAGCACGGACCGAAGGCAGTCCATTAATCAACCGGTAAGGAAGCAGCAAAGGAAACAGCAGGATGCTTCCCGTGCCGCCCTTCATCTTGGAGGCGTAAACGATTGAGTTATAAAACCACGCCGAGACCGAGTCGCCTGTCGCCCAGATCAGGAGCAACAAAGTGAGAGCTGACATCGCGCAAAAGAGAAGGAATTGTAGCGGCCTCCTTCCTCGAAGCATCACCAGCAGCGCCAGTCCAACCCCAACAAATAATCCGGCCCCATCGTTCAGCCGATTGCTGGTGCACAGACCCACAAGGACGCCCAGACCCATAACGATCGCGACGCTTTGCCTTGGAGAAGCTCCGCGGTTAAGCAGAAGCAGCAGATATATACAAAAGATCAGAAAGCACTGCGTCGTCACGTGGTAGTCGTCAAACCGGTAAAGCGGAGATGTGATGGTCAGCCCAAAGACCGCCGAGATCAGAATGCCCCGCTGCCAATCCTTCAACGGCGCGAAACGGCTTACCATTAGTAGTCCCGCACAAAAGAGGAACGCTTGAAGCGCTGGCCACACCTTGAAAGCTAGCCAGCTCGTTCCTAGCGCCGCCTCGAAGAGGCCGGTCATCAGAGGGAAAAAAGGCTGCAGGCTCAGGTGCAGATCTGAATAAAGATGTTGGTGGTGTTCCACCGCCGAGCCATACCAGAACCAGATGCCATCACCTAGCGGCTGAATATTTGCGATCAGCATTAGGCCAAAAAGGAAACAGAGAGCCGTCGCCAGAACCGCCCATCCATCACGCCGATTGACCCGGCTCAACCAATTCATGCAGGTGTGCTCCTCAACTTCCAATAAGCCAATCCAGAGGCCTGACACGGCAGATACTCGGGAAAGGAGTTCGCGCCCGCATTGTTTCTTCGCCGCACAGAGCCGAATCTACCCCATACTAAATCAATCATTGCGGCAGCCACCCTCTTTGCCGCAGCATCCACTAAAGCTCTCAACAACGGGGCGTCCTGACGGTACGATCAAGGGCGAGGGCCGAGTGGGGAACACGCTGCTTTTCTGCATCGGATTTGCCGTTCTAGTATCCTCAAAACAACCATGAGTGAAAAAGCGGAGTTGTTGCGGAAGCAGATTCTGGAGTTGACGGCGGAGTACCATGCGGAGGCTTTTCCGGTGCGGGAGTTTGTGCCGGGGGTGTCGACGGTACCGGTTTCGGGCAAGGTGATTGGGGCCGAGGATATTGGCAGCGTGGTGGAGTCGGCGCTGGATGGCTGGTTCACGACGGGGCGGTTTGCGAAGGATTTTGAACGCAAGCTGGCGCGTTTTTTTGGTCTCCGGTCCGCGTCGCTGGTGAACTCGGGGTCGAGCGCGAACCTGGTTGCGTTGAGTGCTTTGACTTCGCCGAAGCTGGGGCAGCGGCAGCTGAAGCCTGGGGATGAGGTGATTACGGTGGCGGCGGGCTTCCCGACGACCGTGAATCCGATTTTGCAGAATCGGCTGGTGCCGGTGTTTCTGGATGTGACGCTGCCGACGTATGAGATTGATGTGACAAAGCTGGAATCGGCGTACAGCGAGAAGACCAAAGCGGTGATGATCGCGCATACGTTGGGGAATGTTTTCGACCTGGATGCGATTACTGCTTTCTGCAAGAAATATAACTTATGGCTGGTGGAAGATTGCTGCGACGCCCTGGGCTCGACCTACAGGGGACAGAAGGTGGGGACGTTCGGCGACATTGCCACGGTGAGCTTTTATCCCGCGCACCACATCACGATGGGCGAGGGGGGAGCGGTATTGACCGACAAGCCGGCGCTGCAGGTGCTGATCGATTCCTTCCGTGACTGGGGCCGCGACTGCTGGTGCGAACCGGGAGTGGATAACACCTGTGGGAAAAGATTTGATTGGCAACTGGGTACGCTGCCCTGCGGGTATGACCACAAGTACACGTATTCGCATGTGGGCTACAACCTGAAGGCGACGGATATGCAGGCGGCGCTGGGGGTTTCGCAGATCGAGAAGCTGCCGCACTTTATCGAGCGGCGCAAAGAGAACTTTGCGTACCTGAAGAAGGCGTTGAAGCCGCTGGAAGAGTTTTTGATTCTGCCGGTGGCGACGGAGCACTCGGATCCCAGCTGGTTTGGATTTCCGATTGGCGTGAAGCCGGATGCGCCGTTTACGCGCGACCAGCTGACGCGCGCACTCGAGGCACAGAAGATTGGTACGCGTCTACTTTTCGCCGGCAATCTGCTGCGGCAGCCCGCGTATGAGGGCTACGAGTATCGCGTGGTGGGTGAGCTGACCAACACGGATTTCGTTATGAACCAGGTGTTCTGGATTGGGGTGTATCCGGGATTGACGGAGCCAATGCTGGACTTCATCGCGAAGACTGCCAGCGAGTTTGTCAATCAAGCTGCAACCCTCCCGATCTATAGGTGATCCTGCGTGACTCTGTGTCCGGAGTCGGGATGTGAAGGACGCTTTGATGGGCGATTATGCAAGGTCGGAATCTAGAACTGCGCGTCGGGCGAGTTTCCCGTGCCCCTGATTGCTTCCAGCGGGGGCACGAGATCACGCTCTTTGCCCACTAGGTTCCGGCCTTCGAGTTTCGCAATGAGGAGTCGACCGGCCCGGATGCCTGGCTCCTCGATCCACCGCCAGGTGATGAACGCCGCGGGCACGGTGAGAAGTAGCGTGACTAAAAAGCAGCCAACAAAGCGCATAGCGTTGTCAGCGAGTAAAGGATGCGTTGGCGTTTCGCTGATCACCCAGTGCTGGATTGTGAGAAATACCACGAAGTGAAGCAGATAGATGCTGTAGGAAATCTTCCCGAGGAACCGCGTGGCACTGTTCACAAATAGCGGCCATGGGTAGACGGACAACGCCAGCAAGAGGAACAAGTACGGAAGCGATGACGGGTACAGGAGTCGAATATCCATGGCCAGGAATGCACAATAGAGCACTGTTGTCAGCATGAGGAGCATGATCGAAAGGTTTTTCCGTGCAACCACGTCCAAAGCGTTCGGCGCGATGACTTCCTTCCACGTGAAATAGGCCACGATGCCGAAAAGGAAAATTGGGAACTCTGCCGAAAAACTGAAAAAGGTAAAGAATTCGGAGTGGACAGGGAAGCGCGCTGCCAGAAACCGACTCAGCAGGTAGCAGGATGGGCTGGCGGCTGTCATCCAGATCAGGGCGGACTTGAGACTTCGGATACGCGCAAACAGGAACGGCAGCAGCATACAGAACAGCGCCTCGTTCGCCACGGACCAGCCACCAACGGCGCCATGGTTTATGGCTGTAACCGAAAGGCCGTGTAGAAAAAAGACTGAGAGCAGGATGCCGCGCCACGGTCCGGCAAGTGCGTGGAGAAATACCAGCGAAACCACCGTTGCGAGGTAGAACATCGGTGCCAGGCGAAAGAAGCGGCGAAGAAAGAAATTCCGCGTTGGCCCTTGCTCATCGCGGCGGTTGTCGTAGCTGAGAAACAAAGTGAACGCGCTGACGATGAAGAAGAGTGACACTCCGCGCTGACCTGTGTGGGCGATTAGTATCACGCCCCATCGCCAGGGCAGCCAAGCGCCGCTCCATAAAGCCGAATGAACCATCACTACCATGAGCACCGCAATGCCGCGAAGTGCGTCTAGGTGATCGAGGTGCCAGCGCAGCTTTGTCGACATTTCAAAAGTCTAAATCAACCAACCATTCGGCACGCTCAATGAATTAAGCGTGGGAAGACGGGTCATGGAACTTCCGAACAGAGGAAAAATTTCTAGAAGTTGATACGCTCTTTTTCGGTGACGAGCGGACGATTTTGAACAATAGTGTGGATCGAGCCGACGTATTCGCCAATGATGCCCAACGAAATAAGCTGGACCGAGCCGAGAAAAAACAGGCCGACCATCGTGGGAGCCAGGCCGAGCTCGAAGGAATTCCAGAAGATCAGTTTGGCGATCAGATACGCAAACCCAGCAAAGAGGCTCAGCGCGGCGGAGATAAAGCCTCCGAAAACCACCAGCCGGAGTGGAACTTTGGACAGATTCGTGATGCCGAGGATGGCCATGTCATACAGGCTGTAGAAATTATTCTTCGTAATTCCGCGCGTACGACGCAGCTGGTGGTAATGGATGATCTTGTGGGGAAGTCCGATCTCGGCGATTTGCCCGCGGAAGTACGGATAGGGATCACGAAACTCGTTACGCAGAATATCCACGACCTTGCGATCGTAGAGTCCGAACCCTGTAAAGTGCTCCAAGACCTTCACGTCTGTCAGACGCGCGATCGTTTTGTAGTAAATGGAACGGATCTTATACATTAAGCCGTTCTCTTCGCTCGTGGATTTGACGGCGACGACGATGGGATATCCCGCCTCCCATTCTCGAAGGAACTCGACGATAAGTTCCGGGGGATCCTGCAGATCTGAAAGCAACACCACCACTGCATCGCCCTGAGCCTCGAGCAGGGCATGCTGGGGAGAACGAACATGTCCGAAGTTGCGTGCGTTGACAATCACTTTGACGTTGGGATCGCGGGCTGCAATTCCGCGCAGGATGTCAACCGTCGCATCAGAAGAGTGATTATCGATGAGGATGTGCTCGTATCGGTACTGCGGCATTCCGGCAAAGAGCTCGCGCACCCGATCAGTTAAAACCTCTACGTTTCCCTCCTCGTTATAGCAGGGGCTTACGACGCTGATTAACTTCATCCTTCCTCCGATGCACTTTGGTGCCACGCTGCCGTTCGCCTGATCGACTCCGCTAAGTTAACGGTCTCCGCGAGCCCGAGCAGCTCGCCGGCACGCTCGACAGACGGCACGTAGCGTGTAAATGAAGTCGCCGAAGAAAATTGGCTTCCCACATGGATGGTACTACTGGGGTTCAAGACCGACGCGACCGTCTGCGCAAGTTCCAGGATGCTGACGTCGTTCGCTGAGCCTACGTTGATGGGGACTAAAGATGGCGCACGAAACAGCATCGTCCACAACCAGATAGCCAGGTCCGATCCGTACAGGTACGACCGGCGCGAGGTGCCATCACCCTTAATTTGGATCGGTCGCCCCGAAAGAACGTCTCCAATAAAGTTGCCGATGGCAAAGTGTGCATCGAGGGGGAGATGAGGTCCGCAGAAGGCCCAACAGCGAGCAATGATGCACTCGAGTCCGGTGGTCTTGCTATAAAGCGCACACATCAATTCGGAGGCGCGTTTGCCTTCGGAGTAGACGCTCGATGGATCGAGTGGGTCAGGAGCACCCGCGTAAGACTCTGAAATCCGCTCCAAGCCTTGGGGTTGTCTGCCGTAAACAGCGCCGGAGCTCGTCAATAGGAAACGAGTGGCACCATGGCCGGCTGCAAACTCAAGCGTGCGTTGTGTTCCCGCGAGGATGGTCGTCAGCATATCAAGTGGAGCTTCCGTGGCCTGCCGGGCGCTAGCCTCGGTTGCTGCATGGATGACAAAAGGAAAGTTCCCGTCCGGAAAAGAAAAATCGCGAACATCACCCCTGAGCATCACCACACTCGGGTCCGATACAAGATGTGGAGCTTTGGCGGCAAAGGCCACAGGAGAGCGCGTGAGTACAGTAATGCGGGCGCCCAGGGCTAGACGTCGATTGATGTAGCAGAAGGTTTCCAGCAGCCAACAGCCAAAGAAGCCGGTTCCGCCGGTGATAAAGATCTCGCGGCCCCGCATTTGCTCCCACAGAGGCGCCGTATGTTGGAGTACGTGTTCCAGATCGGCGATAGGGAGAGGTTTCGATTGCATGTCTGGTCTTCGGTTCACACAAGTCTCGATCTATAGTATGACTGGGTAGGTAAGTCTAAGCGAAGCTTCAGGACGGTGTGGATGCGAATTTTGCTTTTCGGCACAGGTAGCGCGTTAAACGATCTTCTAAGTATTTTGCCGGAACATGTTGAAGTCGTAGGGCTTGCCGACAATGATGTCCAAAAACATGGAACAACAATAGCCGGGCACCACGTCTATGAGCCCCGTTTGATTCGCGAGCTCGACTTTGATTTTGTAGTGGTCACGCCAAGGATAGGCGAGACCATTCGAACTCAACTGTTAGAGCTTGGGATCGAGCGCAAGCGGATCCTCTTATTCTATTCATCCTTTGCGAATGATCTACGACAAACCGTGAATGAAGACATGGAAGCCATGAATCGAAATCTTGGGCTGGGGCTTCATCCTCTGGCGCTATGCACTATGCAACTCTGGCCGGAAGACAAAACTGAGTGCGTACCGTCGCAGGATGACTATTGTCGAATGATGTCGCTCAAGCTCGCGGCGAACCGCATCGTTCAAAAGAATGTGCCTGGCGCAATTGCTGAGCTTGGAGTCTA
This sequence comes from uncultured Acidobacteriaceae bacterium, assembly GCA_963796535.1. Classification (GTDB taxonomy): domain Bacteria; phylum Acidobacteriota; class Terriglobia; order Terriglobales; family Acidobacteriaceae; genus Granulicella. The sequence continues at coordinate 72,541 of CAWCMO010000004.1, forward strand.
CCGTGGGGAGTTGGCTGCCGTTTTGAACCGCCTTTTCGCCGATCGCACACTCTATCTCTTCGATACCTTCGAGGGATTCTCTTACAATGATCTTTCCGACGGGCAGGAGGGAAAGCACTCACGCGCAGCTACCGGGGACTTTAAGGACACCAGTCTCGAAATGGTGATCTCACGCATGGCCCACCCAGAGAAGATTGTTGTACGTAAGGGCTATTTCCCGGATACGACCGAGGGTCTGCTAGAAGATACGTTTGCGTTAGTGAGCCTCGACGTCGATCTCTATAAGCCCACGATCGCTGGGTTGCAGTACTTTTACCCGCGCCTCTCCCGAGGTGGATGCATTTTCGTCCATGATTACAACAACCGCCGTTTCAATGGCGTGCGTACCGCGGTCGAGGAGTTTCTAGACATGACAGGAGCTCCGATCGTTCAGCTTCCTGATCTCGCGGGCACCGTCATTGTGGCAAAGTAAATCGCGAATAGTAGCTATTCAGGCGGAAGATAACGAAAGACCTTTGCCGCAGTTGCTTCGTCGAGATCTGGAGTCATCAGGTGGAGCGGGTTGGACTCCATGCTGCCAGATGCCGTCACACGACTGCTAATCTTCGGAAAGTAAGTCTGGAGCGGGTCGATTTTTACTAAGAAAGCCGCTGGAGTGTTGGAATTGAAGGCCGTCAGAAATGACGGTGTCGTTTGAAACCCGGGCCGAAGTTCATAAAGGGGAATCTCATATGCTTCAAAGAGCTTAGCCCAGTTCGGCATTCCCAGTCCGGTAGCCGTGTCGCAACCAATATAGCGTCCCCCGAAGTAGTTCTTCTGTGTCATACGGATGGAGGCGTAACCTCCATCATCGAAGAGGAAGATCTTCAAGTTCAAACGATTGACCGCTACCGTGCCAAGCTCCTGAAGATTCTGGGTGAAGCCTCCATCGCCTTCGACAAGGATGGTGCGCCTACCCTTCGCCGCACACGCTGCGCCGATCGAGCCACTGAGACCGTAACCCATAGAGGCAAGCCCGCCGTTGTTGAAGACGCGCTGGCCGCGCTTCACTCTGAAGGTCTGCATCATCACGGTGTTGGCGCTGCCACTACTACATGGGATGATGACGTCGTCGCCGGTACACAAATCGGATAGCACCAGGCAAAACTCGTACGGCGAGACATAGCCTTCACTGGTACGGTTAGCGGGATCGTTGAGCGAGATAGTGGACCGCACGTCGCGGCAGAAACGGACCCAATCTGAGTAGTCGCCAAAGCTGGTTTGGTCTGATAGATAGCGAAGCACGGCATTTGCATCGGCGCAGATGGCCAACGCCACTTTCGGATGACCCTTGGAGATCTCGGTGGGGTCGCATTCGACCTGCACCACCTCTCCTGCAGGGACGAAATTCTGCCAATTGAAGCCGGTCTGCTGCAAGCCAAGCCGCGCGCCCAGGGCGACCAGAAGGTCCGCTTGTTGCATTAGGATGTTAGCGGAGCGCTGGCCCCAGGTGTTGGGGCGTCCGAAGAACGCCGGATGATCTTCCGGGATGCGATCGATGCCATTCCATGTCAGCATCACAGGAGCACCGATACGTGTGAGCTTGTCGTATACCGCCGATATTGTGTCGCGATCGATGCCACTGCCCAGAAGTAGGACAGGCCGTTGCGCTTTCTTAAGGCGGCCAACAATCGCATCAAGGGTCGATTCGAAAAGGGGCTCGAAGACATTGACAGAAGTAGTAATAGGTGTCGCGTTGAGCATGTCAGGGTCGGAATTGGTGCCTTGGATGTCGAGCGGAACTTCTAGAAAGACCGGGCCCTTGCGGCCGTAGCTACCGGCTTCGGCTAGCAAAGAGAACGTCCCCCGATCGAGCACAGAATCGATCAAGACTGACTTCACTGAGATCGGCGCGGCAAGGCTGACGCCGTCGATCTCCTGGATGCCTCGTTGCCGCACTTGGCCGCGCGCGAGGTCGGACACTTTTACCTGGCCTCCGATGACCAGTAACTCCCGGCTATCGAGATAAGCGCCTGCCATGGCGGTAAGGATATTGGTCAGGCCTGGTCCAGCTGTTACGAGGGCGAACGCGCGTCCATTATCTGAGACCTGATTGAAGTACTCGGCGGCAATGCCCGCCGCAACCTCATGGATGACCGGGATGCAGGTGAATTTGTGGCTGCAGCTCTCCAGCAGATGCATGATGTTGCCGCCCGCAACGAAGAAACAATGAGTATAGCCAAGCTCGGAGAGCCAAACGGTCAATTGATCACTATATTTCATACGGAAAGTTCCTCTTGGTGAAGCGGGTCTGTTCCGAGAAGGCTTTGCAAGTCGGCGAACCTCGCTACGAAAAACTGTGGACTTGCGACTGAGCCATAGCCGTAGGTGACGTAAATGAAAGGGAAGTGGTGAACCTGGGCTGCTTCGCAATCTTCCATGGTATCGCCAACCATGACGGTCGTCTCTAAGGTGAGCGCGTGTTTCTCCAGCAGCTCTTGTAACATCTCAGCCTTGCTTGCATAGGCGGGGCTGCGGGAGTCGCGAGTAACGATCTCTTCAAACAGACTTTCGAGTTCTAGATATTGCAATATCTTTTTCGTCGGAATGCGGGGCTTGTTGGTCACAACAAAAAGTCGATAGCCTCGCTTTCTACAAGCTTGCAACGTCTCGGCCACGCCAGGGAACAACGGAGTACGTCGCCACCCGTCGCTATCATAGTTGGACCGATAATATCGCTCGATCTGAACGAGCTCGTCGTCTGAAAGTTCCGGCTCTAGACGTCGAGCGATGATGCCGATAGGGGGGCCGATGGCGGCGCGTAAATCAGCGAGAGGCATTTGTCTACCAACTGAGAGAAATGCCTCTCCTAGCGAAGAGCCAATGCCGGAAATCGAGTCCACCAGCGTACCATCTAAATCGAATATTAGTTCGGTGATCTTGGATAAAACTGGAATGCATTCGTTCATTTATGGGTCCTTTAGCGATTCAGGACCTGCCAGCGCCTTTCGAGCATGTCGATGCGCTTGGCGTCTTCCTGTTGGATCGCTCCGTAGTAGTCGCGCTTGTTGAGCAGCCAGAGCATTTCAAAGTGGACAGCATTCAACAGACCTTGCTCGATGTGACCCGCATTCGCCGAATTTGCATCAAAGATCACCTTGCGGGTCTCGAAACGCGTGAGGTGGATCGCGACCATCTCACGCAGCACTGGAATGGAATCGCTAGACACTCCACCGCCCACGACTAGGTCGAGGCCGCGTTCTTTACAGGCAGCAGCCGTTTTTAGAACGCATTCCGTCACTTCCTTACCGTTGATGGCATCACGGCCAAGGCCAGCTGACAGCGAGAAGTCCACTCGGCCAAAGACAATTCCCGCCAACTCAGGGGCCTTCTTGGTCGCATCGGCCATCGCTTCGAGCTGGTTGTACGCGTTGATGGTTTCGAGATTGAAGAGAAAGTCCGTCTCATCCCGTTCTTCCTTCGAATAGACTTTCTCAACCGCCTCAGCAAATTTGGAGAGCGCGTAAGTGCTTTCGATCATTGGAGCAATAATGTAATCAACGCCGATCTGCTTGCTTTCGATCAAATCTCGTATAGCCTCACAACCGCCGATCTTCAGCCCGAACTTTAAGCCGGCCTTCCGGCAGATTTCAACGAGGCGCAGCAGTTCATCGACCCGGGTGCCTTCGGCCTCAAACTCTGCTTTGACGGCGACATAACCATGTTCGTCCCTGCCTTTCTTTAGGAGGTCCAGCATTTTGCGCTCTTTGATGTTCATTCGTTCTCCTTCGGGTATTAAAACCTTTGATGCTTGATTCGGCTCAGATGTCGCGCGAGAACAGCGTTACGGTTCCCGCAAAGTCTAGCACCGGCGGCGACTATTCAGATCCCTTTGATGCTGCGCGCCACAAGTTGGGGTTAGGATCAGGCACCTTGCCACGGTAAACAGAGGGCCGCAGACGCATGGTTTTTGAAATGACAACTGGTTGTACTTTGCAATCTGCAATGGGAAAACGACTGGAAGGAGTTGGGCAAAGGTTGTCATGCAAACTAGTATTCTAACAACCGCTCAAAGCGGCCTACAGCCGAAGGCATAGCACAGGTAGGAGCTAGGGCGTGGAAGAATCGATGTAGCGGACGACATAGAGGGTATCGGGCTCGGAGGCCAGCCACTGGGTGTAGTGGATGGGGGCGAAGGGCGCGGCGCCGGCGCAGATATCGGGTTCGAAGGAGACGCCGTAGATTGGGCGGACATGCGGGGTGCTGTCACGAAAAAAATTCGTGGTACAGGTGCCCGCGGGAACCGGCGGAGCCGGAGTGTAAGGATTTGCAGCCGATGCTATCGAAGGGTTGTTGATGTAAGGTGCGTGTCGGAGTTCCACGAGAATGTTGTATTCCCATCCGTTGTCGACTGAGGTGTCGGGGACGTGTGCGGCGCCAAGTTCGGCCGCCATTGCCACGCGCGCGCGATAGAGCGCAAAAGTGTTGTGCGTAAGGACAACGCCATACGCAGCCATGATCGCGATGAACAAGATACCCCCGCGAGAAAATCGAGACTCGACTCGATCCTGGAGTTGCCGAACCAGGCAAATGAGGGCCACGAGAAGTAGTCCCAGCGCGTAGCGATCAAACAGCATGCCTGAATGGTCGTTTGCTACAGCTACCGCTCGGTAAATGAGAAGAACTGTGTACGCAACCGCAAATGGTCCCAGCAAAATTCCAAGTTGTGCCCAGGAGGGGCTCATTGTCTCCGAAACGACTTCCTGCGGACGCCGCTTAGCCAAGAAAGAAAGGACGAGACCGATCACGCCGCCCAGGGAAACAATAGTCAGAAGTCCCTGAATCCAGAGCGGAAGGAATACGTGTGGCATTCCTTGGCCTACAGTCCCATAGGCTGCATAGATCGCGACGTAGTCGGCACCCAGGGTGCGAAGGGTTGGCTCCAAAAGGGAGCTGAAGTAGCCGCGTAGATGACTTGGGTACGTGGCGAGAAAAGTGAAGGTGCCAAGCAATCCGCAGACCGCGACGATGGTGCGCGGTCTGTGCTTACGGATCGCTAGCAAGAATAACCCCGAGATGGGCAACAGAAGAAATGGAAAGTCCAGGAAGAACCGAACGAAGATGGTAATGATATCCAGCCACGGAACGTGGCTAACCGCGTAGGTTCCAGGGGTTGTGTAGGGTTGATGCTTGAGCCAGATCAAGCAGGCACCGATTGCGAGGAAGCCCGCAAGCGTCGCTGCAGAGCCGGCGAGCAAGACCCGGCGATGGGCTCGCAGCAACCAAAGCGTGGACGGGATCATCACCAGGACTCCGAGCCACGTGAGTTGGCGCGACGTTCCCACAGCTACATCGGCGGCAACTGCAAAACATATCCAACCTAAGGATGCACGATCGTTCGATGCCTGGAGCGCACGAAGGCACGCATACAAACAGATGATGATGCCAAACAGACCGTGGATGTCACTCATGAAAGTGACGGAGAGCAAGAGATACAGTGGCGAGAGAACGAGAGCAAGAGTTCCGATGACGGCGTTTCTTTCGGAGATGCCACATCGAACCAAGATGCGTTGCAGTAAGTAAGCGGATGCCACGGATACCACCATCGTGCTCACGCGGACGGTGGTGAAGGAGAAGCCAAAAACCTTGATCAACCCCGCGCCAAGATAGAGTTGCCAGCAGAGCATTGCCGCCGACCAGCCGTTATAGTGAATGTGCCCCGTGGCAGCTAGATTTTTTGCGACGAGGATATAAGGGCCTTCGTCGCCGATACCCATATTGGCGTAAGGACTACTGATGAGTTCGCAGACGAGTACCGACAAGGCGCACAAGAATGCGGGCGCTCGATACTTGGTCAAGAGTTGCAAGGAGCCTCCAGCAAGAGGGAATTGGCCGATTTTGTGGCGTGAATTTGTTAGATAAAGTGCCGAAGGCAGGACGTATCCAGATCATATCGCACGAAGCTATTCAAAAATAGCGTAGCATTCCTGAGCGTTACCTCACATTCGAAGAAGCAGCGGGCCGGCGGATGTGCTGAACTCCGAACGTCAATATCTAAATGGCGAAGCATGTGATTAGCCCGGACCACATCAACTCGATCAAAAAACGGTTTGGCCGGACAGCGGTGGCACTTGCTCCTCCAGCGGAGGAGCCAACTTGGGGCGGCGCGTTCCTGCCCTCACCCCTTTCGATGAGAAGGTTGCGCTCCATCCCCCAGGAATCTCACGCTGTATCCATTCGCTGGATCGATCGGCCTTTGAATGATGTGTAGATCGAGTAGTTGTTTATAGAGCGTCGTCCAGCGCTCCGGATCAAACTGTCCCGTTTGGTCTCCTGCGACGTCGTCACCGCTCACATAATGTCCCGCCTTCAGCGCCTGGTAGCTAAAGTTTGCCCAATCGGGATTCAGTGCTGGATTGAGCTTTTCGATGAGAGCGTTGGCAGCCGTCGGATCGTTCATGTAATCGCGCCAACCGCGAATCGACGCCCGCGTGAACTTGGCCACAATCTCAGGATGCTCCTGCGCAAACGCGCGTGACGTAAAAAAGACACGGTAGGGATCGTATCCGGCGTCGCGATTAAGCAGCATGCGCGTGGGTACACCCGCGCGCTTGGCAAAGTAAGGCTCCGATGTGACGAACGCCTGTTGGATATACGTGGGATCCTGAATGAAGTTCGCGACACTATATGTGGCTGGCACTTCGTGGACCTGATCAAGATGAAACTTCTTCTGAATGAAGTCCCACCATGTCGATCCTGGTTTGACCGCGAGGGTATGCCCATTAAGATCGGCCCAGGTGTGAACGGGTGAATCCGCATGCAGCATGATGCCTTGCGGATCGTGCTGCATCGTAGCGCCGACCGCCACGATCGGCTCATTCGCGTTCGCAATCGCCTGCAGCACGTGGTCGGAAGAGTTCATGCCGAATTGAACCGCTCCGCTCGCGACCAGCGCATCACTCGAAACGTACGGGCCGCCCGGAATGATCTCCACGTCGAGGCCTTCGTCCTTGTAATATCCCTTGACGACCGCGTCGTAGAAGCCGCCGTGCTCCGGCTGCGGGTACCAGTCTGCCTGGAACTTCACTGGCGTCAGGCCAGCGGAGTTCGTGCGTGAGTGGCAGCCCGCAAGAGATGTCAAAAGAACCAGCAGAGTAGTCGCAAGGGAGAAGTCGCGTCGGAAACTCATGGATGCAGCCTAGCACCGTTTTCGAATTTCTTTGAGAGGGAAGCGCTCAAAGCAAGCAGGGCAGCATCGCTTCCCATTGGACCAATCAGTTGGATCGCCCCAGCCGGAGCACCGGCCCGAAGCATCGGCAGCACAACCACCGGCAGTCCCGCCACGCTGACAGGTGTTGTGTAGTGAAGAATGCGCGAGCGGGTTGCGCTATGATCTGCGCCTGCAGCAATCGAAGCCATCGGCGCACAAGGGAACAGTAAATAATCAAAGCTCTCGAAGAGCGCATACGTGGACGCCCTGAACTCGTCAAGCCGCCGGTGAAGCTGCACAAGCTTAGCAGGCACGATCGATGCCCCCCATGCTAGCCGCTCTGCGATTGCCGGCTCGAAATGATCGAAGTAGCCCTTGTGCAACGACGCTGCCTCGCTCGCCTGGATTGGCGCATAGATCTCCATCGCCTCAGACCAGAACCCCGCGTCGAAGCTCCCGACGGGCGCGTCCAGTTCCTGAAACTTGGACCGCCAGGATTGAAGCGTTGCCAGGACATCCGCATCACAGTCCTCGATCAAGCTCGGATCGGGTGTCCCAATCTGGAGGCCGCCGATCGCTGGAGCAGTCGAGATGGGAAGATCGAACAACGCATGGCCAAGTAGCGGACCATCCCGCAAATCGCGATACAGCCACCCGAGCGTGTCGAAGCTGCCTGCAAGGTGATATCCCCCACGCCAAACTTGCTCCGTATTCATCGTGACCGACGATCGATAGCCGGCCATGCCGCACAGCGCAGCGGGAGCGCGAATCGATCCACCCGTGTCCGTTCCAATGGCTGCCAGCGCAGAGCCCTCCTGCACACTGGCCGCCGCGCCACTGGACGATCCGCCCGTAAGTTTTGCCGCATCCCGCGGCTGCAAGCAGTCGCCAAAGTCCCTGTTTTCTCCGGTAATGCCATACGCCAGCTGATGCAGATGCGTCTTGCCGGTAATCACGGCACCGGCACGTCGAAGCCTTTCAGCGACCCAGCTATCGGCTGCGGCAACGCCATGAAGATCGCGATAGAAAGCAGAGCCGCAGGAAGTAGCAAAACCCGTCAGATCGAAGCAGTCCTTAAGCGAAACCGGAACCCCCCAAAGCGGCTGGACATCCATCTCGCCTCTGCGCAGCCTGCGCGCCTCATTACGTGACCACTCCTCATCACGAGACAAATAAACGTTGTGGCTGGCATTACGATTCGCTTGAGCCAGCGCGTTCTCCAGCACCATGTCGTGGCTGATCTCGCCGCGGCGATACATCTTCCGAACCTCGGCGATCGATGACGTCCTATCAGCCATAGACGAATTCTAACCGGTCACCGTTTGCTCCTTGACGACTCAAAACTCATGAACGCAGAAGACGCCTAACGATTTCTTTCCAAGCCGGAAGCCATGTCATGCTACCTTCGACTATGGCCCCCAAAACACCCACAACGAACGCCCGAAAGGCAGCGCTCGACGCGGAACGAATGCGCGATCTGGCTGCCTGGACGGCGCGTTCCCTGGAGACCGAGCATCCAGTGCCATTCGGGGCTGACGTCTTTCATAGCAGGACGCGTGAACGCTTGATCCGCGCCGCAAATGCTGTCGGCAAAGAAAATGATCCAAGCTCGCACGCAGAGGTCCGCGCCATCCGTCTCGCGTGTAAAAAGCTCAAAGGCTTCTCCCTCAAGGGCTACACTCTTTACACCACCTGCGAGCCTTGTCCCATGTGCATGTCGGACGCCCTCTGGGCCGGCCTCGATCGCGTAGTCTACGGCGCAACCATCGAAGATGCCAACCAGTTTTGCCGCCAGATACGGATCCCAGCAACGGAAGTAGCGGAACGATCAGATATGACCTGTGCAGTGGTTGGCCCCGTCGAGCGCGAGCTGTGTCTCGCGCTCTTCACTCACCCCAGGATGCAGAAGGCATTTCGTCTCTGGAGCAAAAGGCGATGAGCAATCTGGCAGCTGATCTAGTCGAGATCCTCGGCGACCCAACGCGAGTGCTGACGCAGCCGCAGGTCGTCGAGCGTCTATCGCGTGACTTCTACTGGTACTCTCCAATCCTGAAGCCGCAACTAGATGGCAAGCACGCCGACGTCATTGTTCAACCGATCAGCACCGGCGAGATCCAGACCGTGCTCCGCCACTGCTACCTGCATGAAATCCCCGTGACCGTGCGCGGGTCTGGCACCGGCAACTATGGACAGGCAGTGCCTCTGCATGGTGGCGTCGTACTGGATCTGCAACGCATGGACGCGATCGAGGAGATCGACGCGCAGGGAATCGCCGTCTGCCAGCCCGGCGTCAAACTTGGCACCCTGGAAAACTACGCACGCGATCGCGGCTGGGAGTTGCGCTGCTACCCATCCACCATCGCCAAAGCTTCTCTCGGAGGATTTCTCGCCGGAGGTTCAGGAGGCATCGGCTCCGTCGCGCATGGTGGGTTGCGAGACTTCGAAACTGTCCGCGCTTTCGAAGTCGTCACCATGGAGCAAGAGCCGCGCACCGTGCTCCACGAAGGGCCCGCAGTTCATGACGTACTCCATGCCTGGGGGACGAATGGAGTCATTACCCGCATTTGGTTTGCCCTCACGCCAGTCGTGCAATGGGCGCAGGTGGTCGTAAACTTTCCAGCCTTCAACGAGGCCTTCAACTTCAGCGAGTTCATCGCGACGCAGGATCGCTGGATAAAGCGGCTCGTAACCGTGTTCGAATCGCCCATCCCTTCCTTCTTCGCCCCCATAAAACAAGTCGTAGAGGCCGGAGCCTCTTCAATCTTTTTCCTGATCGCGGAAACCCAACGCGCAGAACTCTTAGCGGCTGCCCGAACCGCCGGCGGATCCGTTTCGTTCGCCGAGCCCTACGCAGGCCTCAAGTCAACGCCATTGCTCTCTGACTACACCTGGAATCACACCACCCTGTGGGCAATGAAGGCCGACCCCGCCTACACCTACCTGCAGTGCGGCTTCAACCCGGTTGCCGCGCGCGAGCAGTTTACGCTCCTCAAGCAGAAGTACGCCGCCGACTTCCTCCTCCACATCGAGTGGATGAAAAATGGTGCGGGCGCCGTCATCCCGGGCTCCATACCCGTCGTGCGTTTCACCACGCCCGAACGCTTGAACAAGATGATCGACTACTGCCGCGAGATTGGTGTCTTTGTCGCAAACCCCCATGTTAATCACGTTGAGGGCGGTGGCCGCTACCGTGAAGACAATGTCCAACTAAAAACGAAGTATCGCTATGACCCGAGAGGGCTCATGAACCCAGGCAAGATGGCAACCTTCGTCCGTCGCGAGGAGAACGAGGTCCAGACCGCATGAAGACGTGGATTCCCGACGCGAGAAACTTCGCCTATCTCAACTGGAAGCAGGTCGACGCGCTCCCCAGGGACACCACGCTGCTCGTGCTCCCCACTGCCGCCATCGAGCAACACGGCCATCATCTGCCCCTCGCGACCGATACCCTGATCAACAACGTGCTCCTCGGTCGCGCCTTCAAGTTGCTAAGTCCCGACCTACCCATCTATGCGTTGCCCCCCGTCTGCTATGGAAAGAGCAATGAGCACATCGGATTCCCCGGCACCATTGCCATGTCAGCCACGACGTACATGGCGGTGCTGCATGATATCGGTGCGAGCATTGCCGCGGCGGGCTTCAAGAAACTCGTTCTGTACAACTCCCACGGCGGCAACACGGCGTTGAACGACGTGATGGCGCGCGACCTACGTGCCGAGTTCGGCCTGCGAACCTTCCATATGAGCGCCAGCGCAGGCGCCAAACCAGAAGGCCTCAATCCGCAAGAGGCAAAGTATGGATTCCATGCAGGGGAGTGGGAGACTGCCGTGCTCCTCCACGCTACTCCAGAATTGGTCGACACCAATGCCTACACGATGAACTACATTGCGCAACTGGAAGAGGAAAGCATCCTATCCCCTGAGCAAGGTGCCGTGAACTTTGCATGGCTCACTCGCGACATCGCCTCAAGCGGAGTAATGGGCGATCCGCGTCCAGCAACCGCCGACAATGGAGAAAAATGGATTGCCGCAGCGGCAGCCCGAGTCGCAGCCGCACTCGAGGCGGCCTTCCACTATCAGAATCATCACCAACCCTAAATCTCGAATCACGCGCAGGAGCGGATGAGTTCAAGAGAACGAGTGGATTGTGGCGATGGCGTAACGCTCGAGAGAGGCGTTGATTGCCGCATGTCCGACGGCATCCTGCTTTGCTCAGACCACTACTATGCTGCGGGCAACGGTCCGCGCCCGACACTCCTCATGCGCCAGCCCTATGGCCGAGACATCGCGTCCACGGTCGTCTATGCCCATCCCATTTGGTTCGCGCGCCACGGATACAACGTCGTGATTCAGGACGTCCGCGGCCGTGGCGGCTCGGAGGGCAACTTCTATCCCTTTCTCTACGAAGGTAAGGATGGCGCCGAGACTATCGCGTGGCTTCTGTCCCGCCCCGAGTGCAACGGCCGAATCGGCATGTATGGGTTCTCTTATCAGGGCGCGACACAGTTGCTCGCGGCCGCCGAGCAGCCGCAAGGCCTCGAATGCATCGCGCCAGCCATGACAGCCTGCGATCTATACGGAGGCTGGTTCTATCACAACGGTGCGCTGCGCCTTGCTTCCTCGCTGGGATGGGGTTTGCAGATGCTCAAGGAGGACGCGCGGCGTCTCGGGCTGCACGAGGCAAGCGCAAAGCTGGAAGCCGCATGGACGAATGTGCGCGCCCAGCCCTCGCATCTTCCATACGCCGAGCATCCAGCCATCACAGATCCAGGCCTCCCCTCCTACGTCCGCGACTGGTTCCAACACGACACGCCGGGCGAGTATTGGTCTTCTATGGACGTGACGAAAACCGCCGAGAAAATCTTGGTGCCGGCTCTGCACGTCTCCGGCTGGTATGACACCTATCTCGAAGGCAGCATGCAAGGCTTTGAACTCTTGCGTCAACGTGCGGGCTCCGACCATGCACGGAAAAATCAGTACCTGCTCGCCGGTCCATGGATTCATATCCCATGGGCTGACCGCATAGGGGAGGCGTATCTCGGAGAGCAGGCCTTGCTCGATACGGACGCTCTGCTCCTGCGATGGTTTGACCACTGGCTGAAGGATGCCGGCACGTTCGCAGCAGAGCCGCGCGTTCGGCACTTCGCTCTAGGCGCCAACCAATGGCATGAAGCGGACACCCCCCGCGGCGACTCCGAGACCATCCTCTACCTTCACAGCCAAGGCCGAGCCGAGTCACGCAAGGGCAACGGCACTCTATCGCTTCGCCACGCAGATCAGGAACCCCCCGACGTCTTCGTCTACGATCCGGAGGTCCCAGTGCTCGCACCAGGCGGCCCCTTGGCTCTTAGCGGCATGTTCGATCAAAGTGCATTGGAGTCTGGAAATAATCTGCTCGCCTACACCAGCGAACCTCTGCCCGAGCCCCTACACATCTTTGGCGCGCCACGCATCGTCGCCTACGCATCCACCTCCGCAGCGTGCGCCGATCTCACCGCAAAGCTAATTTGCGTCACTGATCAGCGGGCCGAGTTCTGCTGCATCGGCATCGCGCGTTCGACCTTTCTCTTCCGAGACCAGTATCAGGCCGACCAGGTCTATCGATGGGAATTTGCCCTGGAGCCGACATCGTACGTCTTCGCCAAGGGCGACCGCGTTCGCCTGGAGATCGCCGCAAGCGCGTTCCCCCTCTACGACCGCAATCCATCTACGAGCATCAAGCCCAGCGAGATGTCGCAGTGGAATTGGCGGCGCTCAACCCACATGATTCACCACGACGCCGACCACAGATCGGCCCTCCATCTACCGGTGGTGTCATGACGATCCCAGAAATCCATTTTCGGTCAGTAGGGAAGCGCTTCTCGTCCGCATCCGCCCCGGTGCTGGAGGGAATCAGTCTCTCGGTGGAGAAAGGAGAGTTCGTCTCCATCATCGGGCCTTCTGGCTGTGGCAAATCAACCTTGCTGAAGCTCGTAGCGGGTTTGTCGACCTGCTCGCAGGGCGAGATCGAGGTCAACGGCATGACTCCTGCCAACGCCCGCGAGATCGTCTCCTTCGTCTTTCAGGATGCGACCCTTCTTCCCTGGAGGACTGTGCAGAAAAATGTGGCGCTCGCGCTGGAATTGGAGGGTCGCACACGCGACGAAATCGCAGCGGCCACCGAAAAACTGTTGCAACTCGTTGGCCTTTCGCACGTCGCAGGACACTATCCGCGCCAGCTCTCTGGAGGAATGAAAATGCGCGCTTCCATCGCGAGAGCCTTGGCGACCAAGCCAAGAATTCTCCTCATGGACGAGCCCTTCGCTGCATTGGATGAGATGACGCGCGACCGCATGAACGAGGAGCTGTTGCGACTCCGCGCCGAGCATAATTGGACGGCCCTGTTCGTAACGCACTCTGTCGCGGAGGCTGTCTTCCTCTCCTCGCGCGTAATCGTCCTTGCACCGCATCCCGGCCGCATAGCGCATGACCTCGACATCGATCTGCCATACCCGCGCACCTCCGAGATCCGCGAATCGAAAGAATTCGACGACTTGGTAAATCGCGCCTCCAGGTTGCTCCGGGAGACCCACCGCGCATGAAAAAACGCCTCATCTTCGCCGGAAGCGCTGCCCTGGTCTTTTCCGGTCTGCTGGTCTTCTGGCGTTTGCTGATTCTTGCATTCGATATCCCCGCATATCTGTTGCCTACGCCCCTCGCGGTCGTCCAGGCGGCCACCCACCGACTGCCAGAACTGTGGGCGTCGCTGATGATCTCGGCAGAAGCAGCCATCGGCGGCCTCGTCGCAAGTATCGCGGTAGGAGTCCTGATCGCCCTGATCTTTGCGCGCTCACCATGGATTCGAAGGATGTTCTTTCCCTACACGATCCTTCTGCAGACGGTCCCAATCCTCGCGGTGGCGCCGCTGATCATCATCTGGGTTGGCCCCGGTCTCCTTGCAGTGGGTGTCGTGACGTTCGTCATCTGTCTCGCGCCAATCATCGCAAACACCACGCAGGGCTTAGTCAGTGTGGATGAGAACCTAGTCCAGTTATTTCTCATGCACAACGCTTCCCAGGGACAGATTCTTTCCAAATTGCGCTTGCCGCATGCATTGCCCTATCTCTTCGTGGGAGTCAGAATCTCCAGTGGAATCGCGGTCATTGGCGCGCTTACAGGGGAATGGTTTGCCGGTTCTGGCCGAGCCGGACAGGGTGGCCTGGGTTATTCAATTCTCTACGCCCAGGCGCAACTCCAAACTGCGTATCTCTTCGCCCTTGTACTTGCCGCGACGCTGCTTGGGTTTACCCTCTTCTTTACCGTGATGTTTTTCGAGTGGCTCGCGCTACACAAGTGGCATGAATCCGCTATGAGCGCTGATCCCACGAATGGATAGGGCTGGAGGGCTACATGCTGCGATCAAAAGCGAACGGCGGCTGGTGGCTGGTAACCCATCCGGATCACGCTCACCTCGCAGGTGAGTTTGCAAGACATTGGGGTAACGATTCCTTTGCGTCCCCCGAGCCACGCGAACCCGTGCTCCGCGGGATCCACTGCCATGACGATGGCTGGCGGGCGCGAGATGCCCAGCCCGTCATCACCAGGCAGGGAACCCCCGCCGCGTTTTCCGTTGAACTGGTAGGGAAGTACTCTGCCTTCGAGGACATCGATCTTCGCGCCTACCTTGCGGTCCGCCGCGAAGCCGTTCAATTAGTGGCGGAGCTCGATCCGTATGCCGCAATCCTGATCTCGATGCACACCTACAACCTGCTATCGGAGCGCGCCGATCGCACTACGATTCGCGAAGACGAATTGCCCCTGCTGGACGCGTTCCTCACGGAACAGATGGGCCTGCAAACAGCCTTGCGCGATCAACTGATCGAGGCGAACGAGTTAACGCCGGCGCATCTGCAGCGCTCAACCCTTCACCGTCACTTTCAGCTACTGCAGGCCTGCGACAACCTGTCTCTTCTAAGCTGCGTCGACTTCGATGGGCACGCAACGTTGCTGCATCCCTTCGCAACCATCGATGGCGCGACCATGGAGATCACAGTGCAACGCATCGCAGAACGCACCTTTCGGCTTTCGCCCTACCCATTTTCGCAACCCCGGATCTCGATTTCGTTCCCCGCAAGATTTGTGCCAGCGGAGACATTCACCAGCTCGGAAGATCTTCGCGAGGCTCTGAACCGCGCCGAGACGGTCAGCGTGGCGGTCACGGTCACCGCTTAGCGAAGCATCGAAACATGCGCGGAGACGATCCGCCAGCCTTCATCCAGCCGAACCCAAACCTGGCTCTGTCGGCCGCGAACTAGGCCCCCGGAGGTGTCCCGTTCGAACTCCAGCGTAATACTGCCGAAATCCCTACCGAAGCTCACGATCTCCAGCCGAACCACGCGCCGCGCAAGATTCGCCGCAGGCCGGGACTTGCGAAACGCTTCGATCTCGTCCACTCCATAGAGATTTTCGCCCGCGCCAAACCGGATCGCACAGGGCGACGCCCAGAACATCCTGGTCAACGTCTCAACGTCATTGTTGATGAGTGCAGACTCATACAACGGATAGAGCGCGTGAAGCTCAGCAACGACTTCCGGATCATTGATCTGCATTCAACCCTCACCGCCCGTCGGGAAAAGCGCACGATCCGGCAGGATGCTCTTGGCAATCGCCGCCGACACTGTGATGATGGGTTCGTTCACCACCTGGCTGATACGCAGGTGCATCGCGACGCTGCACAGCAGGTACGCGTGCACAGGATCAAAACCCCATCGACTCGACAACAGGTCGACCATTCGATCTGTGGCGCTGTGTGCAGCAGCAAGCGCGTCCGTTGATGATTCGACAACCACCCAGGCCGCTCCATGCTCGTCTGGCGCAGCCGATGACTCGACCAGCGGACCCGTGATCGGCTCCTGCTTGTGCAGATGAAAGCGAAGAGAAACATCGGCAGGGCACTCAATCCCATTGATGCAGACCTCTCCATCGCCTTGCGCAGCGTGCGCATCGCCGCAGGAGAACAACGCGCCCGGCTGCAGCACCGGCAGATACAACGTCGCCCCCGCCGCCAGCTCACGCACATCCATATTGCCGCCAAAAATGCCCGGCGGACGCGTGCGGAACTCACCGTGCTCGGCAGGAGCCACTCCCATAATTCCGCAAAATGGTCGCAGCGGCACAATCGCCGGCGCCAGCGAGCGAGTGATCAGTGGCTCCAACTCCCAATGAAACAGAAACGGCTCCGTAAAGCGCTGCTTGAGAAACCCGAGACCAGGAATCACGCTCGACCATCCCCACCCTTTGTGCCGAACGTCCAGCACGTCGATCTGCAGCACATCACCGGGCTCCGCGCCCTCGATCGCTACCGGCCCCGTAAGCGCGTGAATCAATCCACGATCAATCCCCTGAAGCTCCTCCACTGTCATGCCGCGATGGACCTGTGCGCCGCTCGCGTCCTGGCACTCAAAGTGCACCACATCTCCCGAGCCGATCGTCAGCCGCGGCGACAGCGCTGCGTTCCATCGTGAATGCGTCGGCACGGCGGAGAGTGCATGTTCGGCCATCAGACCTCCACCGTCATCTGCAGTTCAACCAGCGCATGGCGCGGCAGCCCGCTCACCCCGATCGCCGCGCGAACATGGCGCCCAGCTTCGCCGAAGACAGAAAGAAATAAATCCGACGCGCCATTGATCACCTTCGGCGAATCCGCAAAGCCCGCAACGGAGTTCACGTAGCCGTTCACCGTGAGAATTCCTCGCACCTTGTTCAACGAGCCGAGATGCCTCTGCAACACTGCGAGCTGCAAGAGTCCGCAGGCACGGGCCGCCGCATATCCTTCCTCAATCGAACGGTCCAGTCCCACCGTGCCAGTCAGAATGCCATCCTCCGTCTGAGAGATCACGCCCGACAGGTAAACAATATTGCCCGCAGTCTTCGCCGACGTGTAGTTACCGCCCGGCGCCGGCGGCGACGGCAGCGCGAGACCAAGCTGTTCCAACGCTTCGAGTGGGTCCATGGTGAAGGTTACTTTAGCATGCTCGCCCGCAGTCCACCGGCTGAATCTCTCGCGTTTTCGGCTACTATTACCGCATGACCCATACAAGCCGGTCTCTGGTGGCACTGCTGGTGCTGTGCGGGATGACTGTATGTACGGCCGCCATCGAGACGGGACGCCGCGTCGTGCTTCAAACTGAGCGCCACGCGCTCAGCGATCTGGAACTGGGAGGGTCACTGCAAGGTGTTCCGGAAGGTCAAACGCGATTCGTCTCGTACAACTCTCTGCTGTCTCTCCCTCAAGAAACCTACACCGTCACCGACGACACAAACTTCGGAAAGACTGTGCAGATCAGCGGCGTCTCCCTGGCAAAATTACCCGGCTGGCTCGGAGCGCAGGACGGAGCAACGATGGTTATCGCCATTTGCGACGACAAGTATGCCGCGCACTATCCAGCATCCTACGTCAATGCCCATCACCCGCTGCTCGTCCTCAAAGTCAATGGCATGGAACCAGATCAGTGGCCCTTGAGTGTTGATCGGTTGCCGATGGCCCCATACATGATCTCCCATCCGAGCTTCAAACCATCCTTCCGAGTCCTCTCACACGATGACGAAGCGCAGGTTCCCTGGGCCGTCGTGCGCCTCGATCTGCGCCGCGAGCAAACCGTCTATGCTCCGATCGAACCGCAAGGTGCAGCCGCCAAAGATCCCGTCGTGCAGCAGGGCTATGCCATCGCCCGCCAAAATTGTTTTCGCTGCCACAGCCGCTCCGGCGAAGGTGGTCAGAAGTCCAAAGTCCACTGGCGCGACCTGGCGCACGAGGCCGTGATGAATCCAACTCGATTTGACGGCTACGTCCGCCATCCCAAGAACATCAATCCGCAATCGCAGATGGCCGCCAGCCCCCAGTATGACGACGCCACCCTCAACGCATTGCGACGGTATTACGCCAGCTTTCAGGAGCTCACCCGATGATCGCAATTCGAACCTGCAAGATATTGTTGCTCGCCGCAATCGCTTTCTTCTTTACCCTCGTCGCCTTCAATAACCTCACTGACTTCGACTCCAACTATCAGTTCGTCCGGCATGTCCTCATGATGGATTCCACCTTTCCTGGCAACCACGGCCTGTGGCGCGCCATTCGCGCTCCCTGGATTCACTTCGCCTTCTATCTCAGCATCATCGCGTGGGAGATCGTCAACGCCCTCTTGAGCGGGTGGGGAAGCGTCACCCTCTTCCGAAACCTCCGCAGCCCGCAGCCAGAGTTCCACCGTGCCAAGCAAGTGGGCGTCGTGGCGCTGACCTCCGGAATGCTTCAGTGGTTCGTAGCCTTTCTGTGCATCGGTGCCGAGTGGTTCCTGATGTGGCAATCAAAGCTTTGGAATGGTCAGGACGCAGCCTTCCGAATGTTCGCCGTCGAGGCCCTGGTCTTAGTGATCCTGCTCCTCCCCGACTAGCCGTCGTGCGAATCTCCCATCCGTCAACATACTGGCGCAGCCGAAAGGTCCCGCAACAGGTGGTACGCCTCATTGATCGCAGCCATCTGCTTTATAGCGAAGGTACGCACCCTCTCACCGCTCTGCTCCAGCCGGTCAGGATGCCACTCGCCGACCATCCGCCAACGCCGCCCTGATCTGCGGTGCCGTGCTGGCCTCGCTCACGCCAAGAAGTTCACAAGCGCGCCGACACGTCATCGAGCCCGACGTACCGGCGCTCACGCACGCTTCTTGTAGTCTGCGAAATCCTGCGCCGCAGCGGGATCCTCGATCCGCGAGGCAAACTCGTCGAAAGGATCGTGCAATCACGCTGCACGATAAGAGTTCATTGACTCATCAAGGCAAGCATAAGCAGGACGATCGCCCATCCACCCGTTCGCCGGTGACAAGAAAAAACTTCCGAGCGTGTTCAACTCGGCAAATGTGACGCTGTCGTCATTTTCCGCAACCTGATCCCGCTTGCGCGCGACGCTCGCTGAGATGATCGACCGGCCAGACACCCAGCTCTCTTCCAGAAAGCTCGCCTCCAGCTCAAAATCCTCGCCTAGCAGCTCTCTAAGTCTGGCTCGCCAGGCTCGATGGGCTTGCAGATCCGAGCAACGCCTCTGCCGGCTCCCCTCCGCAAAGCGAGTCCGCGGCCGAATAAGAACTCTCCTCGGCATACCACTGATCGTTCATCGCTCACCGCCGCACGCGCCCTCGCGGATGCTGTCCAGCTATCGGCAGCGGATGAATAATTTTCTATGGCAGCCGGCTGAAGTTGCCATTCGTTACAGCCCCCGAAATCATGATGCCCGCGAGAAATCCAACCCTCTCCACCGATGCCCGCTCTTGCAAAGGAAGCCCCCTTGCAGGACTTATACTATCTTTGAGTAACGTTGACTTTCGTGAATCCAGGCCGCCGCATGCCGCGTAAGCAATCTTCTTTGGGTCCCAGGATGCACCCCTTGCATGCGCATCCCGCCTTGGAGGCATCAATCGACTTTCATCATGCCAGCGATCGGCCCCCCTCCGCCCATTCATCTCGATCGCCCTTCACCTGGCGCGTGAAACGACGAATCTTCCGTTCCGTACTGGTCGCTTCTTTCGCCATCGCTGCACTCACGACGACGATGCTCGCGCAAGGAGGCGAGTCCATCCCTTCACACCAGGAAGTGGCTGCCGCATCCGCCAGCACCGCTGGCTCCGCCTACATTCCCGTCGACAGTTGGGTCTACCCAGCCGCGCTGCGCCTCTACTACCTCGGCTATCTTCCAACCGCGTACCTCGACCTGCGTCCCTGGACCCGTGCTTCGCTCGCGCACATGCTCATCCTCTCGCAGGAGTCCCTTCACTCAACCTACGCGCCCGCTGAGGCCGTCGAGATCAACGCCCGCCTCCGCAGGGAACTAGCCCCAGAGCTGGCCGGCGATCGCTCTCCCACACTTCGTGCGGCGAGTGCCTATACCCGCGTCCGTGAGATCCGTGGCCAGGTCCTGGATGACAGCTTCCACGTCGGCCAAACCATCGTCAACGACTACGGCCGTCCCAATGAGCCCGGCTTCAATAACCTCACCGGCGTCAGCGCAGAGGCGCAAGGCGGACGCTTCAGCCTGATCGTTCGCGCCGAGTATCAACACGCCCCGTCTTCGATGGGTTACTCCCCGTCTGTCGCGGCACAACTGGCCGCCATCGATGCAACCCCAGACGTCCCTCAAACCACCATCCCTGCAGGCACAATTCCCGCCCAGGATACCGTCCAGATTCAGGAGGCAAATGCCTCCGCCCATCTTCTCGGCCACGAAATCTCCTTCGGCAAAAGTGATGAATGGCTCAGTCCCGCGCTTGGTGCAGCCATGGGTTGGTCTAATAACGCGCAGGCCATCTACAGCTTTCGGATCAATCGCGTAGAACCGCTCTACATCCCGGGCCTCTCCCGTTACGTTGGACTCTTTCGCTATGACTTCATGGTCGGCGAGTTGCAAGGGCACCAGTTTCCCAGCGATCCCTGGATCCATATGGAAAAGATCAGCATGAAGGTGGTCCCCGACCTCGAGATCGGCTTCATGCGCTCCGTCATCTGGGGTGGTCATGGGCAATATTGCGGAGCGCCGCCGGCAGCGCCAGACTCCGCCACCTGCAACGTCCCCATCACCATCGGCACCTTTCTCCGCAGCTTTTTCAGCGTCACGGCTGCGCAGCCCGACGTCAAGTTCTCAAGGCAGAATCCCGGCGCGCGCTTCAGCACGTTCGACCTCACCTGGAGAACCCCCTGGGACAATCACCTCGTCACCCTCTATCTGGATTCCTTCGCCCACGACAACGTCTTCCCCATCAGCAACCTCGGCCGCTCCGGCGTGCGCCCAGGCATTTACATCGCGCGCTTACCCGGCTTGCCGCGGGTAGACTTCCGCGCGGAAGGTGTCACGACCAACGTCCATGATCCCGAAAGCACGCAAGGCCGCCTTCTCATGTGGGAAAACGTTCAGGTCCAGGGCTACACCAACAAGGGATACATTCTAGGCGACTGGATTGGACGCGAGGCAACCGGCGGCCAGGCGTGGCTGACCTGGCACCTTCGCCCTGATCAGCAGATTCAACTGCAATATCGTCAAGCTAAGGCGGCCGACGATTTCATTCCCGGAGGCACGACCCAGAACGACATCTCCGCCGACTTCGTATTACGCCCACTCCAAAACCTCGAACTCAAGGCCAACGTGCAAGGCGAACTGTGGAAGGCGCCACTGATTGCCCAGGGCCAACAGCATAATGTGGTCGGAACGATTCAATTGACCTACTTCCTGCATAAGGAATAGGCCTTCAGCGCAGAGTTGGAAGCAAGATCAGAAACAGGGAAGCGCAGCGGCAGTGTCCTGCGCCTCGCGAGTCAGGCAGACTGTCGAACCTCGTGGCGAGCAAAGTCCGAATTCTCCAGAGACCGAACCTCGCCCAGGGACGCTGACTCCGCGCCCGATCTCGCCAAAAGGAATCGCGCGGACTCCGCGGAGAAGCGACGTCCCGGTCCATTGCTGAGCTTGAAAATCGTATGCAGCAGAATCCTCAGATCGGTTCCAAACCCGGTCGTCTCGATGTACTTGATATCCAGCTTGCACTTCTCAGGATTGAGGACCGTCACCACATAGCGTTCAACTAGCTCTTCCGGTACGCCTGCAAGTAATCCTTCCTCGTGAGAGAACTCAATGGTCGCTGCTCCGGTGATCCCGGGACGGCACAGCATGCATAGGTTTTCATGCTGAGGAATCTTTGGCCGAGGCCCAACGAAGCTCATCTCACCCCGTACAACGTTGATCAGCTGTGGCAACTCATCCAGCTTCAGGCGCCGAAGTAGAGCTCCGATCCTCGTCATCCTCGAATCACCGTGCCTCGTCACTGTCGGTCCGGCGTTCAATAGTTCGCGGCGGCTTTCCATTGTCCGAAACTTGAAGATTACAAACGTCTGCTGGTGCAACCCGACCCGCTCCTGGCGAAATAAGGCTGGGCCTTGCGACGTGAATCGAATCAACCAGGCAATCAACAACATCAGCGGCGAAACAACCACGAGAGCAATTACACTCAGAACCAAATCGAAGCAGCGTTTACGCTTCGACATGCACCAGCCGCTTACATAACGGGGGCAATACATCGGCTCGTCAGATGCCTTTTCCCATAAATGCCCTTCGAACGTCTCGGAAAGCTTCTTTTCGGACTCTGGGGTACGGTCGTGTTCGGCCCGCGATTTTGCCATTAAAACTGCCCATCCCTTTTGTTCGGTTGTTAGCCGATAAGACTCTGCGTGGGTTGCGATGTTTGCAAGACGTTTAGTTATAGTACATGAGCCCTTCGACCCATTCATTGACCACTCTTTGCGAAATCGCTTGTCGCGATGAAATTTCTGTTACCTCTCCGATGATCGTCGAAATCGTGCGAATTCCTATCGCGGTTCTTCCGCTGCTCTAGGGATAGACGTACGAAACTTCCTGAACAGGTTACAAATCATTAAATGTGCAAACATCTCCTGGTCCTGCACCTCCCTCCGTGTGGAATCAGTTAGTGCAGGGATTGCCACGGAGCAGTCGCCTCAAATCCCCCTATCGTCCAATGCTCGAACGAACTTTTACATTTGCGTGCGGAACTCGGCTTTTCATGCATTTATTACTGTCGGTCCCAACAGCGCGAGATGGTTATATATACCTTCGTTACTAACACGTGGCCATCCGTGCTTCTAGTGGGGGCATCAGGCTCTTCCACGCTAGAATGAGCCATGCAAATTTTTGACACCAGCCTGCGCGACGTAAAGCGCCTCCGCCCGCAGAAGAATGGCGACGAGCGTGGCTGGTTCTCCGAAGTATTTAATGCCCGCACGTTCGCTGCTGCCGGCCTCCCCGATCGCTTTGTGCAGGACAACCAGTCCTTCTCTCAGCGTGGCGTGTTGCGCGGACTTCACTATCAGCTCCAGCAGCCTCAGGGTAAGTTGATTCGCGTCATCTCAGGTCACATTTGGGACGTTGCCGTGGATCTCCGCCCCAACTCACCGGACTTCGGCAAATGGGCAGGTTTTCACCTACATGGTGAAGAGATCGAGTTCCTCTGGATCCCCCAGGGCTTCGCGCATGGCTTCGTCGTTCTTTCCGAGACCGCCAACGTCCTCTACAAGACAACTGACTTCTACTACCCGGCTGGAGAACGCTGCGTTCGCTGGGATGACCCTACCCTCAACATTGCGTGGCCGCTCGAGGGAATCGATGAACCCTTGATCTCAGCGAAGGACGCTAAAGGAACCTTCCTGCAGGACGCTGAACTTCCTGCGCCCCTCGACCTCCAGCAGACCAGTGCGTGACGCACACAACTGCATAAGTCCCTTTCGCCTCATCGCGTACGCGTGTCCACGAGTACTTCCGCCATCACCGCGCGCGTGGCTGACTGCCAGTCAGGCATCGCGAACTCCAGCTCACGTGCGAGTTTCTCGCAGTCCAGCCGCGAATTCTTTGGGCGCTCCGCAGGCGTCGGATAGTCGATCGACGGGATTCCTACCAGCTTCGCCAGGGCCGCCTCAGGCGCCGCCTCCCGCGCAATCTGTATAAACTCCGAAGCAAAGCCAAACCACGTCGTGTACCCCCCGCTGGAGGCGTGGTAGACCCCGCCCACCGGCCTCACCGCCTCATCCAAGCCGCCACCAGACTTCGTCCTCTCTTCCATCCGCCGGATCGTATGCTCGACCAGGCGAGCCAGCGTCCTCGACCAGGTCGGTGATCCAACCTGGTCGTCGACGATCTTCAACTCCGCCCGTTCCCGCGCCAATTGAAGGATCCGCCGCAGAAAATTCTCCCCGCGCGCGCCAAACACCCAGCTCGTGCGAAAGATAAAGTGCCCCGCGCCGCTCTCCGCAAGCGCCCGCTCTCCGGCAAGCTTTGAAGCCCCATACACGCCCAGCGGACCCGTCGGATCGTCCTCACGCCACGGCTTCGATCCCTCCCCCGAAAACACATAGTCCGTCGAAAAATGGATGACCGCCGACCCGATGCGAGCTGCCTCTTCGCCCAGTATTCCCGGCAACTCCCCATTGAGGACATAAGCAGTTCGCGACTCGTTCTCGGCCTTGTCCACCGCCGTGTAGGCTGCCGCATTCACAATCCACCGCGGCTTCAGCTCTCTCATGGCCGCTCGAACCGCAGCGCCGTCGGTCAGGTCAAGCTCAGCCCGCGTAAGGCTTACCACCTCCCCCAGCTTTCGCAGCAGCGGCAACGCCTCGGCGCCCACCTGGCCATGAGCACCGAGCAGCAAAATCGGACGATTGCCCGTCGGCATCAGTAGAGCGTCTCCGTAAGCAGTCGCTTCACGTACTGTCCGTACGTGCTCTTTCCTAGTGTGCTTGCCAGCGTCTCCAGCTCAGCAGCCGAGATGTATCCAAGGCGGAACGCAATCTCTTCCGGGCACGCAATCTTCAAACCCTGTCGCCGCTCAATCGTCTGTACAAAGTTCGAGGCGTCCAGCAGAGCATCGTGGGTCCCCGTATCCAGCCACGCCATACCCCGCCCCAACAGCTCAGTGCACAGCAGGCCGCGCTCCAGGTACCAGCAATTGACGTCGGTAATCTCTAGTTCGCCGCGCGCGGAAGGCTTGATCTCTTCGGCAACGGAAACAACCTGCGCGTCATAAAAATAGATCCCCGTGACGGCATACCGCGACTTCGGATTCAACGGCTTCTCTTCCAGAGACGTCACCTTCCGGTTGGCATCAAACGCAACCACGCCATACCGCTCCGGGTCGGTGACAGCGTAGGCAAAGACCGTCGCCCCCTCGGTACGCGAAACCGCCTGCTGCATCGCCTTTACGAAGTCATGACCGAAGAAGATGTTGTCGCCCAACGCCAGGCAGCATCCTTCCCCGGCAAGAAACTCCTTGCCAATCAGAAATGCCTGCGCGATGCCATCAGGCGATGGTTGCACCGCGTACTGTATCCGAATGCCCCACTGTTCTCCCGATCCCAGCAGCGCCTCAAATCGCGGCGTGTCCTGCGGCGTCGAGATAATCAAAATCTCTCGTATCCCCGCCAGCATCAGGGTTGTCAGCGGGTAATAAATCATCGGCTTGTCATAGATCGGTAACAGTTGCTTCGAAACCGCTTGTGTCACTGGATGCAAACGTGTTCCTGAACCACCCGCGAGAATAATTCCCTTCATCAGCCCTCCGCCTTCCGCTTGCGGTCAGTGTAGTTCTTCGCCACCCAATCCTGATAGGCCGCCCCCGTCACCGACTCGATCCACTCCCCATTCGACAGGTACCACTGAATCGTCTTGCGCATGCCCGTCTCAAAACTCTCCTCGGGCTTCCACCCCAACTCCCGCCCAATCTTCGTCGCATCAATGGCGTAGCGCCGATCATGACCCGGCCTATCCTTCACATACGTAATCAATTGCGCATGCGGCTCATAGGGCGAATCCGGTACCAACTCATCCAGCAACGCACAGATCGTCCTCACAACCTCCAGGTTGCTGCGCTGGTTATTCCCTCCGATGTTGTACGTCTCCCCAACCACACCCTTCTCGAGTACCTCAACGATTGCCTTGCAATGGTCCGTCACAAACAGCCAGTCGCGAACCTGCAACCCGTCCCCATAAATCGGAAGCGGCTTGCCCGTGAGCGCATGCGTGATGATCAACGGAATCAGCTTCTCGGGGAACTGGTAAGGCCCATAGTTATTCGAGCAATTCGTAATCAACACCGGAAGCTTGTAGGTATGAAACCACGCGCGCCCCAGAAAATCGGAAGCCGCCTTCGAAGCCGCATACGGACTGTTCGGGGCATACGGCGTGGTCTCCGAGAACGCCGGATCCCCCGGCCCAAGCGTCCCATACACCTCGTCAGTAGAAACATGAACGAACCGAAACGCCCCCTGCTCCTCTTCGCTCAGCGTAGCCACATACGCGCGCGCCGCCTGCAGAAGTGTAAACGTCCCATCGATGTTGGTCTTCAAGAAAGCGTCCGGCCCCAGTATCGACCGATCGACATGACTCTCCGCGGCGAAATGAACAATCGCCCGAGGCCGATGCTCCGCAAGCGTACTGGCCATCAACTTCGCATCACAGATATTCCCATGCACAAACACGTGCTCCGGATTGCCTTGCAGCGAATCCAGGTTGCGCAAGTTGCTGGCATACGTCAACGCGTCAACATTGACCACACGCCCCTTACCCGACCCAACCCAATGCAAAACAAAGTTGGACCCGATAAACCCGGCCCCGCCTGTTACCATTATTCCCGCATTCATCTCTCTCATCCGCGTGGCCCTCGTACTTGCGAGCGGCCTGCCCGATTCTCGAACGGTTTATTGCCTAGTGTAGCAGCGCTGCCGCTTGCCAGACGCGCCCACCCCGTAATCACCCGCTTGGCGGATCGTGATGAAATTAGACGAGCCTGGCCAGCAACGGACATCGCGTGCCGCCCGAATTTCCCACGCGCTTCTTGAACTGCGCCACTTATTAGGCCCAATGGACATGAGCTCGCAGGTCCAGCACACTGGAAGAGTGGCAATTGAGTTGCACGGTCGTTTGCATCACTGCTTTCTCGATTTCACCGGAAACAGTTACGAGGCTTAAGGTTGAAAGAAGAGCTAAATCCGCGCGCCGAATTAAATACGATCAAGAGCCAAGAGTTTCCGATCAGCGGAGCGCCCGTTCTGTCCGTAGTCGCGAAGAATTCTGTCGCCAATCTGACAAAAATGGCCGCTTTGTCGATAACGGTTTTTGTGCTTCCGCCGATACTGGTTCGGGTGTTGGACAAACCCTCCTATGCAACCTGGATGCTCATTCTTCAGATAGGTACATACGTCGCTCTAGTCGATGGTAGTATGCAGTCTGCCATCAGCCGCTTCGTCGCCCGTTCGCGCAGTCTGTCAGATGACCGGTACATGGGTGAAATGCTGAGCAGCGCGTGCGTCCTCATGCTCAGTGCAGCGCTAATCACCGCCGCGTTCACGATGATCGGCTCCTTGCAATTAGCTCATCTCTTTCCTGGAATTCCTTCGTCCATCGGTCCGGATGCACGGCGTGCACTGCTAATCTTTGGAATTTCTCTCTCCGTCTCTCTCCCATTTTCTACGCTGGCAGGCACCTTTCTCGGTCTGCAGATGAACGCGGTCAATGCCGTCGCGGGGAGCGTGGGAAGAATTCTCGGAGCTGTCGGTGCCACGTTTGCTGCCTACCGCCATCAATCTCTTTCAAGAATGGCGCTCTGGACCGCCTTCGGTTATCTTTTCCAATCGTTCCTTTATGTTTTTGCTTGGAAACGGCTCACGATGAATGGTCTTATCAGGTGGGCAAATGTCACTCGCGCCGCAATCCGCGAGTTTGCCACCTTCTGCTTCGCAATCTTCGCCGCGCAGTGGGGAGGTATGCTGATCAGCGGGCTGGACATGCCGATCGTCGCCGCTTTCGACTTTCATTCCGCCGCGTATTACGCTATGGCCGCGACCGTCAGCACCATGGTCACCGTTCCTCAGGCCGCTGTGGTGAATACACTGGTTCCCATCGCCGCCGGTATCAGCGCAACCTCCAATCCGAAACGCCTTGGGTCGTTCCTCCTTAAGACCACACGGTATTCGACGGCGCTTCTCTGCCTCATCGTATCTCCACTCCTTCTGGGGATGAGTTCCTTTCTTCGCATCTGGGTCGGAGCGGATTACGCCCGGCACGCACTCACCATCGCAACACTTCTCGTGGTCGCTCAATTCATCCGTCTTACGTTGTTGCCGTATGCTGCCATTGGTTTTGCAGCAGGACAGCAACACCGCATGCTCGTCTCCCCGCTCGGAGAAGGCGTCGTGAACCTTGCTTGCAGTCTGGTCGGCGTTAGATATCTGGGCGTCGTGGGCGTCGCGCTCGGGACCTTGGTTGGGGCTTTTGCGGGCGTTCTACTGCACTTTGCCATCAGTATGCCACGCACGGACGAAATGAGGTTTAATCGCCTGGAACTTCTCATGACGGGCATTCTGCGGCCCACTGCCTGCTGCCTACCCGGTTTTTTTGCGGTACTGTGGCTGGCGAACGTCATGCCCAATTCGCTTGCGTTGGTTGCCCTGATTTGTGCCGGGGAAGTTCTGTCCGGCCTTCTTATCTGGAAGATTAACTTCAATCTCCCTGAAAGGAGTGAGATTCTTGAATTGGCCAGGCGCACAGCACGCCGCTTTCGAAGCGTCAGACCCAGTCCAACCGTCACAACATGAACGAACCTCAGGATACTGCCGAATGGTTGGCGACGAGGATTACGATCTTGTCGTGAGGGCCATTTCCTAAGGAGCTCGCGTCTCAAATCTGGCTCAACCGTTATATTGGGAGGGAGTTAGTGACCTCAAATACATTCCCGGCCGATAAAGTCCAAATGAAAAGCCAGCGGAAGTCGATCTCCGCAAACGGCCTCATCCGGGGTAGTCTTCTTCGCGCCTTAGGACGATATCTGATGTATGTTGTCGTTTTCGAGGCAGCTGTACTCGGTAGCGGGCAGTTGCTGCGCTTGGGAGGGGGCTTCACTGCCAAGATGTTGCTGTTTGCACTGAGTGTACTGTTCGTGCTCCTCTCGTTTTTCGTAGGAGAGAGGATCAGAACTTCGACTCTGATACTTGTTCTGCTCTATTTCTTTTCCGTGGCCGCTGCCTGCCTCGTGGGGTTGTTGCATAACGCGCCTCTCGATCGAATGGGTAAGGATATTAGTCCAATTTTGTCGTTCCTCCTGCTACCGTTTTTTGAACTCACGATCCGAAATGAGAAGCACGTCAATATGGCGGTTCGGATCATTATGGTGGCCTCCGCGGCCATAACGTTTGTGTACATCCTCATCGTCGGCGGCCTCTTTAACCGGACGTGTATCCTATGCGGACATTTCTTCTGGGTTGGGCGGTCTCGGCCCCAGTTCAGGAATGGGCGACTTTATGTTTGATCCCTCCACGGACCGGGTCTTCTATAAGGGAGCAATCTATCTTGGGATAGCGCTGATCTTCTTTCTGTTTCAGCGCAAACGCTGGGCCAAGATTGCCAGTCTGCTCATGGTCTTGAATCTCATTGCCATCGGATCACGAGGATTTTTCTTGGCGCTATTTCTTACCGCCTTCGTCTACGTCTTGATCGGTCCCCTGCAAACGACGCGAAAGGTCTTTCTCATCCTGCCCGTGATTCTTGCAGGGGCACTCCTCCTACCGCGCCTATTCCTCTTAGCGGGTAACCGAGGCGAATCAAATCGCGAACGTGAAGTCACCATAAATCAGGTATACGATCGCACGAGTGCCCTGACCGTATTCGTAGGGAACGGATTCGGCGTCGGAGTGCCGGAGCGTCCTGAGCATATGGAAATAGCCCCTCTGGAGATTTTTTACAAGCAGGGGCTTGTTGGCCTTTGCTGGTGGGGCGTGTTCTGCGGGTATGTAATTGTTAGCTTCCGAAATGCGCTCCGAAGCGAACACCCCGATCTCGCTTATGCGTTTTTCCTCTCATTTGTATTCATTGCAATCGAATCTTGTACCAATCCGTTCATCAATAATCCAATTGGAATGACTTTCGTCGTTCTCGCATTGACGTGCCTAAATGTTCTGAGCTCTGACAAGAAAGCTTCTGAGGCACCAGGGAGCAACTCTCCTTCCTATGGGCGAAATGAGAGATTGCTTGGGCCCAAGGAGACAGAAGTTGGCTGAGTTCGTCAATCAAACCTTTGTGCGCGCGCTCGCTGTGATCGTTCTTTATAAAGCGCATCCTACCGAGTCTTCAGGTTTCAAGACGCTCCTTGCTGCCAAAGCCGGCCTCGATCCCACCCAAGCCGCCCTCCACATTTTGCTCTACGACAACACCCCCGGAGGCCTTGATCCGGGCCCTCTCCCTGAGGGCGTTCGTTACGAATCCTCAGGAAAAAATGCAGGCCTCGCCCCGGCCTACAATCGTGCACTGTACCTCGCGCAACAGGAACAATGTGCTTGGCTCTTGATCCTCGATCAGGACACAACCCTGCCATCCGACTATCTCTCCAGCATCTGCCGCGTTGCGTCTGAAGTGGAAGCCGATCCCAACATCGCTGCGATCGTGCCGCGTATGTTGGATTGCGGAAAGCCTGTGGCTCCTGTGTTCATAAGGTTCTGGGGAGTCAGTTATGCTGCCGCCACCTGCCTCGGTACGAGCCGGCGCGAGATCCACGCCACCAATTCCGCGACTCTCTTTCGTGTTGCTAGTCTGAAGCAAATCGGCGGATTCAGTCCTTACTTCTGGCTCGATTATCTCGATGGGTATGTTTTTCATCAGCTCTATCAGCACGGATTGAAAATATACATAGCGCGCGATATTCAGGTAGCGCACGCACTCTCTCTCCTTCATGGCGGAGATCTCACACCCGAACGCTTCCATAACATTCTCCGAGCAGAATCGGCCTACTGGGACCTCTATGGAACGGTCATTCAGCGGCTTTCCTTTGACGCCCGCCTTCTCCTTCGTGTAGGGCGGCAGAGGAGGCGGGGACATAGCTCCGCGATAACCCAACAAACGTGGCACGAGCTGAAACGGCGTATGGTTCGTTCACGAGCGCGGCGCATCCAGCAATGGAGGCACGAGATGGAGCAGCAGTTGTCTGTTCTTGCAGGAACCGAGGCGGACCCTTTAGACGGGTTCCCGGTGATCTCCGTCTGCTTGGCCGTCTACAACGGCGAACGTTATATTGAGGCCCAGATGCAGTCGATTCTTGGTCAGCTGAGGGCGCACGACGAGGTAGTGGTAGTCGACGACGCCTCTACAGATAACACCAAAGACCTGATCGAGTCCCTCCGCGATCCGCGCGTTCGCCTTATCCGCCACAATGAAAATTCGGGAGTGGTGCGTAGCTTCGAAATGGCGATTTCCTCTGCTTCCGGAGAAATCCTCTTCCTCAGCGATCAGGACGACATCTGGGTTCCCGACAAAGTATTAGTGATCATGCGAATGTTCCAATTGCATCCGAACGCAGAGATAGCAGTCTCCGATGCTTCGTTGATCGATGAGGAAGGTAACCCTCTCGCTCCTTCTTACTTTGCCCAGTTAGGAGGGTTCCGTTCTGGGGTCTTCCAAAACCTCGCTCACTGTCACTACCTTGGTTGTACGATGGCGTTTCGAGGCCGGTTGCGCTCGAAAATCCTGCCCTTTCCTCCCGGAAATGCAGTGTTGCACGATTTGTGGATTGGAATTCTCAACTCGTTCCTTGGTGGTGAGACAATCCACACCGATCGTCCACTGGTGTACTACCGGCGGCACCAAGGGAATGCTACTGGTAATCGGCGGCTGAGTCTGTCGCAGCAGCTCCGGATACGGTGGGGCGTATGCTCGTCCTTGGCTGCCTACTGGCTCCGTCAACGCCGCGCCACTTCAACCAAATCCATATCTACTACGAACCAACAATAATTGTCTGCGTCGGAGTTACAGCGTGAAGTCGCTTTCCATTCTCCATATTGGCAAGTTTTATCCTCCCCACAACGGGGGCATGGAGACACACCTACGCGATCTCGCGGTCCGGCAAGCCAGAACCGCCCAGGTCAAAGTGATCGTGTCCAACAGCGCTTCCCGGCAAGAGTCTTCTGTCGTCGAAGGAGTGATCGTTACGCGCGTCGGGCGAATCGCTACCATTGCGTCCATGCCCGTTTGCCCCGGCCTGGTGAGCGCCATCCGTTCCTCGCCAGCCGACATCGTGCACATTCACATGCCGAATCCGGGTGCAGCGCTCGCATTCTTGATGAGTGGCCATGCAGGGAAATTAGTCATCACGCACCATGCGGATACAATGGGACGACCTTTTCTTCGTCGCTTCAGCGACCCGTTCGCTCGCTCTCTGATGCGTCGCGCTAGTCTCATTCTTGTAACCTCAAACCGTTATCTTGCTTCTTCCCCTGAGCTCGCGCTCTTCCGCGATAAATGTCGAGTGATCCCGCTAGGCATTGAGATCCGGAATGCGATCTCCATCGACCGCGATGCAATCCTGAAAGTAACCGAGCGCTTTGGAGAAAACTTTATCCTTGCGATCGGGCGCCTCGTTCCTTACAAGGGATTCCAAATTCTCATTCGCGCCATGAAAGACGTCGACCATAAACTCGTCCTCATCGGTACTGGACCGCAACACGATTACCTCTCCAAGCTCATCACATCGGAAAATCTCGAGCAGAGGATTACGATGTTAGGCCGTGTGGAGGATGTCAGACCCTATCTCGCTGCCGCATCCGTATTTGTGCTTCCCTCCATAACGCGTGCCGAAGCTTTCGGTATCGTCCAGTTAGAAGCAATGGCTGCAGGGCTTCCGGTGATCAACACGGATATCGATTCGGGAGTGCCTGAGGTATGTATCGATGGCCAAACGGCAATCACCGTACCACCGGCGGATTCTGTCGCGCTATCGGAAGCCATACGCGTTCTCCTGAACCGAGATGATCTCAGAGCCAGGTTCGGCGAAGCTGCAAGAGCCAGGGTCCGCTCTGACTACACCAACGACCTAATGGCTCAGCGGACAATGTCCCTCTATGAGGAGGTGCTCGCGATTAAGCGTGACACGGAGCAGATCCGCATACCCTCGTAAGGCATACGAGCGAATCGTTCAGCGCTCAACGCAATCCCCAACTGACCTATCTTCCGTCGATTCGCTGACTCGCTGAGCCTTGACGAAAACGCTCTGCCAGTCGACCAGGGGCGACAGGCACGGAGACTCCATGTGGGTAGCTAACGTGGGCAGGGGAACCCACAACCGATAGCGCCTGCGCAACAGCAGCGCGCCGAGCCCCCACCGAAATGTCTGTCCCCATATGGCCAATCGAAACAAGTTGCTCCAGTGCACTCGAGGATTAGCCAACTCGTACTTCTGGGTAAGAGAAAGCCATACCGCGCAGTCCCAGTTGCCAAGACTATACGTTCTAAAGGTCGACTGCGTACGTAGCAAGTTTTGCCGAGACGTGAGAAAGGTCAAACAGGTGGAGCTTGCGGTACGCCAGTAGCGATCCCCAAATGGCCTTACCCGGTGGGTCTCAAATCGCGAGCACGTGTGGTAGCTGTCCGGATGATCATACGGCGTGACGAAATCAACATCCTTGTTCGCCCGCATGAATCCAACCATCTTCTCCAATGCATTCGGGAAATAGAAATAATCATCTTCCGCAAAATATACAAATGGAGCGTCCGTCTGGCTCGTCAGAAGATCGACCTGCATGGAGAACGTAGCAAGGTTGCCCGTCTTATTCAACGCCACGATCTCCAACTCGTCGCTGTTGAACATGCTGCGGAAGAGTGCTTCGTATTCCGGCGGGCACCCATCCAGAATCGCCCATATCTTCACCTTTAATCCGCCGAGTCCCCCTTTGAACGAACGCAGGCACATCTTGGAGAGTCGAAGCTTGTCCGTCGAAAAGAAAGCGGGATTCTTTGAAACTCCTGGGTAGATGCGGTATGCGATGGCTAAATCGATCATCTGCTCATCCTCTGCATATCGCGTTGCGCCCGTTCGGCGCAACGATCCTGCTGAAATCTGGAAAACATCAGGCCGGTCTCTCTGATCTCCCGGACAGAGCCTGCCCCAACGACGTAAGCTTCCTGCTTTCCTCCGGATTACGTTTCATGTGCTCGAAGCCCGCTTGAAGCAACGCAAAGAATACTCCCAGAATGAAGCCAACCACCGTTGCGCCTAGCACGATCAAGCTTCGCTTAGGGAACGATCGCCTGTCCGGAACCAAGGCCGGATCGATTACCTGGATCAACGCGCCTTCCTTGGCCTCGTCGAGCTTTGCCATTTCGAACTGTCGGGCAAGGATGTCGAAGATCGTTTCGTAATACTTAACATCGCGAAGACGCCGAACATATTCCATCCCGGCCTTTGGTACCAGGCCTTTGGGGATCAGGAACTCACTGCCAGACGTATCTTCCGAGCCCCCAAGCTTCGCCAATTGTGCACGCATTCCAGCTAGCTCCTGTTGCGCCTGAATCAACTGCGAGTTCTCTCCGGTCGCGAAGGTCTGCATCCCCTGGATCTGCACCTCGCGTGCAGTGATCTGCGCTCGCAGCGACGCGGCTGACTCGATCAGCGCACGTTCCTGGCTCTCCGGCTGGATGACCCCGGTCTTTTGCTCGGTTTGTTCGAGCGCCTCCTCGGCATTGGCCAGGTTGTTCTTCGCCTGCTCAAGTTCCTGTTGAAAGAACAGCCGGCGCTGCGAAGCTTCCGTAATCGCCAGGTGCTGCGATAGCTCTCGAAATTGCTCGACATACCCGTTGGCAAGTTCGGCCGCTCGATTCGCATTGTGGTCCTCGACCGACAGGTGAATCAAGCCATCTTTGGTGTTGCCATCGACGACCGTACGGTCTTCGAGCTCCTTCCGCGCATCCGAAAGGAGCCGCTTGTGGTACTCCTGCATCAGACCGAAGCGCTGGATCATGGAATCTTCCACCGTTCGGCTCTGCAGCATCGCAACATACCGGTCGTTTGGATTCTTGATCCCGAGGCCACCACCCGCCAGCGCCGCCATCCCACCCAGGTTGCCGAGCTGGGAAGCCAGCGCGGCACCCATGGAAGAGCCTTCCTGCGGTGGCAGCAGCGTGACCTTACCGGCATATCGAACTGGCAGAAGCAGGCTGATAATGATCGCAAGGACAGCAAATGCCAACGTCACACGAAGTACCAGGCGCTTGCGTTCCGCTACGACAATCAGCAAATCAAGTAGCGACACTTCGTCCTCTCCCACAGTGCTGTCATCCGCCGCCGTCACGGTAGGAAGAGCATCATCGCGTTCCGTTACGGGCTCAAGTGGGGAATTCGAGATCATTGCATCCCTGCCATTGAATTACGGAGCAATTACGGTAAGTGCCGCAGCGCCCAGTGCTAGCGATGAGAACAGCTGCGAATAGGCAAGTACGGTACGCAGCGTTCCGGGTTTGTACGTCTTTTCCGGCACTACAATCGTATCGCCGGGATAGACCCGCAGGTCCTTGAACTTCTCAGCCCAGAGTCCTTTTCCGAGGTCGCTGCTGACCACTTCGCCGTCCGCGCGAATCAAGAACGAGTGCTTATAATCCGCGTCCCGGTTCGGCCCTCCCGCCAACCCCAGGTAGGTGCCAACCCGCTTGCCCGGGCCATACAAAAACGAATTCTGATCGTACACCGAGCCCACCACGTTCACCGTAGCCGGAACCGACGGAACGCTGAAGTGGTCGCCATCTTCCATCGATATCTCCGGAAGCTCTCCCATTCCGCTGCTCGTCGGCACAAACGTCAGCACGATCCGACCCGTCGCGCGAATCCGCCGCAAGTTCATCAGCAGGTTTTGCTCATTGGTCTGTGCCGACAAATCTGCCGCTGCATCCTGCGGGGATCCCGTCCCTGATGCCGCGATCGCCATATTGCTACGCTGAATCTCCATGCTCAGGTTCTGCACGTATTCATCAATGCGCGCCTGTTGCATCGCCCGAGTCGATTCACGCGTGTACTCCGAGCCATACAGATAGGCATTCGGAGTCAGTCCTCCAGCCCGCTCCACCAGGTGGTGGAACGTCTCTCCCGGTTGCACCGAGTACACGCCCGAATGCACAAACTCCCCACTCAGCGTCACCAGCTTCGTCTGCTCCGAAATCGGAACGCGGATGTCAGCCTCCGAGAAAATCGAGACCACATCACCTGCCTGCAACTCCATATCCTGCGAGCTGTCGTGCTGCAACACCAGCTTGCCCAGGTCGAATGAAATCAGCGTCGTCTTCAGCGTATCCGCATCCTGGCGCTGGATCACTGCGTAGTCCCAGTCAATGTCCGGCGCGATTTTTTGTACCTGCGTGCGTTGCGCCTGCGCCGGGCCATTGAAAGTGTTCGCCTGCTGTTCCGCCAGTGAGGAGTTGCTGGCCCGCTGGTCCGCACTCAGCCGCGGGTTCTGCTGCGAGCCATTCGAGTTCTGCCCCGCCTGGTCCTGCGCGAACCCATCCTGGTTGTCAGGCATGCCGGCAGCGTTGTTCGACCCGTTCCCAGAGACCCCATTCGCGCTTCCGTCCGAAGTCTGCTGTGAACCATTCTGGCCCCGCTGCCCGTTCATCCCTCCCTGCGCCCGCGGCCTCAGTGTGACCGGGTTGCCATCCGTCGGCTGCCGCATGTTGGAGAAGTAGGGAATTGGCTCAAACTCCGGAGCTGGTAAACCAAGCTGCGCCCGCTTCCACCAGTAATTTCGTGTGACTAGGGAATCTTTATCCGGGATCAGTTCGCTCACCCGCATGCCCGCATGCCACGCAAACCGCCCGGGATTCGCGATATTGCCACGCAGGGTCACCGTCTTCTGATACCGCGGAACGATCGAGTACACATGCACCAAATCGCCATCCGCCAAGGGCGTCTTCAGGCCGGCCGCATCGTAGGCGACTTCCATCGCAAATCGATCGTGATGGTCAGAGATCCGCTCGATCGAGACCCGCGCCTCCGCCGCCACCGCCGACACGCCTCCCGCATCCGCGATCAGGCCGTCCAGCGACTCGCCCTCCCGCAGCTCATAGATCGCCGGCGTCCGCACACTGCCCGTAATCGCAACCTCAGCTCCCACCGCCGGGATGAAGATCACGTCGCCCGGCAGCAGCTTCACATCCTTCGACTTGTCGCCATGAACCAGCAAACCGTACAAGTCGAAATCCGTAACCACGTCACTCCCGCGCCGCAACTCAATGTGCCGCATCGACCCCTGTATCGACGGTCCACCGCTGGCAAACACCGCATCCACCAGCGTGCTTAGCGAACTCACCGTGTAAACGCCCGGACGTCGCGCCTGTCCCGCCACATACACCTGGATCGCCCGAATCTGCCCGATGTCCGCGGTCAGATCGAAGTTGCGATACACCCGCCCGATCGCCTTTCGCAGATGCACATCCAGATCCGAGAACGGCATGCCCGCCACGTGCACCGGCCCCACCTGCGGGAGGTAAACATCTCCCGCCCGATCCACCTGCAGGTTGGCCTGAAAGTTCACCTGGCCCCATACGCGTATGCGCAACTCGTCCCCCGGGCCAATCACATAATCGGAGGGAACTGGCGTCATGTTCAGCGGCGCAAATGTCGACGGCACCCGCCGAAACAAATTCGCTCCAAAGATCGGCAAGACCTGGCTCGTCGTCGAAGCAATAAACTTCTGGAACTCCGTCAGCGGCTCCGGCGGAAGCAACATCAGCTGCGCGGAGTTCGCTCCGTACTGTTGCCCCTGCCGCGGATTTTGCTGCCCCGTATCGGTGTAATTGTTGTTCGAATTCGGGCTCTGCTCCCCAAACGTTCTGGGTACGCCCGCTCCGCTCTGGGGATTCCCATTCAACTGCTGACCGTTGCCCTGGTCCTGACCCGTGCACGCCGCGGAACTCGCCAGCATCGGATCAGAGCAATCCGAACTCGTAGAAGTCTGTGAGCTGTCTGGATAGCCTGAGGGGTTCGTTTGCTGCTGCTGCGCGTCTGCGGTGGCCACCAGCAAAGGCATCACCAGGAAAAACCCAAGCCGCCTCACCGTTCGGAGGGAAATTTCGGGTCGGCTACGGGCAGGGCCAGGGCTCCAAACTCCGCTGCCCACGCCATACTTAGGGTCACTCATTCTGCTCCGAGTCTACCATGATCGATTGCCTCCTCATGCCCCGCCGCAGCCGTCTCGACCCGGCTCCCAGGGCTCATCTCGAGCCTCCCGCCAGCGCGAAGCCGCACCCTTTCAGCGCCCGACGGAGCGCTACGGGCCGACGTCGCCTCCCGCGCAAACGCAACAACGGCGCGTCATCGACGCGCCGTTGTATTCCTCAAACTTCAAAAGCTCTACGCGAACGAAGCCACCGCAGCCGCTTCATTATCCTTGACCTCGAACACTGTCACCAGCTTTGTAATCACCAGCAGATCCCTCACTCGACTGGTCAGGTTGATCAGCTTCAACTCGCCGCCGGCGTTCTTCACGGACGTGTACGAACTTACCAGCTCACCCAACCCCGAGCTGTCGATATAGTTCACCTCGGCCAGGTTCAGCACAATCTTTTTCTTGCCCTCGGCCACCAGCTTGTGTACTTCCTCGCGCAACGTCGGGCTGCCGTCGCCCATGGTGATCTTTCCACTCAAATCAACGAAGGTGACGCCGCCCACTTCGCGGGTCTTAAATGTCATACTCATGCTGAAAGCTCCTTCTTCACTCGGTATTTGATCATCTCGATCGCCGTGCCGGGGTTCAACTGGTGAAAGTGTACCTCATCCATGATGGCCTTCATCAGGAAGATCCCTCTCCCTGAACTGCGCAGAATATTCTCCGGGGCCAGCGGATCGGGCACCGAATCCGGATCAAGTCCTGCTCCCTCGTCCGCAATCTTGATCCGCAAAGACTCTTCGTTCAGCTCGAAGCTAACGTGCACCTGCTTGGCAGGATCCTTCTTGTTGCCATGCAGAATCGCGTTGATCACAGCCTCGCGCGCCACCATCGCAATCTGGCTGGACGTGTCCTCGTCGAAGCCAGCCTCGCGCGCCAGGCGCTCCGCCTTCGCCTCCACCGGGTCGACGCTCGAAAGCGCGGACTCCAGCTTCATCCTGTCACGGTTTGTCGCCGAATCCGCCAACGTCGCCCACCTTCCTGTGGAGTGTACCTCGTTCAACCATGGATTCACTAGCCCGACTACTGCGGAGCCGGCCCCCGCACCACCTGCACAAAATCCTCTGGCCGAATCAGCTTGAAGAACGCTGCCCGCACCTGGTCCGCATTCAGTTCGTAGTAGGTCTTCGCCGCGCGAATCGGCTCGTCCAGCGGCAGCCCAATCTCCGCGCGTCCCAGGAACCCATGCGCCACCGCCTCCTCGCTCGACTCACTCAGCGGAATCTGCCGCAGCAACAAAGCCTTCGCCTGATGCAGCTCCGCATCGGTCACATTCTGCGTCCGCATCTGGTTCAGATCCCGCTGCACCAGCGCTCGCGCCTTCGACACATTCTCCGCATTACAGCCGTACTCCACCGTGTACGTCGCCCGCGTCTTCGAAGCCGACACTCCCACATTCACGAAATACACATAGCCCGCCACCTGCCGCAGATCATGATACAAACGCGTCGCATAAAACCCACCGCCCAACACATGATTGCCTAACTGAATCGGATAATAATCCGGATCAAACCGATTCAGCTGCAGCTGCAGTCCTAGGAAAACAGAATCCTGCACCGCCTCCGGATCCGCCACATTCGCAGCCGACGCCTTGTTCACCGGCACCGGCGGCAGCGTCGTCTCCGGCTTCGGCCCCACCGCCTTCCAATCTCCAAACCATTTCTCGATGACCGCCTTCGCCTCCTCGGGCTTCACATCGCCAATCACCACGATCGTCGTCAGGTCCGGCCGCACTGTGGAGTCGTGATACTTCTTCACATCATCGAGTGTGACCTTCGCCAGCGTCGCCGGCGTCGTCTCCCGCAGCGAAGGATCGCCCACCGGCAGCAGCCCCACATCCAGCGCCCGCGACGTCTTGTACTCCGGGCTCTTCAAGTTCCCCTCGACAAACTGCGAGGTTTGTTGCTTCACCACCGCAAACGCTTGCGCCGGCAGGGCAGGGCGCAGTTCGTTGTCCGCAAGCAGCTCAACGCCGCGTGAAAAATGTTCCTTCAGCACCACTACGGAAAATCCATAGCCCGCGCTCTCATTCGCCGCAATATCATCCAGCGCCTTCTGAAACGTCAGCCGATCCATCGTCTGCGTGCCA
Organism: uncultured Acidobacteriaceae bacterium; assembly: GCA_963796535.1. Classification (GTDB taxonomy): domain Bacteria; phylum Acidobacteriota; class Terriglobia; order Terriglobales; family Acidobacteriaceae; genus Granulicella. The sequence continues at coordinate 112,361 of CAWCMO010000004.1, forward strand.
TACGAATACAGCCCGTCCAGCACCCCGGCCACGCCATCCATCCCCTCCGCCGTCTGCAAATCGGAGTTATGCTTCACGCTCCCCATCACCGTCACCGTCGGCGAGATCGGATCCGTCTTCACAATCAGCCGAATCCCATTCGCCAGCGTCGTATCCAGCGAAACCTGCGCATAATCCGTTGGCACCTTCAGCGTGTCCAGCGCACTAGCCGCCCACTCTGGCAACACCACCGGCTTTGTTGGAGCCGACGTCACCTCTTCCGCTCCGCCAAACCCCTTAGCAGACACCGGCTGCCCCGTCGGCACCGGTTTCAGAGTCGCTGTCACCGAATTCGCGGCGGTCAAATACTGCTTCGCCACGCGGTTCACATCCGCCACGGTCACTTTCTTCAGCGCCTCAACATCCTCATCCGGCGACGTCCGTCCCTCCGCAGCCAGCGCATTCGACCAGACATTCGCCAGCCCCGGAATCGAATTCCGCTGGAACTCCGCCGCCGCTACCTCGCTCCGCTTTGCCGCGTCCACCAGCTCTTCCGGGACACCCTTCGCCGCGTAGTTTTCGAGAATCCCCCGCATCTCCGCGATCGACGCTGCCGCATCCACGCCCGCCGGCTCGGCCACCAGCCCGAACCCAACGCTCGCCATCGGATACTCCTCCGCCATCCCAAACTCCGTGCCCAGCGCCTTGCCCGCCGGCACCATCCCATATAAATCGCCGCGCTGGCTGCTCAGCACATCCGCCAGAATCTGGCTTGCCGCATAATCCGGTGAGTCCGTTCCCGGCAGCCGGTACGCAATGAACCCCAGCGTGTACGGCAAATTGCTGTCCAGCGTAAAGCTCTCCGACTTCACTGCGCCCAACTGAATCGCCGGCCGCTTCGGCAGCTCATGGCTCGGAATCTTTCCGTACATCTCCTTGATCTTCGCCATCGTCGCCGCGGGATCCACATCGCCCACAATCACCAGGATCGCGTTCGCCGGCGTATACCACTTCTTATAAAACTCCTGCAGCATCTCGCTCGTCGTCTTATCGAACGACTCCTTCGTCCCCAGCGGATCATGCGCATAAGGCGTCCCCGCAAACATGTCCCCATTCATCCGATCAATAAACTTGTATGTAGGGTTCGAGAGATCGCGCGCGACCTCCTGCTCGATCGCCCCGCGCTCCTTCGCCCACTCCTCCTGCGTGTTATCCGCGCCGCGCAGGCAAGCCGCCTGCGCCTCCAGCGCCACATCGAGGTCCGCGGACGGCACCGTCGCGTAATACTGCGTAATATTCTGCTGCGTGTCCGCGTTATTCTCTCCACCCATCTGCGCATAGATCGCCGCTGTCTGGTCCGCGGTCATCCCCGTGCACCCGCGGAATGCCATATGCTCCTCCGCGTGCGCCATCCCCGGAAATCCCTCCGGCGTCTCATCCCCGCCCACGATGAAGTTGGTCTGCACCGTCACCACCGGTGCCAGCGAGTTGCGAATGATCACCACCCGCATCCCATTCGGCAGCGTAGCCCGCACCGTCCCGGCATCATCCGACGCCCGCGCCACCACTCCAACCGTGCCAAAAGCGGCAAGTCCCAACACCAGTGCAAGAATCTTTCGTGAGGTCACTTCTTATCTCCTTATGGCCTGGCCACGTGAGCAGCAGGGAAGCCGCGCCAACCCGCGCAGTCTCAACCCTCCCATCATAACGGCAGCGCCCGAGACCTCATACCCAGAGAATGGCGGCCTTCTCTATCCTCTCCCCCACTCTCTATCCCCTGTCTTAATGCACGGTCAGCACCGGGCAGGTCGCCTGCGCCAGCACCTCCAGCGTCACCCCGCGCTTCACATGCGTCAGCCAGAACGAGTGCTTCCTCGGTCCCATCACGATCAAATCGGCCTTCACCTTCTCCGCCAGCGTCAAAATCGACTCCGCCGGAGCTCCATACGCAACGTCCAGATCGCAGCCATACGCCCCCAGCGGCGACGCAGCCAGCAGCCGCTCCAGGTTCTCCCGCACATCTCCCTCAGACGGTATTTCCTCCGAATTCGCCCGGCAATTAATCACGTGGCACACGGTAATGCTCGCTCCGCCGCGCTCTGCAAACAGCAGCGCCGCCTCCGCCGCCTTCTCCGCCTCCGGCGAAAAGTCCGTCGCATACACAATCCGCTTGAAGTCCACCGGCCCATCCGCCGCCGCCGGTACATGCGGCCCCACCGTCAACACCGGCTGCGACGCCTGCCGAATCAACTCCTCCACCGTCGACCCCACAAACACCCGCTTCAACTGCGCCTTCGATCGCGTCGCCACAACAATCAGGTCAGCCTTCTCCATCTCCGCCGCCTTCAGCAACCCGCTCCAACTCGGCCGCACCATCGGCAACTCCGTCTTCGTCCGCAGCCCCTCTGCGGCAAACGCGTTCGCCAGCGCATCCAGCTTCTCCGACCGGACCGCCAGCCGGTCATCCAGCGTTCGCAGTCGCGGCTCCGCATCGTCCAGGTACACATCCGTATCGAACACGTGCACCAGGTCCACGCTTGCCGCAAAGCTCAAAGCCAGACCCTTCGCATACGTAGCCGCGCGCTCGGCAACAGGCGAAAAATCCGTCCCAAACACGATCCGCTTCAGCGCAATTCCACTCGACGTCGCAATCAGGCTCATACCTGCTCCTCTCCCACCAACCCTTCGTCCTCCTGAGTGGAACGCCCGCCGCCTCGTAAGTATGTGATACCAGTCACCCCCCGGGCACCGTCCCCACCCACACCACCCCTACAGCGGTATAATCAGTCTTCTGAGCGGGAGTAGTTCAGTGGCAGAACGTCAGCTTCCCAAGCTGAATGTCGCCGGTTCGATCCCGGTCTCCCGCTCCAGCCCTCCAGCGCACATCGCGCACGCAAACAGAAAGGCCGCGCTCCTCGGCGCGGCCTTTTGTTTCCATCCAATTCGCCTTACTGCGCCTCCGGCTTCGCACTCGCCGTCTGCACCTTCTGCCCCGTCGGCAGCGTGTGATTCTCCAGCGCGAGCGCCTCCGGCATAAAGTTCAACGCCGCATTCACCTGCGGATCCCACATGGTAATCACCTGGCTGCCCGCCGCCTGTCCAAACTGCGCCGTGAACAACTCGGTCTTGATCCGCGCCTTCACCCACTCCAGGTTATCGGCGAACTCCTTGTCGGTGAACTCCACGTTCTTCGACTTCAGAAAGTCCTTGAACTCCTGCTGCATCGCCGCGTCCACCGTCATGTCCCGGCTCACCGTGTGGGTCGCCAGGTAATGCTTGCTGAAGTCAGAGAAGGAGTAGTGAATCAGCATCTCGTCCTCGAACTTGTTGTTCTTCAGCGCCGGAATCTTCTCGTCCGGAGTAATCCCGCCGCCGCCATACACCGTACGGCCGGCATCGGTCTTCACTACTTCCTTATTGGTCTCATTGGCCGGCTTGGCGCCATCGCGCACGTAGTAGTAGTCGTACAGCGAAACGCCATCATAGTTGCGCTGGATCAGCCGTCCCGAAGGCGTGTAGTAGTGGTAGGTCGTCAGCGCCAGCCCACTGTCCTCCGAGATCGGAAACACGGTCTGCACCAGCCCCTTGCCAAACGTCGTCTCGCCCACAATCAGCGCGCGATCGTGATCCTGCAGCGCGCCAGAAATAATCTCCGCCGCCGAAGCCGTATTCCGATCCACCAGCACCACGATGGGATACTTCGTGCTCGAGCCCGCCGGCACCGTGTATACCTGGTCCGGGAACACGCCCTTGCGCGCCCTCTGCGACACCACAATATCGCCCTTCTTCAGGAACTTGTCGCACACATCCACCGCCTGGTTCAGCAGCCCGCCAGGATTGCCGCGCAGATCGATCAGCAGCCCCTGCAGCCCCGGCCCAAAGCTAATCCAGCGCATGCTGTACTTCGTTCGACGTCGTCTCCATCTCGCCCGTGATCCGGATATACCCAATCCCCGGCCGAATCATGAACGCCAAATCAACCGATTTCTCCGGAATCTCATCGCGCATCAGGTCAAACGTCAGCGGCTTGGCCGACCCCTCGCGCATCATCGTCACCGCCACATGCGTCCCCCGCGGCCCCTTCAGCAGGGACGCCACGGCCGCCGTATCCATATGATCGGTCGACTTGCCATCCACCGATAAAATCACGTCGCCCGGCCGAATCCCGGCCCGATACGCTGGCGTCCCTTCCATCGGCACCACCACAACAATCTTGCTGTCCTGCAGCACAATCCGCATGCCCACGCCGTAATATTTACCGCTCTGTTCCTCGCGCATCTCCGCGTACGACTTCGGATCGTAGAAATTGGAGTGCGGATCCAGCACATGCAGCATCCCCGGAATCGCCCCGTCATAAATCGCCTTATCGACATGGTCCTTGTCCAGCTTATTCGCGTAGTTCGCCTCCACCAGCGCATACACGTCCGTAAACTGTTTCATCGAGTCACGCAGCTGCGACTCATCCGTAGCCGACTGCGCCGCCACCCGCCCGCCAACCAGCGAACCCGCAAACCCGCAGGCAGTTAAAAAGATCGTTGCTGTAAACAGTGCGCGCCGCATAGGGGAAGCCATCATGGAAGGGAAGATCCTCAGAGAAGGAAACAGCGAAAAACACCGGCGAGACCTGCGTCTTTGAAGCCGTCTCCGGTTGGACGGAGTATAACATCGCGGGGTTAGCCGCCGCCTCCCCCCACCCCCACCCATCCGTCCCCGCCCACATCCCCGTCATCTCGACCGGAGCGCGAAGCGCGCACCGGAGGGCACCCCTGCATTTGCCGTTGCCCTTGCTTTTCTTTCTGTCATTCCCCTTGGGAATCTGCTTCTCCACCCACCCTCACCCCCTGGCCCATCCGCCATCCCCCCAAACCACCGTCCGCACGGGTAGAATGAAGTTGCAGATAACCTCTACCCGGCTACGCGGTCAAATAGATTAGCCGCGCGGTCGAATATTCATAAGACCGCCTGGCGAGCACCCCGCACCCGCGGTTCTGCATAAGGAACGGATGACCGAGAAGCTTACACGCATCAACCTCCAGGGCCGGTTTATGAACACGACCAGCATCGTAGCCACGTTCGTTCTTTCCGCTGCCGTTGCCGGTTCCTCTGCCCTTGCGCAGCAGCCCGGCTATCAGCAGCCCCAGGGCGGCGGCAACTTCGAGCCCGCCTCCACCCTCCGCATCCCTGATCTCCAAAGCCCGCCGCCTATCACCCCCAACGGTTCCGTCGTTGAAGACGCCGTCGCGCGCGTCAACGACCAGATCATCACGCGCACCGAGTACCAGGCCGCCGAGCAGCAGCTCCTGGAGCAAGCTCGCCAGGACAATATCTCCCAGGCCGACCTCGACGACCGCGTCGCCAACCTCCTCCGCGATCTCATCGATGAGCAACTCCTGCTCTCCAAGGGCAAGGAGCTCGGCATCACCGGCGACGCAGAAACCATTCGCGAGCTCGACGACATTCGCAAGAAAAACAACCTCCCCTCCATGGAGGCCCTCGAGAAGGCCGCCGCGCAGCAGGGTGTCTCTTTCGAAGACTTCAAACAGCACATCCGCGATCAGATCATCCGCCAGCAGGTCGTGCGCGACCAGGTCGGCAGCCATCTCAACATGACCCGCGCCGATGAGGTCGCCTACTACAACGCCCACGCCCAGGAGTTCGCCGTCCCCGAGCAGGTGCACCTCAGCGAAATCCTCATCGTCACGCCCGAGAACCCAACCCAGGCGCAGCTTGACGCTGCCCAGGCCAAGGCAGAAAGCATCGCTGCCCAGCTTCGTTCCGGCGCCAGCTTCGCCGCTCTCGCCCGTACCGACTCTGGCGGCCCCAACGCTGCCGCCGGCGGCGACCTCGGCGACTGGAAGCGCGGTACCCTCGGCGACGTCCTCGAGAAGGCCACCTTCCCGCTCCCCGTCGGTGCCAATACCGACCCCATCCGTACCCGCCAGGGCTACGTCATCCTCCACGTAGACTCGCACCAACAGGCCGGCGTTCCTCCGCTCGCTGACGTCGAGCCGAAAGTTCAGGAAGCTCTCTACTTCCAGCAACTCCAGCCCGCCCTCCGTGCCTACCTCACCAAGGCCCGCGCCGACGCCTACATGGAAGTCGACACCAAGGACGGCTTCGAAGATACCGGCGCCCCCACCAAGAAGGCCGCCACTCAGATCGCCTACACCTCCTACAAAGCGCCACCGCTCAAGAAGAAGGTTAAGGAGAAGCAGCGCCTCGAGCAGGAAAAGGCCAACCGCGCCCAGGCTGAACTCGCCGCTGCCCGCGAACGCGTAGCCGAAAAAGAAGCCGCCCATGCCGCCTCGGTAGCCGAGAAGAACGGCCAGCCCGTCGCCGCCACCTACAAGCCAAAGAAGATTCATCGCGAAAAGATCCGCTACGGCGAGGCGCCTGAGAAGGCCCTTCCCAATGGCACCGCAGAGACCGCCGTAGGTGGCTCGGTCGGCGCCCCCATCACCGGCCAGGCTCCCGGCGTAGCCATGTCGCCCAACGAGTCCATCACCACCATCACCACCGGCACCGGTGCCGATGAGGACGCCGCAGATCCTTTCGCCAACAAGACTGGCCCCCAAAAGAAGGTCCGCTTCTCCAGCTTCGAAGCCCAGGCCGAAGAGAAAAGCGCCAAGGAGAAACTCACCAAGGCGGAAGCCAAGGCCGAGACCCGCCCTCTTCCCACCACCCCCACCGAGAATGCGGACGAGAAGTTGCGCGCCCAGCCCCTCGGCCTCAACGGAGACACGGTAGCCAAGCAGAAGAAGCCCAAGCACCAGAAGGGTGAAGTCAAGGAACGCATGACCGAGAAGCCGGCCCAGCCCAAGGAGACACCCAACACCGTCGCCCCCACGGTCAATCCCAATCTCGCAACCCCCGTCCCGACCGCTCCTTCCACCGCGAGCCCAACCCCGTAGCCATCGCACCAAACCAAATCCACACAAACGAGGGCCAACCGGCCCTCGTTCCTGCGTTCAGCCCCATCCAGAAGCTAAAAGCTAGAAGCTAGAAGCTCGCATCTCGCCCCTCGTCACAGCACCCACCGCCCCCTCTGTCGTATCCTTGCCCCAACCCATGAAAGACTTCTTCATCGCCGACGCGGCCCGCTTCGAAAACCAGCCCATCACCAGCTACTTCCTCATCTCTGCCATCACCGCCCGCGACAAGAAGGGAAGCAGCGGCCAATACCTCGCTCTCACCCTCGCCGACAAGTCTGGCCAGTTCGAAGCCCGCATGTGGGAAGACTTCGCCGACGCCCTCCAGACCTGCGCCGTCGGCTGCTACGTCAAGGTGCAGGGCCAAATCTCCAAATACCAAGGCAAATTCCAGATCACCCTCACCAAGCTCCGCCTCGCCGCCGCCTCCGAAATCGACACGGCAGACTTCGTCCCCACCACCCAATTCGACATCCCCACCATGGCCGCCGAGCTCCGCGGCTACGTCCTCGCCTTCTCGAATCCCCACCTCCAACGCCTCGTCCTTTCCTTCCTCGACGACCCCACGCTAGGCCCCGCCTTCCGCGAAGCCCCCGCCGCCAAGCGCCTCCACCACGCCTGGATCGGTGGCCTCCTCGAGCACGTCCTCTCGCTAGTCCGCATCTGTCTCGCAACCGCCCCCTTCTACCCCGAAGTCGACCCCGACCTCCTCGTCACCGGCGCCATCCTCCACGACATCGGCAAAGTCCGCGAACTCTCCTGGGCCAGCAGCTTCGACTACACCCTGGAAGGCCAACTCATCGGCCACATCTCCATAGCCCAACGCCTCCTCCAGGAAAAAATCTCCCAGCTAGACTCGGCGAACCCGACGGAGCCCTTTCCAGTCAACCTCCGTCTCCTCATCGAGCACATGATCCTCTCCCACCACGGCAAGCTCGAATTCGGAAGCCCCAAACTCCCCATGACTCCCGAGGCCATGCTCCTCAGCGCCCTCGACGACCTCGAAGCAAAATTCCAGGCCCTCCGCAACGAGTTCGCCTCTTCCGCCGCCGCCGGCCGCTCCGCCTCCGAACCCACCGAATGGGTCCGCAGCATGGACCGCGCCCTCTTCAACTCCCAGGCCTGGCTAAACTCAACCCCACCCAAGCCCACCAAAGACTAGCCCACATTCTGCCGACGAACTCGCGAACCAGCGGCCTCCCCGCGCAGAAACAAAATCGATTGCAATAGCTACAGCGTCCCGGGGGATAATATCCATCAGGACAGCAAACGTCCCTCTATGCCAACGCGCTCACTTCCGTTGCGGTACCGATCCTCTGCTGTTTACTCGAGAAAATGAAGGGCCGGATGGAGATTCAGAAGAAACCTGTACCCGGGTACCTGCCAACGCTGGATGGTTGGCGTGCCATTGCCATCGCAATGGTTCTTCTCAATCACGACAAGGTCCATTCGGCTTTCGGCCATTCCTTAAACTGGCTGCATGAGAACGGGAGCCGTGGAGTGTCGCTTTTCTTTGCGCTCAGCGGAGTCCTCATCTGCACTCGATTGCTTCAGGAAGAGCGCCTTCGCGGACGACTCGACCTGCGCGGATTCTATATTCGACGCGCCTGCCGCATCCAGCCGGCAGCCTTGACGTACCTGGCCGTCATCAGTCTTCTTATGCTCGTCCATGTCCTCCAGCCACAGCCCCGCGAAGTGCTGTCCTCCATGCTGCTGGTGAGGAATTACTTACCCTTACATTCTCTACAGAATCCCTGGTACACCGCGCACTACTGGTCGCTCTCGGTCGAGGAACACTTTTACCTGCTGCTCCCCGGATTCCTCGTACTCGTCACCAAGCGACGCGCGCGAATCCTTATCGCCGTACTGATGGCTCTTGAAGTGTGGCGTCATTTTGTCTTCAAGTACCCCATCCTGAGATTCGGGGAAGAAATTTCCACTCACACCGATATCGCGATCGATGGCATATTGATGGGCGCACTGGTCGCCATATTGCTCACCAAACCCAGTGTCAGGAAATGGTGTGCCCGCTGGCTGCACCCCTGGATCACCTTCATCGTTACCATCGCTATCTGGATCTTCCTTCAGTTCTTCCCCCTCGTTCCCTTGGCGAATGCGCTTCTGCTCATCACCTTTCCTCTCCTGATCATAAGCACCATGCTCCACCCCGAAACCTTCTTCGGGAAGCTCCTCGAGAATCCAGTTCTCCGCTTCATCGGACGCATCTCCTACAGCCTCTACCTGTGGCAGATGCTCTTCTTCGTCTACAACAAACCGGTACCGCCGCCCCACTCCGCCCTGCTCCTTCGTCTCGAAGGCGCTCCATGGAGATACCTGGCCCTCTTCGCCGTCAGCGTGCTGAGCTATTACCTGATCGAGAAGCCCTTGATGCGCCTCGGACACAAGTTGGCCAAGCCCGCCACTCGCGGACGCGGCGACCTCGAAGATCCTGCCGATTCACCTTCCGCTCCAACTCAGAATCTGCCACGGAAGGAGCACATCTCCGTAGTATCGTCTTAATCTATCGACCCTCAGCAGACCTCGTCGGCCAATCCCCGGATGCCTCTTCAACTCCCGGGCCTGGCTACCTTCTTCCCAACCCAAACGCACCAAAGACTAACCCCGCCCAAAAATTTCGGGCCCGATCCGAGCGATACTTCACCTGAATGGAGCCAACAGCCGCTTGAGAATGAGTGACCAGCGAGAGTCGGTCAAGATGGCGCTCGACACCCTGCGCACCAACAAGATGCGATCCGGGTTGACGATCCTCGGTATCGTGATTGGCGTCATGACGGTCATCACCATCTCCTCGGTAATCAATGGGCTGAACACGTCGGTATCAACCCTCGTTTCGCAATTCGGGACCAACGTTCTGTGGGTGTTTCGATTTCCGGCGATCGGTGTGAAGCTCACCGCAGAAATGCTTACGCGCAAACAGATGACCTATGACGACATGCTCGAAATCGCGAAGCTGCCTCACGTAGTCGCGTCCACAGCCGGCCTTCAATTTACAAATCGCTCCTTCGGCGTAGGCTCGGTCGTGGCCAAGTATGGGCAGCGCAAGGCGGAAAACGTCTCGCTCGAAGGCGATACACCCTCAACCTTGACGGTGTACGACAAGGTGCTCTCCGCGGGACGGTTCTTCACCATCACCGATCAGGAACGCGCAGCGGATGTGACGGTCCTTGGTCACGACGTAGCAGAGACGCTATTTGGAGTCATCGACCCCATTGGAAAGGAAGTCAACATTGAGGGACGAACGTTCACGGTGATTGGCGTCTTCGAGAAACAAAAAACAGCCTTCGGTGGTGGCAAGAATCCGAACGACAGTTTCGCGTACTTCACCATGTCGACGTTCAGAAAACTGCATCCCGAGGTACTCGACTATTGGATCAGCGCAAAATTCGACGACCAGAAGAACAAAGAGCTCGTGACCGAAGAGATTCGAGAACTTCTGCGTCTCCGGCGCAAGGTTCGCAACGAAGCGGACGATAACTTCGCGATCTTCGGCTCTGACTCGATCACCAGGCTTTGGAACCAAATCACGGGAAGTCTATTTCTCCTGATGTTTGGATTAAGCTCTGTAGGCTTGATGGTCGGCGGTGTCGGCGTGATGAACATCATGCTGGTCAGCGTCACCGAACGTACGCGTGAGATCGGCGTGCGCAAGGCGATTGGCGCCACCAAACAAACGATCTTGCTCCAGTTCACCTTGGAGGCCGTTGTGCTGTGCGCCGTGGGTGGAGTGCTCGGCATCTTCGCCGGATCCGTCATCGCGCTCGTGCTGGGCATATGGATTCCCAGCCAGGTAAGCATGATCTGGGTGACGGTCGCGTTCCTGAGCTCCTGCGCAATTGGATTAGTCTTCGGCATCTACCCAGCCTGGAAGGCCTCGAACCTCGATCCAATCGAGGCACTGCGCTACGAGTGACCGACGCGCTCGCCGATAGTTTTCTCCCAGGCGATCCGACAGCCCAAATCGATGCCCACCCTTTCCGGCAGCCCCAAACCAGCGCTCCTTCGCAGGAAATGCAAACCGCATTTGCGGCAAATTCGACTCTTTAGCCGAAGCTAACCGGCGAACTTGCCGAAAACCCGACTTTGCAGGCACTGCGGAAAGGACGCCTATGCCGGCCATATTTCCGGCCTTGCAGCGATAATCTGTTCATGGAGATTCTAGACTGGGACGATCCGAATGTAGACGCACACTGGTGCGGCGAACGTCGTCTAGCTGTCACCAAATACCTTGCCCAAGAGTCGGTGGTTCACGGTGAGGTCGGCGCTTGGCCTGCTTGGCACGTCGCCCCTTATGTGTCGATCTGGGCTGTCGAGAGTCTGCGGGCTCCAGGCTACGTCGGTTGGTGGGCGATCTCCGGCGATCTTCCGACAGACTACCTTTCGGCAGTAAGCATAAAGCACCCTCGCAAAGCCTTGCTGGCCTTCGCCGAAACATGGAAGGAGGTCGCAGAGCACATGCGGAAGGGAGTGCCCCATCCCCATATAAGCATCGCAACCGTTGAGCCGAACCCGGAGCTGGCGGCTCTACTTGAAAGCCGTTCCAATGTCCTTCGTCAATTCGCCGACGATGATTCTGTATGGGGCGCTGAATACGACTAGCTGAAGCGACTTGCGATGGAATTAAGCGCGTATTCAATCCGTGCCCAAAGGTATTTCCCGAAAAACGGGGCGGTCTCAACGGGTCGACGCAACACTGGCATGGAGTTTACTAGCAGGGGTATCAAAGTCCAAAGTTTTCCGAGGGCGTTGATTGAGTTGCCGTGCCACCTTGTCGAGGTCGGCCTGCGAGTAGCCGGACAAGTCCGTTTTCTTGGGGAAGTACTGTCGTAGCAAACCGTTGGTGTTTTCGTTGGAGCCGCGCTGCCAGGGGCTCTGCGGATCGCAGAAGTAGACGTTGACCTTGGTGGCGATGGTGAAGTTCTTGTGACTGGCCAACTCCAGTCCTCGATCCCAGGTCAACGACCGCCGCAGCGACGCGGGGAGTTTACGAACCTGCCGGCTCAGCGCGGCGACCACTGTCGCGGTGTCCTTGCTGGGCACCTTGACCAGGATGACGAAACGCGAATGCCGTTCGACCAGGGTTGCGATGTGAGTGTTCTTGCTGCCTGCGAGCAGGTCCCCTTCCCAATGACCGGGGATAGCGCGGTCTTCGATCTCCGCTGGCCGCTCGCGGATAGAGATGGCATCAACGATCTGACCCTGGGAGTGCCCTGTAGCTCGAGCATGCACGGAGCGACGGATGAATCGCTTCGACCGAAGATGCTGAATCAGCTCCTTTTTCAGCACTCCTCGAGCCTGAATGAACAAACTGCGGTAGAGGGTCTCGTGGGACACGCGCATGCTCTCGTTGTTGGGATAGCGTCGCTTCAGCCAACCGGAAATCTGTTGTGGCGACCAGTTCTGGATCAGTTTACTGGCGACGATCAGCCGCAGCTTACGGTGCCTGGCAAGCTGGCAGGCCTTAGGTCGCAGAGCCAACTTCCATGCCCGCTGATCGGCTTCACTGGCTCGATACGCTGGCCGCCCGCCGTGGCGTGCCACCTCCCGGCTTACCGTCGACGCCGCTCGCTCGAGTCCTCTGGCTATCTCCCGGATCGACGAGCCGGTAACTATCCCTCGTGAGATCTCTTCCCGCTCGGCCAGGGTTAGCGTTCGCTGCGAACGGCGACGGACTGCCGGAGCGATCCCGCCGTGCTGCGCTAACAGAAACTGGATCGAGCCATGATCCTTGCCGAAGACGCGCCCAATCTCATGCAACGACTCGCCCACCTTCCAACGCTGCCATATGTCAGCCTTCTGCTCTGCTGAAAGCCCATACCTTCTTCCCTGTCTCACAACACCACCTCCAAATCAGATAGTGTTGCATCGACCCGTTGAGACCGCCGGCGTTTTCGGAAACTTCAATTCGGGAGCACCCTTCCAGCACAGGTGATGCGAAGCTTCCCGCCGTCCGCGCAGGACTTATAATCAATGCTTCATGCTTCGTTTCTCCACAGCCGGCGAAAGCCACGGCGAATCCCTCGTAGCCCTCCTCAGCGGTCTACCCGCGGGCATCCCCGTAGATCAATCCTTCCTCGACCACGAGCTCTGGCGCCGCCAGCAGGGCTACGGCCGCGGCGGCCGCATGCGCATTGAAAAGGACACCGCCCACATCCTCTCCGGCGTTCGCCACGGCCACACCATCGGCTCGCCCATCGCCATGACGCTCGCCAACAAGGACTGGAAGAACTGGGAAGAGATCCTCCCCGTAGAAGCCGGCGACCCCTCCAAGCACAAATCCGTAACCAGCCCGCGCCCCGGCCACGCCGACCTCGCCGGCGCCCTCAAGTACAACTTCCCAGACGCCCGCTACATCCTCGAGCGAGCCTCCGCCCGCGAATCCGCCGCCCGCGTAGCCTGCGGAGCCGTCGCCAAAATGCTTCTCCGCGCCCTCCACATCGAGGTAGCCAGCCACGTCACCCGCGTAGGCTCAGCCGAACTCTCCCGGGAGGCTACATTTCAGGAAATAGCCGCGCTAGCCAGCAGGGAAGACGTCCTCCTCGCCTGCGTCGACCCCGAATCCGAGGCCCGCATGAAAGCCGAAGTCGACGTCGCTCTCCGCACCGGAGACACCATCGGCGGCATCTTCGAAGTCATCGTCCACGGCCTCCCCCCCGGCATCGGCACCCACGTCAACTGGGACGAGCGCCTCGACGGCCTCTTAGCCCAGGCCGTCATGAGCCTCCAGGCCGTCAAAGCCGTAGAGCTAGGCCGCGGCGTCACAGCAGCCCAATCCCCAGGCTCCAAAGTCCACGACGCAATCACCTACAGCAGCGGCGACGTAGGCGAGCTCGCCGAAGGCGGCCCTGCCGACGGCCATTCCTTCACCAGGTTCACCCGCGAGCACAACAACGCCGGCGGCCTCGAGGGCGGCATCTCCAATGGAGAAGACCTCGTCATCCGAGGCTACCTCAAACCCATCTCCACCCTCCGCCGCCCCCTCGCCTCCGTCTCCTTCGAGACCCGCGAAGTGACCAAAGCATCCTATGAGCGCTCCGACGTCTGCGTAGTCCCCGCCGCCGGAGTCGCCGCCGAAGCCATGGTCGCCCTGGCCGTCGCCCGCTCCCTCCTCGAGAAATTCGGCGGCGACAGCCTCCACGAGCTCCACCGCAACTACACTGGCTACTGCCGTCAAATAAGCACCTACTAAAGACCAGCAAATCGTACTGAACGATAAAGAACACCCAACCTAACAGACCACAGAACATGCCCACCGACACCAAACTCGACGACAAAGAGACGAAAAAGCTCAACCGCATCGCCACCCGCGACGCCGTCCGCAAGTCCGCCCCCAAGCTCCACGAGGTCATCAAGTACCCCGACCCCATCCTCCAGAAAAAGGGTGACCTCGTCACCGAGTTCACCCCCGAGCTAGCCCAGTTCGTCGACGAGATGTTCGACAGCATGTACGCCGCCGAAGGCATCGGCCTCGCCGCCCCCCAGATCTCTGTCTCCAAACAAATCACGGTGATCGACATCAGCTTCAACGAGCGCCCCGAAGACCGCCTCGTCCTCATCAACCCCGAAGTCATCGACCGCCGCGGCAAGCAGGTAGAAGAAGAAGGCTGCCTCTCCCTCCCCGACATCCGCGAAAAAGTGGCTCGCGACGCCTGGGTCAAAGTCCGTGCCCAGAACGTGAAAGGGGAAGTATTTGAAGTAGAGGGTACGGAGCTGTTGGCGCGCGCGATGCTCCACGAAATCGACCACCTCCACGGCATCCTCTTCATCGACCGCCTGAGCCGCCTCAAGCGAGACCTAGTCCTCCGCCGCATCAAAAAGCTAATCAAGAACGGCGACTGGTAGCCCTCGCATGGACGTTCGTCATCCTGAACGCAGTGAAAAACCCATGTAGTTGTCGTTGCCCTTGCCTTTCTTTCTGTCATTCCCTCCGGGAATCTGCTTCTTCTTTTGTCTTTGCCCCTGCCCCTCAGGAACGCCGTCCCCGCACCCATGAAACTCGTCTTCTGCGGAACCCCCGAATTCGCCGTTCCCAGCCTCCAGGCCCTCATCGACGCAGGCCACGAAATCCCCCTCGTCCTCACCCAGCCCGACCGCCCGGCCGGCCGCAAGCACGAACTCCAAATCCCCCCGGTCAAGCAGCTAGCCACCAAACTCATAGTCTCCCCGTCCTCCAACCCGAGCGCCTAAAGACCAACTCTGACCTTCGCGCACTACTTGAACAAATTTCACCAGACGCAATCATCGTAGTAGCTTACGGACGCATCATCCCCCAGTGGATGCTCGACCTCCCGCGCTACGGCAACATCAATGTCCACGGGTCTCTCCTCCCCAAATACCGCGGAGCCGCTCCCATCCAGTGGGCCGTAGCCAACGGTGAAGCCGAGACCGGGGTCACCACCATGCTCCTCGACACCGGCCTCGACACAGGAAACACACTACTTTTCCACAGCCTTCCCATAGCCCCCGACACCACCTCTCCAGAGATTTATCCACAGCTTTCACAGATAGGCGCAAGCCTCTTACTCCAAACCCTTTCTGGTCTGGAGCAGGGAACGATAATCCCCCAACCCCAGGACGACGAAGCCGCCACCCTGGCCCCCATCCTCACCCGCGAAGACGGCCGCCTCGATCTAGCCCATCGCACCGCCCAGCAAACCTACAATCGCTGGCGAGGCTTCACCCCGTGGCCCGGCGCTCACGCCCTCTTCCGTGGCAAGCGCTTCCTCATCCACCGCCTGCACCCCTCAACCACCACCTCAACTCTCGCCCCCAACCAGCTCGACTTTTCCACCGGGCAACTCCTCGTAGGCGCCGCAGAAAACACCGTCCTCGCCCTCGACGAAGTCCAGTTAGAAGCCAAACCCCGCCTACCCGGCCCTCAGTTCGCCAGAGACTTCCAACTCCAACCAGGCGAACATCTACAATAGCAACAAAGTCAGCAATTACAATAGTATGTAGTCGATACATAAACAAAAACTATAGGCTACGCGCCCATTGTTAATGCACCCCATCCCCATGCCCAAGCCCTCCTCGTCGAACTCCCGCCGCCCCAAGCCTCCTGTGCAAAACCCCGCGCAAACGTCCAGCGCCCCACAACCTTCTGCACAGCCCCAGGCCCCCGCGCACGCCCCCATCACCCCCGCCCGCTCCGCCGCCTTCGCCATCCTTCTCCGAGTAGCCGACACGTCCGCCCACTCCGACGACCTCCTCCACGGCCCCGGCATGTCCGCCCTCTCCCAGGCGGACCGCAACCTCGCCCACACCCTCGTCCTTGGAGTCCTCCGCTGGCAGATCGCCCTGGACGCCCGCATCGCCCCCCTCCTTCAGCGCCCCGACCAGGCCCTCCCCACCCCGGTCGCAACCGCCCTCCGCATGGGAGCCTTCCAGCTCCTGCATCTCGACCGCATCCCGGCCCACGCGGCCCTCTCCGAATCCGTAGAGCTAGTCCGCGCGGCCGGCCACCCTCACGCCGCCGGCATGGTCAACGCGATCCTCCGCAAGCTCACCCGCCAACCCCCTGTCCAGCCCAAACTCTACGAAACCACCGCCGCCTTCGCCGAACGCCTCGCCCACCCCCTCTGGCTAGCTAACCGATGGGTACAGAACTATGGCCGCACCGCCGCCCTCGCCATCCTCACCCACGACCAGAAGGAGCCCGACACCGCCTCGCTCTTCACCCCCGACCCCGACCTCCCACACCTCGACGACGGCTCCCGCCTCGTAGCCGAGCTAGCGTCAGCCGCCCACCGCCACTCCCACCCGCATCTGGGACACCTGCGCCGCGCCCGGCGGCAAGACCCTCATCCTGGCCGCACGCCACCCCTCCTCCCACCTCCTCGCCACCGACGCCAACCCCCGCCGCCTCCAGGCCCTCACCACCCGCCTCGAAGCCACGTCGCCCGCCGGGGCCACGCTCCCGCGCACCCTCCACGCCGACGCGACCGCCCTCCCCGAGACCGAAGGCCTCTTCGACCTCATCCTCTGCGACGTCCCCTGCAGCGGCACCGGCACCCTCAGCCGCAACCCCGAGATCCGCCAGCGCCTCCAGCCCTCCGACCTAGCCCGCCAGGCCACCCGCCAGCGCGAAATCTTAACCGCCGCGCTAACCCGTCTAGCCCCCGGCGGCCACCTCCTCTACTCCACCTGTTCCCTCGAACCCGAAGAGAACGAGCAGGTAGTAGCCGCCGCCCTCGCCGCGACCCCCGGCGTCCAAGCCCTCCCACTAGACCCCATCCTCGCCCAGCTAGCCGCCACCGGCCTCCTCACCGCCGAAGCCCCCGCAGACCTGCTCCGCAACGGAAACCTCCGCACCCTCCCCGGCGCAAACTTCCAGGGCGACGGATTCTTCGCCGCCCTCCTCCACCGCCCCTAAGCTGTAATCCTCCGAAACCCTCCGTCACCTCGACCGTAGCCGCGCGTCCTTTGCGCGGCGGAGTCGAGAGACCCCTGTATTGTGCTTGGACGACCGCAGAACCTCTCTCACCGCGCGGGGGCCTATTGCGCCGGAGCCGCCGCCGCCGCCGGAGCCACAGGCACCACCGCCGCCCCACCACCCCCGAGCGTCAGCCTCACCACATCCCCGCGACTAGCCCGAAACCCCGACTCCGGCGACTGCTCCGTCACCACCCCACTAGGCACCACAGGCGCAGCGGGCGCCGCAGGAACCACCGGCTGTCCCGGCACCGCGGGCGCTGGAGCAGGAGCCGGCGCCGCCACACCGCCAATCGTCGCCACCTTCAGCCCCAGCCCAATCGCCGCCCGATTCGCCGCCCCAAAACTCATCCCCACAAACGAAGGCATCACAAACGCGCTCGACGCATTCACCGCCGAACTCAGCAGCAGATTCACTCGCGGCTGGTCCACCCCCGCATTCGGTGGCGGCGTCTGCGCCAGCGTCATCTCCGCATCGCCCGGCGCGCCAATATGTGCCAGCGTCCCCAGGTCCAGCTGCATCTTGCGTATCTCCATCGACGACTCCTGCAGCGGATCTCCCACCACGTCCGGAACCGTCACCTGCTGCGGCCCCAAACTCTCCGTCACCCTCACCTGCCACCCATGCCGCACCCGCGACCCCGCCGCCGGCGCCTGCGACAGCACCCTCCCCACCGGCACGGTCGTCGAATAAAACTTGTTCTCGATATTCAGATCCACGCCCGTCTTCAGCGCCGCCTGGCTGGCCTCCCCCACCGTCATCCCCGCAAAGTCCGGAATCGTCACCTCGTGCCCATGCAGCGCAATCCGCAGCGTCATCCCCGCAAACAGGAGCATCACCACCAGCATCCCCAACCCCATCAGCGTCCATTTCAAAAAAGGTTTCATCGCAGCCCCAGCATACAGAACGTTCTCAGTTCTCAGTTGTCAGTTCTCAGTTCCAGCGCCCCTAACTGACAACTGACAACTAAGAACCGACAACTTTCTCTACCGCCGATTATCCGTAGCCGGCTCCGGATGAATAAACACCCTCGACACCTGCGGATGGTCCAGCCGAAACTCGCTCTCGAAGTTCGTAATCACCTCGTGCACAGCCTCCATCGGAAGATCATCCGGCAGCGTGCAATGCAGGTTCACCTGCACGCTATTGGCCGCGCCACCATGCCCCCTCGTCAGCGTGATCTCGTGAATATCCAGGATCTCCGGAAAATGACTAGCGGTCGTCCGTAGTTGATGCTCCAGATTCTTGCTCGGATCAATCTGCGCCGCTTCCGCAATCGTTGCAGGCTCGCTTTCAATGTGCGTGAGCAGCGTCGCAATCCCCGGCACCTCGCGCTGCATCTCGGACTCGAGTGCCGTCACCAGGTCATGCGCCTCGCGCAGTGTCATCGTCTCAGGAACCTCCATGTGTTGCTCCACATGCAACGCCCCGTCATATTGCCGCACGCTCACATCATGAATCGAAAGATTCGACCGCGCCGCCACCGCCCGCACCTTGTCGAACACGCTCTCTCCCAGCGACGCCGTAGGCACGGTATGGATCACCACATCCGCTCCCGGCAACAGCTTCTGGACCGCCTCGGTGGCCGCAAACGTAATCTGTTCCGACCGCTGAAACGTCAGCTTCCTCGGCAAGCTTAGCGTCAAATCCACAAAATAATTTGACCCCGACCGCCGCACCCGCACCCGGTTCACCGACAGCACACCGTCCTCCGCCTCCAGGTTGTGGATCAGGTCCCGCCGAATCTGTTCCCGCACCTCCGGCGGCGTCGCATCCAGCAGGGAATCGATCGTCTGCCGAGCCAGCCGCCACGTCACCCGCAGAATAATCGCCGCAACAATTAGAGCCGCAATCGGGTCCGCATACTCGAGCGCCGGCACATGCAGCTTCTCTCCCACAAACGCCGCCAGCAATCCAAGAAACACCGCAGCCGACGACCAGATGTCGGTCCCAAAGTGCACCGCATCCGCCTCGAGTGCATCGCTCCGATGCTCCTGCGCCACCCTGTGCAGTGACCGCGACCGCGTAAAGTCCACCGCCATCGACAGCACCAGCACCGCAAACGGCCACACCGACCACTTAAGATCCAGCCGCGTGTGGTGCACAATCCGGTAGATCGACTCGCGCCCAATCCATACGCACGATCCCACCATCAACAGCGTCTCAAACGCCGCCGACAAGCTCTCCAGCTTCCCATGCCCGTAGTTGTGCTCTTCATCGGCAGGCATATCGGCAGCCCGCACCGTCAGCAGCGTAATCGCCGACGCAATCAGATCAATGAACGAGTGCGCCGCCTCGCTCAGCATCCCCAACGACCCTGCCAGGATCCCCGTCAACAGCTTGAGCAGCGTAATCCCCACGGCAGCCAGTACGGACGCCTGTGCCGCCGATCGCTTCGCCGCGGTCGCCATCTGACTCATCGGATGTCACTCATCGTTCTTGACTCACTGTTCTAAGCTCCGGCCAGCCTCAACCACCGCATCAACCCCACACCCTGTCATCCGCTGCATGGCCCGATCCATCGCCCTGAGCATACCTGTTCACCCACGCAAACGCCATACAGGACTGCCGTTTCCGCTAGGCCACCTCCCGGCTCTTCCCCCGCTCCCCGCCGAAACGTCATCTCGACCGGAGCATCATGGCTCCATCATGATGCGCAGTGGAGAGACCCCTGTATTGGCCTTTGCCGTTGCCCTTGCTTCTCCGGCTGTCATCCCCTAGGGAATCTGCTTCTTCTTTTGCCTTTGCTGTTGCCGTTGCCTTTCTTTCTGTCATTCCCTCTGGGAATCTGCTTCTTCTTTTGCCTTTGCTGTTGCCGTTGCCTTTCTTTCTGTCATTCCCTCTGGGAATCTGCTTCTTCTTTTGCCTTTGCTGTTGCCGTTGCCTTTCTTGCTGTCATTCCCTTTGGGAATCTGCTTCTTCTTTTGTCCTTGCGGTTGCCGTTGCCTTTCTTTCTGTCATTCCCTCTGGGAATCTGCATCTTCTTTTGTCCTTGCTGTTGCCGTTGCCTTTCTTTCTGTCATTCCCTCTGGGAATCTGCTTCTTCTTTCCGCGTCCCCACCACTCACCGCTTCGTCCCCCGATAAAGCCCAGCCGCCCGCAACAAATACCCGTCCCAGTCCGCATCGACAAACCCCGCCTCCTTCATCATCCCCAGCATCTGCGCCGGCCGCGGAAACCGCGCCACGGACTCCGGCAGATACCGATAAGCCGCCCGCTCACCCGAGATGACCCCACCCACCACCGGCAGCACATGACGAAAATAAATCCCATACCCAAACCCCCTCAGCCCATCCGGCTGATTGCACTCCAGAATCCCAACGCGCCCACCCGGCGCCAGCACACGATAAATCTCCGCTAGCCCTTCGGCATAGTTCGTCAAATTCCGAAACCCAAACGCCGCCGTCACCAAATCAAAGCTGCCATCGGCATACGGCAGCTGCATGGCGTCGCCCTTGACCCAAACCGCGTTTGCGCCCGCATACTTCACCCGAGCCCGCTCCAGCATCTCCCCAGAAAAATCCAGCCCCGTCACCGCAACCCCACCCACCGGCCGCTCCTTCAACAACGCGGCAGTCATATCGCCCGTGCCACAACAAAGATCAAGCACCCGAGCCTCCGGCCGCGCCAGCACCTCCTTAAAGCTCCGTGCCGCCCGCCCCCACCACCGCCGATCCAACCCCATCGACAACAAATGATTCAGCAAGTCATAACTAGGCGCAATCGAATCAAAAATCTCCCGCACATGCTCCGCCGCCGCCGCCTCGTCCATCTCCCCCTTAGGCCGCGCCCCCGCATTCACCTCATCCAGGATGCTCACGCACTCACCCCAACCCCACGCGCCTCAACAACAATCCGCTCCGCAGCGACCATCAACTCCGCCTCGCCAACATCCTTCACCACCACCGCATCCCCAATCCCCACCGGCAGCACAAACGACCGCGCCCCGCTCCGATTCTTCTTATCCTTAGCCGTCAGCGCCACCAACTCCGCCGCCTCCGCAGTAAACCTACGCAGCGGCCCATACGCACGAATCACCCGCTCCATCCGCGCCGCTTCCTCCGCACTTACGGTCCCTCGGCGCACGGCAATCCCGACCGCCGCAATCATTCCCCAAGCAACAGCCTCGCCATGCAGCAACTGCTTATACTCCGTAGCCGCTTCGATCGCATGCCCCAGCGTATGCCCTAAATTCAAAATCATCCGCAACCCACCCTCACGCTCATCCGCACTAACGACCTCAGCCTTCACGCGCACGCTAGCCGCCACCACCCGCGTCAGCGCCTCAGCATCGCCAGCGAGCACCGCTGCGCTCTCCCGCTCCAAAAACTCAAACAACCCACGGTCCCGAATAATCCCAGCCTTCACCGACTCCTGCAAGCCCGCCCGCAACTCCGCCCCCGGCAGCGTCCCCAGCGTCGAATATCCGCATACACAGCCAGCGGATGATGAAACGCCCCGACCAGATTCTTCCCCACCGCCAGATTCACGCCCGTCTTCCCACCCAACGAGCTATCCACCTGGGCCAGCAGCGTCGTGGGCACCCCCACATACCGAATCCCCCGCATATACATCGCCGCCACAAATCCCGTCATATCGCCAATCACGCCGCCCCCCAGCGCCACCAGCACCGAATCCCGATCCGCCCCCAACCCCGCCAACTCCTCCACCAACCGCTCCACCGTAGCCAGCCGTTTGTGCTCCTCACCCGCCGGCACCATCAGCCGCGTCAGCGGAGCAGGGAAGCCACCCTCAAGTTTCTTCCCCCACAGCCGATCAATCTCCGGCGACGTCACCACAAACGCCCGCTGCCTCCCCGCGCTCAGCCCACCGTCCAGCAGCGCATCCAACCGCGCCCCCACCAACTCCACCAACCCCGCACCAATCTCCACTCCATACTCCGCCGAAGGAGTCCGAACACCAATCACCGTAGATTCACCCGCAGAAGTCATCGCCTTTCAGAATACCCCGCGAGCCTCGCCAACGCCGTCATCGCCTTTGCGGTTGTTGTTGCCGTTGCCTTTTGGTTGTCATCCCGCAGGGATCCGCTTCTTCTTTTGCGTTTGCCGCTGCCTTTGCGTTTCTTTCTGTCATTCCCTCTGGGAATCTGCTTCTAGCTCGCATAGCGAGCGTCCGTTCCTTCTACGCTCTACCCGCTACTGTCTACCCTCTGCCCGCCGCCCCACCGCCATCGACACCCCCACCGTAACCCCCATCAACCCCGCAATCACGGCCAGCGAAACCCCCGGCCCAATCTCCACCCAATCCGCCAGCAGCATCTTCAAAGCCGCAAACCCCAGCACGGCCGCCAACCCAAAATGCAAATACCGCAGCTTGGCCAACCCCGCCGCCAGCAGCACATACAACGACCGCAGCCCCATCACCGCCATAATATTCGACGTGTACGCCAGGAACGGATGCCGCGTAATACTCAGCACCGCCGGAATCGAATCCAGCGCAAACACGACGTCCGTGAACTCCACCGCCACCAGCGCCAGCAGCATCACGGTAGCCATGCGCTGCCCATTCTCCACCACCAGAAAATGATCCTGGTTTTCGCTGATCGGATGCCATTTCACCAGCCACTTCAACCACAGCGGAGTCCGCTCCGGCTTATCCTCGCTCGGCTCCGGCTTCAACAACCGCACCGCCGCCACCAGCAGCAGCGCTCCAAACACATACTCGATCCAGTGAAACCGATTCAGCAGCCCCACACCGCCAGCAATAAAAAGTCCGCGCAGCACAACCGCCCCAGCCACTCCCCAATACAGCACCCGAGGCTGTTTGCCCGGCGGTATCCGAAACAGCCGGAACAGCAGCAGAAACACAAACAGATTATCCAGTGACATTGTCTGTTCAACTGCATAGCCAGCCAGGAACTGCGTCGCCCCTGTAGCGCCATACACCCGGCTCAGCACCAAGGCCATCAACAGTGCCGCGCCCACCCACATCCCGATCGCCCACATCGCCTTGCGCCGCGCATTCGGCACCGCAAGATGCACCAGGTACTCCGCCCCCAGAAGGGCCACCAGCGCAACATGAAAAATTATCCAATAAGAGATCGGCGTCATCGTGTGTCTTCAAGAAGCCTACACGCCCACCGCCACACCCCCAAACGTCACTTCACCCCTGTTTTCCGTCATCGCACTTTCTCCGTCATCCTGAACGCAGTGAAGGACCCCTGTAGTGGCCGTTGCGGTTGCCTTTGCCGTTGCCCTTGCTTTTTTGGTTGTCATCCCGCAGGGATCCGCTTCTTCTTTGCGGCTGCCTTTAGCCGGAAGCTGACCCCAACCCCCGCCGTCGACGCAGGACCCTACCGCGCATCAATCAGCTTCACCAGCTCCAAAAACAAGTCCGCCGCCACCTGCAAACTCCCCACGCTCAGCTTATCCATCGTGTCAAGCTCGGTATGATGAAACGCCTCCGGATCAGCCGCCGTCCCATACTGAAAATCAATCACATCCAGCGACGGCACACCCCGCTGCACAAACGGCAGATGGTCATCCTCAATCGCCTGCGACTCCTTAAACAAATACTTCGAGTGCCCCGTATCTCTCCCCGCCTTAGCCTCCAAATCCAGCAGCCAGGGAGTAGAGTTCGTCTCCTTATCGATGTTCAAATTCTTCCACCCAATCATGTCCGCCAGAACAAACGCCTTGATATTCCCCAGCGTCCCATCCCCCGACCACTTCGCCGCAATATGCCGCGTCCCATACAGCGAATCCGTCTCCGTCCACTCCTTGTTAATCGACTCCTCGCCATCCGTAAACAACAACCAAACCGAATTCCCCTGCGGAGGATGCTCGCGATAATACTGCCCCAGCGCGATCAACAACGCAGTAGTGCAAGCCCCATCATTGGCCCCGATAAAGTGAATATCCTTCAGCCAATAGTTCGTCTCATAATGAGTCGCGAGGACGATAATCCCGTCCTTCTTCCCCGGAAACTTCACAATCAGGTTATGCATCGTCAACGGCCCAATCGGCGTCCGTGCCGTGAACTTGTCGTCGACGAAATTCCCCTTCGCCGCCTCCGGCTTAAAGTGGTCCTTGATAAACGCCTCAGCCGCCGCGTGCCCCGGCGATCCGATATACCGTTTCGGCGCCGCATTCACATACTCCTGCGTCAGCCGCATCACCTCCGCGCCACTCACCCCACGCCCCTGCGCCTGCCCCACCGGCGTACTCATTAGCGCCGCCCCAAACAGCAGCGCATAAATCAAACGATTCATCTCAACATCCTCAACTGAACAACCCATTCGAAGGGGCAGGACTTCAGTCCCGCCATAAAATTCACCCGGCACAATGCGGCTTTAGCCACTGAGGGAATATCGCCGCTCATCCTTAGCCTCACGCCACAGCATCCTTCTTCTTGCGCCGGTTCGGATGCACAAAGTAAGCCACCGCCACCCCCACAAAATAAAGCACCAGCATCGGCGTAGCGAACAAGCACATCCCCACCGGGCTGGGATCTGGGCAGATCACCGCGGCCAGCAAAAAGATCGCCATAATCGCATACCGAAAATTCTTCAGCAGAAACTTCGCATCCACAATCCCGAACAGCGCCAAAAAGAAAATCACAATCGGCATCTCGAACGTAATGCCCAACCCGAGAATCACGGCCAGAAAGAATCCCGTGTAATCGTCGATCGTGATCATGTGCGTAAAATTCTTGCCGAAATCCTGGATCAAAAACACCATCGCCCCAGGCAGTACATACCGATACCCAAACCAAGTTCCCGCCAGAAACAGCCCCACCGTCGTCCCCATGAACGGCCAAACGTACTTCTTCTCGTTCTGATACATCCCCGGCGAAATAAACAGCCACACTTGGTAAAGAATGAACGGCGAAGCAAGGATGGCGCCGCACACCAGCGAAGTCTTAATAAAGAAATTGATCGCATCAGTAGGATGCGTCATCGTCATCTTCAGCCCGATATCCACCAGCGGCTTCTGGATATACCCCACCAGCCGATTCCGGAAAATCCACGCCACCACGAACCCGGCCAGCAGATACCCGAAGATCCAGAACAGCCGCGTCCGCAGCTCCTCCAGGTGCTCCATCAAACTCATCCCCGGCAGCTCTGCCCGGTCATGCACGGCGTTGCGCGCGCGCTCAGCGAGATCAGTTGCCATGGGCCGCCGTCTCCGCAGACTCGTTCGGCGTCTCAGCCGGAACCGCCGCCGGAATAGCATCCAGCAACCCCTTCAGCGCGCTGTTTCTTGGAGACCCGCCAGGCCCGCTCGCCGCCACCGGCAGCCCCGTCGCCGGCGGCATAATCTTCAACTCCCCCGACACCGCAATCGGCACCACCGTCTTCACCCCATCCACGACCTCATACCCCGTCCCTACAGTTTTCTCTTCGGAGCCCACCTCAACACCGGGTGCTCCATGTCCCGGTCCTGGGACCTGGGTTTCCACTGAACTTGTCTCCGAAACCAGCGGTGTCTCCGCCGGAATGACCGGCGCTACGGGAGCCGCCGCTTCCATCGCCGCAAGCTGCTTATTCCGTTCCGCCTGCTCGCTCTGCCGCAGTTCATCTTCCATCTGCATCTTGAACTCGTTACTAGCCCGCCGAAACTCTCCCACCCATTTCCCCAGCTCGCGCGCCAGCACCGGCAACCGCTTCGGCCCAAACAGCAGCAGCGCCAACACAAAGAGAAAAATGCTGTCAGGAAAACTCGGCATACCGACTCCGATGATACGGCCTCGGCCTCCCAGTTGAAAGCCGCCGTCTCTTCATCAGACGTTCCCGCCCCCTCACCGGATTGCCGCACACCCACATCCCCCCGCCGTCCTCGCAAAATCTTCCTCCCCGGCGAAACCCTTCCCCCTCCCATCCGTCCTAAGCTTCAGCACATTCCGCCGTGCACCTGGTTCAATGAACTACTATCAGAGGGCAGCCTCACTGCCCGATGGCTATGGAGAGTCCAATGAGGTCGCCCGCCCCGCGCCGCCCTGAGCTTCACCGCTTCGCCTTCCGCCCCAACCCCGCGCACCTCTGCGCCCTCGCCCTGCTCTCGGCCCTCACCCTCCTCCTCGGCGGCTGCGGCAGCTTCTTCGTCTGCGAAGGCAAATCCGACTGCCCGACCACCCCCTGTGTCCCGTCCTCCACCGTCACCTGCCCCTCCACCGGCACCAACATCGCCTACGTAGCCAACCCCGCCTCCTCTTCCAACACGGTCAACGGCTACAACCTCGCCAACGGCAACCTCACCACCAACGCGACCAGCGCGCCCTTCGCCTTCGGCTACTCGCCCATCGCCATGGTCGTCACCCCCGCCAACACCTTCATGTACACCGCCTCCAACCCCGGCCTCGGCACCGGCTATCTCTACGGCTATTCCCTCGAGACCGGCGGAGCCCTCAACATCCTCTCCAGCGGCAAGCCCCTCGTCACCGAAAGCGCCGTCTCCCTCGCCGTCTCGCCCGACGGCCAATGGCTCTTCGTCCTCGACGCCAACAACCTCCAGCTCAATGAGTACGCCATCAACTCCTCCACCGGAGCGCTCACCTACCAAACCTTCGGCGCTATCACCCCCGGCTCCGGCACCGTCAACAACGTCTCCAACCAGGTCACCGTCGCTCCCAGCGGCGATTTCGTCGCCGTCGCCATCGGCACGGGAGGCATCCAGACCTTCACCCTCGACACCTCCACCGGCGCCCTCACCCCCCAGAACCCCTTCGCTCCCCCGAGCAACCAGGTCGGCTACTTTGGAGTCGCCATCGACGTCAACAACTATCTCTACGTCGCCGGCACCAACGGCCTGAACGTCTTTTCCGTCACCACCGCCGGCGTCCCCACCTTCCTCAAGACCTACACCACCGGCAACGGTCCCCGCTCCGTCACCGTCAACACCGCCGCCACCTTGGTCTACGTCGGCAACAAGACCGACAGCAGCATCTCCGGCTTCACCATCGGCACCAACGCCGTCCTCACCCCCATCTCCGGCAACCCCTTCACCGCCCCCACCCTCATCGGCGCCCTCTCCTTCGATCAAAGCAACGCCTACCTCATCGCCTCCGGCTACAACGACGCCACCGGCATCGAGCTCTTCTCCATCGCCACGAGCGGAGCCCTCACCACCTCCGGCACCGCCGCCAGCGGCACCACCGCCTCCATCCTAAGCGCCATCGCCACCACCCACTAACCCCGCGCCAACGAACGAACATCCAGCGCAGACGACAAAAACGCCAGCCGCGAAGTTTCCCTAAACACCGTTTTCGGACACGGACGGATTACTTCCGACAAGCCGACTCATCGGTACTAATCCTATGTCGGTGAGTGCACCGACTTCGCGGTACTAATCCGGCGTCGGTGAGTGGATTGGCGATGTCGCACCCGTCGAGCAAGTAAATCAACGCGCTCGATATTAGTGAACCGTGGTCGCGGGCGTGAGAAGGTCAAAGCTAAACGGCCTGTAAAATGGATACGCAGATTGAACCGGTGACTCATATGGAGCGACAGCCTGTGACCAAGCTGGAGGCCGCAAAACGACAGCTTGATACAGCCATCAAACTGTACTTTGACAACGAGGACAGCCTCTCGGTCCATACTCTCGCCTATGCCAGCTTCAAGATACTCTTCGACCTCTACCCTTCGTTCCATAGCGATGGGTACTCAGCGAAGATTGACGAGTCGATTCAACATCCTGCTCTCGGCTGGTCCCGATTCAACCGGACGGCGAACTTCCTCAAACATGCAGACCGCGATCCTTTGGACGAGCTGGAATATCACGATGCGGAACACGTAGAAGGAATCATCGGATTCGCTGCCTGCTTGTACCGGCGGATCGCTGGCGACTTTACACCACGTATGCGGGGCTTTGACTGCTGGACTGAATCCTTACACCCTGAGGCGTTTGATATCCCGCCGGACCCCGACCCCTATGTCGCCGCCCAGGAAGACGAAGCCGTCATGGCGATTCGCGCGTTGCCCCTATCGGAACGTTTAGCAATCGGAAAGGGAATGTCAGATGCGCTCACCAAACTTTGGGAGATGAAGGAAGCAGGGGAAATTGACGGCACGGAGCCAAAGGACGAAATTGTTCGGAGGTTGGAGAAATAGATCGTTGAAGCCGATGGTCGTGCCAGCGTGGTGCCATTTGGGCGAGAACAGGCCCATGCACTCGCTGACTTGGCCTCGCTAAATGCATTGGCGATCTTGCATCAAGGCGCGGGGCATTAGGACAAACTGACTTTGCGAAGGTCAGCTCTGTCTTAGGTCCTTTGCGCTACCAAGAAGCAGGATTGAAGACCTGAACTTCATTCATTCTTTTGCGAATCATTTCTTCGATCGCATCAGTGCCAGTGGTCAAGTCGTCTAGTTCCTTGTTGCGTTTTGATTCTGTGTCTATGGCCAATGGCTGGCCTTTCTGTCGCGCAACAAGCAGCGCAAGATTTGTTTGGAAGATTTGGTGAGCTAAAGCGTGAACTGCATTCGATTTCTTGCGAATGTCGGCAGCATAGAACGGCGCGTGTTTGTTGATTGTGGAGACACATTCCGATGACTTCGCTGCATATTGCTGAAGCAGTTTCCTAATGTTCTCTATCTTGACTTCTTCTGAAACGTCGCCTGACTCTAGACCAAGCTCGGTCAGTTCCCCCTCGCGCAACACGATCTTGCGTGCAATCGTTCTGACCGGCACGAATGCTGACCAGAGCGCTTGATACGCACCGAACTCAGCATTCCATTGGGTCGTACTGATGAGCTGCCCTTGCGCTAGCTTCGAGTTCAGCCGGGCCAGGTCTCTGTCGGTAGCACTCTTGAGCTTCGCTAGGTCGCTAGCATTTTTTTCAGCTCTAACATTGCCCCGTATCGCGGCGATACTAGCGATTACCGCTGCAAAAAGGGTAGCGGATGGCGAAAGCAAAAGCGACATTATGGGGTGTTCGGAAACTGTGTCGAACATAATCTTCTCCATAGTTCTCTCAGCATTGATCTTCTCGGATATAGGGTAGTCTCTGTCGTCTGACGATATTAGGCCAATGAACTCATTGAGTCTGGATTAGTCCTGATAAACGCGCTAGGGTCTTGCAACCCCGGCCCGGAGCGTTCTTCGATTTACGTGACATCGTCATATGAGCGAACCGCTCTGCTAGTTTAGGTCTGCTATTGGCCGCCGAACTGCTCGTGAAGCCGGGTTTTCGGCAACTTCGCATTTGCCCCAAGCAAACCGCTCGCCCTTCCACCCAATCCCAATTCCGAACCAACCACCCCACTGTATCCCCGCGAATACTCCCACGTCCCCCACTTCGCGCTACTCTGGATTCAGCGTCATTTCATCGCGCGCATTCTGAACCCATACATCGCAGACACCTCCACAAGGCATCCCCTAACCATGCAGCAAATTCTTTCGAAGCGGATGAACCGGCGCCGCGCGCCCTTCGTGCTCGGCCTCCTGCTCACCTGCGCGCTCTCCGGCTGCTCCCACTTCCGCACCCCGCCCGCCGATAAATACGTCTACGCCACCTCCAAGCAGACCTTCCTCCGCGACCGCGTCGCTGCTGTCTCCAACCGCACCGGCACCGCTACCAACGGCGAACAGTTGGTCGTCCTCGAGCGCGCCCGCCGCTGGGTTAAGGTCCGCACCCCGAGCGGCGAAATCGGCTGGCTCGAAGAACGCCTCACCGCCCCACAGGAAATCGCCGACAAGTTCGACGCCCTTCGCAAGGACCACGCAGAACGACCCCGTAGTCGCCACCGCCACCACCAGCGACGAAGCCTACCTCCACGTCTCCCCCGGCCGCCTCACCGACAAGCTCTACCTGCTCACCGAAGGCGGAACCCTCAGCCTCCTCCAGCGCGCCTCCGTAGTCAAGCCCGTCACTCCCGGAGCTCAGCCCGCGCCCATCGATCCCAACGCCCCACCCGCCGGCCCCGTCTACGAAGACTGGTGGCTCGTCCGCGACGCCAAAGGCCAAACCGGCTGGGTCTATAGCCGACTACTCGAAGTCGCCGCACCCGACTCCCTCCTTCGCTACGCCGAAGGCCAGCGCATCGTCGGCGCCTACATCCTCACCCACGTCGACGACCCCAACTCCGGCATCCTCGACAACGGCAACACCGTCACCTCCATCCCCGTCTACGTCACCGTCCTCTCCCCCTACAAAGCCGGCCTCCCCTACGACTTCAACCAGGTCCGCGTCTTCACCTGGAACACCAAAAAGCACCGCTACGAGACTGGCTTCTCCGAGCGCAACATCCTCGGCTACCTGCCCGTGACGCTAGGCTCTAGCAAGGACCCCTACGGCAAGTCAGCCCTGGCCGCCCTCGATCTCCCCACCTTCACCTACCGCGTCCTCGCCGCCGACCAGCCCATCCCCGCACCCGACCCCACCACCGGCCTCATCAAGCCCGGCCGCACCATCGCCAAGACCTACCGCCTCGAAGGCAACAACTGCCACCGCATCCTCCCCCCCAACACCCCTCCCCAACCCGAAGCCCACCCCGAAGCCGAGCCAGCAAAGCCCGGCTCCAAAGCCGCCAAGAAAGCCGCCCGCAAAGCCGCCAAGCCAGCTCCAAGGCCCACCAAGCAACCCAAACCCTAGCGGAGTGCGTCCGTTCTCTTCCGCCCATCACTCGTCATCTCGACCGGAGCATCATGGCTTCATCATGTTCCGCAGTGGAGAGACCCCTGTACTGCCTTTGCCGTTGCCCTTGCTTTTCTGGCTGTCATCCCGCAGGGATCTTCTTCTTCTTCCCTAGCTGTTGCCCTAGCTGTTGCCTCTGCTGTTGCCCTTGCTGTTGCCCTTGCTGTCGCCCTTGCTGTTGCCGCTGCTGTTGCCCTTGCCTTTCTTTCTGTCATTCCCTCCGGGAATCTGCTTCTTCCTTTGCCTCTTCCCGTGCCTGCGCCTTTTCACCCACCCCCGCCACCAGCCTCAAGCCCAAAACAGATAGCCAGCAGGGAGCAACCACTAAGGCTTCACCGAAAGCCACCCCAAAATAAGCGTTCGAAGCCCCACGTGGGTCAAAGGACCCACCTAGCTGGAAGCTACATCGGCAGGTTGTCAAATACATAGGCTAAAACCATCGATTTGCAGCACGAAACCCACCTAAATCACACGATTTGCAACCCGAAATTCACGAAAAATGGGCCAAACTTCCCATCTCAAGCATAAAACCGCCGAATCGCTTCCACCACGCTCTCCAACTCCTCCACCCGCAACTCCGGATAAATCGGCAGCGCCAAAACCTCCTCAGCAGCCCGTTCACTGACCGGAAAATCGCCCTTCTTATACCCCAGAAACTTCAAGCTCTCCTGCAAGCTAAGTACCAGAGGGTAATACACTTCCGACCCAATCGAATGCGCCGTCAAGTACTCCCGCAGCGCATCCCGCCTGGGCGCCCGAATCACATACTGGTGGAACACATGCTCCGCCCGCGGATCGCAGAAGGGAAGCACCACCCCCTCAGCAGTAGTCTTCCCCACCAACCCAGCCGCCGTAAACCGCTCATTATAAAGGGAAGCCAGCTCCCGCCGCCGCCGATTCCCAGCCTCCACCCGCCGCAGCTTCACCTCCAAAACCGCCGCCTGCAGCGTATCCAGCCGCGAGTTCCACCCCACCTCGTCGTGGTAATACCGCCGCCGCATCCCATGTGCTCTCAACATCTTAGACCGCTCGGCGGTAACCTCATCGCGCGTCGTAACCATCCCCGCATCCCCGAACGCGGCCAGGTTCTTAGTCGGATAAAAGCTAAAAGCAGCAGCATCCCCCAACCCCCCAGCCTTAACGCCCTCCCACGAAGCCCCAAACGCCTGCGCCGCATCCTCCACCACCTTCAAGCCGTGCGATTCAGCCAGCGAGCTAAACGCCTTCATATCAGCGCATTGCCCATACAAATGCACGGGCATTATCCCGGCAAACCGCTCTCCGCCCCGACCCAAAACCTCCTCCACCGCCCCCGCCGAAAGGTTGAAGGTCCCCTCGTCAATATCCGCCAAAACCGGCTTCGCCCCCACTCTCAAAATCGAGCTCACCGTAGCAAAAAAGCTGAACGGAGTAGTAACAACCGCATCACCCTCCCCTAACTTCAATGCTGCCAACGCCAACCACAGCGCATCGGTCCCACTCGCGCACCCCACGGCAAACGGCACCCCACAAGCAGCCGCCGCAGACGCCTCAAAACGAGCCACCTCAGGCCCCAGAATAAATCGCTGCGATTCACAAACCGCAGCAATCGCCGCCAACACCTCTTCGCGAATCTCAGCGAATTCGCGGCTAAAGTCGAGCATCGGAACAGCCATCAGTTTCGGGCGCGTATCAGTCTCAATCATCTCTATCATCGTAATCTTTCAAGACCTTCTCCGCCCGTTCCCGATCACAACCCCTTGTCGCGAAGCACCGAAGGCGATAGGGTGAAGGGTGCACGTCTGCTTTGCTGCAAGGTTCGACCGCGAGTCTTTCGCGCGGAATGTCAAAAAATGGTTGAGTGCAATGATAAGAGGAGATCGGCCCATGGATTCCAAGCCGGCACAGAATATTCAGGATACGTTCCTGAATACGGTCCGCAAGGACAAAAGCCCCATTACTATCTACCTCGTCAGTGGCGTAAAGCTGACAGGAAAGATTCGTTCCTTTGATAAATACTCTGTTCTGCTCGAAAACAACGCGCAGGAACAGTTGATCTTCAAGCACGCAATCTCCACGGTAGTAAGCGGTCGCCCATCGGGCTTTGGCGACACGCGTAGTGAGACTCGTCCTGTCGCGGCAAATCACACAGAGACGCCTCAGCCTGCCACAGGACCAGCCAATAGCTAGTCGGTCCGCTTCCTCCCGGCGACCTCTGCTCGCGAGAATTACAAGGCGAGGTGCACATTAAGCCAGTATCCAAGGCAAGAGCAAATCGCGAAGCCGTTGAGCGTGACCTCCTGCGCTCGCGGCAGCGAACTTCGCGCGAAAGCGCCGTTCTGGTTGCTGTCGAGTTCACCTCTGATCGCTTTCGCCCTTCGAACGTGGCGCAGCAGGCACGCGCAGCTGCCGCTATCTCGCAGCGTGATCCCTCATCTGCGAACCACCTCGACGAACTGCCCGATATTCCACCCTCCGCCGCCGAGCCGCCGGTCGATTTGGACTTTGATGCCTCGCTAGCCGAGTTCCAGGAGCTAGCCAGGTCGGCCGGCGCAACCATCGCAGCAGTCCTGATCCAACGTCGCGGCCGGCCCGATCCCGCCACCCTCGTAGGCGGCGGCAAGCTCGATGAGATCATTGCCACGGTCGCATCGACCGGTGCCAGCCTGGTCCTCTTCGATCACGACCTGACGCCGTCACAGGCGCGTAATGTTGAAGCGCGACTGCCTTGCACTGTGATCGATCGCACCCAACTCATTCTCGACATCTTTGCTCGCCATGCCCGAACGCGCGAGGGCCAGCTGCAAGTGGAGTTGGCGCAGCTTGAATATCAACTGCCTCGTCTCGCCGGCCGCGGCAAGACCATGTCGCAGACCGGTGGCGGCATTGGAACCCGGGGTCCCGGTGAAACGCAGCTCGAGACCGATCGCCGCAAGATCAATTCCCGCCTCGATCGCATCAAGCAGCAGCTTGAAGCCGTCAGGCGCATTCGCCGTCAGCAGCGTGGGCGGCGCGAGGCCGTCCCGGTGCCTACCGTTGCGCTGGTTGGATACACCAATGCCGGCAAGTCCACCCTGTTCAACTCGTTGACTGGTGGAGAAGTGCTTGCCTCGGAGCGAATGTTCGCGACGCTCGACCCCAAACTGCGTCAGTTGACCCTTCCTTCGCGACGCAAAGTACTGCTTTCAGACACTGTCGGATTTATTCGAAATCTTCCACATGCTCTCGTGACCAGCTTTCGCGCCACGCTGGAGGAGGTTGAACGTGCGGAGCTCCTGCTGCACGTGCGCGACGCAGCCAGTCCCACCCTGGATGAGCAGCGATCCCAGGTGGAGGCCGTGCTGGCGGAGTTGGGCGTGATGGACAAACCCACCCTGCAAGTCCTGAATAAGATCGATTTATTACCGCTGGGATCAGCTATTCAGCCAGGCCCGCAAGGGAAGGCGACGATCGCTGTTTCAGCTCTCACGGGCGCCGGTTTGGACGATCTGCTGCACGCGATTGACGAAGCATTGACGGCCGATCCGCTCGAATCCGTAGAGTTTCGGATCCCGCAGGCTGAGGGTCGAATCCTCGCCGCCCTGGAGCGCGGAGCAACTATCGCAGGACAGCGATTCGAGGGGAATCTGGTCTATCTCCACGCCATCGGGCCCAGCTCTCTGTTGGAGCGCTACAAGCGTTACCGGCACCGTCAGGTGAAGCCAGTCGAAGCCGTTCACGAATAGTCCTGTAAACAAGTACAGGCCGCCTGATCGGGAGCGGAGGTGGTGTCCCGTTTCACGCGGCCTGCATGACCCGGAATGGGTCTCAGGGTGGTAAGAACATCTTACTCCCGACCCACACATTGGGAGAAGAAATTAACTAGAAATCAAGCGAGAAAAGCGATTATCGTGTCTGGCCGAAGATTCTTTCAGAATTGCACCGATAACGCGTCCATTCTTTGACTTCCAACTCCCAGCTTTGCTACAAATGAAGGGAGCGAATTGAAAAAGTAGGAATGCTTGAGCGGTGCTCGGCGGTAGTTCACAGGGCTTGATTTGCTCCTGGAAGCAACGAGCCTTTTACCCCCTCCTGAAGAACCCTAGAATCTCATGGAAATTTTGCATCAACTTGGTGGTCTAGTGCTCGGCTCTGTGCCGACCATGGTCTTTTTCCTTCTGCTGGTCGCGGCGTACGGACCGTTGGTACGCAAGCCTCTCGACAAGACCCTGGCCGAGCGTCGCGCACGCACCACCGGCGCCGTCGAAAGAGCACGCACCGCGATCTCCGCGGCGGAAGCCGAGGCCACCGTGTACGAGGAGAAGTTGCGTGCTGCGCGTAGCGAGATGATGGCTGCACGCGAGCGCAAGGTGCAGCAATGGCAGGCGGAGCGGGATCTAGCCGTCAAGAGTGCTCGCGAAGCTGCGCAGACTCGCGTCAATGCAGCGCGGCAGGAGATCGAAGGAATGTCCGCCGGAGCGCGCAAGCAGATTGAAGAGTCGACTGCGCAGCTCAGTGAGCAGATCTTGCGTGCCGTGCTTCCAGCTGGGACCAACCTCTCGGAGGTGCGCCAGTCATGATCTCTCGTCCATTCACTGTTTCGTTGCGCCAGTTGTTCATCCTTACGCTGGGCCTGTTCTTTGTCCTGTCCATCGCACAACCCATCTACGCGCAAAGCGCTGCACCAGCTCCGTCGAATCCGGTGAGTGGGCACCAGACAGTTCTGAGCGAGACAGACCAGTACCGGATGTCCGCACCAGTGGTGAAGATCGGTGCTCTGCTGGGCATGAAGCCGGAGACGGCTGCGAACGTCTTCACGATCTTCAACATTGCGATCTTGTTTGGCGGTATCGGGTATGGGTTGTTGAAGGTGCTTCCAAAGACCTTCCGCAACCGCAGCACGGCAATTCAAAAGCATCTGGTGGACGCGCGCACCGCAACCGAAGAAGCCACAGCCAGACTGAGTTCGGTGGAAGATCGGCTCGCGAAACTGGACGATCAGATTGCCGCGATGCGCGCTCAGGCTGAGGCCGATTCCGTGCGAGACGAACAGAGAATCCTGGCCAACGTGGAAGACGAGAAGAACAAGATCCTGGCCGCTGCAGACGCTGAGATTCAAAGCGCGACAATCCTGGCACGCCGCGAGATTCAGAAGTATGCGGCAGAGTTGGCCATCGAGCAGGCAGCCCGCAAACTTGTCGTCACGCCAGAGACGGATCGTGTACTGGTGGAGAGTTTTGCTCACAAGCTTGGCGAAGGGAGCAATAACTAATGGCCGCTATTGATCTTCGCTACGCGCGTGCCCTGGCTGCTGTCATCTCGAACCAGAAGTTGGATGTGGCTGCCACGCAAGGGCAGTTGAACGACTTTGCCGACACGCTGGAAGCGAGCGCGGAGCTTCGCGAGGTACTCGAGAATCCGTCAATTGCCGAGCCCCAGAAGCTTAAAGTGCTCGATGCCATCGCTGCGAAATCTGGCATGAGCAAGACTGTCCGGAATTTCATCGCGGTCATCGCCGACCATCAGCGCCTGCACGAGCTGCGCAGCATGGTGGCAGCGTACGGGGCGATCGCCGACGAGAACGCCAGCGTCGCCGAAGCCGAGATCGTCAGCGCGATGCCGCTGGATGAAAGCAACCGCAAGCTGCTCGAGCAGAAGATCTCGACGCTCACTGGTCAACAGCACGTGCATGCCACATACAGCGAAGATGCAACTTTGCTGGGCGGCGCCGTCGTCACCATAGGATCCACTGTTTACGACGGATCGATTCGCGCACAACTCCAGCAACTCAAGGCTCGGCTGATTGCAGCCGGAGCGTAGACGAAGCAAAAAATTCGCAACAAGATTTGAAGCACTTGAAGGAAAAGGAACTACATGGCAAAGATTCAGGCAAACGAGATCACCGAACTGCTTCGCCAGCAAATCGAGAACTATGAGCAGCGCATCCAGGTGGATGAGGTTGGAACGATCATCACCCTGGGCGACGGTATCGCGCGCATTCACGGGCTCGACAAGGTCATGGCGGGCGAACTCATTGACTTCCCGCACGGCATCTCCGGTCTCGCCATGAACCTCGACGAAGACCAGGTTGGCTCGGTGATTCTCGGCGACTATAGTGAGCTCAAAGAGGGCGATCAGGTTAAGCGCACCGGTAAGATCATGTCCGTGCCCGTGGGTCCGGCGCTGATTGGCCGCGTCGTGAACGCGCTGGGTCAGCCCATCGACGACAAGGGACCGATCAACACGGACACCTTCCTCCCGGTTGAGCGGCTCGCTCCCGGTGTCATCTCACGTCAGTCGGTTACCGAACCCATGAACACGGGCATCAAGGCTATTGACACGATGATTCCGATTGGCCGCGGGCAGCGCGAGTTGCTCATCGGCGACCGGCAGACGGGTAAGACCGCCGTCGCGCTTGACACCATCATCAACTCCGCGAAGAACGACCTAATCTGCATCTACTGCGCGATCGGCCAGAAGCGTTCGTCGGTTGCCAGTGTCGTCCAGACGCTCGAAGAGTACGGCGCGATGGCTTACACGATTGTCGTTGCTGCAACGGCCTCTGAGCCGGCGCCCATGCAGTATCTCGCTCCGTTCGCGGCGACCGCGATGGGCGAGTACTTCCGCGACAATGGCAAGCACGCGCTGATCATCTATGACGATCTCTCCAAGCACGCTGCCAGCTATCGTGAGATCTCGCTGCTGCTGCGCCGTCCACCAGGACGTGAAGCGTATCCCGGCGACGTGTTCTATCTCCACTCGCGCCTGCTCGAGCGTTCGGCCAAGATGTCCAAGGAACTGGGCGGCGGTTCCCTGACGGCTCTGCCGATCATCGAGACGCAGGCTGGCGACGTTTCGGCTTACATTCCGACCAACGTCATCTCGATCACCGACGGACAGATCTTCTTCGAGACCGACCTGTTCAACTCCGGCGTTCGCCCGGCCGTCAACGTAGGCCTCTCGGTATCGCGCGTAGGATTTGCGGCCGCGATCAAGGCCACCAAGCAGGTGGGTTCGACGCTCAAGCTTGACCTCGCGCAGTATCGCGAACTCGCTGCCTTCGCTCAGTTTGGCTCAGATCTCGACAAGGTCACGCAGAACCAACTCAACCGCGGCGCCCGTTTGACCGAGCTCTTGAAGCAGCCGCAGTTTGCACCGCTCACCGCGGCGCAGCAGGTGGCGATTCTGTTCGCGGGAACGCAGGGCTTGCTCGATGACGTCGAGGTCTCTGACCTTCGCGCCTTCGAGGATGGCTACTATCCGTTCCTCGACTCGGCTCATCCGGATATTCTCGCGGACATCACGAAGAAGAAGGCATTGGACGATGACATTCGCAAGCGCCTGACTGATGCGATCAACGAGTATAAGCAGGACTTTCTTGCAGCCCGCAAGGAAGCCAAGACAACGGTAAACGCGTAACTGCGAATGGCATAAGGACGAATGGCAAACGTACTCGATCTACGGCGACGCATCCGCAGTGTGAAGAACACGCGGCAGATCACCAAGGCCATGAAGATGGTCTCGGCTGCGAAGCTGCGTCGCGCACAGGAGCATGCGATGCAGGCGCGACCGTATGCGCAGATGCTTGCAAACGTACTGCAATCGCTGGTGCGGCGCACCGACCTCTACAACGAAGAGACGGGCGAGATCATGCACCCGCTGCTGGTGGAGCGCGAGGAGAAGAACGTTCTCATCCTTGTGATCGCCGGCGATAAAGGCTTTGCCGGCGGCTTCAACTCGAACATCGGCAAGGCTGCGCAACGGTTCATCGACGAGCGCCGAGCGAAGGGCCAGAACATCGACCTCGAGCCGATCGGCAAGAAGGCGATTGGGTTGTTCAAGAAGCGCTTCCCGATGGCGGTCTACGAGCACAAGGAAGAGCTCTACGACAACGATCTCTCCAAGCACATCGAAGACATCCGGCATCGCGCAGCGCCAATCGAAGTTGCAGCAGAACATCCCACACTGTTGTTGAAGGCGAGCTTCTCGGAAGTGACGGCGGTCGCGAACTCCATTATCACGCGCTACGAACGGGCAGAGATTGACTCTGTTTATATCGTCTTCAACGAGTTCAAGTCCGTGATCTCGCAGCGCGTTGTTGTCGAAAAGCTGCTGCCGATCCGTAAGCTGGGATCGCAGCAGGTCACGGTCCTCGAAGAGATGACTGAGGAGCAGAAGGAAGCTGCCGGCAAGGCTGCGCAGGAAGCCGGGATCTCGATCAACGAGCCGGAGGAGACTGCGTACGAGCAGGAGGCCAAGAAGTTTGGCACTGCCGATGTGGACTACCTTTTCGACCAGTCGCCCGAACAGCTGTTTCGTCACCTGATGCCGCGTTACATCACGACACAAATCTTCCATGCGCTGCTGGAATCGATCGCGGCAGAGCATGCAGCGCGCATGACCGCGACGGATGCGGCGACCAAGAATGCAGGAGAGCTGATCGA
The DNA here is from genome assembly GCA_963796535.1 of uncultured Acidobacteriaceae bacterium. Classification (GTDB taxonomy): domain Bacteria; phylum Acidobacteriota; class Terriglobia; order Terriglobales; family Acidobacteriaceae; genus Granulicella. The sequence goes on from CAWCMO010000004.1 coordinate 151,714, forward strand.
CAAGCTCTCACTTACCATGAACCGGCTGCGGCAAGCGGCGATCACCAAAGAGATTATTGAAATCGTTAGCGGAGCGGCTGCGCTCTAAGCTCAAACGCTACCGCACGAAAGAGACATATGGCAGAGACACAGAACATTGGCAAAGTAGTGAGTATCAGCGGCCCGGCCGTTGATATTCAATTTGAAGAGGCGCACATGCCTCCTATCTTTCAGGCGTTGCGCATCGTGAGCGAGGGCTTCGATGTGCCGACACCGATGGACGTCGTCGTCGAGGTGCAGCAGCATCTCGGCGAAGGCCGGGTGCGGTGCATCGCGATGGTCGCGACCGAGGGACTTGTTCGCGGCATGAAGGCGATCGACACGGGCGGGATGATTACCGTTCCCGTGGGCCGCGAGACGCTGGGCCGCGTGCTCAACGTGCTGGGCGAGCCGGTGGACGAGCTTGGCCCGGTGAATACCAAGGTGCGGATGCCGATTCATCGCCAGGCTCCTGCGTTCGACGAGCAGTCTACGTCGGAGGAGATGTTCGAGACCGGCATCAAGGTCGTTGACTTGATTCTGCCGTTCTTGAAGGGCGGCAAGATTGGTCTGTTCGGCGGCGCTGGCGTGGGCAAGACCGTCGTCATTCAAGAGCTGATCAACAACGTGGCCCAGCAGCACGGCGGCTTCTCGGTGTTCGCCGGCGTTGGCGAGCGCACCCGCGAGGGCAACGATCTGTGGCACGAGTTCCAGGAGTCGGGCGTCATCGATGTTCACGACTTCAACAAGAGCAAAGCCGCGCTGATCTATGGGCAGATGACCGAGCCGCCGGGGGCGCGCTTGCGCGTGGCGCTCACCGGCCTTACCGTCGCTGAGTACTTCCGCGACGAAGAGGGTGCGGACACGCTGCTGTTCATCGACAACATCTTCCGCTTCACGCAGGCGGGTTCTGAGGTCTCCACGCTGCTTGGCCGTATGCCTTCGGCAGTGGGTTACCAGCCGAACCTCGCGACCGAAATGGGCGAGTTGCAGGAGCGCATTACGTCGACCAAGAAGGGCTCAATTACGTCCGTGCAAGCGGTTTACGTGCCTGCCGATGACATCACCGATCCCGCGCCGGCGACGACGTTTGCCCACCTTGATGCGACCATGCTGCTATCGCGTCCGCTGTCGGAGCTGGGCATTTATCCGGCCGTCGATCCGCTGACGTCGACCTCGCGCATTCTATCCGCACGCATCGTTGGCCAGGAGCACTACGACGTTGCGCAGGGCGTGAAGAAGATCCTGCAGCGCTACAAGGATCTGCAGGACATCATCGCCATCCTGGGTATCGACGAGCTGTCGGAAGAGGACAAGCTCACCGTGTCGCGTGCCCGTAAAGTACAGCGCTTCCTGTCGCAGCCGTTCCATGTTGCCGAAATCTTTACCGGCATTCCTGGAGCGTATGTGAAGGTTGAAGACACCGTGCGCAGCTTCAAGGAGATCATCGAAGGCAAGCACGATGATATTCCGGAGCAGGCGTTCTATCTCAAAGGCGGCATCGAGGATGTGCTCGCGGCAGCCGAGAAGCTGAAGGCAACGGCGTAAATCTATGGCTGAGGCTGGAAACAATTCGGGGCTGCTGACGGTTCGGCTGGTAACGCCGGACCGGGTGCTGCTCGATGCTACGGCAACGGCGGTGGAGTTGCCGTCGATGTCGGGCTACATGGAGACGCTGTACGGCGCGGCACCGCTGCTGGCGGAACTGGGCGCGGGCGAGGTGCGTCTGCATGGCGGCTCGGCTGGCGAGCAGACCTTCTTCGTGGCCTGGGGCTTTGCCGAGGTGCTGCCGGAGCGGGTGACCATTCTGGCGGAGACTGCGCTGCATCCCGATGAGATTGATCCGGCTGAGGCTCAGGCTGAGCTGATTCATGGACAGGAACTTTGGGACCAGGCGGGCGACGATCAGGCCAAGTATGACGAGGCCAATGCCGTGACACGCGTCGCGGAAGAGAAGATCGCTAGCGCGCAAGGGAAGCATTGAGTCGCTGAGAATTTTTTTAGGCAGAACGCCTCGCGCAAGCGGGGCGTTTTTGTTGGGCACAGGGAGTTGAGCGTCGGGATCCCCCTCCCCCTCCCCCCCTCCCCCCTCCCCCCTCCCCCAAATTTGCTCTAAAGTATTCCATGCACACGGGTTAAGTGCGTAGGGGGCCGGGTAAAGAAGGGAAAACGGCCTGCAAATGAGCCACTCAGAGACTTTAAGGGCAACAATACCCCTTCTAAAGACCTTAGCTGGGCATTTGACCGAAACCTCTGCCTTTTGGACGGCACAGGACCGTGCAAACAGGCTGCATTCGAATGAATTGGAAGAGGGCCTACTTCAATTGTAGCTAGTTGGAGGGGGTAACTATGCCAGGTTTTGAAAAGATTTTTCGGTAATAATATACTTGACACACATTAGGTATTCCCGATATATCTTAGGAGCCGTGACAGGGCTTGCGCTTTCATTTTATGTAATTTCCTTTTGGGCAGTACAGAATCGCCCCCGTAGAGAGATGGCTCAGACAAATACTGGTGCTATATGGATTCCCGGAAATATCCTCATAAATCATTTCAATCTGTATTGTGATCCCCCCGTCACGATTGAACGCTTCCAGAAATCTCTCTTTTGTGATTTCAGGGCGATAGAAAATGCCAACCGCATGGACATCCGTTGGAGGGATAGGGCTAACACTTTCAGAGCTTTCAGTTTTGGAGAATCCGAAGGAGTCGCTGAACTTGGTGTCCGGCCAGATCTTAATTCGACGAATTATTACGTGCGAGAGATGAGCTGGAGATTTCCCGAAATTGGCCAGATTAACTTGCCAGTACGCGTAGTTGCGCGGCGTCTTATTACCTTTATCAAGCGAGAGACTTGCAAACCCAGGCTGGCCATAATCCTTGATCCAAACGTAAGGTCGCTCGTCGATGGTAAATTGGTCTCCGGCCTGCTTCAAAGCTTTAGCAGATTGCCGCGCCTGATCCTCGCTGGATTTCCTAGAATCTCTCTCACTTTTCTGGGCAAGCAAGATGGATTTTTCCGATGTGTCGGCCGATTGCTGAGAGATACTGGATTGCCACAAGCTGACTCCCAGCCCACCCACGCCGACTATGACCAACCAGAATGTGAGAGTGCTAAGTCTGCGATTCGTTTTGACTTGATCTCGCTTGAACTCGTGATCTTCATTATCGCGAGCCTCGCGGGCGATCTGTTCCTCACTTTTAGGCTTATCAATAACAATTCCGCCTCCTTCAAAATGGAGGGGACTTTGATCCTTATTTTGTTCAGCCTCGGCCAATTTTGCGTTTACCTGCTTTGTAGGAGGATGTACGGATTATGAAACACGAATACCACGAAGGCCCAGAAGCCAAAGACAGGTTCGACAAGCTTGCTACTGCTTTGTTTCGTGCGCCTAAATCTACCGTGAAACCAACGCAAAAGCCAGTGCGTACGCCAAAGAAAACCAGCAAGGGCTAATGTTTCCGCTTGCCTCGCCCTTGCCGTTTCTTAGTGTGTGAGTCGCGCGTCCGTGAGGTTGGAGTAGGTCAGACGCTTGCCAGCAACAGAAGACATAACACTCTGGAAGCGGGTGCTATCGTCAGAGTCTTTGCGGTTGTTGTAGCGAAAAACCTGCTCAGATACATAGGCGTCCAAGTGGAACGGCTCAACCGAGATGTAAGTACCACCAAGAGAGCGCTTCAGCAGGCTCCAGAAGTTCTCAATACCGTTGGTGTGGATGTGGCCGTTGACGTACTCGTTTACGTGGTTGATCACATCCTGCTGGTAAGGCGTGGACAGGAACTTGTAGGTAGGAAATTCATCGGTGATGATATGCGATCCAGCTTCGATGTTCGCGGTGATAACGGGGTCAATATGAGGCTTCTTGCGCCCGTCTATAACCTTAGCCTTGACGCGCCCACCGCGCTCCAGCATACCCATAACAACCGCCTTGTTGCCCTGTCCCTGATACTTCCGACCGTCTTGCAAGCGGCTCTTGTGCATGTTCTTTATCTTGCCGCCTACAAAGGTTTCGTCACACTCGATAGGGCCACCGGAAAGCTTAGGCGTGGTATCGGTCATAGCCATACGAATACGGTGAAGCAAAAACCAAGCCGTCTTCTGGGTAACTCCAAGAGCGCGGTGAATCTCATAAGAGCTGACGCCGTTCTTGCAGTTCGCCAGCATCCACATTGCCGCCATCCACTTATCCAGACCGATAGGGCTATCCTCCATGATCGTTCCGACTTTGAGGGTGAACTGCTTCTTGCAACCTTTGCAGTGCCAGAGTTTGCGAGTCTGGACAAAGGAGTTCTTGTCCGATCCGCAACGTGGGCAAGTCACTTCGCCAGTGCTCCAGCGCAGGTTCTTCGCATACTCAAAGCATTTGTCTGCGTCGGAGAAGAAGATGATGGCTTGCTGAAGTGTGTGAGGCGTTTCCATTCCTCAAATCTAGTCCAAAGAGTCTTGTGTGTCAAGTATATTATTACCGATTTTTCGCCGGTGTTCATAAGGGTTTTGGCGATTTTGGAGGCTGCAGGGGGCTTGACAGGTCTGACGTCGGGATCGAGGTTCGCGCCTTCGTGATGGCCGGTAGGTCGAGGCACGTTGGGGACGTCGACCCGCTATAATCAGCAACGGCTCAAGCATCCATCCGCAACAGCCCAAAGCAAGGTCCCCGTCGTCTAGTGGCCCAGGACGACGCCACACTCATGGCGTAAACACGTGGTTCGAATCCCGTCGGGGACGCCAAATTCTGCAGTCAGATGCGCTGGAGCCGGGCTCGCGGCGTGATGGTGGTTTGGGAGATTGCAGAAGCAGATTCCCAAGGGGAATGACAGAAAGAAAGGCAAGGGCAACGACGCGCCCTGCGAGGATTGTTGCTCTTGGCATGCAGCGGGCAGGGCGTCAGCGGGTCTTCGGATTTACCGGCGCTGTAGATTCGCGGACGATCAGGGCTGGCTTGACGGGGATGTTGGGGGCGTATTGCGCGGTGGGGTTGGCGATGCGGTCGAGCAGGATGCTGGCAGCGAGTTTGCCCATGTGCTTGAGCGGTTGGCGGATGGTGGTGAGGCTGGGGACGTGGAATTCCGCCGAGACGATGTCGTCAAAGCCGATGACGGAGACGTCGTTTGGGACGCGCATGCCGGCCTCGTGCAGGACGCGGATGGCGCCGATGGCGGCAGTGTCGTTGAAGCCGATGAGGGCAGTGAAGTCGCGGGTGGCGGCGAGCAGGCGCTGGGTTGGCTCGTAGCCGATCTGCGGTGTCCAGCCGCCGACGAGCAAGGGCACGACGAGCTCCGGCGTGGGGGCGACGCCGAACTCGCGGGCGACCTCCATCATGGCGTCCCAGCGAGACTCCGAATCCATGACGGACCGATGGCCCTTCATGAAAGCGATCTTGCGGTGCCCGAGATCATAGAGGTGGCGGACGGCGAGGCGAGCCGCGACGTGGTGGTCGATGAAGATGTTGGTGACGCCCTCCTTCTCCTTGTGGCCGGAGATGGTGACGACGGGCAGGGGAGTGTCGAAGTCGGCGTTGGTGTTGAGCAGCAGCAGGCCTTCAGCGCCGCGGTTCATCAGCAGCTCCGAGTACTCCTTCACGAGCTTGTGCTTGCCGTAGTGGCAGGCCGTGAAGTAGAGGAAGTGCTTCTGCAGGAGGTAGCGCTCGACGCCCTCCATGACGACGGTGAAGTAGCCTTCGGAGTGTTCGGGGACGATGACGCCGACCGAGTCGCTACCGGTTTTGTGGAGGTTCAGAGCGAAGTAGCTGGGGCGGTAGTTAAACTTGCGGGCCGCTTCATGGACACGGCGTCGGGTTTCTTCGGTGAGATTTTTTGCCAGCGGGGCGTCGTTCAGAACGAAGGAGACGGTGGTCTGCGAGACGCCGAGATAGGTGGCGAGGTCCTTGAGGCTGGTCCGCTTCTTTGGCGGCAGGATCGGGTCCGACGAGCTAGGCGGCTTGGTTCTCATGCGGTGTTCGTCGTTAGCCTCGGGTCTTTTAGATTTGACCTGGAATGTCCTGCATGATCGTTTGAGTATACAAGGATGATCGATTCGCGCAGGTCGATCAATCGATTGAGCTGGTATCAGAGCGTATACGTGGACCGATGCGGGAAGGCTTAGCGCAGTGACAGGGAGTCTAGCGAAGGGTGCCGGGAAGGCTGCCGCTCATGAGGCGTTCGACCTCGGGGAAGGTGGCCATGGAAGCGTCGCCGGGGGTGGTCATTGCGAGCGCTCCGTGCGCGACGCCGCAGTCTAAAGACCAGGCCAGGGGCTTGTCCGCGAGCAGGCCGTAGAGGAGGCCAGCCGCGAAGGAGTCTCCGCCGCCGACGCGGTCGAGGATATCCAGGTCTTCGAAGGCAAGGCCGGCGAGGGCTTTGTTGTTGGCGAAGGCGAACGCGCTCCAGCTATTGCGGCTGGCGGTGTGAGGGCGGCGAATGGTGGTGGCGAGGACCTTGAGGTTCGGGTACTCGTCGACAACGCGCTTGGCCATGGGAGCGAAGGTGTCGAGGGTATGCCAGGCAGGGCGGTGCGCATCCTCGCCGAGCGCCGCGGCGACGTCACCTTCGTGGCCGAAGAAGATGTCTAACTCCGGGAGGATAGACCGGTTGACTTCGACAGACCTGGCGCGGCCGCCGCGAGACTTCCACAGCGAGGCGCGATAGTTGGCGTCGTAGCTGACGAGAGTTCCGTGGCGGCGGGCGGCCGCGATGGCCTCGCGAACGAGTTTTGTGGCGTCTTCCGAGAGCGCCGCCATAATGCCGCCGGTGTGAAAGATGCGTACACCTTCTGTGCCGAAGATTGTGTCCCAATCGACAGTGCCGGGTTTGAGTTGCGAGATGGCGGTGTGGCCACGGTCCATCATGCCGAGGCCGGGGCGAACGCCGAAGCCGCGCTCGAGGAAGTAGATGCCGTTGCGTGCATCGCGGCCAACGCCGTCGAAGGGCTGCCAGTGGATGTGCGAGGTGTCTACGCCACCTTGCAGGATGAGGTCTTCGACCAGGCGGCCGACGGGGTTGTCCACCAACGCGGTGGCGATGGCGGTGCGCAAGCCGAAGCAGCGTCGGAGCCCGCGCGCGACGTTGTACTCGCCACCGCCCTCCCACACGCGGAAGTTGCGCGAGCCGACGATGCGGCCTTCACCGGGATCGAAGCGCAGCATCACTTCGCCGAGCGAGAGGAGGTCCCAACGGCATGCGGAGGCGGGGCGGAGACTGAGGGCGGGCGTTGCTGACGGCTGGTTGCCCGCTTGATTCTTAGCTTCGTTCATGGCGGTTTGGACTCTCCAAAGACGGTGCCGTTAGGGTGTTCCGCGGCCGGTCAGTTCGCGGATCAGGTCGACCTCGTGTTGGCGGTAGGGCGTGTCGTCCTGGCGAAAGACTTCGTGAAACCAGACGGTGGGCTGGGACAGGACGTAGGGTTTTTCCCACGAATCCCAGGGATAGTAGGTCTGGGTTTTGCCAGCGACGAGACCCCAGTTGATGGCCGCGACGTGATACTTCTTCGCGATGGGAAGGGAGTTGTCGAAGGTGCTGCCGGCGCCGCGCGCCATGTACTCGGTGCAGATGATGGGGCGGCCGAGGGGCTGGAGCTCCTTGATGCGGGCTTCGAATTCCTCGGGCCAGCCGTAGTTGTGGAAGCTGATGACGTCAGACTCGGCCAGCTGAATTTTGGTGGTGGCGCTCTCGCGATCGGGGTGCGACCAGTCGCCCATCCAGACGCCGCTGGTGAGGGGCTGGATGGGATGCTCAGAGCGCGCCCAGGCGAAGGCGAGAGGCAGGAGGTGGTCGACGCGCTCGGCCTTGTGGGGCTGCCGGCCATATTGGTCGGCGCCATTGTCAGGCTCATTCCACACGTCCCACGCGAGAATGCGGGGATCGTTGGCGAAGGCGCCGACGACGAATTTCACGTAGGCCTCGAGTTTGGGTTCGGCGGCGGGGTCAGTAAGCTCGGGCATGCCGGGGCTCTGCACCCAGCCGGAGTTATGCACGCCGGGGATGGGCGGATGCTGCGGGCCGAGCTTGGGGTCTGGATCCCAACAGGAATCGAAGAGCACGAGGATGGGCTTGATGTTGTGCTTGGCGGCGATGGCGAGGAAGGCGTCGAGGCGCTGCTTGAATCCTTCGGGATCCTGTTGCCAGAGCTGGTCCTGCAGGAAGACGCGCATGGTATTCATGCCGATGCTCTGCGCCATGCCGAGCTCTTTGTCGTTGAGCTGCGGGTTCCAGGTTGCGGCCTGAAACATTTCAAGCTGGTTAATGGCGTCGGAGGGCACGTAGTTCGCGCCCACCAGCCAGGGTTGCTGTGCATACCAGGCGTTTGCCTTTTCGGCAGACCAGCGCGCCGGATGCTGAGCGATCGCGCTGGTTGCGGCGGTGGTCGTCACCAGCAATTGACAAAGAATCCTTGCACATAACTTCATGGTTCCCTCACAGACTGTACGTCGAGCATGCAACGAATTGATAGTAGCCGAATGAGCGGTGGCTTGGGTCATCGAATGCTCCAATCGGCGGCGCGGAATATTCGTGCGGAAGGGAAACTGTGCGGGAGATTAGGCGCTCGAATGAGGGATCGCCGCGTGGTTCGCTGGCGTGGAGAGATCGGCTATGATGGGTCATTCTGAGGTCGCGATCATCGCATGGCAGCAGGAGAGGATTTCGTTGGAGACGCCTATGAATGATCGGCTGGCCAGCAGCTTCGACCTGTCCGGACGATGTGCCGTGGTAGTGGGTGGAACGTCCGGCCTGGGGCGCGAGATTGCACTGGGGCTGGCCCGCGCCGGGGCGAACGTGGTGGCCAGCTCCCGACGCACCGAGCAGGTTGAGGAGGTGGCTGCGGCGATTGCAGCGGAGGGTCGGCGCACGCTGCGTTTGTGCTCGGACGTGCTCGACCGCGAGTCGCTGGAGGCACTGCATGCGGGCGTGCTCGGGGAGTTTGGAAGCGTCGAGATCCTGGTAAACGCCGCCGGCATTACCGCGCGGCTGCCGACGATCGATTGTCCTGAAGAGACGTGGCAGCGCATCTTCGATACAAACCTTTTGGGCACGCTGCGCGGCTGCCAAATCTTTGGGCGAACGATGTTGGAGCAGGGGCGCGGCAGCATCGTCAATATCGCTTCACTGTCGAGCTTCGTCGCGTTTCACGAAGTGGCGGCGTACGGCGCGAGCAAGGCCGGCGTGGCTGCACTGACGCGCTCTTTGGCGATCGAGTTTGCCCCAAAGAATGTGCGCGTGAATGGAATCGCGCCAGGGATATTTCCCACCGACCTCAATCGCGAGTTGTTGTTCTCAACGGCGCGGGGGCGCGAGGAGATTCTGCGCACGCCGATGGCGAGGTTTGGGCGGCTGGAAGAGGTTGCGGGCGCCGCCGTATATCTTGCGTCGGATGCGGCATCGTTTGTGACCGGAGAAATTCTTACGGTGGATGGCGGCTATCTTGCAAGCGGCGTGAATCAGTAGGGCAGGGATTAGGAATCAGGGATTACGTGGGTTCGATATACTTTATATCGTTCCGCCGGAGCTTGAAAAAATGTCTTTAGAACGATCTAGATCCGACGGTGGGGGATTCAACTCGCGTCCCGCAGAGTCGAATATTCGCTGGTTTGTGTGCTTTCTGCTGTTCCTGGCGACGACGATCAATTACATGGACCGGTCGGTGCTCTCGCTCATCGAGCCGCTGCTGCACTTGCCCTTCATGGGCTGGGTTCCGGGTGTGAGCGCCGCGTATCAGGCGGGATATCACCTGAACTATGGGCACATCGTGGAGTGCTTCCAGATTGCGTACGCAGTGGGATTCCTGGTGGCTGCGCCGTTCATCGACAGGTTGGGTACAAAGGTCGGCTACGCGGTGGCGATCGGAGTCTGGGCCATCTCGTCGATCAGCCATTCGCTGGTGCATAGCGTTCTTGGATTCTGCATCGCGCGCGCGTGTTTGGGGCTGGGAGAGTCGGGGAATTTTCCCGCGGCGATCAAGGCTACCAGCGAATGGTTCGCCAGCGAAGACCGCGCACTGGCTATCGGGTTGTTTAATTCCGGTGCGAATGCTGCGTTCTTTATAGCGCCGGCGATTGTGCCTCTCGTGACATTGCACTTCGGCGGCTGGCGTGCGGCGTTCCTCGCCACTGGCGGCATGGGGCTCTGCTGGCTTGTGCTGTGGCTGGCGTTTCCGTATAACCGGCTGCGTCGCGGTCTGACCACAACCCAGGCGGATCTTCGGCGCGTCGTGCCGAATGTCACGGGCACAAAGCTCTATGGATTTCTGTTGCGTAATCGCGGGCTCTACGCGTTCTCAATTGCGAAGGGGCTCACCGATCCGGTGTGGTGGTTTTATCTCTTCTATCTGCCGATGTACCTGAACGACAACTACGGTCTGAGTCTGAAGCAGGCGTACTGGCCGATCGTGGTGGTGTATGCGGTGTCTTCGCTGGGATCTTTTTTCGGCGGAGGCCTTTCAGGATCGCGGATGAAGCGCGGCCACACGGTAAATAGCGGGCGTAAGTTTGCGATGCTGGTCACGTCATTGTGCGTGCTGCCTTTGATGCTCGTTCCACACATGCATGCCTTGTTCCCGCATAACGCGTGGCCGGCCGTGGCGCTGTTTGCGCTGGCAGCCGCGGCGCACCAGGGCTGGTCGGCAACGCTGTTTGCGACACCTACGGACATGTTCCCGTCGACGTCGGTATCGACGGTGGTGGGTATCGGCGGAGCGGTTGGGTCGCTCGGTGGCGCGCTCTTCACGGTGCTGGTCTCGCACATGCTCTCGCTGCATCCGTTGGTGATCTTTGCCCTGGCGAGCAGCGCCTATGTTGTCTCGCTGCTGATCTTCCATCTGCTGGTTCCGAGGATTGGCGTGTCTCCGAAGGGGGATGGCGGCGTCGATCTGTGGGCGGAGACGAACGGATAACGGCGAGTCGCGAAGGAAGCCGTGCGCCGTGCTGCGTGAATCGGCATCCAACGGAGTGAGTGAAGCCGCGGGCTCCAGTTTGGATTCCCCGCGCAGAAAACTTCATTTCCCAGGAGCCTCGTTCTCATGAAAGCTGCCGTCTTTGATGGAGCTGTTCGTTCGCCGGGAGAATTCGTGCGCATCGAGGAGGTACCGCGCCCCGCGATGCAGCCAGGCCACTTGTTGCTGCGCGTGTTGGCGTGTGGAGTGTGCCGCACTGATCTGCACATTGTCGAAGGCGATCTGCCGCAGCTGAAGAAGCGATTGATTCCGGGGCACCAGATTGTTGGAGAGGTGGTCGAAGGCGCAACGGCGGAGATGCCAGTGGGAGCGCGCGTTGGCGTTTCGTGGATGGGTGGCGTGGATGGCGATTGCTGGTTTTGCAAACACGCGATGGAAAACCTCTGCGATCATCCGACCTTTACGGGCTACACCATTGACGGAGGCTATGCGGAATACGCGCTCGTGCGTTCTGACTTTGCGTATCCGCTACCCGCGGAGCTCGATCCTGTGCACGTAGCGCCGTTTTTGTGCGCGGGGATTATTGGATTTCGCAGCTTGCGCGTTGCGGGCGTTCAGAAGGGTGAGCGGGTGGGGCTGTTTGGGTTCGGGAGCTCGGCGGCGCTCGCGATTCGTGTGCTGCAATCGTGGAGTTGCGACGTGTACGTGGCGACGCGTGGCGAAGGCCATCGCAAGACAGCGGAGTCGCTCGGAGCGACGTGGGTGGGCGCCGAGGACAAGAAACCACCCGTGGAGTTGGACCGCGCGATTACATTTGCGCCTGCTGGCAAAGTGGTTGTGGACGCGCTGTCGAGTCTGCGCAAGGGGGGCGTCGTCGCGATTAACGCGATTCATCTGGATGCCATCCCGGCCTTCGATTACGACAAACTGCTTTGGGGCGAGCGGCAGATTCGGAGCGTCGCGAATATGACGCGGGAGGATGCGCGGGATTTCCTGAAGATTGCGCAAGAGCTGGCGATCAAGCCGCGGGTCGTTACTTTTTCGCTCGACGATGCGAACAAGGCGCTGGTCGCGGTGAAGGATGAGACGGAGGCAGGGTCGTCCGTCATCGTGATGTAATCCTCGTGTGGTGTGATTCTAGGTGAATGGCGTGAACGCACGGGCGAGCAGGGAGCACGATGCAGATACTGGTGATCAATAGCGGTTCGTCTTCGATCAAGTTTTCGATCTTTGAGGCGCAGGCCCCGGCGGGCGGAGATGCGCCGACGGTTACGCCTCGTTCGTTGTTTGAGGGGGCGCTCAGCGACATTGGGGAAGCTGAGAGCACGCTGACGGTGCATGCGACAGGTGAGGGTGCGGAGAGTTCGGCGACGAAGAAGCTTGGGATCCATGGCGTGGAGCAAGCGATCTCCGAAGTGCTCGATGTGATATCGGGAAGCGGTCTGCCAGCGTTCGAGGCGGTTGGCTATCGGGTGGTGCATCCCGGGCCGAAGCTGCGCGAGCACGTGCGCATCACGCCCGAGGTGCTGGCTGATCTGGAGGCGGCGAGCGAGTTCGCGCCGCTGCATGATCCTGAAGCCGTGTTGATGATTCGCGCGTTCACGCAGCGGTTTCCCAACCTGCCGCACTATGCGTGCTTCGATACGGTGTTTCACCAGACGATGCCGGTGGAAGCGAGCACGTATGCATTGCCCGCGGAGTATGCTGCGCGCGGCGTGCGACGGTACGGGTTCCATGGGCTAAGCTGCGAGTCGATCGTGCGGCAGTTGAAGCGCGCGGGAGATGTGCCTCGGCGAATGGTGATTGCTCACCTGGGCAGCGGATGCAGCGTTACCGCGCTGCTCGATGGACGCTCCGTGGATACGACGATGGGGCTGACACCGACCGGCGGCGTGGTGATGGGAACACGGCCGGGCGATCTTGATCCGGGACTGGTCTTGTATTTGCTGCGAGACAAGAAGGGCGACCGGATTGGCGAGGTGGAAGCAATGTTGAATCACGCATCGGGCATGGTGGCGGTGAGCGGGATGGAGAACGATGTGAAGGCGATGCGCGCGGCGTCGGCGAACGGTGATGCGCGGGCCACCCTGGCGCTCAAAGTGTTTACACGCAGCGTGACCAAGGCGATGGGAGGGTTCAGTTGGCTGCTCGGAGGGCTGGACGCGATCGTGTTTGCGGGCGGTATTGGAGAGCACGATCCAGCATCGCGAGCCGAGATCGCGGGCGGTGTTGCGGCGCTTGGCGTGAAAATCGACGCGGCGCTCAACAATAAGCTCAGCCGGGCGGCCGCGGGCGGCATCCAACGTATCAGTTCACGAGACTCTCCCACTGCGGTCCTCGTTGTCCCTGCCCGCGAAGACCAGATGATTGCCGTACATGTGGAAGACATGGCGCGGCAAGAGGCAGACAGATAGCTGCGATCTTCCAAGGCAAGCGGCGAAGTAATCACCGTGGTGAGAACGAGGAGCTTCATGAATACAAACAATTCAACCGAAGCCGTAGCGGAAATTCAGATCGAACCTTTGAGCGCGGATGAGCTGCGCAAGATGGATGCGTACTGGCGCGCATGCAATTATCTGTGCGCGGGCATGCTGTACCTGATGAAGAATCCTCTGCTGCGCGAGCCGCTGAAGCCCGAGCACATCAAGAATCGGCTGCTCGGGCACTGGGGCAGCGATCCCGGCCAGACATTTACCTGGGTGCACCTGAACCGGCTGATCAAGAAGTACGATCTCGATACGATTTACATTTCGGGGCCGGGTCATGGGGCGCCCGCGACTTTGTCGAACAGCTATCTCGAGGGCGTGTATTCGGAGGTCTATCCGGCAATCAGCCAGGATCTTGAAGGCCTGCAAAAGTTCATGAAGCAGTTTTCTTTTCCGGGCGGGATCGGCAGCCATTGCACGCCGGAGACGCCGGGATCGATCCACGAGGGCGGTGAGTTGGGGTATAGCCTCTCGCACGGATTCGGCGCAGCATTCGATAACCCGGATCTGATTGTTGCGGTGATGGTCGGAGATGGCGAGTCGGAGACGGGACCGCTCGCGACTTCGTGGCACTCCAATAAATTTCTTAATCCGATTACTGACGGCGCGGTGCTTCCGGTGCTGCACTTGAATGGCTACAAGATCGCGAACCCAACGATCCTCGCGCGCATTCCGCATGAGGAACTGAACAGCCTGTTGGTTGGCTATGGCTGGAAGCCGTATTACGTGGAGGGCGATGATCCTGCGATCATGCATCCGAAAATGGCGGAGGGCTTGGAGCAGTGTGTGCTCGAGATTCGCGCGATCCAGCAGAAGGCGCGAACGGCACCGGCGGGGACGCCTGTGGAGCGGCAGCGCTGGCCGATGATTGTGCTGCGTTCGCCCAAGGGTTGGGGCTGTCCTAAGGAGGTCGACGGACACAAGCTGGAGGGCTCTTGGCGCGCGCACCAGATGCCGATTGTTGATCCGAAGAGCAATCCGGAACACCTGAAGCTGGTCGAAGAATGGCTGCGGAGTTATCGCCCCGAAGAGTTGTTTGATGACACCGGAGCGCTGATAGCCGAGCTGCGCGAGCTTCCGCCAAAGGGTACGCGACGCATCTCCGGAAATCCGCACGCGAATGGCGGCGTGCTGCGTAAGCCGCTGGACCTTCCTGATTTTCGCGCGTACGCCGTGAAGGTCGATGACCCGGCTAAGATTCAGGCGTCGTCGACGAATGTGCTGGGACACTTTCTCGCCGACGTGATGCGCCGGAACATGACGAGCTTTCGAGTATTCGGGCCGGATGAGACGGCTTCGAATAAGTTGGACGCGATCTACGCTGCGAGCGAAAAGACGTGGCTGGAAGAGCGGTTGCCGTCGGATGATGATGGCGGATTTCTCTCGACCGACGGCCGCGTGATGGAGATGTTGAGCGAACATACGCTCGAAGGCTGGATTGAGGGCTATGTGCTGACCGGTCGGCACGGCTTATTCGCGAGCTACGAGGCCTTCGTGCACGTCATCGATTCGATGTTCAACCAGCACGCCAAGTGGCTGGAGAAGAGCAAGCTGGAACTGCGTTGGCGGGCGCCGGTATCGTCGCTGAATCTGTTGATCACGTCGCTGGTATGGCGGCAGGACCACAACGGATTTACTCATCAGGACCCGGGCTTTCTGGATCTCGTGACAAATAAGAGTCCGGAGGTTACGCGCATTTATCTGCCGCCCGATGCCAACTGCCTGCTGAGCGTCGCCGACCATTGCCTGCGCAGTACGAATTATGTGAATGTGATTGTTGCGGACAAGGCGCTGCACCTGCAGTATCTGCCGATGGATAAGGCCGCCGACCACTGCACCAAGGGCATTGGCATCTGGGATTTCGCGAGCAATGACCAAGGCGTTGAGCCGGATGTCGTGATGGCGTGCGCGGGTGATATCCCAACGGCGGAGGCGCTGGCCGCGGTTGCGATTCTGCGGGAACGCTGTCCGGAGGTGAAGATACGGTTTGTGAATGTGGTGGATTTGTTTCGGTTAATGCCCGACACGGAACATCCGCACGGTCTATCGGAGCGGGAGTTTGATGGCCTGTTTACCAAGGACAAGCCGGTCATTTTCAACTTCCATGCCTATGCTGCGCTGATTCACAAGTTCACTTACAACCGGACGAATCACGATAACTTCCACGTGCGCGGCTACAAGGAGAAAGGGAACATCAATACGCCGTTGGAGTTGGCGATCCTGAACCAGATCGATCGCTTCAACCTGGCCATCGACGTAATCGATCGGGTGCCGGCGCTGCAGGTGACGGCGGCGCACACCAAGGAATGGCTGAAGGACCAGATCATCGATTCGATCTGCTACGCGAACGAGAACGGGATCGATCGCGCAGAGATCAACGACTGGAAGTGGCCGGCGCGACGCACGCAGATGTAAGTCCTGCGCGGACGGCGAGAGGCTTCGCGCGGCTGGGGATGAGGGTTGGGTTACGCGCTGGGCTTTTCTGCCAGCTTGTGAGCCTCTGACGTGCGCTGCTCGATGGGTGTGTAGGGCGCGGGGTAGGCGGGGCCGGTGTAGTTGGCGCGGGGGCGGATCAGGCGATTGTCGTCGTGCTGCTCGATCACATGCGCGCACCAGCCGGAGATGCGGCTTAGCGCGAAGATCGGCGTGAACAGATCGATGTCGATGCCGAGCGTGGTGTAGGTGCTGGCCGAGTAGAAGTCGACGTTGGCGTTGAGCTTCTTTTCCTCTTTGACGTAGAGCTCGATCTTGCGCGACATCTCGTACCACTTGGGATTGGCGTCCTTGCCGAGGTCCTCGGACATGCGGCGGAGGTGGGTGGCGCGGGGATCCTCGGTGGTGTAAACACGATGGCCGAAGCCGGAGATTTTTTCCTTGTTCGCGATCATGGTGCGCACGTGCTCGACGGGATCTTCGCCGGCCTGGTCGATGGCGTAGAGCAGATGCATCACAGCTTCGTTCGCGCCGCCGTGTAGCGGCCCCTTCAATGCGCCGATCGCGCCGGTGATTGCCGAGTGCAGGTCCGACAACGTTGCCGCGATCACGCGCGCCGCGAAGGTGCTGGCGTTCAGCTCGTGATCAGCATGCAGAACTAGCGCGACGTCGAGCGCCTTGGTGGCCGTCTCGGATGGCTTTTCGCCGTTGAGCATCCAGAGGAAGTTCGCCGCGTGCGAGAGGGAGGTGTCCGGTTTCACAATCTCCTTGCCCTTGCGAATGCGGTCGAAGAACGCGATGATCATAGCGATCTGCGCGGTGAGGCGGAAGCTCTTGCGGATGTTGGCGGTGTGCAGTACGGACTTCTCGTCGGGATCGTAGATGGAGAGCAGTGAGACTGCGGTGCGCAGGACTTCCATCGGCGAAGCAGTTTTGGGCAGCCGCGTGAGGAAGTCAATCACATCGTCGGGCAGTTGCCGCGCGGCCGCGAGCTGGTGCGAAAAATCATTGAGCTCCGCAGCGGTGGGAAGGCTTCCGTTCCACAGCAAAAAAGTGGTTTCTTCGAAGGACGACTTTTGCGCGAGCTCGTGGATGTCGATGCCACGATAGGACAGAATTCCTTTGCCTCCGTCGATGAAACAGATCGAGGAATCATTGGCAATGACGTCTTGCAAACCCTTGGGTGCAGCGGTGGACATAGGTGCAGCTCTCCTGAAAACCAGCTACTTACGCAGTACCCTGCGATTATCGGGCAGCGCGGAAGGGGTTGTCACGAGAGGTTGGCCGAATATCGATTTGCGTAGTCGATTAGCTCTTTATGCGGTGACGGAGCAGGTAAAACGCGTTGCTGCGAGCGCTGATACATCGATTCCCGGCCGCTTTCCTTCGATCAGGTCGGCCATAATCAGGGCGGTGCCTGGCGCCTGCAGAATGCCATTGCGGTAGTGTCCGGTAGCGATGAATTGCCCTCGACGCGAACCTGCGCCCAAGATGGGCAGCCGATCCGCCGTGGCGGGACGCAGGCCTGCCCAGGATTCGACCATGGGAGCCTGGGCGTGCGACGCGAGCTCAGGGATCAGCTTTGCCGCGAGCGCCCGCAGTGCGTCCAGATCGTGCGCGTGTACCGATGTATCGAAGCCGGCATTTTCCACCGTCGCGCCAATCAACGCGGTGCCTGCCTGTGGACCGCACGTGCGCGGGCAGATGTAGATTCGCTCGCTGCGATGAACCTCGTCGAGCGGAAGTGGTAGCCGTACGCGCAGCATCTGTCCCTTGCAGGGCGTGATCGAGATTGCGTCCCCGCCCAGCGCCGCCATCACCTCCGAGGTCCACGTACCGGCTGCGTACACGACAGCCTGGGTGGCGATGGCACCGCCGTCGCTCAACTGGATCTTCGCACCCCGAGCATCCTGATCGATGGCGGCGATCCGCGTATGTTCGAGCAGTCGGATGGACGTCGCGTTCACCGCAGCGCGCAGGGCCACAGCCAACTGCCGGGGATCGAGGGAGTGTTCCGCCAGTCGCAGCGTCGACCCGTCCTCCAGGTACTGAACCGTGGAGTCTGTCTGGAAGGGAACCGCGATGCCGGAGAGCGCTTCGAGCCGGCCGAGAAACTTTGGATAGCGTTCGGCGCTCAGTCGGGAGAGCTCACGAAGTTCAGGAGGATTGCACGGGTCGTCGGCTGCCAGCATCCCAGCCGCAGCCGTGGAGGCCCCTGCCAGGCTTTGTCCGCGATCGACGACGGTGACGCTCACCCCGCGATTTTGCAACTCCAGCGCAATCGCCAATCCGATCACTCCGGCGCCAATCACGACGATGTCGGGAGTCCGGGTTGCGTCGAAGCGGAAGCTCATCAGCTCTCATTATCCATCGCGTGCCGGATCGCGCCCGAGTTGCGTGAATCGATACATCGTCACGCGATCTATCTAGATCGGTCCGATGGGAACGTACAATCTAGGTCACCCTCGTTTTTGGTCGCTTATTGCGTCCACCCGCGAGCGGAATCTGCATCTTATCGTTCAGGTTAAGCTCTGAGCGAAACAACGGTCCAAAGAGCGCGCCTGCAAGGAGGAAGTCAAACGAATGAGCCTATTAGATGATAATGAAAGCACAACTCATGACACCTACGTGGAGCACAAGCCGGCAACATGGCTGGTAGGGGTTGCGGTTGCGGCGTTGATCGTCGCCTTGGGTGGCCTGGCCTGGAGTTTCGGGTTGCAGAGCCATCTGACCGATGCGGAGTCCAAGCTTTCTGCCGCGACTGCGCAGAACGCATCTCTATCAGAAAAAATTGATGACACCAATGAGCGCATGAAGGCGCAGGGCCAAGCGTTGGCTCAAAGCGTTGGTCTGACCCAGAAGCAGCTCCAGGACAAGTCCGACGAGCTGGTTGCAACCGAACAGCGCAATGCAGCCCAGACCCAGCGTCTGGCACGCGAACAGAAGGCGACCGCGCAGCAGGTTGGCGCGGTGCAGAACGACGTCACGAGCGTGAAGACGGATGTTGGCGGCGTGAAGACGGATGTTGCCAGCACCAAGGCAGATCTGGACGCGACCAAGACCCAGCTGAACCGAGTGATGGGCGATGCCGGCGTGATGAGCGGCCTGATCGCTACCAACCACACTGAGCTGGAGGAACTGAAGCATAAGGGTGACCGCAACTACTACGAGTTCACGCTCGATAAGGGTGCGGGTGCCAAGAACGTCGGGACCATCAAGATCGATCTGAAGAAGGTTGATAACAAGCGCTCGAAGTTCACGCTGGTGGTCAGCTCGGACGACCGGAGCATCGAGAAGAAGGACCGGACGCTCGACGAGCCGATCCAGTTCTACTCTGGCAAGACGCCGGCGCTTTTTGAGATCGTCGTAAACAACATCGGCAAGAAGACGGTTTCGGGATATCTCAGCACACCGAAGAGTGCGCCTGAACCTATGCCCGCTCCGAGCGCCGGTCAGTAGATCACTGCACGGAACGCATTTGTTTTACGGGGCTGCACAGACACTGTGCAGCCCCGATGTTTTGATTGCTACGGCAGAGCGACCTCGACGGGTGCGGCGTCGTGTGCGAGACGCACGGTCAGGGTTGCGGATTTTTTGGCGCGCCATTCTTTCTCCGTTGTCTGCGGGAACAGCAGTACGACGGTGCCGACGCGGGTGGTTCCTGCTGCGATCGCATCCTGAAACTGAAGGGGCGGCGGCGCAGGCGCGCTGACCAGCGGAGCGATCTGCGGGAAGGTCTGCTCTAGCCGCTGCAGATCGAGCGGAGAGATCACAGTCGCTTCGAGCGTCGTGCCATCGTCCTTGGTTATTGTGGCGGAGGTGTTGGTCAGGAAGATCGGCAGGCGCAGCTTGTCCTGAATGCTAAGCGTAGCGACCAGATACACATCGTCCTCGGATTCCGCGGCCGCACCGATGATGTGACTGCTGCTGGGGGTTTCCTTGAACTCGGTGTGCGGCGCGAAGAGCTCGGTCTTCTGCACGGTAATCTCCGCAGTCTTGCGGGGATTCAGTATGTAGACGGCCGCACCGATGATGGTCATCACGATGCCGGCGATGATGACCATGGGGACCAGGCGATGGCTGTCGGGCGGGGGTGCGAGTTTGAGGTCAGGTTCAAGCATCTCCTCACAGGATAGCCTGCCCATGCCTGTTTAATTATGAGCAGGGATCGTGATCACTGGCGGGCTCGCCTGGACACTAGGATCAGACATCGTCAACAACAGCATCATTAGTGAAACACGTGCTCCGACTCGCCGTCGCGGATTCCAGAATGCGGCGGTCGACCGGGCACCAGGTCTTCTCAGACCCGATGCCTGATCGGCCCACTCATTTCTTGTCGACGACGACGATCACCGCGTTTCCCGTGCCGCACATGCCGTAGACCTCACCCGAATGGCAGGCACTTACGGAGTACTTGAAGCATCCCAGTCTCTTCGCGACGACGGTGACCGAGCGTGCAGAACCACCGGTGATCGCTCCGTTCGGATCGAACGGGGAGGACGGCCCCATGTCGACGATAAAGCCAACGCCCTTTTGGGTGCTCTTCCATACGACGGTAGTGCCGGGATTCACGCAGAACAGGGAATTACCCTTCGCGTTTGGAATGCCGGGAGTCGCGGACGCAGCATCGTCGGTCCGCTTCACATCCACCGTACAGGGACTGGAAGGCGATCCGCAGGTTTGGGCGAAGGTGCACGTCTGGGCCGAAGTCGGCTCTGTGCAAGCGTATTTGTTGTCTTGTGCGTGAGCAGCCAGGTTGCCCGACAACAACGAGAAGGCAAGTAACGGCGCAGAGAAGCTGAGTACGGTACCTCGTTGGATCTTCATAGTGCCTCGCAATTCGACGCGCAAAGGCTATTGCGGCAGGGCGAAATAGTTCGATGGCGTCCGTCAGGGTTTATGGAAGACATTTCGTTGAATGCGAAGAATCCTCAATTGACGCCGGCAGTTCCCGCCCAGTCCAGCACGTCGATCAGATTCCAGGGGTTTTGCGTAAGGTCCCATTGCAGTTGGCCCTGGCTATCGAGCACGAGCTGGGCAGCGGGGTATAGCTTTCCTGTGCTCTTACTCTTGTCCTGATCGTTGATTTCGATAACGCCCGCAGTCAGATTGAACGACTGTGATTGCGTGTCGAAGAAGGCCTCTCCGAAGCGAATCTGGCGATTGGTCACGAAGACAATCTTTCGGCCCGTGGGCGTCGGAAACATCCGGATGTAGGAGCAGTCATAGCCAAGGGTTCCGGTAACCGAAACATGGCCTACGGCCTTCATCCTTTGTAGCGCGTTCGACAATCCCTGGCCCTGGCCCTTCTGGAACGCCTCGAAGAGAATCTGCTTGTCAGCCGGGGTGGAGAACTGATAAATGTCCAGGGTTACTCCGATATTTTGACCCAGCTGAGATCCTGTTCCCATCGCCGTAGCTTCAATCGTTTCGTTCTTGGTTCCCGCTAACACAGGCGTGGTGGAAGCGATGAATAATCCAGTTAGGAGCCCAACCGCTATGACGACCTTTGCGATTCTTATATTTCCGCGCATTTTTTCTCCAATCCGTAGCTTGACGTAGCGTCGCTGATTTAGTCGGATAAAACAGGTACCTTGAGACGGCTGAGATTCTTCCTATCCATCGATCCCGTCTTTGTTTTCTGCGGTGTTGAGGTGCCTCCTCCGGAAATAGCAGTCACGCCGCCGGGCTTTCAATCGGAAGGCGTCGGCACTCTCACATCGGGCCGGTCCCAGGCACGCTTGTCTGCCGTGTTGGGAAGAACTTACACCGGAAGTATCATCCTTAGCTAAATTGCTGTGAACTGTCAGATGTAACAGCGTGGTCAAAGATCCTCGCGGCGGGAAGACCCTGGTCGATCGAATGGCGCCATGCTGCAAATGGATCGGTTGACGCGCTTGCCTTTCGACTGTTATTTCTGACAGCTGTGAAGGTGTTTCGAAGTCTGTAGAGTGTGCTTTGAGTAACACTCTGTTTTTCCGTTCTTCGGCACCCTTCTGATTTTGAAGATATGGCGACCGGTCCCGAAAAACTGGAGCTCTTCGCGGGATTTGGGCCAACTGGCGCTCATCTCGCGCGATGAGATATCCCGCTGAACGGCGGGTTTGGTCCTAAGCGCAGAACTTGTTGTACCCTGAGGATAAAGTCATGTCGAAGGCAAGACCAACCGTTGGAATTGACGGCCGTCCGCTCCCAATTCTCCCGCCTGAACGAGACGCCCGCGTTTGGGCAAAGCTCGTCCGCGTCATGTTCTACACCCCTGGCTTTCTGGCGATGCTGCTCCTCAAGGCAGGGGAGCCGGAAAGCTTTGGCATCACCATCGAATTGCTGATGCTCTCGAGCGCTGCGGCAATTGTGGGCGGCCTATTCATCGGCACGCAACAGTCGGGCGAGGGAGCCGATACGACGTCAAAGATCGGTACATGGAGTGGGTCACTGGTGCTCGAGCTGCTTGCGGTGGTGCCTCTGCTGTGCGCCATCCCGGCGCTATTCCATCAACTCGCGCATAGCAAGCTGTTGCACGCGATCGCTCCAACTACCGTCGACCCGACCCTGGGCGCATCGGAACTGCTACCGATGGTCGCCATCCTGCCATTCATGCTTTACCAGCTCGGTGGGTTCGGGACCCTGGATTACATTGTGTCGAAACCGGTGAACTGGATCATCAACCTCGGGATTCTCGTCTTGGTCGTAGCGGGCTACATAGAAAACCGCCAAGGATCCTTCGATATGGAGAGGCACCTTGACGGGCTTCTGGTTGTGCTGATGGTGATTACCGTGTTCTATGGCGTGCTGAAACTGCGTAGGATGCAGGCGGCCTTCGATGCGCAGTGCCCGACGAAGCCTCCAAAGGACTAGGCCTGGAAGGGCTCCGGAATGCATGCTGTTGTGCCGCGATTCAAAATCGCCGATGGCAGGCGTGTGTGCTAATCGATTGTGTCGCCGAATAAAAGGCGCTGAGGAATATTCTTAATCCCATCCCGATCAATACTGATGATGCGGTCGTAAAGCTCCTCAGGCCAGGGCTCGTAGGGCGACTCGTGTCCCAGTTCGCGGATCAGCTTGGGGATCATGCCATGATGCCAGCACATCAGAACAATTTTGCCGTCGAACTCTTTTTTTTGTAAGTCTTTCGCCAGCTTCTTGATGTCTCGATCGGCGTAGTCGGTTCTGACGTCAATGGCGAGCTTATCAGCCGTTGGCCGAATCGTCTGGTAGGGTCGGGCGGAATGCTTTGTCGACGTGGAGGCAAAGATGAAGTGCGGTTTCACGATTTGCGGCAGCAACTTCGAGAGACCAACGGCACGCATTCTTCCGCGTAATGCCAGATGGGGAAGCCGGGAGGCAGGTTTCTCCGCGTGCCTGACAATCACGATTCGCATTGGTCCTTTGCCCATTTTCCGCCGACTCCTAGAATCTATGAGTTCACCACGAACATGGCCCATTGGAAACTGTTATTTCTAACAGGTCCTTTCAAGCATCTTCAGACCTAGGATCTAAACGATGCAAGATCATTGCGCGAGATCGATTAAAAGTGGATGTAAGCGGGCATTCCCAACCCTACTTGTGTTGCTCCTGTGCTCCGCTTCGCACGCTCAAGAAATGTGTTCGGTCGAGCTGAAGCTCCTCCTTTCACCTCCGACGATCAACTCTGTGGTTGCGTCCCTAAGCTTCGGAAGGCAGACCGATAGTCAGATTTATTTCTTCGACACAGACAATCGCAGCCTTCTCGCCCAGGGAGTGATTTTGCGAGTCAGGCAGGGCGCCAAAAATGATCTCACGGTAAAGGTGCGCCTGCCGGAAGGCAGCGCTCGGATGGAAAGCTCAAAGCTCGCTGAGCAGTTTGGGTGCGAGATCGATCGGACGGAAGCGGGAGCGAACATCTCTTCCTCGGTCGGTCAAAAGTATAAGCATCGCCAGGTGCCTGAATCCGGTGATGACCTCTTCAGCGCTCTCAGTCCCCAGCAACGGGAACTCTTGAGAGCTGCGCATGCTTCGATTAACTGGTTCCAGGTGAGGAGAATTCCTGGCATCCGCTCAACCACGTGGGAGAGTTCAGTCGAGCCTTCATTTAGCAAACTCACCCTGGAATATTGGGAGTTTCCCGCAGGCAGGGTTCTCGAATTATCTGCAAGGAGCACGGCGAGTGAGTGGGAATCGAGAAGTGCGGATTTGCACCGGATCGTGAAAGTGAAAGGGCTATTGCTAAGCGCAAATCAAGAGACGAAAACGACCACGGTGCTTCGCGAGTTGAAGCATGACACGTCGCCGCCCAAATGATTGCTATGTATCCGTGGGGGCCGGGGGGGGACCCATCGCCTGGAGAGAAGAACTATGCGGCATTTCCGGTTTGTCCGACAGCCCCACCGATAACGTCTGTCCCGAAATCCTGAGGACGATCACGCCGGGCATCTTGCTGGTCGTACTGCCTGCTTGTAATACGTCGTGTGCTGCGGGTTGAAGCTCTGCGATGTGAAGGTTGGGTTGACCGGCTTTCCAGCCAGCCCTTGCCTCAAAAAGGGACCGGAACAGGCCTGCGAGGGCCTGTTCCGGTCGTTGAGCCGTTGATTGGTTAGTGCTTCCGCGTGGCCTTGTGAACGGGCTTCTGGAGATCGAGAAGGGTCGAGGAATCGGCAGCATTGAATGGATAGTGACGCGTCGATTTGTCTTCCGATCCGTTCAGCCTGATGTCAACGCGGCGGTTCTGAGCCAGAACAATCACGTTGAGGTTGCGCAGTAGATTGGCCCTCTGTTCGTCGGTCAGGTCGGGGTTGGTCTGGATCAGATCCTTGACCTCGTCCTTGCTGAGCTGTTTCTCTTCGCCTTCCGCCTTCACATCGATGTTCGCCTCGGGAACACCGTGTTCGACGAGATAAGCCGCGGCGCGAGCGACACGACGTTCGGAGAGCTTCAGGTTATATTCGGGAGTACCGCGCGGATCAGCGTGGCCGGTCAACGTGAGACGAGCATCCGATTTCAGTTGCAGATACGCAGTGAAGTCAGCTGCAAGTTTCGCGAGAATGTCCTTCTGGCTGTCTACCAGTCCGCCGTCAGGATGCTTCACGGTGGGCTGAGCCGTCGGGAAGTACACGCTGTGTAACCGCAGCCGCACCACAACCTCAGGTTCCGGCGGCGGAGGCGGTGCTTGAACGTTGACAGTCGCACTGGAGCTTGCAGTTTGGCCCTTGTCATCCACTACGCCGCAAGTGATCTGCACTGGACCCGTGGCTGCACCCGCTGAAGAATAGGTGGCCGTGTTTCCAGTCCCGCGAATGCTTCCGCTGGAAGCGGAGTAGTTGTAAGTCAACGGACGGTTCTGCGGGCTCATACCCTGCGCTGTAATGGTGGACGAAGCGCCTGGCTGAAGATCCGTGGGATCAGCCGAGCAGCTCAGAGTTGGTGGCTCAAATTGCTTGACCACGAACGTAGTCGAGCAGTTGGCAACCTGCCAGGGCTTCTCACCTTCCTTGCCCGGCTTGCCTTCCTTCAAGGTGCCCTGCACCGTGTAGGTCCCTGGATTCAACGTAGCCGTGTTGATGGTTGAGGTGGGTCCGTTGGCGACAACGTCGCTTCCACTCCACGCATAGATAACGCTCCACTTCGGATCCACATTGCCGGGAGCTCCAGTTACCGTGACCGTTTCGCCGGGGTAGACCTGCATGGGCGACGCCGAGCACGAGAGGGTCGGGGGAATGGGTGGCTTGCCGCCAAGGTTGAAGTTCAGACCGGCAATCACGCCGCTCGTCGTGGGGTTATAGATGGCCCCATTGGAGGGTTTGTTGTAGTCCTCATACAGATAACGCCAGCCAAGAGCCATGCCGAACTTGGGGTTGAAGTTCAGGTTCAGCAAGCCCAGGAGTTGGTAGTCCAGCTGCGATGAGCCAGCGCCAGCGTCGCCGGCAATCGTGATCGCCGCCTTTTCTCCGGCCGGCAGGATGATTCGGCCGCCGCCGATGCCATCAATAATGTTGAAGGATCGCCCATAGCTGAGCTCCTCCGGGTACACCGTGTTGTTGAGGCTCACATACCAATAGCGCAGCCCGCCAAGCAGGTCGAACTTGAAATGATCCGCATCAATGAGCCTGTAGCCAAACTTCGGCGTAAAGATCGACTCGGTGAAGTGAGTGCTGATATAAGTCTGCTCGTAATCGTTAAGGGGAAGCGCGTTGTTGACATTGAACTTCATCCACAAGAAATCAATCGGCATCACAAACCGGCCCTTATCAGCCTCGACTGCGATCGGAATTTCAAACACCAGGGCATGAAAGAGATCTGAGAAAGGGACATGGATGCCTGCATTATGGCCCGCCACTCCAACCGTTCCATGCAATCCAGCGAACCAGCCATAGAGCGAGATGCCAACGCGCCAATTATCGCTCGCGTTGTTGCCCGTGGAGTATTGCCGCACCGGAGGCATCTGGTCCTGCTTCGCTAGAGGCGCATCCGGAAGCGCAGACGAACTTGAACTGAAGTTCACCGTCGAGACAGGAGCAAACGACATGTCCGGGCTAACGATCGCCGCCACATTCGCACTAACCGGCACCATCGCATCCGACCGCGCATCGGTCTGATCCTGCGTTTGATCGTGTCCCTCAGTCTTCACTTGAGCTTGGAGCGCCACCGATCCAGCCGCGAAAAGTATCAGACCCACCGTTACAGCGACTCTCGACCCGACGTTTTTCCAACGCTTATTCATAATCCCTCCTGATGTACCCACGGCGACTCCTCTAGAGTCGTCATTTTGCGCCCATCCTGTTGCGTGCGATGAGACAAGGCTTCCCCTTAGCTTCCCCTCGGAAACACTTTCGCGCTACTGTCAAATGTGACAGATTGAGACTCTGTTTTTGGCAGAGCCGGAGTGCGACATTTTTTTTTTGTTAGGGGAACAACATGACGCGGTGCCGAGGGTAGAGCGGTGAGTTCGCCAGGCGCGGCCTGTCGACGCCACCATCACGGCCTCGGGAGACACGTGCTCCGGAGACGGACTGTACCCGTAAGTTGTTGATTGTAGATTGGGGCGGCTAGTGGGGGTCGAACCCACGACATCCGCTGCCACAGAGCGGCGTTCTGCCACTGAACTATAGCCGCCGTATCGTTCTTGATTGTAGCATCCTACGAAGCAGAAGCGAAGGGGAGCGTGAGCGATGACAGTAAGAACAACCCAGCCGGAGATTCTGCCTCCAGGTTCGGCACCGCGAACCGCAGACGGGGTGCACCAACGCATGGGCGGCGGCGGCGGCGCCTTTCGCGATGAAAATCTTGACCTGCTCTCCCGCGTGCTCGACACCTGGTTTCGCGTTCCCGGCACCAACATCCGCTTTGGGGTCGACGGCATCATCGGATTCGTTCCCGGCATCGGCGATTTCCTGGCAGGCATCGCCAGCTGCACCATCGTTCTCGCTGCCTACTTCCGCGGCGTCCCCCTGATTACGATCGCGCGCATGGTAGCCAACCTGGCGATCGAAGTGGTCGCGGGCTTGGTTCCGGTACTCGGCAACCTCTTCGACATCGGTTGGCGAGCCAATCGGCGCAACTATCATTTGCTGGAGCATAGCCTGACGGCTGCGCCCAGGGATACCGGCCGCGACTGGCTGTTCATGGGCCTTCTAGGTCTCGGATTGCTAGCCCTCGCCATGCTGCCGTTCCTTCTGCTGCTCTGGCTCGGCGGATCGTTATTGCATTCTTTGAATGCGCCAGGTTGGCGTTGACTTGGTATCATAAGACTGTCGGGGCGTAGCGCAGCCTGGTAGCGCATCTGCTTTGGGAGCAGAGGGTCGGGAGTTCGAATCTCTCCGCCCCGACCATTCAAATACAAACCCGCTCTGCGGTGGTATGGGTGGGGTGGTGCGATGTCTGCACTTCCGAATCGGCCGTCGAATGCCCGTGAACTCTGAGCCTCACCTCGAAGCGTAGCCCTGTTCCGCCATCCGCTTTCCCATCTCGACATACATCTCCCCGTTGCGCGGCTGCCACGTTTCCAGGCCGTCCACGTAGCGGTTGAACATACAGAAGGCCGCGGCGATCAGGACGGTGTCATGGATGTCGAGATCGGTGGCACCATGCTGGCGCGCTTCCTCCACGAGTTGTGTCGTCACTCGCTTGCCATCGATCTGGACCTGTTCCGCAATCGCAAGCAACGCCCTCAGCTTCTCTGAGATCGCTGCGGTTCGATAGTCACGGCACACCGACTCCACAAGATCTGCGCTCCCGCCGTTCAGGTGGCTGGCCGCGGCGCCGTGGCTGGTCTGGCAGAAGTAGCAGGTGTTTCTCGAAGACACAAAGGCTGCGACCAACTCACGGTCTCGCGAGCTGAAGCCCTCGTTACCGGAGGTGTGCAGAAGGACGTGCGCCAGCTCCCGCATCGGCTTGGCGGTGTCGGGGCGAAAGGCGAAGCCGGCAGTAATTCCCGGCATATCTTCGGGTAGGGCAATGTGGGGCATGGTTATTCCTCCAACGAAATGCTGGCCAGGGCCAGGGTGTCATGACTTGCTTGATAGGGAGTGCGATCGCGGCGAAGAAAGAGACTGATTGCCGCCGCGAGCAGCGTGGTGAAGGCAAGTCCTACGATAATGCGCGGCTGATACGAGCCTGCGCGGTCATAGAAGTGTCCCACGACCATGGGGCCTGTCGCGCCCCCGATGGCGTAGGCGGTCCAGGTAAGACCGTAGAGCACCGAGAAATGTTTACGCCCGAAGTAGCGCGCCAGCAGATAAGGCGCGACGTCGGCTTCGCTTCCAAGCCCGATGCCAAGCAGTGCTGCGCCCACCAGGGCCATGACCGAGGTTCCCGAGAAGGCGAGAAGGAACGTGCCGGCCGCGGAGATCAAAAGGATCGCGGTCTGGATTCGTTGCGCAGGGAACCGGTCGATGAGGAAGCCGGTACACAGGCGGCCGAGAATGCCCGCACCTCCTCGAACCGACAAGGCAAGAGCGGCCGCGGTGACGGTCACGCCGTGCTCCGTAAGCATCGCGGCCAGGTTGGTGACCAGGCCATTTTCCCCGAACGCCGAAAGCATGATGATGGAGGCCATGATCCAGAACGGCGCGGTGCGGAGGGCGGCCGCTACCGTCACGCCAGACATCAGGCTTGTGTCTTCCCGCTGAGTGGTCGGCCGATTACGGACAAGAAGTGCGGTGAGCGGAAGGCCAAGCAGTGCGAGGCAGCCCAGCATCAGATACGCGTCGCGCCAGCCATGATGATCGATCACCCACTGCGTAAGGGGAGGGATCACAATGGATCCGACGCCGCTGCCGGTAAGAATGAGAGCGATCGCCAGGCCGCGCCGGCGGTTGAACCAGGTGAGGATGGTGCGCGTGTAAGCGAACTGCGCCGTGCCGTTGGCGACCAGTCCGAAGATAAAGTAGGTGAGATAGAACCGCTGGATGCTCGGCCCAAGGCGGCTGAGTGACGCCAACGCAAGCGCGAAGATCACGATCGAGGGAAGGATGATTCGGCGCGGAGGAAAGCGGTCGAGTAGAACGCCTATGCCAGGAGAGACGACGGCTACCGTGATAGCGGCGACCGCAAACGTGCCGGAGATTGCCTCGCGCTGCCAGCCGAAGGCCGCATGCAGCGGGTTGAGAAACAGGCTGAAGGTGTACGGCACGATGGGAGCAAAGCTCACCATAACGCCAATGAAGGCGGCCGCGGCTACGTGCCAGCCCGTGTACCGGATGGAGGATTCTTCATCCACCGGAGACGTGGCTGCGTGAGCGCTCATCGACGACCGCCGCGATGCAGAATGAGCGTGGGGCCGGAGGAGCCGGCAGGTTGCTGGCCTGGGCGCGACGCTGGTTCCTCTGGCGACGCCGCGAGGAGGTTCTGAGATGGCAGCCCGAACGCGTTTACCACTCGATTGAAGCAGGCGAATAGAGAGGTGACGTGGATTGCCTCGGCGATCTGCAGGTCGGTCCAGCCAGAGCCGCGGAGGTGTTCCACGTCTTCAGGCGAGACGGCGCTCGAGTCCTGCGTGATCTTCTGCGCGAACCGCAGCAGCGCACGCTGTGCAGTAGTCAGCGAGGCGGAGTGAAGATCACACGTTGTCGCTGCCGCAAGTTGCTCTGAGGTGCCTCCGTTGGTGAGCAGAGAGGATCCATGGCTGTCCGCGCAGTAGTCGCAGTGGTTTTGCGAGGAGACGAAGGTTGCGATCAGTTCCTTGTTGGCGCGGCCGAGAGCGCCATCGGTGAACAGCATGCTCTCAGCGAGCCCCATCATGTGTTCGAGTAGCGGCGGGTGGGTCGCAAAACACTTCAGGATGCCGGGAACGGTCGGTCGCCCAAAGGTGCTGCGAAATTTCGCGTAAAGTTGCGCTACTTCTTCGGGAGCGTTCGCTTCGTCGACCACGGGCAGGTTTTTGGATTCTGGGAGAGGCAAGGTTAGAGATCCGATCAGATGGCTGGATGAAACACGTGTAAACCAGGGTTGAGGCGTTGCGGGTGGCAGGCGCCGGACATGGGAGTGCAACCGATTCTTACGAACAGGATAGACCACTGTCTTCCACCTTTCGGTGGAGAAAAACTTCCATCTATTCCCGGGCCGGCCCGGTCGCGTATGCTTCTCGGACAAGAATGATCAGGAGAGTCGATGCCACACATAAATTTGCCCGAAGGCCTGCAAGGGATACGAAGCGCGATGGCTTTCCGTCCCGAGACGGCTAAACCTCTCAACGAACTCGCCGAGGCCTTGCTGCATGCACCCAACTCGCTTCCTCAGGGCGACCGCGAACTCATTGCGACCTACGTGTCCCATCTAAATGACTGCTACTTCTGCCAGACCGTTCATGGCTCCATCGCGGCTGCTTGCCTGAACGATGATTACGAACTGGTGATGCGCGTGAAGGCTGACTTCCATGCCGCTGACATTTCGGACAAGCTGAAGGCCCTGCTGGTGATCGCAGCGAAGGTGCAGAAGGGTGGCAAGCAGGTAACGGCCGCCGACGTCGAGGCTGCTCGTGCCGAGGGTGCAACGGACGTGGAGATCCACGATACAGTGCTGATCGCCGCGGCCTTCTGCATGTACAACCGATACGTCGATGGCCTGGATACGTGGCAGCCGCGCAACGAAGAGCTGTATCGGGAGCGAGGAAAGAAGACAGCGCGAGAAGGCTATGTGTCGATGAGCCGAGAATATTTGCCCGGCCAGCCGGAGCACGCGAAGAGCTGAAGCAACACCCAGACAGCGGAGTCACCCATGCCGGAAGAGGCGAACCCGAAGAGCAGGAAACGCGAGCCCTATGCCCCTGACCCAAAGACACTCACACTGCTGCGCGTATCCGGCAATCCGATCAACGGACTTGGAGAGACGAAGGCTCGCCGAGCCTCGCCGTTCTTCTGGCATCCCCCCGACCAGCATCCTTACGGCGATTTGCAGATGGTGGCGCGTCAGAACTCGCGCAAGTGTCCGGGATCGACAGAGGCGTTTGCGGCGGCATACAACCACCCTCCGCTGTGTCCCGTCGCGGCAGACCGCAGCAGTGCGCCCGCAGAGCAGCTTGCGTCGGAGGTGAAGGCATTCGCGCTTGCACACGAGGCCGACGCGGTCGGTATCGCGGCGATGGATCCGCTGTATGTCTTTGAGGGTTACACCATTGAAGAGCCGTGGGTGATCGTGCTGGCGCTCGCCCACAACTACGAGCGCCTTCGTCAGGTTCCTTCTGATGAAACAAACGGCGTTGGAGTATGCGACATCGGCGACCAGTATGCTCGCGGCACGCGCTCCTCCTACGCACTCGCAAACTGGATACGCTCGCAGGGATACAACGCGCAGGCGTTTCCAGGGCCGATGGCAGACGCCCTGCTCCTCATCCCGCCGGCTATCGCATCGGGCTTAGGGGAACTCGGCAAGCACGGCTCCCTCATCAGTCCAGCAGTTCGGTTCAGGCGTGCGGCTTGCCGGCGTCACTACCGACATGCCGCTGGTGAAAACGTCCCCCATCCGCTTTGGCGCGGACGACTTCTGTCAAAGCTGCCAGGCATGCACCCGGGCCTGTCCGCCCGCTGCTATCCAGCCGCAGAAGCAGACAGTCCGCGGCGTGGAACGCTGGTATGTCGACTTCGACAAATGCATCCCCTATTTCGCCGAGGCAGCGTCTTGTGGAATCTGCATCGCAACTTGCCCATGGACCAACCCGGGCGCTCGCCCGAAGCTTCTCTCCAGAATGGCCAAAATCTCTAGCTGAGGGTTGGAATTAAATTCCCCCGGAAGTAAGTTCTTAGCGAGCGTGTTCCGTCAAAAACTCGCGCATCGCTAAGGAAATTTCCTCGAGATGTGTCTCGAGCGCAAAGTGGCCGGTCGGCAGAAATTTGACCGTCGCGTTTGGAATGTCCTTCTTGAAAGCCTCTGCTCCCGCCGGAATGAAGTATGGATCAAACTTGCCCCACACGGCGAGAAGCGGCGGCTGCGCGGTCCGAAAGTACTCCTGAAATTT
Organism: uncultured Acidobacteriaceae bacterium; assembly: GCA_963796535.1. Classification (GTDB taxonomy): domain Bacteria; phylum Acidobacteriota; class Terriglobia; order Terriglobales; family Acidobacteriaceae; genus Granulicella. The sequence goes on from CAWCMO010000004.1 coordinate 183,959, forward strand.
GGGGTACAGCTTCACATTGTTGGCATAGTCAAGGAATAGATCGAGCTGAATATCGACGTTCCCTGGCCGCGCCAACAATGCCGCATCCAGGGTATAGCCCTCGGGTTTGATCACGCTCGGATCAGGGATTCCGACCGAGTATTCGTGACGCATTCCTTCAAGCGTCAAACCGCTGCGGATTGCATTGCGATGCTCCAGGGTGGGCTCTCGCCAATAGCGCTGAATGGGCTGCCAGGCGTCGCCCAGGCCTTCTTCGTAGGCATTGCCATTCTGAGAGACGATGGCGGTGACGCGTTCGGGAGCCATCAACGCCAGGCGGAAGCCAGTCGGCGCACCATAATCAAAGACGTACATCGCGTAGCGGGTTAACTTGAGCGACTGCGTGAAGGCGAAGATCGTCTTTGCCAGCGCGTCGAACGTGTAGGTATACCCTCGCTCCGCAGGAACCTCCGTGAAGCCAAAGCCGGGCAGATCCGGAGCGATTACCCGATAGCGATCGGCAAGGCGCGGAATCAGTTCCCGATATTGAAACGAAGACGTGGGAAATCCGTGGAGCAACAGGATAACGGGCGCGCCAGCAGGGCCTGCTTCGCGATAGAACACCTGAACACCGTCAGCTTCAACCCGGTGGATTGAAGTGAGCGGAATCTTTGGAACGTCAGCCATCGATTTCTCCCTTGCCATGGTGGCCTGCGCGAAATCAAACACTCGGCTCTTGCGACGAAACGCGTCAAGACCAACGAGGGCTGATATCAGAAAACTGCGGCGATCTACGCTCAAGGAGTGCCCTCTCTCTGTCGCTCGGCGACTCCATCTCGCAGCGGCGTCTCGCCCACTGGAAGCTATTCTGGAGCACCCCCAGCGCGGATGTAAAGAGGGCCTACCGAAGCTCACCAGTAACGCAGCGCTAGCGCCCATCTTCTTCGCCCATTGCCTGCAGCGCCTCCAGGAGCTATCGTGGGAGGCGATGACCAACACCCCCTCGATCCTTGAATCGTTTCGCCTTGACCAGAAGATCGCGCTTGTGACGGGAGCGTCTTCGGGGATCGGCCTCTCCATCGCCATCGCGCTCGCCCAGGCAGGAGCAACGGTCGCCTGCCACGGCAACTCTCGTCCCGCCGAAGCTACCGCCGAAACGATTCGCAAAGCCGGTGGTTCGGCCTCCTCCTTCTCCGCTGATCTCTCCTACCCAACGGGCGCCGCCAAACTCTTCGACGCGGCCATTGCACAGTACGGCCACATCGATATCCTCATCAACAACGCCGGCATCATCCTCCGCCACGATGCCGTCGACTATCCCTTCGAAGACTGGCAGAAGGTGATGCAAGTCAATCTCAACTCCGTCTTCCAGCTGTCGCAGCTAGTAGGCCGCGACCTGATCGCGCGCAGTGCTCCGGGAAAAATCGTCAACATTGCTTCGTTGCTGTCCTTCCAGGGCGGCATCCGCGTCCCCGCGTACGCAGCCTCCAAGGGAGGAGTCTCCCAGCTAACCAAAGCGCTCGCAAACGAGTGGGCCTCCAAAAATATCCAGGTGAACGCCATCGCGCCCGGCTACATCGCCACCGACAACACCACGGCTCTTCGCAACGACGAGACCCGCAATCGCCAAATCCTCGAACGCATTCCCGCCGGCCGCTGGGGGGATCCCAGCGACATTGCCGCAACCGCCGTCTTTCTGGCCTCTCCGGCAGCGAGCTACATCACCGGCGCCATCCTCAACGTCGACGGCGGCTGGCTCGCACGCTAGCGCCCAATCTTCATAACACCAGGCAGTCATTAACTCATGAAAGCGAAAGAGCCCTCGCGCAGGGACATGGACCGATGAAAATAAATCAATGGATTCGAACGACCACTCTGAGCCTCCTCGCGATCTCCTCTCCATTCGTCTTCAGCCAGGCACCAACTCCCGCACAACAAGTCGCAATCGATCGCGACATAGCGCTCCACTTCGGGGACGCGCCTGCGGATCCCGGCCCACTCGCCACCGATCTTTCTCCCGTTCTAACGCCGGCCAACATCGACAAGGCAACCCGCAAGGTGGCCGACTGGGAGCTCGCTCGATCGCAGCCCTTCTTCGATCGCACGTGGACCTGGAGCGTGCTCTACACCGGCTTCATGGCCGCCTCGCAATCAACGGGCGATCCGAAATACCGCGACGCCATGCGTTCGATGGCGCAATCCTTCGATTGGTCGCTGCGCAGCCGTTTGCCCAACGCCGACGACCAAAGTGTAGCCCAAACCTACCTGGAGCTCTATCTCCTCGACACCCCCAAAGATCCCTCGAGAATAGCGCCCACCCGGAGCGACCTCGATGCCGTCATGAAGCTCGACACGCTCAAGCCTGATGATCCAAGAATCCCGTGGTGGTGGTGTGACGCGCTCTTCATGGCCCCACCGGTGTGGGCGCGGATGTATGCCGCCACAGGCGATCACGACTACATCGATTACATCGACAAGCAGTGGCAGCTCACCACGGACCTGCTCTACGACAAGGACGAACATCTCTATGCTCGGGATGAATCCTACAAGCCCAAGCGTGAGCCCAACGGAAAGAAGATCTTCTGGTCCCGCGGCGAAGGCTGGGTCATGGCCGGCATCGCGCGCACGCTCCAATACCTCCCGAAGGACGACCCAAAACGCCCTTTCTATGTCAACCAGCTGAAGGAGATGGCCTCGCGCGTCGCCGAGCTGCAGGGACGCGATGGCCTCTGGACATCAGCCCTCCTCGACCCCGCCGACTACCCTCAGCCCGAAATCTCCGGCTCGGCCCTCATGCTCTACGCCATCACCTGGGGCGTGAACGAGCACTTGCTCGACGCCGCAAAATACCGCCCCATCATCGACAAGGCCTGGCGCGGTGTGCTGCATCATGTCTACGCCGACGGCAGGCTTGGCTCCATTCAGCAGACCGGCGCAGAACCCGCTTACTATCTGCCCGGCTCCAGCTACAACTACGGCGTCGGCGGCTATCTCCTCGCCGCCAGCGAGCTCAAGCGCCTGGCCACCCACAAACACCACGCGCCGACACCACAGTAATCCAGCCCACGACTAACCACGTAGTTTCAGATAGGGAATAGTTGCTCTATTGGTTAAAAATCTGGAATGATTATGTTGCGTTGACAGGAGTTGAAGATGACAGAGCAGGCAGGCCTTCGGTTCCTGGAAGACCGTTGGGACGAATCGATTGCAGCAACACTCGACGATCCCGAGCTGTTGCGATACCGCTCCAATCTGCTCGGTTCCGACCTGCGCATCACGAACTTCGGCGGCGGCAATACCAGCTCCAAGCTCGACCAGGTCGATCCTCTCGACGGTAAGACGAAAACAATTCTATGGGTGAAGGGAAGCGGCGGCGACCTCGGCAGCATCAAGCGTTCCGGATTCGCCACGCTCTATCTCGATAAACTCCTGGCCCTCGAATCCGCCTACCGCGGCGTTGACCTCGAAGATGAGATGGTCGACATGTACCCCCTCTGCACCTTCGGCAATAACCCTGTCGCCGCATCGATCGACACGCCCCTGCACGGCTTCCTCCCCTTTCCCCACGTCGATCACCTTCACCCCGACTGGGGCATTGCGCTCGCGGCCTCGGCCAATGGAAAAATCAAGATGGAGGAGTTCAATCGAGAGTTCGGCCACAAGCTCGCCTGGCTCCCCTGGCAGCGTCCCGGCTTCGAGCTCGGCATGATGCTCAAGAAGATCGTCGCCGACACGCCCGGATGCGACGGTGTCGTACTCGGCGGCCACGGCCTCTTCACCTGGGGCGACACCCAGCGCGAAAGCTACCTCAACACCATCACCATCATCGATCAGCTCGGCCAGTTCATCGAGCGCCACGCCGGCACCGCGGGCCACAAACACTTCGGCGGCAGCAAGCCCTCAACCCGCAGCGACCGCGCCGAAATCGCCGCCGCCATCATGCCCATCCTGCGCGGCGCCGTCTCGCGCAAGCAGCGCTGGATCGGCACCTACACCGGCTCGCAGCAGGTTCTCGACTTCGTCAACTCCGCCAGCGCCGCGCAACTTGCGCACCTCGGCACCAGCTGCCCGGACCACTTCATCCGCACCAAGATCCGCCCCATGTTCATCCAGTGGAATCCCGCCGGCGATCCCGCGGAACTCAAAGAGCTAATCGAAACCGCTCTCGAAACGTATCGCGTCGAATACGCCGAGTACTACCAGCAGCATGCACTCAAGGATTCGCCTGCCGTCCGCGATGCCAGCCCTACCGTCGTCCTGATCCCCGGCGTCGGCATGTTCAGCTTCGGCAAAAACAAACCCGAGTCGCGCATCACCGGCGAGTTCTACGTCAACGCCATCGGCGTCATGCAGGGTGCGGCATCCCTCGGCACCGGCATCGAGTGCACAGACGTCCCGCAAGCCGGTCCAGCCGCGTCCGCCGACCAGTTTTCCGTGTATCAGAACTACGTGGCTCTCCCTCCCAGTGAGGCGTTTCGCATCGAGTACTGGAAGCTCGAAGAGGCCAAGATCCGCCGTCAGCCTCCAGAGAAAGAACTCAGCCGCCGCATCGCCCTCATCGTCGGCGGAGCCAGCGGCATCGGCCGCGAGACCGTTCTACTCGCAGCCGAGCGCGGCGCCCACATCGTCGTCGCCGACCTCTCACTCGAAGCTGCTCAGCGCGTCGTCGAAGAAGCCCAGGCCATCGGCGGCAAAGAATGCGCCGTAGCCGTAGCCATCGATATCCGCAAGCGCGACGCCATCAAGGCCGCCCTCAACGCCACCGTCATGGCCTTCGGCGGCATCGATCTCCTCATCAACACCGCCGCACTCTTCCCCTCATCACCCGACGGCATCATCACCGACGCTCAATGGGCGCTCACCCTCGAGGTCAACGTCACGGCCAACTACCTGCTCACCGATGAGGCCTCGCACGTCTTCAACGACCAGGGCCTGCGCGGAAGCATCGTCCTTACCAGCTCCGCGAACGCCGTCGTTCCCAAGCGCGGCAGCGAAGCCTACGACGTCTCCAAGGCCGCACTCAGTCATCTCGTCCGCGAACTCGCCGTAACCTACGCGCCGCTGCTACGTGTCAACGGCATCAGTCCCGCCACGGTCGTCAAGGGCTCCACCATGTTTCCGCGCGACCGCGTCAAAGCCTCGCTCACCAAGTACAACATCGCCTTCGACGAGAACGCCACCGACGACGACCTGCGCAACCTGTTAGCGGCTTTCTACGCCAAGCGCACCCTCACCCACGTGCCCATCGATCCCAAAGATTGCGCCGAAGCCATCCTCTTCATTGGTGGCCCGAAAGCCCCCGTCACCACCGGCCATCTGATCCCCGTCGACGGCGGCCTCACAGAGGCGTATCTGCGATGAAGCCGGAAGGCCTCACCGCCCAGCCTCGCGAGTCTCTGTCGTCTCCCAAAGATCTGCGTGCCCTGGTAGCGATTGACCTCGGAGCAGAGAGTTGTCGCGTGTCGCTGCTGCGTTGGTCGAACGATAGCCCCCACATTGAGCTGGTCCATCGTTTTGCGAATCACGCCATCGAGCGCCCTGACGGCCTCCGCTGGGACATCCACCACATCGTCGCCGAACTCGAGCGCGGCCTCACTGCCTGCGCCGAAATCGCCTCCGAAGGAATTCGCTCTATCGCCGTAGATGGCTGGGCGGTCGACTACGTCCGCTTCGACCCGCAAAATAATCCCATCGCAGATCCCTTCTGCTACCGCGACGAACGTACGCTTTCGAGTGAACCTCTCCTGCATCAAAAGATCTCCGCCGAGCGCATGCGCGACATCACCGGCATCCAACTACTGCGCATCAACACCGCCTACCAACTCTTCGCGGACGCTCCCGCCCACCGCGCCCTCCCCTGGCTCAACCTCCCCGAATACGTCCTCCATCGCCTCGGTGGCCGACCCGTCTCAGAAGCAACCAACGCCAGCCACACGCAACTCCTCGACCTCGACGGCAAGTGGTCTCCCGATATCTTCGCCGCAACCAATATCCCCCTCAACACCGCTCCCAGCCTCGCCCAGCCTGGCACCGACCTCGGAATCCTCAGCGGCCCTCTCACAACCCTTCCTGCCTTCGCGCACACCCGCCTCATCGCCCCGGCCTGCCACGACACAGCCTCTGCCATCGCCTCCATCCCCGACACAGGCGACGACTGGGCCTACATCAGCTCCGGCACCTGGTCGCTCGTCGGCACCATCCTCACCGATCCCATCAACTCGCAGCTCGCCCGCTCCGAAAACTTCACCAACCTCCGCGGCGTCGACGACACCTTCTGCTTCCACAAGAATGTGAACGGCATGTGGCTCCTCCGCCAATGCCTCGAAGCCTGGAACCAAGCTGCGGCGCAACCGAATTCAAAGCCTCTCACCGTTACCGAGCTAATTCACGAGGCCGCCTCGGTCGCTCCTCGGAACTACACTCTCGATGTCGACGACCCCGATCTGCTTCTTCCCGGCCACATGCCCGACCGCATCAATTCCCAGCTTCGTCGCCGCGGTCTCCCGGAGTTCGACCCCACACCAAGTCACGCCCCCGAGCTCGCATCGTTTCTCTTCCACAGTCTCGCCGCACGCTATGCCGAGGTCCTCCGCAACGTAGCCACCATCACCGGCAAACCTCTCCATCGGCTGTACATCATGGGCGGTGGAAGCCAGAATGAGCTCCTCAATCGACTCACCGCGGAAGCCACCGGCCTGCAAGTCATTCGTGCCGGCACCGAGTGCTCAACCCTCGGCAACTTTGCGGTTCAACTGGCCGCGCTCGAGCCCCCCGGCCACCCCCGCCCAACCGCTGCCTGGGCCGCCCGCATCGCTGCTAGTCATCAAGATCCTGCAGCACCGCCATCGCCGCATTCCGTCCGTTAATTCCAATCACGCTGCCCCCCGGATGCGTGCACGCCCCACACAGGTACACTCCCTGCATCGGTGTGCGCGCCGTAAGCCGCTTCGACCACATGTACGGCGGCAGGCACTCACCCTGGAAGATGTGTCCCCCCGTAAGCCCCACTCGTTCTTCAATGTCAGGAGGCCCCAGCACCTGCGCATCGATCACCGCTGTCTCAATGTTTGAGCAGAATCTGCCCAGCGACTTCAGCGCCAGCCGCTTTACCTCCTCGCGCCGAGTGTCCCACGTCCCTTGCGCAAATTTATACGGAACGTATTGCGCAAACACCGACATCGTATGCTGCCCCGCAGGCGCCACCGTCGCATCATGCACGCTCTGAAAATACAGTTCGCACCACAAATGTTCCGGCAGCTCTCCCCGCCGAGCCGCCGCGTACCCCGCCTTCCACTCCGCGTGAGTCAGTGGAGCATTGATCTGCCCATAGTGATGCGGCGCGTCAACCCCAGGCCGAGCAACAAAGTTTGGCAACTCGCTTAACAGCACATTCAACTTCACCGTGCAGCCTTCAATCGGAACCCGCTCAATCGCGGCCTTCCATCCGCCATCCGCATCCTGCCCCAGCATCTTCAGAGTCCGTCGCGGGTCCGCATTCGACACCACCACCGCCGCCCGAATCCTCTCTCGACCCTCCAACACCACACCCTCGCCCGGCACAATCTGCGTCACCGGCACGCCGCTGGCCACCACTGCCCCCGCCTCTCGAGCAGCATCGCAAAAGTAGAACGAGACCATCCCCATCCCGCCCCGCACATACCCCCACATCCCCGGCATTCCTCCCAGCCGTCCCGACGCATGATGGAACCGGATCGACGCCGTACCCTTATCAAACGGGCTCGCATTCGTCCCAATCACCCCTTGCCCCAAATAAGCCGACTGCAGCCGCTCATCCCGCAGATAGCGTTCCACGAACTCCGCCATCGACCACTCATACAGCATGCCCTTCGCCTCGGCATCATCGCCCAGCCGCCGATCGATCTCCTCCGCCGTCGGCGCATCGCCAATCCACGCGTCCGCGTCACCCTCCGGCCGCAGCGCATCCCGCAGCCGACGAATTACATCATTCATCGCGCGCCACCCTTCCACATCCGCCGGCGCAAACCGCCGCACCTCGCGCTCGCAAGCCTCATCCTCATCCCAAAGCTGAATACTCGAGCCATCCAGGAACGGCACAAATAATCCATTCACCGCCGGCGTCCACTGAAACCCACGCGCGGCAAGATTCAACTCGGCCACTACGCGCGGATGCAACAACCCCGCAAGATAAGCGCACGGCGACATATGCACGCCCGGAAATGGCTCCTCAATCGTGCAAGCGCCACCCACCCGCGCGCGCGCCTCGAGCACCAGCACCTGCTTGCCCGCCCGCGCCAGGTAAGCAGCGCACGCCAGCCCGTTGTGCCCGCCGCCCACCACGATCACGTCCCAGCGTCGCGCCGCAAGTTCACGGATCGTGAAAGGAAGGCCAACTTCGCCAAGCACGGCAGCAGTAGGTGAACTCAACGCGCATCTCCCTTTAGAAAATCAGAGCAGCAACTCCACGCATCCACCATACATCGTCTGCCCGCGACGTTACTCCAGAGGCTGGAGAGATTGCAGCAACGTAGGAATCAGCTCCGACACCGTCGGATGAATATGTACCGCGCGCGAGATCGTCGTGTACGGCGCCTTCGCATACATCACGTCCAGCAGGCAATGAATCGCCTCATCGCACCCCACCCCCAGCAACGACGCCCCCAAAATCAGTTTGCTCTCCGCATCCACCAGCACCTTCATGAACCCCAGGCTCTCACCCTTCTCCACCGCGCGATTCACCCGAGTCATCGGCCGCGTCGCCATCAGCGCCGGCGTGCCCGTCGCGCGCACCTCCGCCTCCGTCATCCCGATTCGCGCCAGCGGCGGATCCAGATACATGGCATAACAATGAATCCGGTCCGACACCCGCCGCGGATCATTGTCCAACAGATTCGCCGCAACAATCTCATAGTCGTTGTACGCCGTATGCGTAAACGCCCCGCGCCCATTGCAGTCGCCTAACGCATAGATCCCCGGCACATTCGTACGCAGCTGGTTGTCGACCAAAATGTACCCGCGCTCATCGGTCTTCACGCCCGCATGCTCCAGCCCCAGGTCATCCGTGTTCGGCACGCGCCCTACCGCCAGCAGCACATGCGAACCCACGACATCCGGCTCGCCCTCCGTGCAATTGGTCCCCACGACCACATCACTTCCACGAGCCTTCATCTCAATACACTCTGCACTCGTCCGAATCGTGATTCCCTCGGCCTCCAAAATACTTTGCACGCACGCCGACACGTCCTCGTCCTCGTGCCCCACCAGCCGCGGCCCCTTATCAATAATCGTTACCTCGCTGCCAAATCGCCTATACATCTGCCCAAACTCAATCCCGATATAGCTGCCGCCCACGACCACCAAATGCCTCGGCAGCACATCGAGCCCCATCAGACTGCTGTTCGTAAGAAACGGAACAGTGTGGATGCCGGGTAGATTCGGTACCGCCGCGCGCCCGCCAACATTGAGAAAAATCTGTTTCGCCTCCAGCAGCTCATCCCCAACCCGAACCGTCGTTGGCGACTCAAATCGCGCTGTCCCCTTGAACACCGTCACCTTCTCGTTATCCCGCAAGGACTTCTCCACCCCATTGCGCGACCTCGCAACGATGCCCTCACGCCGCGCATTCACCGCCTTCATGTCCACTTCGATTGAGGTATCAATCGAGACGCCGTAGTCTCCCGACCGCCGCGCCACATGCGCGGCATACGCGCTCGCAATCATTGCCTTCGTTGGCGTGCACCCAGTGTTTACGCAGGTCCCGCCAAACAGCTTGCGCTCCACATACGCAACCGTCTGCCCGGCCTTCGTTAGCCGAGCGGCCAGCGAAGGCCCTGCCTGCCCCGCTCCAATCACAATCGCGTCAAATGTCTTCATAGCCAAATAATCTCCGTCAGAACAATCAGACTACCCTTACCCCAACAACACCCGCCAGACCTACGGATAAATCAAGTACGTCTTCCGTGCCTCTACATACTGCGCTAGCTTCGGGTTCCATCCCTCGGCAATTGCCCGCGGATCATCGCCGCGCTCAATCGCATCCAGCGTACTCCGGCTGCCAACCAACCGCAGCGTCTTCTCCAGGTGGAACTGCGCTGGATACATCCGTTGCAGCACACTCAAAATCTCCACACCCATCTCCGGAGAATCCAGCACGCGCCGATCCGTTACCTCAATCCGAACAGCGTCAATCGTCTGTCCATGGAACGGATAATGATTCGCGTTTTCCGCCACACTGATAGTCGTCACCGCAAAGCTCACGCCCGGGATATGCCGCACGTTCAACGCCGCAGCCACGTCCGCCGCATGCATCCACGCAGCCCCAAACTGCTCAAACGGCGTGTCTGTCCCACGTCCCACAGACACCGGACTGTAGTCCAGGAACCCCAGCCCTGGATACGGCACCGCTGCCGTCATCGTCCGCAAATTTGGACTAGGATTCGTCCACGGCAATCCCGTCTCATCGAAGTACTGACGGCGCGACCAGTGCTCCATCGCCACCACCGTCAGATCCGCATCAAGGTGCTTCACGCCGACGATATATTTCGCCAACTCCCCAATTGTCATCCCGGTTCGTACCGGCAGCGGCATGTAATCGATGTAGCTCGCCACTCCAGTCGTCAGATCCTCATCCGAAACCGGCCCCTGCACCTGCTCGCCCCCAATCAGGTCCGGTCGATCCAGCACCACAATCTTTAGATCATGATGAAACTCCCTCTTCTCCTTCGCCGAAGCCTCCAAAAAATATCCCACCACCGTGTCGTACGTAAAGAACCGAACCCCCGCATCCTGTAGATCAATCACCACGGCATCCAGATCCTTCAACACCTCATGTGAAGGCCGCTTGTCCGCCTCGGTCGGCCCATACAAACTCGTCACCTTCAACCCGGTAGCAGCATCCACCTCTCCCGCAACATGCTCCGAATCCAACTTCCCAAAGATCCCATGCTCCGGCGAAAAGATCGCCGCCAGCTTAGCCCCCGCCACCGCCTTCGGCAAATCCGTCGCAAGGATATCGACGGTCCGCCGCCCCGTACGATCCAGCCCTGTCTGATTGGTGAGCACTCCCAACACCAGCGAATGACCGCCATGTGCTTGACCGCCGACCAGCGGACTGAAGTGCTCCGCTTCAAGCACGTCGATGCCAGTCATCGTCGCTGCAGGCCGTTGAGCCTCGCCCGCCGCAGCGCTCGATCCGTACAGCCCCAACGCCGCCGCCGCCGCCGACGCCACCTCCCCGCGCAAATTTGAAATCGGCGGATTCCCCCGCGGATGAATCGCGTTCGCCAGCAGAATCACATACGTGTCCGACCCCGGATCCATCCACAGCGAAGTCCCGGTAAACCCGGTATGCCCAAAGCTCCCAATCGGAAACACTACGCCGCGCGGCTTTGAAAACGCCGTATCGATATCCCAACCAAACCCGCGCAGATCCTGTCCTTGCACAGCCGGGTAATGCGGAGCCAATCCCGGCGCAGCCCCCTTTGCCCCCGCCGAAATTGCCGCACGCTCGGCAGTGTTCGCAGCCGCAATCTGCCCCGCCGCATGTCCCGGTTGCTGCGGCGCAACCATCAACTCCAGCGTCGACTGCCTCAGCGGAAAATTACTCGGCCGTCCCGCTAGCCGATCGAGCAACCCCTGCGCAAACAGCGACACATCATGTCCCGTCGAAAACACGCCCGCATGTCCAGCCACGCCGCCCATCCTCCGCGTCGTCGGATCATGGACCGTCCCGCGCAGCAGCCTATCGTAATCAGGATTCGTCCCCGGATCAGCCTTCGCCTCATCGTCATGAGCCTCCGGAGCAATGCGCGGCAGCAGGGAAGTGCTCCAGTCGCCCTTAGGGCAAGCAAACAGCTCGCGACCCTTCGGCGCCGGCGCCCACGCAATCGCTGCACCCACCACGCGATGCGGCCCGCAAGCCTTCGCCACCGGCAGATACCGCGTCTCCGTCATCCCCAGTGGCGTGAAGATATGCTCCTGCGCATACACATCCAGCGGCTCGCCACTCAGCACCTGCACCATGTATCCCAGCAAAATAAAATTAATATCCGAGTAGCGAAACACCTCACCCGGCGCCGACATCAGCGGTGTCGTCAACGCCCGATGCACTCCCTCCATAAAGTCCGGCGCAGCCAGCCCCCACGCATCCTTCAGATTCACATCGGGCGCCTCACCCGACGTATGCGTGAGCAGCATCCGCACTGTAACCTTCGCGCGCTCGGGATCGTGCCCTGCATTAAACTCCGGCAGATACTTCTCCACCGGATCATCAAACTGCACCTTGCCCTGCTCGTACAACTGCATCACCGCGGTCGCGGTACTCAAGCATTTGCTCAGCGACGCCATATCAAAAATCGTGTCCTCAGTCATCGGCTCGGCGGCATTCGGCTCGCCATCCAACCCCGGCTCGCCCGGCAGCTTGCGATCGCCATACGCCTGCTCAAGCACCACCTGCCCCCCATGCCCAATCACCACCACAGCCCCCGGAGGACGATGCGCCGCCACGGCCTCATTCAGCAGCGTCGACACCCCACCAAAGTCCGGCGCCTTCCCCTGCGCGCTCTGCGACACACCCATCCGCGTCACACACAGCAGCGCAATCACGACCACAACTCCACGCCGCGCCGACTGTTTTCCAAACACCAGGCTCGCCAGCGAACCCACGCCAAACGTCGCTGCAGCGCCAATCAGCACATACCAGGTCCAAGCAATATGCGGAATCGTAAACGCTCCAAGATGCACAGGAAACACTCCTTGCCAAAGCCAAACGTTGAGCACAAATCCAAACACCATCCCAATCGTCGCGCCCGTCTGCGTAACAAACTTCGTCAACGTCCCCAGCAGAAACACTCCCAGCAAGCATCCATAAGCCACCGAAGCAATCGACAACCCAATCTCCACCACATGCCCTTTCCCGCCCACAGTCACCGCGTACACCGCGATCGCAAACAACACCAGCGCCCACATCACCGTCGACGACTTGCTTACAATTGCGCGCTCACGATCATCCGCCGCCGGCCTCCAGTGCATATAAAAATCCACCACCGTCGTCGACGACAAACTATTCAACGCCGCCGACAAATTCGACATAGCCGCCGCCAAAATCGCCGCCACCAGCAGCCCCGCAATCCCCACCGGCATCTCCCTCACAATGAATGTCGGAAAGATCCGGTCCGCGCTCGTGAACACCGCCGGGTGCTGTCCATAAAACACATACAGCCCCACGCCAATCAGCAGGAACAGCGCAAACTGGACGAAGATCACCACGCCCGAACTAAGCAACGCCAGTTGCGACTCGCGCAAGTTCTTCGCCGCGAGCATCCGCTGCACCATCAACTGATCGGTCCCATGCGACGCCATCGTCAAAAATGTTCCGCCCAGCACCCCTGCCCAGAACGTATACGTCGTCGTCAGATTCAGCGCGAAGTTCAGCATGTGAAACTTGCCTGCAGCACCAGCCACCGCATGAATCGTGCCCCAACCGCCCGTCACATGCGTACCCAGCGTAGCGATCGCCACCACCGTCCCGCCAATATAAATCGCCATCTGCACCACATCGGTCCAGATCACCGCCGCCATCCCCCCCTCAAACGTATACAGCAGCGTCAGTGCAGAGATAATCCCAATCGACAGCAAATCGCGCGTCCCGATTGCAATCCCCACCACGATCGAAACCGCAAATACGCGCACACCTTCAGCGGCCGCGCGCGTCAACAAGAACAATCCCGCCGTCACCTTGTGCAGAGATGGCCCAAAGCGCCGATCGATCAGCTGGTACGCCGTCAGCATCTCCCCCGCAAAGTAGCGCGGCAAAAACAATCCCGCCACCACGATGCGCCCAATCATGTACCCAATCACGACCTGCAGAAATCCAAAGTCGCCCGCGAACGCCACCCCAGGAATCGAAATGATCGTCAGCGTAGAAGTCTCCGCCGACACAATCGATAGCGAGATTGCCCACCACGGAATCGTGTTGTTCGCCAGAAAATAACTGCGCAGCGACTTGTCTGCCGAACCCGCCCCCGAGCGCTTCCGGAACCGCAATCCAAACAGCGTGATCCCCACCAGGTACACCGCAACCAGCGCCAGATCGAACGCACGCAGATGATGCGTCCCCCCAAGTTGCAGAACCGCCAAAGCCCGAAGCGCCAACCGATAACTAACCAATTCGATCTCCTGCTAAGGGGTGTGCGGTGCGTTCGGCACCGTAGTCGATGGCGTCACACTGGGAGTCGCCGTCGCGGGAGTCGGGGGCGCCGCAGTCGACGGCGCCGCAACTGGAGGCGTCGTCACCGCAGGCGCCACAGGAGACACCACCGGCACAGTCTGCGATGCCGGAATCCCCAGCTCCCCGGCCGCAGGCAACGTCCTCAACTCGCTCCACTGCCGCTGCGCACTGCGCACCTTATCCACCCGCGCATACCACTGACCAATCGTATAGTCGTAGTGCTCTAGCACCGGCCGCAAACCTGATGGCCGATACGTCTTGTTCCACTGTTGCGCAAACATCTCGCGCAGTTGCGAGTAGCCGTCGATAATGTCCTGCAGCCGTCCATTCACGCCGTTGATATCCGACAGCATCGCCGACACCGAAGGCCGCGGCCCCACCGGGTGAACGCTCACCGTTCCGAACGCCGTCCCCTGCGCCTGCGCATATCCATCCACCATCTCATCCGCAAGTTGAAACTTCAGCCCCAGAAAATCAATCCGTCGGGCCCCAAACTCCATCGCCGAAATCGCATCCGGCTCGCGCAAATTCGCCTCCTGCGCTTTTGCCTGCGCGATGTAGATCAGCGCGCGCTCGGCATACAACCGAACCTCGGCGTTGATCGGGCGCATCTTCTCCGCGATCACCTGCCCGTCCTTCGACCACGGATCGACCCAGAACAAACCGTCAGTACCCTCCGTAGCTCCATTCACCTTGCTGTCGTGCAGCAGCGACATCGCCGCCAGCAACTCGCCCTGCGCCTGGTTCACCAACCCCAGCGAGTCGCCATGAAACACCTGCCCAAAGCTCTGCTGAAACGCCGGTATCGACGACTCGCCATGCTGCCACGCGGCCGCCGCGCCAAACAAAATCCCATACCAGTTCATGTTCGCCAGCGACTCGCCATCATCATTCCACAGCGTATTCAGCTGCCCCGTCGCTCCATACTTCTGCCCATCGCGCGTAAACTCCTGGATGTCGTCCAGCGCCTGCTGCTGGTTCGGCCACACCTGGCGATAGTTGTTGATCGAGGGCGACACCCACACCGGAATTCCCGCCGCGGTATACGGCTTCAACTCCTGCAGAAATCCCTTCGGCTTTGGCGAATATCCCCAAGCCACCGCAATCACCTGTCGCTTGATCTCGGGTGGCAATTCCTTCAGCAACTCAGGATCGCTCTGAGCCACATCGCCCCAGAAAAGAATCTTCTTATGCAGCGGCTCCAGGCTCGTCACAATTTGTTTTAGATAATCGATGTACACCGTCGGCAACCCGCGTGCATCCACATCCATGCGCGTTCGCCCAATCCCTAGATCAATCGTCTCGTCGCCGCCAATATGCAGAAACGGCCCTGGATAGAGTGCCGCCAGCTCCTTGAACATCTGGTCAATCAGCGGAATCGATCCAGCCTGCCCCGGGCTCAGCACCGCCCCGTGCGGCGTCTCCGCCACATCCGCGTACGTCTCCCATTCCAGCATCTTGCGCAGATGCCCAATCGCTTCCTGCTCAGGAATGACCGTGATGTGATACTGCGTCGCATACGTCACCAGCTCGCGCGCATCGGCCGCCGAGATGCTCCCTTCCGGTGGCGCAGGCAGCGGGTTGGACGCATACTGCTGCGTATTCTCAAAGTACGGCGAGTACACATTAATCTTGTAAGCCGCCAGCGTCCGTATCAGCTTTTTCTGGAACTCCAGCGTGTCCACCGGCCCACGCGAAAGATCGTCATGCAGCCCGCGATACCGCATAGCCGGCCAGTCATGGATCTCCGCAGCATGCAGCACGAAGTCAGGGCACCCTCCCGCGCACACCGGCTGCAGCGGCCATCGCTCGATCATCTGCTTGGCCGTCTGCGCTGCGTAAAACAGTCCCTCCGCCGTCGCGCCCGTCAGCGTCAGTGTCTTCGCTGCATAGCGGATCGTGTATCCCTCAGCCCGCATCTCTTCCGTAAAACTCGCATCCGGATGCTCCGCCAGCCGGCGCAGCACAATCCGCAAACCGTTGCCCGTCGGAACGCCGCGACCCGTCAGCGTCTCGCGCAAATCATTCGCCGCAAACGTATCTTCGGCATCGCAACCCGGGCACTCAACCGTCACCGAACTCAGCGGCACCTGCTCCACTCCCGTAATCTCTCGCGGCATCGGAATCAGGTGGTACGCCGTCTGGGCGTGGACAACGGGCGCAAACAGCAGGGCAGCACAGGCCAAACCTCTGGCGATCCCTCTGACGATCAAAGCAAGTCGCATAAAGCTACGGTACACGCCAGCGCCGCGGCATGGAAGCGAAAGCACCGCAGGGAAGGGAATCGCAGCGAACTCCCCCGCGCGCATTCGCATCCAACTATCTCGAGGCGTAATCATGAGCGTTCCACACGGTACCAGCCAGGCAACCCATAGCGACTTTCACGAACTCAGCGGAGAAGCAGGCCTAAAGAAAATTGCCGAGCTGCTCAAAGGCATTCACATCGCCATGATCAACACGGTGGCCAGCAACGGATCCATCAGCTCCCGCCCCATGGCCGTGCAGGCAAGCACCTTCGACGGCAAGCTCTGGTTCCTCACCCGCGTCTCCTCCGAAAAGGTTGACGAGATCCAGCAAGACCAGCACGTCACCCTCACCCTCACCGACACCTCCGACGCGAAATACCTCGTCCTCAAAGGCCGCGCCAGCATCAGCCAGGACCGCGCTAAAATCGGCGAGCTCTGGAGCGCGATGTACAAAGCCTGGTTCCCCAAGGGTGAAACTGATCCGGAGATCGCCGTTCTCCGCGTCGACGTCACCGAAGCCGAATACTGGCAGGCCTCCAGTAGCAGTCTGGTTCGCGGAGCCAAGTACCTCGCCGCCGCAGTAACCGGCGGCAAAACCTCCGTCGGCGAAGCAGGCCACGTCCTCGTCTAGCCGCCCCCTATATTGGCGCAACTCCATCGATGATCGTCACGCCCGGCGGCGGTGTAAATTCAAAGTCGCTGTCGGGCGTCGGAACGTTCTCACGAATATCGCTGAACACGAAACTCGTCTCGGCCCCATCGGTCTGCGCAACCCTCATCCCCGTGATCTGCCCCGCCGTATCCACGGTGATTCCGATCGACTGCACCGTCTGTTCCATCCCCTTCGGCACCCCTGAAAGCGTGTAGCCGCCGCTAACCAGCGTCATCGTCAGCCCATTCAACTCTTTCGCAATCTCCGTATGCCCGAGCAGGAACCGCAGCGGCGAACGCAGATCATCGAGCTGCTTTGCCGGCGTTCGCAGCGCCTGAGAATCCCCCGGCGTATAGCTCACCGCAAATTTCCCATCCAGCACAAAAATCTTCCCCGACGGAGCGTCATACGCCCAGCGCATCCGTCCCGGCTTGCTCAACGTCAGCGTCCCCGTCTCCGTCCGATCGATGCCCATCCCGCGATAACGCTCCGTAAACTGCGTTGTCAACGTATGCAAATGGTTATAGTGCGCGTCCACCTTGGCCGCCATCTCCCTCGCCGACAGAATCTCCGTACGTGCAGCCGGAGCCTGAGCGCCCGCCGCCGCACTCACGGCCAATCCAACCAGCACCACCAACATCTGCGTCCTTCGAAACCTCAAGCCGACTCCTTCGCCTTCGCCAACCGCACCATCTCCACCAGCATCTTCCTCGTTTCCTGCGCATCGTGTACCTCGCTCAGGAAGTTAATCCGCGGGCCCTTCATTCCTTCCGCCGTCTTTAGTCGCAGCGTAAATCCCAGTCGGTCAACCGACGTCATCGCCGCCTCGCTCCCCTCAATCCCCGCATACGCCCGCGCCAGCGTCCGCATGGAATCCACATGGTCCGCATTCATATGTGCCATGATCCCCGCGGCAACCTCAGCCAGCGGATCAGCCTTCGCTTCCGCAAAGTCAACGGCCTCCACCCACCCCATCACGCCGAACCCCCCGACGTAATACATGTCCACCGGCTCCAGCCGAAAGAAATGAAAGTCCGCAAAGTCCACCCAGTAGCTGGCGTTCGCATGCCGCGCCAAATAAATCTCCTTCACGGCCGCCTTCTCTTCCTCTGCCACCACCTTCGCGTTTCCAACCAGCGTAGCCCTAGCCGCTCCCAGCGGATCGCCATCCGCCGCCGCCTGCATCACGAACAAGCTGCATCGCCCGTCCTCCCGCAGATTCTGCGTATGCATGGCCATGTTGCTGATCAGAAAAATCGGGCGCCCTGCCTCATCCATCGCAAACGGCATCAGTGATCCAAACGGAAATCCCGGCAGCTTGCGCGACATCGTCGACAGCATCCCCACGCTCACCAGCGACAGCAGTGTCCTGCTTTTCTCCGCATGACTAGGCTCCGGAACCACCGGCCCCGCAGGTCCCGTTGATGCATGCTGCCGTGGTGCTGTTCCAGCTGTCGTCGACATAAACCCTCAATCTCTCGTGCCGCACCTAAGCGACATTAAATCCACTCACCACAATCTTCGGAGTCTCGCCGCGCGTATCCGCATGCTGCAGCTCCGTCTGTATGGTTCGATGCTCACCCGGCATCAGCAGCACGTAATTATCATCATAGATGGCCGGCAGAATCCGATCGCCCGTCACCGCCCGCACTGCCTTCACCCGCGTCATCAACGCCGGCCACGCCGAGCCATTCTGCAACTCCGTGCTCAGCCGCCAAATCTCGCCCTCGCGTTTCACCGTCGTCGTCGCCCCCACCCGCGCCTTCGCCAGCGACCGAATCGCCCGATAATCTCCCTCCACCAAACTCCGCACATAATCGTTGCGCGAGATCACCCTCGTCCCTTGCGTCAGCGTCAGCCGCAAGAAATGCACCGCCGAGAGCCCCTTCGGATACGCCATCGCGAAGGCGGTCACCACGCTGTCTTCCTTGCTGTCGACCACCACCACCCGCCCGCCAACGCGCCCGCCGTCCATATTCAGAATCTCCACCCTCACGCTCAGTCCCCGCCGATCCCCGCCGCTATAATTCACCACCTCCACCGTCTCCGCATCGCGATTCCACTGCACATGCAACGGCTCCGACGCGATCTTGCACCCGAAATACGCCGCCGTAGGCTCAAAGAAATAGTCATACGTCTGCCACACAAACGACGGCCAGCAAGGATGGCTCATCCACAGCAGCAGCCCCGCACGATACTTGCTCTGCGACTCAAACATCGCGCGATAGCCCTCGTAGTTCACAAACTGCGCGAGCGTTATCCACTGCTCCGCGCTATCGGCCCCGCCATAGCTTTCATCGATGAGCGAGTAAAAAGACTTCGCCCCCTGCGCCCCATTCAAGCTGAAATCGTGCAACCCCCAGTCCAGTCCCTGCGGCCACATCGCGCGCTCCGGCATCATCAGCCGCACACTCTCGACCGGCGGAATATTCGGCATCCCGATCTCGCTGTGCAGCTTCTCATCCGCAATCCGGAAATACTCCACTGCAGGCAGCGCGTGATACGGCCCATGCCCGCTCACCACGTCATCGGCCGAGCTTGGAATGTACTGGATCCCCGGATGCAGCTCCGCCAGCGCCGCACGTAAACCCTTCTCCAGCGCAGCCGGCGGATACCCCTCATTCCTCCCGCAGTACAACCCGATCGACGCATGGTTCCGAATCCGCAACACAAAGTCCCGCGCATTTGCCATAAACATCGAATCGCTATCCGGCACCGGCCCATCCCACGGATTCGCCAGCCAGAAGTCCTGCCACACCATCACGCCATGCCGATCGCACGCCTCATAAAATTCCTCATCGCCAATCTGCCCCACCCAGTTGCGAATCATCGTGAAGTTCATCTCGCGGTGATATCGCACCGCCGCGTCATACTCGCGCGCGCGATACCGCAGCATCGACTCGCCAAATCCCCAGTTCCCCCCGCGACAAATAAATCGCCTCCCATTCACATACAGTCGCAGCTCCCCACCCTCCGTGCTCGACGTCATCTGCCGAATCCCAAACTTCGTCGCCTTCTTATCAAGCACCTTCCCCGCCGCCTCAAATGCAATCTCCACGTCATACAAATGCGGCTCGCCATAACCCACCGGCCACCACAGCTGCGGATCCTTCAGCCGCAACTCCGCATGCTTCGACGCATCCATCGTCACCACCGAATTCGCACCCGCAGCCACGCTCACTGCCTGCGAAACCTCCACCGTCCCGAACCGCAGCCGCACCGTCCCCTCCACCGCACGCGCACCATGATTCATCAGCCCAACCTCAACACTCACCTCGGCATTCGACACATCCGGCAGCCGCAACGCCGCCCTCACCCACGGCGCCTCCAGCGTCACCGCCCCAGTCTTCCGCAGACTCACATCTCCCCAAATCCCCGTATTCCGCCCGCGAATCGTAGGAATCCAGTCCCACCCAATCGACGCGTGATACGTAGGATTATCCGCGCCCAGCGCTCCACCATTTCGGCTGGGATTCTCAAACGTCTTCTGCTTCGTGCTCCCTGGCGTCGCGTTTTTCTCGATCAATACTGCCAGCGCATTCTTCTTTCCAGCCAGCAACTTCTCCGTCACGTCGAAGCGCCCGCGAATGAACCCACCCTCGATCCGTCCCAGCGCCTCACCATTCAAAAACACCTGCGCCTTCCAATTCAATCCGTCGAAGTCCAGCCACGCAATCTCGCCAGCCTCAACCGCCGGCGCCTCAAACTCCGTCCGATACCAGAAGTCCGCGCAGAAATACGAGTCCGAAACATACAGTTGATTCTCCCCAAAGTTCGGATCGGCAATCGCCCCCGCGTTATAAAACGAAGTCAGCACCGTCCCCGGCACGGTCGCCACCACCCATGCACCATCCGCAAACCCCGCGCGCGAAATCGCTGCCCCATCCCCGCTCACCACGCTCTTTCTCTCCACTCTCCATCCCCCACCGGCAAGCCTCAAGCGCCCATCCGCCATCGCCGGCGCACTCGACGCGACCACCACCGGCCCGCCCCGCCCCCACACCTCAAACTCGCTCAGTATGTACCCGAACGGCGAAGTCGGCCGCGTCATCAACACCCGCACAAACCGCGCATGCACCGGTGCCGCCAGCCGAATCTCCTCCACCTCTCCAGCGCCGCCGCCCAGCCGATGCACGTCCGTCCACTTCACCTCGTCATCAGAAACCTGCACACTCCCCTCGGCGGCCCGCGCAATCCAGTGCAGGTCCACGCGGTCAAATGTGCACCGCGCTCCCAAATCCACGCTCACCCACTCCTCCGCCGACCCCGCGCTCATCCACGCGCTCGTAAAGTCATACGGCCCGCCGATCTCCACCCGCTGCCCCGCGTGATAAAACTCCACCTGCCCCACCAGCCAGTTCAGTGGCTGCCGGTCCGTATGGTTCACGCGCTCGCACGTCACCCGATAGAACCTGCTCGCAACCACCCGGCTCAACACGATCGACGGATAATACAGACTCATTCCCCGCGTCAGATCGGGCGGATAATTCTCCGTGTCCTTCTCCGCCTCCGCCTTCGCCGAGCCCACCTCCGCCCACGCCCGCCCGTCATCCGACACCTCCACAGCGAACCGCAGATCCTTCGCCGAAACAGTCTCCGGCAGCGCCGCAAACACCCGCATTCGATCCACCGCCGGCGCCTCGCTGCCCTGCACCTGCACCTCTACCGAAACATTCGCGCCCTCCAGCTGAAACCCCACAGGAGGGAAGTGGTCGAGCAGAATCTCCCTGTCCGGCTTCGTCAACACCCCATCCACACTGGTCGAAACCGCCACCCACCGCGGCATCCGCGTGTCCTTGATTCCGTCCGTCACCAGTTGCGCCGTCAGGTTGTAGTCATAGCTGCTTGAGTGTTTCGCCGCCCGTCGCAACGCCAGGTTCCGATACGTCGTCGCATCCACTCGCAGCGTCGGCGAAAACACGTCGCCCATCGCCCCGGGATAAATCCCCAGCCCGCGCGTAAACTCACTCTTGGCCCCGCCCACCACTTCCGCCGCCGCCAGTCCCTCAACCGGAACACCCCGCGTCTCCGCACCCGCCGTCGCCCCGGCCGCCAACCCCGGCAGCGCCACCTCACCAGCCGCAATCATCGAGCTCTTCAGAAACGCGCGTCGCGATAAAGACAAAGCAATTCCTCCCGTAACCTATAGTTGCGTCTACGCCAACTCGCTCTCAGAAAACAAGCCGCTGTATTGTACGAACATACTATCCGCAGCCGCACGCATCCGCGCACTTGCCACTAGTCCACGCCTGCCGGTACGATCACCGCGTTCGGTATTTTGCAGGCGCCGAGCGCTCCTAACTCGCACCACCCCAGGAAGCCTTCCATGAGACAGTCCTTCAGCATCGGTATCGGAGGCGCAGCGGGGCAGGGCGTCGCCACTCCCGGAGACATCTTCGCCAAGATATTCAGCCGCCGCGGGCTCCACCTCAACGCCTACAACGCCTACCAATCCATCATCCGCGGCGGCCATACCTTCCTCACCGTTCGCACCGGCACGGACAACATCCGCACCACCAACGGCCACCTCGATCTGCTGATTCCCCTCAACCAGGACACCGCCGATCGCCACCTCTCGCTCCTCACCGCCGGCGGCGCATGCCTCTTCAACGCCGACACCATCCACCCCGGCACCCCCGCCGACGGCGTCCAGCTCTGCCCCCTCCCCGTCTCCAAGCTAGCCGACATCAGCCGTAACAAAGTCGCGCAAAACACCCTAGCCATCGGCGCCGCCCTCAGCATGATGGGCATCGGCTTCAACGCCCTCGAGAGCGTCCTCGAAGAGCAGTTCCGCAAAAAAGACCGCGCCGTCATCGACGAAAACATAGCCATCGCCCGCGCCGGCTACGACTACGCCACCCAGAATCTCAAGCCCTTCGATCACGCCCTCCCCCTCACCGACGCCCGCTACGCCGTCCTCAGCGGCAACGAGGCCATGGCCATGGGAGCCGCCGCCGCCGGCCTCAAGTTCTACTGCGCCTATCCCATGAGCCCCGCCACCGGCGTCCTCCACTGGATGGCCTCCCACGCCCGCAAGGCCGACATCATGGTCCGCCAGGTCGAAGACGAAATCGGCGTCATCAACATGGCCATCGGCGCCGCCCACGCAGGCGTCCGCTCTATGTGCGCGACCTCCGGCGGTGGTTTCGCGCTCATGAGCGAAGGCCTCGGCCTCTCCGCCCAGGCCGAAATTCCCGTAGTTGTCATCGACTGCCAGCGGGCCGGCCCCTCCACCGGCGTTCCCACCAAAACCGAGCAGGGCGACCTCTGGCAGATGCTCGGCGCGGCCTTCGGCGACTTTCCCCGCGTCATCGCCGCCCCACTAGACATCGCCGACTGCTTCACCCTCATGCCCGAAATCTTCAACATCACTGACCGTTTCCAATGTCCCGGCATCGTTCTCGCTGACCTCCTCCTCGCCGAAGGCCGCCTAAGCGTAGACCCCGCCGTCCTCGACTTCAACCCTCCCGTAGATCGCGGCGAGCTCATCACCAGCAACGGCGACGCTCACGAGCCCTACCTCCGCTACAAGATCACCGACAGCGGCGTCTCCCCGCGCGTCATCCCCGGCATCCCCGGCTACACCCACGTAGTCTCCAGCGACGAGCACGACGAAGACGGCATCCTCATCTCCGACGCCTACACCAACCACGCCAAGCGCCGCGCCATGATGGAAAAGCGCATGCGCAAGATGGACGGCATCGCCGCCTCCATCCCCCCGCCTCAACTCCGCGGCCCCGCCACCGCCGACGTCACCCTCATCGGCTGGGGTTCCACCTTCGGCGTCATCGACGAAGCCTGCGAGCTCCTCCGCGAGCAAGGCATCTCCGTCAACCATCTCCCCATCCGCTGGCTCGTCCCCCTCCACGCCAACGCCATCCTCGACATCCTCAACAACGCGCTCCACACCATCATCATCGAGAACAACTTCAGCGGCCAGTTCGCCCGCTACCTGCGCAGCGAAACCAGCTTCGTCGCCACCGGCCACATCCGCAAGTACGACGGCGAGCCCTTCTTCCCGCAACACATCGTCGACGCCGTCAAGGAACAGCTAGCCGGCCGCACCACGCTCTCCATCCCCGAACACGAAGTCATGGTCTAGCCCCAACACTCCACCACGCACTCTCAGGAGAAAACGATGGCGACAGAAATCATCACCCCAAACCAAATCACCATGGCCAACTTCAAAGGCCGCGTCGAGCCCGACTGGTGTCCCGGCTGCGGCGATTACGGCGTCCTCGCCGCCGTCCAGAAAGCCCTCGTCGAGCTGCAAATTCCCCAGCACGAAGTCGCCACCATCAGCGGCATCGGCTGCTCCTCCAACTTCCCCGGCTTCATCGAAACCTACGGCATGCACACCCTGCACGGCCGTTCCATCCCTGTCGCCACCGGCGTAAAGATGGCCAACCACGCCCTCACCGTGCTCGTCACCGGCGGCGATGGCGACGGCTTCGGCATCGGCTGCGGCCACTTCGTCCACGCCATGCGCCGCAACGTCGACCTCACCTACATGGTGATGGACAACCAGATCTACGGCCTAACCACCGGCCAAACCTCGCCCACCAGCCGCCTCGCCGCCAAGACCAAGACCACCCCCTTCGGCAACGTCGAGCGCCCCATCAACCCTATAGCCCTGGCGCTCGCCGCCGGCGCCACCTATGTAGCCCGCGGCTTCTCCGCCGAACAAAAGCACCTTACCGAACTCATCAAGAACGCCATCCAGCACAAGGGCTTTTCCTTCCTCGACATCTTCAGCCCCTGCGTCACCTACAACCACGACAACACCGTCCAGTGGTTCAAGCCGCGCGTCAAAAAGCTGGAAGACAACCCCGATTACGACCCCACCAACTTCGATGCCGCCATGGAAAAATCCCAGCTCTGGGGCGACGAAATCCCCATCGGCAAATTTTACGAGCGCACCGACGTCCCCACCCTCACCGAGCTGGAACCCGTCCTAAACCCCGGCCCGCTAGTCCACCAAAACAACCGCGTCCCCGCGGCCACAGCAAAATCCTTCATCGACGAACTAATGTAAGCCGAGCGCTAAAAAAAAACGACAGGCGCAATTACAACTGCACCTGTCGTTGCCCTTGCTTTCCTTTCTGTCATTCCCTTCGGGAATCTGCTTCTCTACCGCAGTCCCACCACCCCTACGCCCGCCCCGCAAACTCCTTCAATTCCGTCGACACCTTCACCTTCTCCCCCTCCTTAATAAACAGCGGCACCTTAATCTCCAATCCAGTCTCCAGCCGCGCAAGCTTCGTCGCGCCGCTCGACGTATCCCCGCGCACCGCAGGCTCGGTATGCGCCACATCCAGCTCGACAAAAATCGGCAGCTGCAATCCAATCGGCTCGCCGTTATACAAACGCACCTGCAGCGCGGTCCCGTCGATCAGATAATCCATCGCATCGGCGAGCATGTTGCCCGACAACGTAAGCGTCTCAAAGCTCTCTTGGTTCAGAAAGTAAGAACCGGCGCCATCGCTATACAGATACGTAGCGGGCACCAGCTCCAAATCCGGCTCGTTGAACTTGTCCTGCGCCTTGAAAGTCTTCTCGAACACGGCGCCTGTCAGCAAATTCCGCATCTTCAACCGCACCAGCGTCTGCCCACCTCGCGCGGTCGGCGTACTAATGTCCGAATCCAGACAGGCATACGGAGAACCCTCAAACTCAAACATCGTCTTACGCTTCACATGAATTGCTTCAACCATTCCGGCCATAACGTCCTCTTTCCCATGCAACGACAGGCCGCCAACCACACAGCAAACCCACGTCCAATTCTCCAATCAAGTATAAAGGCCCAAGCAGCACTCTCCCATGCCCAACCCCCCGCACGCTCGCTACACGCCCCTCCCCACCTCCATCCACACCCTCGTCAAGTCCACCCCCAACGCCATCCTCCTCGAAACCTCCCGTTTCGACGCCACCAACCACCACAGCTATCTCTTCCTCAACCCCACCCGCATCCTCACGGCCAACACCCCCGACGAAATCCCCGCGCTCTTCGCCGACATCGAACTTGCCCTATCCGAAGGCCTCCACATAGCCGGCTACTTCTCCTACGAATGCAACGCCCACTTCGAACCCTCCACCGCCCGCGCCTCGGCCCCCACACAACGGGTGCCCCATTCATACGCGCACTTGCGGATGAGTGGGAAAGATGATCCCCTGCCTCCCAACGTTCTGCCGCTAGCCCATCTAGCCGCCTACCCCGCGCCAATCGTCTTCGACCACGCCACCGGCACATTCCTTTCCCCAACCCCGCAACTCCCGCCCGAGCCGGCACCCCACACCGCCCCCATCCTCACCAATCCAACCCTACGCATCCCTGACGCCGACTACCTAACCGCCATCGAAAAAATCAAAGCCTACATCTCCGCCGGCGACACCTACCAAGTCAACTTCACCGACGCCATCAACTTCCCCACAACCCTCAGCCCCGCCACGCTCTTCACCACGCTCTCGCAAAACCAATCCGTAGCCTACGCCGCCTTCTTAAATCTCGACCACCACCAAATCGTCTCCCTAAGCCCCGAACTCTTCTTCCGCATCGAAGCTGACCCCGAAGGCATCACGAACAAAATCACCACCCGCCCCATGAAGGGCACCATGCCCCGCGGCCTCGACACCACCGAAGACGCTGCCGCCGCCCTAGCCCTCCAGCACGACGAGAAAAATCGCGCCGAGCACGTAATGATCGTCGACCTACTTCGCAACGACCTCGGCCGCATCTCTCTCCCTGGCTACCGTCCACGTCGACGCCCTCTTCGCCGTCGAGCGCTACCAAACCCTCCTCCAGATGACCTCCACCATCTCCGCCACTCTCCGCCCCCGCACCCCCTTCTACGACATCTTCGCCGCCCTCTTCCCCTGCGGCTCCGTCACAGGAGCCCCCAAGATCCGCACCATGCAAATCATTCGCGAGCTCGAAGCTCATCCCCGCGGCGTCTACACCGGCGCCATCGGCTTCATCGCCCCCGACCGCAGCGCCGTTTTCAACGTAGCCATCCGCACGCTGGTCCTGCACAACGGCGAAGCCACCATGGGCGTAGGCGGCGGCATCGTCGCCGACAGCATCCCCGAAGATGAGCACCGCGAGGCCCTCCTCAAAGCCTCTTTCCTCACCCGCACCCACCGACCCTTCCAGCTCATCGAAACCATCCTCTTCGACCAGCACTACGCCCGCCTCCCCCTCCACCTCGACCGCCTGGAGTCTTCCGCGGCCTACTTCGACTTCCTCTGCGACCGCACCGCCGTCGAAGCCCAGCTCCGAGCCTCAGCCCACTTCCTCGACCCCCGCGAGCGCCATCGCGTTCGCCTCCTCCTCGCCGCCGACGGCACCGTCTCCATCACCGCCGAACCGCTCACCGACCATCCTCAAGTCCCGACCATTTCTTTCGACGACGGAGGCCCTCGCTTTTCCCTTAGCGACGAAGGCCTTTGTTTTTCTTTCTGTCATTCCCTTCGGGAATCTGCTGTTAGCTCCCCCAGCCACGAGTCCACCAACGACACCACAGCACCAGCGCCATACCCACCAGCCATCAACGTAACCCTCAGCCCCCAACGCACCCGCTCCGCCGACCCCTTCCTCCGCCACAAGACCACCAACCGCCATCTCTACAACGACGAGCTAGCCCGCGCCCGCTCCGAAGGCTTCGACGAAGTGATCTTCCTCAACGAACGCGGCGAACTAACCGAAGGGGCCATCAGCAATCTCTTCGTCGAAATATCTGGCAACCTTCAGGCAGCAGGGAAGCTCTTCACCCCACCATTGTCCTCCGGCGTCCTCCCTGGCATCCTGCGCCGCCACCTCCTCGAAACCCTCCCCGAAGCCGAGGAGCGCATCCTGACCCTCGCCGACCTCGAGCCCCCCAACACCCTCTGGCTCTGCAACTCCGTCCGCGGTCTCCGCAAAGCGCACCTGCGCATCCCGAAACTAGGCTAAACACATCGCTGAGTAACCCGAAACCCACCTAAGTCATACACAAACGCATGGACTCACAGCCGATAGGCTTTCTTCGCCAACCCATACGCCAGCGCATGCGCCAGCTCCCCCGCCTCGTCTTCCTCCAGCCGATGTTCGCTCACCAGCCTCGCCAGATACGCGCAATCCACGCGGCGCGCCATGTCATGCCGGGCAGGAATAGACAAAAATGCCCGTGTATCGTCATTAAATCCCACCGTGTTGTAGAACCCGGCTGTCTCGGTCACATGCTCCCGGAACCGCATCATCCCCTCCGGACTGTCATGAAACCACCAAGCCGGCCCCAGCTTCAAACAAGGGTAATGTCCCGCCAAAGGAGCCAGCTCCCGGCTGTACGTCGACTCGTCTAAAGTGAACAAAATAATAGACAAACCAGCCTCATTGCCGAATGCATCGAGCAGCGGCCGCAGCGCCTGAACGTAGTTCGTAGGTCCCGGAATATCCGCCCCCGTGTCCCGCCCATACCGTTGAAAAATAAGCCGGTTATGGTTCCGAACACTCCCCGGATGGATCTGCATCACCAGGCCATCTTCCAGGCTCATCCGTGCCATCTCGGTAAGCATCTGCGCCCGAAATAGCTCCGCATCGCCCTTTCCATTCAACACTTTACCGAACAGTTCCGCCGCCTCCGCCTGACCCCAGATTCGCCGTCTGCGCGGTAGGATGCCCATGATCCGTAGCCGTACACCCCAACCCCTTGAACCGCTCCCGCGAAGCCCGCAGCGCGCTTAAATAGCCGCCCCACGTCGACGTGTCCTCGCCCGTCATCTCGCCCAAACGCGCGATATTCCCAGCAAATCCATCAAAATCCGGGTCCACCACCGAGTCCGGCCGGAACGTCGGCACAATCCGCGCCTTCCATCCCGACTCCCGAATCGCCTGGTGATCCGCCAGCGAATCCAGCGGCGAATCCGTCGTCGCCAATACCTCAAGCTGAAACCGCTCATACAGAGATCGGGGCAAGAACTCCTTTGTTTTCAGCTTCTCCGAGATCACGTCAAAGTAGTGGTCAGCCGTTTTCTCCGATAACCGCTCCTCCAAACCGAACAGCTCCTGGAAGCAGAAATCCAGCCAAATCCGAGTCGGCGTCCCGCGAAAAAGATAATAATGACGGGCAAATATGCGCCAAACTCCGCGCGGATCCTTCATCACCGCTTGCCCAATCTCCAGATCATCTAGGGGAACGCCCTGGCTATACAACATGCGGTAGACGTAATGATCGGGCTGCACAAAAAGCTTGGCCGGGTCAGGGAACGGCTCGTTCTTAGCAAACCACGCCGCCTGCGTATGTCCATGCGGACTGATGATCGGCAGCACCCGCACCTGCTCATAAAGCGCGTTGGCAATCTTTCGTGTCCCCGGGTCTGCAGGAAATAAACGATCTTCATGGATGAGCATGACGTGTGTTTCACCTTCTTCTGAGATACAACGGCGCTGCAGGAACTCCGTGCGCAACAGGGAAAGTATACAAACAAAGGAAGAAGCCGCTTCCACAGTCAGGATGCCGCGTGATCAAAAGAAATGGGAGACCGCGCTCGCGGCCTCCCATTCTCTTTGTTCGAACCGCGATTAGAACGTCAGTTGCAGCGACATCTGGATCTGTCGTGCACTGCCGATCGTATGGCTCACCTCGCCGAGCCCGGTCGGGCAGTTGTAGAAATAATTGCCGGTGTTGGGAGCCGCGGAGGCAATTCCTTCAGCTGTGGAGCAGGTTTGGCCGCTGGGGGCAACCCCGCCCGGATAAACGCCTGGCCCTGGCGCAAGGGGAAGGCCGTTATAGAGTTCATTCTGCGAAACCTCATTTCCCGGTACGTCGAAGCTGGCCGAGTTGGTCAGGTTATAGACATCAAAGGTGTACTTCAGATTGAAGCGGTCGCCGAACTGTGTCTGCTTCACGAGAGAAGCATCGGAGCGCTTCTGAAAGGCCTGACGGAAGATATTCCGCTGCCCGGTGGTAAACGTCGTCTCGTACGGATCCGACGTCGGGACTGCGCCGTTGAGGCCTCCCGCCGGAAGCAGCGGAATCGTGAAGCACGAAGACTTCAGGGCATAGTCCCCAAACGCGCCGGACAGACCGGTCTTGGCGCTCTTGGCGGTACATCCGGGAGCGAGCGGGACGATCGGGTTGGTGATGCCGTTGCTGACGCCATAGTAGACACTGCCGACCGCTCCGCTGAAGTCGATGACACTATACGGCTGGCCACTCTGCAGAATGGTCAGACCGACCAGCGACCAGCCATTGGTGAAGTAACTGGCCACCGTGTGCTCGTGGATGAAATCCGGAAGCCGGTACACGTAGTTGAAATTGAGCACATGGGTGCGATCAAAGTCGGAGGAAGCATAACCATCGCGCAGGTTGAGCGGGTTATTTCCGTTGTAGAACAGCCCCAATCCGCTCTGCTCGTCCAATGCATGCGAGTAGGTATAAGAGGCTGCGATCTGGAAGCCGTGGCTCATACGCTTCTCAAGGTGAGCCGTGAGCGCGTTGTACGCATCCACGCCGGAGGCCCTGTAGTCGATCGACTCCGCGGCATAACCAATGTACGGTACGCGATGGTCAATGTTGCCGCCTTCGTAATCGTAGTCATATCCCGTGCCGTCAGGGAGGTTCGCTCCCTGCACGTTATAGCCGTACGAATAATGCTCGCCATTGACTGGATGGGACGGTGAGGCAATGTTCGGCTGATTGAACGGTACTGGGATGACCTGGTGGCGGCCGAGATTGCCCACGTAGCCGAGCTCGAACACCAAGTCATTGCGTGGCTGCCACTGGATATCGAGCGTGTAGTTGTAGGTATACGGCAGTTTGTTCGCTCGGTCGTAGACGCCCAGCGAGATTGGCTGGCCGCCATTGTCAATGCTTGCGATGTTCGGCAGATAGTTGCTGAGGTCCGACGCCTTGGGGTTGACCGGGGCGGCCGACTGAACGTTGGTATAGGGGTTGGCGAGGTTGCCTGTGATAGCCGTTGGCGGATTGATGGGGGGATTTTCGCCGCCGTCACCGCCGCAGGTGGGGATGTAGTAGGAATAGAGGCTCTTCACCGGGCAGGTCTGCGCGGTTACGAAGGGCAGCTGCTGATTTACGCCGAAGGGTCCGCCTGTCACGGTGCCGATCGCGTAGCCCGGCGAGAAGTAGCTGAACAGCTCGCCGCGATCGTAGTACATACCAAAGCCCGTTCGCACGACCACCTTGGAGTGGAACATCGCAGGCTGCCACGCTACCCCAAGCCTGGGGGCAATACCCCATTGCCGACCGGTCAACGTCGTCTTGCTCACGCCTCCGGTTCCGTTGGCATTGTTACCCGCGATAATGAAGCCTGGCTGGGTAATGGTGTCGGTTTCCGCGTCGTACTGGTACGCGTTTGGATCGTTGGGATTGTTCGGGTTCGGGAAGTCGAAGTTGAAGATGCGCCCGTACTTCTCGGTCAGTCCGCCGTCCCAGTCATAGCGCACGCCGGCCGTCAGGCTTATGTTCGGTGTGACCTGGAACTTGTCCTCGGCGAATGTTCCCAGCTGGTTCGCCCGATAGTATCGGTTGGCATTCCCTTGAAGAAACGAGCTGACATAAAACGATGTCGACGAGCTGCCTGGAGTGACATAACCCTGCGCGAAGGCGCTGAGGTCGTCGGTTGCCACGGTGCCTGTGCCAGTGCGTTTGTCGATCGTGTTCAACTGCGTGTAGCTGTAGCTCGCGCCAAACGTAAGCGTGTGCTTGCCCAAGGACCAGATCGCGTTGCCCGAAGGTTGGAACCGGTTCTGAAATACGCCGGTGTTTGAAGACTGTCCTTCCGCATTCGGTCCAATGTTCAGAATGCCTTCAGACGGCAGCCCATCGGCGTAGCCCAAATCGCCGAGCACATTCACGATCGAAACGCCCGGGAAGTAGGTCGATCCAAATTCGTTGATCGACACCGTGCCCACGGAGCCCCCCGGGATTGCCTCCGGCGTAAATGGCTGCTCGTTGGTCTCGTAGATCTTCTCCCGAATGTAGCCGAAGGTCTCCTGCGTGCTTAGGTTCGGCTTCACGAGGTAGGTGTTATTGATCGAGGCCACTTGCGCGCCCGCATCCAGATGCTCGGTAAAACCCGGCACGCTTGAAAGTGAGTACGGTGCAAGGGTGGGATCGTGCTGGTAGTAGTACTTGAGCGCGACCGTATCCTTCCTGGTCGCGTTGTAGTCAATGTCCGCTACTGCCATATCAGCCTTGAACCGGCCTGTACCTGGCAGGAACGCATTGAATGGATGCTGCGGCGTCATGCAGCTTGATCCGCAACCACTCCCGGCACCATCATTCGGGATAAGCCACTTGCCAGGTTCACCCGGGAGTGCCGGCGAGTTGAACAATCCGAGGGCGGTGCTGTCGATGTAGGCCGGGGGCGAGTCTGAATAATTCCCTGCAACGATGGACTGAAATCCCGCGGCCGTGCGTGTGCTGTCAGAGAGGCCCACCGGAACGGCCAGGAATGAATCACCAATCTCTTGATCCGATACCTGCAAGTGCTGATACGAGACAAATCCAAACAGCTTGTCCTTGATGATCGGTCCGCCAAACGTTCCGCCCACCAGGTACCGGTGAAGCTCCGGATTCTTCATATTCTCAGGAATGCCGGGGTCGTTCTTGAAAAAGAAGGGTGCGGCGTTAATCCAGTTCGTTCCTCTGCGTCCAAATAATGACCCGTGATATTTATTCGTTCCTGAAGCCGTGCTCATATCGATATGAGCGCCCGAGGTTGATCCCTGTTGCGCGTCATACATCGACGCATTCACCCGCAATTCGTCAATCGTCTGCGGAGGTGGCGACGGAAGGGCATTGCCGATGGAAAGATAGACGGACGCAACGCTCTGAATCACACCGCCCGCTCCGCCACTCGTCGAAACACCCGTGCTGTTGATTACGCGCGCCGAGCCCACATTGCTGGTGCTCTTGCCATTGAACAGGTTGCTCGCGTCGACACCATTGAGGGAAAAGCTGTTGCTGGTGTCACGCTGACCGTTCGCCCAGATAGGTGGATTGCCCAGCCCCGAGTTCGATCCCGTCCCCGACGGAAGTTCTGCATTTACGCCTGGCGAGAGAATTGCAGCGCCCAGAACGGACCCCGTCGGTAGCGGAATGGACTCGATCTGCGCCTTATCCATTACATAGCCATTCGTAGTATCCGTAGCGTTCAGTAGTGGTGTCGATTCAACCGTCACCGACTCGGATACCGAGCCCACCGCCAGCTTGCCCGGCAGGGTAATCGTGCGATCCGCCTGTACGTCGATTCCCGGAATGCGTTCCGTCGTGAAGCCGTTCAAGGCGAACGTAATCGTATAGGTTCCAATGGGCAGGTTCACGAGTTCATAGCTGCCCGTTGCACTGCTCTTGGTGGTACGAACCAGCTTGGTCTGATCTGACGTCGCCGTTACTTCGACCCCTGGAATCGCGCTGCCACCGGGATCGACCACGGTCCCTGTAATGCCTCCAAGCGTCTGCTGCGCGAACGCAGGACAGGTGACACAAAGTATCGCGGCAAGGACCAGAACGAGGGCTGAGAGTCTGCTGTTCAAATACACCAAGGCACTACCTCCTGAAGATGAATCACCGTCGGCGCCGCTGCCTGTCGATATACTTCGACACCGCATCCGCCGCGCCGTCGACAATGGCTAGGACGTTGCTATCTGTTAGGCCCGCAGGTTGTAAGAAACTTCTGTAGAAACCGAGAATCGGTTCAACTGCGATTGCTGGATGCAAACTTGCCGTTCAGTTTTTGATAGACCAATGCGTTGCCTCCAAAAGGGTGTTCGGGGGTAGAGCGCTGCCTGGACTGCCTATTGCAAATCGTGCGGACGGTCTCCGCAAGTTAAAGAAACTAGCTCCGGCGAGCCGGTGGGGAGATCCTTCTAATTTTCTGAGCCGATACCGAGAGAATAGCCCAAAACGCGTCGCGCATAAAGCAAATTGAGACGCCACGTGAATTTTCCGTGGAAATAAACAAAAGTTTTCCATGTCGACGCTCGGCAATGACAAACGTCACCCTGCTTTGCTGACGCACCTCACTGCCTTTCCTTGCCTCCCTCTTCCATACTCGCTCTTGTAATCAGTCAGCCCACCCAGGAGCCCTCCGATGAGCGCAGTCCTCGATGCCGTCCAAGCGACCCCCTTTACGGCGAACTCTCTTGCCGTCGCCTCGCTTTCTCGCATTACGAAGCGTTACGCCAACGGCGTTCTTGCACTGGACGACCTCTCGCTCACCCTGCATCGCGGAGAGATCGTGGCCCTGTTAGGCCCAAACGGCGCCGGCAAATCAACCGCCGTCAAGCTCCTCATGGGGCTCAGTGCACCCACCAGCGGCGCGGTCCGCATCTTCGACGCTGACCCACGTCAGGCCGCCACGCGCCTCCGTACCGGCGTCATGTTGCAGGTTGGCAAGGCTCCCGAAATGCTCCGAGTCCGCGAGCACATCAATATCTTTCGCGGCTACTACCCCGATCCCATGCCATACGCTGACCTGGTTCGCGCTGCCGGCCTCGAGGGTATCGAGTCGCGTATGTTCGGCCAGCTCAGTGGCGGCCAGAAGCAGCGCACCCTCTTCGCCCTTGCTCTCGCCGGCGATCCTGACCTGGTCTTCCTCGACGAGCCCACGGTTGGCCTCGACATTGAAGCCCGCCGCGGGATGTGGGCTGAGATCAGGTCGCTGGCCGCCCGCGGCAAGACCGTGCTCCTCACCACCCACTATCTTGAAGAGGCTGACGCTCTCGCCCACCGCATCGTCGTTATCAACAAAGGCCGCGTGATCTGTGAAGGCACACCTGCCGAGGTGAAATCTCTTGGTGCTGCTACCACCGGAGCCAGCACCAGCCGAACGTTGAAGATTATTCGCTGTGTCACTGACCTTTCCCAAGCCATTCTGCTCGCCATCCCTGGTGTTACTACCGCAGAAGTAAGCGGTAATCTCACCAGCATCTCCAGTACCGAGCCAGAGCGCAGCCTCCGCGAACTCCTCGCCCTCGACCCGAACCTCCACTCGCTAGAGGTCCAAAGCCCAGCCCTCGAAGATGCCTTCCTGGCCCTAACCAGCAACTAGTTTTCAGTACCCGTTCTCAGTTGTCATTGAGAACGAACCGAACTGAGAATGGAAAACTCCAAGGAGCTCGCCATGTCTACCGCCGCCGTCGCCCTCCCCGCCGCCCGCTCGAACTCCTTCGCGCGCACCCTGCGCATCTTCCTCACGGAAGCTCGCTTCGAGTTCGTTCGCCTTCTCCGCACCCGCGCCTTCTCGCTCGCTGTCATCGGATTTCCCGTCATCTTCTATCTATTCTTCGGCCTCATCATGAATCGCGGCGAGCACATCGGCAGCGTGTCGGTTGCCAAGTACATGCTGGGAAGCTATGCCGTGTTCGGTATGGTGGGTGCGGCGCTCTTCGGGATCGGCGGAGGCCTTGCCAGCGAATTCAGCACTGGATGGCTGGAGCTCAAACGAGCCAGCCCCATGCCTCCATTCGCTTACCTCGTGGCAAAATGCTGCTCAGCGGCGGCTTTCGGCCTGGTGATTGTCAGCATTCTCACGCTGATGGCCATCACCATCGCGCATGTCTCGATCACACTTCCCGAGTACGCGCAGATGATGGCCCTGACGCTGGTAGGCACGATCCCGTTTGCCTGCCTTGGTATGGTGATTGCGCTGCTCGTGCCCTTCAACGCGACGCCCGGCGTTATCAACATGGTCTATCTGCCAATGAGCTTCTGCGGAGGTCTCTGGATGCCGATCATGCTGCTGCCGCATTGGCTGCAGAAATTTGCCCTGGTATTGCCGACGTACCATCTCTCGCAGCTGGTTCTCGGTTGCTTCGGCTACGCGACGGCCGGGAGCCCGGTCAGTCATTGGCTTGGGCTCGTTGGTTTCACACTCGTCATGCTGGGTGTCGCCGCGATCGCCTACCGCCGCCTCGAACAGAACTCCTAATCCTTCGGCGTACACTTTTCAGGAAGCCTTATGACGAACAACGAACCCATTTCGAGGAAGCGTGAGAATCGGTGGGCGTGGGTGTGGTTCGCCTACACCGGCTTCCTCTTCATCGGTCCCGTCATCGAGCCGTCGCGGTACTTATGGCTCGCCACCCTCGCTGTTTTCTTTGCGTTCCTCGGCATCATGTGGGGCTACATCCGTGCTGTCGACGAAGGCCATCCAGCCCGCTTCTGGATGATCGCCGCCACCTTCGCCCTGGGCCTCATCACCTTCCCGTGGAACCAGGGCGGCTCTACCTTCTTCGTCTACGCCGCTGCGTTCTTGCCCTTCACCTTCGTCTCCCTGCGAAAGGTCTTGTCCCTCTTCTTTGTCGAAGTCAGCTTTGTTCTGATTGAAAGTGCAATCTTCCACTCCGCGCCCGACTACCTCCGCATCCCTTGGTCCCAGGCATTCTTCGCTATCTTTCTTATGATCGTTGTCGGCGGCGGCAATGTGTTCTTCGCACAGCAACGCCGAGCCGAGTGCAAGCTGCGCGCCGCCCTGGATGAGAACCTCGCCCTCGCTGCCGTCGCCGAGCGCGAACGCATCGCCCGGGATCTCCACGATGTGCTCGGACATACGCTCTCGGTTGTCGTCCTTAAAGCCGAGCTCGCTGGTCGCCTCATCCACCGCCAGGATCCAAGCGATCACGCTCGCGCAGCCGCCGAGATCGCCGATGTTGAACGCATCACCCGTACCGCGCTCGCCGAAGTGCGCGAAGCTATTGGTGGCTATCGCACCCGCGGCCTGGGCGCTGAGATTGAAGCCGCGCGCCTGACCCTCGACGCCGCCGGTGTCACGCTCATCCTCGACACCGCAACCGCCAATACCGCTAATCTCACCGCCCCGGAAGAGATCGCCCTGTCGCTCGCTCTCCGCGAAGCCGTTACCAACATCGTTCGCCACTCGCGCGCAACTACCTGCCACCTGCGCTTCGTCACCGAAGCCAACCAGCGCCGTCTTGTCATCGAGGACAATGGGCAGCATGCCACCGGTCGAGAAGGTAATGGCCTGCGCGGCATGCGCGAACGCATCGAATCGCTCGGTGGCCGTCTATTACTCGAACGCGACCATGGCACTCGCCTCCTCATCGAACTTCCCCTGCGCGAGGGCGCCGCCTCATGACCGCCGCCACGTCCATTCGCGTTCTTCTCGCCGAGGATCAAACCATGCTACGTGGAGCGCTGGCAGCCCTCCTCGATCTCGAACCCGATATCACGGTCATCGCGCAGGCCGCCAACGGCAACGAGGCCCTCAAACTCGCCCGCGATCTGGCGCCAGACGTCATCGTCACAGACATCGAAATGCCTCTGAAGACCGGCCTCGAGCTCGCCTCGGACCTCAATCTCGCCGAGTCGCGCGCACGCGTGATCATCCTTACCACCTTCGCCCGCCCCGGCTACCTGCGCCGCGCACTTGACGCCGGAGCGCATGGCTATCTGCTGAAAGAACGCCCCGCCTCTGAGCTAGCCGAAGCTATCCGCCGCGTCCACTCCGGTCTCCGTGCCATCGACCCCGCGCTCGCCGCCGAAGCCTGGACCGCGGACCCCGATCCTCTCTCCGATCGCGAACGACAGATCCTTCAACGCGCCGGCGATGGTCGCTCGTCCGCGGAAATCGCCGCCGATCTTCGCCTCTCCGAAGGCACCGTCCGCAACTACCTCTCTGAGGCCATCGCCAAACTCGGCGCCACCAACCGCACCGACGCTGCGAGGATTGCCCGCACGCGCGGCTGGCTCTAGCCCTCCAGCAGGGAATTCGCTGCTCCCTCCTTCAGCGCCACGCCAGTCAATTTCATAGCCCGCGCCGAGTTCATCAGCCACATCAATCTCTCCGCTGCCGCCTCCACGTTCAATCCACCACTCCGAATATTGGAGACGCAATTTCGATCCGCGTCCGTGCGGCCAAGCCGCGGCTGCCAGGTCAAATAAGCTCCCATACTGTCCGCAGCAGAAAGCCCCGGACGTTCTCCAATCAGCATCAGGCTGCACCGCGCCCCCAACTTCTCGCCAATCGCATCACAAATGCCTACGCGCCCTTGTTGCACCACGGTGACAGGTCCCAAAGTCCATTCGGCCTCCGCCAATTGCGGCAACAGCACCGCCAACAGCGGAATTGCATTCGTCTCCACCGCCAATGCCGAAAGGCCATCCGCGATGCTGATGACCAGATCGCACGCCGTCGATTTCAATGCGGCCGCCGACTCTGCATGAAGGGACCGCCCCATCTGCGGATTCCGGAGATAACTCGCTCGGTCGACGGCGCGACTCCGTACCGTCAACACCTCAACCCCTTGCTTCTGCAGTACCGGCAGTTCATCGCGCAACCGGCGTGCAAACTCCTTCGCATCCAGCGCGGCGTGCACGGCATCGCGCGCCTGCGCATGGGCCAGTTGAAATTCCAGCACCTCCGAGGTCGCGAGGCTGTGCCCGCTCATTGGCAATGAAACTCGCGCTGCCGTCAACGAACGCAGGTTAGGCGTCACGCGCTTCATCCCCGAATCCGTCATGACGCGGCAATTCCTTCCACCTGCCTCGGAGCGCCAAGCTGTCGCGGCATGTCGCCAGCCAGCCACGCCTCAAACTCCGGCGCTGGACGCAGCCCCAGCGTCTCACGCAGATACAGCGCATCCTGAAACGACGTTGACTGATATTGCAGCATGATGTCGTCAGCCCCAGGAACGCCCATGATGTAATTCACGCCGGCTACACCCAGCAGCGTCAGCAGGGAATCCATGTCATCCTGATCGGCCTCCGCATGATTCGTATAGCAGACATCGCACCCCATCGGCAGTCCCATCAGCTTGCCGCAGAAGTGGTCTTCCAGCCCTGCCCGCAAAATCTGCTTGCCGTCATACAAGTACTCCGGCCCAATGAAACCCACCACTGTGTTCACCAACATTGGATCGAACGCACGTGCCACTGCATACGCTCGCACCTCGCAAGTCTGTTGATCGATACCATGATGCGCGTTCGCCGAGAATGCGCTGCCTTGTCCGGTCTCGAAGTACATCACGTTCTCGCCCACTGTCCCACGCTTCAACGCGCGAGCCGCCTCGTTCGCCTCTTTCAAAATTCCCAGGTTGATTCCGAACGACGCATTCGCCTTTTCGGTTCCCGCGATCGACTGGAACACCAGGTCCACGGGTGCTCCCTGCTGCATGGCGGCCATCTGTGTTGTTATGTGAGCCAGCACGCAGCTCTGGGTCGGAATCGCATACCGCATGCGCACCATGTCGATCAGCCGCAGCAGCCGTTCTGTGCTTGCCACATCGTCGGCCACCGGGTTGATTCCAATCACGGCATCGCCCGAACCTAGCAGCAGCCCATCCACCATCGCCGCAGCGATCCCCAACGGGTCATCTGTTGGATGGTTCGGCTGCAACCGCGTCGAGAGCCGGCTGCGCAGTCCTACCGTCGTGCGAAACCGCGTTACCACTTCTATCTTGCGTGCCACCGCGACCAGGTCCTGCACCCTCATTAGCTTGCTGACGGCGGCCACCATCTCCGGCATTAGCCCCGGGCCCAGCGCTCGTAGCGTGTCCTCCGTCGCGTTGCCAGAGAGTAGCCAGTCTCGAAATCCACCCACGGTCAAGTGCGACACCGAGGCGAACGCCTTTTCGTCATGACGATCAAAGATCAGCCGAGTCACCTCATCTTCCGCATAAGGAATCAGCGGCTCCTCGAGGAATACTCTCAACGGCAAATCCGCCAACACCATCCGCGCGGCCACGCGTTCCACGGCAGTTGAAGCAGCGACACCCGCCAACTCATCCCCTGAGCGCGCAGCGGTGGCCTTCGCGAGCAGCTCTTTCAGCCCATCGAAACGATAGGTGACACCATTAATGCTATGCCGCAGAAGCATAAGATTGCGTCTCGGACCAATTGATGAAGGCAGTTTATCAGTAACGCTGCCCCCGGCTTCGGACGTCAATCCGACCGGATTTATTAATCGGGCCTGTGGATCGTCTTGGCGGCATTTCCCAGCTCGGGCTTATACACTCTTACGTTATGCGGTATCCGAATCGGCGTTTTCGTGAGTGCGCTTCCAGCCGGCTCTGGACGGCGGCACTTCAATTCGCATTGCGGTATTTATAGGAAAGAGGATCCACCCGTGAACAGACTGCACCACCCGACATCGATTCTGCTAACGCCACTGCTCGGAATCGCGCTTGCGAATCCCTCCGCCGCGCAGGCTCCCATGTCGCCGCATTCCACGTACGATCCCCGCGTAACCTTTGCTCCGTTAACGTTGCCGGATCCTGCAACTCCCTACCGGTCCGGGTCCGGTGCCCCAGGACCGTCGTACTGGCAGAACGAGGCCGACTATGTGATGCATGCCAATCTGGATCCGGTCGCGAAGATTTTGACCAACGACGAGGTCATTACCTATACCAACAACTCACCGGACAGCCTCGATTGCCTCTGGATTCATTTGGAGCAGAACACTTATCGCAAGGACGCACGCTCTGCAAACCTCGGCAACACCGGCTTCGGCCGTCCGCCGCGTCCCGGCCAGAACGCTACTCCAGCGCCTTCGCGGGCGAACAATCACACCGAAGGCTTCGTCCTCGAATCAGTCGAGGTGGGCGCTGCAGCCCCAACATCTAAATTCATCAAAGCCGATTACCTTGTCGACGACACTCGTATGCAGATTCGTCTGGCCACGCCACTCAGGCCTCACGGCGCGCAACTCCGAATCCATATCAAGTACCACTATGCAATCCCCGGCGTTTGGGGTGGACGCACCTCGTGGGGCGCGGCTGAGCATGGTGAGATCTATGACATCGCTCAGTGGTATCCCCGCATGTGTGTTTATGATGACCTTCGTGGCTGGGACACGCTGCCCTATATTGGTGCGGAGTTCTACCTGGAATACGGCCACTTCGACTACTTTGTGACCGTTCCCTGGGACTTTATTCTTGCGGGTTCGGGTGAGCTCGTGAACCCGGAGGACGTGTTGACTCGCACGCAGATCGAGCGTCTCGAACAGGCCCGCCATTCTGATAAGACCGTGTACATACGCAAGCCCGGAGAGACATCGGATCCCGCCAGCCGCCCCAAACAAGCGGGCACGCTCACCTGGCACTTCCGCATGGACCATACTCGCGACGTCGTGTTTACTGCTTCACCCACGTTTGTATGGGACGCTGCTCGCATCAACCTTCCTCCTAAATCCGGTGATGGCGACGACCCGCCGTATTCGCTGCCTGTTGGGAAGATTCCTCTCGCGATGTCCGTTTATCCGCTAGAGAGTGTCAGCCAGGAAGGCTGGTCCCGCTCTACCGAATACATCAAGGATGCGGTCGAACATTTCTCTCGCCGCTGGTATCCCTATCCCTGGCCGGCAGCGATTAACGTTGCCGGATTTTCGACAGGTATGGAGTATCCCGGCATCGTCTTCGACGGCATCCACGATCAGAGTAAAGAACTTTTCTGGGTCAGCGCCCACGAGATAGGGCATGACTGGTTTCCCATGATCGTTGGCTCGAACGAACGCCGCTGGGCCTTCATGGATGAGGGCTTCAACACGTTCATCGATATCTTCGAGTCCGACGATTTTGACCACGGTGTCTATGGTCCAAAGCGGGACGGCGAGTACTCGGCCGGGGGCAACCCACCGGACACAATCCTGAAGGTGCTCGACAATCCGGATGCGCCCATTATCCTCACGAGGGCGGATGCATTCTCCGGTCCGGTTGGGCACCCTGTCCAATACTTCAAAGGAGCTTATGGGAACGTGCTGCTTCGCGAACAAATACTCGGACCTCAGCGTTTCGACTACGCTTTCCGCCGCTACATCCGTGAGTGGGCCTATAAACACCCTGCCCCCTCCGACTTTTTCCGCACGATGGCGAGCGAAGGAGGCGAAGATCTGGATTACTTCTGGCGCGGTTGGTACATGAATAACTGGACACTCGACTTGGCTGTGGAATCTGCAAAGTACGTCAATAACGACCCGAAGGACGGAGTCTCTGTCGTAGTGGCGAACTTACGCCCATTGGTACTTCCCGCCACGCTTGAGGTCGCGTACACGGATGGAACCACTGCGCGCATCCGCATCCCTGCCGAAGCGTGGCTATCCAAGGGAACAGGTACTTTCGTCTTCAGAGAAGGAAAGCCCGTCGCTACGATCACGGTCGATCCGGATCACGTTCTTCCAGACGACGACCGCAGCAACAATGTACTGAAGATGCCGTGATCGCACTCGTTCATTCGTAATGTCACATGGCTGAAAGGAACGGGCGGCCACTTCACGCGCGCCTACCAGGAATGAAGCGTCCCATCGGCCAATCGGCAGACCGGGAGATAGGCGCGCTTATACGGAAACCTGGCCGCTAGCTTCTCGTCGATATCGACTCCGTGTCCAGGTGTCTCGCCCGGTTCCATCATTCCGTCCGCGAAGGTGTACGCATGGGGAAAGACTTCATCTGTAAGAGCTGAGTGGGGCATGTGTTCCTGAATGCCGAAGTTTGGAACACTTACATCGAAGTGCAGCGCGGCTCCCATACACACCGGCGACAGATCGGTCGCTCCATGGCACCCTGTCTTCACGCCATAAAGGTCTGCGAAACTGGCGATACGGCGCAAGTGCGTGATTCCGCCCGCATGGACCACGGTGGCGCGAATGTAATCAATCAGCTGCTCGCTGATCAGTTGCTTGCAATCAAAGATGGAGTTGAATACTTCACCGACCGCAAGCGGTGCCGTGGTGTGTTGTCGGATGAGACGAAATGCTTCCTGATTCTCCGCCGGCGTCAGATCTTCCAGCCAGAAAGGCTGAAACTCTTCAAGGCTCTTGCCCAGGGCAGCAGCTTCGATGGGTGTCAATCGATGGTGGCCGTCATGCAGCAGCGCCAGGTCAAAGCCAAACTTCGACCGAACCGCGTCCATCAGCTTTGGCATAAACCGCAGATACTTTGGCAGTATCCCAAGTCTCTTCACGTGGCAAATCGCCATCGGCCGGCTCATAAGGTTTGTTTCCATGGGGCACCCCGTATGCATCCGCAACACCCGGAACGGCTGCCTGCACGCGGATCGCACGATACCCCAGCTCCTGTTGCTTCGCCACTGACTCCAGCAATTCACTGACTTCATGCCCATTCGCATGGGCATAAACCAGCACACCTTCTCGGCACCGGCCTCCGAGCAACTGGTAGAGTGGCATGCCTGCACGCTTGGCCTTGATGTCCCAGAGAGCTACGTCGACTGCGGCGATGGCGCACATCGTCACGGGTCCACGACGCCAGTAGGCTCCGCGATAAAAATATTGCCCGGTATCTTCGATCCGATCCGCGTCGCGCCCAATGAGGCAGGGGATCACATGCTCTTGCAAATACGCAACGACCGCGAGCTCGCGACCGTTGAGAGTTCCGTCACCAATGCCATAGATCCCATCCGTAGTTGTGATCTTGAGCGTCACAAAGTTCCGTCCAGGACAAGTAACAATGACTTTCGCGTCGATGATCTTTGCGCTCAAAACGAAATCCTCAGTGAACCTGCTTCGTAACAACATCCGCGCGAACCCGAGCAGGCGTGATGCTTAGATAATCCAGTGGCGCCTTTTCCGGACCATCGGGCCAACCCGTCACTTCAACCGAGTCTCCGTGGTGGATAGCCACGTGATCCAATGATCCTCGGGTCGATGTGCTGCCGTTCAGCGTCTCGCCAGGCAACGTGTCATCCGCGGTCCAATGATCAATTTCTTGACCTGCGATCGAAAGAGAAAAACGAGAATGTCCATGCAATAAATCGAAATACTGCACGCTGATGTCATACCAACCATCCGGGCCGGTCCACGTCGTTTGTGCGGAACACTGCGGCAGATTGCAGACCACAGCTTTCCCTCCCGAGGCTGTCTCCCATGGCGTGACATCCGCAACGTCGTATCCAGTAAGCGTCATCGACTCTGCCTCGATACGGTTAGGGTAATGATCCACCCGGCCGAGCGCATCCGGAATTCCAGACTGCCTTGTAAACCAACGGGTGACTGCATCCCGCCAAACGATCGCTGACCCAGCCTGATACTTCAAGCGTTTCAGGACCTCCGCATACGTCGCGTCAGGAACCTTACCGTGCAGTGCCTCCCACTCGGACACCTGCTCCGCGGCTGCCTGCGCTCCCCAGTAGTGCGTGTTATCAATCGTCTGCATAACTGTCAGGCCGGAGTGCAATCGATAGGTATATGGCACATGATGCATGAACAGTAGAAGATCGTCAGGGCACGTGGCAAGTGATTCGTAGGTGGCAGCCAGCGGAGCAGGGTATTGACCGATGTATCCAGTGCCGGTCGCAACCGTGCGGTCCATCCCGAGCCCGTGTTCGTCGGCTCGTATCCACTGTCCCCATCCATTGCGCTCAGCAGACTCTATGCCTGGCCCGAAATGCGCGCCCACAATATCCGTCAAGGTCCCAATGCCAAGTGGACCTGTATAGCTTTCATAGATATGCCAGGAGTCTAGCTGTAGTTTGTTGATCGTCGTCCGCACCTGCTCATCATTTCCAAACGTAAGCCGCGTCCACTCATCGATGATTGAGGCTGCACTCATGCTTGGGTCCCAGGCAAGCCGT
The DNA here is from genome assembly GCA_963796535.1 of uncultured Acidobacteriaceae bacterium. Lineage (GTDB taxonomy): Bacteria > Acidobacteriota > Terriglobia > Terriglobales > Acidobacteriaceae > Granulicella. The sequence continues at coordinate 228,584 of CAWCMO010000004.1, forward strand.
CCGAAGCCATATAGATTGGCAAGAGCCAGAGGATTACCCAACCATCCATCCGTGCCGACGTTCGAAACACCGACGAAGCCACCCTGCGTGTGATGTTCGGTGGCGGTCGTTTGTCCGCTAACGATGAGTTTCACAGGCAGCGGAGCTGCACTCGCGGAGGCGCGCATATCCGTATCCAGCGTCTTCTTCCACATCGGCACGAGATAAACCAGGTGGCGCTGCTGTCCCGTGTACTCCTGCGTCACCTGCAGCTCGATGGCCTCATTGGTATCAGGAAGTCCGCCAAGCAGTGGACTCACCGGCTCGCGTACCTGGAAGTCGATAGGCCCGTATTTGATTTGCACGATCACATTGTCGTCAAACTTTCCATCCAGCGGATGAAAGTTGTCGTAGCCGGCGCGGGCGCGATCCGCTTTTCGGTCTTGCCAATCGAGATGATTGTTGTACACGAATCCGCGATACAGAACCACTCCGCCATGCGGCTTCAGTGCGCGCGCAACCACGTTAGCCGCGTCGGACTGGGTGCGTCCATACTTCGACGGCCCCACCCTTCCTTCGGAATCCGCCTTGATCACGACCCCCCCGAAGTCTGGAATGACCGCGTAGATTTCGTCCATCTTCGCCCCCCACCAGGCGGCCACCTTTGGATCGAGCGGATCAAACGTATCCATCGCGCCAACCACCTGTGGACTGCTCATATCGACAGACAGCGAAAGCCGGACACCATAAGGCCGAAAGACATCTGCTATCCGAGCGATATCACGGAGGTTCTCCGGTCGCAGAAGATTGAGGTCAGCATTTACGTTGTTGATGGTGCAGCCATCGATGCCGACGGAGCTAAGCAAGCGCGCATAGGCTGCGGCCCGGGAAAGATCGGCGCGCACCTTCTCGTTCTCGAAGAAGATGGATGGCCCCGCATAGCCACGCTCAATGGTGCCATTAGGATTGTCCCATTCATTCGTCCAGCGAATCGCAGCCCACGGTGCTGACCCTTCATCAAGCTTTGCCAGGGAATGTTGCTCAGCGATCTGGCGCAGCAGGGCAAACGTTCCATACAAAACTCCGCGGTCGTCTCCGCCTTCGACCACCAGCGCATCCTTGTCCCGATAAAGTCTGTAACCATCGTGCTTCAGCGATTGTGTGGGTGCGGCGTGTGGTCGCCACGCATTGATCTCGGCCTGAGTTCCCAGTACAACCTCGCCATGGTTGCCGCTGCTCTCGACGCTCACAATCCGAGGCTCATGCTGCAACATGCCCCGCCATCCCGCTGCAAGTTCCTCGGCAGCCGAGTCCTCGAGCGTGCTGTTCCCAAGCTCAACAACCGTATCCGGAATACCACCCGGGAAAACTGTCGCCGACTCCACAGGCTTGTAGGAAAGCCACGCGGGCTCGCCTGCTCCAAGGAGTGTGGACGGCGCAGCTTCCTGCGACCTGGCCGTCTGCACCAAGACGTACGCAGAGAGGAACGTGAGCTGCACCAGACGCAGGGCACGCGAACTCACCGCGGCAACTCCTCGTTTCCGCGAACTTTGAATCCAGCGGACACTGAGCCGTCAGCCGCATCGCTGGGTTGACTCCCGCCCAGGTGGAATACGTAATCCCCGGCGCGCACAGCCCGCACGCCCTTCGAATCCACGGTACTGAGAGCCCGCGGATTCACGATCAAATGCACGTGCTGCTTCGCGTGCGGGGCCAAGGTTAGCCGGTCGAATCCCACCAGCGCCAATCGGGGCGACGTTGGCGCCGCTGGAGGCGTGAGGTACAACTCACTCACCGCATCACCAGCGCGATCGCTCGTGTTCTCCACATCAGCATCCACAAGTATTGTGTCGCCTGCCTTGATCGAAGCCGAGGAGAGCTTGAGATTGGTCCATTGGAACGTCGAGTAGCTTAGCCCATATCCAAAGCCCCAGAGCGGTGTTCCCGCGTAGTAGCGATACGTACGGCCAGCCATGGAGTAGTCATCAAAAGGTGGAAGATCCTTTGTGCTGGCATAGAAGGTGATGGGTAAGCGCCCTGCCGGATTGGTCGTTCCTGACAGTACGTCGGCGATGGCGATTCCGCCTTGCTCGCCCGGATACCAAGCTTCCACGACCGCATTCGCATGCTGTTTCGCCCAGTCAACAGCCAGCGCGCTCCCGTTCATCAGTACAACCACAAGGGGCTTGCCCGTTGCAGCAACTGCTTCCAGCATCTTCTCCTGCACCGCGGGCAATTCGATGCTGGTGCGGTCTCCTCCATCGAACCCCTGGACATGCACAGGCATCTCTTCCCCTTCTAACTCAGGGGAAAGCCCGACGAAAGCCACCACAACGTCCGCCCGTTTCGCTGCCTCGACAGCGGCCTCCCGCTCGACATCAATCGGCGGCATCCAGCCAAGCGTAATGCCGGCGCCAAACAACTTCGCTTTGTGGGTGTACTCGATGCGAAACGCGTGAGGCTTCGCATCGGCAAAATGCAGCGTAAATGGCTGCAGTCCGCTCGACCGATACTCCGTAGCCGGAACAGGTTGATCCGACAGCTGCTTGTCATCAAAGTAGACCTTCAGGTTTTCGGCATCTCCACACGGATAGCAATGGGCGAGTGTGAAGCTGAACGCATAATCTCCTGCTACCGGAGCCTGAATCGTTCCTGTCCACCGCACGCCGAAATGCGATGGGCTGATGCTCTTATCTGGGGACGCGGCATCCCAATCAAAATCCACCTGCTGATCGACGCGTGTCATTGAAGGCGCACCCTGAAGTTCCACATTGTCGAAGTACTCCCCTCTCAAGCCGAAACGGGCGTCTCCGTCTGCCGGATGCAGTAATGTTCTTGGAACGGGGACCGGCAATTCGCTCGCATACGGTGCGCCTTGCGCGTATCGAATCTGTTCAACTCCAAATGCATTTTCCAGTCCGGCAAGTGGCAAAATCGGTTGCGATGGCACGGCGTTGTAGTTACCTTCGATCGCAGCCAGGCTGGCCGCGTTCGGACCGATCACGGCAATCTTCGCAGACTTCTGCAACGGCAGGATGCCGTCGTTCTTGAGCAGCACGATCGATTTTTCCGCGGTCCGGAGAGCCAACTCACGATGGGCCGGCGAGTCGTCGGCGGAGAAGGGAATCCGGGCATACTCAACCTTGGTTGGATCATCGAACAACCCAAGTTCGAATCGCGCCGTGAACAACCGGCTAACCGAACGGTCGATCTCCTTTTCGGAGATCAGCCCATCCTGAACTGCCTTCACGAGCACTGCATATTCCTTGCCGCAACTCGTGTCGGTACCGGCACGAACAGCGGCTACAGCTGCATGTTCGAGATCGGGGGAATAATGATGACCGACGGCAATGTCGGTGATCGCTGCGCAATCTGAGGTCACGTAGCCGTTGAAACCCCAGTCTTTCCGCAATCGATCCTGCAATAGCATAGTGTTCGCACACGCCGGCTCGCCATCCACTGCGTTGTACGCACACATCACGCTGCCAGCCTTGGCCTCCGTCACAGTGGCCCGAAATGCGGGCAGGTACGTGTCTTCAAGATCGTGTGCGGATGGTTCAACATTCGCCGTGTGCCGGGTGGTCTCAGGTCCGGAATGCACCGCGAAATGCTTTGGCGTCGCAATGGTCTTGTAATACGTGGGATCGTTTCCTTGAAGCCCTTCGACAAATGCGACGCCGAGTCGGGCGGTCAGAAACGGATCTTCTCCATACGTCTCCTGGCCACGTCCCCAACGCGGGTCGCGGAAGATATTGATATTGGGCGACCAGATATCGAGACCGTAGTAAATGCTGTGATTCCCTTGGCGCAGCGCCTCGCCATTCTTGGCGCGCGCCTCCGTACTGATCGTGTCTGCCACCTGGTGCATCAACATCACATCCCACGTTGCAGCCAGCCCAATCGCCTGAGGGAAGACCGTCGCATAGCCCGAACGTGCAATCCCGTGTAATCCCTCGCTCCACCAGTTATAAGCCGGCACGTTCAACCGAGGAATCGCATTTGCGTCGTTCTGCATCTGCGACACCTTCTCCTCCAGGGTCATCTGTCCCACCAAGGCAGCGACCCGCTTCACCGTCTCGGGCGTAGGCGTATGCGTTGGTACCTGGGACCGCGACACGGCGGAGAAAGCAGCAGCAAGACACAAGCCGACAACCCTAACTTGTTGGAGAGCGCGTTGGCGTTTCGCGAGAGAAATTGGGGAACGTGTCATGATGCTGCCTTGATTTCGGAGTTGGGGACGCTATTCGACTAGGTGGCGTCGAACCTATTTGAATGAGTTAACGTTTGTCAAGCAGGATTTAAAGCGATTTACATAATAGATTCTATGCTGAGTGGCGTTAACTTCCCTCACTCCAAATTTGCATGTTTAAGCCGTCGATCGCTTGGCCATCCCCGCCAGGCCGCCGCCCGCTAGCCTATGAACTCAGCCTTGCAACGCTGCAACGCTTTCATCGAGGCTCTTATCGATTGGAAGAAACGTATCTGTCTTCGTCATCTGCAGCAAAGACATGACACGGTCTGTGACCCCGCACAGCCGAAGAGCCCCGCCCTTTTGGTTCAGCATGCCGTAGGCGTACATCAGCATCCCCAATCCCGCGCTGTCCACGTACTCCACGTCGGTGAGGTCGATCACCAGTCTGGAAACGCCGTCTTCGATTGCGGATTGAATCTGCGAGTCGGCGATCTTCAGGGATGTACCCAGGGTCAGGCCTCCGGAGAGCCTGACCACGGCAATCCCGTGGGGCAGATGTTCTATGTTTGCGCTCAGTGGCATCCGAAAATTGTACTCCCATGGAGTTGCTCCGATCTCAGTCCCGCGATCCAAACAATGGCCCCAGACAGGAAAAAGCGCAGTCCAAAATCGGCTGCGCTTCTTGGTGGATAGGAATGTAAATGGTGGACGCGGTAGGGATCGAACCTACGACCAGTCGATTAAGAGTCGAATGCTCTACCAGCTGAGCTACGCGTCCAGACCTTGAACCTTGCCGAAAGGCAAAGAGCGAACTGCAGGAGATCGCCAAGGGATGCACGGGGGAACCCACCGCACCTAAAAAGAATATCACGATCCGGCACCCGCGGCACAGTGCCGGATCATGAGAAATTCGGACGTTTCAGCGCCGACAAATTCTGCCTAGCCGACGAAGTCCACGTGGGCCTTATTCGGGATAATCCCGCGCTCGTATCCCATGTCCAGGATCTTGCGAATCGCCTCGCGGCCATCATCGCCGTAGTTCAGCGTGCGCTCGTTTACGTACATGCCGACGAAACGATTGGCCAGGGACGGGTCCAAATCCCGGGCGAACTGCATGGCATACTCCAATGCAGCGTCGCGGTGATCCAGCGCATGCTGAATGCTCTCGCGCAACGCGTTGGTTGTGATCGTCTGCACCTCAGTGCCCAGCGACCGACGAATGGCATTGCCGCCAAGCGGTAGGGGAAGACCTGTCTGTTCATGCCACCAAACGCCCAGGTCAAGAATCTTCTTCAGTCCGTCACGCGCATACGTAAGCTGACCTTCGTGAATAATCAGGCCCGCATCGAACTCACCCGACACAACCGCCGGTATGATCTTGTCGAACTCGACGGTGACCGTCTCGATCTCCGGTGCGAACAACTTCAGCGTCAGGTACGCGGTCGTCAACGTTCCCGGTACCGCGATGCGAAGCTTCTTTACCTCGTCGAGCGTGTAACTCTTCGCAGCCACGATCATTGGCCCATAGCTGTCGCCCACCGAGCCGCCGCACGCCATCAACGTGTAGTTCTCCTGAATGTATGGATAGGCATGGAAGCTGATCGCCGTGACGTCATAGTACTGATCGGTCATAGCGCGATGGTTCAGCGCCTCGATATCGGTAAGAGTGTGAGTGAATTTGTACCCCGGCACACGCACCTTGTTCGTCGCGAGCCCGTAAAACATAAAGGCGTCATCCGAGTCGGGGCTGTGGGCAATCTTAATCTCGCGAACATCTGTTGCTGCAGTAGTCATGTGTTCCTTTGATGCTTTTCTTGGTAGGAGGAGCCCGCAAAGCTTGCTCCTGTAGTGCCGTCTCGACCGACGGTAAGTTAGATGCGGGGAGCGCGGGACAGGGCGCTGTACGCGCCCGCCGCCACTAGGACCTTGATGAACTCGCCCGGAAGAAAGGGAGCGACGGCACCTACCCACGCCGCATAAAGCGTGTAGTGGGTAAAGTGCACGAACCAGCCGGCGCCCGACAAGAACAGTACGGCCATCGCCACGTTACCCGCCAGGAATGCTGCCACGAATCGCGTGGTGGGTCCGGTCAATCCTCGTGTCATACCACCCACAATCGCTGCCACCAGTGGGTAGGCCATCAAAAAGCCGCCTGTAGGCCCCAATAGCTGCGCAAGTCCTCCTGGGCCAGTCGGGCTGAATACGGGCAGACCCATGGCGCCCTCCGCCAGGTAGGCCAGCATGGTCAGAAAGCCTCCGACGGGGCCAAACACAAGTCCAACCCCCAATACCGCGAGCGGCTGCAGCGTCAGAGGCACCGGCGTGAAGGGAAGTGGGAAGCTGACGTGCGCGGCCAAAGCCACGACCACCGTCGCGCCGAGTCCAAGCAGAATCCTGCCTGGAAGAGTCGTGGCAAAGTGGGCCAGGTTCGCTGCGCGGGAGGACGGTAGGGTTACGGTTTGCATAGATTCTCTCGGGGTTGAAGATGTCCAGCGATTAATCAAGTTCCTGGATCTTTCGTTGTTCGTGTTTGGACTACGGTTTACCCTTCGTATTCGTGTTTGCGTCCTGCTGCAACTTACGCTGGGGGCGCCGGGCCTGTCGTACATGTCGCGCCATCGCAAACAAAGCCCAAAGCAGCGCTACAAGTGCCAGTATCGAAATACAGAAGAGGACGCGCATCGGTCACCCCAAGGATAACAAAGCTGGCGGTGAGAAACGAACTTCGCGCTCTCAACCTGTATTTTGGAACTCCCTGTCGACGAGTCTGGTTCCTTCCACAGCTTCCCCTCACAACTCAACGCCGTAATGCGCGATACTTCTAGTGAAGGATCAGCCCTTACGACCCCGTTGAGGCCCGGATTTGCGAACCGCGTCACCCAAAACCAAGCTCACCGTCAAACTGCCCGAGCTCGCGGGGGCTGCGAAGGACCGCATCTATTTGTGGCGCCGCCGTGCTGCCACGATCGCGACCGCCACCCTGGCGCTCGTGATGGCCTATGGTGTCATCTTCGGCCATAACGGTCTCACTGCCTTCGCACACAAGCGTGAAGAAGCAAAGGTGCTCCAGGGGCAGATGCAGCAGCTTCAAAAGGAAAACGACCGCCTGCACGAGCACATCACCCACCTGCAGAGTGATCCCGACGCGATCGAGCACGAGGCTCGAGAGGAACTGCACTACACCCGCTCCGGTGAGGTCATTTACACCCTGCCCAACGCAAGCACTGATCCATCCAAATCGTCACCTTCGCCCAATCCTGCCGCGAAATAACCGATCGCCGCTGAAGGCGTCTCCCTATTCTGCCGATAACAGTACAGAGAAAACCCATTCGGAAGGGGAGTGAGTTTGTATGGGAACGGTCCCAACCCCGGAAGTCTCTCCTCTGACTCTCACCCGGTTCGAGGAGCCCGTACTCGAGCCTGCGCTTCCCATCTCCCGCGTCGACGCCGAATCGTCAAACACCGGCGACGGCGCCGACGAAGGCTACTCCCCGAGTCAGCAAGCACCGCCCCACCAGGATCCCGGCGAAGCCGAAACTGATCCCGACGCATCCGAAGCTCTACCCACCGCCGTGCCGGACCCCACCCATCAGGTCAACCTCTTCGCCTGAACTCGACTTCCAAACTACAAAGTCGGTGGCGCGTGCTGCGCGATCTGATCCGTTGTCACCTCGATATCAAAGCCCGTGAACAGTTCAGCAATCTGCTCATCGCTGAATCCCCGCTCCCTCAATAGCCGAATCTCATCGTCCAGCATCTCGATCGCCTCGCCCGCGGTGACTGTTTGTTCTTCCGCCCCAGCCGCTTCACGCAGCTCCCGAGCCGCCAGCGCGAGTTGCGTCGTTGTATACATTTGCTCTTCTGCCACGAAATGCCTCCGGTAGTCTCAACCATTGAGAGGCACTCAGCCCCTCGCAAGGTTGGTCGCCCTCTGCCGCTTTTCGCGCAAGAGTAGACTCATGCAGTCTAACGAAATGCTTTTCTGAGGAATCCATGATCGTTATCGATACGGAATACGTAGACCTTGCCACATCCACCGGCCCGATGCGGACCCATATCGTTCGCCCAGCGGCACCGGGTCGCTACCCCGGTATTCTGCTCTTCTCAGAGATATTCCAGGTGACGGCGCCCATCCATCGCACGGCAGTTCAGTTGGCTGGCCACGGCTATGTCGTCGCAGTTCCAGAGGTTTACCACGAGTACGAACCCGCCGGCACCATCCTCAAATACGATCAGGAAGGTTCCGACCGTGGCAACGTTCTCAAAACCACCAAGCCCGTCCCAGCCTACGATGACGACGCACGTGTCGCCCTCGAACATCTCGCGGAACGCCCCGATTGCACTGGCCGTCTCGGCGTCATGGGAATCTGCATGGGAGGCCATCTTGCCTTTCGCGCTGCCATGAACCCGAAGGTTCACGGCGCCGTCTGCTTCTACGCAACCGACATCCACAAAGGCGGCCTCGGCGAAGGGATGAAGGATAACTCCATGGCCCGCGCCGGCGAAATCAAAGGCGAGCTCCTGATGGTCTGGGGTCGCCAGGATCCGCACATTCCCACCGAAGGCCGCATGAAGGTCCTCGAGCGCCTCAATGAAGTGGGAACCAGGCTCAACTGGCATGAAGTGAATGGCGCCCACGCCTTTTTGCGCGACGAAGGCGTTCGCTACGACCCCGACCTGGCACGCTCCATGTTCGGCCTGGCGCTCGACCTTTTCCACCGCACCATTGCCGTAGGTGCCTGACCCCAACCTACTCGATATACTCCCGCAACCAGGGATCCTTTGTGTGGGTCAGCTCCAGCGTTGTTCCGTCAAACACAATACGACCCTCATTCAGCACCAGGAACTTGGTGCTCGGGTCAATCCCGTTATCGGGAATGCGCTCAACCTTCTTATCCTGTGGGTTGAATCGGTGTGTAGCCAGCATGAACGCATCCTGCAGGCGGTGCGTGATCAGCAGGCACGTCGTATTCGAAACGTCGCGCTGCTTCACCACCAATTCAATAATGGTCGTCGAGGTAATCGGATCCAGCCCACCCGTCGGAGAGTCGTACAAGATCAAATCCGGCTTGCTGATAATGGCCCGTGCAATCGAGACCCGCCGCCGCATGCCGCCGCTCAGCTCGGACGGAAATTTGTCAATCACCTGTTCCAATTCCACGAATCGCAACGCTTCCAGCACGCGCTCGCGAATCTCCTTGGGATCAACATGCTCCTCTTCCAGCCGATACGCGACGTTATCTTCTACGTCGAGTGAATCGAACAGCGCACTCTCCTGGAAGACCATCCCCACATGGGCGCGCATCTCGAATAGCTCGTTCTCCGTCATGTCCCGCAAGGAGCGGCCAAACACCCGGATATCGCCACTATCCGGCTCGATCAGCCCGTTAGCTAGCTTCATCAGAACGCTCTTGCCGCCGCCTGCCGGCCCCAGCAGAATCCTTGTCTCTCCATGCGCCACCGCGAAGCTCACATTGCTTAAAACTGCGTGGCCCTCAAACCCGATCGACACGTCGTCGAACTCGACCATCGGTTGGCCGCTGGCGACAAATTCCTTCATCTTCGGGCTCACGACCGTCTCCGCCATCGCCTACCTTCCGAAGATCCCGATCATCAGCTGCGTCACCAGGAAATCCACCAGAATAATCATCACAGACGAAGCGACCACCGCCTGCGTCGTTGAACGTCCCACACCTTGAGTACCGCCCGTCGTCCGCAATCCGTAATAGCAGCCGATCGTCGCAATAATGAACCCCGAGAATAACGGCTTCACCAACCCTTCCACGACATCGCCATGTTCCAGCGACATGTACCCCGTGTGGAAAAATGTGCTCGCCTTCAATTTCAGCAAGGTCACCGACACAAATGCTCCGCCGGCAATGCCGCAAGCGTCCGAAATAATGGTCAGGAAAAACAACATGAACACCGTGGCCACCAGCCGCGGCGTCACCAGCTTGCGGTACGGATCCGTTCCCAGCGCACGCATTGCGTCAATCTGCTCGGACACCTTCATTGAGCCCAGCTCGCTGGCCATTCCGGATGCATTCCGCCCCGAAACCATCAATCCCGTTAGCACTGGCCCTAGCTCCTTCACCATCGAAAGAGTTACCAGCTCGCCGGTCATATTCACGGCGCCAAATTCTTTAAGCGATACCGCCGCCTGGAGTGCCAGCACGCATCCTGTAAAGAATCCCGTCAGCACCACAATCGGCAAGGAACCCACGCCGATCGAATCCATCTGGGTGAAAATATCGGCCATATACCGCGGCCGCGAAAAAATATTCGCAACCGCGCGCCCGCAGAGCAGGGAATACTCTTGCACCGAAGCGACAATTGTTTTGGCGTAGGCCTCTGGAGAGAGAAAGCTCATTCGTTTGTGCTGCGCTCAGGGTATCAGATGCAGCGGCCCCCACCTCCGGTCGCACGACCCTCCACCTCACCCCGAGGGTCCAAGGGATGAGAAAATAAAGAGATGGCCTCAGATCCCAATCAGATCGATGACCGCAAGACCCCGGGCCGAACCATGAGAGCCGCCGTCCTCCGCGGCCAGGAAGACCTCCGCATCGAAGATGTCCCTGTCCCCGCCGCAGGTCCCGGCGAGCTGGTCCTGCGGGTGGGCGCCGCCCTTACCTGTGGCACCGACCTCAAGGTCTACCGCCGCGGCTACCACGCCAAGATGCTCACCCTCGATCGCCTCTTCGGCCACGAGCTTGCCGGAACCGTCGTTGAGGTCGGAGACGGCGTCACCACCTTCTCCATCGGCGACCGCGTCCTCCCGCTCAACTCCGCGCCCTGCGACGCCTGCTTCTTCTGCCGCAACAACCAGCAGAACCTCTGCGACGACCTTCTCTTCAACAACGGTGCCTACGCCGAATTCATCCGCATCCCTGCGCGCATCGTCCAGAAGAACACCCTGCGTATCCCCGACAACATCCCCTTCGAGCACGCTGCCCTCACCGAACCCCTCGCCTGCGTCATCCGCGGCCTCGAAGAGTCGGGCGCCACGGCCAACCAGACTGCCATCGTCCTCGGCGCCGGCCCCATCGGACTGCTCTTCATCCACGCCGCCTCGCTGCTCGGCCTCCACGTCATCGCTGTCGTCAAACGCAAAGACCAGGTCGCCACGGCGCGTCGCTTTGGCGCCGAACAAGTTCTTCGCATCTCGGACGTCCCCGACCCAATCGTCGCAGCCCGCGCTCTCACCCCCGAGGCCCGCGGCGCCGACATCGTCTTCGAAGCCGTCGCTACTCCCGAAGCCTGGCAGTGGGCTGTGCAGATGGCACGCAAGGGCGGCGCTGTAAACCTCTTCGGTGGCCCTCCCAGCGGCACCGCCGTCTCTCTCGACACCAACCTCATCCACTACTCCGACCTCACCCTCAAGGCCAGCTTTCACCATACCCCGGCAACCGCGCGCCGCGCCTTCGATCTCATCACCTCCGGCCAATTCCGCGCACAGGACTTCCTCACCGGCACCGCCACCATCGAAGACCTCCCCAACGTCTTTCGCCACATGCTCACGCGCCCAGCCGACGGCGTCGCACCCGAGATCAAGACCGTCATCTTCCCCAGCCTTGCCTCAGAACCCACAGCGCACGCCACGATCGAGGAGCACGCATGACCGCCCTCGCCAACCCAACGCCCGCCCCAATTGACGATAGCCTGGTAGGCGCGCCTGCCCTCTACCTAACGCCCGCCGCACGCCCCTCGCTCGCCGAAGCCCAAGCCTGGTGCAAGACCCTCACCACTACCCACTACGAAAACTTCCATGTCGCCACCTTCTTCCTCCCCACCGCACTCCGACCGCATTTTCACAGCGTCTATGCCTTCTGTCGTACTTCCGACGACCTCGGCGATGAAGTAGCCGACACGGCAACCGCCACGCGCCTCCTCGCCACCTGGCGCGCCATGCTCCACCAGTGCTTCGCCGACCCTACCGCCTCGCGCCACCCAGTCTTCGTCGCCCTGCAGCCCACCATCGCCCAGCGCAACCTCCCCATCCAGCCCTTCGATGACCTCATCTCCGCCTTCGAGCAGGACCAGGTCTACACCCACCACGCATCCCTCGCCACCCTCGAACACTACTCGCGCTACTCCGCCAACCCCGTCGGCCGCCTCGTCCTCCTCGTCAGCGGCTACCACTCCGAAGAGCTAATGCAGCTATCCGACGAAATCTGCACCGGCCTCCAACTCGCGAACTTCTATCAGGACGTAGTTGAAGACCGTGCCCGCGGCCGCCGCTACCTACCCGCCGACGCCATGCAGCGCTTCCACGTCACAGACGAACAACTCATCGCGCGCCACTTCGACGCCAACGTCCGCGACATGATGCAGTTCTTAGTCGCCGACGCCCGCGCCCGCCTCACCCGCGGTCAGCGCATCACCACCCTCGTCGCCCCCGACCTAGCCTCCACCCTGCAACTCTTCGTCAACGGCGGCTACGCCATCCTCGACGCCATCGCCACGCAGGACTACAACACCCTGCAATCCCGCCCCGTCGTCACCAAAACCGCCAAGCTCTGCCTCCTTGGCGGCGCTCTCATCGGTAAGCTCTCCGCATCGCTCAAGCCCTCCCGCAAGGACACACCCGCATGAGCGCCGCCCTGCCCGTCGCACAATCTCCAGAACTCACCGCGGCCTACGCGGCCTGCCGCGCCATCGCCAAGCGCGAAGCCAAAAACTTCTACTACTCCTTCCGCGTCCTCCCGCAGCACAAGTCCGACGCCATGTGCGCCGTCTACGCCTTCATGCGCAAAGCCGACGACCTCGCCGACGACGAATCTCTTTCCCTCGACACCCGCCGCCAGGCCATGGCCACCTGGACCGCCGCCTGGCGAGCCTCCCGCACCAATCCCACCACCGACCCCATCTTCCTCGGTCTCAACGACACGCAGAAGCGTTTCGCCATCTCCGACGACCTCCTCGAGCAACTAGTCGCCGGCACCACCCTCGACCTCCAGCCCCAGCCCGAAGGCGTCCACACCCTCGAAATTCCCAGTCCTACCGGCCCTCCGCGCACCGTGCAGATCTACGAAAGCATCGCCTCACTGAATCACTACTGTTACCTCGTAGCCTCTGTCGTCGGCCTCGTCTGCATTCGCATCTTCGGCTACACCGATCGCCGCGCCGACCAGCTAGCGATCGACACCGGCATCGCCTTCCAGCTCACCAACATCCTTCGCGACATCAAAGAGGACGCCGACCGCGGCCGTATCTACCTTCCCGCAGATATGCTCCGCGAGTACGCCGCCACCCCCGAGCGCATCCTCGCTCTCGCCGCCGGCAGCCAACCCGGCGTCCACGAGCTCGCCCTCCTGCGCGCGCTCGAACTCCACGCCCAAACCCTCTACCGCAGCGCCGGCCAGCTCATCCCGCTCCTCGACGCCGACGCCCGCCCCTCCATGCGCGTCCTCGTCCGCATCTATCACGGCCTCCTCGACCGCATCGCGAAGGACCCTGCCGCCGTCTTCTCGCAGCGCGTCTCGGTCCCGACATCTCACAAGCTCGCCATCCTCTTCCTCGGCATCCTTCAATCGTTCAAAGCAAGGATGTTCGGATGAGCGAGCACCCCACGCCCGACGTCCTCATCCTCGGCGCGGGCGCTGCCGGCCTCGCTGCAGCCGTAGCGCTCTCCGGCGCAGGAGCCAGCGTCTCTCTCCTCGAGCGCAAGCCCTTCGTCGGCGGCCGCGCCTACTCCTATCCCCATCCCGCACTCGACGAAGTCATCGACTCCCAGCACGTTCTCCTCGGCTGCTGCACCAACCTCGTCGACCTCTGCAATCTCTCCGGCGCCAGCCAGCACATCCGCTGGTACGACACCATCACCTTCCTCGAACCCTCCACCCGTTCCACCCCCACCCGCCGCTCTGACATCGCTCCGACTTGGCTCCCGTCCCCCGGACACTCTGCGTTCAGCTTCCTCCGCGCACCCATGCTCTCGCTCGCCGACAAATCACGCATCGCTCTCGGCCTCCTCGACTTCCTCCGCTCTTACCCCACCTCCGACGCCGAACCTTTCTCAACCTGGCTCAAGCGCACGCACCAAACCGAACGCGCCATCCGTCACTTCTGGGAACCCATCATCGTAGGCACGCTCAACGACACCTTCGACCGCTGTTCCACCCGCTACGCCGGCCAGGTCTTCCACGAGTCCTTCCTCAAATCCGCCGCCGGTGGCCGCCTCGGCATCCCTTCGCAACCTCTCTCCGACTTCTACGCCTCGGTCGCGAACCTCGCCGCAGAGCAGGGAACCAGCTTCCACTTGCGCACCAGTATCGACTCCATCCACCGACTCCCCAGTGGCCTCTGGCAAGTCACCGCTTCCAACGGCGACCGCCACCACGCACCCAACCTCCTCCTCGCCCTCCCCTTCGAGCAGATCGCTCGTCTCCTGGCCACGCTCCCCGAAGACGCCGCGCCGCGCCAGCGCATCGAGCCCTTGCTCTCCCACTTCACCCACGCCCCCATCACCACCGTTCACCTCTGGTTCGATCGCCCCGTGACCGACCTCGAGCACGCCGCTCTCCTCGACACGCGCATCCAGTGGATGTTCAACAAGACCCTCATCCGCCGCCTTGAGCCTACGCAAACACCCACCGAAGGCCAATACCTCGAGCTAGTCATCAGCGCTTCGTTCAGCGAACTTCGTCAGACCTCCGAGCAAATCCTCGCCTTCGCTCTCGTCGAACTCGCTCGCTTCTTTCCAGCCGTCCGCGAAGCCAAGCTGCTCAAGTCCGGCGTCCTCAAGGAAGTCCGCGCCACCTTCTCTGTGACCCCCGGCCTCGACCGCTTCCGCCCCACCCCCGACGCGCCCGGAGACAACCTCTATCTCGCCGGCGACTGGACCCTTTCCGGCTGGCCCTCCACCATGGAGGGCGCCGTCCGCAGCGGCCGCATCGCCGCCGAAGCGATAGCCCGCTCCACCGGCAACGCCGCAACGTTCCTCACCCCACCCCTGCCCCCCGCCGGCTTCATGAAACTATTTGCCCGCTGACACCGCTCTTCCACTCCCACCAAATGGGGTGCCCCGGGTCCCGCTTTTGGGATCTGGGAGAGAATGCTGCCAATTCCAGCTACTTCGCCAGCAAAATTACACCCAACACCACGCACATCGTCGCCAGCCACCGCCGCCCATCCACCCTCTCGCGCAGAAAAAACTTAGCCGCCACCGCATTTCCCACATACGTCAACGCCGCAATCGCCGGCCCCGCCAGCGACAGATTCGCGATGCTCAGCGCAAACAGCATCGAGAAAAAGTTAAGTGCCATGCACAGCGCGCCAATCACAAACCGCGCATTCGTCAGCACCGCAACAATCGCTCCACCCAACCCCCGGCTCGCCCGAATATCATCCAGGTCCCCCAGTTGCCGCATGCCCGACGCGATCATGACCTCGCCAATTACCGCCAGCACCGCGACAAACAGAATCGCTGACCACACATGCACCGCAGGCGACAACGTCATCTGCCCACTCCCGCGTCCATCTGGTCCAGCTCAGGATGCTCTGTCCGCGACGGCCCGCCCGCCACAAATCCCACCGCGCCCACAATCAGCAGAATGCCCATCCATCGTGACAGCGAAAGCTGCTCATGCAGCCAGAACCGCCCGATCAGCGCAATCACCACATACCCAAACGCCGTCGCTGGCATCACGAACGTAAGGTCCGCCCAGCTCAAAGCCGTCGTATACGTTGCGAAAAATCCAATCAGCAGCACAATCCCAATATCGACATAGGGATTAAACAGCGCGTGCCACAGCAGCCCCAGATGATGCACATTCACCGCGCCCACCTGGTCCATCCCGCGCTTCAAAAACGAATCTCCCACCGAAGCCGACAGCATAATGGCCACTAAAATCGCATACTGCGACGGCTTAAGAACGTGTTTCACGCCAGTCCTTTCTTCACCCCAAAGAGAAAGGCGGCTAGCGTAATCCGCCAGCCGCCATCGAGTTCAAAACGCGTTATGCATTCAGGCTGACGCTCTCCTGAGCCTTCAGCGCATTCGCTTCCTTCTTCGCCCGCGAAGCCTTGTTCCGCTGCGAGCGTAGCTTCATGAACGCCTTCGCCTCGACATAAAGCCGTGGCACATCGCGGTTCACAACAGCCTTCCACACCACGCGGAACGCAGCCTTCGGACGGAAGTAATACTCGTCGTAGAACTTGTGCACCATCTCCATCACGTACTCGGTCGGCAGCCCCGGATACTCGATGTGCGCCATCTGGTGTCCGCCGCCATCCTCCATCTTCTCGTTCGTGATGAAGTCGTTGCGCTTGGCGTAGTCGTAGAACTCGGTCCCGGGGTACGCATGCGCCACGCTCACCTGGATCGTCTCGCAATCCAGCGTCTTGGCGAAGTTAATCGTGTTGCGGATCGACTCCTTGGTCTCACCCGGCAGACCAAGAATAAAGTCCGCATGAATGATCAACCCAAGGTCATGGCAGTCCTTCACAAACTCCCGCGCCCGCTCAACCGTCGCACCCTTCTTGATGTTCTTCAGAATCTGCGGATCGCCCGACTCAAAGCCCACAATCAGCAGCCGGCAGCCGGCTTCCTTCATCGCCTTCAGTGTGTCGCGGCTGGTCGTCACGCGGCTGGTGCAAGACCACGTGATGCCGAGAGGCTTCAGCTTCTCGCACAGCTCAATCGTGCGTCCCTGCTGAATATTGAACGTATCGTCGTCAAAGAAGAACTCCTTCACAAACGGGAAGTTCTCCTTCGCCCACGCCATCTCAGCCGCCACATCGTCGCTCGACCGCTTGCGCCACGCATGACCGCTCAGCGTTTGCGGCCACAGGCAGAACGTGCACTGCGCCGGGCATCCGCGCGTCGAGTAAAGCGAGATGTACGGATGCAGCAGGAACGGCACGTTGTACTTCGTCACGTCCATATCTCGCTTGTAGATCTTCGTCGCCCAAGGCATCGCATCCAGGTCTTCCACCTGGGGACGATCCGGGTTGTGCTGAATCACGCCGTTCGCATCCTTGTAACTGATGCCAAGAATCTCATTCAGCGGCTTGCCATTGGCATACTCTACGACCGAAAAATCGAATTCGCGGCGGCAGATAAAATCGAGTACCTCGCACTCATTCAGAGCGCGGTCCGGATCCGTCGTTACCGGCGGCCCGACAAAGCAAATCTTAATCGTCGGATTCGCCTTCTTGATCGCGCGTGCCAGGCCATGATCGCCTGACCAACCCACCGTCGAGGTAAACAGCACCAGGAACTCGTAGCCCTTGGCAATCTCAATCGTCTCTTCCGCACTCACATGGTGCGGCGGGGCGTCGAGCAGCTTGGAACCTTCCAGCATCCCGGCTGGATACGCCAGCCACACCGGATACCAGTAAGACTCGATCTCACGAGTTGCGGGCCAGCGCGAGCTGGCGCCACCATCAAAGTTTTCAAAGGAAGGCGGGTTTAGAAGGAGCGTTTTGAGAGGCATAATAATATCTTTAGTTTACCACTTTGTTACCTGAAAAAGGTTGATCGGGCAGCATCGGATGTTCCCTCCGCAGCACTCCGCGAGCTTCTAAGCCTCTTAGCTATACTTCATTGCAATCAGTGGCTTACCGTTCCACTCGGCGCCCCATCCGACATCGCTGCCGCACTCTTCAGCCATTCTTCCAACTGCCCGGTCTGCCGCAGCAGGTTTACCTTCGCCTGGCTCAGCTGAAACTGCGCAGTCAGCAGGTCAATCGTCTGCTGGCCCTCTTTCAGCCGCGCATTCTGTTCATCTTCGGGACTCGGTTGCGGCCCGCTCGAGCTTCCGCTCTCCGCCGACAGTTGCGCCAGCACCACCTTCAGCTGCTCCTGCGCAATATTCTGGTCGATCTCCGCAAGGTTGCTGCGTTTCTCCAGCTCCGCAGCGCTGCGCCGCAGCTTCGTTCGCCCCTCCATAAACTGATCGCGCTGCGCCTCTGACTCAAAAAACGCGCGACTGGCTTCGGCCTTCGCTTCGTTCGCCTCGTCCTGGTGCCTACGGTCGTAGATCGGTATCGTCATCTCGACATACACACTCACCGCGTTCTCACTTCTGCCATAAAAACCCGGGTAGTACGTCGTGTAGCCGTTCTGGCCCGTATCAATGCGGCTGTAGTTCACGCCAAAGACCATCTGCGGCCGCAAACGATAGCGGTTCACCCCGAACGACAACTCCTGCTTACTCTTCGCCGCGTTGATGGCGGCTCGGACCCCAGGGCTATCCGATTCGTTTCCGCTGTCCGCCGCCATTTGTACCGTTGGCAGCGGTGGGATCGAATCCGGGATCGCCGTCAGCCGATCATCCGGCAAACCGATCATCCGCGACAGGTGATCGCTCAGCACCGCTATCTCATCCTGCAGATTCAATTCGTTCAACTCGATTTGTGTTGCTTTCCGCTGCGCCTGCAGCAGGTCCAGTCGGTCATCGTGTCCTGCATCCAAGCGCGCCTGCACGATCGTCACCAGTCGCGACGCGTCCCCATGTTCCTTCGCCATCACCGCCAGCGCTTGCTGGTCACTCTCCAGATTCAGGTACGTCACCGCAACGTCTTCTTCCACTTGCTCCCGCATATCCTTCAGCGCAAACTTTGCCGCAGCCAACCCCGCCGCCGCTGCGCGGATGTTGTCATGCTGCGAAAAGTTGAAGACCAGCGATTGGCTGTTCAGACTGAATACGGTGGGCAAGGTCGTTGGTACACCGAAGCCTTGTCCGTATCCGGCATCCGCGGTCAGCGTCGGCACATATACATCCTTCGTCCCCTCGAATGCCGCATGCGCCTTTTCAACCGCAGCTTCCGACATCCTCACTTTGGGATCATTCTTGAGTGCGAGATCGACCGCCGTCCCCAGCGATATCTGCGCCGAGGCGCCTGCGGCAAACGCCGTAAGCAACAGCCACCCCATCGCACTTGTCGTCCTCACGCGCATCTCGTTCCTCGGTCCTTACCCTGCGTCTCCGCGACCCTGCAGCTCAAAGCTTTTGCAATGCCTGCTTCGCCGGCGCATACCCGGCTGCCATTTGCAGCGCCGTCTCAAACTCGATCTTAGCGCCCGCCTTGTTTCCTTCGCTCTCCAGCAGCTTGCCCAGCATCACGTGCACCTTGATCGCCGGAGCGTCATCGGTCTTCACGCCACTCTCGAGATAATCCCGTAGTGCCTTCTCCGTCAGCGTCTGTTCGCGGTGCATCCGATCCAGAAGGCTGGCCGCATCCACAAGACCTGCATCCTTGGCCCGATTGACCGAAAGCCCTTGCTTCAGTGCCTCCACGGCCTTGTCATACTCTCCACGGCGGCGATAAAACGCGCCAAGGTCATTCCAAGCGTCCGCCCGGTTGGCCACCGCAACGGCTGCCCGAAACTCGCGCTCGGCCGTGCCATAGTCTTTGCGCTTCTCCGCCGTCATCGCAAGAATTCGATGCGCCGGCTGCGGCCGACGCGCCATCGCCTGGTTCGCCAGCGCAGTAGATTTGTCCAGCCCACCGCCAATCACCATCGGTGCAGCAATATAAAACTCGCCAAGGTCGTTGATCGCATCACCATTTTCGGGGTCCAGCGCCACGGCTGTCTCAAACGCCTCTCTAACCTTCAGTGCCAGGCTCAACCCGGAAATCGGCCCCGCACGCTCTGCCTTCATCCCAAGCGCTCTCCCCAGCCAGTCCTGCGCGATGCTGCTATGGGGAAGCGCCTGCGTCGCCCTCGTGCATGCCTCGATCGCCTCCTCCGCATGGGCCTCGGCATAGAAGCTGCGGCACAGCAGCAGGTAAGCCTGCCCATCTTTTGGATCCGCCGCCGCGAGACGCTGAGCTCTCGCTACGGCTTCATCGATCTGACCCTGCATCAACGCCCGCTCAGCCGCTGCTCGCTCGGTAGCCGACCGGTCGGCCAGCACCAGCGACGCCGCGTGTAAACGTGTGCCACCGCTGGCGGGGAACAGAGTCAGGAGGACCAGGGTCAACCACAATGCTGTCCGGTTCGTCTCGCGGACCGGACGCTCGATGATGGATCTCGTCACGGACATCTCACCTAGCGCCGCACCTTCACCCGTAGACCATCGCTCAGTTCCTCTTCGGTCACTGAACCAAGAGCCACCAGGTCTCCCGGGTTCAGTCCGCCTGTGATTTCAAAACGCTCGTTATTCGATAGACCCACCATCACCGGCGTCCTGACCAGCCGATCGCCAACGATCCGGAACACATAATTGCGCATTCCCATGGTCCGCAGCGCCTCGCGCGGCAGGCTGAGCACGTTTTCGTGCCTGGCCTCGGTCACCGTTACCGTCACATTCGTGTTCGGCAACAGCACGCCATCCGGATCATCCACGCTAATCAGGGCCTCCCCCACGTTGCGTGTTCCGCCGTACGTGATGATCGTGGTCGGAACTTCCACAATATGTCCGTGCCAAAACTCGGTCGGTTTCGCCTGCCATGCGATCGTCACTGGCTGACCAACCTTCAGCTGCCCAATCTCCGGCTCGTCGAAGTAAGCCCTGATCTGCAGCTTCTTCAGGTTCGCCACCTGGACCAGCGTCTCTCCCGCCTGGACAAACTGGTACGGCGCCACCGGGATGGCATAGACTGTTCCCGCAAACGGCGCATGAATGTCCACACCCGCATACGCCGACTGCGCTGCATCCACTCCCGCCTGCGCCTGTGCAACCATCGCCTTCTGCGCACGCAAATCGTCAGCAGAGTACCGCGCACCCTTCGTCGCCTGTAACGCGCTCACCTTCGCCTGGTCCGCCGTCAACTGGTGGTGCGCCTGCGCTACCTCGTTTGCCGAAGCGGCTCCCTGCGCCTGCAACTTCTCGAGCGCGGCAAGCGAGTTCGTGTCCTGCTGCACCTGCAACTTGGCCGCGTCAATATCTGCCGTCGAAGCTACCCGCTCTGCCGCCGTCCCGCCTTGTTCTGCCGTCTGCAAACCCAGCCGCGCGCTGGCCAGGCTAGCCTCTGCCGTCGCAAGCTCCTTGCGGGCGTCCGTGTCGTCCATCCGCACCAGCGCCCCACCGGCTTGCACCTCCTGGCCTAGCTGTACGTATACCTTGTCCACCACACCGGCCATCGGAGCATGACCTTCAAAGTTCTCCAGCGGCTCCACTCGCCCGTTCGTCGACTTCGTCTGGGTAAGCGTCTGCGGCTCCACCCGCGCAGCCGTCACCTCCACCAGGGAATGCTGGCTGCGTATGTAGAAAACGAGCGCCATGCCCGCCGCCCACGCGACAAGCCACCACACCCACCCACGCGATCGTTGCGAAACTTGTTGAGCCATAAGCAAAGAGTCAGTATATAAGACGCACCCCACCCCACCGGAGCGTCAAAAGTTTTGCGCTACTGTATACCGGCCTCAAATGACATCTGCGTCATGCGCCAACGCCCACCGAGGGTCGGATTCCCACAATCTCCAACTCCCATCCGCCATACGTCGGATGCCAGTTCCTGCGCAGTCGATAGGCAAGATCCACCAGGTCTCCCCGCGACCATCCGCCCTCCTGCGCCATCGCTGCCCAATCCGTCCTCCGGCTCCAGGCCATCCCTCCAAAACTCTTCCCATCCGCGACATCCTCCACCGTCACCCGCAGATGCCGCTCCTTGATCACCTTCAGCGCCGCCGATAGCCTCACCCCTCGGCTAATGAACAAGGGCTCAGGATTCCCAGTCCCAAACGGCCCCATCTGCTCCAGCGCCGCCAGAAACTCCTCCGTCAAATCCCCCAGCCGCACCTCCGCATCGCATTCCAGCTCCTCCACGACCTCGCCCGCCCCCTTGCGCTCCTCTGCATAGCGAACAATCCGCTCCCGCAGCTCGCCGATCCTCTCCGAAGCTAGCGAGAATCCCACCGCATGCGCATGTCCCCCAAATCGCGCAAACAACTTCTCCGCACCTGCTCCATCCACCGCCGTCAGCGCGTCCAGCAGATGGAACCCGCTCACCGACCGTCCCGACCCATACGCCAGACCATCCTCGTGCGTGATCACGAGCGCTGGCCTCCCCGTCTTATCCACCACCCGCGACGCCAGGATCCCGATCACCCCCCGATGCCATGCCGAGCCCATCGCAGCATCGTCCAGCACAAGACAAGCCGGCAACTCCTGTGGCATCGCCTCAATCATTTCCTCGATCGCCCGCAGCGCCTCTGCCTCGCTCGCCCGTCGCTCATCATTCAGCCGATGCAGTTTCTCCGCCAACACCCGCGCCACCGCCTCATCCCGGGTCAAAAACATCTCCACAACATCCGAAGCGATATCCATCCGCCCTGCTGCATTGATCCGCGGCGCCAACCGAAATCCCACATCCGTCGCCGAGATAGGTCGCGCCAAGTCGATCTGCGCCAGCTCCATCAGGGCACGTAGCCCCGCCTGCGAAGGCTTGCGCAACTCCACCAGCCCCAGTGACGCAATCGCCCGATTCTCGCCCGTCAGGGGCACAGCATCCGCAATCGTCGCAATCGCCAGGAGCTTCAGAAAAGAGGGAAGCGTCTTCTCCCGCAGCCGCGCTCGCCCCTCGTCATCCGCAGCCGTACTCTCCAGCAACGCCTGCGCTAGCTTGAACGCCACGCCCGCACCGCACAGCTCCTTATACGGATACCCATCCCCCGGCTGGTTCGGATTCAGCACGGCCAGCGCCTCAGGCACTCCCGCCACCCCATCCGGCAGATGATGATCGGTGACAATCAAGTCCATCCCCACCCGCTTGGCTGCCTCCGCCTCGGCAAACGCGCGTATCCCGGTGTCGACGCTCACCACCAGCCGCACCCCCTCCTTCGCCGCC
The DNA here is from genome assembly GCA_963796535.1 of uncultured Acidobacteriaceae bacterium. Lineage (GTDB taxonomy): Bacteria > Acidobacteriota > Terriglobia > Terriglobales > Acidobacteriaceae > Granulicella. Next base: position 251,493 of record CAWCMO010000004.1, read on the forward strand.
TCCTCAATCCGGGCATCCTGCATCCCGTACCCCTCGCGCAGCCGATGCGGAATGTGATATCTAACATCGGCCGCCACCCCCAATGCCGCCCCGGCCCGCTCAATCGCCGTCTTCAGCAGCACCGTAGCCACGGTCCCATCCACGTCATAATCCCCATAGATCAGCACCGGTTCGCGCTTCTCCAGGGCCGCTCGCAACCGCGCCACGGCCGCCGCCATCCCCAGCATCTTGTAAGGATCATGCAACTGCCCCAGCCCCGGCCGCAGAAACCCCTCCGCCGCCTCCATTGTCTCGAATCCCCGGCAGATCAACAATCGCGCAATTGGCTCTGAAACCCCCAGCGCCCGCGCCAGCCCCGCCGAAGCCTCACTCGCCCCGGCCGCGACCACCCACCGTTCTTGCCTCACATCCACCGCAACGCCGCCTGCTCTGTCTTCTCTACGCTCTACACTCTATCCCCTACACTCTGCCCTATTCCTCGTCCCGGTCATCCACAATAATGTGTCCCAGCTCCGATACCGACTCCATCAGCTCCTGGAACAGGTCATACCACTCCGTCGCCGTCTCATACAAAAAGATCACCCCACCCTGCGCGAATCCCAGCTGCAGATATCCCGTCTTGCCTACATGCCCCATCAGACTCTGCGCCTCCTCCAACTCGCCCGAATCCCCATCCGGATACGATTGGTCCCGCACCTGCGCGATCAGCGTCGACACATCTTCCGGCTCCAGGATCACATCGCTCATCGTAATGAACGGTGCATTCGCCGCCTTCGCATGTTCCACGAAGTCTTTCCACCCGTCCACGTCGTCTTCCTCAAACAAAACCGTCGGCACATCTTCCGGCACAAAGCTCTTCATCCGCCGCATTCCATGCCCGGAGATGAACGCGATCATGTCGTCTTTTACTGCTGTCAAATCATCAAATGCCATAACCTATATTCTCGCACGCAATACGCGCCCCGTGCCGCATCTCTGTGGCCCCGCAAGCATCCTATCTTTACCTATGCCAGTCTTTGAACATCACCTCTTTGTTTGCCTCAACGAGCGCGACGATTCCGCCTCCCGCCCCAGCTGTGGCCACAAACACAGCAAGAAACTTCGCGGCGCCCTCAAGGATGCCGTCAAGGCTGCCGGCCTCAAGCACCGCGTCCGCGTGAACGAGGCCGGTTGCCTCGATCAGTGCGAGCACGGCCCCGTCCTCGTCGTCTACCCCGAAGCCGTCTGGTACGGTTTCGCCGACCCCAGCGACGCCGAAGAGATCGTTCAGGAGCACCTCCTCCACGGCCGCCCCGTCGAGCGCCTCCGCCTTCCCGACGCTTGCATCAATACCGACCACTGCCCGCACCGCGAGAAGTGAAACCTGCGTGCTAACCTAATCTTGCCCATGATTTTCTCGAAAGATTACGTTAGCTACCTTGCCCGCCAGACCAGCAAACACCTGGTGGCGACAAAGATGATCAAGACCGATAAGCCGGCCCTGGTCGATCAACGGCTCTCTGCCGCCCTCATCGAAGAGCTCGCCCTCGAGGATCGCATCAATGACGAAGTCCGCGTCATCCTCGAAGCCTTCCAGGACGACATGCTCAAAACCGGAGCCAGCTACCCCGAGATGTTCAAGAAAGTGAAGCAGGAGCTCGCTCGCAAATACAAGGCGGTCCTATGAGTGCCATGCGCGGAGCACCCGACATCAAGTCCACCAACACCACCCGCATCTCCGACGACAAGCTCAACAAGTTGGCCCACACCGTCGCCGACACCCTGGCCGAGATTGACGAAGTCGACTTCCTCGAAGACCGCAACACCATCCGCCAGGAAGCCCGCAAAGCCCTCACCAAGCTCCTCCTCGAAGAAGTCAAGATCGACGCCGCTGCCCGCCAGAAGATCGCCTCCCAGCGCCGCATCATCCCCGAAGGCTCCCAGGAATGGGACATCCTCTACCGCAAGTACTACAACGACGAAGTAAAAAAACTAGGCCTCTAGCCGCAGCCTCCGTCATCTCGACCGGAGCCGAACCACAGGTCCCGTCATCTCGACCGGAGGTCGCTGACCGCAGCGGAGACACCCCTGTATTTCGCCCGCAACCCCACCGATATTAAGCCGCAAGGAACCGTACCCAGGGTTTCTCCGCCTAACCTATCTTTGCTATACTTACCAAGTCGCAGCGGATTCCCCATCCGTTCATGGCGTTATGGTGTAACTGGTTAACACGTCGCCCTCTCAAGGCGAAGAGTCCGGGTTCGAGCCCCGGTAACGCTACCAATATCTCTCTTACAATCAATAAGTTGACTCGAAGCGCGCGGAGTCCTTCGTTTGCCCTTTTGGTTCTGGTGGCACTTTGGTGGCACTTTTGTCTTAGCAATGAGCGGCGTGAATTCATTGTGGGGACCGCGCTCTGCGTGAGCGCAAAGCATCCTCCAAGAACTTCAAACTTCTTACCGCAGAGTTGTAGGTTAGAGTCGTATCTCCGGAGCCATAACGCCATAACTTCAGTTATTTGAAGACGGCCATCGAAAGACAACCTTCTGACCTGTGGGTTGGTGGCTATGGGAAACATTGGCGATTAATCGGTAGTTGACTGCGGCCAAGGTTACAACGCTTTCGAAGTTTCCCAAATGTATGGTCCGCCGCGCGACTGCAAGGGAAAAGTTTGTGGATGAAGGAAAGTCTGCGTCAATGTATCCGGCCTGTTTGTGGAGAATTAATCTCCTGGCCATGATGAGATACGCCGCGTACCTGTCCTGCAAAACCCCTCGGCTGTTTAAGAGCCATTTGAGAAATCAGGTTTCAGGTACGCCGTTTTGACTGTTCTTTCATCTTTACTCGTCCGGTGCAGACCTTGGTGGGAGAGCTTGATCTTGACGGTTACGGTTAGCTTAGGCGGGAACTGGGGCTTGGACTGCCCGATAGTCCTGGCCAGTCGAGAGCACGGCCCATGCGATCCGTGCCAGCTTGTTGGCGGTCGCGACGATAAGCACGTTGCGTGGCGCTCTGGCTTCGAGTGCGGTCAACCATCACCGATCGCGATCCGGTCTCGCTTGGATCGCAGCACGACCGCGCGTGCTCCATGGATGAGGATCTTGCGCAGGTAGATGTTGCCGCGCTTACTGATGCCGTAGAGCTTGGCCTTGCCGCCGGTCGAGTACTGGCTGCGGCACGAGTCCCAGCCAGGCCGCGAACTCTCGTCCCTTGTGGAAGGCTGCTCCGTTGCCGATCGCGGCCACGATCGCAGTTGCGACCAGCGGGCCGATGCCGGGGATCTGCCGCAGCCGCATGCATGCCGCATCGCTCGAAGCGATCCGTTCGACTTCATCGTTCATCTCTTCGATCTGAAGCTCTAGATCCTTCCACTCGTTCCACAGCATGGCCAGCAGGTTCCGCATGCGCGGAGTGAGACCTTCGTCGGCGTTCTCAAGGATCTCCGGCATACGCTCGCGAAGCTTGGCCGGGCTCTTGGCAAAGACCAAACCCCGCTCCAGCAGGAAGGCACGCAACTGGTTGATCACCGAGGTTCTTCGCGCGATCAGGCGATCGCGCACTCGATGCAATGCCTGCAGGTCAAGCTGGTCGTCTGTCTTGATCGGAACAAAACGCATGTTCTGACGATCCACTGCCTCTGCGATGGCCTCGGCATCAAGGAAGTCGTTCTTGTTCGACTTCACGAACGGCTTCACAAACTGAGCGGGGATCAGCTTCACATCATGACCCTGCGCTCGCAACGCGCGACCCAGGAAGTGGGCTCCGCCGCATGCCTCCATCCCGATCAGGGAAGTCTGCAGGTTCGCCGTGAACGTGATCAGCTGCCTCCGGGTGAACTTCCTCTTCAGCAGCACCTTGCCGTTATCGTCAAGCGCTACCAGGTGAAACGTCGTCTTGCCAAGGTCAATCCCTACGGAGCGAATCTGCATGTCGATGATCTCCTTGTTAGAAGCTGCCACCACGATCCCTCTACAGTGGCTGAGGAATCAAGCGGCGGACCATCTCAGTAACGCCGTTTTCAAGGAATGACGATATTGCTTTCGATAAGCCGAGCTATGAGGATTACTATCCGGCTGTTTTGGAGGCGACTCTGTCAGCGCTTAGCGGGTCCGGCAGCTAATGCCTGTTCGCCGATTCCTGCAGGTAGGAGAAAAATTGCGTCTAGCTTTCTCAGGGCTTCGTTTCTATCCAATACTTCTTGCCACCGATCGAGGATTTCGACCGGCGACGTGAACTTGGGATCAGGATTGATCTTTTTGCGCTCGATGTCGTTCGCTATATTCAAGTCGACAAGCTGTCTGCCTTGCCAATAGCTACAAGATTCGTCCGTTCCCTGAAAGCATTTCGATGCCCAGGCGTTTGCCTGGTCAATCGTCCTTCGGCCCTTCGCATCCGATGCCAGCAGGCTCGAAGTCAGAAGACTTGATCGGCGGAGGATTCATCTTCGCCCTCCAGTAGCCGACGGCGGCGACGATCCCATCGCGCCTGGCCTGCATGGCCCTTGCCTGTGCTTTGTCGCCCTCGTAGCTGCCGTCCGAAAAGAGGACCGCGGTAACCTCTACTTTCCACTCGCAACCGCTGGAGTTCGGGTAAAAGTTCTCGCGGAAGGTGACTCTCTCCCAGGGCCTAACTGGACCGTGTTGTGGCCGGTCTCCCACGATGCCTAGAAATTGACCGTTCTGAATGCCGAGGATGTCCTGGCTGCCTTCCGTGGCACCGTTACCGCATTGGGCCTTATAGTGGAACGCCTCGATGGAACTTCGTGCATCGTTTTCGAGGATGAGGTTTCCGCTGGTGCCCGCCGTCAGTTCTGTTTGATATTGCACTGCCTGGGCGCTACGCATACATGCGGAGACTGCGATGGCGAGAAGCATACCGGTGGCTCGAAACATGGGTATATGAAGTTCCTTTCGCGACTCCGCGAGTAATTTGGTCGCTATTTCTACTCAGCGACACGACGGTATCAAGTTCTTTAGACGACGGGCAAGTCGAGTACGGTGAAGCGTTTGTGTTGACTGATCAACAACCCATTCATCGAACCTCCCTGAAAGTCGGGTTTTGAGAAACTTCGCTTTTGGGCGGTAACGCCCTTTGGCGGAGTCAGGCCTATCTTCATCCTTCGGTTAGCGTGAATGGAAGAGATCGATAGGGATTAGAACAAGATAGAACACCGTGCCAAAACACCCGCCAGCCGTGAACATCCAGCCAGCTGTCCGACTCCAAGCGATAGCGAATCGCTTCCCGAAGGCAGGCTCTTGTCCAAACAGAAAGATGCGGCAGGCGCGCTCCGGATTGTGAACCATAAACCAGCCGAACCGTGCCATCGTAGCGGCGAACCCGAGCATGAGAACGTGGGCAAGAGCAGCGTGCATAGTGAGATCCTAACGTAGCTCCTGCAAAGTCACGTTTTCGGCAACTTCGCCGCAGTTTGGGAAAACACCGTTTTGCAGGAGTACTCAGGCCACAACAGAAGCTGCTGACGGGTTCCGAGGCATGCCCCAGCGCAATGATCCATATTGAACAGACAACGATCACCGAGATGGTTAGGTTGGCGGTATGGCAGAACCTATCACCATTCTGACAGTGGCTAAAGACGGCGATGATGGCATCATCGTTGCATACTCGGATGGCACGATCGCTGGATATGTGGTCGAAGAGTTAATCGAACTCAGGCCGAACCGGGAAATACTAACTCCAACCCACCTAGTTCCCAGAAAGGAAACGGAGTAAATGATCAGCGAAGGAGCCTTCCCAATTTGGGAGCGTTCCGCACCCATACGAAAAGAAATGCTGTCCTAAATGGTGGCCCACTTTCAAACGAACTTCCTCGAAAGTCGGGCGGTCTCAACGGGTCGATGCAACACTATCTGATCTGGAGGTGGTGTTGATGAGACAAGGGAGACGATATGGGCGGAGTTGCTTGACAGCAGATTGAACAATCGGGCTCGGTTATCCCGATACATGGCTCGATCCCGATACATGGCTCATCTATTGTGATGTTGTCGTCAAGAAGATACCTAAATCTCGCGGAAGATCAATTCGAATTTTGAAGCGATGAGTAATGGCGCACAGACCAGATGCTAGATCGGGCTTATCCTGTGCCCATGAAAACCAATATTTCGATAGTGACAGCGAAGATGGTCTCATTGTGACATTCTCGGATGGCACGATCACAGGATATGTGGCGGAAGAATTGCCTGAACTCAGACCTAAGCGCGAATACATCAACCTGGAACGACAAACTAGCAAGGCAATCGGACATGCCAGCGTGCGAGGTGAAAGTCAGAAGATCCGGCTGATTTGCTAAGGACGCGCAGGAATGGTTAGACTGGCGCATCAATGGAAATTGTGACACTCCGGCCCCTTTTCCTTGGGGCTTTTTGGTTTGCACGAGGGCAGATGCGTGAGATGTTGCAAACTTGTCGCGTCTGCAAGACGGACGGTTACGTCAGACGCGCACGTGCCAGTCGTCTTGATTACTTTCTGAGTCTCCTGCGTGTACTCCCATTCCGTTGCCGATACTGCGGTTGCCGGTTCTATCACTTTTATTGAACCCCGGGCAGAGTCCTCATGTTGACCACGCCAGAAAGAGATGCGACGGATCGATCGTCACGATGACTTAATTGGTGACGACTCCGGTGTGGACTAACATCTGCATGAGCAAGCGGTCCTTTTGGCATGCCGTACATTTTCCTCTCATGCGGACGAAATGACTGGGTAGGGTCCAGGCGAGCCGCCTGAGTCCTCCATACACGAAGTCCATAGTGAGATCTAATTCCGTTGCGGTACACGGAGCGCAGCGCGGAGATCGCTTATGTCTTACTATTCAATCTGCTACGCGGCTCAGGAGTGTGAGCACTGCCTCGGATGCAATTTGCTTGTGTCCGGTATCGGACTGAAAGCGAAATATATCGGTGCTACGCTGGCTCGATCGAGGTCTACGTGCAAGATAATCTACCGAGCATTTTCATTGTCGATGACGAACACATTATCGCTGAGACGCTGGCTGCGATTTTGCGCAAGAATGGCTTAGCCGCAAAGCCTTTCACGAACCCGATTTAAGCGCTGGACGCCGCCCGCGTTGAAGCGCCAGACATGCTTTTGTCGGATGTGATGATGCCCAAACTCTCCGGTGTGGACCTCGCCATCACGCTTAAAAACGAATGTCCCGACTGCAAGATAATGCTCTTCTCTGGGCATGCACAAACACTGGACCTTCTTTGTGTAGCTCGCGAGAAGGGGTATGACTTCAGTCTCCTAGCGAAGCCGCTTCACCCGGCTGATTTGCTCCGACACATTCGCCAGCAACTTCCGGACTGGACGTTTTGAGTAGTACACGGCGACAACATGATCGATCATTCTATTCTTGGCACTGTTCGCTCTAAAACTTGTACCCGAAGCCGATCGAGACAATCGGATAAAACCTAAACGCCGAGAGGTCGTCCCGGTACTTGGTTCTTTGAGCCGCAAGGTCTTGCTGAAAGGTAGGGTTGTTCCCCACGGTCTGGCAGGCCTCGCCCAAGGCATCGCAGGTGGAGCCGTTGAAACCGAGATCAACGTGAGGATACCCAACGTAAGCGAAACCTAGTTCGACCGGAACGCTGAAGTGTTTGTTTGCTTTTCTTGGAACAATGTTTCCCCAGCCGACGCTGAAGGAAGGAGCGGCTTTGCTGCCCAAAACCAGGCTGGCGGAGGCATGGACTGGATCTGTTGCGCTGCTGTAATAAGTCTTTCCATTGAGGGTGAAGCTCTCGTTGGGATTAATGCTGCCTCTACCGGTGAGTTCATTGCCGTTGTATGCGAGAAACCCACCGGTGACGTGGAATGACCCCGCAAATGGAAACCAGTCGAGGCTGAGGCCCCCCGAGGCGAGCTGGATATCCCCACCATAAGAAACGTAGTTCTCTGTAATGGTGGTGTTGTACCTGAAGAAGTAACCGGTTCCGCGCAGATTGAACTTGCGCGCAAGGGGAGTGGCTACATCAAACCCGATGCCGCCCGCACCGATCTTTACGTCGACACCGATCGCAGAAAAGGGCTTATTCGCAGTTTCGTGAGGTGGAACGGGACCGTCCGCGACATCGGCCGTCAGCTTTGGCGCGGGAAAATAGCCCGGTGAGGCTGGGGAAGTAGAAGACGAGAGCGCGACGGGTGTAGGGGCGACAAACTCCGCAACTTTGGGGGCTGCAAAGGTCTGTGCGAAGAGAGGACGGCCCAGCAAAACAGAAAAAACCACGAGCGATGAAACGTGTGACCTCTTGAAGTTCACATTTATCCAATCAGTACAGATTTTGCTAACGGACTCGTACGAACAGTGTCGCTCCTCTGAAATGAGCGGGCAGCCGCGGCTGAATAGTGGCGCGCCGACTCGGAGCTCGAAGCGCACCAGATTGTTCGCACGCAGGCTGGGACGGAGTTCTCGACGCGGAATGGCTTTATGAATTCATTCGCATTCCTACTGTACGCCTAGGTCGAGCCGTTCTGATACTAGTAAAACTACCAGTCCGTGTAGGGTTCACCATCCCCGGCGGACTGGCCTGCGGCCAGTTGGTTAATGCATCGCTAACCACAGCGGAAAAGATTCTCAGACGCGGGAAATTATTGAACCTTGATAGACCGATCCGTTTTTCTCCGGTTTGGGCAGTTCTAAGTCAGGGGACTGGAGTATAGACGAGCGAAAACGGAGTGATGAACCGCTGACCCGAAATGCGAATTGCGATTTTGTCGCGGGGCGAAAACTCATTCATTCGGCTGGAGTCGCTGGTGCGGGTATAGGATCACAATCGATGAGTACGAGGTGCTACATGCTTTCACGAACCGCCACTGGTCGTATGCAAGCGAGCATACCGTCGCTTCGGTTGCTGCTTCTATTTTTCTGCATGGGGCCAATATGGGTGCCAGCCTCTGCTCAGTCGGTACCTGACACCGCGCATCCTAAGGGGCCCTCACAAGCCGCATTGCCCCTGACCTTCGAGCGTCACACCGACGACCTCGACGCCATGGTCCAGCGCAAGACCATTCGCGCGCTCGTCCTCTACAGCCGCACGGGCTTCTTCTACGTCAACGGACGTCCCGAAGGCATCTACTATGAGGCGCTCAACACCTTTCAGCAATTCCTCAATGAAAAACTGCGCGCCAAGCGGCAACACGTCGACATCACCTTCATCCCCGTCCGCCCTGATCAAGTCGAGGCCGCCTTAAACGACGGCGTCGGCGACGTCATTGCCTTCGGACTAGTCGTCACGCCCGCGCGCCAGCAGCGCGTCGCCTTCACTCTTCCCATTGAGACCGACGTCAAACAAATCGTTGTCACCGGCAACCGCTTCGGACCTGTCACCTCTCTCAGTGATCTTGCCGGCAAGAAAATCTTCGTCAACCCGCTCACCACCTACTCCCAAAGCCTCAACACCGTGAACGCCTCACTGAAGCAGCAAGGCAAGCCCATGATCCAGATAGAGAACTCTGATAAGAGCCTGATGGACGAAGACTTGCTGGAAATGGTCAACGCGGGCCTAATTCCCGCGACCGTCACCACCACCCAGCGCGCCGATCTCTGGTCACAGGTCCTGCCCAACATCAAACCCTATCCGACCCTCGTCATCGGCGACGAAGGCCAGCTAGCGTGGGCGATCAGAAAGAACAATCCCCAACTAAAATCGCTCCTGGACGAATTCATCAAGACGCGCGCTGTCGGAACATCCTTCGGCAATACGGTCGTCCGGCGCTATCTCCAGAAGGATCAATTCGTGAAGAATGCGACCTCCGAAGCCGAACTCAAAAAATTCAACGAGACCGTCGCCTACTTCAAGAAGTACGCAGGCCAATACGGATTCGACTATCTGATGATTGTCGCGCAAGGCTATCAGGAGTCGATGCTGAACCAGGCCGCGCGAAGCCCCGGCGGCGCTGTCGGCATCATGCAGTTGAAACCGGCCCTCGCCGCCGCCGCCCCCATCAATATTCCCGACGTCACGACGGCCGATAGCAATATTCACGCAGCGGTCAAGGAGCTGCGTGATATCTCAGACAAATACTTCAATGACCCCAAAATAGATCCTGTTGACCGTCTACTGTTCACCTTCGCAGCCTACAACGCCGGCCCGAATCGCATCGCAGATCTCCGCAAGAAAGCGCCAGCGGCTGGCTTGGACCCGAACAAGTGGTTTGGTAACGTCGAGTTGCTGGTCGGCCAAAGCGTGGGCCCCATCACGGTCCAATACGTCAGCAACATCTACAAATATTACGTCGCCTACAAACTCGTCGTCGCCCAGGGACAATCGCTGCAGTGAGTCTAGGTGCTACTCGTGGTGATAACGCTAGCTTTTTGGATCAATAGAAACGCCCATTTAAAAGACGACGTAACCGCTTGGGGGCCATATCGCCTGCTCCGACTTTGATGAACAGTATGAAAGTTCGTATGCATAGAGAGGTAGCGCTGCCTGCCTGCTGGTTGAGTTTCGTATACGCCGCTTTCCTCAAAGCAATGCCGCTGAATCAAAGCTAGAAGTAAACTGCAAAGAACCCGGAACGCGAGACGGTCATCACTGTCAGTCGGTCGAGGCGCTGCCTAAAACATGTAATTGGACCCAAGTAGCTACGTTTGTCTTGAGGCTCTCCGTAGACCATTCATTGTCGTATACAGCGTGCGAACCTGATAGTTCCCAATAAAATGAAAAATTGGGCGCGTGTGGAGGGACCAGTAATCCAATGGAATATGGTGCGTTACAGAAGTCAACCGACGAAGAGTTGATGACGCATTTGCGGTCAGGCCACCATGACGCCCTTGCGATCATCGTGGACCGCTATCAACGGTTGGTTTGGAGCGTCGCTAAGAGGATAGTCCATGACGCAGGCGAGGCGGAAGATGTTGTCCAGATTGTGTTTCTGGATTTATTCCAAAAAGTGGAACTTTTTGACCCGCTACGGGGAACACTTAAAGTCTGGGTTCTTCAATTAGCCTACACAAAGGCCATCAATCGTCGTTATCACTTGCAACGCCGGCAGTTCTACGATCAGGTCGATGTCGAAGACGACGTCGTGGCCTTTTCTATGGCTCCGGGTGCGACCCATCATAGGTTCAGCGCCGGAGAGTCGTCGAGGCTTGTGCAGGAAGTGATGGAGGCTCTAAATCCGAATCAAAGGGCAGCGGTCGAGCTGATCTCGTTCGAGGGACTCACCTTTGAGGAGTTGGCGGGTAGGACTGCACAAACGCTGTCCAACGCGAAACATCATTATTATCGAGGGATGATGCGACTCCGTGAAGCCCTGTCGGAGAAGGCAGGGCAACCCGAGCGATCGAAACGACAACAATCTAAAGGAGAGATTGGAGAAACGAATGCTTGAGCATGCCAAATACGAACAGTGGTGTGTTTTGGCGGCAGCCGGGCAGATTTCACCTGAAGACTTCGCTGAATTCAACGCCCATCTCCAGGAGTGCATCCACTGTCAAGGGCTGCGTCAGGAGATGCAGAATATCAATTCCGTTTGGTTGACCCAGGCGCTACAGCAGGATCAAGAAATGCATGGTCAGCACGCCGTTTTACGAACGAAGATTCTCGAAGCGTTGCAGGACGCCGGAGCACAGTTCTCTGCGGAGGTTCGTGCGAAAATTGCGCCACCGCGAACCGCGTTCGGAATATTCGAGATGCTCCGTAGGCCGACGCCAGCTTGGGCTATCGCAGCGATGGCTCTCATGGCTGCGTTCCTAGGCTTCAAGACTGGGGACTACCGCCATGGACGCGAAACGGACAGCCCGAAGACCGCCCTTCGATCAGAGCTAGCCCACTCTTCGCATTTGGATTCCAATGCCGCTGCAGCCGGACAGCCACGTGTTCCAGTCCCACAGAATTCGCAATCCGCTTTGGAACAAAAGCTGGCGACCTCTGAACTAGAGCGCACCAGAGCATTAGCTGATGCGCAGGGATTGAGGAAGATGATGTTTGATTTGCAAAGCGGCAGAGATCTGGATGCCAGTCAGATTGCTCAACTCAAAGCGCGCGCGGAGCAAGAACAGAATGCGACCACTTCGGCGGAGGCGGAGCTACGTTCTTCGAGGCAAGCAGAAAATGCAAAAACTGCCGATCTGGCTGCGACCGAGATTCAGATGCGTGAACTGGAGGGCAAGCTTGCAGATCAGCGAACAGCCGCGCAACGGGAACAGGCACTAACCGAAGTTTCATCCAGCAGCGAAATGCGGGATGTGATTGCTTCCCGGAATCTGCACATCATTGATGTGGCCGATGTCACCAACAACGGCGTTAAGAAGCCTTTCGGCCGAATCTTCTACACCGAACGAAAGTCCCTGATCTTTTATGCCTACGACCTGGCGGGTGCGAAGGGAACTAAGACCTTCTACGCCTGGGGACATCGGGAGGGCGATCCGAACACGACGTTCGCGTTGGGATCGCTTCATCTTGACGACCCAGAGCAGAGACGGTGGGTTTTCAAATCGAACGATGCGAAGGTTCTGGCGCAGATCGACTCAGTATATGTGACGCTGGAGCCAACGCCAACTGCCGGCGAGAAACCGAAAGGGCAGAAAATCCTGACGGCCTTTCTCGGGACGCCACCGAATCATCCTTGATCCATGGGAATGGAAGAGCGGCGATTCAGGATAGTGGCAGCCTAGTCCTATCTCCAGGAGCGACTTTTCACTGTTTCGCAGTTTTGGATAAGCGGTTAAGGGGATAAGATTACCCCGATGAGGGACCCAGCTGGCCTGCAGAAATCCCGTTGGCTCATACTCGTGATGATCGGGATATTGTGTTGCGTTGGTCGGGCCTTCAGCCAGACAGATACGGCGACGATCTCTGGCTACATTACCGATCAATCGGGCGCTCTCATTTCCGGCGCCGCGATCCGACTGACCAATGTCGAAACGAATACGGATGTAAGCCAATCGTCCAATGGATCGGGGCTATACGTTTTCACCAGCGTAAAGCCCGGACATTACCGTCTTGTAGTCCAGAAGCCACGGTTCAGAGAGATCGCGCTTACTAATATGACCGTAAACGTTCAGGATCTACTAAGCCGAAATTTTAGGATGCAGGTTGGAGCTGTTGGAGAGTCGATCACGGTTAAAGGCGACAACGCTTACGTCAACACGATTTCTGGGACAGTCAGCACGGTCGTCGATCAGCAGTTCGTCGATAATATGCCGTTGAATGGGCGTAGCTTTCAGTCCCTGATTGCGCTCACACCCGGTGTGATGTTTGTGGCCACGGGACTCGCGGACAATCAGTTTGCCGTCAACGGACAGCGCACCGACGCGAACTACTTTATGGTGGACGGCGTTAGCGCGAATTTTGGTGTAAGCCCAGACTTTAGCATCACGCAGACCTTGGGCGGAACAACACCTGCCTTCACCGCCGCCGGAGGCACCAATGGGCTGGTGTCGGTCGATGCGATGCAAGAGTTTCGGGTTCAGACGTCGACGTATGCTCCCGAGTTCGGGCGAAGCCCCGGCGGCCAGATTTCGATCGTTACAAAGTCGGGTACGAATCAATATCACGGCTCTGCATTCGACTATCTGCGGAATGAAGTCTTTGACGCCCGAAACTGGTTCGATAAGTCGCCACTTCCCAAGCCGCCTCTGCGCCAGAATGACTTTGGCGGGACGTTGGGCGGTGCATTCAGAAGGGATAAAGTCTTCTTCTTCTTTTCGTACGAAGGGCTCAGACTGTTGCTGCCTGAGACCGCATCGTCATTTTTCTACACGACGTCTGCCCGCGACGCGGTTTCCCCTGTTTATCAGCCATATATAAATGCGTTGCCGGTCCCAACCGGGCCGCTGGTCGATCCCACGTGCGACAACGTCACTAATCCATGCCTTGCCCCCCTCACCGTTGCGTATTCCGATCCGTCAGAACTCAACGCCACCAGCCTGCGTGTGGACTACAACCTTAATCAGAAGGTCACGCTGTTTGGCCGCTACGACCATGCTCCATCCAGCGCGTCGATCCGAAACTGGGAAGAAGAATTAGTCGATAACGTCGCGACCGACACCGCTACCGTGGGCGTCACGGTTAGGTTTGCGCCCACTAGGGTAAACGACTTTCGCGCGAACTGGAGCCGCGCAACAGGCACCGTCATTCATGATCTCACTGACTTCCATGGAGCAGTTGTTCCTTCCAACTCAGTAATCTTCCCCCCTCCCTACAGCCCGAATATGGGGCAGGCGCTGGTCTATTTTCCCAACGGCGGTGAAGTGCGAGTGGGAGCGTTAAGCCTCAATACTCAGCGGCAGCTGAATTTCGTCGATAATTTCTCGTGGACCCTTGGTGCGCACCAACTGAAAATTGGTATCGACTATCGGCACCTGCGCCCTACAAACGGGGATTCGACAGGCTGGTCGGTTTTCCCATCCACCTTTAGTTCGCTGATTGCTGGAACAGCCGACGATATCCAGCTCGACGCGAGCGATCACCTCACCGTCAACATTGACAACTACTCGCTCTACGCGCAAGACACGTGGAAGGCCTCGCGCCGACTGACTCTCACTTACGGGCTCAGGTGGGAGATCAACTCGCCGCCTTCGGGGGCATCACGGCAGCCTCTTTATGTGACACAGGGAATCTTCAATTCGCTCCTTCCCGCAGTCGTACCCGGGAGGCTCTGGAGCACAACGTACACCAACGTTGCGCCCAGAGTCGGCGCGGCCTACCAGGTCACGCCGACAACAGTGCTGCGAGGAGGATACGGCCTCTTCTACGACTTAGGCTACGGCGATGCGGGTGTTGCCGCTTCGAATTTTCCTTATGATCGCGACCGTGTTGCCGAGGGGCCCTTCGATCCGAGCAGCGTCCTTTTCCAACCGCCGCCGTTTTCGACAACGATTGATTCAAGTGTTTTGTATATCGCGGCGTTCGATCCCCACCTTCAGCTGCCGTTCACCATGGAGTGGAACGCTGCAATCGGAAGGGCATTGGGCTCCAAGCAAACCCTCACCGCAACCTATGTAGGGGCGGACGGCAGGCGGCTTCTTCGCCAGGACTACATTCTGCCGCCAGCCTTTCTAGATCTTGGCTTGGAGGGTGATATAATTGCGATCCATAACCTGGGGCATTCCCGCTACAATGCGCTCCAGGTCCAGTTCCAACGGGTACTGTCTCGTGGGCTCCAAGCACTCGTCTCGTATAACCTCTCCAGGACCAGCGACCTTGGGTCCAGTGATACCAGTGGATTGGTTGCACCAAACATCAGCCAGATTGTGCCGCCGCCGCTGTCGCCTGGCGACTTCGATCTACGGAACACCTTCTCAAGCGCGGTTTCTTACGAAATTCCGTCTCCGTCCTCGGGCGCCTTACGTAGTGCCATCCTCAAAGGTTGGGCTGTTGATGGCCTTCTGAGAATCACGTCGCAACCTCCAATCAACGTGACAGCTTCGGTTATAACCCCGGGCATGGGAGAATACACAACCCAAGCGGAAGTGGTCGCGGGACGACCTTCGTGGATTGCGGATCCAACCCAACCGAACGGCAAGGCGCTTAATCCAAATGCCTTTACCACGCCGGCAGTTGGAGCGACCGGGAACTTTCCGCGCAACGGTCTTCGCAGTGGATACTCCATCGACCAGACGGATCTCGCGCTGCGGCGGCGATTCAACCTGACCCGGCGCGTGAATCTCGATATCCGAGCCGAGTATTTCAATGTTTTCAACCACCCGATGTTCGGCGCACCCGGAAGTGAAAATGCGCCCTTCACCTCGTGGGGGACAGGACCAACGGGTTCAGCCGGCTTCGGCCAAGTGATGCCGGGGTATACCACCAACTACACAATGGGTGCTGGCGGGTCAGATGGTGGCCAGAACCCTTTGTATTCGGTCGGCGGCCCGCGCTCGGGACAGTTGACTGTCAAGGTTAGTTTCTAGGGATGTTACTTGCTAGAACTTTGGTCGACGCGTCGCCACGCCCTTGTGAATTTCGATCACTCTATGGGAACAATCGAGGGCAGTCGGTGTACACACCGATGTAACCACTCCTGTTCCATCATCCTCTGCGCCATCGCGGCGTGACTTCCCCTCTGGATCTAGAACCACTAGATTCCTGATTAGCGCACACGACCTGAAGAGCAACGGAGAAACAATATGGCTTACAACGGCAATCTCGCCACCTGGGCAGTAGAACGCCAATTGCCTCCTGGTCTCGTTTCGATCGACAAAAGTGTCGCAGGCTCAAAGTCCTTACGCCAGCAACTGAAAGACTCGGAAGCGGCACGTATAGAACTGAGCCGCCGCATGATTGACGCGCAGGAAGCTGACCGTACGCACTTATCGCGGGAGCTGCATGACGATATCGGGCAATCTCTCGCGGTGCTCAAAATCCAAATGCTTCGCGGTTGGCAGCCGGAATTTGGGGGTCCTGAGGGAGAGTCGCCGAACTTAAAAGAGTTGGTCGGCCGGTTGGACGCCATTATCAATAAGGTGGGGCGCCTTTCGCATGATCTGCACTCTTCAACTCTCGAATATCTGGGTTTGAGCGCCGCAGTGAGATCACACTGCCTTGAATGCTCTCGGCAGCTCGGATTTCCAATTCGATGCCACTGCGAGGGAGTTACAGAGGATCTCGATAAAACATTGGCACTCACCTTCTTTCGGATATTGCAAGAAGGTATTCACAACGCGCTGAAACATAGCCACGCTACGAGCATGCAGGTGATAGTCCGTTGCACGAGTCGAGAAGTTAGCCTTGAAGTCGCTGACGACGGCGTAGGCTTCGATGTCGAATCGGTCAAATTTGGGACGGGGCTTGGCCTGATAAGCATCCGCGAGCGCATACATCTTGCAGGGGGCCAGTGCACCATTTATTCTGGCCCCCGTAACGGCACCCGAATCAATGTCAGCGCGCCCTTCCAATCGAGGATGGTCTGATTCCGATCGGACAACCTGAGAGTTGAGCGGCTCAATGGGGGTCGAAAGTCGGGTTTCGGCAACTTCACCGTTATTGCCGATAACACCTCTTCAGGGAACATCGATCTTTACGGGGTCCGAGCGGCCTCAATGAGTACACTGGCCTGTTATCAGCAATTGACAACTCCAGGCCTAATCCGTCTTCAATTCCGAGCTAAACGAATTCTCATCGGCGCCTTTGACCTCCAGATACACAGCCTGGGAGGGAGGAGCCAGATGTCCGCCAGATCCAGATACAACCGCTAGGACGCCGAGCAGCAGTCGTTCCTGTACAACCAAGGATGTCTCGTAGGTGTGGGAGTTCATATAGGCGAATATTTCCACTTGAAACGCCCCTTGCTTTAGGCCGATAAGATTCACGCGATCTGTCTGCATCTCAACATCGCTAGCCTCACCGAGCAGAACCGTAATGTTCCGAACGATTTGTTCTATCTGGGTACCGGTGGTGTCGTACCGAAGTGACAGGATGTGATGGAACCAGAACTTATCTCGGAGGGCGAAGTTCTCAGAACTTAGCTGCGCGATCTTTGCATTGGGAATAGAAACCACAGTGCGATCGCGGGTACGCAGGCGGGTCGCCGAAAGCCCTATATCCTCGATCGTTCCCAACTGATCAGCGACGCGGCAATAGTCGCCTACGCGAATGGACTCGCGAGTGATGATCGAAATGCCGCCAAACAAATCTTCTAAGGTTTTTTGAGCGGCCAGGGCGAGGGCGATTCCACCGATGCCAAGTCCCGCCACCATCTCAGTGACATTGACTCCAGCCCCGCTTAGCAAGAGCAGAACTACGGCAAAGACAACCAATATTCTGAACAGTCTTCGAGCCAGGGTTATGACTGCAAGCTTCTCGGTTTTGCCGGCGGTAAGCGACTGGTTCGCCGCGCGGTTGGAAGCAATGTCGAAGACGCGTGTGATGAACCACCCGCACCCGAGTGTACCTAGTATCCGCGCGCCCGCTGTCCAGTAGGTACGGCCGAGTGCAGACACTGACACTGTCTCGACGCCCCACGCAGCTAGCGACAACAACAAAAGTCTGACTGGCTGGTTCAGCAGTCGCAAGATATGGTTTTCGTTTTGAAAGTGACGCCTGCTCAAGAAGATTTTGAACACCAAAAGCAGCAAGCGAGTCACGAGCGTGGAGAGAATGAAGGCCAGGATAATAGCCGCAACGATGCTGATCCATCGCCATAACGGAAGGTCAAAGAGTTCTGTGCGGACGAGCGGCGCGGGAAACAGTCGAGAAAGGTCAGATTGTTGTAGATGAGAATAAGCGTCCGGCACCTTGCTCAAGGTGTCGGACGAGAACAGCCAGATGGAGGGCTCAGCCGGCCGCTTCACGCGATCCAGGAAAATTTCCAATGCGCCATCCTGCGTCTTTGCGGTTCCTACCCTTTCTCGCGTTTCACGCAGATCATCATGAACATCTCCCCGGGACTCCCGCGATAAGCTGCTCACACTGGAAGACAGCCCAGAATCAAGGACCGCCTTCAACTGTTGCGCCAGGACTTCCGCTTGTGGCTCGGGTAGTTTGGTGTCGAGGTATTGGGCGGCCACGGCCAATTTATTGCTACTCACCGCTTGCAAGAAGCCGATGACACAACCGTACGGAGTCGAACGTCCCAAGGGGTCGACTTCTGGGGCCTCGGTGACCGGGGAGACCTCCGCTGGCTTCACAGGTTCTACGGAAGCCGGCGGGGTGGTCTGGGGCTGCTTATGTTTTGCGGGGGATGAGCGGGTAAGGTGCGGTGTTTGCGCGGATATTCCTGGGGCCAGAAAGACGAGTAGAGGAAGATGAATAGCCAGACTGATGGTTCGTCTTGTCATAGATGTCCTCGCTCGAATGGCCGCCGTAGCGTGATCGATTGAGCGCCTCAGTCGAGGGCGTTCTCTGTGCTCCACCTTACATCACGAGTTTATACAACAGCTTCACAACCTCCTTGAATGGCATCACCGTGAGAAGAAGAGGGGCCATTGGGATAAGACACGCCAACGCCAAATGGATTAACGTGCGCCCCTTGATCGGCAGGGCGGTCATTTTCTCTATGAATCCAAAACTGTTTCCTAAATCAGCAAGTGATTGAATGTCACCGGTTCCCAGCAGGGAATCCTCTGCCGTTCCAGACGAGACAATCCATTTCTTGTGAAACGCAAAAGTATATTCCGTTCCCAAAGTCCCGTACTGAAGCAGGCCTCGCTGTTTCGTTTTTATGAGCATCGGCGCGAACACCGCAAGCGGTGCCAAAACAACGAGGACCGCAAGAATAACGTACAAAGCTATGGGCACAGCCAATTCCGAAAGCGGTACTCTGTCATAAACCACTCGTTCCGCGGCCACGCCGGATACCGCGAATGAGTAAGCCAGCAGAACGATCCCGAAGTAGCGTTGAGCGCCCCCGACGAAAGCAAGACCACCGGCCCCATCCGGGTGTGTTGGGACTAGCAGGAGATTCAACCTGCTCATACGCCAAAGGAACTGTGCCCAAATGCACTGCCGCCAAAGCCAACGCAGCGTCAGAAACTGGAACACCGGTACGCAAAACAACGTAAACCACCAGCCAGACCACGTAAGCGTCACACCTGAATTCGTGCGCGACGCGTACCAGGTGGAAACATTAACTGCAGTAGAGATCAGAGCGATAGCAGTGATGACGCAAGCCAGTATAACCATCAATACCTCGGCGGTCGCGGAATCGCGGGATGCCAATCCATCCTTCACGGCCTCGTCGAATCGCTGAAAATCCTCCTGGGTCACGAGTCCCGAAGTTACGAAATGGCGTGCTGCACGCGCCCAGTGACGCCCTACTGGCCTGACCGATGTTTTGTACCAGTTGGATTGTTAGTGTAGCGCAGCGATCTCTGAGTTCGTATCGATGCAGGATATGGCGGCAGGAGGAGCTGGGAGCGAAGCGACCGGCTCCTCTTGCCGCCGGACAGTGGAAGCCAGCCAGGCCTCTGGCGCCGGCGGTCGATAGCCCAGCGAGGAGTGCGGTCTGACGGTGTTGTAGTGCTTGCGCCAGCGTTCGGCCAGCACACGCAGCTCCTTCATCGAGTAGAAGATCTCTCCGTTGAGGAACTCGTCACGCATCTTCGAGTTGAAGCTTTCGCAGTAGCCGTTCTCCCATGGTGAACCGGGTTCGATATACATCGTCTTTGCTCCTGTGTCCGCAAGCCATTTGCGCAGGTCATGCGCAACGAACTCGGGCCCGTTGTCCGAACGAAGATGCTCGGGTACTCCCTTGATCACCATCACATCGGCCAGCGCTTCGATCACCTTCGCGCTCGACCAACGCCGTTCTACACGCACCACAAGCGCCTCGCGCGTGTGCTCGTCGATCAGGTTCAAGGCTCGCGCCGTTCTGCCGTCATGCGTGCGCACGCTCACGAAGTCGTAGCTCCACACATGGTTGCGCATGCGCCGGCCGCAGCCGCACGCACGATCCATCGTTGAGCCACAGACGGCCGCGTGGCTTCTGCTTCTGCGGAACCTTCAGCCCCTCGCGACGCCAGATCCGCTCCACGCGATCCTTGCCCACCTTCCAGCCCGCATGCACCAGCAGCGCCGTGATGCGGCGATAGCCGTAGCGGCCATACTGGCCGGCAAGAGCAACGATGGCTTGTGTCAGTCGATCTTCGTCTTCGCGCTGTGTCGGCCGATAGCGCTGCGTGCCGCGTGGCTGCTTCACCAGACGGCACGCCCAGCCGCTCGCTCATGCCATGCTCGCTGTGCATGATCCACCGCACTGCGCCGTCGCTCAGGGCTTAGAAGTTTCCCGCGGCGATGTCCTTCAACACAAGCTTCTCCAGGCTCAGGTTCGCCACCAGACGCTTCAGCTTCGCGTTCTCCTGCTCCAACTCCTTCAGCCGCTTCGCCTGGTCCACCTGCAACCCGCCGTACTCCTTACGCCAGCGGTAGTACGTCTGCTCCGTGATCACAGCTTCCTTGCACGCCTGACCCGTCGTCTTCCCATTCGCAATAGCACACTTCGATCTGCCGCAACAGGTTCACCACCTGCTCAGCCGTGTGACGCTTCCTCTGCCATAGCCAGCTCCTTGTATCCAGTTCCTATGATTCAACTGGTACAAATCAGGCCGGGCAGACCAAGGGAGCAATTGCTGTTTATCTATTGCTCGGCTTGGCATGGGCGCACGGTTACGCGATCGTCGATACACTGATTCCAGGCTCGTTCCATAGCACCGTAGGCAGCCTCTTCTCGGTTTCAGAGTGGTACTATTACAGCTTTGCAACGCTGACTACTCTTGGATACGGTGACATCGTGCCAATCAAGCAAGTGTCCCGCAGCTTGGCAACTGGGGAGGCCCTGACGGGCCAACTGTACCTTACTGTGTTGATTGCACGGCTGGTTGCCTTGGAAGTGATGTCATGGAAACCCGATTCTAAGACTATGCCCGACGAATAAACCCAGGCAACTGCACGTGGTGGCATTTCGTCTTTCGCCGGATTCGCGCTATTCGGGCATAATCACTTCCCGATGGGGCGTACACTAGCGTATCGGACTAATTCAGAATAGCCCACGCTTCGTTGGGATTGCACACAAGCTTGCCGTGAGCAAGCAAGAAGATCCTTCGCCTGCATGTCCAGGGCACCGCGCGTCGCTTTCCTGATACCTCTTGATCGTCATATTTGCAGCATCGATGCTGCTCGGCACCGGGCCGTATAAAACTAGCATTGATCGGATAAAAATGAATTTTAAAAAGGCCTATCGTCCATCGCTCCTAATCCTGTGTGCGTTTCTCACCCGTCAACTCCCTGCTCAGATCTCAGCTACCGACGTCGTGGACCATGTCAGCTCCGCACCTACTGCGGAATCGTCGTCCGCAGCAATAGTGAATCTATCCTCCGCGACGAACCCAACGGTCGCTGCCAATGCAGACGTCGTCCCCGTTCGCGAAGTCTCGACGAAAGCCTTCTCCGCAGTTGGCGTCGACGTGAAGATCGGTGCAGGCGGTATCGGGTTTGATGTCGCCACCCCCCTAGCGCGCAAGTTCAATCTGCGCGGCACCGGATACTTCTTCAGATACAACGCCACCGTTACAGACAACTACGTAACCTACGGCGGCGATATTCAGCTCGCTTCAGGCGGGCTCAGTCTCGACTGGTTTCCGTTCGGAGGGGCCTTTCACGTCACTGGGGGATTTCTTGCTTACAACGGCAATGAGCTCACAGGCAGGGGCAGCATCAACCCTGATAAGAGTTTCACCCTGAACGGCACGACCTACTACAGTAGCGCAACGGATCCAGTTCACGCCTCCGCCAGCCTGGTTCTTGGCAGCAAAGCAGCCCCTTCCTTCAGCGTCGGCTGGGGAAATATTGTTCCTAGAAAAGCAAATAAACATTTCAGCATTCCGGTGGAATTAGGCTTTGCTTACGTTGGCTATCCACACGTTGATCTCGGTTTCACCGGTTCCACCTGCGATCAATTTGGCGAGACCTGTCAGACCGTGGGAAACAACCCCACTTTTCAGCAAGATCTTACGGCCCAGAGGGCCAAGTATCGCGACGACCTTTCAGCGTTCAGATTTTATCCAATTATTTCGATTGGATTTGGCTACAAATTCTAGAAGTTTGCTATTGCCTGTACGGTTGCTTTCCGTAGAGCTGACACGAACTGGTGCGGCTGTAACCATAGAAAGCCGGCGAGCAACTCCAAGTTAAGCAGCCTTCGCGTCGAGATGCGAGGCGATAGTACTGATGAGTGCTTCCCGGGTCGAAAAGGAGAATTTCAATGGCGGATGAATTAATCCAACCATTTAGTGCCGCACGCAGCGACCAGCATCCCGACATGGTGTGGATCTTCGGGGGGTCTTTTCGCATGGGCTCCGAAGATTTTTATCCAGAAGAGAAACCGGTACACCAGGTTAGCGTCGACGGCTTCTGGATCGACCGTCACGAAGTGACCAATGAGCAGTTTGCACGCTTCGTTGAGGCCAGCGGCTACACTACGCTTGCCGAACGCCCGCTCAATCCTGCCGACTATCCGGGCGCTCCGGCCGAGAACCTAGTGCCCGGTTCCATGGTTTTTCACAGAGCACGCGGTCCCGTCGACCTGAGCAACTACGCCAACTGGTGGACATGGACTTCGGGAGCATGTTGGAAACATCCGCGCGGGCCGAAATCGTCTACGGACCGGATGGCGCAAGACCCCGTCGTCCATGTTGCGTTTGAAGATGCTGAAGCGTACGCCACGTGGGCGGGGAAACAATTGCCGACCGAAGCGGAGTGGGAGTTTACCGCGCGTGGGGGCTTGGAGGGAAAGATATTTGCCTGGGGCGATGAGCATGGTCCCGGTGGCAAAGCCATGGCGAACAGTTGGCAGGGAGAATTCCCCTTCCAAAACCTATTGCTGGATGGCTTTGAAGGAACTTCGCCCGTCGGTTCATTCCCTCCCAACGGCTACGGACTGTACGACATGACTGGAAATGTCTGGGAGTGGACCTCCGATTGGTATGTCACCCGCCATGCCGACGAGTGCATTGCCAGCCCATGCTGCGGCCCCGCCCAAAATCCTCGCGTCCTCTCGCCCGAAAGGAGCTTCGACGCCAACCAGCCAGCAATCAAGATTCCTCGCAAGGTCGTCAAAGGCGGTTCCCATTTATGCGCCCCCAACTACTGTCTTCGCTATCGTCCCGCTGCACGCCAGCCACAGATGGTCGACACAAGCATGACCCACATCGGCTTCCGTTGTATCGTGCGACAGCCATAAGTCATGTCGCCCGACATCGACGGTTGAGGCAGAGGTGTGATTCCTGTGCTCAACTGAGACGCCCGACGCGGATCACATCGATCGGCGGACCATCACCTCGTTTAGCCGCATGTCCCAGCAAGCCAATTTCAGGCAGTTCGGAGGATTTTCTCGGCACCGATTACTTATCAGGGGTGTAGAATCGACCGATCCGTTGCCCCAATACCGAGGCTCGATTTGTCGAACCATAGATACGATGTTCTCATCGCAGACGATCATCAGTTCATCGCGGAAAACTGCAAGAGTATTCTTGAGCCAGAATTCAATGTCATCGGGATTGTCAATGACGGCCGTGAACTTCTTCGTGTCGCTATAGAGTTGGAACCAGACCTCGTTGTCCTCGATATTTCCATGCCTATCCTGAACGGTCTTGACGCTGGCAGACAATTGAAAGCGATGCGTCCAAATGTGAAGCTTGTGTATCTTTCCATACATTCGACGGAGCAGATTGCCGCTGAAGCCATGCTTCTCGGCGCCTCCGGATATGTGGTGAAAACATGTGCTGGTTCAGAGCTCGTGATCGCAATCCGCAGCGTTCTGCAAGGTGAGCAATATCTGTCATATTCCCTTTCCAGGGATAAAGTGAACAGTTTGGTTTGGGAACGCAAGGGTAGGAAAGAACATGGGATGGAAATCACCGCAAGGGAAGACGGTGTTCTCCAACTGATCGCTGAGGGGTTGCAGATGAAAGAAGTGGGAGACCGCTTAGGTATCCGAACCCGAACGGTAGCCTTCCACAAGTACCGCATGATGGGGAGACTTGGCATAAAAAACAATGCCGACCTGATCAGCTATGCGAAGACGAGGGCCAAAGTGCGCGCGTCGCTCAGTACTGAAGCAATTTCCTTGTTTCACTAACGCCCGCAACAGTTCCAGTAACGCATTGCCGGTCAGCGTGGATTATGAAGCATAATTAGCCCTCCTCAAACCAAGCGTCTGACGCGCTATGAGGAATATCTGCAAAGGCTCGATCGAAGAAGTGGTGGAGAATGTGACTGACACACCCGATGCGACCGCTTCTTGTAACAGAGGCTACTTGATGAGGGCCAAGTCGCTACTTAGCGACATTTAGACAAATTGCAGGCAGATAGTCATTTTTCTAAGGCTTGGAGCTTCGCAGCACCGACAAGTTGGCAGGTAGATTGTCGAAACTTCCTCCCAACGCAAGATGCAGGTTGATCCGATTGGTAAATTGGTTATCGCG
This sequence comes from uncultured Acidobacteriaceae bacterium, assembly GCA_963796535.1. Taxonomy (GTDB): domain Bacteria; phylum Acidobacteriota; class Terriglobia; order Terriglobales; family Acidobacteriaceae; genus Granulicella. The sequence goes on from CAWCMO010000004.1 coordinate 276,346, forward strand.
CAATTTGATGAGTGCTGCTTGACTTTGGATTAGACTCTCCTGCAGCTGCAGCACCGATAGGAGGTCCATGCTTCCTGCTTTGTATCTCACTTCGGCGACCCGTACGGCTTCACTGTGGTCGAGAACCGCACTTTCGACATACGGAAGTCGTTTTGCTAGCAATTCTTCGTTTGTGAGAGCAACTTCAACCTCGGCGAATGCTCTCAACGACACACTCCCAAAATTTGCGACGCATTGCTCTTGTTGCGCCGTGGCGATCTTAATCTGTGCTCGCAACGCTCCTCCGTCATAAATTGGCACGAGCATACCCAGCGCGGTGTGAAGCAACCACGGATTAAGACCTAGTACAGAGAGCAGTGGGTCACTAAGACGTCCACCCTCTAAGCTAAAGGTGAACTGAGGAAGTAAGGCCAACCTCGCCGCTTCGTTTGTCCGGAACGCCGCAAACACCTTATGTTCCGCAGCAGCTACATCCGGTCGCCGTTCAAGCAGAGTTGAAGGCACACCCGGATCCAGCGCTGGAGGGAGAGGCGTGAACGTTGTTCCCACTTTTAGTTCAGCGGATGGATAACGTCCGATGAGCAACTCCAAAATACGCCGCGCTTCGCTGTCCAAACCCTGCGCAACGAGAAGCTGGCTTCGTGCTTCGCTAAGATGGAAGCTCGCTTCGTCCACGTCAAGGTCGGCCACTTTTCCTGCAGCTCGCCTCACTTTCACCAGTTCGAGGAGCTGCATATAGATCTGCACCGTTTGCTGTGTCAACATAAGCAATTGACGAGACTCGATCGCTTGATACCAACTCTTTGCAGCCGTCGCAGCTATGGATTGGCGAGCGAAGGCATAGTCAAGTGTGATCGCCTCGTAGTTCTCCTGCGCTGCAGCGTGCTGTGAGCGCACGCGCCCCCAGACATCGATTTCCCAGGAGACACCTGCAAGCACTCCACTGCTCTGGAGCTCCTGAGTCTTTCCTGCATCGGTCGAAAGCGTGCTGGCCCCTGAGATAGGCGCTTGCACCATTGGCTTGAGTTTTGCTCCGGCCACGATGACCCGCTGTTGGGCTTCTTGAACGCGTGCCGCGGACTGGCGAAGATCGAGATTGTTTTGAATCGCCTCGGAGACGATGAGCTCAAGACCGGGATCCTGGAATGATTTCACCCAGTCGCCTGCGACATTTTCGGTGTTGTGACTAGAGGACCATGTGCCTGGCAGCGGCGTGGCCTTTGGCAATGCTTGATTTACGATCGTCGGATGCGTGGGCAGCTTGTGCAACGCACAACCGGCGAGGCTAATTCCCACCAAGCTTGTCACGACACAGCGCACTAACGCGATGGACATTCGTCTCACCGATGGGCGATTGCTGAGTCTTCGAGTTGATTCAATGGCCGTCATCAAAAGGGCATCGGATATAGCCAGTTGAACCACGAGTGCATGCGAATAGAGATCTTTCGAACTACAGCGAAACCTCCTCTGCCTGCATAGATGGCTGCAGCGCCTTGAGCGCCGATTGGCAAGCCTACCTTGGTGGGGTCGTTGAGATAAATCTTTACTGCAAACTCACCCTGTGGCTTCGCTGGATCTGCCGGATAGAACTGCGGAATGATGTCGCTGGGCAGATATTGTCCCTCTCCGTTTGCCCACCAGATGCTGTCCACTTTGCCGTTGAAAATCTGTCCGGGATAAAGGTCAAGGGCTACTTCAACGGGTTGCCCAACCTTCACGTACTTGAGATTCTGCTGAGTGTAACTGGCCAACAGGTAGCGATCGCCGTCCACGATGAAGGAAGCGATCCCACCGACGCGTACGATCCCCGCAACCATCCCTGGTTCAACCTGCAGATTCACAATATAGCCGTCTTCGGGTGCCACCATAAGGGTGTTGTCCAGGTAGTACTGTGCCAGCGCCAGCTGAGCACGTTCGCTAGCTATGGTCGCAGTAGCCTGCTTCTGTGCAGCTTCACTTTCGTTTAGCTCGGCGCTGGCCGTCGCTACCGTGGTGTTGACGCCTCTCCACTGTGATTGATACTTGAGCCGGGATCTCTGTGCGTCGGCTGTGGCCTCCAGCACCGCTGCCTCGTCCGCATTCATTTGTGCTTTCCACTTCTGAGCATCTTCTTCTGGACCAGCCCCGCCTTTCGCCAAACCCAGCGACAGTTGTTGTTGATACTTCGCATACTCCAGTTCGCTCTTCGTCCTAACAATCTTCTGTTCGGCAGAATCAAGGTCCGCTTTATACATGAGCACTTCTTGATTGGCAGAGGCGAGCCCAGCTTTCAGCTGCTCCACCTTGTACTTCGAAGACTCCACACTTTCCGAAGTGGCCTCAAGCTGCGCGTTCAATTGCGACACTTGGTATTCATAAGGGCGCCGGTCGAATTGGAAGAGCGGCTGACCCTTCTTGACTAGAACACCGGGTTTGACCAGTACCGCAGTGACGAGCGTAGGTTCGGGAAGGCGCGGGATCAGTTGAATCGTATGTTGGACAACTTTCACATTGAGCGAGTACGGAGCCACGAACCGGACGCCAATTACGAAAGTGAGCAATAAATGGAACACGAAGAAGAGGCTCAAAATTCCCCAAGTAGGGGTCAACTTTAACCATTTGAACTTGAAGAAAACCAACCAGACAAAGAGTGCGAATACGAGCGTGATGAGGAAGGCGAACATCATAATGTTGACTTTTCCGCGTGATGTTCATCGGCTATTCGGGTTTTGGGATTTGTAAGTGGCAGTTTTGTCGGGGAGATAGGCTTCCCGGTAAGTTGCGCTAACTCTGCGCCAATATTCTCCTGTTCTTGCTTCGGAAAGTAACGGATATCAACGACATTCGTAGGTTTGAATGCCCACATGAATGCCTGCATCCACGGTATTACTGCCAGAAATCCCATCCAGCCCATGATGTTGATGGCATCGGCATCAGGATGCTTTCGCGCGATTGCGATGCGCCCTGGTAAACCCAGCACGAACACCGCAACGGCAAGAAACGAAGCTACCAAGGCGCCAAGAACGAGGAAAGTCAGGTAGTCCCAGATACTCAAGTCGAAACCAAGCATTTTCGATTCTCACAATTCTAGTGGTGACCCTATGCAGCGGGTTCATCTAGTTTTCTTCTCGCGAGTGCGGACGAAGTCTCGAAAATCCGCGTCAGGTCCGGCAGTGTGAGTCGCGAATGGCGGGATGTATGACCTTCGTTACTGCGAACCTACGTCCATCGGAGTCGTCGGTCAACTGGCAAAACTGACACTGTCAAAAGAACTAGTCCCAATGTTCCGCTAGGGAAGCAAACTCAGGTAGGAAGGACGTGTCTTTCTCTTGGAGCGCAAAATCGCACGGTTGAAGTCAGTTCGGTTAGATTATTTTGCAGTCTTTGCGACATCAGACAAGTGGATAGCGGCCGCAGCCGCGGTCATCTTCACTTCCTGGTTTTCATCCGTGAGACCTGAAGTTAGATCAGCCAAGATGGTTGGATCGCCTCGCAGAGCCATTGCATCGTAGGCCGCCGCCCTCACCAACGGATGCTTGTCTGAAATCATCGCGAGGATCGCCTTCTCAGTGCGCGGATCAGGATCGCGGGCTAGAATTTTGATTGAAGTTGCTTTGAGAATTGGGTCTTGTTCCTCGCTGTTGTGGATCATGGTAAAAGCCTCGAGCCCGATCCCGCCGTAGGGCACGAATCCGATCCCCTGCTGAAACGCCATGTTTTGCATCTTCTTTGGATCGCTTAGCAATTCGTGCAATTCTTCCTGCTGGCTTTCTATAAGGTTACTACCGGACTTGAGTTGGCCGGTGAGCAGGGCGTAGTACACGCTATAGCCCCCCTCGTCTCCGAGTTCGATCAAGGCTTTGGCCTCCGCCATCACCACCGCGCCCTCTTTGTCTGTTTTCACTGCGGCAAACAATGCGGGGATGGAAGTCTTCGCTCCTATGGCCCCAAGTGTTAGGGCCGCAGCAGATCGCACGTCTGGCTCCTTATCCTTCAACGCCAGCTCTGCCATGGCTACCGCCTTGGCGTTGCCGGGAATCAACTGAAGTACTCTCATGGTGGCTACGCGCTGCTCAACAGTCTTATTGATTGATCCGGACTGCAGAATCGTCCACGCGGGATCCGGGGGAGCTTGGGCAGAGGCCCTGGGCACGAGCACCAATACCATCGCGAGAAACGCGAGCGCACAAGACTCCCATCTCGAATTGATGAAACCAAGATGAGGTAGTTCCACAGCAAATCTCCTTTTTGCAGAACGTCGCATGACGGCGCCCTTCGTTCGCTGGTTTTGAATTGAAAAAGTCCCTGTATGGGCCCGACACTCTCTTCTCTGAGTTGCTCGTTCGACTTCAATGCTCGCCAATCAACTACGAATTCCGTTCTGGGCGGTCTCTGCAAGACGCCCTCCGCCTTTCAAGGGAATTGGACTCGCGCATCGCATTCGCCGGGGAGACCGAACAGGGCCGTAGTAGCTTTGGCTGAGCAGACGGTGGAGTGAGTTTACTCCTACTAGCGGCCACGGTCGATTGGCAACTGTCATTAGTGAGAGGAAGTCGAGAGAGTATGAAGAAGGTAGATGGCATCGTCCCACCGAACGGCAGTTCTGAAGGCGATGCATTTGGAGCCCTGAACGAGCGTTGCCCGACGGAAGGTGATCCCAGCGCTACCGGAATTCCTGCAAAGTCGCGCTGACGGCAGATTGAAACCCAGGGTTCGCCAACCTCACGCTGCAGTTCAGTCGATTGCTGATCATGGGGTTTCTTGATTGGCATACACGCGGGTCCAGCCATCACCTGGGTTGTACTCCGACAATGCAGCCGCAAGGTTGGTGGTTTCTTCTCCCAAATCTTTTTGATAGATCACGCCATCCTTGCCGGCGATGAACGTCATGATTCCAGAATTCCTGTATTCCGCGGGATAAGCGAGAACAGCAAAGCCTCCGGTCATTTTGCCGTCCGCAACGTAATCCATCGTGCCACCCGAGGCCTTGTCGCCTTGTTTTTTCAGGATCCGGAAGTAGTAACCGTTGAATGGTTGCGGCTTTTCGCCCGCATTGGTGTAGCCAGCCGCCTTAGCGAATTCGACAAGGGGGCCGAGAGGGCTCGCGACGTGGCCGCCTGCTGGCTGCCAATAAAGCCCATTTTGTTTTCCCTCGTCACTTACTAGCTGCTGAGCATACTGCTTAACATTTCCGTCCCGAGGCTGGCTGTGATATTGCTGCTCCGCGGCAGCCGTTGCGGCCGTGGCGGCAATCGCGGTCAATTCACCTTTGCCAATTCGGCGTGCAAGAATCTCATCCTTTCCTGCTGCTGTATCAAATGACCACTGGCCCGAAGAATTTCGGGCCAGTGGAATCGGGAATGGGTAGTTATCGGCACCGATATAGAGGATTTCGCCACCGGACTTGATTTCGCTCCAACGATTCATCTGACCGTACGCAGCAACGAAATCCTGCAGCGCATCTCTGTCCTTCACCGAATCTCCGGTGAACAGAACCTGCTTCGCGCCCGGACCGAAGATCGCCAGCAACGCGGCCTGGTCACCGGACTTCGCAGGCTGCGACAAACGCTGCGCCGGCATCCGACGGTGAAGCGAAGGTTCTTTGGGTGGCTTCGCCTTGTGCGGGCGTTGCAGGGTTAGTTGTGGTGAGGGTGGAATCGTCTGATTTCTTGCATGAACCTAAAGACACGATGAGCGCGGCCGCCACCACGCATACGAGAAGATGTGCGCCTCGACTCTTACATGTGCACTGAATACTAGCCATACTAGCTCCTTCAAACATGTCGGTTCTTTTCTTTCTATCGATGCGCTGCCGCTACCTTCACTAACGCCTAAAGCCCCCGCCCCCAAATCCACGGCCGCCGCTGCCCAAGCCACCACCACCGCCGCCGCCAAACCGGCCGCCGCTGAAGCCGCTTGACCCCATGCTCCCCCAGCCGCGGCCGCTTTCCGCTCTGGACGACCAGCCACCGGAGTTTCCAAATCCGCCCGAATGTCCACTCAAACCGCTAAAAGCGGTCGATGACCCGCCACCCGAACCGCGCTGCGCCCAGGAGTTCGGGCCTGATGCGCGATCGGAATTAAAGCTTTGTGCGCTTTGGCGATTGATATTCCTCGAATTATTGTTGTACGTGTTGCCACCGTGATAGCTGTTGTACGTATTTCCGGAATGATTGTAGGCATTGTTGTAGCTATCGTTGTGATACCCACCGTTGTAATAGCTGCCATGCCACGCTGAATTTCCGTAGTATCCTCCGCCGTGATAAACCACCGCGGTACCGTGCCAGCCACAGTTCCAACTGCTGTAACCCCAGCCGCAACACCCGCCGCTCATCATTGCGCCGACCGCAATTCCCGCGCCGAAGGAGAGCATGCTGGCTGCGACCATGTCGCCCGTTGAGTAGGTAGGGACGACGTACCCAGGGACTACGTATGGATAGCCATAAATCACCGCAGGATCATACTGCGGCACGTACACAATCTGCGGATTGGCCGATTGGATGACGATCGTTTGGGGCGCCTGTTGCACGACGGTGATCTGCGGGGTGGACTTGAGATTACCCTTAGCCTTGGCTTGCGCGCGAAGATCCTGGATCGCGGTCATCACGTCTGCCGACTGGTTGTGATAAGCGTCTCCGAGCGACGAAGTCCAACTCAGATTCGTTCCAAGGTTGTTCAGCACGGTAGGGAACTGCGTGAGCGCTTTCACGCTCGGATCCCAGGACTGCTTATTCACGGCCTGCATCAGAGCGCTGCCTGCTAAACTCTTGTTCTGTGACAGCCAATAATTCGCGACGGCAACCTGGTCTGGAAAGGTTGAAGCGGTAAGTATTTGAGCCACCAGGGCATCCGGGTACAACGCGATCGGCGCTACCAATGACTGCAGAGCGCTTGTGCTCAACGGGGCCACTTCCGTGGAACTGCCGGGCGTGCTCGAAGAATCTGATACCGAAGCCTGGTATCCGTACGCGGACTCCGGTGGTACCGCAACTAGAAGGAAGCCAAGTATCAGCGACAGCATCTTGTTTGTTCTTTCTGCGTTCATAAGTCAACTCCAAGTTGGTATGATTCGCTGGTTGTTGCCGCTGGATTTAGCACATTCATTCTCAATCGGCCATGCGCTGGTCCGTCATCGATTTCGTCGGAAGTATCTTCGATATTAATATGGCTGTGCAACTGTCAGATGTAACAGCGTGGTCAAACATCTCGCGCAAGCGAAGGCGCTGACATCGTGTGGCGCAAACGGGGAAGCGCTCTGGCACTAATCCACCGTGTCGCCGCGCAATAGTTGATGTGGAAGATTCTTTATCCCGCCCCGATCGCACTCTCGACAGAGGCAACGGGCCGGACGGATGCGTGGCTCTGTAGCGTCAATTCCTACTCAACGATGTTGTAAATTGGTACACCAGTCGGACTGCCCGGGACAGGTTCGAAGAACGGGTCATCGACTCGAAAGGAGATGTCTGCTTCGGTTATGTCGTCCTATTCCCAATCTCGACCAGCTTTCACCGGCTGAACTCGTCGAATATCAGATCTCGACCGCCACCCTCGTTAAAAACTGAGCGGCTCACGACTCATTGCCACAGCTATTGGGCCGCTAGACAGATGTGCATGGTGCAAATCCACCGTCGTCGCGCAAATCGGGCCCGCTCGCCGTTTAGCCCGTGTCTGATGGTTTGTAGTAGTTTGCCTGTCGCCGCCGCGGCAGGTCGAAAGCCTTCAGCGGTCTAGTAGCGGAACAACCTCTTCGCTGCTTCGCAGCGGGTATAAGCTGACACGTCATCCCCAATAGGGAACTGCAGAGCTACCCAAAGTTCACGATTGATAACGTGTTTGCTTTCAATTACTTGGATTATTACGTTTCCGGCTGTAAACGCCGCTGTAGCGAACAACATTTCTCATCAGCGGCGGCGTTTGCAGAAACCGGTGGTGCGGTGGAAGCATCCAAGCGCTTCAAGGGACTATCTGTTCCAGGTGGCAAATCGAATGGCCTCCGGTAACGACAAGCCGCAAGAAACTGCTACGCCGTCGGCATCTACGGTCTCGATAAATGAGACGTCCCGTGCCAGATCCATTGCCACGCGCCTTACCGACGCGGAGTTCGGTGAGGTTGAGGCAGCAGCCGCCGACGCCGGTAAGAAGGTGGCGGAATGGCTACGCGAGGCGGCGCTTGCGCACGCCCGTGCGAGTGCTGGTGCAGCGGAGCAAACCGATCCGATCCTACTGGCGGAGATCATGGGGATGCGCTCGCTCATGCTGAATCTGTTTGCCAGAGCGTCAGAAGGTCCACTGACGACCGACGATTTACGCAAGATGTCAGCCTATTCGGACTCCATTAAGGAGCAGAGGGCGCAGGATTACATGGCGCAGAGGCGTCGCCGGAACAGCCCCAAAACCACGGACAAGCCGTAATGAAACTCTCCCGCATTCGGTTTGCCTTTCCCTGGCGGATCGCGCTGATCCTGGCACTCCTTCCATGCCTCCCATTACTCGGCTTCTGGGCTTGGTTGCGGTGGGAAGTTCCGCCACTGCAGCGGTATTATCTGGTGGCATATTGGCACAGTTCCGAACACGCAAATCAGCCTGATGCCAAGACTCAAATCCGATGGCTCATGGAGACGGCTCCCGGGCGTAAGAGACAGTGGCTGTTCGCCCCCGATGTCACCGAGGGAAGCGAGAGCGATCTCCCTTTGGAACTCTCGTCTTTTGCTCTTGAACAAGGATGGACGGGCATAGAAAGAACCGCAGTGGAAAGCGTGGATTCCACCGAGGTCGAAAAGCTCCTGCGTGAAGATTTTTATGACGGCGAAAGTTTCCGCCGACTCGTCAATGAACCGCTCCTCTATGCTGTCGCTGCCTGGCTGATCGTCGCCTATTTGGGATTCGTGATGAGAGGAGACATCGGGTACGAATGGAGACAGCTTCGACGCGCGGTTACGGAGCCCCAATGGTCATCGAATTATGGAAGGGATTGGACCGAGAATCGAGACGGGATTGCTGCTCGAATCCGGTTGCGAATTGCCCACTGGATTAGTGAGCAGAAAACAGAGCTCGAGTGGCCGAGTTTTGGGCCCGCAATCAGTCGCAGATTCGGTCTCAAGAAGTTGCCAAATCCAGAAACGGTTCGTCGGAGTGACCGACCAGAATCGACTCAAGTTCGTGGCGAGCTTTCTACTGCCCGGCAACTCGCTACTCCACCCCCTTCGCACTCCTCAAAACCACCATCTCAGCGTCGTACTATCTTCCCCGGATCGTCTCCATCGGATGCTGCGCATTCGCAAGCAGAACCGTGGGACGAATCGAAATGGATTGATTGACGAAGAGACTTCCGATGTATCTGTGTATTCCAGACCAGATCGCGTATCAACTTGGCATCGCTTCGCTCAACTCTAACCAGCGTAGACAGCCCTCACGTTAATCTCCCTTCAACTCGTCTCAAAGAGCTGCTTGACGAGAGCTAATTGAGGCGCTGAATGTCCCTATCTGGAGCCTGGAATACACCAGTTGAAGTCACGAGTAAAGTGTTGCTTGAGAATCTTTTTAAGCAGCGTATTGAGTCTCCATTGAGTGAGCTGCAACTCTTGCATTAGTCGAGTAATTGCTATTCAAATCACATGTCCATTACTCCGCTAATAGCTTTGCTAAAGATAGAAATAACCAATAAGCCATAGGGGTTTTGTCGATCATCAGCCGAAAAATAATTCGTCAATAACGACCCACTTATCCACAAATCTCGGCTACGATGTGAATCAAGACAGTAACTATCTGCTGTCTCGCGGGCCAAGGTATGTTGACTATCTCTAAATCGCTGTCTGCTGGACAAGCACGGACGTATCACGCGCGCGAGTTCACATCTGAACGACAGAACTACTGGAGCCGCGATCAGCAAGGGTATAGCGAGTGGCAGGGGAGCCTCGCGAAGGAGTGGGGCTTAGCGTGGCAATGTAGGGGCTGAGGAGTTTGCTCGTTTGAGCGAAGGTCGGCATCCAGCGAACGATGCGCAGCTCGTCAAGCATCAGCCTGCAAGGACCTACGAGAATCAGTACGGCAAGCAGATCACCAGTTCAGAACACCGTGCAGGATGGGATGCGACGTTCTCCGCACCCAAGTCAGTTTCGCTAACAGCCCTTGTGGGTGGCGATGATCGCGTGCGTGAGGCGCATCGCGAAAGTGTTCGAGTCGCGTTGCAGGAGTTGGAGCGATACACACAGGCTCGCATTGGTAACGTCCATGCGCCCGAGACAACAGGCAAGTTCGTCGCCGCTACCTTCGAGCATGACACCGCTCGTCCAGTGGATGGCTATGCTGCGCCGCAGCTTCATACTCATGCAGTCGTCTTCAATGTGACTGAGCGAGAAAATGGACAGACGCGCGCATTGCAAGAGCGCAGTCTCTTCCAGTCACAACAATATGCGACCACGGTATACCGATCCGAGCTTGCGTTGAAGCTGCAAGGCTCTCGGATATGAGATTGAACGCGGCAAGCATGGCCAGCCGGAGATCAAAGGATATTCGCAGGAGTATTTGGAAGCATCGAGCCCGCGTCGTGTGCAGATCAAAGAACACCTACAGGAGATTGGAAGAGAGGGCGCGGGCGCAGCACAAGTAGCTGCTCATCGCACACGCGACAGCAAGGAGATTCATTCGCCTGAAGAGGTGTTGCAGCAGCACCGCGACCTGGCTGCTCGATTCGGACATCAAGCAGATCGTGTCGTCGCAAAGGCACAGGGACAGCACCATGAAGTGCAGCCGGAGAAGACGGCGCAACAGTCGGTGACATATTCACGTAATCACGTCTTCGAACGCTCTGCTGTTCAGGACGAACGTGCGATCCTTCAGGCAGCGATAGACCGCAGTATGGGGCAGGCTTCCTACAGTCAGGTGCGACAGGAGTTTGAACAGCGGATAGCGCGTGGGGAGTTTCGGGCGATTGAACGGACGGATGGCCGAGCGGCTCCACTGTATACGACCTCTGAAATGATGCGCATGGAGCGGGAGATCGTCGGTCACATGCAGCGCGGCAATCAGCGCGGCTATGACGATCCAATGTTGGTATCGCCACAGTTGAGAATTTGGACAGAAGATCGCCATCCTGAGTTGAACCGCTCGCAACGCCAAGCGGTCGATGAGATATTCCTGAGTCGCGAGAAGATCGTCGGCCTGGATGGTGTCGCAGGCGCAGGCAAAACGACGACGCTATCCGTCGTCCGAGAAGGTGCTGAAGCGCAGGGCTACAAGGTGGAAGGATTCGCGCCGACATCTCGCGCGGCACACAAGTTGGCTGAGGCGGGTATGGAGACCTCGACTCTCCAGCGTCACCTTGCGAAAGGGACGCAGCCCGAGAGTGGAGAGAAGCGCTTGTATGTGCTCGATGAGTCCTCGCTTGCCTCCACGCGTCAGATGCACGAGTTCATCGAGCGTCTCCATCGGAATGATCGTGTGTTGTTAGTCGGAGACAGTCGCCAACATGAGGCCGTCGAAGCAGGGCGTCCGTTCGCGCAATTACAGGAAGCAGGGATGCGGACAGCGACATTGAATGATATCGTCCGCCAGCGCGATCCCGAGTTGAAACAGGTTGTCGAGCAGTTGGCGCGAGGGCAGGTCGAAGCCGCCGTTGAGAGTCTTGACCAGCAGGGCCGTGTACATCAGGTAAAGGGACACGATGAGCGTATAGCGGCTATTGCGCGGGAATACGCCAATTCTCCCAGCGGCACACTTGTCGTTTCGCCCGACAACCGTTCCCGTAGTGAGATCAATCAGCGGATACATGATGAGATGCAATCGCGTGGACTTGTGAACGGGCAAGAGCATCCTGTGCGGACGCTTGTTCCGCGTCAAGAGATGACCGGTGCGGATCGCAGTTGGGCACAGCAGTACCAGGTCGATGACATCTTGCGGTACTCCCGCACATCCAAGGAGACCGGCATCGAGAAAGGCGAGTATTCCCGCGTCCTTGCTGTGAACGCTCAAGCGAACACTTTGACGGTGGTCCGAAGGAACGGGGAACAGACCACCTATGATCCACGTCGCCAGGTTGGAGTCTCTGTCTACCGAGAGGACGAGAAGAAGTTCTCCGTAGGAGATCGCATCCAGTTCACCGCGCCTAGCCAGGAACTGAAAATTGCCAATCGGGATTTGGGGACTGTCGAGAGCATCGGGCAGGATGGCATGATGCGCTTGCGGTTGGATGATGAGCGGAAAGTCGATTTCAATCCACAACAGCATCCACATGTCGATCATGGGTACGCCGTAACCAGCTACTCAAGCCAAGGCCAGACGGCGGAGCGTGTGTTGGTCAACGTAGACACGGAGTTTGCGGCAAAGGATCTGCTCAACAGCCGCATGGCATATGTCTCGATCTCGCGCGGTCAATTTGACGCGCAGATATTTACCGACAGTCTGGAGAAGTTGCCAAAGGCATTAGGACATGATGTTTCTCACCAGAGTGCCTACAAGCCGGAACAGGTTATTGCTTTACCTCAGCCGAAGATTGTGACGCCGAAGCACGACGTGGAATTGAGTATGGGGTTCGGGTTAAGTCTTTGAAGGGATTAGCGCTGGAAAGTTGAAGGCGCTATTGCTTGCCGATCTTAGAGAGGGCAGGGCAGTTTGAACAGCACCACAATTTTTAGTAGAGGGGATGGGAAATATGCCGGCAGAGAGGGTTATTGATTTCGACCGAGGCGGATCGAAGCCGTCGCAGCAGGAAAACACTGAGCTGTCGTTCAAGCCTAACCGCAGAAAGCCTCCACAGAGGGTCACGGTGGCTCCAGAAGATAAGTTGCTTGTCGGGCGCGAACAGGCTGCTCAACTTCTGTCTATTAGTCAGCGTGCCCTGGATTAACTTAATTGCCTCAAAGCGTCTGCCTACGCGACGGATTGGTGGTCGAGTCCTAATCCCTGTAATGGACCTGCGAAGGTATGCCGGTTGCGACCATCCGGAGAACATCGTGACTTATCCATCCGACCGCACAGGATGAAATCGTTCGCGCCGCGAGTTATTCTCTGCTACACCAGCGCTTCCAGTCCGTGCTTATCGACGACAAACAACAGCTTTAATGCCATTCCGCTCGGCTGCTTGGCCCCCGTCTCCCATTTTTCAATGGTGGACTCACTGGTGTTCAGATAACGGGCAAAAACAGGTTGGCTGACGCGATGCCGTAGTCGCAGCTTTTTGATTTGTGCGGGCTTCAGGGCCGGCGGCGTCGTCAAACAGGCTTCGTCAAATCCCTTCATCGTGGTCTTGTCGATCGCTCCAACCCTCTGCAGGGCCGCAGCGGAAGAATGGATTGCCTCAAAGGCATCGCTCTTGAACTTATGCTTAGTCGCCATTGCAAATCTCCATCCAGTCTTGATCTCGTATTAGCTGATTCACTTGCTTCGGTGTGAGCCTTCCGTAAGCCTTCGTCAGCTTGCGAAACTCGACCAACTCATCGTCGTCAATGTTCGCCCGATCTTGCTTGGCGAATAAATACTCGTAAATCCAAAATGAGCCAGCCCTGGCGAGGATGATGGAGCGGTATTGATTCTTTCGCAGGCGCTTCTTATAGACCCCACCGCCCAGGTCGTCCGCCTGCCCATGCATAACCTGCGAAATCGCAGCGCAAAGCTCCTCGTCCCCGATGTGTGCTTTTCGAGCCGCTTTTGCAAACCATGAAGTCTTGAAAGTTCTCACGGAGTTATAGCCGGAGTTTTCATTCCAAACAGTGTAGCACTGGGTGCAACCGTATGCTCAGAAATAAATCATTTCGCGTTTGCAGAAGTACCCGTCGCTGTGACGTCCGTCAAGGCGCTGCGCTCGCCGTGCGGCGTGCTACGCACGGCCCTGACAGCCGCCTTCTCGACGGGAGGAGGCCCGATATGAGGAGCATATCTGCTCCTCTCTTCTCGAAGAGAAGCTAGCCTTCATGATTACCTATACATTGCGAGATCGTGACAAAGCCGCGTTCATTTCACTCGATACATGCGCTTTGCTGAGGTGTGTATACCGAGCGCTCATCGCAATTGTCTTGTGCCCCAACACCTCTTGGATCACCTTCTGATTCGCGTTGTTCGCAGCAAGGCGTGAACCGGCGGTGTGCCGGCTAAGCTGGTGCCATCCAAGATCGGTGACGCCTGACTCGCGCTTGGCTTTCTCAAACCACTGGCGATTCTCCCGGATCGTGAACACCCTGCCGTCGAGCCTCATATGCCTCGTTTCTCGATCACCTCGGAGCTCGCGCATCCGATCTTGAATTTTCCGCTGATCCTTGAGGGCCGCGTTGACGTCATCGGTCATGGGAACGGTGTGCGGCACGCCCGTCTTGGTATCGGGCAAGGTGATGAGACCCAGTTTGAAGTTGATATCGTCCCAGGTGAGTGCGTACTGATTGCCTTTGCGCATTCCGGTTTGAGAGCCGACTGTAATCTCATTGGGATGCTCGCGCAGCTCCAGCCGAGTCATCTCGTACTCCTCGGGTGTCTCCGCAATCCATGTCTCTAAGACGGCGCGGAGCTGATCTTCTTCGGCATCGCTCATCCAACGGGGCAGGCCAAGCGTGACAGCGAAGTGAGAGACATCGCGGCATGGATTTGATTCCACCAGGTCTCGCTCCTTCGCGTACGTATACACAGCCGACAGGGTGGACTTGTAGCGGTTCAACGTGCCCGCGGCCCGTCCGAGGGAGATGAGCCAGTCCTTGATCTCGTGAGGCTGTACCGAAGCTGCTGAACGCTCGCCAAACGCTTCTTTAATGACTCTCAGCCTTTGCGGAGGATTCACCTGGTCTTTAGGGCGTTCAGGGTTGTTCGGATTCTGGATGTGGGCGAGGTACTGATCGCAAAGTTCACTGACCAGCAGGCTGTTGACTCGGTATTGCCGCAATTCTTTTTTTTCGGACAAGGTCAGAAGCGGTTCCGCGGCGCTGGAGGGAAGGGAAGCGACCCCTTCTTTGTGCTTCAGTCCTTTTGCGGTCTCAAGCCAGACCAAAGCAGCATCACGACTGGGGAAGTTCTTTCTGACGCGGCTTTGGCCGGCCTTGTATTGCGCCTCCCATGTACCTCGGTTAGGGCGGAATTTAATGCCTCGAATGTCCTTTGGCTTTCTTGCCATCGGTACCTCCCAAAACCATTATAAAATCTTGGTGGCACTTTGGTGGCACTTTTGTACCGGTAATTCTGCGTCGATTTGCAAGCCTCTGCAAACGCGAAGTCACCGTAAGTACATGTATTGAATAAACTTAGTAGCTTCAATGCGTTTTGATGCAACCCACTGCAAACACGCAAAAATCGCCCTCTCAAGGCGAAGAGTCCGGGTTCGAGCCCCGGTAACGCTACCAATATCTCTCTTACAATCAATGAAGTATAGGTACCAGAGACTGGGTACATGGGCATCGTTTGGCTCGGGGATACTTTGTACCCTGGCTTCGCTCGGCCGATTTCAAGATTGGATTGTTGGCCGCAGTATAGTTTTTCGATTTGAGGCTGCGATGCGGAAACGTCTGAATCCACTGGCTGGGTTTCCTTCGTGATCGTCCTCGCGCTCGTCCTCGTCGTGAGCGTCGCCAAATAGATGCTTCAGCGTTCGGACAGTCTAACGAGCCGCCTCGAGTTCGCCGGGAGTGACGGTGTGCTACCTCCCGGGATAGCGTCGCAGTTTCACGTCCGCGCTCATCTGTCCAGGGCTTTGATCCTTCAGAAAATCAGCTTGAAAAGCCGCGTCACTAATTCTTCAAGCGGCATGATCGTTAAGATCAGGGGAAGGATAGGCGCCACAACGGCAACCGCCAATCGGATGGTGTCATTCAGACTGAATGGGACCGGTCGCATTTCGTCCACGCCTTTATAACTGCTCCCGAGGTCGGCGAGCGATTGGATGTCGGTTGCGCCCAGGATTGCTTCACCGTCGCCACCTCCGCGAATCCATTTCTGGTCGAAGTCAGAGACGTAGGTCGTAGCCAGCGTTCCGTACTCGCGCATACCAGCTCCCTTCGTTCGAGAGAGAAGAGACGTGAACATTGTGAGTGGGCCGAGAATTGACACGAGGCAGAATCCGACTAATCCAGCAATGATCGCTTTGAACGACGAGAGGTTCTGCCCCTCGTAAAAGATCCGGCTTGCGATGAACCCAGCCAGCAATGCCCCTTGAGCAAATAGGATCGGGCTAAAGGCGAAGCTGCTGCCACCCAAAAACCCGATTCCCCCTGCGCGATCTGGATGCGCGGGCAGCAAGCGTAAATTCAACCGAGACACTCGCCACAGGAACAAGAACCATATGGACAGACGGAGATACCAGCGAAGCAAGATGAATTGAAAGATCGGGAGACTAACAAAGCTCAACCAGTAGCCGGCCAGCGTCAGGTGCATGCCCGCGCCTTCCGGGACGCGATACCACGTCGGCGTTCCCAAGGCTACTTCGTTCCGCCACACCCAGATACCAACGGTATAGACCAGGACAAACAGAGCTAGCTCGAGGAAAACGGAGCTTCGCGCGCGCATGGCATGTTCGATCGCATCATTGAATTTTGGCCTGTCCCCGCGAACGTTGCTCGGCCTCTTCCGCACGCTCTGACATCCCCGATTCCGCAACCCGAAGGAAGGAATTCCCTTTATGAGCACCCCCGACAATCTCCAGCGCAGCGTTCTTCCAATTCCAGATCAGCCCCGCTCCGGCACCGTCCTCTACGACGCGAAAGATCCTGAAAACAAATACCCGCCGATTATTCCCGTGACACCTCCGGCTGGGGCTCCCAACGTCCTAATCGTTCTTATTGACGATGCGGGTTTTGGCTCTTCCAGCGCCTTTGGCGGCCCATGCGCCACACCAACAGCAGAACGGCTCGCCTCAGAGGGTTTGAAGTACAACCGCTTTCATACGACGGCCCTTTGTTCGCCGACGCGTCAGGCATTGCTGACCGGGCGCAATCATCACTCGGTCGGCATGGGTGGAATTACGGAGATTGCGACCGGGTCGCCAGGCTACAACTCCATCCTGCCAAACACCTGTTCTCCGCTTGCACGCACCCTCAAGCTCAACGGTTATGGAACCGCACAGTTCGGCAAGTGCCATGAGGTTCCAGTTTGGCAGACCAGCCCGGCGGGGCCATTCGATGCATGGCCGACAGGAGGCGGCGGATTCGAGTACTTCTACGGCTTCATCGGCGGCGAAGCGCACCAGTGGTATCCGTCGCTCTATGAGGGCACCACGCCGGTCGAGGTGAAGAAGACGCCCGAAGAGGGCTATCACCTGATGGACGATATGACGACCAAGGCTATCAACTGGATCGGTCAGCAGAAAGCTCTGATTCCCGACAAGCCGTTCTTTGTGTACTTCGCACCCGGAGCTACCCACGCGCCGCACCACGTCCCATCCGAGTGGGCGGATAAATACAAGGGGAAATTCGACCAGGGCTGGGACAAACTGCGCGAAGAAACCTTCGCCCGTCAGCTGAAACTTGGAGTCATCCCGCCGGACAGCAAACTCACACCGAGGCCGCCGCAAATCCCCTCATGGGACGAGATGCCTGCAGAGCTCAAGCCCGTGCTCATCCGCCAAATGGAGGTCTACGCCGGTTTCCTGGAGTATGCGGATCACCACGTTGGCCGGCTGGTCGATGCATTGGATGGCTTGAACATCCTCGACGACACGCTGATTTATTACATCATCGGCGACAACGGCGCATCCGGCGAGGGAACGCTGAATGGTACCTACAACGAGATGATCAACTTCAATGGCGCCGCCGCACTGGAGACGCCGGAGTTCCTGATGGAACGTCTGGACAAGCTGGGCGGCCCGGAATCGTATAACCACTATGCCGTGGGTTGGGCACATGCGCTGGATACGCCGTACCAGTGGACCAAACAAGTCGCGTCTCATTTTGGCGGCACGCGCAACGGCACCATTGTGCATTGGCCCAAGGGCGTCGAGGGGAAGGGCGAACTTCGCACGCAGTTCCACCACGTGATCGACGTGGCACCAACCATTCTTGAATTGGCAGGCCTGCCTCAGCCGACGTTCGTGAACGGCGTTCAACAGCGTCCGATCGAAGGCGTCAGCATGGCCTACTCCTTCAACGATGCCGAGGCAGCCGAGCAGCACGAGACGCAGTACTTCGAGATGTTTGGCAACCGCGGCATCTACCACAAGGGCTGGACCGCGGTGACGCGACACAAGACGCCGTGGATACTCCAGGGTGAAAAGACGCCGGCATTTGACGACGATGTTTGGGAACTCTACGACACCAACAATGACTGGAGCCAGGCGAACAACCTCGCAAAGCAGATGCCCGACAAACTCCATGACCTGCAGCGGCTGTGGCTGATCGAGGCGACGCGCTTCAATGTACTGCCACTCGACGACAACATCGGCGCACGCATGAACTCAGACCTGGCGGGACGGCCCGTGTTGATCAAGGGCAAATCCCAAATTCTGTTTGGCAGCATGGGTCGGCTCTCCGAGAACTCGGTTCTTAACATGAAGAACAAGTCGCATGCGGTGACCGCCGAGATCATTGTTCCCCAAAGCGGGGTGGAGGGTGTCATCGTCGCTCAGGGCGGCAACATCGGCGGCTGGAGCCTCTACGTCAAGGGAGGCAAGCTCAAATACTGTTACAACCTGCTTGGGATCCAGCAGTTTTACACTGAATCGGCCGACCCGCTACCTCCTGGCGAACACCAGGTTCGCATGGAATTCACCTATGATGGGGGCGGCATGGGCAAGGGCGGTACGGTCTCCCTATTCGTGGATGGCAAAAAGGTAGGCGAGGGCAAAGTTGGCGCGACGGCAGCGGTTGTCTTCTCTGCAGATGACGGCTGCGACGTGGGAGTGGATACAGGGTCTCCTGTTTCACCGGAGTACGGGCCACGAGGCAATGAGTTCACTGGAACGATCAAGGGTGTTCAGCTTGCCATTGGCGAGGATGCTGAGGCTGTCGATCACCTGGTCGATCCGGAACACGCCATGCAGGTAGCCATGGCCCGGCAATAACCACTAGACGACCGGCAGTCGTAATCGACTGCCGGTCGCTTTCACCTCTGGTGTCCGACTCGCGTGCGCTTTGACAAGGCAAGGTAGCAATGCGAATTGTCGTTAGCGAACCAGCAACGATCTGCGCGGATATACCGAGCGGCCGGCTAGAAGTCGGTCGCACGACAAAAGGACGTGAAATGTCGCCCTCTCAAGGCGAAAAGTCCGGGTTCGAGCCCCGGTAACGCTAGCAAATTCCTACCAATCCTTACGCAAGCCTTACCGCACCGTATACGTGTGCGTCCCGCTCCCAATCATCTCCGCCTTCTCCCCCGGCAGCGTCACGGTCGCCGTCGTGTTCGCGGGAATCGTTACCATGAAGCGATGCTCGCTCTGCTTCCAGTCCGACACAACGGTGCCATACGCCGAGTCGTACTCCACATGCAGCGCAGGCAGCGCCGCATCGAAGTGCGGATGAATCGTCAGGTGATGGAATCCCGGCCCGCTCGCATCCGTGTCGATCCCCGCCGCGCGCCGATACACCCACGCCATCACCGACCCAAACGCATAGTGGTTATACGAGTTCATGCTCGGATCACCCGTGTCTCCATTCCACCGCTCCCACCACGTCGTTGCGTCCTTCTTCACCATGTAGCCCCACGACGGATAGGTGTCCGACAACAACAATTTGAAGGCCAGGTCTGTCTTCTGATTCTCGTCCAGCACAAACAGAAGAAACGGCGTTCCCAGAAATCCCGTCGTCAAGTGATCGCCATGCGCCTGGATATTCTTTGTCAGGCGATCCATCATGCTGGCACGCAGGGAATCCGTCGCAATGCCAGTAAACAGCGTCGCCAGGTACCCGGTCTGCGTATCGCCATCAACGCTGCCATCCTCCTTCACAAACGCCGCACGATAAGCCGCGGCAATGTGCTCATTTTGTTGCCGATACTTCTCCGCCTCCTCTGGACGATGCAGCGCCGTAGCCATCTCCGCCATCTCCCGCGCCACCAGCGCCCAGTACGCCGTATCAATTAACGCGCTAGGCGTATGCAGGTCCGGCGCCAGCCAATCGCTGTAATCGTTCCCAACCGCCTTGTGCCGAATCCAGTCAGGATTGTTGCTCGCAATAAACTCCATCCACCGCTGCATCGCCGGCCACGACTTCTCGACCACCCTCACATCGCCATACTGCAGCCACGCAGCATAGGGAATAAAGATGCCCGCGTCCCCCCATCCAGGCGCGCCCGGCCCCGGACCAAGCACGTTCGGCGAAACATCCGTGAACGCTCCCTCGGTCGTCTGCGCGTCCACCACGTCGTCCATAAACTTGTGCGTGAACGCATCAATATTGAAGTTGTACGATCCCGTGCGCCAGAACACGCCGGCATCGCCCATCCAACCCAGCCGCTCATCCCGCTGCGGGCAGTCCGTCGGAATGGACACAAAATTCCCGCGCTGCCCCCACGCTCCCAGCTGGTTCATCTTGTTCAGCGTTTCGCTCGAGCTCGTCAGACGAACCGTCGGCGACTCTTGCAGGCTGTTGTACACCAGTCCCTCAACGGTCGACAGCGTCGGCGCTGCTGCCGGATCACCACCCAAATACGAGATCTCGACATAACGAAATCCATGAAACGTAAACGCAGGCGTCCAGGTCTCTTCGCCGTCTCCCGAAAGCGCATACGTATCCGTCGCATCGGCGTTGCGAAGATTCGTCGTGTAGATGCTTCCATCCGGATTCAATCGCTCCGCATACCGCAGCCTGACCACCAACCCGCGAGGCCCGCGCACATGCAGCTGCACATTCCCCACCATGTTCTGCCCCATATCGAATACAGCAGGATGCGCGGCGTTCGCAGGATTGAGCGCGACCGGATGAACCGTAAGCGTTGTGTGTATGGGCAGATCCGGCTGCGCCGAGAGAATCATGCCGCTATCAGGCGGAGTAGCCGTTACAGCGCGCGTCCAGTGCGATCCGTCGAAGTGCGGTGCACTCCATCCCGCCTGCTCAAGCCGCGCATCGTACGATTCGCCGCCATAGATCTCCGCGAACGTAACCGGCGCCGACGCGGTCAGCCACGACGGATCAGTCGCAATCGTCTGATGGCTGCCATCGGTCAACGTAACGTCCAGCTGCGCGCGCAAAAGATTCGGCCCCGGATATTCTCGATATCCCGCCCACGTCATCGGCGAGCTATACCACCCGCCGCCCAGCACCACCCCCATCGTGTTCTCCCCATGCTGCAGCAGGGAAGTCACGTCATACGTTTGATACAGCACCCGCTTATGAAAATCCGTCCAGCCTGGGCTAAGCGTCGTCCCCGGCGCCAAGCGCTTGCCGTCCAGAAGCGCCTCGTAAGCTCCCAGCGCCGTAATACTCAGCCGCGCCGACCGCACGCCCCCCTCAATGCGAAAATCTTTGCGCAACAGGGAAGCGTCCGTAGAAACGCGATCCGGCCCCGCCACTTCACGCTGCCGGTCCGTTCCCAACGCAAAATCCGCAGAAATCGGACCCGCAATCGCAGCAGCCTGCCACGCCCCATCCGATCCAGCCCGCGCCTGCCAGCGTTCATCTGTCACAATCCGTTCTTGCTCTCCATTTGCCAGCATCACATGGATGGACGCAGCCACAGCAGCCGGCGCAGTCTCCGTCGACGATCCCGCCCGCTGCGACGTAACCTTCAGCAGAATCTCGTTGTCGCCTTCATGCAACAGCCCCGCAAGCTCTTCGCGATCGAACGCGCCCCACTCGTCGTGATGCCCCGTCACCGTGCCATTCGCGCTAGCGGTGAACTGTCCGCGCACCAGCACGTGCAGGCTCGCCGCCTCGGGTTTCGCGTCCAGATGCAATCGATAACGAAACTCCCCCGGCGTCTCTGAGCGAACATGCTTCGCATCCGCCCCCGCCAGCCATATCCATCGAATCGCCTTCAACTCCTGCTCGTCCGCAGGATCCTGGCGCGAGATCCAATCCGCCTTCCAATCTGCAGCGTTCATCAGTCCAGTCTCAAACCAGGCAGCAGCAGAAACCGTCTCCTTGCCATGTGCGTCCCACACCATCACCTTCCACACGTAGCGTTGTTGCGATTGAAGCCCTGCGCCCCCATACAAAATGTCCACCGACTCCGACGACGTCACCCTCCCCGAATCCCATACCGTCGCCTTGCCCCGGCGTAAATGCTCCGCATCCGTCCCCACCAGAATCTCGTAGCCGGATTGCATCCAGTCCGAAGTCTTCGCATCACTCTGCCACGAGAACACGGGCCGCGCCGTATCCACGCCCAGCGGATCCTCCATCGCATTCGTCCGAAGATGCACCGGCGCCGCATAGGCACCTACTGAGAACGCCAGAACCAAAGCCGCAAGCTTCAACACCCTGCAAGAAGATCCAACCATAGTCCCGCCATCCTATTCATTTGTGCGTAGCGTCTGCAATCCAGCTACATGCTGCGTAGATTCGTTCGCCTTCACATAATTGCCATATCCCACGACGATCGTCGAACTCACCAGCAGGAAAAGTCCGCTAGCCACCAGCACCTTCGTCCGTCGGCTAGTCCCTTTCCACTCCCGCAGCGCCAGCCCCCACAGCGTCGCAAAGATAATGATGGAAGCCATGTGCAGCGTCCAGCTGGAAAAGTCATACTTCCCCATCTTGGTCTGTCCCATTGAATAAAAGAAAAACTGGAAGTACCAGATCACGCCCGCCAGCGACGCGAAAATATAATTCGCCAGCAGCGTCTTCGGCTTAATCCGATGCTGCATCGGATCGAGTGGATCGAACTCCACAATCGTCTGCCCCGTCGCGTGTCCCGCGCGCATTGGATTATTTCCCGGAGCGCCAAGGAACTGCCGCGCTGACCCGTTCTTCAGGATCAACACCACCGACCAGGCAAAGTTCGTGAGGAACCCTCCCCACAGCACAACAATCAATATGGGAAGGTTCTGCCACAGATCCAACCGGTGGTTCGCAACCAGCTGCGTTCGTGTCATCACCCCGATCGGGGCACCGGCCTTCAACCCAAACGCAAAAAACGAACTCATGATGCCGGCAAAGATCGCGACAGCAATTCCTTTCGAAAAAGAAAAATCAGCCTCCCCAGCCTCTGCCCGATCCTCAGCCGTAAACTCTCTCTCCTTCGACAGCCCCGCCAGCCCATTCACCCCCACCGCGATGAGGCACAGAAAAACCCCGGCAAGAATAATCTGCCCTGACGTCTCGTGCACAATCACGTGGATCGACCCATCGTAGATTGGCGGAATCAACGTTCCGAACGCGGTGCACAGCCCAAGCGCAATCGCATATCCCAACGCAATGCCGAGATACCGAATCGCCAGCCCGAACGTCAGTCCGCCCACTCCCCACAACGCGCCACACAGCAGCGCATACCCGACACTCGAGCCCGGCGCCCCGCGAAGAATCGCCGCCAAATGCGGAACCAGCAAGCCGGCCAGTACCAGCGGTGCAACAATCCACGCCGCAAACCCCTGGATGAGCCAGTACACCTCCCACGACCATCGTTTAATCCCGCGGAACGGTATAAAGTTCGTAGCGGATGCGAACCCGCCAATCCAGTGATAGATCACGCCAATAAACGGATTCGCTCCCAAGTGCCCTCATTCCGGTCCCAGTAAGGGGTGGCTCTCCCTAATCGCGTACCATCGTATCTGACCCAAGGTAGAGTTGGAAATATAGTCTCTATTGAATTCACGCCGCCTCGAGGGGAGCTACCCTGCGCATCTCGCTCTTCATCACCTGTTACAACGACACGCTCTTCCCCCGCACCGGCCAGTCCGTCGTGCGTGTCCTCGAGCGCCTCGGGCATACCATCGATTTTCCTCCAGGCCAAACCTGCTGCGGCCAGATGCACTACAACACCGGCTACCAGGCCGAGGCCATGCCCCTCCTGCAACGCTTCGTCGACCAGTTCGCGCACGCCGAAGCCGTCGTCATCCCCTCTTCCTCCTGCGTCGCCATGATGCGTGATCACTATCCCAAGATGGCGAGTCACATAGGCGACCCCAACCTCGAAGCCGCCGTCGCCCAACTGTTGCCCCGTGTCTTTGAGTTCTCCGAGTTCCTCACCAACCGCCTCAACCTCGAAGACGTTGGCGCCTTCTACCCACACCGCGTCACCTACCACGCCAGCTGCCACGGCCTCCGCAACCTCTCCCTCGGCGACGGCCCTATGCGCCTTCTCAGCAAAGTGCGTGGCATCGAACTCGTCCAGCTTACCGCCCTCGAGCAGTGCTGCGGCTTCGGCGGAACCTTCGCCATCAAAAACCCCGACGTCTCCACCGCCATGCTCGCAGAGAAGACCGAAGCCATCCTCTCCACCCGCGCCGAAGTCTGTACAGCCTGCGATAACAGCTGCCTCATGCATATCCAGGGCGCGCTCCATCGCCAGCAGACCGGCGTGCAAACGGTCCACCTGGCCGAGATCCTCGCCGGTGAGCCGGAGGTCAGCCAGTGAGTAACTCCGCGCGCACGACCTCACTCGATCCCAAAACCGCGCCCACCTTTCCCATCGCGGCCCGCGCCGCCATGAAGGACGAGCAGCTCCGCAACAACGTCCATCACGCCACCGCTGTCATTCAGGCCAAGCGCGCGCGCGTCGTCAGCGAGATGCCCGACTGGCAGCAGCTTCGCGAAGCCGGCAAGCAGATCCGTCAACACACCATGCAGTATCTCGACGTCTACTTGCAGGAGTTTGAAACCAACTGCACACGCGCCGGCGGAGTCGTCCACTGGGCAAAGGACGCAGCCGAAGCCCGCGACCTCGTCCTCGACCTGCTCAAGGCCTCTGGCTCCAACGAAGTCATCAAGATCAAATCGATGACCACCGAAGAAATCGCCCTCAATCCAGCCCTCGAAGAGCATGGAATTCAACCCTACGAGACCGATCTCGCGGAACTCATCATCCAGCTCGGCCACGACCGCCCCTCCCACATCGTGGTCCCTGCTCTGCACAAAAACCGTCAGCAGATTCGCGAGATCTTCCAGCGCGAGATGCATCTCGCCGACCTCGGCGATCGCCCCGAAGACCTCGCCGACGCCGCGCGCCTCTTCCTGCGCGAAAAGTTTCTGCGCGTAAAAACCGGCATCAGCGGCGCAAACTTTCTCATTGCCGAAACCGGCGGCGTCTGCATCGTCGAAAGCGAAGGCAACGGCCGCATGTGCCTCACCCTGCCCGACACCCTCATCGCCGTCGCCGGCATCGATAAAATACTGCCCCGCTATCAAGACCTCGAAGTCATGCTGCAGTTGCTCCCGCGCTCCGCCACCGGCGAGCGAATGAATCCTTACAACTCCATCTGGACCGGCATCCATCCAGGCGATGGTCCGAAGAATTTCCATGTCATCCTGATGGACAACGCCCGCACCGAAATCCTCGCAGACAGCGAATCCCGACAAACCCTCAACTGCATTCGCTGCGCCGCCTGCCAGAACGCCTGCCCCGTCTACCGCCAAACCGGTGGCCACGCCTACGGCAGCGTCTACGCCGGCCCCATCGGCGCCATCCTCACGCCGCAGCTTCAGCAAATGCACCACGCGCAAAGCCTCCCCTACGCGTCCTCCTTATGCGGAGCCTGCTACGAAGTCTGCCCCGTAAAAATCAATATCCCGGAAGTCCTCATTCACCTCCGCAACAAGGTAGTCGAACAAAACACGGCAGGCTTCGCAGGCGCATTCGACATGGAAGCGCTCGCCATGAAGGCCATGGCCGCTATCTTTCAAGACGAGCACAGATTCCGAGCAGCCCAACGACTTGGCCGCATGGCTGAATCGTTCCTACCCAGCAAACAAGGCTGGATCACCTGGCTCCCAGGCATCCTCGGTGGCTGGACACAAGCCCGCGACCTCGAGCAAATGCCCAAACAAACCTTCCGCGACTGGTGGGAGAAGCGAGAAAACAATGGCCACTGAGACGTCTTCGAAAGCCGAGATCCTTCGCCGCATCCGAGCAGCCAATCATGCCGCGCCCACTGAACCGGAAGCGAGATCCGCGTGGGAAACTTTACCCCGCAACTACAAGCGCACCGGCATCCTCACCACTGAAGCTCTTCTCCAACTCTTCGAAGATCGTCTGCGCGACTACGATGCAACCGTAACCCGAACCAGCCGCCAAGACCTCGCCAACGCCATCGCCTTTCAACTCAATGCCCGCAGCAAAAACCGCATCGTCGTTCCGCCCGGAACCCAGCCCGAGTGGCTCCCGCAAGGCTTCACCTTCATCGTCGACGAAGCCTTCACCCCAACCCAACTCGACGCATTCGACGGCGTCCTCACCACCGCAACCCTCGCCATCGCCGAAACCGGCACCGTCGTCCTGCAAGCCCCTGGCCAAGGCCGCCGCGCCCTCTCGCTCGTGCCCGACTATCACCTCTGCATTGTGAGCGCCGAAGACGTCGTCGAAACCGTTCCGCAAGCCTTCCATCGCTTGCAGGGCACCGCAGACCTCGCCACCACCTTCATCTCCGGCCCCTCCGCAACAGCAGACATCGAGATGACGCGCATCAAAGGCGTGCATGGCCCGCGGGTTCTGGACGTTCTCCTGATCGTGTAGCCGAAAAAAACTACTCAAGTCTCGCTAAAGTTTCAATAGGTAGTATATTTCCATTTAGCAAATCGTGAGCTGCAGCGG
Organism: uncultured Acidobacteriaceae bacterium; assembly: GCA_963796535.1. GTDB lineage: Bacteria > Acidobacteriota > Terriglobia > Terriglobales > Acidobacteriaceae > Granulicella. The sequence goes on from CAWCMO010000004.1 coordinate 302,911, forward strand.
GCGCAAGGAGTCAAAGATGGCCAACGAGAAGGCATTGCAATCCGTCTGGGCTGCGTTGGATGAATTTCGCATCGAGGTTCCCTCCTGGGGCTTCGCCAACACAGGCACTCGTTTCGGCAAGTTCATCCAGGCCGGCGCCGCTACCAGCATCGAAGAGAAGTTCAGCGACGCGGCGCAAGTCAACGCCCTCACCGGAGCCAGCCCCAGTATCGCCCTCCACGTCCTGTGGGATCTCCCCAACGGCAAAGCCGACGTCCCCGCCATCCAATCGCTCGAGCAGAAATACAAAATCAAAGCCGGCTCCATCAACCCCAACCTCTTCCAGGATCAGCAATACAAGTACGGCTCCCTCGCCAATCCCAGCGCCGAAATTCGCCGGCACGCCATCGACCACCTCCTCGCTTCAGTTGACATCGCCCGCGCCCTGAACTCGCGCGACATCTCCCTCTGGGTATCCGACGGCTCCAACTATCCCGGCACGCAAAGCATCCGCAAGCGCATCGCATGGCTGCAAGAAGCTCTCTCATCCACCCACGCCGCGCTCGGTGAAGACCAGCGCCTCCTGGTCGAATACAAGCCCTTCGAGCCGTTCTTCTACCACACCGATATAGCCGACTGGGGCATGGCCCTCGAGCTAGCCCGCAGCGCCGGCCCCAAAGCCAAAGTCCTCATCGACACAGGCCATCACTACCAGGGCACCAACATCGAACAAATCGTCGCCTGGCTCGTCCACCTCAACGCCCTAGGCGGCTTCCACTTCAACGACCGCAAGTATGCAGACGACGACCTCACCCTAGGCTCCATCGACCCCTACCAGGTCTTCCGCATCTTCCACGAAATCCTCACCGCCGACCCCGCCCAGCGCTCCACCATCGCCTTCATGATCGACCAAAGCCACAACCTCAAAGGCAAAATAGAAGCCATGATCCAAACCGTCACCACCGCGCAGGAACTCTACGCCAAGGCCTCCCTCATCGACCTCGACCCGCCTCACCGCCTTGCAACAATCCTGCAGCCTGGTGGAAGCCGAAGAGTGCTTCCGCACTGCCTTCTGGCAGGACGTTCGCCCCATCGTGCGCGAGTGGCGCATTGCCCGAGGCCTCCCGCCCGACCCCCTCCAGGCCCTCGCCGACAGCGGATACATCGACACCATCACCCGCGATCGCAGCGCCAAAAATTCCAATACCGGCAGCCAATACGCCTAGACGCTCCCAGCCGCACCAGACCGCCCCACATTGACGCCCCAGAGCGCCCCTGCGAAACTCCCTCTATGCGCTACAGCGGAAAAGTAGAACTAGCCAGCGAGCGCAAGCTTCGCAGGAGCAACACGCCTCTCTACCGCGCCGCCCACTGGCCCATCTGGATCTGGGTCTTCTTCCTCGCCCCCGGCCCTCTCACCTTCAGCCTCTTCGCCAGCGGTTTTCACCCCGCCAACCTGCTCTGGCTAGCCGTCGTGCTCATCGCCACCGGCATCGCCGCCCTCCGCGGCAGCCTTCCTGGAGCCGAGCCCCGCCCCTACATCCTTCGTTTCGACGAAGACAAGCCCAATCCCCTCTACCGCCGCGTCTGCTACACCTTCGCCTGGAACGCGGTCCTCAGCTTCGCTCTCCTCAATCTCGCCGGCCTCACCATCGCGGTCGTCACCGGCACCTGGTACCTCAAGCAGATCTACCATTACGCCTACGCTCCGCTCTGCCTCTTAATCCTCCTCCTCGGAGCCCTGGGCAAACTCCCCCGCGTCGGTCGCTCCACCCTCGGCGAGGGCACCGAGCGCCGCTACTTCTACGGCTCTGTCTGGGCCGTCACCATCGGCCAGGCCATCCTCATGCTCCTCTGGAAGCTCCTCCCCCACACCCGCACCTCCGACCTCATCAAGCTTGTCGTCTTCGTCCTCGTCCTCGCGCTTGTAGGCCTGGCCGCACACAACGGCAAACTCCCCCGCACCCGCCCCATCCTGCCAGGCGAATCCATGGTCGCCGACTAGTCAGCAGCAACGCTCTCAACCAAACTCAACTCACTCAAACGTCGAACAACCAGCGAACGCGGCGTACCATCAAAGCCGACATGGCCTTTCAGAATCGCCGCCTTAACTCGCCTCCCGACGCCGCACCCCTCCTCAAGCTCACAATCGATGGCGTCGAGACCGAGGCTCCCGAAGGCTCGCTCCTCATCGACGCGATCAATCACACCGCGGCCAAAGTCCCGCAAGTCTGTTACCACCCGCAACTAGGCCCCATCGGCACCTGCGACACCTGCATGGTCGAAGTCAACGGCAAGCTAACCCGCGCCTGCACCTGCGAAATCACCGCCGGCCTCAACGTCCAAACCCAGACCAAGGCAGCAGACGCCGCGCAACGCGAGGCCTACGATCGCATCCTCGTCAACCACCAGCTCTACTGCACGGTCTGCGATAACAACAACGAAAACTGCACCGTCCACAACACCTGCGCAGACCTCGACGTAAAGCATCAGGCCATCCCCTACAAGCCCAAGCCCTACGAGCAGGACCGCACCAACCCCTTCTATCGCTACGATCCCGACCAGTGCATCCTCTGCGGCCGCTGCGTGGAGGCCTGCCAAAATGTTCAGGTCAACGAAACCCTCACCATCGACTGGACCTCGCCCCATCCCCGCGTCCTCTGGGATGGTGGCCACGACATCGCCGGCTCCAGCTGCGTCTCCTGCGGCCACTGCGTCACCGTCTGCCCCTGCAACGCGCTCATGGAAAAATCCATGCTCGGCCGCGCCGGCTACTTCACCAACCTCGCCCCCGAAACTCTCGACGACATGATCGAGGTCGTCAAAGATATCGAGCCTCAGATCGGTTACGGCCCCATCCTCTCGCTCTCAGAAATCGAAGCCGACATGCGCGAGCTCCGCGTCAAGAAGACCAAGACCGTCTGCACCTACTGCGGAGTAGGCTGCAGCTTCGACGTCTGGACCAAGCGACCGCCACATCCTCAAAGTCGAGCCCGGCCCCGGCCCCGCCAACGGCATCTCCACCTGCATCAAGGGCAAGTTCGCCTGGGAGTACATCAACTCCGACGATCGCCTCACCAAGCCCCTCATCCGCCAGGGCGATCGCTTCGTCGAAGCCACATGGGACGAAGCCCTCACACTCATCGCCTCCAAGTTCACCGAGATCAAAACCAACCACGGCCCCGACGCCCTCGCCTTCATCTCTTCCTCCAAGTGCACCAACGAAGAGAGCTACCTCATGCAGAAGTTAGCCCGCGCCGTCGTCGGCACCAACAACATCGACAACTGTTCGCGCTATTGCCAAACCCCAGCAACCATGGGCCTTTCGCGCACCGTCAAGTATGGCGGCGACGCCGGATCCATCGCCGACATCGAGAAGGCCGGCCTCGTCCTCATCATCGGTTCCAACACAGCCGAGTCTCACCCCGTCCTCGCCACCCGCGTCAAGCGCTCCCACAAACTTCACGGCCAGCGCCTCATCGTCGCCGACCTCCGCAAGCACGAGATGGCCGAGCGCGCCGACCTCTTCGTCCGCCCCAACCCGTCCACTGATCCAGTCTGGATTAACGCAGTAGCCAAATATCTCCTAGACCACGACCTCGCAAAAATGGATTTCGTGGAGAAGTGGGTCAACAACTTCGACGCCTACAAGGAATCTCTCCAACCCTTCACGCTCGAGTACGCAGAAGGCATCACCAACATCGCAGCGAAGGACATCGAAACCATAGCCCTCGAAGTCGCGAAAGCCGACGGCACCTGCATCCTCTGGGCCATGGGCGTCACCCAGCACTGCGGCGGCTCCGACACCTCCACCGCTATCTCCAACCTCCTTCTCCTCTCCGGCAACTACATGCGCGAGGGCGCCGGAGCCTACCCCCTCCGCGGCCACAACAACGTGCAGGGCGCAAGCGACTTCGGCTCCATGCCCAACCTCCTCCCCGGCTACCAGTCCGTCAACGATGGAGCCATTCGCGCCAAGTTCGAAGCCGCCTGGCAGGTCACCTTGCCCGCCTCCACCGGCCTCGACAATCGCATGATGATGGACGCCATCCACAAGGGCAAACTCCACAGCCTCTACATCAAGGGCGAAGACACCATCACCTCCGACGCCAATGCCAACGACGTCGAAGTCGCCCTCCGCATGCTCGACTTCCTCGTCGTCCAGGACGTCAACCTCTCTGTCACCGCGCAGTACGCCAACGTCATCCTTCCCGCCTCACCCTCGCTCGAAAAGGAAGGTACCTTCACCAGTACCGAGCGCAGAATCCAGCGCATCTACCAGGCCCTTGAACCTCTCGGCGACTCCAAACCCGATTGGCAGATCATCCAACTCATCGCCCAACGCCTTGGCGCCAACTGGAACTACTCTCATCCCTCCGAAATCATGGACGAAGTCGCCAGCCTCACGCCGCTCTTCGCCGGAGTAAGCTACGAACGCCTCGAAGGCTACCGCTCCCTGCAATGGCCCGTCGCCAAAGATGGCACCGATTCACCCGTCCTCTTCAGAGAAAAATTCCCCTTCGACGACGGCAAAGCAAAGTTCTATCCCATCGAGTGGATCGAACCCTCCGAGCAGCCCACCGCCGAGTTCGATCTCCACCTCAACAACGGCCGCCTCCTCGAACACTTCGAGCAGGGAAGCATGACCTATCGCACCGAAGGCATCAAGCGCATGACACCTAGAACCTTCGTCGAAGTCTCGCATGAGCTTGCCGAAGAGCGCGGCGTCACCGACGGCAGCTACGTCCAACTCCGCTCTCCCTACGGACAAGTCAAAGTCCAGGTCCTCGTCACCGACCGCGTCCACGGCAAAGAACTCTACATGCCAATGAACTCCGTCCTCGAGCCCGTCAACAAAATGACCAGTAGCCACCTAGACCGCGCCACCCACACCCCAGCCTTCAAGGAGCTCTCCGTCCAGATGACGGTCCTCAACGAGCAAGGCCCCAACCCTCTACCTCGTGAAAACTTCCGCTGGGGACACCGCACCCCGCAGGATGGCGTAGAAGTCGAAAACAAGTGGCAGCGCTCCGACTACTACGTTCCCAGGAACCAAGCCCCGCGACGAGCTAATCCAGATCAAGACCACCACCGTCTAATGTGGGAAGTCAAAATTCCCTTGCAAAAGTTTGTTGTAAAAGTTTGTTGCAATCGTTTCATTGCAAGTTCGTCGCAATCGCTAAGGGCCAAAGGCCCGCTCAATCACAGCCTGGGGCGCAGCCCCAGGTCAGCGTGACATCAAAACGTTGAGGGCTGAAAGCCCGATCTAAACTGCAACACCCGTAAGCAGGAGACGCACGATGGCAAACCCAATTCACTTCTCGCCGAAGGTAGACCCGCAAACCGAGCTCGCACGTCGCCTCAAGTCTGCCCCTGAGGAACACGCCGAAGCGCTCCTCGTCCTCTTCGATCTCCTCGAAGAGGCCCACGATCAAGGCGTCCTCGATATGCTCCATGGCGCGGTCGGCAGCAAGAACGCCATCGTCGGCAAACTCGCCTACTACGCCAAGCAACCGATGAGCACCCAGGCCATCCGCAACCTCCTCATCCTCGGCGAACTCCTCGGCAGCTTCGACCCCACCGTCCTCGCCGAAACCAAAACCCAGGTCCTCGACCGCCGCAAGGATCCACCCTCCCTCTGGAGCCTCTTCCGCCAGGCCAGCAGCGCCGACGGCCGCCGCGGCATGGGCATGTTCCTCGCCTTCGTCTGCGGAGCAGGCAAGTCAGCCCAAACCTCCGACACCTAAGCCCTCTCGGTCTCCCCTAATCATTAATGACTGATCAGTCAGTTAAGCCCGCAATTTGCGTCCCGAAACCGGGCTAAGCATGTCGCTGCGTACCCGAAACCCACCTAAGTCGCGCAAAAACGCGCCCGAACCCCCAAGCAAGAAAAAGCCCCCAGTGCGGGGGCTAACTGCTTTGGAATGTTGGAGGCGCGGGTCGGGATCGAACCGACGCATAAAGGTTTTGCAGACCTCTCCCTTACCACTTGGGTACCGCGCCTTGGGCACAAAAACCAGCCATCAAATCACACCGAATCGCAGTGCGCCGTTTAAAAACTCGTACCCGTAAGTGGTTGAGATTGAGGTTGTTGGAGCGGGAGACCGGGGTCGAACCGGCGACATCTTCCTTGGCAAGGAAGCACTCTACCACTGAGCTACTCCCGCCCTGCCATGCACAAGTATAGCCACCCCTCACCCCTTTTGCAACGCAACTATTCCACCCCCACCGTCCCACCACCACCACGGGCTGTATCAATGCGGCGACTGGATACTTCCAGGCGGCCGCTTCTCACAATATGTGGAGTGATCGTAATCAGCAGCGCAGTTGAACTCTTCTGGCGATCCTGATTGGTGCCTTGAAATCCAGGAATATCGTTGAGACCAGGCAAACCAGTAAGAGCTTTCATCTCAGATGAGCTGACGAGCGTGGCCAACATCGCAGTTTGACCTGCCGGGACACTGATCGTCGAAGTCAGCGCGCGATTGTCTAATATGGGAATGTTATTGATGCTGCTGCCGGCCAGCGCCTCCACCTTCATGTCCAAGGTCAGAGATACAGTGCTGTTGCGAAGTATCTGTGGCGTTAACTTCAAGGTGAGGCCAAGATCCTCATATTGAAATTGAGGAACAGACACTGAATTGGCCCCGAGATATTGTGAGAGGAGTGAGCTAACACTGGTTCCGTTGATATTCAGACCGGTGAGCGAAGACGCCAGGGCGCTGCTAACGCCGGAACTATAGGTCCCTGTGACTACTGGATATCGAGAGCCTACGCGAAATGTTGCAGGCTGCCTGTTGATCGCACGTATCTGTGCCGAGTCAAGTATGCTCACATCTGTTGAATTCAACGCCAGGTTGAAACTGGCGTTAGATCCTAGATACAGTCCCGCAAGCGTAAGCCCGCCGCCAAATACCCCAAGAAGGTTAGTGTACTGAACCGCGGTAACAGCTCCTGACGCCACAAGAAAGCCCACCTCTGTGATGAGGTTCTCGAGCGGCGTTCCGTTCAATGTAAGGAGACCAGCTGCGACGGCTTGATTGATCAATGCCTGGTTTGCCGACACGAGGGATTGAGCCTGGGCCGCAATGCTGAAAACACCCGCGGACTGCGGAAGAATTGCGCCGACATTATTGTCGAGGGTTTTGTCCAGCTCATAGATCGAGACGTCGAAGAGGACTTCCGGATTGCCGTCCAGCATGTCGTCGTAAACGGCATTGACCTCACGAAGGACCTGCTCATTCCCACGCAGTAACAAGAATCCACCGGTGGAACTTGCGGTCACCTGTTTGATGTCGAAGATGTTACGCGCCAGGTTGGCGAGCTCTTGCATCTCGTCGTTGGTTCGGCCTGGAAGATAGACTGTCTCCTCCACCAGAGGCATGAGCGCATCGCGGTTCTCCTGAGTATCTCGTGCGACAAGCACGGAGGTCGGCTGGACAGGAACTGCAAAGATTTTTGCGGCGATCCCAAGTGCTGTCGTAGCGCCAGCAAATGATACGTTGTTCATGTCTAGATTGAGTGGCGCGCCACTCGTCACAGAGGGGTCGAATGCGACCTTGATTCCAAAAAGGCTATACAGATTTCGAACGACGCTTTGTACATCTCCATGAAGATGTACGTCTCTGTTTCCAGGGGTGGGGGTCAACTCAACCGGGCCCTGGAGTGTCGAAGCTATGTCTTGGGCCGGGAACTTGGAGGGGTCGACACTTGAATAAAACGGGTTCGGCTTTTTTGCCTCACTTGCGATCGTCGTCCCTCCACCCGCTGCAGTTTCGAAGTGCTGGAGGACAACGTGATTATTGGGGTCCAGGGTGCGTGCCTGAGCAAGCAAAGAGTCGGAAAGCGCTGTGTCGCCGACAGAACGTGCCTGAGCCGCACGCTGAACCAGTTCGGTAACGTAGCCTTCGCGTGTAACGATCAGAGCTAAGGAATAGTCGGAGTCGTTCGGATTGAGACGGACCGCATCTTGGAAGCTGCGTAAGGCGGCGGCTATCTCCTTACGTTGCACATGCTTTGCGCCTTCGAGATAGGCATCGTCCGCTGCGCGGAGCTGTTTGGCCGAAATTATCGCCGAATTTGTGCTTGGTTGGGGCTTTGCGGGAAGTGATGGGATCGCGCCCGCCGGGACACTCGCGGGATTGTCTGCGGGGCTACTTGTTTGTGCGCTGGCCGTCAAAGCGACAAAGCCGGAAATGGCCAGCAGGGGGGCACCCCACAACCCAGCATGGGCAATACATCTGTGTCTGCGCAACCAGCGGCCCTGGGGTAAAGGAAACATGATGTGCTGTCTTAGACGCACCAACGTGACTAACGTCCGCCAGAGACAATTTGCAAGTTTGGACGAGTCGCTCGCGCGGGTCGCACCGATGTTGGCGGACGCCGCATCCCTTGCCGTATTTGGGTTGAATCCATGCCTAGTTCGGAGAGCGTACGGCTTAGCGTGTTGCGGTGCATGCCGAGCTCTTCTGCCGCTTTACATTGATTGCCGCGGTGGCGCGAAAGAACCTCGAGAATGTACTGCTTCTTAAGCTCTCGCACCGCGTCGGTGTAACCGACACCAGCGGCGTGCATTTGGAGGACGAGGTTGTCGAGTTCGCGTTTCAATCGCGGGTCTTCCTTTTGTGGAATGGACACGGGCCCTGGTTGGGATCCGAACTACATGATGACACGTTTGAGGCTACAGCCTGCCCTTGATCCAATCCGGAGACGTGTGCTTGAGATGGTCGAGCCCGTCAAGCAGACGTTGTTTCAGATCTGGAGGCATGACGAAGGATACAGCATGAGCGGCCCGAAGAAAATACGGGGCGAGACGAGAATTTTCAATCCAGGGGGCTCTGGGCAGGAAAGCGGTCATGGCAAGCAGCAGCACGACCCCCAAAAGTGCGCCGCGAACGAGCCCAAAGGCTGCTCCCAGAATGCGGTCGACAAACCCTAGGCCAATCGCAGAGGCTGTGTGGCGCAGAAGCCGCCCCATTAAACTCGCTACGATCATTGTCCCTGCCAAAATAAGCAGAAATGCCGCAAGCTCTGTGATCTCTGTCGGTGGTATCAGCCCCTTGAGGTCGAGTGCCAGGGGTCGATAAAACCAGCAAGCAAAGAGAAACGCCAAAATCAGGCCCCCCAGAGCGAACGCTTCCTGAAAAAAGCCGCGCAGGAATGCTCGGACGACCGAGTAGGCCAACAGGATGACGAGCAGCCAATCAAGAGCGTTCATAAACTTGATCGGTTCATCGGTCATGCCGCATTTCGAGCTTCGCGGCCTCTGCTCCGGCCGCTCAGAGATACGCTGACGATCTTCGATACGCCCGGTTCCTGCATCGTTACGCCATACATCACGTCGGCCTGCTCCATCGTCCGCTTGGTATGCGTGATGATGATCACCTGGGTATTCAATGCCACTTCTGAGAGCAGGTTGGCAAATCGCCCCACGTTGGTCTCATCAAGCGGAGCGTCGACCTCGTCAAGCATGCAGAACGGCGCAGGCTGAAACTGGAAGATTCCCACGAGCAGAGAGAGGGCCGTCAGGGCCTTTTCGCCGCCCGAAAGCAAAAGG
>CAWCMO010000005.1:0-397941 GCA_963796535.1 uncultured Acidobacteriaceae bacterium
CCGTCCCCCTCGTACCCGAAGGCCGCCCCGAGTTTGTCGAGACGGGCATGGCCAGCTGGTATGGACCCAGCGGGCATCGCGCCGCGGACGGCTCAGCCTACGATGGCACCGGCATGACCGCTGCTCACAAGACGCTTGCGCTCGGCACCGTCGCCCGCGTCACCAACCTCGCCAACGGTGAGTCCGTTATGGTCCGCATCACCGATCGCGGACCCTTTTCGCATGGGCGCGTGCTGGACCTCTCCGAGAGCGCCGCCAAAAAAATTGACCTCTATCGCATGGGCGTCGCGCAGGTGCGCATCGAAGCCTTCGCCCAGTCAACCCCAGCCGTCGAAGCCAAATGGTGCGTGCAAACCGGCGCCTTCCCCACCGAACAGGACGCGCTTGATCTCAAGAGCGCGCTTGCCCGCCGCTACGTCGGCTCCCGTGTCATCGAGTTCGCCAGCGCCACCGGCTACTGGGTGCGCATCGACCCCGTGCGGCACGATCGCACCGAAGCCACCGCCATCAAGGAGTGGATCGGCACCCCGCTCCCCCAGGTTGTGCCGTACCTCGTTCGCGTCAACTGACCGTCAATCCTTCGGCAGCGCCGGTGGGGGATAGTACGGCACCTTCTGTTGCTCCTCGTTGGCGCGCTTCACCGTGATGTCGGCGAACAGCAGCTCCGGAGCAATCGTCGTCCCCGGTACCGTATTCACCTGTTGCGCGATGTACGGCTTTCCGCCAGCAGCGAGAATGCCGCTGCGAATGGCGCGCTGATCGAGCTCGTCAAACACCGCCCCGCGTACCAGCGTGCGCTTGCCATCCGGAGACACGCGATACAGCATTCGCGGCGCCAGCTCGCCGCTCAGCGTCTCCACCGAATACACGTCACGCCCCTGCTCTTTCGCCAGCCCCAGCAGCTTGGCACGCAACGCCTCAGCAGATAGCGGCTCAGACGACTTGATGATGATCACGCCCGCGCGCGGATGAGCACTCTGCCCCAGCACAGCGCGGCCATGGCCGTTCGACTCTGGGAAATCCTTCACCGGCTGGCGGCCGACCAGGTAGTTCATCAGCTTGCCATGCACGACGATATCGACCGGCTCAACCGGCACACCCTCGTCATCGACCTTGTAGGCGCCGAGCAGCGCGTGGCCCTCAAAACTGCGCAGCGTCGGATCATCGACCACCGAAAGAAACGTCGGCAGAATCGGTGTCTCATAGCTAGATTGATAGGCTCCCTGCATGCGCGCGGAAGTGCCGATATCTGGGCGGTCCGCCTCAACGTTCGGCACGAACAGCCGATTGAAGACCTCCGCCGACGCGTCGCCCGAGAAGAGCACGGGCCCGTGATAATCCTCCGCATCGACTGTCGGCGCGTGACGCAGTTCATCGAAGCTCACCAGGTCGTCGACCACGCGCTTGTTCAACGCCGCGTCGCTCTCCAACCCCGCCGCCGTGGTTGCCACCGAACCGTTGCTGCGGCCAAGGTTCATCCCATCATCGGCCTGCCCGCCCACGCTGACTCCCTCGGTATATCCGGAGTATCCATGCCGCAACATCGTTCCGTCGGTATTCACGGTGTAGCGATTCACCACCAGCGCGCTAATGCTTGCCGAGCTGTACTGCACCGCGTCGGCGAAGCTTCGTGTTTCAGGCGACGTCGCGAACAGGCCGCTGGCCACAATCAACCGATGCTTCCAGTCATCGCGATCAATCGAAAGCGTTGCCAGCGGCTCAACCAGCGTCACCGCCCTCGCCGGGGAAAAATCGTTCGCGGTCGGAGCGCTCTGGAACGTCTTCAGCGTTGCCTGCTTGGTCGCATAGGCACGCAGCGCATTCTTGTAGGCGTCGTCGGTTGCGGACCACAGTGCGTACTTCAGCGCCGCGGGATCGCCGTCCGCGGGAGCAAGCTCCAGCGATCCGTCGCCGCGCGCAGAACTCGAGTCCGACGTCTCGCTGCCAATGCGCACCTCCACCCGCACTACGCGCTGATGGCTCTCGGTTTCGCGCGTCAGCGCGCCGTAGCTGGCGATCGCATCGTAGGTATGAATGTCCTCCAGCCGGTACTGAATGAAGTACGGCCGCAGCATGCCGGGAATCACCAGGTCGGATTTCTCGCGCGCCAGCTCCTGTTGCATCGCGGTGAGAATCGGATCTGCAGGCTGCGGCACTTCTGCCAAAGCAAACGAACCGAGGAGTGGGAGAAGAAGCAGGGCGCGTAGTTTCATCAGCGGCCTCCCTTCGGCAAGCTCGTAGGATTCGGCGCATCATCCAGTGGTGGTGGCGGAACAATCGGTGGCCGCGCCGTTCCCTGCGCCTGGCGCTGCGTCTCGATCTGCGAGACCAGCATCGCCGGAGCCACCGCACTCACCGGAATCGTTCCCGACTCCGCTCCGCATAATCCATTAAAAATCTGCGGCTGATCGTCGGTCGCGACGATGCTGCGCAGCGCCGCCTGCGGCGTCCCCACAATCGACACGCCGCGCACCAGCTCGTCCGGCCGCCCATCCACATACACGCGATACACCACCAGCGGAATCACCTGGAAGGCCTGTGGCGAGCGCCGCGTCGTTACCGCAAAGCCCGAACTGATGTCCTCGAAGTACAGCCCGTACGTCTTGCCCTGCTTGCGCGCCGCTTCCTTCAGCATCTGCCGCAGCTTGGCATCGCTCACCGCCTTGGTCGACGTCACAATCAAATTCCCTTGTCGCCCCGTCGGCATCTTGCCTGTCTCCGCCCGGCCATGGCCGTTGGAGTCCGCGAATCCCGCGATCGGCAGCCGCGACATCAGGAACGTCTGCAGCACGCCGTCCTTAACCAGTTGCACACGTTCCGCCGGCTGCCCTTCGTCATCGAAGAGATAGTGCCCGCTCAGCGGATAGCCGTTGTATTGCGTCAGCGTAGGATCGTCCGCGACCGAAAGAAAGTCAGGCAGAATCGGCTTGCCCAGCAGCTTGGTAAACGTCTCGCCCTCTTCATCGCCGCGCTGCCGCTGCCCCTCCAGCCGATGCCCCAGCACCTCGTGAAAGAACACCGCCGCCGCGCGCCCCGACAGGATCGCCGGCCCGTTGTAGGGCTCCGTAATCGGCGCAGTCCTCAGGTCGTTGAGCCCCTTCGCCATCGCCTCGGTCTTCGCCATGACCTCCGCCTGGTCCGGCAGATGGCCCGCCGAGTCCGCCTCGAACGTCTCGTCGCGGAACATGTCCATGCCATCCGACGCGCGCGTCCGTGCAGCGACGATCAAGCGCGCCACCTGATTCGGCGCCGCCACTCTCGTTCCATCGCTCGACACAAAATAATTCGTCTGGTGCGTAGTCTGCAGCGCCGCCATGTCGTAAAAAATATTCGGGAACTGCCGAAACACGCCGGAGATCTCTCGCAGTCGCGACTCCCACGCACTGCGATCCACGCTGAGCGGTGGCGGCGGCTGCAGGATATCCACCTGCGGGCGCTCCGTTGTGAAGTCAGGCGACGAGTCCTCTTCGTGCGCCCGCACCTGCTGCTCCGTCTTCACCTTCTCCAGCGCGTCGAGCGCCTTGCCATAGCCGCGATTGGTTGCATACCACAGCGTCCGCTCAATGGCTGCGCGATCGTCCGTCAACGGCAGCGACATCGTCGTGAGCGCGCTGGTGCGGTGCGCATCGTGCGTATTGTCCAGCGCCGGCGATCCCACCCGCACCTGCACATCCGCGGTCCGCTCATGCGTCTCGTTCGAGTTCATGATGGCCCCGTACTGCGACGTGATCGTGACGCTCTGCGCATCGGCCACCGAGTAGCTGAGGAAGTACGGCTTCTGCGCCGGAATCTTCTCTTTCGTGGATGCCACAGGTTCCGTCGCATTCCCCAGCTCCGCCATCGCGCGATGCAGCTCAGTCGCCATCGCATCCATCAGCGGCGGTTGCTGCGCGGCGGGCGTGCTTTGAGTTAGGAGTCGCATCCTGCGCCATGGCCGTCGGAACAAGCACGAATGCCGGCGCGCACAGGCTGGCGATGAGGGCGTGTCGAACTATCGTTTGGACAAGGTCGAGGCGGGATACAGCGGGGCGGTGCAAATCAGTTGAGGTCAAGGAGGGGTCAACTTCCAGTCTGTGCGCGTCATCGAGCGCGGTATGCTCTGAGTGTATCGAATTGCTCGCACTTGCTGTTGATTGGCGCGCCATCGCACCAGGCAATCCTTAAGACGAGGAACTCTTGCCCACTTGACTACAAACGTGCAGACTTGAGCCATCAGAAATTCTCAACAAGGAACTCTATGAGCCTGCGTCGTTTGCCCCTGCTGTTTGTCGCCTGTATCGTCCTTGTTCTCACCCTGAACCTTACCGGCTGCGCCAAAGAAACGGTCGCCGAGCACGCCGCCAACGTCTACGCCGCGCAGGAACTCGCCGCCGCACCGCCCCACGGCAACCTCCCCGACTACTCCCTCGCCCCCGCCGACCTCGCCAAGGCGCAGCACCTCAGCACCGTCCACGAAACCCTGCACTTCGGCAATGAGGCCTGGGGAATCCTTAGCCTCCTGCTGCTACTCGGCTTCGGCGCCATCGCCTGGATGCGCGATTGGGCAGTTCGCTTGGGTAGCAAACGACAGTTACAAGCTGTAATGTATCCCTACAGCCTCGTTTGCCTAACGCTCCTGCTTGACCTGATACCTGCGCTTTTGGTATCGCCTGCACTAAAGATTGAATTCGTGACCCAACCTCTGCTGCTCATAGGGTCGGCAAGCATCATCTGGAGATTTCGAAAGTCTATCCGCGATTCGACATTCAGCTGGGTGCAGGGCTACTCGTTCCTTCTGCTCTACATTCTTGCCGCCACAATCCTCAGCCTTCCCGTCGATCTCTACGCCCAACACCTCTCGCTCAAGTACGGGCTTTCCGTGCAAAGCTGGCCGAGCTGGTTTGGCGACCAGGCGAAAGCCTTCGCGCTCACCTGGATCATTGGCGGCCTGCTCCTCATGCTGCTCTTCTGGATCATCCGCAAGCTGCCGCGCACCTGGTGGTTCGCCTTCTGGTGCGTCTCCATCCCCATCGTTCTCTTCGGCATCTTCGTCGCTCCCTACATCGAGCCGATCTTCTTCAAATATCAGCCCCTCGAAAAAACCAATCCCGCCCTCGTCGCGCAGCTCGAGCAGGTCGTCGAGAAGGGCCACATGAATATCCCACCCGAGCGCATGTTTCTCATGAGCGCCAGCGCCAAGCTCACCACCCTCAACGCCGACGTCGAAGGCTTCGGCGCCTCCAAACGCGTCGTCGTCTGGGACACCACCATCGCCAAGATGACCCCCGATGAAATCGTCTTCGTCTTCGGCCACGAATCCGGTCACTACGTTCTCGGCCACATCGGCAGCACCCTCGTCTTCACCTTCGCGATCCTCTTCGTAACCTTCTACCTCGGCTTCTTCTTCGTGCAGTGGGCCATCGCAAAATTCGGTGCGCGCTGGGGCGTGACCTCCCAAAATGACTGGGCTGCCCTCGCCGTTCTGCTGCTCGCTTTTTCACTCTTCGGAATTCTGCTTGAGCCAATCGAGAGCACCTACAGCCGAATGCATGAGCACGCCGCCGACGTCTACGGCCAGGAGGCTGTCCACGGACTCGTGGCTGATCCGCAGGCCACCGCCGTCGGCGCCTTCAACGTTCTCGGCAAAACTTCCTTCGCCGATCCGAACCCGAACCCGCTTTACGAGTTCTGGACCTACAGCCATCCCTCCATCGGTCGCCGCGCCGCGTTTGGCAAAGCCTACAACCCCTGGATTCCCGGAATGGAACCCAAGTATTTCAAGAAGTAGCCGCGCAGGATTACGATGCCCTCATGGCTACAATTCCCGACTGCCTCTTCTGCAAGATCGCCAGCGATGTGATCCCGGTCACACGCGTGTATGAAACCGAAGCTGTGCTCGCGTTCCCGGACATTAATCCACAGGCGCCCGTTCACCTGTTGATCATCCCCAAGCGACACTTCGCTTCACTCACGCACACCTCTTCCTCCGAAGAGATCCTTGGTCAACTCCTCTCCGCAGCCAACGAAATCGCTCAACAGCAACACCTCGACAACGGTTTTCGCATCGTGATCAACACCGGCCCCGACGGCGGACAGACCGTCAATCACCTGCATCTGCATCTATTGGGAGGAAGGCAGATGCATTGGCCGCCCGGGTTAAGATATCGCCTTAGGTCATCAGAAAATGGTTACGAGAAATGAGCTAAGGTAATGCGCATTCGCCTTGCGGAGTAACATCACTTCAACCATCGAGTAACTCAAAATCCTTAGGGTTTACTAACACTTCAAGTGAGGGATGAGGTCGAGTTAACTAGGTTGGTTCACACGTCACAATACCGTCGCGCAGCAGCTTAAGCGTCATTCCAACTCTCACAAGCGTCCAATGCAAAGTGAACGCGACACCCTCCACGCTGCCGGTACGAACTCAGAAGATTGCCTGACCGTTCGATAACCGCTGCCTGTGCAATTGTGGAAATCCCGTTGAAGGACACACGACGATGGCTTTGAAGCAACCAGTTCCCACTCCACTTCTGGACACCACCGTTCCTGCTGGCGGATGGCCTGCAGGACATCGCGAGAAAGCCGTCTTCGCTGGCGGATGTTTCTGGGGAGTGCAGTCGGTCTTCCAGCGCGTGAAGGGCGTCGAGAAAACCATCGTCGGCTATTCAGGCGGCTCTGCCGAGACTGCCAATTACCGAACGGTCTGCGGTGAAGGCACAGGACACGCCGAGGCCATTGAGATCCTCTACGATCCTGCGATCGTCAGCTACGGCACGCTGCTCCGCGTATTCTTCTCTGTCGTGCACGACCCCACACAGTTGAATCGCCAGGGCGCGGATGTTGGCACCAGCTACCGCTCCGCCATCTTCTATACCGATGAGTCGCAGCGGCTGATTGCACAAGCCTATGTGCAACAACTCGACGCAGCACATATCTTTGCGAAGCCCATCGTCACACAGATCACGCCGCTCGTCGCGTTCTACGCTGGTGAGGACTATCACCAGGACTACGCCATCAAGAATCCGCACAATCCCTACATCCAGGTCTGCGACATCCCCAAGATCGCAGCGCTCGAGCAACAGTTTCCGGATCTGTTTCAAGACTACGTCCGATAAGGCACACGCCAGGTCGTCCTGTCGTTGCAGCCGCGGCTACCGCCCTGCGCTCAGCCTCACCGCCAGCCGCTCCGGCAGGTGCGCGTCACGAATCGCACTTTGCGATTCGGCCACATCATAGGGCGTGCGAAAGAACGTCACCTTCGCCAGCGCCTCATCGTAGATCGCAAAGGCAGCGCGCCAGTCTCCATCCCTCGGCTGCCCAACCGCGCCGGGATTGATCAGATGTCGCGACCCCACCGGCACTTCCATCGTGTACTGCTCAACGTCGTCGCTGTTGTCAGGGTCATACGCTGGAAAATCCTCTGCCCAGTCTTCCTCGCGCCGCGAAAAGCCACCCTGCAGATGAGTGTGCCCGAAGAAGGCAAGCTCCGAGGGCATCCTCTGCAGAGGTGCCCACGCATCGCGCATCGAGGCGATGTACTGATCCTCATGCAGCGGCGAACCGTGTGCACACAGCGCGCGCTCCGTCGCCTGGATCGGTCCCATCGGCAGGCCGCGCAGCCACTCCCGATTGTCCGACCGCAAGTGTTGCCGCGTCCACCCCGCAGCTGCGGCTGCAATCGGATTGAATCCCTGCGAGCTGCTCAGGCCGCAGCACACCCGATCATGATTGCCACGCACATGAATCGATCGCTCGGTCTCGAGCGCCCTCAGCGTGTCAATCACTTCATTGGGTCGAGCTCCGTACCCCACCACATCGCCCAGGTTCCAAAGCTGATCAAACCCTCCACCGGTGCGGCTTCGCGCTACTCTCAGCACTGCTTCAAGAGCCTGCAAATTTCCGTGAATGTCCGAAATCACGAGCGCGCGCATAAACAGCCAGTCTGAAGATCAAGAAAACAACCAGTCCGAGACTATGAATTAGACGCCTGACCGCACCATCGTAGCAAGGGGAACGTCCCGCTCCGTATGCATCGTCGGCGCCGAAGCCAGAAGGTTACGTGTGTAGTCATGCTGCGGCCGCGTCAGCACCTGGGCCACACTCCCCTGCTCAACGATCTCACCGTGCCGCATCACCGCCACGCGATCCGCCACCTGCGCCACCACCGCCAGATCATGCGAGATGAACAGCATCGACAGGTTATGCTCGCGCTTCAACGTCTTCAGCAACTCCAGAATCTGCGCCTGCACCGTTACATCGAGCGCCGTCGTCGGCTCATCGGCAATCAGCAGCCGCGGTTTATTGATCAACGCCATCGCGATCACGATCCTCTGCCGCTGCCCTCCTGAAAACTGGTGCGGATAATCTTCCATCCGCCGCTCCGGATCCGGCAGCGCGACCTCACGCATCGCCGCCAGCACCCGCTCGCGCACCTGGGCTCGCGGAGTTCGCGGCGCATGCGCCAACAGTGCCTCCGCAATCTGCCGCCCCACCTTCATCACGGGATTCAGCGCCGTCATCGGCTCCTGAAAAATCATCGCAATCGACTGTCCGCGATGCCGCCGCATCGCGTCTTCGGGCAACGTCAGCAGTTCTTCCACCACGCCATCCGCCCGCAAGAATTCAACACCACCGTTGATCGCCGCACTCGCCGGCAGCAGCCGCAACAACGCCAGCGACGTCGCAGACTTTCCCGAGCCCGACTCGCCCACCAGCCCCAGCGTCTCTCCCTGCGCAATGTCGAACGAGATCCCCCGCACTGCTTCCTGCCCCGAGAACGCAATGCGCAAGTTTCTTACCGAAAGCAAAGGACCAAGCGTCATCCTGTGTACGATCACTCACCCTTCGAGCATAGCGGATCGCGCACTCAACCTTCGCCATCCGTCTTTACTGCATCAGCCGAAAGCTGCGCCACGGGCTGATCTCCACCGCGCCATGCGCGCCCACACTCCACACTCTCCACCGATAACGGCCATTGGCGCTGGCGAACTCGGCCAGCACCTGCGTACGCAGCGTCGGGCTGCGGTCCTCCACCAGGTACAGTCGAGAGTCGGACCACGCGCCGCCCTCGCCGCGCTGCCACTCCACCACCTGCAGTCCCGCGCCCCCACGGTTATCCCACACCAGTGTTGGTATTTGCGCCACGTTCTGTCCATCCTGTGGCGAAGCCTGCGCGATCCCCTTCACTCCGGAACTCTGCTCCGCGGACGTCGGCGGACTGCTCACCATCAGGGCCTCGCGCGCCGTGGACTGCTCGTTCTGCCGCAGATCGAGCGACATCTGCAGCACCTTCCACTGACCATCTTTTCCTGCGCGCAGCACCACCAGCGGATGCGCCACACCGTACACTCCCGCCGACGACACCACCACGCGCAGCCCAACCGCCGCCAGTCCTCCGTTCACCGAAGCTTCCACCACCTGCACATGCACCCCGTCGTTTGGCGCCGCCGCGTTGCCAGAAGTACTGCCCATAATCGCCAGCATCCGTCCGCACGCCGTGCGAAGAATCCATCACCAGATCCGGATCGCCGTCATCGCCCAACGGCACGCCATTCAGCAACCGCTCCATGGCAGTCTTCGCCACCGTTGCCGCCGTGGCCTGTTTCCCGATAAGGCCTGCCTGCACGCAGCCCGGGCAATCCGACGTCGGTTCGCTCATCCACAGCGCAAACGCGCGCGCCGCCTGCATGTGCGGGGCATGCATCAGAATCGCAACCTCCGGCTCGCCCTCGGAGTTATCTGTGACGCCGTTCGGATAGAAGACCGCCGGCCGCAGCATGCCGAGCCCAAACTCGGTGTCCATGCCACTCCACCACGCGGCCGGCAAGCGTTCCCAGCAGCACATCCGGATAGTCCGCCGTTCCGCGCGCCGCCATCAGCCTCGCCTTCAGCTGGTCCGGATCCACCGCAAGGAACCGCATCTGTAGGTCCGGGAAGGCCTCCCGCAGACCTTCCTTCACCTGCTCCGCCTGCGCATTTCTCAACGGCCCCTGCTGCTGCGTTGGCCGCTCCGGAATTTGCCGCTTCCGCAGGCGCGCCACTGCCATTCGTAGCGTCCATAATCCGAAGCATTCTGCCCCACATTGCTCGCCGCCGTTCCGTAGTTGCTTGCCGTCGTGCCATAGCTCCCAGCGTTCTGCCCCGCGGTGCTGCCGTTCTGCCCGTAGTTGCTCGCGTTCGTACCGTACCCCGCCGCATTCTGGCCGAAGTTGCTCAAGTCCTTCTGCTGATACCCGATGCCGTTGGGCTTCGCGGTCGTCGCGTTCTGATCCGGTGGTATCGACGGCGTGCTGATGGTGCGGACTGTCCGCGTCCACGCCATAACTCGCTGCATTCTGTCCGAAGGTGGAGGCGTTCTGTCCGAAGTTCCCGGTCGTTTTCTCGCTATAGTTCAAAGGCGTCGCATTGTGCAGCGCGGCAACGGCATTCAGATTCGACTGCGGCGGTCGCGTGGACGCCGCCAGATACCACACCACCAACGGCCCATGCCGCAACGCGCCCAGCGGCTCCCCATCCTGAGCGTACAGCGCACCGGCGCACATCAGCAGCATCGCCGACGCGACTCCTGCCACGCTGTATCGACTCATCCACGAAGCCCTCAACGACACTTTCAAGGCCGCCTCCAGGGTCGCCTTTGCACCGAAGACCTTCCTGCCCGTCTGATGCAGGATTGGACGGCCTCCCCGCGCGAATGTTTCACAACCTCACCCATTGGCCAGATGCCTCCAACAGGTGCCCAGGATCGTCCCATCCGAAGCGTGCTCACCATCATCTAAGATTCATGGGCACTTCCGCCAGTCAATTCCCTCTCCGCCTCTCGGTTCTCGACCAGTCCCCCGTCCCCGCCGGCTCCACGCCCTCCGCACGCCCTCGCCAACTCCCTCGACCTCGCCCGCCACGTCGACGCGCCTCGGCTACACCCGCCTCTGGTACTCCGAGCACCACGCCATGGATCTCCTCGCCTCCACCGCGCCCGAGATCCTCGTCGCCCGCGCCGCCGCCGAAACCACGCGCATCCGCGTCGGCTCCGGCGGCATCATGCTCCCGCACTACTCCGCGCTCAAGATCGCCGAAGTCTTTCGCACCCTCCACGCCATGTTTCCCAACCGCATCGACCTCGGCATCGGCCGCGCTCCCGGCGGCGGCCAGCTCGAAGCCTTCGCCCTGCGCCGCGATCGCAAGTCCCCCGTCCCCGACGACTTCCCGCAGCAGCTAGCCGAGCTCCGCGCCTTCCTCCACCCCGAACGCTTCCCCGACCTCCTCGGCCCCAACCACCCCTTCGCCCGCATCCGCGTCGCACCCGACGCCCCTGGCGCACCCGACATCTGGCTGCTCGGCTCGTCGATGTGGTCAGCCGTCACCGCCGCGCAGCAGGGCCTCCCCTACGCCTTCGCCCACTTCTTCTCCCCCATCCAAACCCGCCGCGCCATCGAGTACTACCAGGCCAACTTCCAGCCCAGCCCCGACCGCGCCGCGCCCGAAGCCACCCTCGCCATCGGCGTCATCGTGCGCCGACACCGACGCCGAAGCCGAGCGCCTCGCCGCCTCCGTCCGCCTCCTCCAGCGCCGCATCCGCATGGACGACCGCCGCCCCGTCGCCACCCCCGAAGACGCCCTCCGCGAGCTCCAGGCCCTGCCCACCGCACCCAACCCGCTCATCCCCTTCACCGCCGGCTCCCTCGACGCCCCCGAAGAAAACGAGTGGCCCACCTACTTCACCGGCACCCCCGACAAAGTAGCCGCCCAACTCCGCAACCTCGCCGCCGAACTCCACCTCAAAGAAATCATCATCAACACCATCACCCACTCCCACGAAGCCCGCAAGCGCAGCTACTCCCTCCTCGCCGAAGCCCTCGACCTCGGAGTTTCACCCTCCGAAGCAATCGCCGTCTGATCCAGCGGGAACTTTGAGATTCTAGGCAACGTACGTCTTTGCATGCCGAAGCTACTCCTTTCCCTCGCGCTGATTGCCTCTCTGGGCTACCCTTCGAACACGATCGCTCAACAACTAGCTCCTGCCTTGCCGGCCTACGACATCGTTGTCGTCAAGCCGAACAACGGTCTTACGCACCATATGAGTATGAATATGGACGAAACGACGCTTCGAGCGGAAAATGTATCGCTCAAAGTATTGCTGGTTAACGCGTATGGAATCCGCGAAGGCCTGATGTTCGGTCTGCCTGGATGGGCCGGCTCTTCCCGGTTCGACGTAACTGCAAAAGTCAGCGATCCAGATATGAAAGCCTTAAGCAAACTTTCGCGCGAGCAGCGGCAGGCGATGCTCGCCGCCCTCCTTGCCGATCGCTTTCATCTGAAGGTGCACACCGAAATCAAGACGCTTCCGGTGTACGAGATGGTGATCGCTAAGGGCGGCCCTACGCTCAAGACAAGTGTCGTTCCGCCGCCGGATGCTGACAACTCCGATCCCCTGGGCTATGGCAAGCTGGATGTGAATGGCACCGATATCACTGCCGCCGGGGTCACGCTGTCTGACCTGGCGGGCAACCTGGCATTTCCCTTGGATCGCACGGTGCTCAATAAAACCGGGCTAACGGGTCGCTATGATTTCCAACTGCGATGGACTGCAGACGGTGCGTCCGCCGGCGCGACGGATGCACCACCCGATCTATTCACGGCGATTCAGGAGCAGCTTGGCCTCAAGTTGCAAGCGGGGAAAGGTCCCGTCACAACCTTAGTCGTCGACCACGTGGAGCAGCCCACAGCAAACTAGCGTCCCCCCGTCAATTCGCCGAAGGCGCCTCCACATGATCCACCACCGTAACGTCCACCACCGCCTTCCCCTGCACCAGATCCAATCCCAAATCGCCCCGGAGCGCTGACTTCAACACCGACACCGGATCAGGCCGCACATCCGACTGCTCCATATTCACGTATGGCGTGAAGTCGATCACAAAGTCATACCGCCCCGTCAGCCCTGTGCCATCTGTCAGCGGCGCGCCCAGCGGATCTGCCAAATAATCCGCCAGCTCCTGCATGCTGATCGAGTGCGCCACCATTCCCGTCGCGCTGTTCTCGTGCGACATCTCCACCCCTGGCGCCGACGGCTTCATCTTGATCCCACCCTTCGCCACCGTCATCGTAAACACCTTCAGCTCTCGCTTCTCCACATGAAACGCCAGCTTGAATCGATCACTCAACAGCGTCCGCATCATCGCCTGCATCTGTTCCTTCGTCGCCCCCGGATCTGTCTTCGCGGTAATGTCATAGTGCACGGTCCGGATCGCGTCCGGCCCGGCAATCTGCGGCCGCGTGATCCCGTACGCCCACTGGATGCACGTGCTCACCGTGACATCGTGCATCCGCAACGTACCGTACGACACCACGGTCTTCCCATCATGCTCGAACTTCACTTCGCCACTGCTCGGCCGAATCACCGCAACATCAAACGCAGACTGCGCCACCGCATCCCTCGCGCCCACCCCAGCACCCAACACCATCAGTGCAGCCACCAACGCGCGCCTCGCAACAGGTCGGACGACAATCTTTCGGAACATGCGGCATCTCCCTCTTCGCCTTCATCAAGCGATACGCCGAGTGCCCCGCCATAGTTCCACGCGCCCCAGTCGCCCATCCCGTGTCGAACGGAATAAACTCAATCCAGCATGATTCGTGAAGTCGATATTCTCATCGCCGGTGCCGGCCCCGCCGGTTGCGCCGCGGCCTACGACCTCGCCCAGGCGGGCAAGCACGTCCTCCTGCTCGACAAGCGCAGCTTCCCCCGCCATAAAGCCTGCGCCTGCGGCCTCACCCGCAAGACCCTCAAGGCCCTGCGCTACTCCGTCGACCCCGTCATCGAGCGCGTCTGCCACGAGATCGTCCTGCAATCCGCCAGCGGCACTCCGACCCGATCTCGACGAGCGCGCAGAGGTCCGCGTCAAGACCCGCAACCCCATCTGCGCCATGGCCGTGCGCGAGCGCTTCGACGACTTCTGCCTCCAGCAAACCCTCGCTCGCCGCGCGCCAGGCGGCAGCGTCGAGCTCCGCAAGATCGACCGCATCCTCGCCCTCCGCGAAGCTCCCGACTGCA
Source organism: uncultured Acidobacteriaceae bacterium (assembly GCA_963796535.1). Taxonomy (GTDB): domain Bacteria; phylum Acidobacteriota; class Terriglobia; order Terriglobales; family Acidobacteriaceae; genus Granulicella. Next base: position 14,027 of record CAWCMO010000005.1, read on the forward strand.
TCGAGCTCGACGTCGCCACCACCGACGGCCCCGAAACTCTGCGCGCCCCGATCCTGATCGGCGCCGACGGCTCCAACGGCCAGACCCGCCGCCTCGCCGCGGGAGAGCACGAGCGAAGCCCGCCGTCCGCCGCCTCCTCGCACGAGCGCGGCTTCGCGCTCGAAGCCACCGTGCCCTACACCGCGCTGCCCGCAAGCTCCCCGCCGGCGCCCGCCCCCAGGATCTCGTCTTCGACTTCGCGCCCACTCCCCGGCGGCTACGGCTGGCTCTTCCCCAAGGGCGACCACATCAACATCGGTGTCGGCGCGTTCGCCCCAGCGCCACCGGAGCATCGAGCACAGGCAGTCACGCGCAGCTCAAGCAGTCACCCGCGCTCTGCTGCCCGACTACGCCCGGCAAAACTCGGCGTCACCGCGCCTCTACCCACATCACCGGCCAGCACCTCGGCATGGGCGGCCATGCCTACGTGCCCCGCGGCCGCGTGCTGCTGGTGGGCGACGCCGCCGGCCTCGTCGACCCGCTCACCGGCGAAGGCATCCACTCCGCCATCGTCAGCGGGCAGGCCGCCGCCGCCGCCATCCTCGCCTGCGTCTCAGCAGACCCAACGACGTCGCCACCGCCTACGCCCGCCACCTCGCCCCGCTGCAGCAGACGCTGGCCTTCTCGCACCGCGCCGCCCGCGCCTTCTACGCCCAACCCGAGCGCGGCTTCAAGGCCATGCGCCTGCCCGTGATGCGCTCGCTCATCCTGCGAACCTACGCCGATGGCCTGCCCCACACCGCCTCTCACCGCCCTCGCCAAGCTCACCACCTGACAGCTTCTCTGAGGCTCTCTGCGCTGGTACCATCTCCAAATGTTCCGAATCATTGCGTTGGTTCCTCTGCTGATGGCGATGCCTCTGTCCGCGCAGATGCAGCGTCCGCCTTCCATCACAGTCGGCGACGCAATCCAACGCGTGCAGCACAACTCGTCGCTGACCGACAACGGCAAGCCCTTCCACGCGCTGCTCACAATCTCCAACCCCAAAAACCCTGACTCCGCCTACCGGGCCACCATCGAAGTCTTTTGGAAAAGCAAAAGGTCCTACCGCACAGTCATCGTCTCCCCTACCTTCAGCCAGACGCGCATCGTCAGTGGCGATCAAGTCGAAGAGCACAACACAGGCGACTTCTATCCTCCATGGCTGCAGGACTACCTGACTGCAATCCTCAATCCCGTCCATCTTCCGAATGCTTTTCAGAACGCCTCAGGTCAGATCTTCCTCGGCGAAACCATGCGGAGTTGTCAAATCCATGACGACCGACCCGGAGGCATCACCAACGACCTCACTCACGCCATGATCTGCTTTACCGGCAACGAGCCACATCTGGAATCCATGGGAGACTTCACCTATGGCATGACTTTCAGCGACTACAGGCCCTATGGAAAGCAACACATCGCTTACACGTATCAAGGCGACATGGACGGCAACGACCCCGTCTTCGGCAAACTAACACTACTCGAGCCGCTCGTAGATTCTTCGTCCGCCCTCTTCACCATCACAACCCCGACCTCGCCCGCAGACCGCATCGAGACCACGGCCGTCTCCACGCTGAAGGAAGAGTCCCTCGTCGAACGCTCTGACACCTCGCCCTGGCCTCCGATTCGCGGTGGCAAGACCGAAGGCTACATGATTGTCTACGCCGTAACCGATCGCACCGGTCAGGTGCGCCTCGCAAACAAGTACAACTCCGACAATGCCGAGTTGGAGTATGCCGGCGTCGCCCGCGCCATGCACTACAAATTCAGGCCACTTCTCATCGATGGCGTGCCCCAGCAGATGGAAATGCCCCTGGTCCTACACTTCTCCTCACACATCGAAGACCCCATCCCCGTCATCACCGGAGACGAGATTTCCAAGCATGTGTCTGGCCGCGACACCCCCAGCCTGCCGAAAGGCCTCTTACCCAGCGGCACGCCCTTCCACATCCGTTACTTCATCAGCGAACAAGGCAAGGTCTACGAAGAGAACTTTCCGGAAGCCAACGACAAACTCCAGATTCCCCAGGCACTCCTGAATCCCGCATGGGGTTCGCTACGCTCCTGCCGCTTCGCCCCCTACCTGCGCAACGGTAAACCCACCGTCATACGACCCCCTCTTCCACCTTCGACGCCCCCTAACCTTCTCTACCCTAAGCCCTACTCAAACCGCGGCAGCTGCTCCACATCCCCACCGGCACCGGCTCCGTCTGCCCCGCCCGCCTTCACCCACGCTTTCATCCCCCCGCGTATCACCTTGGTCGAGCAGTTCTCCTTCTCCAGCATCCGAGCCACGCGCACGCTGGTCGCTTCGTGCGCGCACGAGCAGTAAAGATAAATCTCGCACTCCGGCTGCATGAACTCCCTCAGCGCCTCCAACTCTTCCTTCAGCCGGCTCGGCTCCACACGGATCGAGTTCTTAATCCGCAGCATCCCCGGATCGTAGTACCCATGGACGCACATCCGCGATCACCAGCAGCCGGTCATGGGTTGCCGTCGCATGCGTCTCGAACAAATCCTCCGCCGCCACCTTATCCACCACCGAAAGCCGCGACTCCCGCAGCGCACTCAAAACCAGCCACAACACGTAAAGCAAAATAATCGCCGACACCGTCGCCGCCGTAAAATGCGCCAGCCTTCCACGCCCGCAACCACCACCCGCAGAATGCGCAAAGAGATAGCCGGTCAGCGTCCACGCGCTCACATACAGCAGCACCCCAAACCCATCCGTCAAGAGAAACCGCCGCACCCGCATGTTCAGGCTGCCCGCCAGGATAGCCGCCACCGTTGCCAGCCCCGGAATAAACTTCGCAAACATCAGCGCCCGCGGCCCCCGCTTGTAAAACTGCCGCGCCGACGTAAAACGCACAGCTCAGGATTCATGCTGAACCTGCAAATATTCGTCAGCATCCACCAACCGTATAGCGTCCGCCCAAATACATCAGCGTGTCGCCCACCAGCGCGGAACCAGCCGCGCACAAGATCACCACCCCGAGATTGAGCGACCCGCCATGCGCCGCGGCGCCCGCCGTCAACAACACCACCGAAAGCGGCATCGGCAAACCGCAACAGGCACAAAGAGCGCGATCGACGTCACCGCGTACCCATGGTGAGCGATCACGTTCAGCAAATTCATCTGTACAGCTCCCCGGGGTTTTCTGTGTATACGTCAATGCTACCCGTTGGATGCATCCCCCGCCACCGCGTCCACTCACCACTCCCGGCCCAACGCACCGCCTCTACCGTCTGTTTGTCTTTCCCTATCCTCTACCCCTATCTTACCCTGCTCTAATCGAACCGCGGCAGGTGCTCCACATCGTCATGCGGCACCGGCTCCACCGGCCCACCGGCCTTCACCCAAGCCTTCAGCCCCCCTCGAATCACCTTCGTCGTACAATTCTCCCGTCGCAGCATCCGAGCCACCCGCATACTCGTCGCCTCGTGCGCGCACGAGCAGTACAGATAGATCTCGCAGTCCGGCTGCGGCAACATAAACTCCTCCAGCACCTGCAGGTCCTCCATCAATCGCCCCGGATCCACGCGGATCGAGTTCTTGATCCGCTGCATGCCAGGATCGTAATACCCCCGCGAGCGCACATCCGCAATAATCAGCAGCTTCTCCTGCGTCACCGTCTGCAGATGTCTCTGCAGGTCCCTCGCCGCAATCTCTCCACCTTCGGAAGCCGGGTCTCGCGCAGCAGGCTAAGCACCACCCACAGCACATACAGCACAACGATTCCCCCCAGCATGGCCGCCGTCACATGCCCCACGCGCTCCACCCAGCAATCGCCACGCGCAGGAACCGCGCAAACACAAACCCAGCCACGCTCCAGGCGTCACATACGCCAAAATCCCCACCCCATCCAGCATCAGGAATTTGCGCGGCCGCATACTCAGGCTGCCCGCCAGCACCGACGACACCTCCGCCAATCCCGGCACAAACTTCGCCACCAGCAGCGCCTTCGATCCGCGCTTATAAAACTGGTGCGCCGACCCAAACACGCACGCCTCCTGGTTCATGCTGAACTTGCAGATATTCGTCAGCAGCCACCAGCCCGTATACCGTCCCCCCAGGTACATGATCAGATCGCCCGCAAGCGCCGCAGTCCACGCGCACAGAATCACCAGGCCAAGATTCAGCGACCCGCCATGCGCCGCCGCCCCCGCCGCCAACAACACTACCGACAGCGGCAACGGCAGGCCGCAACACGCGCTGAACACCACGATCGACGTCACGGCATAGCCATGGCGACCGACCAACTCCAGCAGGTTCATGGGCCACACTCCCGGGGACTTATCTACAGGGATAGTATGCCGTTTCCTGCGACTCGCGCCACCATTTCTCTCAATCCGACATTTCCCTCTGAGTCTGCAGCCGCACCCCCAGCTCAATCTGCCGCTCCTTGCTGGTCCGGTCGTCGACGAGCTCGGCGTCCCAAACGGCACCTCCGTCGTCAGCCCCTCGGTCGCAATCGCCGCCGCATCCTGAAACACCAGCGGCGTAGGCCCGGTTGCCGTGGAATTCCCAATCGTATTCGCCGTCCCCACTCGAACGCCCGCGTCTCCACACTGCAAGATTCTCTGCGTTGAACAAGTTAAACGCTTCCGCAAACGCATTCAAATGTATCCCGCGCCCAAGAGTTACATCCCGCCCCACCCGCAGATCGACCTTCCCCCCGGCGCCAGCCGCAGCGTATTCCGCCCCACCGTCGGCAGGTACGTCGCTCCCCCCGACCCGTTAATCGACTCGCGCCCACCCTTCAAATACGTTCCCCCAAAGATCTTGTAGCTGTAAGGCGCCCCACTGCTCGCCGTCCCAATAGCCAACACACGCCACCCATCCAGCACCAGCCGCACCGCCTTCGGCCCCTTCCGCTCATGCAGCGGAAGCACCAACGCCCCCGAAAACCGCTGGGGAAATTGCTGGTTCGATAGCCCCTTGTCATAGCCATTACGAAATGGATCGAACTGCCCATCGATCGAGGCGTCGCCGACGCCTGCGGCGCATAATCGATCGACCGCGAATACGTATAACTCCCCCGCAGCTCCAGCTCGCGCAACCCAACCCACCGAACCCATGCACCTGCGCCTCCGCCGTCACCGCGTGATACGTCGCATTCGCATTCGATACAGCGCCGTCACCGCTCCGAAGTTCGCGATCGGCCGCTGATCATACAACGGCACCTCGAACGTCTCGCCCTCCTGCAGCCCCTTGTACCGGTTCAGCGTGCCATCCACACTCTGCAGCTCGTAACTCACCATCCCCGGCGACGGCGAAATATTAATGTCCGTCGCGCCCGGCAACTGGATCGCCATCGCCATCGCATAACTCAGGCGCACACTCGCGCGATGCCCCAACTCTCGCTCCACCGCCAGCTCCCCGCGCTGCACCATCGGCACCCTGTAGCCGCTCGCAAACACCGTCGCCGAAGTCGTCGTGCACCGCGCCGGTGGCGTCGTAATGTACGCGCACGGATATCCAAACCCCTGCTGCACCGCCGTAATCTGCGGACAATCCGTGATCGTCTTCGGTGTGATCCGCACATGCGTCGTCGTCGACGGCAACGCCGTATCCACCAGCGCCGCCCGCACCGTTCCCCCTGGAATGTGGCTATAAAAAATACCATAACCCAATCTCACCATAAACATCTGCCCACGCTTCGGCTGCCGCTTCTTCGGCAAACCCCACAACATTTGCGGAGCCCACACCACCGCCAGCCGCGGCCCAAAGTTGTTCCTATCCTCCGGAAATGTCCGTAGCCCCATGAATCGCACCGCCAATCGCAGCAATATCCGCATCCAGCAGCGGATTCGCCGTCTGCGGTTTCGGCAGCAACGTGTAGTCGTCACGCAATCCCAGCGTCACCGAAAGATTGCTCCGCACCCGGATCGCATCCTCCACAAACCCCGCAACATTGTGCGTCACAAACTCCGTCTCGGTCGCTCCAAAGCTCTGCGTGAAGCTGCGAAAACAAAAGTAGTGCACCGTCGCATCGATGCTCGGGCACGCTCCATTGGGATACGCATCCACGCTGAACGTGTAGTCCGTAATCCAATCCACCAGCCCGCCATCCTTGCCGTTGGTCGTCCCACTGTCGTAGCTGAACGCGCCCTCCTGCGCGCTTAGCGTGTCGATCCGATCATGAATCCGGCTCCAGTCCGCACCCATCATCAGCACCTGCCGCCCTAGGTGCCACTGCAGCGTATCTACCAGCTCAAAGCGCGTCTCATCCGGATACGCGCTCCGTCCCCCCGTCGCTCCCGGCGCCAGGCTCGTCGGCGTCCCAAACGAAAATCCATTCGGGGCAATCGACACCTGGGGCGCATACCCATACGGCCCAATCGCCGGCTCCTGCGGCAGCGGCGCATGCGGAGTCTGGTAGTCGAGGTCATGTGCCACTTGCCCCCGCAGCTCGTTGTTCACGCTCTTTGAAAAGCTATGCACCCAACGCCCACTCCCCACATCCACATGCACCACGCTATCTCCCAGGCTTCCCATACCCCGCGCCACCACTGCATCCGACGCTTGCCCCAGCGCCGCGCCCGATGGCGAATCGAACCGGTTGCCCGCGTAGCTCGCCGTCACATGGTCTCTCGCCGTCGGCGACACATCCATCCGCACGGTCCCCATCACCCGATACGCATGCCGCTCCGTCGTTCCCGTCAAGCTCTCCAGGTACTCCAGCGCCGCATTCCGCGCCGCCCCATCGACGCCGCGGTTCGCCAGCAGCGCCATCTGGTCATCCGACAAGTTATAAAAATTCGCCAGCGCCGGAGTCGACACAATGTGATCGTCATGCAGCAGCGCCTCCACCGAAGCAAATAAGGATAGCCGCTCGCCTCCCTCCGTCGCGCCTGCCACTGCGACTGCCGACGCCGCGACTTCGCCCCGCTGCTCTCCTTCCCCAGCGGCGACCCCACCGACCCACCAAACTGCAGCTGCGATCCCTGCGGCTTCACCGCCTCACTCGTCACCACGCCATGGTTGTAGTCCGTAGCAATCGAGAACGGATTCGTCGCCGCCCACGCACTATCCCGCGCCCGAATAAATACATCTCCATGCAGCGCCGAACTCCCCGCGCGCGATACCACCGCCATGCCGCCCACCATCCCATACTGCGCCGAGAAGTTTCGCGGCATCACCCGAAAGCTCTTCACCGACCCCTGGTTATAACTCGCCCCCGAACTCGCGCCTCCGGTCGCCGACCCCCTCGGCCCCGCGCGAAAGCTCTGGTCCCCCGACAGTCCATCCAGCGAAAACTCTCCTTGCGTCGACGACAGCCCCGCATAACTCATCCCCGTCGCCGTCGCTCCATCCCGTGCGCTCACTCGGCTCGCCGGATCATCGTCGTCATCACTTGCACTCACCTCCGTCTGCGTCGCCGAAGTCTCTCGACTCGCCTCGGAGTCCAACTCGACCAGGTCCTCCCACCGCCGCGACTCCACCGGCAGCGAGTCCAGTTGTTTCGCCAGATCAAATGCCGCCGGATCGTTCGATCCTTCCGCGAATCCAGCCAACGTCAACCCCGGGACAGCCGCCCGCGCACCCAACCGCGGCGCCCCCAGCGTCAACGTCACCTCGTCAAGATCTCCGCCCTCCAGATCCAGCCGCGCAACCGCGATCCCTCCTATTTCCTGCCCACCTTCCTCCCGCGACGTCGCCCTCAGCTCATACTCCCCCGGCGGCAACCGCAGCAGCAGAAAATCTCCCGCGCTATCTGCATCCACATCGCGCTCAACGCCCTGGTCCGGCGACGTCAGATGCACCCGCACCTCGCCTGCCACGCAGCGTTGCGGATGTTGAAGCGGATACGCCCCACACGCCGCCGGGATATGCCCGCGAATCGCACCATCCACCGGCCCCTGCGCCCACGCGCGCAGGCTCATCGCCATCAAGCCCGCAACCAGCGACCACCGCAGCAGACCACCCACGCGCAGCCGTCCGCATACGCGCTCGCAACAAGCAGGTTTTGTCGGGGAATGCGCAGCCGAAGCCGCGACGCAGCGAGCCAGAACAACCACAGCCGAACTCCGCTCCGGGGAATGGCCGGAGCTCCTGAAACGCAGAGGGAGTGACCGAATTCCAAAATCGCCGCGACAGGCAGGCGATCAACAATCTAAATTCGTATACTTCAAGCCTAACGAACTACGACCAATATGGGAAGCAACCCATGATTCCCATTTCGGGAATCACCCCGTAACCACTACCCCCATTCGCCTTGACGACCCCGCCATTCCCCGCCAAAGAAAATGGGTGGCAGCCGAAGCTGCCACCCGATCCTTCCTGCACCCTTCGTTAGAAGGTGATGTGCAGCGCCATCGTGATGGCCCGATTTCCGCCAATCGTTCCCGTCACCGATCCAAAGTTCGCGCCGTTGTTCGGGCAGAAATACGTGCCGCCTGGGGGGGCAGGCAGAAAATTGGACTGCGTGCATACATTCGCGCCCTGCGCGTTCGTCGTTCCAGCGGCGATCGTCGTCGGAATCATAATGGTCTTGCCCGTGCCCGTGTGAAACGGCTACTGGTCAAGGTTGGTCAGCGCCGTCTGCTGGTCGGCCGTCGCTGGGCTCGTCGCAATCTGACCATAATGCAGATATCCTAGGGCGCAGTTGTTATAAGCGTTCGCTGGCCACAAACGCGGAGGCGGAGCAGGCATCGTTCTGCCGAATCTGCGTCTGGTCCTGCGGCACATCCAGGCTGGTCGTATTGGTCAGGTTGAAGATGTTGAACTCATACTGGATCGAGATCTTGTCCGTCACATGGAAGTTCTTCCGGAACGAGATATCCAACCGCTTCTGCATCGCCTGCCGGAAGATATTGCGTTGATTCCCAGGGCGAAAAATCCGTCTCGTAGATGTCCAGCCGGATCGCCTTCGTTCCCCTGCGCCGCCGTTGGGACGCCCTTCTGTGCCCGGCGCAACATAGTTGATCGCAATCTCGCTGGGATCGATGGTCGGGATGTAATGCCGCCCGCCCCGCGGAAGTTACCCGGGTTGCCGGTCAAGCGCGCTGACTTCGCGTCGTTCGGATTCGCAATCGGCAGCACCGGATTCATCAGCGTTGGATAATTGCCGAAGTATGTGCTGCCCACCGCACCGTAGAACTCATACAGAGAATACGGCTCGCCGCTCTGCACAATGCCCAGCCGGTCAGGCTCCAGTCGTTCATGAAGTAGGAAGCGACGGAGTGCTCCTTCGCCGAATTCGGCAGCATGCACCTGGAAGTTCGACGTGAAGTCGTGTGCGTGCGATCAAAGTCCGACGACGCATACGAATTGCGCAGATTATTCGGGTTGTTGCCCGTAAAGAACAGGCCGATATCGCTCTGCTCGTCCAGCGCATGGCTCCATGTGTAGCTCACGCCAGCCTGGAAATGGTGCGAGAGCCGCTTCTCCACGTGGACCTGCAGCGAGTCATACGCGGAGTCGCCAACCGTCTCGAACAGCGCCGCGTTCGGGCTGTAATCCAACATACGGTGCGCGGAAGTCCGTGTTGCCGCCATCGAGCGTGTCCCATGGTTCGCTGCCAATCGGTGCGTAGTCGTAGTACCTGATCCATCTGAATATTGTTCTGATTCAGCACCTCGAAGCCATACGTGTCCGTCTCGCCGATGGATCGGGTTGCGTCGGCGTCGCGAGTGCCCGGCTCGTTGAACGGAATCGGAATCACCGAGTGACGTCCGCGGTTGCCGCTGTATCCAATCGTGATGGCGATATCGTTGGTCGGCTGCCACTGAACATTCAGGCAAAGTTGATCGTGTACGGCAACACGTTGTTCTTGTCATACGCGCCAAAGTTCAGCGGCGTGGAGCACAGGCAGTCCGTGTAGTTCCTTGATTGTCCACACCGCCGCAGTTCGTAAAGCCCGGGCTCAGCGCGCCCGCGAGCTGCGTCGCCCGGTCATGCCATTCAGCGCATCCTGCAGCGCCGTGTTGATGATCGTGGGTCGGACTCGGCGCCGGTGGATACGTCGCAGCCTGGCAAAGGCATGAAGCCGTCCCAATCGGATTCGCGAGGTCGTCTTCCGATGCCGATAACGTAGCTGGCCAGCGGCGCCGACTCGGTCACGCCAAACGGTCCACCGTTGCCGCTGCCCGCCGGCTGCGACAGGTAGCGTGAACAGCTCGCCGCGATCGTAGTACATGCCCGCACCGCCGTTGATCACAACCTTGTTGTTCAACCCTTCGGCGAATACGCAAAACCCAGCCGCGGCGAAATACCCCACTGCCGCCCCGTCAGCGTTGAGTTCGAGGTCGCCCGGCGTCGGGTCGATATTTGTTATTGCCCGCAATCACAAACCCGGCATTCACCACGTTGAATCCAGTCGTCGCCGTTCCCGTCACGTCATACGTGCTCGGATCGAAGTTGAACATGTTGCCGTACTTCTCGGTGAGCCCGCCATGATAGTCGTAACGAACGCCCGCCGTGATGCTCAGATTCGACAGCGCCTGCCACTTGTCCTGCACATACGTTGCAATCTCGTTCGAGCGATAGTAGCGGTTTGCGTTATTGCGGTCCGCTACTGCGGCATCAATCGTCTCCAGCACGCTCGAGCTGTGTGCACCTGGCCTTCCAGAAAGTCTCGAAGTTCTTCGTCGTGATCTGCGCAATGCCCGTCCGGTTGTTCTTGATGTTCAGTTGCGTATAGCTGTACCCGCCGCCGGCGACGATCGTGTGCTTGCCCAGCGCGAAGATCACGTTGGTCGAAGGATTGATCCGGTTTTGATAATAGCCCGTGTTGACAAACGCGCTATCCGGCCCGCCGTCAGCGAGGGCGAAGCGGATTGTCATACGCCAAACTCTCACTAACGTCCAGTCCAGGCAGACCCGGCGCATGAATCAGCCGGGCGAGCCGCCCGACGCCAATTCCGTAGTTCGCGCCCAGCGTCGGGTCCGCTGGCAGCGTCTGCCGGAAGAAGCTGTACGATCCCATGCGATCGAAGCCCAGCCGCTGCTCCCAGTTGATCTTCGGTCCCAATCGTGATCGTGTTGTCGAGCGCGAAGACCTGCGCACCATTGTTCTGCGTCACAGGAAAGCCGCCCTGTCTGCGAGAACCCGTAAGGCTTATTGACCGGATCGTTCTGGTAGTAGTACTTCGCCGAGAGCCGATCGGTCTTCGTCACATCGTAGTCCACGCGCGCCGTCGCCTGGTCGGCAACCAGCGTCGACGTGCCGAGCAGCGTCACGTTCGGCACGCCGATACTGATATCGCCTGCGCCGGAGCTTGCGTCCGACGGAATCAGGTACTGTCCATTCGGCAGCTTGGCGTTCATCAGCGCAGTAGGCAATTGGGTCGATCGTGCTGGTGAACGTCGCCTGAGCCCTTCCAGCGATTCGCCGCAGCATCCAGCCCTGCGATCGAACGGTCGTCGGTCAATCCTGCCGGCACCGTGATCTGCGAGAGGCCCGTCGACTGGTCGCTGTTGTACCGGTGCTGATACGCAACGAAGAAGAACAGCTTGTCCTTCACGATCGGCCCACCCAGCGTGAAGCCCGTCGACCAGCGATGCAGCGCGGGATTCGCAAGCGACGCAGGAAACGCGCCCACACCATTCGGTGCCCAGCTGCGTACTGCTGCCTGAAGAAGAACGGCGCTGCGTTCAGCGAGTTGTTCGCAAACGATCCATACACCTGTCCGTGAAATGCATTCGTTCCGCTATTCGTGTTCGCATCAATCTGCGCGCCGCTGGTCGCACCCTGCTGCGCGTCATACATCGACGTGTTCACGCGCAACTCCTGCAAAAACTCCGGAGGAGGCGAAGGCAAGCTATTGCCGTTCGAGCCATAAACCGACGTGCCCACACCCGCCGCGCCGCCCACCGGAGCGCTCTGCCCGATGTTGAACGCGTACCGCTGCGAGTTCGATCCGCTCGAGCTCTTGCCGTTGAAAAGGTTCGTCGCGTCCACACCATTCACCTGGAACGTGTTCGACGTATCGCGCTGCCCATTCGCCCAGATCGGCTGGTTGCCCAGCCCCGAGTTCGTATCCAGGTTGGCTCAGCAGCTCCGCGCTCACACCCGGGCTCAGCACCGCCAGCTGCGTAAAGCTGCCCGTCGCCAGCGGCGTCAGCGCAATCTGCGCCTTGTCCAGCGTGTATCCATTCGTAGCGTCCGTCGCATTCAGCAGCGGTGTCGCCGTCACCGTTACCGACTCCGAAACGTTACCCACCTTGAGCGTCAGATTCAACGTCTTGGCTCCGGCTTCCTGCACATCGACGCCCGTCAAATCCGTCGTCTCGAAGCCTTCATGCGTGGCTCTCACCGAATACGTGCCCACCGGCAAGTTGAAGATCTGGAAGAATCCGTTCGCCTGCGCCTTGGTCGTGCGCGTCACGCCAATCGCTGCGTCGGTCGCCGTCACCGTCGAACCGGGAACCGCCGCGCCCGAGCCGTCGAGCACCGTTCCGTTCAGCGAACCCAGGGTCTGCTGCGCGCTGGCCGTAAAACCAGGAGTTAGCAGGCCACAAAACATCAGCAATGGAAGAAGTTTACGCATAGGTCGGACTCTCCTGGAATGGTGTACTGCGGGGCTACATCATCACGTATCGCTAACCGTAACTATCGGTGCGGACTCTTATCTGAAAAACAGGAAAACTCATCCGCTGGCTGCGCATGATGTCCCTGGGGTCAGTACAAGGTCGTTGAATAACTATGACTGTACATCATGTCAGTTCTGTAAACGCCTATTTATTTGCAAGGTTTTATCGAAACCCAGGCAGCAGACTTTCACTATGCACAAAAAATAGGGCGATAGCCGAAGCCATCGCCCTTTCAGTCCATCCCGCACGCTTTTAGAAACTTATGCGCGCAGCAATCTCAATCTCCCGCGGAGTGAACAGGAAACCGCTGTTGTTGCTGCTGGTCAGCTGCTGGAACGTTGACTGATACGTCGCCGTTCCATTCGTGCCCGCGCCGCCAAGCTTGTACGCTGTCGTGTTGATCCCGTCGTAGTTCTGATGGTTCGCCACGTTGAACATCTGCGCAAACAGTTGCAGGGAGTAATTCTTATACAGCTTTATGTCCTTCTCCACCCGCATATCCAGCACGATCTTCCGTGGCAGCTTATACGTGTTGAGACCGACTCCCGGAATAAACGAGGCCCCGCTCGAACCGTTCCAGTAGGAAAGAACAGCGGCACCACTCTTGCCCGAAACGACGGCGCTATACGGCAAACCGCTTCCCATCTGGAACGCTCCGTCGACCTTCCAATCGTTGCTCAGGTACGTGTACCAGGCATGTCCGCTCACCCCAGGCAATGAGTAAATCGCGTATCCGACAAAGCGGTTCGGAACGTTGTAGGCCGAGTTGCCATAGTTGATCCGAGGATCGCCGTATGGGTCATACCAACTATTGCCTGTGGTGGTCGTGGTTGCCTGCTGGTTGTAGTCCAACGCGTGCGACCAGGTATAGCTGAAGTCGAATTCCAGGCTCTTGAGCGAACGATTCTGAATCTCAGCAACAAACGCGTTGTAGCTCGAGTTCACGTTGCTCGTCACCTGGGTAATCGCCTGGTAGGAAGTAGCCTGCGGCCCGAACAACGCCACATTGCCATACTTGGTAAACGTAGGCACAACGAACGACGTTCCCAGCTTGGCCGCCGGCCCCAACGCCGTGCTCCCTGTCGGAGGAACCAGCGTGATTGTGTAATTCTGAACGGTCGTTGGATCCAGGTTCAAATCCAGGAAGTTCGGCAATTCGCGACCGAGTGCGCCCAAGTAACTCACCTGGAATACCGTTCCCCACCCAAATTGCTGCTGCACCATCAGGTCGAATTCATGCACCATCGGGTTCTGCAGATTCTTGGCAAGGTAGTAGGAGCTCGGCGCTGGAGCCGATCCGGCCGCCAGAATATTCGGAAATACCGGTGTCGTCGCCGTTGGAGGTGTCGGGAACACCGTCGTCGAATACTGCCCGTTCGGGCTGCCCGTATTCAGCAGCACATTCAACAGCACGCCATTCGTAATGCGGCCGTAGAACATGCCGTACCCGCCGCGTACCACCGTCTTTCCATCTCCATAGGCGTCATACGCGAAGCCAAGGCGCGCTCCGGCATTGTTCTTATCGCTTGGATGATTGTTCAGCTGCGCGTACGGCGTGAACCCCGTCGTCGCGCTGGTCAGGTTCGACACCGGCGCCGGCAGAAACTCGTAGTCATACCGCACACCGAGCTCCAGCGTCAGCCGCGGAGACACCTTCCAGTTGTCCTGCACAAACGCGCTCCAATCCGTCGTCTGTATGCCAAACACCGGATTGCCAAACCCCTGCACAAAGCTGGTGTAGCACTGGTCCGTTCCCGTCCAACCCGTTTGCACGCCCTTAGGGGGTGCGGTTGGATTCTGGCCGCTCTGCGAACCGCAGGAGCTCGTTCTTCCAGCCTTCTCGTTCAGCAAGTCGTTGAAGTAGTTGCCCAGGTAGTTGTACGTGTAGTCGCCATTACTCTTGTACGTGTTGTTGATCAGGTCAGCATTGCGAAGAATGTCGCCGCCCGCCGTCAAGCTGTGATTGCCTTTCTGCCAATGCAGCACATCGCCAACCTGCCACTTGCGCTCATCCGGCAGCGCCTTGCGATAGGCGTAATACTCCGACCCGATGCTCGCGTAGACACTCGTGTCCAGATCCAGCTGCACCGCATTCCCGTTCGCGATCAAATTGTTCAGCGTGTACGGGCTGTACGGCTGCTGCGTCTCATCATCCAGCTCGCGCGAGTATTGGTACAGCAATTCGTTGCTGATCGTGCTCGTGAACACGCTCGTCAGCTTCGCCAAGCCATAATCCAGCTTCACAAAGTCGTTGCCAAACGAGTCGACGCCGTAGTTGTTCGAGGCTTGCGTCTGCACGCCGCCCGGCGAATCCCAGCGCAGCCGGTGATACAGAAAGCTCACCCGCTCCTTCTGGTTGATCTGCCAATCCAGCTTCGGCGTGTTGATCTCCTGGTCGCCAAAACGCGGCACCCGTCCGAGGTTGCTGTTCAGCGCGGCAATCTGCGCATCCCAGATCGCTGCCGCCTGCGCGAACGTTGTCGGATTCCCGGCCGCCGTCTGCCGAGCTGCCAGCAAGCAGACCTGCGGGTCGATCGCATTTGAATCGGTTCCGACCAGAAGTCCGTTCCCTCCATCCGCGCACGTCACACCTGTCGGCAGCGCTGCATTCGGAAGCGTGTAGAACGTTGACGCCGAGGTCGGTACCGCTGTTCCCGGAAACTGGCGCTTGTGCTGATCAAACGTATACATCCAGAACAGCTTGTCCTTGATGATCGGTCCACCCACCGTGAACCCGTAGATCTTGCGCAGATCCTCCGGCTTGATTGGCGTCTGCACGTACTTGCCCGTCTCCGGGTCCAGAACGCTGATCTTGGTGAAATCGTTGTACGCATTCCACTTGCTCTGGCGATCGTAGAAGTACACCTGCCCGTGCAGTTCGTTCGTTCCGCTCTTAGTCACCGAGTTGATCACGCCGCCCGCCGCGCGGCCATACTCCGAGCCGTACACGCCCGTGTTCACCGCAAACTCGCGCACCGCGCCCGCCGACGTCGAATACGCCTCACGCGTCCGTCCCCGCTCTTCCGAGTAGTACGCCTGGTTATCATCCGCACCGTCAATCAGCACGTTGTTCAGAATCGGGCTGATTCCGCGCACACTCACCAGTCCAAAACCGTTCGAGTCCGACACCACGCCCGGCGTCGAAAGCGCCAGCGCAGACCACCGGCGATTGTTGATTGGAATATTCGCCAGCGCCTTCTCGTTCAGGTTCGTCGAGAAATCCGGGCTCTCAAAGTTCAGTACCGGCGTCGCAGCGGAAACTTCCACCACCTGGTTGGCCGCGCCGGCCTTCAAGTGCGGCTCCAGGCTTGTCACCTGTCCCACCTGCACAATCACCGAGCTCGACTTGAAGTCGCCAAACCCCGCAGCCGATATCGTCACCGTGTAGGTGCCCGGCTCCAACAAAGGAGCGTCAAAGTAGCCGCTGCTGTCCGCAGTCAAATGCTGCTCGGCGCTTGTACCGTCGTTGTGAATCAAAATCGCCGCGCCAGGAATCACCGCGCTCGTGACGTCTTCCACCGTTCCCGCAATCGCGCCCTGGGTCGTCGATTGGCCGTTCGCCATCATGCCCGCAAAGCCAAATACCGCCGCTGCGCACCAAGCTGAAAGCTTGTGCGAAACACGTATCCTTAACAACATTCGGTTCCTCCTGAAATTTTGCTGCGACGTAGTCCTGAGATTCACTCTGCGACCCGACATCCTGCCGGTACCGCGACGATCTCCCAGGAGCGTTCCCCCGAAGGGGATGATGAAAATACAGCCCTGTCCACTTCCACAGACAAGACCACTGGCGCCTGCTGCCCGCCAGCCTGATGGTGAATGTCTTAACCTTACGCGACTGCCAACTAAAGTTCTGTGAACGACCTGTGATTTTCCCGCCCACTGCCCCAACCCCGGCCAATTCCGTCCGAAAACCGCCCAAGCCCTCTCCATTCTGTAAACTTATGAGTTGAGGCAGTTAATGTTCATCGATGAAGCTCGAATCCGGATCAAGGCTGGCGATGGCGGCAATGGCTGCATGGCCTTCCGCCGCGAAAAATTTGTTCCCCGCGGCGGCCCCTCCGGCGGCGACGGCGGCCACGGCGGCGACATCCTCATGCGCTCCTCGCTCTCCCACAACACCCTCGTCCACTTCCGCTTCAACCCCGAGTGGAAGTCCGAGCGCGGCGGCCACGGCCTCGGCTCCAACATGTCCGGCGCCGCCGGCGAACACACCGTCCTCAAAGTCCCCGTAGGCACCGTCCTCTACGACGACGACACCGGCGAACTAATCCACGACTTCACCCACCCCGACGACGAAATCGTCATCGCCCGCGGCGGTCGCGGCGGCCGCGGCAACCAGCACTTCGCCACCTCCATCCACCAGGCCCCGCGCGAGCACGAGCTCGGCCGCCCCGGCGATGCTCACAACTACCGCCTCGAACTCCGCCTCCTCGCCGACGTCGGCCTCGTAGGCTACCCCAACGTCGGCAAGTCCACGCTCATCTCGCGTCTCTCCGCCGCCCGCCCGAAGATCGCCAACTACGCCTTCACCACCCTTGAGCCCAACCTAGGCGTCGTCCAGGTCGGCGACGCTCCCTACGAGAAATCCTTCACCGTAGCCGACATGCCGGGCCTCATCGAAGGCGCGCACCTCGGCGCCGGCCTCGGCGTCCAGTTCCTCAAGCACATCGAGCGCACCAGCGTCCTCGCCCACCTCATTGACGTCTCCGACGCAGCCGACTCCACCAGTGGCAGCGCCCGTCCCGACCCCGTCGACGACTACAACGTCATCACCGCCGAGCTCAAATCCTTCGACCCCGCCCTCGCCGCCAAGCCCACCCTCCTCGTCGCCACCAAGGCCGACGCAGCCAACCCCGCCAAGCTCAAAAAGCTCACCACCTTCGCCAAGCGCAAGAAGTTACCGCTCTACTTAATCTCAGCGGTCACCGGAGAAGGCATCGAAAAACTGAAGTACGCCATGGCCGACGCCGTAGAAGCTCACCGCACCATCGACCTAACCGCCAGGCCCGACACCGAGCCAGCCGTCTTCAAGCCAGCCCGCCGCAAGCCCAACTACCCACCCCCAGCCCCCAGCGCGAAAACCCGTTCCCGCTAGCGCTGAGCCTGCCCTGAGCAGAGCCGAAGAACCAAAACCCGCTCTCGCTAATCCAATCAGCCAAGCAAAAATCCCACTCCGTCCGTAATAAAGTGCGCCAGCATATTCGACGGAAGATCACGCCTCCACACATAGAGCAGCGCAAAAATAACTCCCCCCGCAAACACCGGAATCAGATGCACCGCACCCCAGCCCGACAGGTGCATATAGGTGAACGCGACCACCGACACCACCACCGCCAGCACCGTATTTCCCGTCAGCTGTCGAACCTTCTCAATCATGTAGCCCCGAAACAAAATCTCCTCCACCACAGCTGCGCGCAACACCATCAGTAGCCGATACCAGAACGGCCTGGCAAGAATCAGGTTCCTCTCAACGACCGCCGGCGTCGCGTCCAGGTGAAACATCGGCACGATCACCAGGCTTTGAACGACAAACACCAGCAGCAGCACCACCACCGCAAGAAGCGACCACCCCACCGTCTTCCAGTTCGGACGCCGCAATCCAATCGAAGACAGCGGCAATCCTTCCCCAAAGCGCAGCCACAAAAGCACAATCGCCGCATAAGACCACCACAGGGCTTCATGCACCAGTAGCACAGGCAAAGAAGCGCCCTGCGTAACACCTTTGCCCATAGGCAACAGCGGCAGCACGATGGCCGCTGCCAGTCCGATGCAAGCTCTCAGTCGCGATCGCCGATCCTCAAAGTTCGCCGTGGATGCCATTCGCACCTATTTCTAACCAGAGACAGGATGGCTGCAAACCGCGATCCTCAGCGGCATCAAAACGCCCTAGTACGTCGGGTGAAACAGCACCAAAATCCCCACACACCCAACCCCAAACGTAATCACCAGCAGCGGCCACCAACGATCAATCCAAGAATCCTTCTTCGAGCTCATCCCAACACCAACCTTTCCTCCCAAATTCTAACCGAACCCTCAGGCCTCCACGCGAAGCAATTCGCAGTCCGCGCAGGACCACGACCCTACTTCTTCATGGCCTTCATGTTCCGCCCTCCCGGATTCAGAACAAGATAGGTCACCTTCCCCTGCGCATCCTGTACGAACTCGAACTCGGCGCCAACCTCCGGCACCAGGAACTTCGTCGGCGACTCCGCAATCACCTCCGCCTCGCTCTCCCCCGTCGCGCTTGCCACCAAATGTCCGTCCTTCATCGCGAGAACAATTTCAAACCCCGGCCGCACCTCGTACGTCCCCACATACTCCGCAAGGATCTTCGGATCCACCGTCACCGCGGTCCGCACCTCCGGCTTCAAATCAGGCCACCCATACTCCGCAGCAATACTGCGCATTACCTCATCGGCCAGCCTACCCCCACCCTGTGCATTGGTCATCACCACCGCGCCCTCGCCGCCCTTCTCATACGCAGTAAAGTTAGACTCGAAGCCCTCATTCACGCCGCCATGCGCAAAGTACGGATCGGTCTTGCTCCCCCCGATCTGAACGCCCAACCCCCAATTCCCCATCCCCGGCGTCAGCATCTGCACCGTCATCTCCTTCGACAGCACATGATTTGCCTCCCCAACGAGCGACCGCTCCACCTCAATTTCATACCGTGCCAAATCCGTAGGCGTCGTCCACAACCCCGCCGCCGCCATTTCCGGATACGTATGCGCTCCTCCCACCACCGCCTTCCCATCTGCCTGATACGGAGTCGCCGCCCTCGCCTTCCAATCCTCCGGCAGCGGCTGCTGATACGTACTGTGCGTCATCCCAATCGGCGCGAGCACCGTATCGTGCAATAGCTTTGGAAACGCCTCTCCGCTCGCGTCAATCATCATCAACTGCATGATCGTGATCCCGCCACCCGAATAATTCCACTTCGTCCCCGGCTCCGCCTCCACGCGAATCGCCGGAGTATTTGCAGGCTTCTCCCCGTTCAGCACCTGGACCAGCGTCGGCACCGGCTCGCCC
This sequence comes from uncultured Acidobacteriaceae bacterium, assembly GCA_963796535.1. Lineage (GTDB taxonomy): Bacteria > Acidobacteriota > Terriglobia > Terriglobales > Acidobacteriaceae > Granulicella. The sequence continues at coordinate 33,615 of CAWCMO010000005.1, forward strand.
GCCGCATACCCTGGAAACCCATGCACCGTAGTCCCACCGGTATGCGTCAGCAGCTCCCGCAGCGTCACCACCTTCCCCTTGGCCTCCGGCCCATACGGCAGCTTCCAACTCTTCAACTCCGTGTTCACATCGGCATCCAGCGACAGCTTCCCCTCCTGCACCAGCTTCAACGCCGCCATCGCCGCCACCGGCTTGCTGATCGACCCTGCCTGGAACAGCGTCTCCGCCGTCACCGCAGGCCCACCGATCGTCATCACCCCAAACCCCTCCGCCCACTCAATCTGGCCATGATGAATCACAGCCACACTGATGCCCGGCACGTGCAGCGCGGCCATGCGCTCCTGCAGCGTGCGCGCAGCATGCAGATCGCCCTTCACAATCACGGGCGGCACCAACCCAGCCTCCACCCGCTCGATATGCCGCTGCGTCTCAGCAGAAGGGGCGACCGTTTGCGCCACAAGAACAGGAACCCCCGCCCACAAGAAAACCACCGCCAACCCCTGCCCGCATCCAAAACGCATAAGCCTCACTCCGCACAATCAGAATCTATCCACAACGCCGAACTATCCACTGCATTGGCGCACCAATTCTAGCCGCCTCTCTCTTCCGCGGTCTCAGGGCGCTAAGCCCTTTACTGTCTGCGTAGGACACTGCTAGCTACGCGTCGCCCGGAACTTGTTCGCCTTGGCAAACTCATCCCGCAGCTCAGGCGTCTTCAAATTCTCGCGCACATGCGCCAGCCGCTGCTCGAGCGCCGCCAATGTCTCCGCAATCGCCTTAGGATTCGTCATCGCGACATCCCGCCACATGCTGTACGGACTAGCTCCCAGCCGAGTCATCTCCCGCAGCGCCCGCCCGCCAATCGCCTGCACCGCGGCCATCCCCTCGCGGTCCTCCGCGAACTCATCCTCCAGCATCGCGCTCATCGCAGTGGACACCATCTGCGGTAGATGACTCACCCACGCGCAAACCTCATCATGCCGCGCCGGATCCATCTCCCGCATCACCGCCCCCATCCGCACCACAGCCTTCCGCCACTCCATCTCCAGCTCACCACCCGGCGCCCACCCCGCACCCGAGCAAAACAGCCACGTAGCTCCGCGAAATAAATCCGCCTCCGCCAGCGCCGCACCGCCCGACTCCTTCCCCGCCATCGGATGTCCCGGCAAGCATCGCGCCTTCCCCGGCTGATTAAATAACTTCCCCGCCAGCGCCGTAATCTCGCCCTTCGTACTCCCCACATCGGTCACCAGCTGCGTCTCCTTCAGCTTCGGAGCCAGCAGCTGCATCCAGTCCAGTATCGGCAGCACCGGCGTGGCCAGCACCACCACATCCGCATCCGTCTGCAACACTTCCTCACGCCGCTCCAGCGCCCGATCGATCGCCTTCAACTCCAGCGCCTTCGACAGCTCCTCCCTATGCGCATCCCACCCCGCAACCTCACCCGCAAACCCGCCAGCCTTCAGCGCCAACCCCACCGAAGCCCCAATCAACCCCGTTCCCACAATCAACACCTTCTTCATCGCGCCTCCTGTTTCTTGGAGACACGATGTGTAAACGCCCGCGCATTCTCCCCCCGATAATCCGATGCAACCTGCCCGCGCCCGCGCAGCACATACTTATACGTCGTCAACCCTTCCAGCCCAACCGGCCCGCGCGCATGCAGCTTACTCGTGCTGATCCCCACCTCCGCGCCGAACCCATACCGAAACCCATCCGCAAACCGAGTCGACGCGTTATGCATCACGCTCGCCGCATCCACCTCGCGCAGAAACCGCTCCGCCACCGCCGTATCCTCAGCGATCACACTCTCCGTGTGAGAAGACCCATGCGCATGGATATGTTCCATCGCCTCGTCCAGCCCCTTCACCACGCCCAGCGAAACCGCCAGCTCCCCATACTCCGTGTGCCAGTCCCCGACCGCCTCCACCTCGACCCCACGCAGCAACTCCCGCACCGTCGCATCCCCATGCAGCGCGACGCCCTTCGCTCTCAGCCGCTCCGCCAGCTTCGGCAAAAACTCCGCCGCAATCCCGCGATGCACCAGCACCGTCTCCACCGCATTGCACGCCGCCGGATAATCCGTCTTCGCATCGTCAATCACCCGCAGCGCCAGCGCCTCATCCGCGCTCTCGTCCACGTAGATATGACAAACGCCCTCCGCATGCCCCAGCACCGGAATCCGCGTATTCGTCTGCACATACTCCACCAATTCCTTCGACCCCCGAGGGATCACCAAGTCCACCAACCCATGCATCCCCAGCAACTCCTGCACCCGCTCCCGCCCCACCACCAGCGACACCGCATCCGCCGGCAGCCCCTGCGCCTCCAGCGCCTCGCGCAGCGCCCGCACCAACACCCCCGCGGTTCTCTCCACCTCTTTCCCCGCCTTCAGCAGCACGGCATTTCCGCTCTTGATCGCGAGCGCCGCAATCTGCGTCACCGCATCGGGCCGCGCCTCAAAGATCACGGCCAGCACACCCAGCGGCACGCTGACCTTCGTAAGATCAAGCCCCTCGTCCAACTCAATCGCATCAAGCCTTCGCCCCAGCGGATCAGGCAACCGCGCCACCGACCGCACCTGCTCCGCCATCTCCGCAAGCTTCGCCTGATCCAGCTTCAGCCGCGTCAACGTAGCTGCGCTCAAGCTCCTACCTTCAGTACGCACGTCCTCAAGATTCGCCTGCAGCAGCTCCCCACTCGCCGCCTCGATCGCCGCTGCCATCGCCTCCAGCGCAGTATTCCGTCGCGCTTCACCCAGCGCCGCAAGCACCCGCGAAGCACCCTTCGCCGCCTCGGCCATCGCGCGCACACTCTGCCCGCTACCCGCCGACGCCACACTCATCGCGCAACCTTCTCCTGCGATGGCTCCTGTACCTTCACCGGCGCGAACAGCGTTCCCACCGACTCACCCGCAACAATTCGCTCCAACACATGCGGCGTCCGCCCATTCGCAATAATCACCTGCTTGCCCGCGTGCAGCACAATGCGCGCAGACTCCAGCTTTGAAATCATCCCCCCGCGCCCGCGCCCATTCACCCCATCCGCCAGCGCCAGAATCTCATCGTCCACTGCGTCCACATGCGCCACCACCTTCGCCCCGGGCTCCGTGGGATTGCGATCATACAAACCATCCACATCCGACAGCAGCACCAGCATGTCGCCGCCAATATGCTTCAGCAGCAAAGCCGACAACTTATCGTTGTCCCCAAAAATCCTCTCCCGAGGCCGCAAATCCGTTGCCCGATCCAGCTCAATCGTCGACACCGTATCGTTCTCATTCACAATCGGAATCACACCCATCGTCAGCAGCGCGTCCAGCGCCGCCCGCAGATTCGCATGCCGAGTCGCATCGCGAAAGTCATCCTCCGTCAGCAGCACCTGCGCAATCGGACACCCCAGCCGATCGAACGCATCGTCATACAGCGACATCAGCCGCGACTGCCCAATCGCCGCGCACGCCTGGATCTGCGCCACCGCCGTCGGCCGCTCCGTCAGCCCCAGCCGCTCCATCCCCAGCCCGACCGCGCCGGAGCTCACCACCAGCACCTCGATGCCCTGCGCCCGCAACTCCGCAATCTGCTCCACCAGCCCGCACAGCAGCCCCAGCGCAACCTTGCCGTCGTGCCGCATAATCACATTCGTTCCGAGTTTGACGACAATCCGATGCAACGGCTTCTCCTTGCGAACCCTATGCGTGTATCTGCGACACAGCCGGTGCAATCGTGCGATCGACAATCGGCGCCAGCCTGCGCAACTGCGCCACCAGCTTCGTCAACTGCTCCGGATACAGTGACTGCGCGCCATCCGACAGCGCCTTATCCGGATTCGGATGCATCTCCATCAGCAACCCATCCGCGCCCGCAGCCACACTCGCCAGCGCCATTGGAGGCACCAAATCGCGCTTGCCCACGCCGTGCGACGGATCGCCCAACACCGGCAGATGCGTCAACTTCTTCAGCACAGGAATCGCCGACACGTCATATGTATTCCGCGTGTACGTCTCGAACGTCCGAATGCCGCGCTCGCACAGCATCAGGTCATAGTTGCCACCGGACAAAATATATTCGGCACTCAGCAGCACCTCTTCAATCGTCGCCGCGATCCCACGCTTCAACAGCACCGGCTTGCGCACATGCCCAAGCTCGCGCAGCAGATTAAAGTTCTGCATGTTGCGCGCGCCCACCTGGAAGCAATCAATGTACGGCAGCATCAACTCAATCTGCGAGATCTCCATCACCTCGGTAATTACCAGCAGCCCAAACTCATCGGACACCTCGCGCAGCAGCTTCAGCCCTTCCAGCCCCATCCCCTGGAAGCTGTACGGCGAGCTGCGCGGCTTGAACGCACCGCCGCGCAAAAACTGTCCGCCCGCCGCCGCGACCTGCTGCGCACTCAAGCGAATCTGCTCGCGACTCTCCACCGAACACGGTCCGGACATGATGACGACCTCATCGCCGCCCACCACCAGCCCATTCGGAAACGTAATCCGCGTTCCCTCCGGCCGGAACCCGCGCCCCGCCAGCTTGTACGGCGACGAGATCCGGTACGCCTGGTGCACGCCCGACAGCACCTGGAACTCCGTTACCTCGAAGTGCGCCGGCGTTCCAACGCCCGCAAGAATGGTCTGCGTCTCACCCGTTGTCCGGTGGACATTGAATCCCAACTCAACCATCCGCTCAATCACATGCTGTATCTGTTCATCGGTGGCTTGGTCCTGCATCGCGACGATCATCACTAGATCCCTCTGTCGTTCTCAATAAAATTTTCACTGCCTGCCAGCGCGGCCAACAACTCAACGCCGCAACTTCAAATCTTCATCAAGGCTGCTGACGCTGCAACGCACGCATCACGTCCATCACCCGTTCGTAAATGTCCTGCACCTGCGCGTCCGTAAGCGGTCCCGGATTCACACCCCGCACATGGTCAAACACTGTCTGCTCCCGCATCGGTTCGTAGATCGGAACGTTGATCTTTGCTTTCAACTTTCCAATCTCAACCGCCGCTGCCGCCCGTTGAGAAAGCAACTGGACGATCTGCTCATCCAGCCCATCAATCTTGTCCCGCCAATCCGAAATGTCCATGCTGCCTCATGCCGCGAGCGTGCTGTGCTCGCTAAGATAATTTTGCTCGCCAAGCTGGTTGTGCCTGCAAAGCTAGTCTGGAAGTCGCTTCTTATATCGCTTTCCAAACTGGGTTCTGGCGCGGAACCAACAGCCGCCGCGCGTTTAATGGCCCGATATAATGATACGTGTTCACCGCCGCGTTCATGCGCTTTTCACTCCACCGCATAGGCTGCGAACAAACTCCCCCACCGCCTTTGCCGCCTCAGCCGCCGGCGTCTTCTCAATCAAACCCACAATCGCGCTCCCCACTACCGCCGCATCCGCAAACTCTCCCACCGCCCGCACATGCTCCGGCGTCGACACCCCAAAACCCAGCGCAATCGGCAGCTTCGTAAACTTCCTTAGCCTCTCCACCAGCCCTTTCGCATCACTCGCCAGCTCCGTCTGCGTCCCCGTAATTCCCACCCGCGAGATCGCGTACACAAACCCCTGCGAGTTCTCCGCGATCGCCTTCAACCGCTCATCCGGCGATGTCGGCGCCGCCAGGAACACCGGCATCAGCCCCGCCGCATGCATCACCTTCAAATATTCCCCAGCCTCTTCGACGATCATGTCGGTCAGCAGCACCCCATCCGCGCCGGCCTCCTTCGCGGCTTTCGCAAACGCCTCCAACCCCATCTGCAGCACCGGATTCAAATAGCTGAACAAAATAATCCCAGCCTCCGCCCGCGCCGCCCGAATCTCCTTACATATCGCCAGCACATCCGTAAGCCGAGTCCCCTTAGCCACCGCCCGCTCACTAGCCCGCTGAATCACCGGCCCATCCGCCAGCGGATCACTGAACGGCACACCCAACTCAATCACATCCGCCCCGTTGTCAATAGCCGCCAACGCCATCTCCCGCGTAGTCGCAAGATCAGGATCACCAGCCGTAAAGTAAATAACCAGGCCGGGTTTGCTTGAGAACGAAATTGGCATTACCTCTTCGCCTCCGCTTCATCCAACTTCATCTCGCGCGTCAAAATCCCAATATCCTTATCCCCGCGCCCGCTAACATTCACAATCACAATCTTGTCCTTCCCCATCTTCGGCGCCAGCTTCATCACCTCGGCAATCGCATGCGCGCTCTCGAGCGCCGGAATAATCCCCTCCGTCCGCGACAGCACCTTCACACCCTCCAGCGCCTCATCATCCGTAGCCGAGGTATACGTAGCACGCCCCGAGTCATGCAGCATCGCATGCTCCGGCCCCACGCTCGCGTAATCCAGCCCCGCGCTCACCGAGTGAGTCGACGCAATCTGTCCTGCCGCATCTTGCAAAACATAGCTGTACGTCCCCTGCAACACTCCCGGAACCCCGCCGCCATTGGGCGCAAACCGCGCCGCATGCTCGCCCAGCGCCGTTCCGCGACCACCTGCCTCCACCCCAATCAACGCAACATTCGGCTCCGGCAAAAATTCATAGAACGCGCCAATCGCATTCGACCCGCCGCCCACGCAAGCGATCACCGCATCCGGCAGCCGTCCCTCATGCTCCAGAATCTGCCGCTTCATCTCCTTCGAAATCACGCGCTGAAAATCCCTCACCATCGTCGGATAAGGATGCGACCCCAACGCCGACCCCAAAATATAAAACGTGCTCCGAACATTCGTAACCCAGTCGCGCATCGCTTCGTTGATCGCGTCCTTGAGCGTAGCCGAGCCCGACGCCACACCCCGCACCTCCGCCCCCAGCAGCCGCATCCGAAAAACATTCAGCTCCTGCCGCCGCATGTCTTCTTCGCCCATGTACACAACGCACTCCAGCCCAAACAGCGCACACACCGTAGCCGTCGCCACCCCATGCTGCCCCGCGCCCGTCTCTGCAATAATCCGCTGCTTCCCCATTCTCCGAGCCAGCATCACCTGTCCCAGCGCGTTATTAATCTTGTGCGCGCCGGTATGCAGCAGGTCCTCGCGCTTCAGATAAATCTTCGCCCCACCCAGCGTCTCGGTCAGCCGCTTCGCAAAATAAAGCGGCGTAGGACGCCCACAATAATCCTTCAGCAGCCCATCCAACTCCGTATGGAACGCAGCATCCGCCTGCGCCTCCGCGTACGCCGCATCCAGCTCCAGCAGCGCCGCCATCAGCGTCTCCGGAACATACCGCCCGCCATACGCGCCAAACCTTCCCGGCGTACTATTCGCCGCCACACCCGCCGGCCGAGTCATCGATGCAGTAGTGCCCATATCTATTCCATCCTCATCACAACCGCTGCACAAAACACGAAAGCCGCAACCTTTAGGGTCGCGGCTCGGGGAATCTAGAAATCGCAGGTACTACGTTTCAGTCCGTGCGAAACTACTCCACCGATGCCGCTACGATAGGCCAGTAGCGGTACGACGGGGTAAATCGCGGGCTGAAGAAAAACTTCATGGGTTTCAATGTACACCGGCGCCCACGCGTCTGCAACTAGCCTTGTCGCGATCCCGCCGCCCGCGCCGCCGCCACAAACGCCCGCAGCCGCTCCGGATCCTTCTTCCCCGCCGACGCTTCCACCCCGCTTGCCACATCCACGCCCCACGGCGCAAACGCAGCAACCGCGTCGCCGACATTCTCCGCAGTCAATCCACCCGCAACGATCACCCACCCGCCCGTCGCCTCCTGCACCTCCCGCACCACGGCCGCCGTACGCTCCCAATCAAAGCTCCTGCCCGTTCCCCCCGACAGCCCGCCATGCGACGCATCCAGCAGCGCAACCAGTACATAGGGGTGCGACAACACCGCCGTCAGCCTTGTCCGCAGCCGCTCCAGATCCATTCCCAACGGAACCTCGACCACCTGCACCACATGCAACACGCTGCCACTTCCCGCATCGATCGCATCCACCAGCTTGGGATCAAACGCGCTATGCAACTGCACCGCGGTTAACCCCGCAACCTTCGCCGCCTGCACGATCTCTGCCGCGTCAGTAGACGTAAACACCCCCACCTTCGCCAACTCCGCGGGAAGCTCGCGCGTAATCTCGGCCACCTGCTCTGCCGTAACTTTTCGCTTGCTCGGCGCAAACACAAACCCCACCGCATCCACGCCCAGCTCCACCGCCAGGCGAGCGTCTTCCAGGTTCGTGTTCGCGCAAATCTTAATAAACATTCGCTTGTTTTAAACTACCGCGCAGCAGCGATGCCAGCGCACCGCCCGGCTTCGACTCCCGCATCAGCGACTCCCCAATCAGAAACGCCTCGAACCCCGCCGCGCTCAGCTTGCGCATGTCCGCCTGCGAACGAATCCCACTCTCCGCCACCCGCACCGCGGTCCTCGGCAGTCGCTCCGCCAGTTCGCACGCGCGATCCAGCGACACGTCAAACGTCCGCAGATCCCGGCAATTCACTCCCACGCACTCGCACTCCAGTTGCAGCGCCCGCTCCAACTCCTCCGCGTCATGCACCTCGCACAACACGTCAAGCCCATGCGACTTCGCACTCGCCCGCAGCCTTTTCAACTCTGCATCCGTCAGCGCCGCCACAATCAGCAAAATCGCATCTGCCCGATTCGCCCGCGCCTCCAGCATCTGAAACTCGTCCACCATGAAATCTTTTCGCAGACACGGCAACCACACCGCCGCACTCGCCCTGCGTAGATTCTCGAGCGAGCCCTGAAAGAACTTTTCGTCGGTCAGCACCGACAGCGCCGCCGCTCCGCCAGCCTCCAACTGCAGCGCAATCTCCACCGGCTCAAACATCTCCCGGATCAGCCCCTTCGACGGCGACGCCTTCTTCAACTCCGCAATCACCGCTGCCCCACGCCCAGCCCGCGCCCGCAGCGCCCGCGCAAACCCACGCGGTACATGCCTTGCCGCCGCCGCCTCCAGCGAACGCATGTCGGCCGACGCCTTACGTTCTGCCACCACCGCGCGCGTATGCGCAAGAATGTCCGGCAGATACAGCGTCGGTTCTGAGCTGTCCGTAAGCATCCCCTCCATGCTACCCCCGAACCCAGCCGGCCCCAACGGAAAACGGCGAGCCCAACCACTGGCTCGCCGTCCGTTCCCTACATGGTTATTTGCGACTCTGGTTACCGCTCTACGCCTTCCCCGCCAGTTGCCGCAGCACATACTGCAGAATCCCCCCGTGCTGGTAGTACAGGATCTCCTGCGGCGTATCGATGCGCACCATCACCGGGAACGTCTTCTTGCTCCCATCGGCCGAGGTCGCAACCACCGTCAGCGTCTTGCCGCCCTCAAACTTCGAGTCCAGCATCGCCTTCAGTTCGCCAGGCTTCGTGCCCAGCGTGAACGTCTCCTCGCCTGTAAGTCCAAGCGATTCCACGCTCGCTGCCGCCTCAAACTGCAGTGGCAGGATCCCCATCCCCACCAGGTTCGACCGGTGAATGCGCTCATAACTCTCCGCAATCACAAACCGAATCCCCAGCAAACATGGCCCTTTCGCAGCCCAATCCCGGCTAGATCCCGACCCGTACTCCTTACCAGCCAAAATCGCCAACGGCGTTCCGCGCTTCGCATACTCAACACTCGCATCGTAGATCGACATACCCGTTCCCTCAGGCAGCAATCGCGTCACGCCGCCTTCGGTTCCAGGAGCCAGCTTATTCCGCAGCCTCACATTGGCAAACGTCCCGCGCACCATCACCTCATGATTTCCGCGCCGCGACCCGTACGAATTGAAGTCCGAAGGCTTCACGCCATGCGCCGTCAGATACTGCCCCGCCGGGCCATTCAGCTTGATCGACCCCGCCGGAGAGATATGGTCCGTCGTCACCGAATCACCCAGCACCGCCAGCACCCGCGCGTCGGCAATGTCCTTCACCTCCGCCGGTGTAGCAGGCATGCCATCAAAGTAAGGAGCCTTCCGGATGTACGTGGAATCCTTCTCCCATCCATACGTATCCCCAACCGGAAATTTCAAGTGCTGCCAATTGGTATCGCCATCGCTCACCGTCGCGTACTGCGTCCGGAACATGGTCGAGTCAATGCAGCTAGCCACCGTATCCGACACCTCTTTCTGCGACGGCCAGATGTCCTTCAGGTAAACCGGCTTGCCATCCTTACCCGCGCCCAGCGCGTCCTTGTCGAAGTCGTGCGAGATATGCCCAGCCAGCGCATACGCCACCACCAGCGGCGGACTCATCAGATAATTCGCCCGCACCTCTGGCGAAATCCGACCCTCAAAATTCCGATTGCCGCTCAGCACCGACACCGCAACCAGCCCATGCTCTTCAATCGCCTTCGACACATCCGTAGGCAGCGGCCCCGAGTTCCCAATGCACGTCGTACATCCATACCCCACGACATTGAACCGCAGCGCATCCAGATATGGCATCAGCCCCGCACGCGTGTAGTAATCCGTCACCACCCGCGATCCCGGCGCCAGCGACGTCTTCACCCACGGCGGCATCGTCAGTCCAGCCTCCACCGCCTTCTTCGCCAACAACCCAGCCGCCACCATCACATAAGGATTGCTCGTGTTCGTGCAGCTCGTAATCGCTGCAATCACAATCGACCCATCGCTGAGATACTTCTCCGGATCAATCCCGAAGCGCCTCTCCACCGAGTGCATCGCGTCGTTATCGCTCTCTTCCTCCAACACGCCGACCGAGCTCGACAGCTCGCCGCCCTTCGACGCATGGCCGCCCTCACCCTCCCAGCGCACCATCTGCCGCACCACACTTTTGTTCGCGTTCGGACCCTGCAACTCCGGCAGCTTCGACGCAAAGCTCGCCGGCGTCTTCGACAGCAGCACCCGATCCTGCGGACGCTTCGGTCCCGCCACGCTCGGCTCGACCGTGCCCAAATCCAAACTCAGCGTAGCGCTGTACTCTGCCTCCGGCGCACCCGCCGTGTGGAACAATCCCTGCGCCTTGTAATACGTCTCGACCAGCGCAATCTGTTCATCGCTCCGCCCCGTCAGCCGCAGATACTTCAGCGTCTCCGCATCCACCGGGAAGATCCCGCACGTCGCTCCATACTCCGGCGCCATGTTCGCAATCGTCGCGCGATCCGCCAGCGGCAGTTCGCTGATGCCAGGCCCGTAGAACTCCACAAACTTGCCCACCACGCCATGCTTGCGCAACGCTTCTGTCACGGTCAGCACCAAATCAGTAGCAGTCGTCCCCTCCTTCAACTTCCCTTCCAACCGGAACCCAACCACCTGCGGCACCAGCATGCTTACCGGCTGACCCAGCATCGCGGCCTCTGCCTCAATGCCGCCCACGCCCCATCCCAACACGCCCAGCCCATTGATCATCGTCGTGTGCGAGTCCGTTCCCACTAACGTATCCGGATACGCCGTCACGCTTCCGTCGGCCTCTGTCTTCGTAAACGTCACCCGTGCCAGGTACTCAAGATTCACCTGGTGACAAATCCCCATCCCCGGAGGCACTGCCGAGAAATTATGGAACGCGGTCTGCCCCCACTTCAGAAATGCATACCGCTCGCGGTTGCGCGTAAACTCCAGCGCCGCATTCAAGTCGTACGAGTACGCGCTTCCGTACTCATCCACCTGCACCGAGTGGTCGATCACCAACTCTGCCGGCACCAGGGGATTAATCTTCTCAATCTCCGCCTGCCCACCGCCCAGCGCCTTCATCGCATCGCGCATCGCGGCCAGGTCCACCACCGCCGGCACACCTGTAAAATCCTGCATCAACACGCGCGCCGGCATGTACGCAATCTCGCGCGACGGCTCCGCCTTCGGATCCCAGCTCGCGAGAAACCGAATGTCATCCGCAGTGACAGTTTTCCCATCCTCACACCGCAACAAATTCTCCAGCAGAATCTTCAGCGAGTACGGCAGCCGCGCAAGATTCACTCCCTCAAGCGCGCTCAGTTTGTAATAGTTCACTTTCTTCGCGCCGCTCTCCAGAGTGGCTGCGGCGTGGAAACTGTTGGGATGCGTCGTGTTCGGCATAACCTGTCTTCTCCTAGTGGCTGTGAAACGAATCAGTTGACTCAGTGCTTAGCCGCGTAGCAGCGCACCGCAGAGTGCGCGCGGCTGAATTCATCTTGTGCGGGAGAGGGTCGCGCCCAACAACTGCGCGGTCTTTAGCAGGAACGGCCGCGATCACGGCGACCCCGTAGAAATCGCTTCACCTTGCGTGACCGGGTCACGTCATAAGCGCGCATTTGGGGGACGCCACCGTGCATGCGTTGAATTTTACGCTCACGGTCTCACCTTTGGCTCGGTCCTTCACCCCATTTCCCCGCAAAATGTTGCCCGTAAAACAGCCGCCAGCCCATCTCCCTGCATCTCAACGACATGTGCGGCCGCCTCCGAAACTTTTGCGCCGCGCCGGAGTTAGAACGAACATGACAAACCGCTCGCTTGTACGAACTTTTGGGCTACTGGCCGCATCCGCATTGCTCACCCTTAGCTTTGTAGGCTGCAAGAGCAGCTCGACCAATGCCGCCGATACCGCAGCCATCAACGACGGCACAGCTCCGACCGGTGGCGACGCCGATCCGGCCGACGCCAACCTTGCCCCAGCCTCTAACACCGCCCCAGCCTCCAACACCCAGGTTCTAAGCGCCAATTCCTCCTACACCCCGCAGCAGCAGGGCGAAACCTACCAGGATCAGCAACAGGCGCCCGCCCCCATCGTCCAGGGCTACAGCGATCAGGATCAAGCCGATCAGGACACTGGCCAGGATGCCATCGAAACCTACGCAGACCAGGCTCCACCCCCCTTGGTTCAGTACGACCAGCCACCCGCTCCCCAAGTTAACTACATCTGGACGCCCGGCTACTGGGCATGGGGTCCCGGCGGCTACTACTGGGTTCCCGGCGTATGGTGCCCGCCGCCTTACTACGGCGCTCTCTGGACGCCTCCCTACTGGGGCTTCTACGGCGGCCGCTATGGCTTCCACCGTGGTTATTGGGGCCCTCACATCGGCTTCTATGGTGGTGTCGACTACGGCTACGGCTACATCGGCATCGGCTACTTCGGTGGCTATTGGAACCACAATAACTTCTATTACAACCGCAGCGTCACCAACGTCGGCCACGTCACCTACGTCTACAACCGTACGGTGGTCTACAACAACGTGACCTACAACGGCCGTCCGCGCAACTACACCAGCTACAACGGCGGACGCGGCGGCATCAACGTCCAGCCACGTCCGGCCGAGATCGCCGCATACCGTCAGCCCCGCACCGCGCCGCTCCCCGAGCAGCGTCAGGTCGCCCAAGCTGCCGCCCAGAACAAACAGCAGTTCTACTCCGCCAACCGCGGCAGACCGGCTGAGGTAGCCCAGGTTCGTCCCATCGCCGCAACTCGTCCCATCGCGGCGACACCCCCAGCCGTTGCACGCGTGCAGCAGCAAGCCCAGATCACTCGTGAAAACGCTGCCCGGCCCGTCAACGGCGGCCAGCGCCCCGGTCAGCCCGTAAATGAGCAACGTCCGGGTCAACCCGCGATCCAGCCAGCAAGGCCCGCACCCGGCCAACCCGTAAATCAGCAGCGCCCCGCACCTGGCACACCCGCTACCCGCCCCGCTCCGGGAACTCCGGAGCAACGCCCCGGAACGCGACCTGCTCCAGCAACACAACCCGCACCCGTAACGCGTCCCGCGCCGCAGCCGCAAACACGCCCTGCACCCCAAACCCGGCCCGCACCGCAGCCTCAGACTCGGCCAGCACCCCAGCCGCAAACCCGGCCAGCACCCCAGCCGCAAACCCGGCCAGCACCCCAGCCGCAAACCCGGCCAGCACCCGAGTCGAGGCCTGCACCCCAGCCGCAGTCGAGACCAGCACCCCAACCGCAGTCTCGTCCTGCGCCGCAGCCGCAATCCCGCCCTGCGCCACAGCAACAGCACTCGCAACCGGCGCCGCAGCAGCATCAGCAGGCAGCGCCCAAGCAAGAAAGCAAACCGCACTAATCCACCGCTCCAACCCAAACCAAGAGGGCTCGCCACCGAGGCGAGCCCTTCTTATTTCACACTGCGAAAAACAACCTGCAAAAATCCGTTACCCCAGGTCTTGGGTCTGCGTGGGCCTCAAATCACCATCTCCACCAGCAGCACCGCATTCAGCGCCAGGATGATTCCCGCCACCGTCCACCCCGCAATCTTCATCCGTAGCGCGCTCTTGAAGTCGCCCATCACTCCCGCCCTGTTGGTCAGCAGCAGCAGCGGAATCAGCGCTGCCGGCAGCGTAAAGCTCAGCAGCACCTGCGAGTCATTCAGAATCTTCAGCGGGTCGCTGCCAATCCCAATCACAATCAGCGCCGGAATCACCGTGATAAATCGGCGCAGAAAGATCGGAAACTTAATATCCAGAAATCCCTCGATAATCACCTGCCCCGCCATCACCCCCACCGTCGAGCTGGACAGCCCCGAGCACAGCAGCGCCACCGCAAACACCACCGCCGCGCCCCGCCCCAGCAGCGGCCCCAGCGTGTGAAACGCGTCCTGAATCGTCGGGTAATACGTCGGCCCCTTGTACATCACCACCGCCGCCATGATGATCATGGCGGAGTTGATCAGCCACGCCCCATTCATCGCCACAAATACATCCACCAACTCAAACCGCAGATACTTCCGCAGCATCCGAGGCCGCGCCTTCTTACTCGCGGGCTCCAATTCGTTTAGCCGCGGCTGCACCAGCGCCGAGTGTAAATAAATGACGTGCGGCATCACCGTCGCACCCAGCATCCCCACGGCGGCAAACACGCTCCCGCGCAGCGCAAATGACCCATGATGGAAATCGAACGTCGGCAAAATCGTCGCCACAAACGCACGATGCCAGTCCGGATGCACCAGGAAAACCTCAAACCCGTAGCACAATCCAATGATCCCCACGAACGCCATGATCCCGCGCTCCAGCCACTGAAACCCCATCAGGTCCAGAGCCAAAATCCCCACCACCGCCACCGTCGCAATCAGCGCCGACACAAACAGTCCACCGGTCAGCGAAATTCCATGCGCCAGCAGCGCCGGTCCAATCAAAAGATCCAGCCCCAGCGCCGCGCCCAGAAACTCCGCCAAATCCGTCGCCACCGCCGACACCTCGGCGCATAGCCACAGGCACACACTCGCCTTCCGCGAAAAATGTTTCCTGCAGTTCTGCGGCAGCGTCAACCCGGTAACAATCCCCAGCTTCGCCGCCAGATACTGGATCAAAATCGCCATCACATTCGACCACAGCAGCACCCACAGCAGCCGATACCCAAACTGGCTGCCGCCAAGGATGTTGGTCGAAAAATTTCCGGGATCGATATACGCAACCGACGCTACAAACGCCGGCCCAAAGTAGCTCCACACCTGGTCGCTGCGAAACGATCGCCGGCCTACGCCGCCCGGAGTCCGTGTCGGAATCAGCCCCGCTGTTCCCGCCGCTACAGCCGCCGGGGAGAGACTTGCCTCTCGCTCAGCGTCCGTTTCGTTGAAAGGTCTCTCACCAGGCATCTGCACTAAGTATAGGACGCCGCGGCAGCAAGCCGTCCTCTACCCATGCTCCGCCCGCCAGCGGCGGGAACCTTCTCACCCGCCGCCTATTCGACTACTGCTCTAATTCAGAAGAATGCACTTGTCCGCATCCTTCGGGGACACGCGCATCAACTCCTGCCCATTCACCTTCGTGTTCGTCTCGCTGTACACAAACACCGGGCTGCCCACCGGCGCCAGCACGTGCGCCGTCGACAGGTACGGCACCTTGTACTTCTCCCCGTCAATCACGAGTTCACGATCCTGCACCGTGTAATTCACGAACGTCAGGTACACTTCCTGCACCTTCACGTGGCGGCTGTTGCTCATTGGATTGCTGTAGGTTGGGGTGGACGCAACTGCGCTGACCGGCGCAGCAAGGGCGAGTGCAAAAATTAGTGAACGCATGTGAGTCTCTCCGTGTCGCTGAATTATGAGAGGGTCTCTGCCATGGTTCAGAGAAGCTCTTGGTGTTCAGGAATACGTGATCCCCATCACAGCGGTTCCACAAAAATATTGAAATTCCGTGAATCCGATCCGCAGAGTTTCGCGCGAAGCCCCCGCAATTACCGCGCCAAACTTCGCTTAAGCTCCCGTCGAACCAAACCCCGCAACTCCCCGCGGCGCCTCCGCTAACATATCGGTCTCTTCAAACGTCGCCTGGATTCTCTCCACAATCCTCAACTGCGCAATGCGATGTCCCGGCGCCACCATCTGCGGCTCGCTCGTAAGATTCGTCAGCACAATCTTCAACTCCCCGCGATACCCCGGATCAATCACGCCAGCAAGCGTAGTAATCCCTCGCACCGCCAACCCTGACCGATCCTCCACCAGCGCCCCATGCGTCGACGGCAACTCCATCGCCAACCCCGTCCGCACCGCCACTGTCGATCCCGCCTCACCCACCGGCGCCAGCACCGCCGCCTCGGCAGCAAACAAGTCCGCCGCCAAATCCCCATACGCCCCAGCATGCGCATACCGAGGCATCTGCGCCGAAGGCAACAACCGCTGCACCAATATCGTCGGACTCATCTTCGCCTCTTTCCTAATCCCTGCTTCTAAGATCACTGTCCTGCCGGACGTGCCCACTGCGCGTAGGGCGGGCGTTCGCACACCTCTTTACTGCTTCGCGTGGGCCCTCCATTGGTCGGCAACCATATGTAGCTCGCGACCAACGGGAGCGCCCAGCCGAAGGCCTCTGCCCGCAACGAAGTTGCCGCCCCACGCGTAGTGGGCCCGTCCGGCAGGACAAGCGTGTCGAGTCCTCCAACAGATTCTAAGACATCCACTTCAGCAACCGAATAATCCCCATCGGCGCCGCCTTCGAGTGTGCCGACACATCCGTGCGCGCATGAATCGCCTTCCGATTCTCGCTGTAATACGAAAACGCGCGCAGCATCATCTCTTCATTCGTAAGCGTAGGCGCCCATCCCAGCTCGCTCCGAATCCTCGACGTATCAAACACAAAACTCTCCGCAATCATCCGATAGTGATAAGGCCCCAGCGGCGACACCTTCAGCCGATGCGCCAACTGCATCATCGCAACCGTCGGCGTCCGCGGAAGCGACGCCACGCGCGACTTGCTCCCCGCCGCGCGAATCACACTCTCATACATCCCACGCATCGTCGGCACATCATCCGAGCCAATATGAAATAAATTCGACTCCTCATACGCCAGGCACAGCAAGCAAGCCGTAGCCAGATCCTGCGCATAAATAAATTGATACCGGCTCGACCCATCCCCCACCACCCAAACCTTTTTCCCATCCTCAATAAACTCAAACAGGATCGCCAGCAGCCCCAGCCGCCCACTGTCAATAATCGTAGGACACCGCAGCGTCACGACTTTAAAATCAGGCCGCTTCTCAACAATCGCCGCCAGTTCTTTCTCCGCCTGCAGCTTCGACCGCCCATACAACTCCACCGGCGCCGGCACATCCGCCTCCGTCACCGGCCGCCCAAACCCCTCGGCCCACAAACAATTCGAAGAAATATTCACCATGTGCGTAACGCCCGCAGCCAGCGCCGCCTCCGCCACCAGCCGCGTTCCATCCACATTCGACGTCCACAGCAGCGTGTCATCCTTCACGTCATGCGCCAGCATCGCCGCGCAATGAAACACGCCCTCAAACTTATGCTCCCCAAACACCCGCGCCAGCAACCCCGCATCGCGAATATCCCCCTGCACACTCGTCAGTCCCTCAGCCCCCGCATCCTCATCGCGCACCAAATCAATATTCGTAACGGCGAACCCCTCCGCCAGCAGCCGCCGCTTCAGCACGCCGCCAAAGAACCCCGAAGCCCCCGTTACCAAAACTTCCCGCATCACAACCCTCTACTCTCTATCCTCTTCCTTTCCGTGGACCGGAAAAGATATACCGCCAGCACCGCAATCAACGGCTCCATCGGATGCCGAAACCGCGGCTGCACCGTCACCAGATAGTATGGCAGCGGCAACAACAAAAAGATCGCCGCAAACAATCCCGCCCCTTCAACCTTCCGCTGCAGCATCAGCGCCAAGCCAGCAATCCGCAGACACTCAAGAAGCAATAACTCAACTGCCGCAGAAACTCATTCGCCAAATGCCCATTCACAGCATGCGGCGTTCCATCCCAGAAAAACAGAAACCGATCCAGCGTCCACTTCGCTGTCCGCCAGGGCCGCGCCCGAATCCGCGCCTTCGCCTGCTCGCCACGCATCTTCGCAAACGCAATCTCCCCCATGCTGCACGTATTGCTTGTACTCCGGATCCCCCGTCCAAAGTGGCACCGTCGTCCCCCACGGAAACCCATCATTCCGTTCCAGCGTCGACTCATACAACTCCACCCCAAAATTATCGCGCGTCAACACCGGCGCACCCATCACCCGCACATTCCGCACCACCCAAGGAGCCAGCACCGCCCCAAACGCCACGCAAGTCAGCACCGCGCCCACCACCGTCCCGCCCCCCAGCCGCCATGGCCGCAACTCCGGCCACACAATCCAAACCATCATCGCCGGCAGACAAAGCATCAGCGAAGCATTCGTCAAGCGCAATCAACCCCCACAACACCCCCAGCACAAACCACAGCCCGAGCTTCCATCTGGCTTTGCCCATTCATGACGGCGTCATCGGCACGAGTGGTATCGCCGCGATGCCTCCTTCCCCAACCCCCCTAAGCCGCAGCGCCACCACCATCGCCCAACTAAACAAGCACGCAGTAACCGACATCTCCCAAACCCAATGCACCGCATACTGCAACGCCGCCGGATACACCGCCCACATCCACGCCGACCAAACCGCCACCGGCACCGCATACGTCGACGCCCGCCGCGCAATCCCCCGCGCATCAAAACACCGCGCCGCAATCTCATACACCGCCGGGATAATCGCCGCAGAAAACGCGCTGTCCACCACCATCAACGCCAGCGCCGCCCCGCGCGTATACACCCCAAACACCTTGAACGCCCCTGCCATCAGCAGCGGATACAGCGGCGGCAGCCACGCCGTCGGCCCCGAAATCCCATTGAACGGATTCGCATACCCCTGCCCCGTCACCAGCGACCGCGCAATCCTCCCCGCCTCAAACCCAAAATCAAAGTTCCCCTGCGAAGTCCGAATCCGATACGTATGCCCCACCAAAATCACCACCACCCGCAGCGCAAACCCCACCCAGAAGATCATCCAGGGGCGCTGCCACCACACCCGCCCCGACCCCTCCGCACCCAACCCTGCCGCATCTGACGTTGCTGAACGTTTCACCCGCTAAGTCTATCGCCCCCAATCCCTCGCCCCACCAACGCACCTCGCGTATCGTTTCCTCATGGCCTCGGAACCCCACCCCCCGCACCAACCCAATCCCCTCCGCAGCCTCCACCTCCGTTCCACGCTCTTCGCCACCCTCCTCGCCGCCGTCGTCATCCTCACTCTCCTCGGCCACAACCGCCTCACCGACTGGGACGAAGGCATCTACGCCCAGGTATCCCGCGAGATGTTTCCCGGCCGTTTGATTTCACAACTTGGCTGGTCCCCCACTGGAACTCCCTGGTCTGGATCGACAAGCCGCCCCTCACCTACTGGATCACCGCCCTCTTCTTCAAGCTCTTCGGCGTCTCCGAATTCACCGCCCGCCTCGGCTCCGCGCTCTCCGCCATCGCCATCGTCGCCGTCCTCCACGCCTGGCTAGCTCGCACGCGCGACAACCTCACCGCCTGGCTCTCCACCGTCATCCTTCTCTCCACCTTCGGCTTCCTCCACATAGCCCGCGTAGGCGAAACCGACACCCTCCTCTCCCTCGGCTCCCTCCTCGCCCTCCTCGGCCTGGCCAACGTACTCCTCAACCCAATCACACCGCATCTCGATACCCGAAGGCTCCCCTGGACGTCAAGGCATCTGGGTACCCCAAGGCTTCAGCCTTGGGTTTCATACCCCGCGAGAAGAATGGGGCTTTAGCCCCTGGGGTTATGCCCTCAATAAATGGCTGGTACCTCTACTGGACCGGCTTCGCCATCGCCCTCATGAGCAAGTCCGCCGCCAGCGGAACCCTCTTCCTCACCCTCCTCGTCCTTCTCGCTCTCAACCCCAACCTCCGTCGCCGCGTCCGCGCCCCCTTCTTCTACGGCCTCCTCGTCTTCCTCGCCCTCACCCTTCCCTGGCATCTCTACATGTACCACCTCTTCGGCGAAGTCTTCGTCAAGCAATATCTCGGCCTCCACGTCCTCGGCCGCGTAGCCTATCAATTCGACGGACACCTCACCCCCTGGTGGTACTACCTCCGCGTCCTGCTCTTCTCCGCCCCACCCTGGGTCCTGCTCTACCCCGCAGCCCTCTACGCCGCCTTCCGCAACCGCACCCTCCGACCCTTCGCGGTCTTCGCCCTCGTCCAGATCCTCTTCTTCTCCTGCGTCCAGACCCGCCTCCCCCACTACATGGCCCCGGCCTACGCCCCGCTCTCCGCCCTCGTCGCCATCTGGCTGGCCACCCATCTCCACGCCTATCTCCAATCCCACCCCTCCGCGCGCCCCACCACCGTCCGGCTCCAGTTCGCAACCGCCCTAACCGCCCTCTGGATCCTAACCGCTCTCCTCACCGCCCATCCCCGCAGCCGACTCCACTCCCCAGCCCTCCCCAACGGCCAGGTCACCCCCAACAACCGCGAAGAGACCGCCCTACTCAAGCAAGTCTTCCGCCACCCCTCCCCGCTCGTCGCCGACACCCCCGGCCCCCTGCTCGACCTCCGTCCCGGGACCTACAACCCCATCCCGACGGTCGTCTTCTACGCCAACCGCCCCGTCCAGCAGGTCACCCTCCAGCCCCTCCCCCCCAACATCCCCACCGACATCTACGCCTTCAACCCCATCCCCCTCACCCAGGCTCTCCCCGACCCCCAGCCCCGCCTGATCCTCATCGCCCGCTCCCTCCTCCCCCAAATCCCCGCCAACTACACCTTCCAGCCCATAGCCTCCTCCCCCTCCCTCGAGCTAGGCCTTATCTCCCGCCAGCCCTGAGGCCCGTGGCGAAACGTGGCTCCCTTCGCGCCCTTTGCGTCAAAGCCCTTCAATCCGCCCAAACTTCCGCCCGCTATCCCGAGGCCGCCCCATTTAGCCCATGGAAATAATTGACCCCAGCCCCGTTTCCCGGTAAACTTACATAGTTTGGCGATGCGAAGGGATCTCTCCCTCTGCATGGGCAGGCGGAGAACCACCAGGTGCACCGCACCGACAGGTTACCTCCCCAGCCGGGCAGCCCCCCGACAAGACATCTTGCAAAGCCCCTTTGCAGAAATAGATAGGCAAATGCGTGGTTTTCCACGCCCTGCCTCGAGGTTTCAAGCTATGTACGCAGTCATCAAGACCGGTGGAAAGCAGTACCGCGTCGCTCCCGGCGATACCGTCCGCATCGAAAAGGCAGCCCACGAAGACGGCGCCATCACCTTCTCCGACATCGTCGCCTTCTCCGGCGAAGAGGGCAAGTTCACGAGCGATCTCGGCGGCGCCAAGGTCCTCGCCGAAGTCGTCTCCGAAGGCCGCGGCGACAAGATCCTCGTCTTCCACTACAAGCGCAAGAAGCAGTACAAGAAAATGCAGGGCCACCGCCAGAGCTTCGTCGAAGTCAAGATCAACGAAATCGTCGTAGGCGGCAAAAGCTTCAAGGCCGACAAGAAGTAGCTAGCATCGAAGGGGCACGGCTTCAGCCGTGCCATTGAGATTTTGATTCAAAGGGGGCTTTAGCCCCTGAGGGTAAGCCCTCAAAAGTTCAGTCGGCACTGGCCGACATAGAAGAGGCAAGAAATGGCACATAAAAAAGGCTTAGGCTCCTCCAAGAACGGCCGCGACTCAAACGCCCAGCGGCTAGGCATCAAGCGCGGCGACGGCGAAACCGTCACCGGCGGCAGCATCCTCGTCCGCCAGCGCGGCACACCCCACAAGGCCGGCCTCAACGTTGGTCGCGGCTCCGACGACACTCTCTACGCCAAGGTCTCCGGCGTCGTGAAGTATCAGAACAAGGGCCAGCAGGGCCGCTTCGTCAACATCATCGCGACCGAAGCTTCCGCCTAACCAAACCTTCTATTCACGCTTTTTCGTCACCGTATTTCGCCTCATGAACAATGCCTCGCGCAAGCGAGGCATTTTCCGTTTAAGCAAAAAAAATAGGCCTATACTCAAGCTCCCAACGTCCCGAGCGACTTGACCTCCCTTATTCCGTTGAGACAGGAGGCACTCCCATGTCCACCGCTACGCTTCCCATCCCACCGGGATGGACGTCATCAATCTCCACACCAGCACCGAATTCGCGCAGCGTCGCCATGCCGCCCACGATACCGCCCGCGAAATCGAAGCCATCCAGCGCCTCGCCCACGTCTTCGCCACCCATCCCCAGCAAATCCTCCACGAGCTCGTCGCGATCTCCATGACCCTCTGCGGCGCCGACAGCGCTGGCATCTCCCTCGAAGAACCCTCGCCCGCCGGCGATACCCAGTTTCGCTGGATTGCCACCTCTGGCATTTACGCGCCCTTCCTCGGCGCCGTCCTTCCCCGCCACTTCAGCCCCTGCGGCACCTGCCTCGCCCGCAGCCAGCCCCAACTCTTCCGCGTCTCCAAGCTCTATCTCGACACCATCGGCGTCGACGCTCCGCCCGTCACCGACGGCCTCCTCATCCCCTGGGAGGTCGACCAGACCCGCGGCACCCTCTGGATCATCGCCCACCACTCTTTCTCGCTCTTCGACTCCCAGGACTACCGCATCCTCCAAAGCCTCGCCGACTTCGCCGCCATCGCCGTCCGCCATCAAACCAAGCAGCACAAACTCCACGAGCAGGCTGCCGCCACCGCCGCCGCCAACATGGCCAACGAACTCGCCCACCGCATCAATAACCCTCTCCAAAGCCTCACCAACAACGTCTTCCTCGCCGCCCAGGGTGGCCCCGACGCGAACGCCTTCGCCCGCCAGGCCGCCGAAGACCTCACCAAACTCTCCGCCTTGGTCAGCGAACTCCTCCACCTCCCCAAATCCTACTGACCCCTCAGTCCTTCTCCCCCTCAGTCCTCTCCCCGACCCCATATTTCCTTCGTCGAAGGCGCAACATCTGCTTGTGCCGTTGCCCTTGCCTTTCTTTCTGTCATTCCCTCCGGGAATCTGCTGTTTGCTCGTTAAGCCACGGGTGCACCGCCTCCGACCGGCCCCTAATCCTTCCCCTCCAGCGGCCAGCTCAACCGCTCGATCGTGAACGTATCCCGCGTCGTGCAATACCCGCCCGCGCCATGCATCCTCCCAATCAACCTCAGCTTCGACGGATCCACATACAGCTTCGCCAAATTCGCAAACGCCGACTCGCGCACATGCGCATACACAATCCTCCCCAGCACAATCGTTCCCGTCCCGCCCGTCTCAATCACCTGGAACAGTTTGCACTCCAGCGCCCACCGGCGATGCCGCAATCCGCGGCACATTCACCACCTCGCACTTCACCAGCTCCAGCCCCGCGAGCTTCGTCTCGTCGGTCCCGCGTGGTGCATTCGTCGCCGTCACATTCATCGCCTGCGCCAGCTCCTCCGGCACCAGGTTGACCACAAACTCTCCCTGCGCCTTGATGTTCGCGAGGGTATCTTTCCCGTCCCGATCCGGCGCCGCCGAGAACCCGATCGCCACCAGCGGCGGATCCGCCGACAGGATATTGAAGAACGAAAACGGCGCCGCATTCAGCCCCCTCCGGATCGCGCGACACCACCCACGCAATCGGCCGCGGCAAAATCACCGACGCCAGCAGCTTGTACCCATCCGCCTTCGACATCGCCCCTAAATCAAAATGCGCAAACCCATCCGCCATCACCGCTCCTAAGTCTTCTCTACGCTCTACTCTCTACACTCTACTGTCTGCCTTCACCACCGGCTTGCCCTTCTCACTCCACTCCACAAACGCCGCCGGCACCTGGTGATCATGCGTAAACAACACCAGCCACTTCTCCGGAATCGCCCGCGCCCAAAACCTCTTCCGCTCTTCAATACACGTCAGCGGATCAAGATCATACCCCATCACCCACGTCGCATCCAGGTGATGACTCGTCGGCACCAGATCGCTCACATAGCACGCATGCTCCGTCGCTCCGCCATGCGCCTTCGCCTCAATATGCACGCCCAGCAAGCTCGCCGTATGCCCCGGCAGATTCTCCACCGACACTCCCGGCACAATCTCCGCGCCCGTCTGGATCGTCACCGGCGGCAACCCCTCCGCACCCCGCAACCGCGCATCGTCCTTGCGTGAACTTGCCCTTCCCCCCAAGATCGATCAGCGTCAAGCTGCCCACTCGCAATCAGCGGATCGTAGTTCGGCGAAAGATAACTCACCCGATCGCGATCCAGCTGCAGCCGCCCATGCGCCAACTCCCCGGCCGCCGCAAAGTACCGCGCATTCGGAAACGTCGGCCGCGAAACCCCATCCGCCCTCAGCGTCGTATTCCATCCGCAATGATCGAAGTGCAGATGCGTATTCACCACGTGCGTCACCTCTTCCAGCGCGCACACCCGCCGCGGCCAGCGACGCCGGCAGCCGCTCCTGGTTCTGAAAGATCTCCCGCATCTTCGCCGGCTGCTTATTCCCAATCCCGGTCTCGATCACCACCACCGCCCCGCCTGTCCGCACCACCACCGTATTCAGCCCCAGCAGAATCCGGTTCTGCTCATCGGCCGGCGCGCGCTTCTCCCACATCGGCTTCGGCACCACGCCAAACATCGCGCCGCCATCCAGCAGATACGTCCCATCGCTGCAGAGTATGAGTTCCAGGTCGCCCAGCGCCCGCCGCGCCCGCACCAGTTCCCCGTCGCTCGCCGTACTCGCCGGATGCTGCTTCGCTCCACCCTCGTGCATCCCGCGAGTATACCGCCCGCCCCACGCACCACACCCCGCGCCCCAGGCCTGTAATCGCCCGGTTCGCGCCGCTCACTTGCACTTCGACAAACTCATTCTACGAAGCCTGCCTAAGAACCCTTCGTCGCGCTTGCCACGAGCTCCGCTCCCGCGTCGCTCTCCGCCATCATCATCCCTGGCGTCTCGGCAATCATCTCCATCGTCGCCGCCGAAGATCCCGCCAGCGTAGCCGACACCGCCTCCGGGTTCATCGCTCCATCCATCGCCGCCGCCGCCGCCGCAACCTGCGCCGCCGGCGAGTCCAGATTCGCCGCCGCCGCCACGCCCGAAGGCACACGCTTCATCTGGAAGCATGACCGGCACAGCACTGGACGTCCCTGCGTTGGCTTGAAAGGCACCGTCGTCTCAATCCCGCACGCCGAACACTACGTTCGTGTCTCGGTGCGCGAGAACGGCAACGGTGTCGCACCGTTCGCGCTTGCAGTCCTGCCCAACCCCGCCCGCTTGGCCTTGCACAACTTGCATCGCTTGGGGTCGTTCTTGAACTGTTTGTCGTAGAAGAATATTTGTTCCCCGGCAGTGAAAACAAACTCGTTGCCACAGTCGGAACACTTCAGCAACCGATCGTCAAATTGCATGGCACCTTCTCCCAGTCATGCGGGATAAGGATGAATCGCAGCCGGCCCATCCGCTGGTCCGGTATGCGCGTTCAAACCTGGTCTTGCATTTACAGGGCCCGGTCCTGCCGCTTCCG
This sequence comes from uncultured Acidobacteriaceae bacterium, assembly GCA_963796535.1. Taxonomy (GTDB): domain Bacteria; phylum Acidobacteriota; class Terriglobia; order Terriglobales; family Acidobacteriaceae; genus Granulicella. The sequence continues at coordinate 59,196 of CAWCMO010000005.1, forward strand.
CCCGTTCTCTCGCTGCCGTCAGAGGAACGTTACGGTACTCGACGGGGGAAAATGCTACCGTGCAGCATTCGCCCCCCGTCGCGTGTTTTCGTCTTCCGCCCCGGGCCAACTTGGCTCCACGGCGTCAATCCTTGTTCAAACTCTACTCCTCGCGGAGTGAATTAGTCCTGCTCTTTACGAACCTTTTTACGGTTCCGCTTGCGTGCGAGTGCTTCCTTCACGCGTTTCTTTTCGCCTGGTTTCAGGTAAAAGGAGTGGCGCTTGACCTCTTTGATAATGTCTTCCGTCTGCACTTTCCGCTTGAAACGACGAAGAGCATTCTCCAAAGGCTCGCCTTCTTGAACACGAACTTCTGCCAAGATTGAATACACCTCCCAACCTGCCAAAAACGGCTATCCTCCCAGCATACCTCCAACTGTCCGGTTTCCGCACTACAAATTCGCTCCAACTCGGGGAAATTCACGCCTTTACCGCCCCTTGTAGGTACGCTGGGCACCTCTGTCGCCGTACGACCGGTCCCATCCCCATCCGCCGCGCCACGAACCCCGACGAACTCGAGCGCGCCACGCGAAGCCCCTCGCCGTCCGCGCACCACCCCTATACTTATCTCCATGATCCGCCCCTACCGCGGCATTTCCCCCACCATCGCCGCCGGCTGCTACATCGACCCCTCCGCCCAACTCATCGGCGACGTCCACCTCGGCCCCCACTCCTCCCTCTGGATGAACGCCGTCGTCCGTGGCGACACCAACCACATCCGCATCGGCGCCCGCACCAACATCCAGGACTGCGCCGTCCTCCACGGCATGCGCAACCTCCACCCGGTCCTCATCGGCTACGGCGTCACCATCGGCCACAACGCCACCGTCCACGGCTGCACCCTCGAAGACAACGTCCTCATCGGCATCGGCGCCACCATCCTCAACGGAGCCCACATCGGCGCCGGCTCCATCATTGCCGCCGGCGCCCTCGTCCCCGAACGCACCATCATCCCCCCACACTCCCTCGTCACCGGCATCCCCGGCAAGATCCGCCGCACCACCACCGACGAAGACCTAGCCCTCATCCACACTAGCCGCCAACAACTACCTCGACTACATCCGGACTTACCTAGCCGAACCCACCCCCTAACTCCCCTCCAATCGTTAGCCCCCGCTGAACTTCGCGTCCGCCCCGCGAAGCCTCCCACCGTCCGCGCAGGACGACCTGTGCTATACAGCTAGGACAATGAAAATCTGGGTTCCGGTGTTCTTCACCGCATCTCTCCTCCTCGCAGGCTCCGGAATCTCGCACGCCCAGGCAGCCCCGACTCCCGCCGCCGCCGCCAAACCAACACCCGCCCCCACCGACTACCCCGGCGAGTCCTACGTCTTCCATCACCTCTCGCGCATCTACACCTTCGCAGCCGACGGCACCGGCTCCCGCGCAATCGAAGGCGTCCGTCGAAATCCGCAACCAGGCCGGCGTCAAAGCCTTCAGCGTCATCCCCTTCGACTTCGCCTCCAACTCCGAGCACATCGAGATCGACTACGTCCGCGTCCGCCACGCCGACGGCTCCATCGTCACCACCCCTCCCGCCGACGCCCAGGAGCTCCCCGCCGAAGTCACCCGCGAGGCTCCCTTCTACAGCGACCTCAAGCAAACTCAGATCCCCGTCCGCAGCCTCCAGCCCGGCGACCTCCTCGAGTACAAACTCCGCATCGTCCGCACCAAGCCAGAAGCCCCCGGCCACTTCTGGGGCAGCGACAGCTTCTTCCTCCCCTCCTCCGGCGCCGTCATCCGCTCAGAAACCATCGAGCTTCACGTCCCCAAAGATGGCTACATCCAGGTCTGGAGTCCCAACTACAAATCCACCCTCACCGACACCCCCACCGAGCACGTCTACCGCTGGCAGTCCTCCCAGCTAGCCCCCACCGCCGGCCAGAAAAAGAACGCTCTCCTCGAGCTCGACAAGAATCCCACCCTCGGCACCAGCGACGACCCGCCCCTCCCCCAAATCGCCTGGACCAACTTCCACACCTGGCAGGAAGTCGGTGCCTGGTATCGCTCCCTCGAAGGCTCCCGCACCGAACCCGACGACGACATCCGCGCCAAGGTCGCCACCCTCACCGCCGGCAAATCCACCCCCGACGAAAAAGCCCGCGCCATCTACGGCTACGTCAGCGCCCAGGTCCGCTACATCGGCGTAGCCTTCGGCATCGGCCGCTTCCAGCCTCACGAGGCCGGCGACGTCCTCAGCAACCAGTACGGCGACTGCAAGGACAAGTCCACCCTGCTCATCGCCATGCTCTCCGCCGCCGGGCATCAAGGCAGACGCCGTCCTCATCGGCGCCGGCATCACCTTCAACGCCGCCGTCCCCTCTCCCGCCTCCTTCAACCACGCCATCACCCTCGCCCACATCGACGGCAAGCCCGTCTGGCTCGACTCCACCGCCGAAGTCTCTCCCTTCGCCCTCCTCAACCCCGTCATCCGCGACAAGCAGGCCCTCGTCATCCCCGCCACCGGCGATGCCCAGGTCGAAACCACTCCCCAAGACCCTCCCTTCCCCTTCGTCAATACCTTCGAAGCCATCGGCACCCTCGACGACAAGGGCACCTCCCACTCCCACATCGTCATGACCGTCCGCGGCGACGACCAGGTCACCCTCGCGCAGGCCGTCCGCACCGTCTCTCCCGCGCAATGGGATGAGCTCATGCAGCGTTTCTCCTACGCCATGTCCTACGCCGGCAAAGTCACCAACACCGAGTTCTCCCGCCCCGACGACACTGTCTCTCCCTTCAAGATCACCTACGACTATGAGCGCGAAAAGAATGGCGATTGGGACAGCCTCCGCATCATCCCTCAGCTCTCCCCCATCGGCCTCCCCGACATCGACGAAAAAGATCCGCCCGTCACCCCCATTCCCCTCGGCGTGCCTCACCTCGCCACCGACCACGCCGTCATGACTCTCCCCAAAGGCTGGTCCGCCAACCTCCCGCCCTCCATCCACGTCAAGACCAGCTTCGCCACCTTCGACAAAACCTACAAGCTGGAGAACGGCATCCTCACCACCGATCGCGCGTTTCGAGATCCTCAAGCGCAACCTCCCCGCCTCCCAATGGTCTGACTACCACAAGTGGTACAAGGACACAGGCCTCGACGGCGAAACCTACATCCAGCTCATCCCCGCCGAGGCCGCCGGCTCCTCTCTCCCCCTCCTCCCATCACGGAAGACAATCCCACCGCCGCTGACCTCATCCGCCAGGTCAACCAGGCCGAGCAGCGCAAAGACCTGACCCAAGCCCGCACCCTGCTCGACAAGGCAAAGGCCCTCAACGCCAATCAGCCCTACCTCTGGAGCAACTACGGCTACCTCGCCATGCAGGACCACCACACCGCGGACGCCATCGCCGACCTCCAGAAGGAGCTTTCGCTTCATCCCGCCGAAGCCTTCGTATCTCGCCTCCTGGCCTCCTACTACATGTTCGACAAGAAGCCCGATCAGGCCATCGCCACCCTCCAGAATGGGATCAGTCGCAGCCCCTTCGATCAGTCACTGATTCTCTATCTCGCGAACATCTTTATCCAGCGCGATGACTACCCCTCGGCAGAGAAGACGCTCCGCGACGGCCTCGCCAGCATCCCCTCGAGCGCTGCCCTCCAGCTACGGCTAGGCCAGGTCCTGCTCCACGAGCAGAAGACCGCCGAAGGAGAAACTCTCCTCAAGTCCGTCATCACCGCCAGCACCGACCCGCTCCAACTCAACAACGCCGCCTACGATCTTGCCAACAACTCCCTCGACCTTCCCGTCGCCGAGACCGCCTCCCGCCGCTCCCTCGATCTCCTCGACGAAGCCTCCAACAAGGGAGAAACCGGCCCAGCCTCCCTCGCCCGCTCCAGGCTCCTCATCAACGCATGGGATACCTACGGCTGGATCCTCTACCGCGACGATAAAATCTCCGAAGCCGAACCCTGGATTCGCGCCGCCTGGCGAAACGGCAACGACGCCGAAGCCGGCTATCACCTCGCCCTGATCCTCGAAAAGCAAAACCACCTCCCCGAAGCCCTCAATCAACTCCAGCTAGCCTCCAAAGGCGCACGCGGCTCCGACCCCGCCGCGGTCCAGAAACTCATCGACGACGAAACCGCCAAGCTCTCCAAATCCGCCCACCCCACCCTCAAAAATGATCCCGCCGCCGAACTCCAGAACCAGCGCATCTACAAGTTCCCCGGCAACATCAAGACCTCCGGAGAAGGCTGGGCCACCGTAGAAGTCGATGTCACCAGCCACGGCATCACCGCCTTCCGCATCGTCAGCGGCGACCAGTCCCTCCAGCCCCTCGCCGACACCGTCCAGCACCTCAACCTCGATCTCCAGATCCCGCCCGACAGCCACGCCACCCTGGTTCGCCGCGGCGTCCTCAGTTGCCCCGCCGCCGATACCTGCCAACTCGTCCTCGTCCCGACCGCCGCCGCCACCACCAACTAGCCATCCCAACCCGCCATCCCCGCCAAGCCACTGTTCTCCACCAACCCGCATCCAACCTACGTCAACCACTCCCACCCGAAAGCGAGCAGCACGTCCATGGCAAAACAACAGAAAGACACCTCCACCATCACCAAGAAGCAACTCATCGATCTACTCAACGAAGACCTGCAGCGCGAATTCCAGGCCATCATCGCCTACGTCAACTACTCCCAGTGCCTCAAGGGCGCGGCCTACATGAACATCGCCGGCGAACTCGAAGTCCACGCCAAGGAAGAGCTCGGCCACGCCCTCAAGCTCAGCTACTGGATCGATCTCCTCGGCGGCATGCCCGCCGTCACCGCCAAGCCCGTCAAGACCAGCGACAAGGCCACCGACATGCTCCGCTTCGACCTCGAAAACGAGAAGGAGACCATCCGCAACTACCGCCGCCGCGTCCGCCAGGTCGACACCCTCAACGAGTTCGCCCTCGGCGAAGACCTCCGCGAGATCCTCCGCGACGAGCAGGACCACCTCAACGCCCTCGCCACCGCCCTCGGCGAAGACACCCCCGACCCCGGCATCGCCGACTAATCCGCCGTTCCTTCCATCGTTCGCCGTCACCCGGAAGGCAGTGCCTCCTTCGCCGTCACCCTGAACGCAGTGCGTTTTTCGCCGTCATCCTGAACGCAGTGAAGGACCCCTGTATTGGCTGTTGCTGTTGCCTTTGCCTTTCTTTCTGTCATTCCCCCCGGGAATCTGCTTCTTCAACCACAAACAAGAAAGCCGCCCGCATCATGCGGGCGGCTCTTCCTTTCCTACTCAATCTCCTCACATAGGAGGCGGTGTCAGCACGACCGCCAGCGCTTGTCTCTTCTGCGCCCCATTCCCGCGCGGCTCCTCCGCCCGTACCTGTTCCCGCGCCGCCTTCGCATTATTTCTAGCGCACTTGGCCTCAGCCTTCTGCGTCTTCTTCTGCGCCTTCAGGTCCGCCCTACACATCTTCTGCGTCGTCTTCGCCGGCGGCGTCTGCCCCCCAGCGCCACCCGACATCACCAGCCCCGCGCCCAACACCGCTACCCAAAGCGTTCTCATGGGAATCTCCTCTCCCCGTCAATTGCTGAACCGCGGCCCCACATCCCTGTCTGTTTCCAACGCCACTCTTACAATCTACGATGCAGCATCCCCAGCCCCGCGATGTCCATCACCCTACTCTAAAAATAAAAAGGTCCGCAAGTATTGCGGACCCTCCCACACCATCATCCCCCCCCACTCCTCATCCATCCGACCGCCGCATCCCCAGCCAGGCCGCCACCCCCACCAACTCCACCACCAGCACCATCTCCAGGGCAAACGCCATATTCTGAACGCCAGGCCGCGCATGCGGAGCCAACACACACAGCGCCAGCACCAACCCCACCGCCGCCACTCCAGCCGCAATCCGTCCCACGCTCCGCTGCGTTCGTACCTTCGGCTGCGCCGGCAACGCCGCCCTCACCCTCGCCGCAAAGTCCGCCGGCACCGCAACCTCCGGCTTCCGATCCAACGCCCGCGTAATCCCTGCCTCGAACTCATTCGCATCGCTCATCGCAACCTCTCGCTCCTTCATACTCGACCCACCATCATCTCCCGCAAAGCTCCCCCAACCGTCCTACGCTTCTCCATCTTCTCATCCCCCACCGCGTCGCTAACGTTCGCCGTCCGCTCAGGACCTCGCCGTCCGCGCAACACTTCCGCGAGCCTCTTCCGACCCCGATGCAGATGCGTCCGCACGGTATTCATCGGCAACCCCAGCGCCGCAGCAATCCCCTCATAGCTGACCTCCTCCTGGTGATACAGCACCAGCACGGCCCGCTCCATCTCCGGCAGCTCCCGCAGCGCAGCCTCCACGGCCGCCTGCATCTCCGCATCCTCCATCCGCTGCTCAGGATTCCGCGCATGCTCAGTCAGCTCATCCCCGGCAAAGCTCTCAATCCACCCGCCTCATTCTCTTCTTCCATCGCAGGAGCCGTAGCAATCACGCCACGCTCCTTCCGCCGCCGCTTCCACTCATCCTGCGCCACATTCACCACAATCCTATAAAGATAAGTAGACAGCGCCGAGTCCCCACGAAACTCCGGCAACGCCCGATACAGCCGCAGAAACACCTCCTGCGCCAAATCCTCAACCTGCGCCCCCGTCCCGGTCAGCCGAGTAAGCGTACGAAACACCATACCCTGATGCTCTCGCACCAGCGCCTCAAAGTTCTCCGGCGATGTAAGGTCACCGCGCATCCACCCTCGCCTTTTCCGTTACTCACTACCCACTACTCGTTACTCACTACCCCTCAGACTTCATCCTCCTCCAAAAGTTTCAAGCCCGCCACTGAAACTTTCGCCCACCCCCACAGTCGAAGCCCCACAGAAAGCAAGCTGCCGCCCTCCAGCCGCAGCCCGAAAGTTTATAAGGAGCACGACATGATTCTCGATAAATTTCAGCGAAACCTTCAACAGCCCCTTCATCGTCCCCGTCGCCAGCTTTATCATGGTGCTCGGCATCGTCGCCGTCGGCGCCTGGTCCAACGCCCGCAAGCGCGAGCTCGAAAGCCAGGAGCGCCTCGCCGCCATCGCCAAGGGCCTCGTCCTTCCCCCCACCGCAGCCGAGATCGCCGCCTCCCAGGGCCGTCCCGCCATCAGCCTGGTCCGCCGTCGCGCCAACATCCGCCTCGCCGGCATCGTCCTGCTCGGCGCCGCCGTCGGCATCGCTCTCTTCTTCATCGCCCTCGCCGCCATCCTCCACGAGCGCGACGTCCTCTGCGGTGCCGCCTGCGCCCTCATCCCCTTCGGCATCGGCGTTGGCTTCCTCATCGACACCCGCATCCAGTCCAAGGAAATGGACGAATCCACCCCCAATCCCCCCAACCACTCCTTCACCTCCTAACCCCGCCCAAACTCAAGCCCCATCGGACGCCCCGTCCGAGGGGCTCGTTGCCCCTGCCTTTCTTTCGTCATTCCCTCTGGGAATCTGCTGCTTCCTTACTTCGAAGGCACCATCACCTGCTGATACACCCGCTCAATCGACTCAGGGGAAACACTCACCTTTCCCCGATACGGATTATCCAGAACCGCGACCAGGTAAATCAGCACACCCAACAAGCCCGAAAACAACACCGTCATCCAGAAATGCAATCGGAAATTATCCGTCTGGTAAAACCAACTGACCGCCATGCAGACAACGGCGCCCACCAGCACCAACACCCACAGCGGTCCAGGCATCTCGTCCGAAACGCTGTTGAGCCTCATCCTGCGGCTCTCCGTCAGCTGGTTGAACGTTCGAAACGCCTCCCCCATCAAATACGTCCTGCCTCTCGCTTTGCGGCTCGAACGACATAAAGTGTTCCTCAAAGTCACCCAGTTCCGCGCCCTCGCTAGTGGGAACGATGCCGCGCCGCTGCAACGGCCACGCCACGTCGATCACCTCCCGGGTGTACCTGCGCAAATCATCCTGCATGATGCTGCGCTCTGGCTCGGGATAGGCACTGATATCGCGATACAGACCCGCCAGCGCGGCCGCCTCATGGTCCACCTTGCTTTGCACATCGGTATACGTCGCCCACGCTCCAATCGCCAGCAGCCCGATACTCACCGCATACAAAACCGTGACCCCCGCCATGTAGAAACCCACAATGTCATTGTGGCCGTTCTCGACACGGTGGAGCCGCCGCATCCAGCCCCGCGTCAGAAAAAGGCCAGCCACACCAAATCCCACAAACAACGACACCGTCAACACGCCGAACAGCCAATTCGGCAGAAGATACACCCAGTACATAGTCATCGCTTAATCCTTTGGGAGTTCCCGAAGACTGAGTTCAAACGAAGGACGAAGTTCAAGCAACGGACGATTGGCTACGACAATAACAGAAGTCACCGTTGACCTACAGCCCTCACAGTCATCGAAATCTCGCACCCGCCGCACGGACCACAAGCCCGTGTGATTCCGGAGACCGCAGGTAGCCTTGCGCAATCAGCATCGATAGCGTGCCGCAAGCACAAAGAAGGCCATCACGAGCGCTCAGCCTCGTGATGGCCATTGATATTCAAGTGGTCGAAGTTCCGACGCTTTGGCGCAGGAAGACTAAGCCGCGCGAGGCACCAGGACGGGTGCCTTCTCTTCCAAATGGAGCAAGCCAAGTGTGTTGCTTGAGAAAATCTTCTTGCGATCTCCTTCATCGGCGATCGTGTTGTCGACAAGATCGATGTGCAGCTTTGGGCTCATCGGAACCGGCCCAAAATCGGTTCCAAACAATACCCGGTCAATGCCGCACGTTTCGATCATGGCCCTGAGAGCAATCGCGCTCGGGCCCATCGTATCCACATAGATATTCGACTTGAAATACTCCGAAGGCTTACGCAGATTCTTGTCGACCTTTTCGATCGGTGGGTTTTGGATGCCCTTGTAATTCAACTCCCAGTTCCAATCGAGCCTGCAAATCAGCGGGGCAAGCGCTCCACCCATGTGAACGAAAAGAACCTTCAGCTTCGGGTATCGATCAAACACGCCGCTATAGATCATGCGCGCTGCCGACACTGCCGTATCGAATGGCCGGCCAAGCGCTTCATTCAGCCGGTACTGCTGCATCGCCGCAGCTCCTATCGCCACCAGCGGCGGATGAACATGTACCAGGAGATCTTTATCCTGCGCATACTCCCATAGCCACTCGGCCTTGGGAGAATCGAGGAACACCTGCTCCGCGCCCGCTCCGTAGCTGCTACAAATGCTGATGCCGAAAGCCTCTTTGCTTGAGATCAGCGGATCAATCACAGCGCGCGTATTCTCTTCCAGCGCATGCGCGTTTGCCATCACCGCAATGTCCTTCGGATATCTTGCCCGAAGCTCGAACGACTCGTCATGCAGGAATTTAATGGTGTCGATCGTGCTCGCTTTAATAATGCTCTGCGCGAACGTCTCAATCTCCCCGCCGTAACTGTTCAAGCACAGCGTAACGCCACTCTTCTGCTGAATCTCCATCGAGTAATCCACGTCAACCGACTCACGATAGAAAAACATCTCGCCTGCATTCGCCTGCGGCAACGGCTTCTTGTCATCGAACCCGATATTCTCAACGAACTTCTGCTTCAGCTTCGGACCAAAAATGTGCCGATGCGTGTCGATGATCGTTCTGGCTATGTTGGATTTTGACATAAGAAATACCTCTAGCCGTAGCCTCGACCCACCCCAGTCTCGCGTCTGTGTCCAGCGGCACATATCGTCAAACGACATGCATGCTACAGCCGAGCGCCCCCTCCAAAATCCTGTATCCCTATTCACCAAAAATCCGGGTGCCCCAGAGCCTGCCCTGAGCTCACCGAAGGGTCCCGCTTCTGGGACCTGGGTTCCCACGGAGAGAACCCGAATTCCTGTCAAGCCCCCAAACCTCTCCAAAACCGCCAAACCCCCTATGAACACTAGCGATAAATCGGTAATAATATACTTGACAGACCGTGATTGATTCGTTATCTTCAAATCATGGAAACGCCGAAAACACTTCTCGAAGCCATCAAGTTCTTCTCAGACAAAGAGAACGTCCGCCAGTTCATGATCTCGATTCGCTGGCAGGATGGTGTTGTGCTTTGCCCTCAGTGTGGATCGGGTGGCGTCACCTATCTCGAAAAGGCGAATGTCTACAAGTGCAAGACCGTACACCCGAAGCAGAAGTTCTCTTTGAAGGTTGGAACTATCTTCGAGGATTCGCCACTTGGCCTAGACAAATGGCTTCCCGCCGCTTGGCTGCTTTCCAATTGCAAAAATGGCATTAGCTCTTATGAGTTAGCTCGGGCGCTTGGCGTGACCCAAAAGAGCGCTTGGCACATGCTTCACCGCTTGCGTGAAGCTATGACAGATGAGACAGGGAAACTCACTGGAGGCCCTATTGAGTGCGATGAGACCTTCGTAGGTGGGAAGATCAAGAACATGCACAAGAGCCGCTTACAGGACGGTCGGAAGTATCAGGGACAGGGCAACAAGGTGGTAGTCATGGGTATGCTGGAGCGCGGTGGACGCGTAAAGGCTAAAGTGATGGCTGACCGCAAGAAACAGCAGATTGATCCTGTAATGGCCGAGAACGTAGAAGCGGGATCACACATCATCACCGATGAGTTCCCCACATACAGCTTCCTGTCCACTCCCTACAATCGCGAAGTAATCAATCACGCGATGGAGTACGTGAACGGTCACATTCACACGAATGGTATTGAGAACTTCTGGAGCTTGCTGAAGCGTTCACTCGGTGGCACTTACATCTCAGTAGAGCCGTTCCACCTTGACGCCTATGTTTCAGAGCAGGTGTTTCGCTACAACAATCGCAAGGACGCGGACGACTTCACGCGCTTTGCAACGTGCATGATGGGCATACAGGGAAAGCGCCTTACCTACAAGGCACTCACGCAAAGGCCGAGTGTGGTCTAAGAAGCGACAGGGCCGGGGGCGACGGGTTTCGGCTTCTCAACTACCTTCCTCATCAGATCGGTGAACACCTTGAAATCTCCAGGGGTGTTCATCGTTTCTGGTTTAGGGGGTCTCTTTGCAGGATCTTCCCATTTATCGCTCATGGCGCGATTGTAACGCCGAAGCGAAAAAAGTTGTGCAAAACTAGGGATCGAAAACCCGTCCCCAATGTGTTGATTTTAAGACGGAACCCGCCCACTTCACTCGGTTACGCCTGTCGGTAGCGTAACCGAGTACTGGGAGGATTGCAAGCTAAAGTCTTTAAAATTAACTACTTAGACAAGAATCTAGGTGCGTACTTCTAGGTTGTAGGCCAGTATTGGACCAGATTCGGCTGTATATTCTGGATAGAGATGCCCAAGATGAGGTGCATAAGTTTTCGTTAGATCACCGCTAACGACGGCGCTAAACGAAGGAACCCGGAACGCTGTCTCCCCTAGACAAGGAAAGCGAACCGGGCCAGGTGAATCGGCTACCTACCGCACCCGGATTGCTACGGGTGCGGTCCCATTGGATTGGCTTGCGCCTTTCCTCTGCCCTAACTGTACCTCAACTAGAGAAATTTTAAAAGAGGCCGACTCATGAAAATCAACCGTCTTGTTTCTTTCATTTGCCTGTGCGTGGTTCCCAGTCTTCAACTCTGCGCCCAAACATCTTCCAGCGATCCCAACGGACTTACCAAACGTTATGAATCTCTTGTTTGCGCCATAGTTCTAATCCAGACCGAACGCGGCACCGGAACTGGCTTCTTTATAAATTCTCAAGGGGACATCGTGACTGCCGCCCACGTCGTAAGTTCTAAGACTTTCAAGAACAATATGGGCCAAGTCGATTTTGACATTAACGTCGATCAACACGTATCAATCACGCCTCATGGCGAGGCCGCAAGTCTAATGGCGGCAGACAATATGGATGAGACAAAATGGGAATCCTCTACTGACCTTGCGTTCATTCATTCAAAGCTAACGCCGCCCTGTTTCTTGCCATTAGGCGATGCGGCTAGTGTCAAGACTGGTAACCACTTGTTGAGCATAGGATTTCCCGGAATCGACAATGGGAACCCGATCCTCTACGAAGGATTTCTCAGCGGCAGGTTTAAGCACCCACCGATTGCAATGGCCACTGTGAACGGTCAGGGCATCGTACCTCAGTATGAAGTCCTGAAAGTCCAAATGCCCATAACACCCGGAGCCTCAGGGTCACCGATCATTGATGACTCGGGCCACGCGGTGGGAGTTATATCTGAAAGCCCAATCATTTGGACGCAAGATTTAGAGAATATTACAAAGGTGGCTGGAACCGGGAGCGGGATTACTATGTCCGGGTTCGATGCCGTGAAGATTTTGGGCCAGCTTGCCGTTGTTGTTCGGGAGTTTGAGTCGCCCGGTTCGGCATATGCTGTGCCGATTTCTGGCCTGCTACCCACGCGGGGTGCAGTTCCGACTGTTTCCAAACACGTCCATTAATTGTGATTGTCGAATCGGGTTTAGCAAACACGTAAGCGGGACTTGCTGACTGGGAATGTGTTGGCCCGGTCAGTAAGATTACTCCAGTCAAAGCGAAAATGTTATGAAACCTCATATAGAAGGAAAATCATACTACCTTGCATGTCATCCTACCGTATAAGAAAAACTAATGCAAATTAGCGCTGCCCTGTCGTCTGACTTATAACGCATTTTCTCTTGGTCTGTCAAGTATATTATTACCGATAAATCTTTCCAAAACCTGGCATAGTTACCCCCACCCGCTAGCTACAATAGAGATAGCCCCTTTTCACAGACAATCCAGCCCATCCCGCCCATTACAACCGGCAGCTAAGTTCTTTAGAATCGGGTATGTCAGCATCTAAACCATTTGATATCAGTCGTTTAGACCCCATTTTTGAAACTTTCCGACGGGGTATCTAGCCACCTAACTGCCCCACAATCAGCACCTTACAGCCAAATGAGGGGTGGGGGGGGGGGAGGGGGAGGGGGGTACCCGCATTCCGCCCAGCCACGCGAAGCCTCTCGCAGTCCCCGCAGGACCGAAGCCTCTCGCGGTCCCCGCAGGACCGGTAAACTAGTAACTCTATGACTGAAAGCAAGAAAACACCGGCCCGCCCGACCCTCAAGGCGGTCCGCGGCACCCGCGATCTCCTCCCCGACCAGACCCCCCTCTGGAACCACGTCGAGGCCACCGCCCGCGCCCTCTTCGCCCGCTACGGCTTCGGCGAAATCCGCACCCCGATCTTCGAAACCACCGAACTCTTCGCCCGCGGCGTAGGCGAAGAAACCGACATCGTCAGCAAAGAAATGTTCACCTGGGAAGACCGCGCCCGCGCCGCCAGCGAGAAAGCCCAGCAGCTAACGCTCCGCCCCGAAAACACCGCAGGCGTAGTCCGCGCCTACATCGAGCACAAGCTAGGCGAGACCGGCCAGCTCCAGAAGCTCTACTACATCGGCCCGCAGTTCCGCCGCGAGCGCCCTCAGCGCGGCCGCTACCGCCAGTTCTGGCAGATCGGCGCCGAAGTCATCGGTCCACAGTCTTCCGGTTCCGAGTCGCCCCTCCGCGACGCCGAAATCCTCGAGATGCTATCCAGCTTCCTCGACGAGCTAGGCATCCGCGACTGGCGCCTCGAGCTCAACTCCGTAGGCTCCTCCGAGGACCGCGTCCGCTACAACGCCGCCCTCCGCGAAGCCCTCCAACCCATCAAGCACCAGCTCTGCGAAGACAACCAGCGCCGAGCGGATACGAATCCCCTACGAGTCCTGGACAGTAAAGAAGAAGCCGACCAGGACCTGATCAACGCCCTACCCAAAATCGCCGACTATCTAGGCCCCGAATCCAAGGCCCACTTCGACCAGGTCCTAGCCGCGCTAGACGCCTGCGGAGTTCCCTACAACCTAAACCCGCGCTTAGTCCGCGGCCTCGACTACTACACCCGAACCACCTTCGAGTTCACCGTAACCACCGGCTTAGGCACCCAGAACGCCCTGCTAGGCGGCGGCCGCTACGACGGCCTCAGCGAGATGCTAGGAGGCCCCAAAGCCCCCGGCATAGGCTTCGCCATAGGCGAAGACCGCCTAATCCTGACCCTCCAGGCCCAGATGGAAGCCGATGCCGCCGCAGCCTCAGAATCGGGTGCCCCATCTTCGGCGACGGCCTCATCGTCGCCTAAGGTGGGTTCACCAACCCCCTGGGCCGCCCCCAAACTAGACGCCTACATCGCGCCCCTAACCCCAACCCAGAACCCCGCCGCCCTGGCCCTGGCCCGCGAGCTCCGCACCGCCGGCCTGACGGTAGAAGTAGGCGACGGAACCTTCAAGCTCCGCAAGTCCTTCGACATAGCCGACACCCTGGCCCGCCACATCATCCTGCTAGGCGAAGACGAAGTAGCCACCGCAACCGCAACCATAAAAACCTTCGCCACCGGCGACCAAGTCAAGCTTCCACGAGCCCAACTCGCCAAACACCTCAGCAGCTAAGGCCGACGATACACTGTAGGACCGCGCAGAAAATCCGTTGGCCCGCCAATCGCCGCGCCGGCAATCGCACCAACCGCTCCGCCGACAGCAGCACAGGCCTCCGTCGACAGCCCTGGGAAAAAGTCGTTAGGCTTTTCCTGCGCATGACCAACAATCGCCCCGACACCTGCGCCAACGCCCAGCCCGATGACCGTGCCCACCAGCGTCGACCGCCCATAACGCGTCAGCTTCACGCTCTTCACCTCGGCGCGCAGAAACGAATACTGCGAGCTCCCCTTCGAGCAGCGCAGCGTCGCCTCGTCCACCAAATCGAGCGTGCAAGTCTTACTCTGTTTGTCGCCCGCGACATGCACATGCGAACCAGCGGGCAGATGCCTTACCCGCTCCCAGCCCGCATCGCCCGAAGGCCCCTGCGCCGCCAGCGAGACCGAGGCTCCGCACAGAAGCATCACAGCTAGCATTATTTTCATGACGCAACATTAGCCGAATCCACTAGAAAGTCCAATGACTTCTTCTGACAATCTGTGAAACGATTCTTCATCACCCTCCCTGGCTGACGTGCCACATGCCATCCGGAGAAGCACACAGTATCCTGCATCTATCCAGGAAATCCGTGCAGAACCTCCTCGCCATATCGACAGACACGACACTCTTCCCCTGGGCCAGGCGCACCCCCACCGACGGCGCGCGCGCCACCATCGCCGTCGCCCTCGCGCTCCTCATCGGCAAAGTCACCGGCCATCCCGCCGCCGGAGCCATCGCCGCTGCCTCCGCCTACTCTGTCGGCTTCGCCGTCTTCCACGAAGCCCTCGCCTCCACCTTGCTCAGCATGGGGCTCCTCACCCTCGGCATCGCCTCTGCAACCTTGGCCGGCAGCCTCTGTGCCCAGTGGACTTGGGCAGTCCTCCTCCTCGCCGTCATTGCCGCCATCAACTACGCGTTGCTCTCCGACCTGAGCGCGACCGCCGGTTGGATCGGCCAGCAATGCGCCGTCTACGTCGTCGTCGCGAGTTATTTCACGCAAGGCCTCCACTACGCCGTCGGACGCACCTCCATGGTCCTCGCCGGCGGAGCTCTCCAGATGCTCGTTTTCACAGGCTTTCACTTCGTCCGAAGCTCCGCCGCCAAAGGTCCCGGCCCGCCCCTCACCGCGCGCCTCCGCCAACGCATCCACGAGCTCTTCACCCGCCTCCCCGAGGAGCTTCACCCTACGCACGACACGATCTCCTATACCGTGCGCCTCGCCATCACGCTTCTCCTCTGCACCGCCATCTATCGCCACTTTCACATTCGCAACGGCTACTGGGCCCCCATGACAGGCGTCCTGGTCCTCAAGCCGCAGTGGACCAACACCGTGAGCCGCGGCATCGCGCGTTTCCTCGGCACGCTCGTCGGAGCCGGTATCGCCTTCTTGATCGCCCAGTACGCTCCCATTCACGTGCCCGTCGTTCTTATGCTCGTTCTCCTCTTCGCCTGGGCATCCATCGCCGTCCAGGCCGTCAACTACGCAGCCTTCTCGCTCTTTATCACCCTCTACATCGTCTTCCTCTTCCACTTCGGCGGCTTCTCCGAAACCTCCGCCGCGCACATCCGCCTCTTCAATACCGCTTTAGGCGGTGCCGTCGCTCTCCTCGTCGACGCAGCAAGCAATCTCATCGCGCGCCAAAGAGTCTCCAGTCAGCCCGCAAACTTCGTACAATAGAAGGATTGTGACTCTTGACTTCTTAGGCACGCTCCAACGCACGCACACCTGCGGCGAACTCCGCAGCTCCAACTCCGGCCAAACCGTCACCCTCATGGGTTGGGTCAACCGCCGCCGCGACCACGGCAACCTCATCTTCCTCGACCTCCGCGACCGCACCGGCATCACGCAAGTCGTGCTCGACAAAGAAGTCTCCCCCGAAGCGCACGCCAAGGCTGAAGCCGCGCGCCCCGAGTACGTCGTCGCCGTCACTGGAGTCCTCCGCAACCGCGGCGAAGGCCTCGCCAACCCCAACATGCCCACCGGCGACGTCGAACTCGTCGCCCACTCCCTCCTCCTCCTCAACGACGCGAAGACACCTCCCTTCTCGCCCGCCGAAGACGCCATCGCCAACGAAGAAGTCCGCCTCCAGTACCGCTACATCGATCTCCGCCGCGCCGAGATGCAGAAGAATTTCGCGCTCCGCAGCCGCGTCGCCATGGCCATCCGCAACTACCTCGTCTCCCAGGACTTCCTCGAGATCGAAACTCCGTTCATGACGCGCAGCACCCCCGAAGGCGCGCGCGACTACCTCGTCCCCAGCCGCGTCCATCCCGGCCACTTCTACGCGCTCCCGCAGTCGCCGCAGATCTTCAAGCAGATCCTCATGATCTCCGGCTTCGATCGCTACTTCCAGATCGCCCGCTGCTTCCGCGACGAAGACCTCCGCGCCGACCGCCAGCCCGAGTTCACCCAGATCGACCTCGAAATCAGCTTCCCCCAGATGTCCACCATCTTCGCGGTAGCCGAAGGCTTCCTCCACGCAGCTTTCGCCGCCGCCGGCATCGAGCTCCCCGCCGAGCCCTTCATCCAGATGACCTACGACCAGGCCATCCAGAAATACGGCATCGACAAGCCCGACATGCGCCTCCCAGCCATGGTCGACCTCTCCACCACGCTCACCACCGAACTCCGCGAGTCGCTGAGGATCGACCCCACCCTACCCGTCCTAGGCTTCACCATTCCCCGCGTCGGCACCCTTTCCGGCACCCAGCGCCGTGGCCTCGTCGACGAGATCCGCAAGTTCTTCGGCGACTCCGGCCTCGACTTCCTCGACGTCGCCCGCCTCCGCACCAACCCCACCTTCGTCCCGCTAGCCGAGACCATCGAAGGCAAGCTCAGCGCCGAGATGTCGCTCTTCAACGGCGCCTCCCACACCTCCGAAGACCTAGCCGTCGTCATCACCCCCAAGCCCGGCACACCGGCCATGTGGAACTACGATCCGCAATGGATCTACAAACGCATCGGCGCTCTCCGTCTCGAGCTCGCCAAGAAATTCGCCGACAAGCACAAGCTCTTCGAGCAAACCCAAACCGCCAGCCGACTTCAAATTCCTCTGGGTCACCGACTTCCCCATGTACGAGTGGAACGAAGAAACCAAGACCTGGGACGCCGCGCACCACCCCTTCACTTCACCCCACGAGGAAGACATCAAATCCGGAGCCCTGGTCAACGACAAAGGCTCCGTCCGCGCCCTCGCCTACGACATCGTCCTCAACGGCACCGAGCTCGGCTCCGGCTCCATCCGTATCCATCGCAAGGATGTTCAGTCCGAAATCTTCCGCTCCCTCGGAATGTCCGACGAAGAAGCCAAGGCCCGCTTCGGCTTCTTCCTCGACGCACTCGAGTACGGCACACCCCCGCACGGCGGCATCGCCCTCGGCCTCGACCGCATCGTCATGATCCTCGCCGGCGCGCAGTCCCTCCGCGAAGTCATCGCCTTCCCCAAAACCGCCAAGGCCATCGACCTCATGGTGGACGCACCCACCACGGTCAGCGACCAGCAACTCCGCGAACTAAGCCTAAGGACCGTCACGCGTTCCTAACGCAGCAGTCTGAAGGCCGGCGCAACGAAGTTTCTCAAAACGCCGTCTTTAAGGAACGTCGATCTTCAAGACCACCGAGAACCCTGAATGAGTGCATAGGCCTGTTCTCGTCAGTTCAGAACGGACCGGCGACAAGGACGCGGAAAAGCCGCACGGCGCCGCGAGCTTGATAGGGTTGGAAACCGAACCATTCTATAATTGGGCGCTTTCCACGCAACGCAGATCTTCGGGCTGTAGAAATGGAATTTCGCCACGCGGTTGATTCAGGCCCCTTTCAAGCAAAGGAGATTGCCAGTGAAGCGTCGTGATCTGCTCAAGAGCGCAGGATTAGTACTTCCAGCAGTAGGTTTTCCAACGGCAGGGTTCGAGGCGTTTGCTCTCCCTCAGAGTGCTGCGCCTCCCCCCACTGGCGGGATCCATCCGGTGGAAGCGGGACAAGACCGGTTTGGGGAGACGCACTCGCTGGGGTACAGCACGATCCTGTTCAAGGCGGTGCCACGCGAGACCAATGGCGGCTTACTCATGATTGAACACAAGAACCTGATGAAGGGCGGTCCTCCACGGCACTTCCATCTTCATCAGGAAGAGTGGTTTTACGTGATGGAGGGCGAGGTGCTGTTTCAGGTCGGCGACAGCCGGACGACATTGCGTGCGGGGGAATCGATCCTGGGGCCGCGCGGGATTCCGCATGCTTTTTCAGGGGTGGGCGAGAAACCAGCCCACATGTTGATTGCATTTACTCCCGCGGGAAAGATGGAGGAGTTCTTCCGCTATGTGGCGGTGCCGAACGGGCCGAAGATGGACGCAGAAATATTTGCGCGGTACGAGATGCAATATGTTGGGCCGCCGCTAGTGGCATAGTTGCCCGCTGTGCCGCAGGATGTCGCGTGTGCATAGCCGTTTAGCGCTCATAGGCATGCGCCAGCGGCGATACCATAGCTTCCCCGAATTTTGGGTTGGCGATTCGTCCCCAACCCGCTCAACGACATTGGTAAACCGGTCAAGCGAACCGCTTGCAAACTCGGGTTTTCGGAAACGTCTCTCATTCAGTTCACAACGACCCTACCCGAATCCGAAAGCGCAAGACATACGCTTGTTCCAAGGCTTATTCTGTTCCCCCATGCGATCTGTGCTCATCCGCGCCGTCGGTCCCTTTTCTTTCGCCTTGCTCCTCGCATCCGTTCAAGCCCAGACACCCGACCTCGGCCCCAACGTCACCATCTTCTCTCCCTCCACGCCCGCAGCCACCATTCAGGCCGAGATCGATCGCGTCTACGCCATCCAGCAGCACAACGAGTTCGGACCGCAGCGCAACGCCTTCCTCTTCCTCCCCGGCGACTACCACCTCGACATCCCCATCGGCTTCTACACCGAAGTAGCCGGCCTCGGCGCCACGCCCGACGCCACTCACTTCTCCGGCAACGTCCACGTCGACGCCGCTTCCCGCCGCAACAACAACAACGCCACCACCACCTTCTGGCGCTCCGCCGAAAACTTCTCCGTCACGCCGACAAGCGGCACCATGCAGTGGGCCGTCTCACAGGCCGTTGCCATGCGCCGCCTACACGTTCGCGGCGACCTCGTCCTCCATCAGCACCGCGGCTGGGCCTCCGGAGGCTGGATGTCCGACACCCTCGTCGACGGCAATGTAGACTCCGGCTCTCAGCAACAATGGATCTCCCGCAACAGTGACTGGAAAAGCTGGACCGGCTCCAACTGGAACATGGTCTTCGTCGGCATCCCCCACGCCCCGACCGGCGACTGGCCCATCCCGCCCTACACCAAGGTTGAGCTAACCCCCATCGTCCGCGAAAAACCGTACCTCGAAGTCGACGCCGCCAACCACTGGCTTATCCGCGTTCCCGACCTCCGCCACGACACCACCGGCGTGTCCTGGAACTCTCCCGCCCCAGGCGCCGCGCGCACCATTCCTTTCTCGCACGTCTACATCGCGCACCCCGACCGCGACACCGCAGCAACCATCAACGCGCAACTAGCCCACGGCAAACATCTCCTCCTCACGCCCGGCATCTACAATCTCGACGAGCCCATTCGCGTCACGCATCCGAACACCGTAGTCCTCGGCCTCGGCTTCGCAACTCTACATCCGGCCCATGGCAACGCCGCCCTCGCCACCGCGGACGCCGACGGCATCGTCCTAGCCGGCCTCCTCATCGACGCCGGCGAGCAACTCTCCCCCGTCCTCGTGCAGATCGGTCCGCACAACTCGTCCGCACGCCACGAGAAAAATCCCATCTCCCTCAGCGACATCTTCTTCCGCGTAGGCGGCGCCGGCATCGGTCGCGCCAACATCAATCTCGAGATCAACAGCAACGACACCCTCGTCGACCACACGTGGATCTGGCGCGCCGATCACGGTGCAGGCGTCGGCTGGGACAAAAACCTCAGCAACAACGGCCTCGTCGTCAACGGGAACAACGTCACCATCTACGGCCTTTTCGTCGAACACCATCAGCAGTTCCAGGTCCTCTGGAACGGCAACCACGGCCGCACCTACTTCTACCAATCCGAGATTCCCTACGACCCGCCCACGCAGGCCGCCTACACCAGCGCCACCGGCACCGACGGCTGGGCCTCCTACAAAGTAGCCGACACCGTCACCGACCACGAAGCCTGGGGTCTGGGCGCCTATAGCGTTTTCACCTACCCAAATGTCTATCTCTCCCGCGCCATCGAAGCTCCCACCACCCCCAACGTCCGCTTCCACGACATGATCACCGTCTGCCTCCTCAGCAACGGCGGCATCCGCCACATCATCAACAACCAGGGCGACCCCACCGTCTGCGCCCCGCCCAAACGCGTCGACCCCAAACTCACCCTCTACCCAACCCCCTAATTCAGCGTCTGCGCTTCGCTGTAGATTAAGTATCATGCGCCCAAGCTTGCGTCACAGCCCGCTAGGAATTGTGTTCCTCGCCATCGCGTGTCCCTCAGCCTGCGCGCAAGTGTCCTGCTCAACGAGTGCGATCACCTCTGCCTCCTCGCAAGTCGCCGATACGCAGCATCACCTCGCGTCCATCCGGATGGCGGAGATGGATACAGACGTCTCTCCATCTCTTCAACAGGACACATCTCTCCTCAAGCAAGACCTCGCGAAGGCTGTCCAAGCCGTGCTCGCCTGCCAGCCCATCGAAGCGAAGCCGGCAGCGATCCGGGACGCCCTCGCCCATATACTCAAGGCCAATCTTCCCGATCCAAAACCGTCGGAGCCCGTCTCCCCTTGGGGCAGCGATCTCCGCGTCACCGTCGATCAAACGTCTTCCCCACAACTCCTTC
The DNA here is from genome assembly GCA_963796535.1 of uncultured Acidobacteriaceae bacterium. GTDB lineage: Bacteria > Acidobacteriota > Terriglobia > Terriglobales > Acidobacteriaceae > Granulicella. The sequence continues at coordinate 80,455 of CAWCMO010000005.1, forward strand.
GCGTGCAACTGAGCTATAGTATCGAATGCGGTGTTGACACCATGCTCTTCCTCTTCGCGCCCGAGCAGGCCCACTGGTCAGAGAAACTCCTCTGGCAATCCCCTCCCTACAAAGACGACAGCGGAGCCTTCGGCGACTTCTTTCTCACCGCCATCCTCCCCGCCAAATCCCCCGACGACTGGCGCCTCGTCGTTGCCCACGGCAAACCTTGGTGCACCTCCCGCTTCAGCGGTTTCGGAATCGACGTCCTCTCCCCCACCTCAGACCCCGTACACCCGCAAGTCCTCTGGCATACCGAGCGCGGCTACTCACGCTCCGACTTCACTCCAACCCTCAAATCCTCAGCAGACACCTTCGAGCTCCGCGTTCATGCCGACGAAATGTCTTTCGATATCGAGAGAGCCTTCGAGCGCACCGTCATCTACCGCTATCGCGTCTCTGGCAGCAACGTCACACGTCTACAACCAATCGCCACCAGCGGTCGCGGCTTCGTAGAAGAGTGGCTCTCGATGCCCTGGCCCGAAGCCAAAGACCAGACGCTTCCCACCAATGCCGAAAAAGTTAAGCCCATCCACCAACTCTACGAATCCAGCTATACGAAGAACACCGACTCGTACATCGCCTGGACCTCTGGCCCCGTACAGTCCTGCTCCGCGCCTGGCCGCTTTCAGGTCACGTTCACAGCTCAACTCAACAAATCGGTGCCCGGGCAGCCTGGCGTAGAAAAAGACGAGCAAGTCTCCTACTACTTCCAGATCAAACAAATCACCAACGGCTATGAACTCGAGTCAGCCTCTGAAACTCCCGACCCCGTCTGCACCGGCCCCGACCTGATGGCGAAGCCGGATATAAAACCCGCTAATACGCACTAGCATCCGTCAGCAGTGCGACCTGCGCCGCCGACAACTTCAATTCCACCGCTGCAAACAGCGCCTCCATCTGCTGCGTGTTCGTAGCGCTTGCAATCGGAGCCGTAATCGTCGGCTGCTCCAGCAGCCACGCCAGCGATACCGCCGCCTGCTCCGCCCCCGTCTCCTCGCTCACCTTCTTCAGCGCCTTCAGAATCTTCATCCCGCGCTCATCAAAATACTTCTGCACCCGCGCCTCGCGATTCTTCCCTTTCGCGTCCTCCGCACTCTGATACTTGCCCGTCAAAAATCCCGACGCCAGCGAGAAATAAGGAATCACGCCCAACCCATACTTCTCCGCCACCGGCGCGAGATCTGTCTTCATACCCCTGCCGATCATGCAGGTTGTACTCCGGTTGCAGCGTCTTGTATGCGGGCAGCTTCTCCCGCTCCGCCAAGTCCTCCGCCTCCGCCAACCGCGCTCCCTTGTAATTCGACGCGCCGATATACCGCACCTTCCCCTCATCGATCAGCTGCGCATACGCCTCCAGCGTCTCTTCTAACGGCACACTCTCATCATCCGTGTGCGACTGGTATAGATCGATCCGATCCGTCTGCAGCCGCTTCAACGACTGCTCCACCTCTTCCAATATGTACTTCTTCGAAAGCCCCTTCCCACCCGACTTCATCTCGAATCCCACCTTCGTCAGCAGCACCACCTGGTCGCGCTTGCCGCTCTGCTTCAGCCACTTGCCAATGATCGTCTCCGACTCCCCACCCACATGCCCCGGCACCCACACCGAATACACATCCGCCGTATCGATGCAGTTAAACCCGCGATCCACCCACGCATCCAGCAGCTCAAACGATCGCGCCTCGTCCACCGTCCACCCAAACACATTCCCGCCAAACACCACCGGGACAATCGCCAAATCCGTATCACCCAAACGCCGCGTCTGCATCCTCGTACCTCCACTGCTGCATTGGACGTCGTCTGCGCCTCAGAGGATGCGAGTGACGTCTTCGCCTCCGCTAATTCATCCACCGTTTATCATTCGGATCGCGCGGCTTTCCATCCGGATCGACATACCGCCCATCGTCATCCAGACTCACGTCCTTGCCCTGCTTGCGCATATACACCGTGAACTTCTTCGCCGCGCGCCGCCGCTTCGCACGAAGATACGCATTGCGCAGCCCAAACCATCGCTCCGATATCCCCACGCGCACACCGCGTCGCGGCGCCCACATCACAAACGCGAACCCTACCCCGGCATTGCATAGCGCCACTAGCGCCCCAAACTTCTCCCTGCTCGTTAGCTCCATGGCCAGATAAATCAGCACATAGATCACCGCAAGATACTTCGCCTTGATCCAGAACAGAAAATTAATCCGCACCTGCTCATTCGCATGCAGCTTGCCATACGCGACCATCACCGCCAGCACGAACGGCCACATCCCCGCCGCCGCGACATCCCTCCCCAACCCCTCAACCCGGTCCCCCGCCGCCAGGCTCAAAACCGTCGCAAGGATTCCGCCGCCAACCGACGCCACCAGGAAGAACTCAACCAGCCACCGCGGGCCGCAATCTTCCTCCAGCGCCGTCGCGAAGAACCACAGCGAAATCAGCGAAAGCAGCACACTCACCAACGCGTCCTGCACAAACGGATACGTCACCAGCTGCCAGATCTGCGGATGCAGCGCCTCGCCCGCGTGCAGCCGGAAAAAATTGATCACCAGCCCCTGGAACTGCGCCGACACCAGCCCCAGCGCCGCCGTGGCAAAATACACCACAACGCAAGTCAGAATAATGCGGCGCGTCACCCCGCGGAACGGCGGGAACATCAGCGAGATCGGGCTATCGGACTTAAACGCCATGCAAACTCTTCCTCGTTCCCTACTTCCGCACCGGCACCGGCGGCACCGCTAACGACCTGTCTCCCGCCGCGCTCACCGCGCGCACGCCAAACAGTACATTATCCTTACTCACATCCAACTTCAGATGCGTCTCCGCGCCCGCGCTCTGGCTGTGCGTCCATAGATTCTCATTCGTGTCCCGCCACACCACTTCGTACGTCGTCCCCGGCGGCGCAAATGCCGAAGCATCCCACTCCAGGTTGCTGTTATTATCCAGCTCCTTGGTCACGACCCGCACGTGTTGCGGCTCACTCGGCGCCGCTGCCAGGCTCGCCATCGTCAGCGCGTTCAACTGCGCCACCTTCGCCACGTACCCAAAGTCCACAAACTTCAGCAGGTCGCCATACTCCACGCCATTCTCCGTGCGCAGCGTCTGATGCTGATGATCATAGTTCTCCCGCCACTCCGTAAACCGCACCGCCGTGAACCCTTCCGCATTGAAGCTCGAATGATCTCCGCCACGCAGATACCGGTCCCGCCGCAAAATCATCACCGGACGAAACGCCGGCACCAGCCGCATCAACTGGCTCCGCGCCCCGCCCTTCAGCGCCGGAGGCCGCTGCGTCGTCGGCTTGAAGTACGCCGGCGCCAGCTCCACAATCTGCCGTGCCAACTGCCGCGACGGCGAATCATTCTCCGCACCCAGTCCCAGCGTCATCTTCTGCTCTTCAGGCAGTCGCCGTCGCAGGAATACTCTCGCTGAACACCCGCACCACATCCTTGTCCTGCCCCGTCGCACCTGGCGTCGTATCGCCGCCCACGATGTCGTTGTTCAGCACCGCCTCCAGCGGCCATCCCTCCGCCTTCGCCAGCTTCGCCAAGTGCGCCGACCCCAGCAGCCCCTGCTCTTCTCCCGCCACCGCGACAAACACCATCGTCCCCGTCAGCTTCACCCCAGCCTTCGTCAGCCGCGCCATCGCCCTTGCCGACTCCAGCGATACCGCCACCCCGCTCGCATCATCATTCGCCCCCGGCGCTGCAAGCTTGCTGTCCATCACATCCGTCACCCGCGAATCGTAGTGCCCCGTCACCAGCACCCACGGCGCCTTCTCCCCACCCGTCCCATGCAAAATCGCATACACGTTCACCAGCTTCGTCGGCCGCGTAACCCGGCTCCGCGCCTCATTCGACGCCGGCTGCACAAACTCGTCCCGCTTCACCTCCAGGCAGCCGCCGCACTCCTTCGAGATCGCCTCGAACTCGCTCGTGATCCAATCCGCCGCCGCCAGGATCCCCTGCCCCTGCGGCAGATCCGTGTCCATACTCGACAGCGTGCTGCGCGTCCCAAAGCTCACCAGCTTCGCAATATCGGCCTGCACCTGCTCCGCAGACACTCCCCCCAGCGCTACCTTCACCGCCGGGTCTATCCGCAGTGGCGCCAGCGTCCCTGGCCCCATCGCCGCCGCCGGCATCTGTGCGTGCGTACCCGCCGCCATTCCCGCCAGCAACCCACACACTCCCACGATCCGCTTCATTCCTGCCTCCGCCTTGCAAGATGCACCGTATTCGCGGCCCCTTGCATCTCAAGGTTGACGAGCCGCCACGGTACCGCTAGAACTAGAAAAGGGTTTTGTGGTGCCAGCTCCATGGTACTAGCTCAACCGCTCTACATTAACACCGGCTTTCGTGCCTGGTTCAGAGGAGATCGTATATGTCAGTCGTTTGCCCCGAGTGCGACAATCCCTTGGACATCGATGTCGACGATGTCGAAGAAGGTGAGATCATTCAGTGCGATGAGTGCGGAACGGATCTCGAAGTCGTCTCCAGCGACCCGTTGGAATTAGCTCCAGTCGATGAGGAAGGCTACGATGATGAAGATGACGCTCTACCCGTGGATGAAGAGGATGAATAGCATTAACCCGCGCCGCAACCTGTTTCTTGCCCTTATCGCCTTCGCAGCCTTCGCGTTCCTGCTCGCTGGTTCATTCACCGCGGCCGCGCAGAAGAACGTTCCGCGCGAGCGCATCGCCGAAGGTAAAGTCGTCAACAAGGACGGCGCACCCATCGGTGGTGCCGTCGTCTATCTCAAGAACTCCCGCTCCAATGACGTCCGTACCTACATCGCCGACGATGACGGCCACTACCGCTTCGGCGAACTCTCCCAGGACACCGACTACGAAATCTGGGCCGAGTCCAATACCGTCCGCTCCAAGTCCCGCGAGATCAGCTCCTTCGACAACGAGAACAAGTTTTACTTCATCCTCAAAGTCGGCGTCGCCAAACCAGCCTCGCTTGACGCTCCCTCCGTCTCAGCCACCGGCATCGCGCCCCAACCCTGATCGCAACCCCTCCCCGTCATGCGGTGCGGGCACACGGCAATGTTGGGCGAACACGCGGCGAATATAATTCGCCCATGAGCTCCCCCGCTCAACCCGACCTCTTCGCCTTCCTCCACATCGACCTCAATAGCTTCTTCGCGTCCGTAGAACAGCAGCTTCATCCCGAGTACCGCAACCGCCCCACCGGCGTCGTCCCCACCATGGCCGACACCACCTCCCTCATCGCCGCCAGCTACGAGGCCAAAGCCCTCGGCATCAAGACCGGCACTCGCGTCAGCGAAGCCAAGCGCATCTGCCCCGACATCATCCTCGTCAACGGCGACCACTCCACCTACGCCGAATATTCCCACAAAATTGTTGCAGCCGTAGAACGCGTCTGCCCCGTCGCGCACACACCCTCCATCGACGAGATGGTCTGCCAGCTCCTCGGCCGCGAGCGCAACCCTCCCGCCGCCCGCAAAATCTCCCTCGCCATCAAGCAGGCCATCAAGGACGACGTCGGTGAAACCCTCCGCTGCTCCATCGGCATGGCCCCCAATCGCTACCTCGCCAAGATCGCCAGCGACATGCAGAAGCCCGACGGCCTCATCGGTCTTCTCCCCTCGCAGCTCCCCAACTCCATCGCCCACCTCGTCCTCCGCGATCTCCCCGGCATCGGCGCTCGCACCGAAGTCCGCCTCAACGCCAAGGGCATCCGCACCATGCCCGACCTCCTCGCCCTCGACCGCCCCGCCATGCACGCCCTCTTCGACTCCGTCTGGGGCGACCGCATGTACCACTGGCTCCGCGGTAACGACACCGGCGACGATGGCGCACCTGTCCCCCCCGAACTCCAGAAATCCCTCGGCCACTCCCACGTCCTAGCCCCCGAACACCGCTCCCCCGAAGGCGCCTGGGCCGTCGCGCACAAGCTCCTTCACAAGGCCGCCATGCGCCTTCGCATGGAAAAATTCTTTACCGGCTCGCTAGCCGTCACCATCAAGTACTCCCTCACGCGCGAACAATCCCTGCACGCAGAAAAAGTGAAGAAGCACCTCAGCGGCATCACCCAGACCGGCTGGGGCATGGAGGCCCGCTTCCGTCCCTGCCAGGACACGCTCTCGCTCCTAGAAGCCCTGCAAGGCTGCTGGAAACAATCCCCCGCCGGCCCCGAACACATGAAGCCCTTCTTCGTCGGCATCACCCTGCGCAACCTCATCCCCGAAGCCGACGTGCAGACTTCCCTCTTCGAAGAGCCCGGCAACCGCAATCAACTCTCCGCCACCATGGACAAGCTGAACCTCAAGTACGGTCACACCACACTTCACTTCGCCGGCATGCTCCCAGCCCGCGACTCTGCCCCCACCCGCATCGCCTTCACCCAGATCCCCGTCCAGTACGGCCACGAATACATGTAGCTCCGACGGACCGCCCAGCAAACCTAATCCATCGCCCCACGCGTCTCCGCCAGATCCGCAAAGTACTCCACCGCCAGCGGAATCGCCGCATCATTAAAATCAAACCGCGACGTATGCAGCCCCTGGCTATGCACCGACGCCCGGTCTCCCTCACCCTGCCCCACAAACATAAACGCCCCCTTGCGCTGCTCCAGAAACGACCCAAAATCCTCTCCGCCCGCCACCGGCGTCTGCGTCTTCAACTTCTCCTCGCCATACAACTTCGCCACGCTCTCCCTGCAATACCCCACGCTCTCCGCATGGTTATACGTAGCATCGATCAGCCGCTTGTACACAAACGCATGCTCCATCCGAAACATCTCCGCCACATGCCGCACCACCTCCCGCATGCGAGCCTCCATGCAGTCCCGCAGCTCCGGCTTGAACGTCCTCACCGTCCCATTCAGCAACGCCGTCGCCGGCAGCACGTTGCACGCTCCCGTCCCCGCCTGAAACGTAGTCACCGACAGCACCACCGCCTCCTGCGGATCCATCTCCCGGCTCACCAGCGTCTGCAGCGCCGTCACCATCTGCGACCCCGCGACAATCACGTCCGTACAAACCTGCGGCATTGCGGCATGCCCACCCTTACCCGTCAGCGTGACCTCAAAAAAATCCGCCGCGGCCATCATGTATCCCGGACAAATCGAAAACTCTCCCAGCGGCGCATACGGATAGTTATGCCATCCATAGATCTCATCGAACGGATACTTCTCCAGCAGCCCGTCCTCCATCATCCGATGAGCCCCGCGCCCTCCCTCCTCGGCCGGCTGAAACACCAGCCGCACCTTCCCCTGAAACCGCCGCGTCTCATGCAGATACTTCCCCAGCGCCAACAGCGTCGCAGTGTGGCCATCATGCCCGCACGCATGCATCTTCCCCGGATAGATCGAACTCCAGGGCAGCCCCGTCTCCTCGGCAATATCCAGCGCGTCCATATCCGTGCGAAATGCAATCAGCGGTCCTACCTCCGGCGACTGTCCATCGATCGTCGCCACCACCCCCGTCCCTGCAAATCCCGCCTCATGCGGAATCCCCCACTCCGTCAACCGCTCCACCACAAGTCCCGAAGCAAACGTCTCTTCATACATCGTCTGAGGATGCCGATGCATCTCCCGACGCCACTCCTTCGCCTCGTCCGCAATCGCCCGAATCCGCGCCCGCCGCTCCGTCAACGTCATCGCCACGCCTCCAACTCCGGCCCAGTATAAGCCCGCTCCATCTTGGTAGACTTTCTTTACCCCGGGAGAGGACCATTTTGGATTCAACCAGTTCCTATGGAAACCTAACGTTTCTTTTGCGTTACCTAAGAGAACTTCCCTTGGCATGGTTCGCCCTGGGTCTTGGCATCGCCCAGGTTGGCGTTTCGATCAGCAAATCTTTGTCTGCGGAGCACCGTTTTATATGGTTGCGCCGCTGCGCAATTGCCGCCGGCTTATTCGTCCTTTGCGCCTATCTCACGATCACCCTTGATTCTTTACGCTGCTTCCTGATCCAGCAGGACGAAGCCAACATCCTTAGCATCTCTGCCGCGACCCTTCGCGGACTCCCCATGTATCATCCGCCCGTCTCACCCGACTTCAGTTACTCGCTGATGTATGGACCGTTTACATTTCTTATCTATAGCGTCGCGCTGGTCGCGGGGGGAGCAAATCACTTCTGGATCATCCGCGGCTCTGTAGTCCTGGCCTCTCTTCTTCTGTGCGCGGGTCTTTTTGTCCTCCTCCGAAAATTCGCTTCGGCCCTTACATCCATAGCCTTGCTCGCCTTTCCGCTGAGCGTCCTTCTGCAACATCCCGAAATCTGGTTGTCCCTCCGTGCAGATGTTTGGATCTCCCTATTTACCACGCTCGCCATCCTCTCCACCTTCCTTGAAGCGGAAGTCCTCGCTGTCCTACTTGTCGGGATCTTTGGCGGAGCAGTCATCGGACTCAAGATCAGCGCCGCCCCCGCCATCCTGTTTCCCCTTCTCCTGCTCTACCGCAAATTTGGCGTTCGATCAGTCGCTTATTCCATGCTCGTAGCGATTGCCACTACGATGGCCCCGTTCGCTATTCCGAATATCTCCTTGCACGGCTATATCGCCTGGATACAATTCACGCGCTCCGAGGGCATCAGCGCAATCAGTGCATTCAGCAATGTGCTGTTTGCCTTCTTCTTGATCAGTCCCTGTCTCATCATGGAACTCTACCTGCGCCGATTTGGGTTGGCCTTTAGAAACAGAGTTCCCGAGTTCCTTCTCATCATGCTGTGTCTTCTGTTGGCAGTGCTAACCTCGAAACACGGGTCCGGTGTGCACTATTTGTGGCATGTTGTTCCGTCCATCGTCGTCTATCTGGCATTCACCGCCAAAGATATGTCAGCTGTACCCGACGACGACCGAACAATTCCTATCTATTCCATCGCGGTAGCGTGCACTCTCTTTGCCTGTGTGAACCTTCCCCGCGCCTACGAACACATCAAAACAACCATCATGCCACCTGACGTCTCAGCCGCACGGCAATCGCTCGACAGGTATTTCGATCTGTATCGGAATCACTCGTCCGTTGAAATGGGATACGGTTCAGTTGACGAGGATAACCGCACGCTGATTCGTTACATCCTCGTACTCAAAGGCCAGCCCTATCGGATTGAGGGCAATACTGGACGCTTGGAAACCGCGCTCCTGCCCTTTCCACTCCATGTCCTCCAACAAATGTCGGATTGCAAGAACGATGTCTGGTTGGTCCCACATGCCCAACAACCCTTCGAGGTCTGGGTCTTCCCCGATAGCCTTCGTTCAACATTCCTCCAAAACTACAGCGTCGATCGAACCGATGGAGTCTACGACGCGTGGATCTGTAATCGGGCAAAGCCTCACTGAGCGTAACTTTTCTCCATTCGCCAACCCTTCCCGGAGACCGGTCGCGCTACACCCGGTGTGCGGCCACAACTCCAGTTCCCACACACACGACCTCATGCGTTGCCTCACTCCGTCCATCCAAGCCGCTCAAGTCAAGATGTACGTCACTCCGTGGCTAACCGCGAACTTTTCTTCTCGCAGCTTCCCACCTCGCACAGTTGGTATCATCGACGAAGATGGGGACCATTCGCACCGAACAGAAAGCGGCTGAGGGAAGCCCGTATGCGCGTCACCTTCCTGCCCTCGACGGTGTCCGTGGCTTCGCGGTCCTCGGCGTCGCCTGCTCCCATCTCTTCCCCGCCACCCCTCACTCCTCCTTCGAAGTCTTCATCCGGAATGCCTTCGCCTTTGGCGCCAGCGGCGTCGATCTCTTCTTCGCCCTCTCCGGTTTCCTGATCACCGGTATTCTCTACGACTCGCTCCCCGATCCCGGCTACTTCCGCAAGTTCTACGCCCGCCGCGTACTCCGCATCTTCCCCCTGTACTACGGCGTCCTCGCCGCCTTCGCCCTTGCCGCGCTCCTCTTCGGCCTCAACTTCCATCGCGAGCTCCTCTCCCTCGCCCTCTATCTCCAGAACACCGGCCTCATCGCGCAACCCATCCGCGACTACGTCGGTCCCACGACTCTGCCGCTCCCGCACTTCTGGTCGCTCGCCATCGAAGAGCAGTTCTATCTCGTCTGGCCCATCACCGTATTCCTCGTGCGCAAGCGCCGTCGTCTCCTCCTCTTCTGCGCCGCCGCCATCTTCCTCTGCCCCTTTCTGCGTCTTGCGCTTCTTCTGCATCACGTCAATTACTTCGTCGTCGAAACCAACACCCTCTGCCGCTCAGATTCTCTCCTCGTCGGCGCTGCTCTCGCCCTTCTCCTCCGCAGCCGCCTCCACGACCGCGTCCTCCGCTCCGCCGTATGGATATTCCTCGCCGGCACTGTCTCTATTGCCTTACTGCTCTTGTGCTACAGCCACCGTCTCATCTTCACTACTATGACCATGGTGCAGGTCTTCCTTGCCTTCAACTTCTCCTGCGTCGCCGTCGCCTCCGTAGGCGTGATCGCCCTCTCTCTCCGCTCGCCGGCCGTGTCCCGCCTCTGCACGCTCGCCCCCATGCGCTGGCTCGGCAAGTACAGCTACGGCATCTACGTCCTGCACCTCATCCTCTTCACCTATCTCGACGAACCCCTCCGTCGCTTCATCAACACCCACCTCTCTACCAACAAGGGCGCGGACATCGTCATCACAGGTTTGCTGATCTTCCTCATCAGCATCACCGCCGCCTACTTCTCCTACCACCTCTACGAGAGACACTTCCTTCGCCTCAAACGCTACTTTGACTACCGCCCCCACCCCAACACCGCCGCCTAGGACGCACTGCCTGGGCAGTCCCTTCGTGGGATAGTAGTTCCAGCGCCATGACCACCTCGCCCTACACCGGCCGTCTCGCTCCCTCGCCCACCGGCCTTCTCCATCTCGGCCACGCACGCACCTTCTTCATCGCCCACCAGCGCGCCCGCGCCGCCGGCGGTACCCTCTACCTCCGCGACGAAGACCTCGATCCCCAGCGCTCGCGCCCCGAATTCTCCGCCGCCATGCGCGAAGACCTCCTCTGGCTCGGCCTCACCTGGGACGCCGAGCTTCGCCAATCCTCCCGCCTTCCCCTCTACCTCGCCGCCCTCCAGCAACTCCTCGCCGCCGGTCTCGCCTATCCCTGCATCTGCTCCCGTCGTGATCTCGCGCTCTCCACCCACGCGCCCCACGAAGACCTCGCGGCCGAGGCCGATGACGAGCCCGTCTACAACAACCGCTGCCGCCCAGCTCGCCCAATCCCAGATCTCGTGAACTCCCGCCGTCCGCGCAGGACGAGTTACCGCTTCCGCACCCCCGACCACACCCCCATCTCCTTCACCGACCTCCACGCCGGCCCTCAAACCTTCACCACCTCCACCGACTTCGGCGACTTCCTCATCTGGCGCAAGCCTCTCACCTCCAGCCCCTCCGACATCGGCCTCCCCAGCTACCAACTCGCCTGCGTCGTCGACGACGCCCTCACCGCCATCACCGAAGTCGTCCGCGGCCGAGACCTCCTCAAGTCCACCGCCCGCCAGATCCTCCTCCAGCGCGCCCTCGGCTACCCCACCCCCGCCTACTTCCACTGCGACCTCATGCGCGACAGCAACGGCGTCCGCCTCGCCAAGCGCCACGACGCCCTCGCCCTCCGCACCCTCCGCGCCAACGGCCTCTCCCCCGCCGACGTCCTCGCTCTCTTCTAATCCCACCCAAAAAGGTTGCCTCATCGCCTCGAAATCCCTGCATCAACGCGCTTCATTCTCCCTGCATCTCAACGCGAATGAGGAGCTTTCTGTCCATGACCCCGACCACGTTTCACAAGACAATCCGCACCACCACTCTCGTCGCCGCCGCGCTCCTTCTCGCCGCCGGCTGCAAGAAGACCACCGACAACTCCGCCAACTACAAATCCGCCATCAACGCCTGGTACTCCGCGCATCCCGCCTGTCTCTGGTCCGAATCCAAAAAGTTCCCCACCCAGGTAGCCGCCTCCAACGACGATCAGACCGCTCCCTACGCCGCCCTCGTCGATCAGGGCCTCCTCACCCGCACCACCAGTGAGAAAAAAATCATCATCATCTCCAAGCAGGAGGTCAACTACGACCTCAGCGATCAGGGCCGCGCCGCCTGGACCCCCGACCCCAACCAGCCCGGCTACGGTAACTTCTGCTACGGCCATCGCTCTGTTTCGTCCATCCAATCCAGCACACCCAACAACGGTCAGCCCGGTGACACCACCACCGTCACCTACCAGTACAACTTCTCCGGCGCTCCCGCGTGGGCGCAGGCCGCCGAAACCCAGAACGCCTTCCCGCAAGTAAGAGCCGATCTCTCCGGCAACGGCACCGCCACCGCAACCCTCGTCGACACCAGCAACGGCTGGCAAGTCCAAACCCCACCACCTACGCGCTCTCACCCCGCCACCTCCGCCGACGGCCAGATCGTCCAATAGCAATCCTTGCCCAAAAGAAACGCCCGCCAATGCATCGGCGGGCGTTTCGTCTTTCTCTACCTCTACACTCTCTACCTGCCTTACTGCGCCGCGTAGTACGCCTTCACCATCTCCTCATACGACTTCGGCACAAAGTCCATCGCCGGCGTTCCTCCCGCAAGGTACTTCACAAAATAATCCCACTTGCGCTTCATCACATACGGCGTTGCCGCCGCGTAGCCATGATGCACATTCGGAATCATCAGCATGTCGAAGTCCTTGTTCGCCTTGATCAGCGCCTCGACGACCAGCAGCGTATTGTTCGGCGGAACATTGTCATCCATCGTTCCATGCGTCAGCATCAGGTGGCCCTTCAGGTTCTGCCGCATAGTTCTGATTCGCATGAGCATCGTAGTTGCTCTTTCCGTCCGGCCCTATGACCTCAAGCCCAGCCCAGCGCTCATCCCAATCATCTTCATAATCGCGATTGTCATGGTTGCCGCTCTCCGCCCATCCCACTTTGAAGAAGTCCGGGAAGTGGAACATCGCCGACACCGTAGCATTGCCGCCGCCCGAGTGCCCCGTGATTCCCACGCGATCCAGATCGATCCACGGATACTGCGCTCCCAGGTCCTTGATCCCCGACACCTGGTCCGGAATCGTGTCATCGCCCATATCCTGCGGCTTCGACGCATCCGCATCGTGGAAGGTCTTTGACCGATGCGGATTTCCCATGCCGTCAATGCACACCACCACGAATCCCAAATCCGCCATCGCCTGCAGATCCCCGCGCGACGCCTCAAAGCCCGTGCCCATCAAGCGTACACGCCGCATCCTGCGGTCCCGGATACACGTAATCAATCACCGGATACTTCTTCGTCGCATCGAAGTCCGTCGGCTTGAACACGAACCCATACAGCTGCGTCTTGCCGTCATGCGCCTTCACCGCAACCCGCATCGGCGGCTTCCATCCCGCCGCCAGCAGCTGCGAAATATCCTGCTTCGCCAGCGCCACCAGCACCTTGCCCGTCTTCCCGTCGCGCAGCACCGCCGTCTGCGGCGTATCCACAGTCGAGTACACATCCACGAACGTGCTTCCATCCGCCGCCGCCGTCACCTCGTGCGTCGCATCTTCCGGCGTCAGCAGCGTCTGGTGCTTGCCGTCCAGATCCACGCGAAAATAATTCACATAGTAAGGATCCTGCCCCTTCACCTTGCCCGTCGCCGTGAAATACAGCACGCGGTTCTTCTCATCCACAGCCTTGATCTCAGACACCGGCCCATCGCCGTGCGTCACCTCGTTCTTCAACTCGCCCGTCGTCAGGTCGTAGAGATAATACTGCGCCCAGTTGCTGCGCTCGCTCGCCCACAGAAATTCATTCGAATCCCACAGCACCTTCCAGTCCTTCTTCGCCTGCCAGCCGTAGTACGTGGCCACATGCTCGTGATACACATCCCGCACCTCGCCCGTAGCCGTATCGGCCACCTTCACCCACTCATCCTTGTGGTCCCGCGACGTCGACACAAACGCCAGCTTCGCATCATCCGGCGAGAACTCAACATCGCTCCACTTCCCATCGCCATCGCAGCTCACGTCATCGCACTCCATGCTGCGATGCTCCAGCGGCGCGATCTTCAGCCGCACCACCTTCGCCGTCGCCACGTCGATCACCACCGGCTCAATCATCGTGACATCTTTATCCCCCACCAGCGGATACCGCCACGCCTCCAGCTTCGGATGCCGATTCGTCACCGGCACCAGATACATCATCCCCGTCTTCCGCTGGTCCTGCTGAAACGTAGCAATCTTCTTCCCGTCCGCCGACCACGTCAGAATCGCCCCATCCGAGTGCTGCCATCCCGCGTTGTCCGTCGCGTACCCAAAGTCCTCGACGCCATCGGTCGTCAGCTGCCGCTCTTCGCCCGTCGCCACCACCTTCACCCACAGATTGTTGTCGCGGATAAACGCCGCCAGCTTCTTGTCCGGCGAAAGATTCTCCTCGCCCGCATGCCGCCGCGAAATCACCTTCTTCGCCGCAGGCTTCGTCCCCGGCTTCTCCGCGGTCGTCTCCTCACTCGGCGGCTTCGGCTCCTCCGTGCAAGCAGTCACAGCCGCATCGCAATCGAACACGCCCGCACTCGTCGTCACCGAAAACCCGCCGTTCGCCATCTCCTTGTACTCGGTCACCCCCAGCTTCCCCGCCGTCGCCTTCGATTCCGCATTCGCCTTATTCAGCGCCGCCGCCAGCTTCGCATTATCAAACGCCGGAGCCACCGCCCACGCCGTTCCACCGCCGCCGGCGCCGCAATCATGTAAGCCGTTCCGCCCACCCCGGGATCGCGATAGAACACCCGCCCACTCGGCAGATAGGTCACCCCGCGAATCGTGTGGTGCACCAGCCCCGCCACGTTGTACGACATCCACCGCTCCGCCTGCGTGTAGTCCTGCTTCGTATAAACCTTCTGCGCCACTCCCGGCAGCGCCCCAACAGCCAACACAACCGCAGCAACCAATGACGAACGATTCAACATAGCGAACAAGATCCGATCCAAAGAATTTTGTGGGTAAACAGCAGTTCCATCAGCCTAGCCCAAAACCCCACCCAAGCGCTAACCCACCAACCCCTCGATAGCTTCCGACACCACTCTGGCTATCAGGTTTTCTACGAAACGGTGTAGCATCTTTCTCTACTTCACTTCCTGGGGCGCGCGTGGCTGTGGAACCGAATATGTTCCCCCTCTGACGTAAGGCTTGTACATCTGATCCTGTGAGGCTTGTATGCTCTCCTATTTGCAAAGTGTTTTGGTGATCCTGGCTGGATTGCTGGGGACTCTTTTCGCCGTGTGGATCATCAATCGACTCTGGGGAGCGAACGCACGCAAACTCTACAACGATGTCATGGGTTGGCAGTTTGGGGTTCTCGGCACGACCTACGCCGTCATCCTTGGCTTTATGCTTTCCAGTGTCTGGAGCAGTTACATGGTCGCCTCCCAGGATGTGTCCGAGGAAGCCACCGCGAATCTCGGCGTCTTCCGCAGCGCGGAAAATCTGCCGAAACCTTATTCAGACCAGTTGCGAAATATCGCAATCCTCTATGCGAACACCATGATTCATGATGATTGGCCTGCCATGGCAACGGATGGCCCGCTAACCGCCGGCGATTCCGTCATCGCATCCATGTGGACCCTCTCCTTGAATATGTTGAAGGACCTGCCAGCGCAGTCGGAGGCTGCTTCTTCCGTAAGAGCTGCGATCCGTTTACTGCAGGACAGGCGCGAGCGGCGAAGGGAACAATATGGGGCCCAGTTGCCTCCGATCATGTGGGCAGTCCTCATAGGTGGCGCAATCCTCGTCATTGCGTCTTCATGTCTTTCAGGAAACGAGAATCTGCGCCTCCACTACTTTCATGTTCTTTCCATCAGCACCCTCATCCTCCTCATGCTGACCGCAATTGCCGACATCGCTCGACCGTTCGGCGGAGGTACCTCCCTGGATCCGGTGGCCTTCCGCGAAGCCTATTCCAGGATGTCCACTGCGGTGAGTCCGCTGTCAGCACCCTAGCCGCGCAAGAAACGCCGCGTCCACGGCCGTCAGAATGCTCCACCCGGAGGCGCCTTCACGTTGCAGTCGCCACCACACCACCACCTTAAATCAAACGCGCGCTCAACGATACACCGTCGAGCGCGCGTCTCACTGGCCTTCGCCCAATCTACATATTCTCAATCATCCGTGTCGCAAACTCACTCGTCTTCGCCTTCGTCGCGCCCTGCATCTGCCGCTCGAAGTCATAGGTCACAAACTTCTGCTGAATCGTCTTCTCCATCGAGGACTCAATCAGCCGCGCCGCTTCCTTCCATCCCAGAAAGTCGAACAGCATCACGCCCGACAGCATCACCGAGCCCGGATTGATCACATCCTTGTCCGCATACTTCGGCGCCGTCCCATGCGTCGCCTCAAACACCGCATACCCATCGCCAATGTTCCCGCCCGGAGCGATCCCCAGTCCACCAACCTGCGCCGCCGCCGCATCCGAGATGTAATCGCCATTCAAATTCGTCGTCGCCAGCACGCTATAGTCCGACGGCCGAATAATGATCTGCTGAAAGATCGAATCCGCAATGCGATCGTTCACCAGAATCTTCTTCTTCCACTGACCATCGCCATGCGATCGCGCCAATGCTCGCCATCACATCCTTCACCTCCTCCACCACCGCTCGCCAAACTCCTTCGCGGCAAACTCAATCCCCGGCTCGATCAGCGCCGCATTTTCCTCCGGCGTAATCTTCGGATTCGCCTCAACATTCCCCAGAATCCAGCTCTCGCGCTCGGTCACCGCGTCTGCTCGCGGAACTCCTGCGATCGCGACCTCATACCCCCACTCGCGAAACGCGCCCTCGGTAAACTTCTGGATGTTGCCCTTGTGCACCAGCGTCACGGTCTTGCGCCCTTCCTTCAGCGCAAACGCAATCGCCGCGCGCACCAGCCGCTTCGATCCCGTAATCGAGATCGGCTTCACGCCCACGCCCGAGTCCAGCCGCACCTTCTTCTTCGTGCCCTTCAGCATCTCGTCGTTCACGAACGCGATAAACTTCGCTGCCTCCGGCGTCCCCTCGCGGAACTCAATGCCCGCATAGATGTCCTCGGTATTCTCGCGGAAGATCACCACGTCCAGCCATCTCCGGATGCTTCACCGGGCTCGGCACGCCGGCGTAGTACTTCACCGGCCGTATGCACTGGTACAGATCCATCAACTGCCGCAGCGCCACATTCAGCCACCGAATTCCGCCGCCCACCGGCGTCGTCAGCGGTCCCTTGATCGACACGCGGAAGTCCACTGTCGCCTTCACCGTATCCTCCGGCAGCCACTCCTGTGTCTGCGATACGCCTTCTCACCCGCCAGCACCTCATACCACTTCACCGAACGCGTGCCCCCATACGCCTTCTCCACCGCCGCATCGAAGACCCGCTGCGACGCCCTCCAGATGTCGCGCCCCGTTCCATCGCCCTCGATAAACGGAATGATCGGATGGTCCGGCACCGTAAACTTCCCATTGCTGTACTCAATCGCTTGGCCGTGGGCGGGACAGGAATTCCGTTATAGCTCGATTGCACCTGCGCATTAATCGTCGGCATATCTTATTTGCTCCAAAAAGTTCGAGATCGGTGGCTCGCAGCTCGACGTCCCTTTCGGCGCGTACGCACATCCGCCCATGATCCTACTCTCCGCATATATCACTTATCGAACTGCTTGTTCGGTAAACGTGCGGAGCGGCGAACGCTCTAGCTCAGCCCTCTCTACGATTCTACCTTCCACTCCAACCGGCAGTTTCCCGCCCTCACCTCTTCTTTCCCGCTTCAGACTCTTCACCCCACCGCTTGCTTCTCGAACAAACGTTTGTCTAGAATGATGCCGCTTCGGATTGCGATCTTCCTCCGCATGACCCGACTTCAGGAGCCCCCATGAAACTCGCAGCCGCCCTCCTTACCCTCACTCTCGGGGCCGCGACCGCGCGCCGCCGCGCAAGACGTCTCTCTGGCTCACCAACCCCGACCGCTCCGTCCTCTTCGCCTCCAGGCGCCCATTCCATTCACCACCCCCGCCGCCGCCAACCAAATCATCAACGTCGACCCCGCCAAGACCTACCAGACCATCGACGGCTTCGGCTTCGCCCTCACTGGCGGTAGTGCGCAACTCATCCAGCACATGGACCCCGCAAGCCCGCGCAGCCCTCCTGCAAAATCTCTTCGCCACCAACGGCGACAGCATCGGCGTCAGCTATCTCCGTCTCACCATCGGCGCCTCCGACATGAACGACCACGTCTTCTCCTACGACGACTCGCCCAAGGTCAGACCGACACAGACATGGCGAAGTTCAGCATCGAACCCGACGCGCCGATGTCATCCCCGTCATGAAGCAGATCCTCGCCATCAAACCCAACATCAGGTCCTCGCCAGCCCTGGTCCGCGCCTCTCTGGATGAAGACCAGCGGCATGGCCCGCGGCGGCGTCCTCAAGCCGGAATACTTCGCCGCCACGCCACCTATCTCGCGAAATACATTCAGGCCATGAAGGCCGAAGGCATCACCATCGACACCCTCACCATCCAGAACGAGCCGCTCAACGAAAAGAACACCCCCAGCATGCTCATGCTCCAGCCCGAGCAGGCCGTCTTCATCAAGGAAGACCTCGGCCCCGCCTTCCGAAAGGCCGGCATCAAGACCGGCATCGTCCTCTACGACCACAACCTCGACCACCCCCTCTACCCGCTCTCCATCCTGCACGATCCCGCCGCCGCGAAATACATCGACGGCTCCGGCTTTCACCTCTACGGCGGCACCGTCGACGCCATGACGGACGTCCACAACGCCTTCCCCAACAAAAACATTTACTTCACCGAGCAGTCCATCACCCAGCGCGACAATAACGCCGCCAATGAACATCTGCGAAGCCTGTCGCCCGCGTCATGATCGGTGTCAGCCGCAACTGGAGCAAGAACGTCCTCCTCTGGAACCTCGCCGCCGACCCTAATAACGGCCCTCACACCGACAACGGAGGCTGCACCGGCTGTTCCGGCGCCCTCACCATCGACGGCGACAACGTCCGCCGCAACGTCGCCTACTACACCCTCGCGCAGGTCTCCAAGTTCGTTCCCCCAACTCCGTCCGCATCGACTCCAACGACCTCGACACCCTCCCCAACGTAGCCTTCCGCACCCCCGACGGCAAAAAAGTCCTCGTAGTCTCCAACATCACCGACACCCCCCAAACCTTCGACGTCCACACCGGCCCCAAAACCTTCACCTCCACCCTCCCCCCAGGCAACGTAGGCACCTACGTCTGGTAAGCAGCCTCCTGCATCTGGCGAGAAGTCTCCCGCATCTGGTGAGCAAACTCCTGCGTCTGCTGATTGCTAACCACCTCCGAGCCGCGCGCACCAACCACTTGAACTCGCCATCCTGAGCGAAGGGCGCAGCCCGTAGCCGAAGGACCCCTGACTTAGTCCTTGCCTTTGCTTTTGCCTTTGCCTTTGCTTTTGCCTTTGCCTTTGCTTTTGCTTTTGCTTTTGCTTTTGCTTTTCTAGCTGTCATCCCGCAGGGATCTGCTTCTGCCTTTAGCTAGAAGCTAAAAGCTAGGAGCCAGAAGCTAGAAGCTAGAAGCTAACCCCTTCCGCTAATCGCCCACGCGCCTCGACCCCCCTCATCTAAAATGGCCAAGCTATGGCATTCAAGTTTCAAGGCGTAGATTTCATCCATTCGATACACTCCTTTCCGAGGATGAACTCCTCGTCCGCGCCAACACCCGCGCATTCATCGAAGACAACCTCATCCCCATCATCGAGCAATGTAATCGCGACGGCCGCTTCCCCAAGCGAACTGGTCCGCCCCATGGGCGAGCTCGGTTTCTACGGCGCGACCATCGACGGCTACGGCTGCGCCGGCATGAACAACGTTGAATACGGCCTGGTCATGCAGGAGCTCGAACGCGGCGACTCCGGCATCCGCAGCTTCGTCAGCGTCCAGTCCGCGCTCGTCATGTACCCCATCTACGCCTTCGGCTCCGACGAGCAGAAAAATCAGTGGCTCCCCAAGATGGCCACCGGAGAAAAGCTCGGCTGCTTCGGCCTCACCGAGCCCGACTTCGGCTCCAACCCCGGCGGCATGCGCACCCGCGCCCGCAAAGACGGCGACGACTACATCCTCAACGGCGAAAAGATGTGGATCACCTCCGGCACCATCGCCGATGTCGCCATCATCTGGGCCAAGGTCGAAGAGCCCTGCGACGAGCCGGCAACGAACGCATCCGCGGCTTCCTGGTCGAAACCGACCGCCCCGGCTTCACCGCCGACGACGTCCACGGCAAGTGGTCCCTGCGCGCCTCCGTCACCTCCGGCCTCTCCATGCAGGACGTGCGTATCCCCGCCTCCAATCTTGCTGCCGGGGACCGGCGGCCTGAAGTCGCCGCTCATGTGTCTCAATCAGGCCCGCTACGGCATCAGCTGGGGAGCCATCGGCGCCGCCATGTCCTGCTACGATACCGCGCTGCAATACTCCAAGCTGCGCAAGCAGTTCCACGATCAGCCCATCGCCAGCCATCAGCTGGTGCAGGAAAAGCTGGCCTGGATGATCACCGAAATCACCAAGGCGCAGCTGCTCTCGCTCCAGGTCGGCCGCCTGAAGGACAAGGGCAAAGCCGGCTCCCAGCACATCTCCATGGCCAAGCGAAACAACGTCTGGATGGCCCTCGAATGCGCCCGCATGGCCCGCGACATTCTCGGCGCCAACGGCATCGCCGACGACTACCCCATCATGCGCCACATGATGAACCTGGAGTCCGTCAAAACCTACGAGGGCACCCACGACATCCACACCCTCATCATCGGCCAAGCCATCACCGGCATCGCCGCCTATTGACCGCCGTTCCGGCCGTTGCTTTTGCTTCTGGCTGTCATCCCGTAGGGATCTGCTTCTTCTTTTTTGCCTTTGCTTTTCTTTCTGTCATTCCCTCTGGGAATCTGCTTCTCGCTCCCCCCGCCATCAGATATCTCACTGTCGTCTTGAATGCAGCGAAAGAACGCATTAGCCCGTGCCCACCTGAACCGCTACGAACGGGAGGTTTGATTCTTACGCGAACAGCCTGGTATGCAGCCCCGGTAATTGCGGAAAGAAAGAGCAACATCTTCATCATCATCCGAAAATCCCACTGCTCCCGGACGGCCATATAGAGACAACCGATATCCAACATCACGAAGACAAACAGGCAAAAGGAGAAGACCGCGATCCCCGCAATCTCGGCCTTGCTCCGCTTGTGCACCATAGCCTCTGCCCTTTCAATATCTCTTCTTGAAGTTAGAACCCATCAGGTTCGCGAAAAGTCTCTCCTCGTCGAACCATAGCAGGCCGCCACACCCGTCCTTGCCTCTGCCGAAAGCTAAAGCTGTTAAACCTAAAACCCAGCCTTCTTCAACTCCGCAATCCGCGCCCGCAGCCCCGCGATATCCTCCATCCGCAAATCCGGCCGCACCGTCTCCTCAATCCCCAACGCCGTCTCGTACTCCTGCAGCGCCTCCGCCTTCTTCCCATCCCTCAACAACACATCCGCCAACGTAGCGTGCACCTGCCCCGACCACGGCGCCAACTTCACCGCAGCCCGTCGCCTTCGCCACCGCCGCCTCCATCTGTCCCCGCATCCGCCAGGTCCGACGCGTCATTCGCCTCGACCAGCGCCGCCGCCAACGGCACAGCAAACGTTCCATCAAACACGTACACCCCATGCTGAATCACTGCCGTCGGCTTCACCCTCCAAAATTGGTCGTAAGGATTCAGCTTCCCATCCCCAAACTCAATCCCCTCCAAATCCCCCGCACTAATCAGCACCGTCCCGCTAATCACCGGAGGCGTCGTCACCGGGACGTTCAGCCAATACAACAAGTCCGTAGTCGGCAGCCGCTTGCAATGAATCCCATAGTCTTCCGGATCGATTGACCCATCCGGAAAATAAGCAAACCAGCAATGCGTAATCTTCCGCTCGTCCAGGTAAGCCTTCACCGCCTTCAGCTGCTGACCCCAATCCGTGTTCGCATCGCCTAAATATCGATCCACCTTCGCAGGCCCACCCCAGGCTTCATTCCCATACGCCATGTACGCAGGGCTCACCCTCACCGACGTCACCACCTGCCACACCAGCAACCCCGCCAACAAGATCCCCCAACGCACATCGCGATCCAGTAGCACCGCAGCCGTCCCACCCACCAGCACATACAGAAACGCCCATACCGGCAGCAGATGCCGCGCCCCGATATCCATGTCCGAGCTCATCGAGATCGCCAGGAACCCCCACGGCCACCAGCAGAAACACCATCTCCCGCCCACGTGCTCGCAGTCCCCACATCCATGCCACCGGCACCAGCGCCACCAGAATCAGCAGTGCCAGCGTCGACTTGATCAGCAGCGCCACCGGAAAATATTCCAGTTCCCATGCCGCCAAACCTTCCCCCAAAAGTAGCTCGGATCATCCCACTCCGTCTCCTTCGTGTTCTCCAGCCCCCAAAGGTATCCCTCCGGCAGCACCTTCACCTTTGCCATCGCGCGCAGCAACCGAGCATCGTGCTGGTCATGCATTTGCGCCAAATATTTCGCCAGCGGAGGATTCAATTCTTTCCCCACCGGCGCAGCCTTGTATCGAAATCCGTAGAACGACCACACCACCACCCAGGCCACCAACCCCATCACGGCGAGCACCCCAACCCTTCTCCAAAGCACCCGCCAATCCCGCGCCAGCACGCCTTCGCACACCACCACCAGCACCAGCATCGGCACCAGAAAAATCCCCGTGTACTTCGCCGACAGCGCCACCCCCAGCGCAACTCCCGCTACCGCAAGCCTCCCCCACCCCGGCTTCCTGCAATACCGATAAAAGCTAACCATCGCAGCGACAAAACAGAACGCGGCCCCCACATCCGTCGTCACCATCGCACCATTCGCAAGAATATTCGGATGGACCAACATCGCCAGCGCGAAAATCCCTGCCAAAAATCCGAACATCTCTTCAGCCCACAGATAGATCAACAACCCCAGCGCCAACGCAATCCAGCGCACATCCTCCGCGCCGGGAACAACACGCGATCCCCGCCATTCCCCAAACAAACGCCTTCCCATCCAGGAACGCCTCCGTCTGATTCGGCCTTCCCAGATTCGGTGGCACATTCAACGGCACGTGCAGCAACGGCAGCGCCGCCGTCAGCTTGATAAACGGAGGACCTCAGGGTTCAACCGATAGTCATGAAATTTCCATATCGTGTATCCATCGAATAAATGATGAGCCTCATCCCAACTGGACGACGTCTCATGCGCCACATGCACCAACTGCAGCGCCAGCATGCAAAGCAGCGCCGCCACACACCCCGCCCGCACCCATCGGTTGATCCGCAACGCAAACCCAGCCATCGCAACCTCGAAGCCAGTATGCACTAAAAAAAAAAAAAAAAAAAAAAAAAAAAAAAAAAAAAAAAAAAAAAAAAAAAAAAAAAAAAAAAAAAAAAACCCACTACCCGCTACTTCCTATTCCCTATTTCCTCCGCGCCGTGCTCCTCGAATTCCACCTCAACTTCCGCCTTCCGTTGTCGCAGCCGCGCCGCCAGCGCCTTCGGCCGCAGCGACTGCGGATAATGCATCATCGCCCCCAAAAACCCACCCCACGTATCGTGGGAAATCCTCAGCGACGCCGGCAGCACATACGCATCCATAATCACCTCGCTCAGCAGCAGCGAACCAGCCGCGCCATACAGCCCAAACTTGTGCGCCGCAAAATAGGTCACCACCACCGTAATCCCTGTGGCAAAAGTGTACACGGTCGCCAGCCGCTCGTGAAGATTGATCGCCGCCACCAGCGTCGAACTCGTCGACCACAGCGAATAGAGCACCACCACCAGCAGCAACAACCCCACCAGCCCAGGGCTCGAAGGGACCTTGCCCAACGTCCACTGATGAAGCAACGTAGGCCCCAGCGCCGCCACAACGCCACCACGCCCTAGCAAATAAACAGCGCCATCTGGCAGGCCCGCCGGTGCAGCGTCCGCACCAGCTCCATGTTCCCCGCGCCAAACGCAATCGAGAGCTCCGGCCATACCGTGTTCTTCACCATCTCGACCACCTGCAGCGCCAGCCGCGAAACCGTGCGCGCCGTCGACAATACCGCCACCGCGTCCGCGCCCAGCGCATAGTTCACCGCCATCTGCGAGCCCTGCATATTCAGCCCATGCCCATCGGAAATCCCATGAACGCCAGCGACGGCCGCGTCAGCCGCTTGATCTCCGCGAACGACGCGTGGCTCCATCCATAACTGATCCAAGGAATATCGTGCTTCACCATCGCGCACAGGACCAGCGTCACCCCAATATTCGCCAGCGCAAACACCATCGCCGTGGTCCGCGGGCCATAGCCCTCATGACCGGCGCCAGCTGCGCTCCAAACGCAATCAGCGACAACCGCTCTTCGCAAAAGTTCCGTATGAGTAGCGCGCAATGCATCGGTAAGCAGACTGCAGCAACATCTCCAACTGCTCAAACAACAGCGACAGCCCCAGCCAGAACAGAGCCCACTTCGCATCGTGCTCGCTGATCAATCGAGGTTCAGCAGCTGGGCCATCGGCAGAAAATAAAGCACGACGCACACGCCGCACCCGTCGCGCCCATCATCAGCGAGATCAGCCACCAACAACTCTGAAAGACACCCAGCGCTTCGTCCTGCTCCCCCCGCGCCATCAACATCGTCATCTCGTTGCCAGCCACCGACCCAAAGCCCGTGTTCGAGAAGCGAGATACGTAGGCATCGCCGTAAGACCCCCACACACCAAACATCGTCCGGCCCCAGTAGTGGAACAGCACCGGCACCTGCACCAGCTGGATCAGCGTCCCCGCGGCTTTACCCACCAGCGTCGTGACGAACCCTACAAACAGTCGCCGTTTGGTCCGATCATCCATTACAAACCACCCGGCCGCAAAAGAAGCAATCCCGCCATTCTACCAACCAGAGAGCACTCCCATCACACGCGTAGCCTCTCGCCGAGCGCGCACCGCAGACTACCGCTTCAACTCCCCATCCAGCCGCACCTTCTCCTGCATCAACCGCAACAGCATCTCCTTGTCCCCGCGCCGCGAGGCCTCCGCCATCTGCACCCGCACCTCCCGCGACCGCCGCTCCAGATACCCCCGCCGCAGCGTCTCCAGCGCCCCCTCCACCTTCGCCGCGGTCATCTCTTCCTCGCTAGCACTCTGCAGCGCACTCGCCAGCAGCATCCGCGAAACCTCATCCGGCGCCGCCTCAAAAGGATTCTCCGGCGCCGGCGCATTCACCAGCACCTCCATCACCGCCGCACTCCCCAGCCCCGAAAACCACTCCGGATGCTCCGCCAACTCCTCCGCCGCCAACGCCCGCGCCGAATCCGCATCCGGCAACACCAGCGCGCACAACAGAATTCGCTCCACCTCCGTCACCGCCCGCGGCTGCGCCGCCTTCACGCTCTCCAGCCGCTGCTGCGCCGCCTGCTTCAACTCCTGCCGCATCAGCGAGCTCTCAATCCCCAGCTTCTGCGCCGCATTCTCCGCAAAGTCGTTCCGCGCAATCGCGTTCGGCACCCGCCGAATATGCGGCAGCAGAAAATTCAGCGCCTTCACCTTGCTCTCCGGAGTCCGCGCCGGAAACAACATCTGCGCCCGCTCAATCAAGTAATCCGCATACCGCACCGCCCCCCGCACCGCAGTCGAGTACGCCTGCAATCCCCCGCTCCTTGATATACCGGTCCGGATCCAGCCCACCTTCCAGCGTCACCACCCTCACCTCAAATCCCTCTTCCACCAGCAGCGCAATCGTCTTCTCCGCCGCATTCGCCCCCGCCTGGTCCGGGTCGAAATTCAACACCACGCGCTTCGTAAACCGCCCCAGCAACCGCACCTGGTCTCCGTAAACGCCGTCCCGCTGGTCGCCATCACATTCGCAATCCCGCCCATAAACACGCTGATGCAATCCATCTGCCCTTCCACCAGCAGCGCAAAATCCAGCTCGCGCATCGACGCCTTCGCCTTGTCCAGATTGAACAGCACCTGCCCCTTCGTATAAAGCGCCGTCTCCGGCGAGTTCAAATACTTCGGCCCGGCCTTCGCATCCTGTCCGCCGTATCCAGCGCCCGCGCCGTAAACGCAATCGGCTTCCCCTGCTCATTCGCAATCGGAAACGTAATCCGCTTCCGAAACCGCGCATACATCGGCCCCGGACTGCCATCCTCCTGCTCCTTCGCAGCTGAACAGCCCACTCGCCCGCAACACCTCTTCGGAAATATTTCCCCAGCTGATCGCGCATGTCGTTGAAGCTCTCCGGCGCATACCCAATCCGGAACTTCGCGATCGTCTCCGCCGTCACCCCGCGCAGCGTCAGATACTCCCGCGCCCGCGCCGCCTCCGGCGACTTCAAGCTCTGCTCAAAATACTGCGTCGCCGCCTCATGCACATCCATCAACTGCCGCCGCAGCCCAGCCTCCCGCGCCTCTTCCGGCGAGTTGAACTCCCGCTTCGGCAGCGCAATCCCCATCTTCGTCGCAACCGCCCGCACCGCCTCCGGAAAGCTCAGCGTCTCCATCTTCATCACGAAGCTGAACACGTCGCCATGCTCATGGCACCCAAAGCAGTAATAGCTAGCGGTCCCCGGATACAGATAAAACGACCCCGACTTCTCCTTATGAAACGGGCACAGCGCCGACCAGTTCGCCCCACTCTTGCGCAGCTTCAGATACTCGCCCACAATCCGGACGATGTCTGCCTGCTGCTTCACGACCTGCGAAAAGTTGTCCGCCATAGCGCTCCCTCCAGTGTAGAGTCTCACCCCTCCCCTCCCGTCTCCTTGACACCACCACCAACCGTCATCTAAAAAAAAAAAAAAAAAAAAAAAAAAAAAAAAAAAAAAAAAAAAAAAAAAAAAAAAAAAAAAAAAAAAAAAAAAAAAAAAAAAAAAAAAAAAAAAAAAAAAAAAAAAAAAAAAAAAAAAAAAGGGGATTCGGCTCAAAGCAACACGCTTCACCATCAACTAAACAACACGCTGTATTATCTCTGTTTGAAAATAAAATATGAAGATTCTTTGCACGGTGGCAGGCGACAAGGAAGGACAGCAACAGAATGCGCCAGAATGGCGTGTTTCACCCACGCAACCGAGCCCAATGAAAAGGCTAGCTTCAACCGTTCGTCCTACGACACGACCGCGAAGCCTCAAGGAGAGTTCCATGATGATCGCTTTTCACTAAACACAATTCGCAGGTTGACGATGGCCGCCGCTCTGGCCATCCCCATGGCCGCTCTGCCGGTTGCTCATGCCCAGATCGGCATTGGCATCGGCATCTCCGTTCACATCGCCCCGCCACCGCTTCCCGTTTACGTGCAACCGCCGTTGCCCGCCGCCGGCTACATCTGGACGCCCGGCTACTGGGCGTACGGCGACGCCGGCTACTACTGGGTTCCGGGCACCTGGGTCCTCCCGCCGCAACCCGGCTATCTCTGGACCCCCGGCTACTGGGGGTACGCCGGTGGCACCTACGGCTGGCATGCCGGCTACTGGGGACCCACGTCGGCTTCTATGGCGGCGTGAACTACGGTTTCGGCTACGGCGGCGTCGGCTTCGCCGGCGGCGAATGGCGCGGCGGCCGCTTCCGCTACAACAGCGCCGTCGCCAACTCGGCGGCATCCACTCACCAACGTCTATGTCGAACGCACCGTCGTCGAGCAGAACAAGACGTCAACAAACAACCACGTCGCCTACAACGGCGCGGGCGGCATCGTCGCCCGCACCGCGAGCCGAAGAAGTGGGTTACGGTCGAGAGAACCATTCGAGCCGACAGACCCAGACGGCGCATATGAACGCGGCGCAGGATCGCGGGCAACTGGCCTCGGTGAATGGAGGACGTCCGTCGACAATGGCGTCAGCCCGACCCGCCGCTTATACCCAGGCTGCGCAACAGCGCGCGGCGGCGAATCCCATTTCGGCGGCCGATCGCACCGCGGGCAGGAACTATAACCCGAATACGCGCGAAGCGAATCAGGATCAGCGCATCTCCAATGGCTTACCTCCGGTCAAATGACGTCGGGCGAAGCGGCCCGGGCCGAGCGCACGCAGTCCAACATCGATCGCAGGTGCATGACGATCGCGCCGCGAATGGCGGCAGGCTGACGGGTCAGGAAAAGCAGCAGATCAACGGCGAGCAGAACGCGGCCAGTCGCCAGATCTACAACGAAAAGCACAACGGCAATACGTACGCCGAACGCTGTCGATAATCGCGAGGCGAACCAGCAGCAGCGTGTGGCGAATGGCCTACGCAGCGGCCAGGAAACCTCGGGCGAAGCGGCGCGCTCGAACGCCAATCAGGCCGCCGTCGCCCAGCAGGTTCACAATGATCGCACCGCCAACGGTGGCGCGCTGAACCAGCAGCAAGCGGCAGGTGAATCGCGAGCAGAACGCAAACAGCCGCCAGATCTACAACCAGAAGCACAACAACAACACCTCCAAGCCCCAACCAAAAGAGCCCAAGTAACAACCCAACATCGCAACAAGAAACGGCTGGCCGAACAAGCCAGCCGTTTCCTTTTGCCCTCACCAACAACCCGTCGCGCGCCCGCCCGAATCCGCCGTGCCGCTGATTTACCATTCCCCCATGCACGTCCGCCTATCCGTCGCCGCCGCCGCCCTGTCCGCTCTTCTGTGCACTACCGCCCTCTGCCAAACCCCCGCGGCCTTCACTCTGCACGACCTCGGCCACGGAGCCTTCGCAGCCATCGACAACCCCGCCGCCAAAGCCAACCAGGCCGGCTCCAACGCAGGCTTCGTCCTCGGCCCCACCAGCGTCCTCGTCGTCGACACCTTCGAGAACCCCGCCGCCGCCAAGTCCCTCCTCGACGCCATCCGCGCCAAGACGAGCCTCCCCGTCCGCTTCGTCGTCAACACCCACTATCACCTCGACCACGTCGCCGGCAACGCGATCTTCGCCGCCGCCGGAGCCACCGTCTTCGCCCAGGAAAACGTCCGCGCCTGGGAGCGCACCGAGAACCTCAAGTTCTTCGGCCCCCACATCACCCCCGAGCAGCGCGCCTCCGTCGAAGCCCTCTACCTCCCCGACGTTACCTACGCCCAAAGCGCGACCATCCACCTCGGCATCAACCGCGCCCTCACCCTGCGCGCCATGCCCGGCCACACCGGCGGCGATACCATCGTCTACGACGCCAACGCCAACGTAGTCTTCTGCGGCGACCTCTTCTGGAACCACACCCTCCCCAACCTCATCGACGCCTCCACCCAGCCCTGGATCGACACCCTCGACACCCTCCTCCGCGACTACCCCTCCGCCACCTTCGTCCCCGGCCACGGCGAGAACCCCGGCCACGCCGCCGACGTCCGCGCCTTCCGCGACTACCTCATCTTCCTCCGCACCGCCATCACCAACGCCCAGGCAACCGGCGCCACCCCCGACGCCGTCCTGAAAACAGTCCTCCCTCAACTCCGCACCCACTACGGCGACTGGGCTTACTTCGACTTCGCCGAACCCGACATCCAGCGCACCGACGAAGAACTCCGCCACACCAAGCGCCTCCCACCCCAGCCCATCCCCTAGATCGGATATCTCCTTGGTTAGATCGGAGTTCCCCTTGGTGTAGAGCGACTGTTGTTTTTCTGGTTGTCATTCCGCAGCGCAGCGGAGGAATCTGCTGTTCGGAGCGCCTACACCATCGGGGATACTGCTAAAGTCTCCACCACCAGCCCTCTACTAGCCCGGAGCAGGTCGGCGATTTGCCACTCGTCCAGACGCATTCCGGCCGAGACGTGCGTTAGATTTACTTGCCAAGAATCAAGGGCACATAGCTTCGGACATCTTCCAGCAATTCCTCGCGAGTGATACCAACCTTGGCGCGAAGCTGCACACCTTGCAGCAAGTCAACCAGCAAACGGCCTCGCACCTTGGCAGAGGGTGTGCGAGTCAGGCGCCCCGCCTTTATCTCCTGCTCGAAACGTTTCGCGAAAATATCAGCGGATGCTGTGAAAACCTTCGCGAGCCAGGAACGAATCTCTGTCACCCGCTCCGAGTGTCCCAGCGCAGCGGCGGCCAACATGCAGCCGCTGCGAGCGTCGCCGGTAGCGGTGTTGACGGTAGCCTCGCAAAAGGCGGTCACGGCCTTGTGGATGTCCGGCTCCGCTTGAAACGCTGCCATTTTGGGAGCTCCATAGATCAGCGCATAGCGCTCGACGGCCCTGAGCAGCAGCGTGGACTTGTCTCCGAAGGCTCGGTATAGCGCGGGCTTGGTGACGTTCACGGCGCGCGCGATCCGATCCACGTCGACTCCTTCATACCCATGCTCCCAAAACATCTCAACCGCACGGTCGAGTGCTTCCTCGGGGATAAAGCCTTTGGGACGTCCCGGGGGCGCTTCGCAACAATAGTTACCATACGTACGAAACTCCTTGCATTGCCGCTGTAGGTATCGTACTCTCGCGTATGTAACGTCAAGACGGAGACAACCAGGAGAAACATGCATGTGTAGGCAGCTCAGCACGCTCGTGCCATCATCACCTGTTGTAGACTTGCTTGGTTTTATTCGGTTGCTAATTGAAGTACTCACGAAGAAGAAACAAAATGATCGAAAGTATCTTGATAACCGGAGCAAATGCTGGGCTCGGGAAAGAGACTGCCCGACAGTTCGCATTGAAACAAGAAACAAAAAAGGTAATTCTTTTTTGCAGAAATCGAGCGAGAGCAGCGGCGGCAAAAAAAGACCTTGAGGAGAAAACGGGGAAAAAGATTTTTGAGATTGTTATCGGGGATGTTACGGATGCAGATTCCGTAAGAAGAGCGGTAGAAGAAATAAAGGAACCTATTGATGCAATCGTTTTAAATGCAGGTGGAGTGATTGGGAAAACGGCTGCGAAATCTACGCCTTCCGGCATGAATCAATTAGCTGCTACGAATATTTTAGGCAATGTGATTCTAGTGGAGGAATTGATTAAACGGGACAAGTTAAGGAAAACAGTTCTAGCAGTCAGTGCGGAAGCTGTTCCAGGAGTAAAGATGCTCGGAGTAAAACGAGTTTCAATGAGGACTTCTTCTGTCGATGAGTTTGCTGCTGTTCTTGATGGATCCTATTTTGGTAAGAAGTTCAATGCATTGCAAGCATACGCATATGTCAAGTATGCGGAAACCATGTGGACGTTATCAATGGCAAGAAAATATCCTAAGCTCAAGTTTATTGTTGTGAGTCCAGGGAATACAAAAGGAACTCAGGCGCCAGATAGTCTTCCCCCGCCAATGCGGTTTATGTTGAAGTACGTGATGATGCCTATCGTGTTCCCATTGATGGGCGGAATGGTGCATACGCTGGATGTAGGTGCAAAACGCTTTGTAGATGCCATTTCGGATGAGCGGTATAAAAGCGGCGTTTTTTATGCCAGTAAAGAGGGTAAGTTATCAGGGGACATGGTGGACCAGAGCACCTTCTTTACTGATTTGAAAAATACTTCATTTCAAGATAACGCCAACGAGGCAATTCACCATTTCATAACTTAGTCGCTCGAAGGCGAAGATTAAGATGGTATCGTTTGTCTCCGCGTCCGAACCCCGCGTGGATCCGGTAAAAGGGGGAGTAACACCATGCACGACTTTGTAGTGTGCTTTTGGTCGTCGCTTATCTCGCGGCGAATGTATTCGCCATCGTGAAGTTGCGGGTTCCGAGTTAGCTCGTTCGCGTAAGCATCTCTACTCTATGGCGTCGCGTTCATATTGTGGGGCTCTCTCATCCTGTTGGGATGCAATCTCATGGAGCTCATGGCCGATTCGATGAGTGGGCCGCCTGACCAGGCGTTCCCAACGGAGGGAAACGGGCCAATACCCTTGTGGAAGGCTCTCGAATGGTCTAAAGAATCGACGTCCCCGCAAAACGGCGTTTTCACCAACTTCGATGCGCTGGACTCACAGCAGCCTGAACTTGGTCAAAACCCGACTTTTCGGGCGCTATACTGCTGGTGCTCAGGTTGGTGTGCGGGATCTCGATGCGGGCAGCCGTGGAACCCGTCAGGGATCGCCCGGACTTGTGTGAGGGAAGATGCTTGATCTTTGGTTATTCCTTTTGACAGTTTGCTCATTGACGTGGATGTGGTGCATCGACCTAATCCGCGGTCGATTGGAGGCGCAGGATGGTGTATCGCATTCGGGGTTGATCTGGAGACAACGTGGAAACTTCACTCGGTATTGGCACTTTGCACGCGCTCATGACTGGCCGATTGCGCCGCTGGTCGGAGGTGTAATCGCAATAGTATGTTGCGCGATTGCCCTCGGCGGCATAGGAATCCATTTCCTCCGATAGGTTCCTGAGAGCGTCTTCGGCCAGTCAGTTGGGCTGGAGAGACATTGGCGAACTTAGTCAAAACCCGACTTTGGAGGAGGGTCGGTTCACCGCAAGTATTGCGTGGATTGGCGCACGGAAGGGCGGCCCTCATTCCCTATGATTGTGTGGTCTGCAATCTGATCAAGCATGTACGGAGAACTTGTGAGTGAAGATGTCACGATCACAAAGCACATGCAAATTTTGCTGTGGGCTACACTCGCGTTGTATCTAGGCGCACGCATCTGTCAGCTTTACGCCGACCGGCTTCCGACTTTGCTGATTGTCGTTCTCCACGTGATCCCACCTGCCGTCTTTGCCCTTGTACACGGGAGCATTCTTTATCGGTCCAGAGGAATGCTCGTCTTCACGGCGCTTTGTCTAGGCGTGGCCGGATTGTTAGAAAGCCTAAGCCTGCGTACCGGCCTCCCCTTTGGTTCGTATTACTTCACGGAGGTGATGGGACCAAAACTCTCAGGTTTGCCTATACTCCTCGTGCTTGCCTACCTGGGCATGGCATATTGCTCCTGGGTGATGAGCCTCCTGATTGCTGGATATCGCAAGCCCATCAGGGGTCTCAGAACCGTGATCGTTCCGCTGCTCGCCAGTTTCGTTATGCTGGCTTGGGATCTTTCGATGGAAGCGGATTGGTCCACGGTAGATAGAGCCTGGATATGGCGTCACGGCGGACCATTCTTTGGCGTCCCTCTCACCAACTTCTTAGGCTGGTACCTTACTGCCTTCCTGTTCTTCCAGGGATTCGCGTTCTATTGCCGATCCGAGGCGCCGCTGCCCGCGTCGGTCCCGCGCATTTATTGGCGGGCTGCCATTCTTCTATACGCAGTTTGCGCATTGGGCAATTTACTCATCCTGCGGCTTCCCATGGCCGCTCCTATAGTGTTCGACGCATCCGGAAAACCATGGATCACCGCTCATATCCTCACCGCGGACGCGCTCGTGTCCATTCTTCTCATGGGACTCATCGTGCTGCTCGCTTGGCGCGGGCTGGAAGATGCTAAGGAGCGCATCGAGTCATCAGTTCGCGTCATGCGCTCTAGCAGCCAAATTGCGGAGTGATCGAGCAAATCCGTGGAAGCTGATTCCTGTGCTAAGGATCACTTGCGCAAAGTGTCCACTAGAGCCGGGCCTGACCGTTGAAGTCCTTTATGACCCTGAGCAGCCGGACCGGAATAGCCTGGCTGATGCTTTGTCTAACCCATGGATGAAGTGGGCGGCGAGGCTCGTTGGGATGGCATTCGTTCTCCTGGTTATTTGGCTTTGGGGCGATCAGGAGTGGCTGAAAATGTGAAGGACGCGGGTCCAATCTCGGATAAACGGGGTTTCATCCAAGTTCAAACAGACCACCTGGCGTCAGAGCCGAACTTAGCCAAAACCCGACTTTTCAGGATTTAGAGACGTTGGTCAACAGAAAGGCGTTTCACAGGACTAACGTCCCGCTGTAGGCCCAAGTCCTTGCGCGATGGGCGCATTGGCCTGAACGCGTCCATCGAGACGCGACGGCTCAATCATGCAACTGAGGCAGCTCTGCTAGGCTGAGTTGGATGGCATTCCACAAGCTTCTAACCAAGCTCAGCACGATCCTTGTTCTTCTCTGTGTATTGGCTGGGGTTTGTGGAATTGCCTACAACGAGCTAAGCATTCACCACTATCGTGCGATCGCTGGAATTCCCGGCAAGCTATACAACATTGGCGGCCACTCCGATGCACCTGTACTGCACGGGCGAAGGTTCCCCAACGGTCGTGCTGAGTTCAGGGCTGGGCGATGACTTCACGGGCTGGGCGCAGGTGCAGCCTGCGCTTTCACGGCAGACCAGAGTTTGCTCGTATGATCGCGCCGGTTTCGGCTGGAGCGAATCGCGGCCCGGCGTTCAGGATGCCGAACGCCATCTGCCTCGCAACTCCACCAACTGATCGAGGCGGCCTGCTGTCCAGCAGCCGTTTCGTGCTGGTGGGACACTCCATCTCAGGACTCTATCTGCGGTCTTACGCGGCGCATTATCCTGGCGACCTGGCCGGGCTCGTGTTCGTCGATGGAGCTACGCCGCTGCAGGACGATCGCATTCCTAAGGAACTGGTAAAGATCCAGGAGGACCAGCGTCGTCAGATGCCGTGGCAGAAGCTGCTCATGATGCTGGGCTGGTATCGGCTACGAGGGCGCCTGCACATCCATCCCTCCGGGCTTTGACGCCTACAGCGCATGGATCAAGGCAGACTCGTGCGTTCCATCCCAAATGGACGCGATGGAGAATGAACTGGATGCGGAACGGGTTTCAGGAGAAGAGACGATCCACTGCAGGACCCTTTGGTGATCTTCCGGTCCTGATCCTTTCGCGCGACCCAACGGTACTTTCTTCGAACTGGCCCGCTTCTGTCGCGAAAGCGAACTCCGTCGTCTGGAACCAGATGCAGGAGGAATCAAAGGCTCTGTCCACTCAGAGCATCCGCATCATCGCCAAACGCAGCGATCACTACATCCAGAACGATAGGCCTGATTTGGTGATTCAAGAGATCACGACGCTGGTAGCGAGGATAAGAAACCATCAACCTTTTCCGCACAACCAAGTCCACGACCACGGAGTGAACCGCGGGACAGTGCACGGTCGCCGTTAGAACACGCTTTGCTCCAGCAATCCGCTCGGCGGACCGGGTGATCGCACTTCATGCAAGATCGCCAATGCACACACATATCCGGATTAGTGTCGGCAAGTCGGCTTATCGTCAGTAATCCCTTTGTTCACCAGGAACGGCGCTATGGGTACCTGCGTCGAAGTTGCCGAAAACCCGACTTTGCGGGAGGGTCGCTGTCCAGCCGCTCTGATACTTACGCATGTATTAGGATGGTGCCACCAATGCTGAGACCAATCGGAATTACCGTCACGGCAATCCTGATGTGTATATCCCTGTTCACCGAGACAGTGGTGAGTCTGCCTCGGGACCTCAGTACGTCGTATTCCGCGACCATTGAGCTCATTGTCGTCCAAATCATCGCTGCGCTTTTCGTATGGTTTTATTGGACCGGGCACAACTGGGCCCGCTGGCTCGTTCAAATCCAATCTGTGATCTGTCTAGTCGCATTGCTCGGACTGACAAAGAAGTGGTCAACATCACACATAGGTGGATTAGTTCTTATCTATGACGCGCTTTTGAGCGTATTTCTGCTTTGGTACTTGAACACTCAAAGAGTTCGTGGCTGGTTCGCTTTATGCCGTGAGACGGCTGACCGCCCCGAGCCTGGACTCAACCTGTAAACGAGTCAGCCGGGGCTTCCCTAAGAAATGGCTCTTCGGAAAGCGCGGACGAAGTTGCCGATAACCCGACTTTTGAGGAGCCACTCGGCAGGCTTGAGATTCGGCTACTTCTTCCGATTAGGTGAAGTCCACCACGTGACAAAGAACGCCGCTAGGACCGAAGCCACAAGACCTATGAATATCGACCCAAAGAACGGCCCCATCCCAGCTTGCCCATCTGTCGAGTTCCGGATGGAGTACATCCCCCACGCGAAAGATACTTTCCACGCCACGTAAGCAGCTACCGCAGCAGTTGATGATGCAAGCCCCGCTCTGGCAAATGGATTCATTGATGTACTATAAGCCCGATCCTCTCACGGATGGCGCTGTAGGAGAGGCCATACGGTATAAGCGAGGCCAACCCGAAGTTCCCGATAATGCGGCTTCACGAGCGGTGATCCGGACAGACCATGACGTGTATTCGCACCGGTCTAGATGCTAGTGGCCAACCCATCGATATAGAAGAGAACGATAAGGGCAAAGCTGCTTGATGCTGAAAGTGCCCGCGCGGTCCCCTTGCCGGTAAACGAAAGAGCGACGCTTATCAGCGCAGTCGAGAAGCCCGCTATCAGAAGCCTCCCGTCCCACACGTTTACATGACCTACATGTGACGGGTCAGCGATGTTGACCATCAAAAAGCTGAACAGCAGGATGGATCCAATGGTGCTGGTTAGCAGCCCGCATCCGGAGAGAACCCGTCGGCTGCGACATAGAACAACGGGTCTGGTGTAATGGCAAACCAAAGCGGCAACAATCAATACCGCGGGAATGATGTTCACAACCCAGAAGTAGAGCATCTTCTGATTTTAGGCGGGTCAGGTCGAGGTCTGCTGCGAGACTCCCTGAAAACGGCGTTTTCGGAAACTACGATTCGTCGCCCTATCCATGCGCGTCCCCCGACTCACGCCCCAACAGCGAACAGCGGATCCCCGCATGGATCGCCAGCGACGAAACAATAAACAGCACCGTCCCCTCTCCAGGACACACCCCCCTCTGCAGCACCCTCCCCTCCCAATCCTTCACGCACCCAAGCTCCTGCCCCGCACGCACCGTCTCGCCCACCGACACCACTGGATACCAGAACCCCTCATGCTCACTGCGCGCCCAGAGAAACCGTTCCAATAGCGTGAACGCAGCCACCTCCGGCGCACCGCCCTCAATCATCTTCAGATAACGCATCAGGCGTTCGAGCCCGTTGGTATGATCGGCCACCTGCTCCGCCGTCCAGATCCCCTGCCCACCCGACTCCGTAGAGAATCGCCGGAATCCCCGCGCCCGACGCTGCAGCAATCGTCGACCCCGGGCTCACACTCGCCACCAGGTACCGAATCCCAAACACCTTCGCCATCTCCAGCGATCGTGCGTCGACCTCCTCGTTGCCCGAGCGGAAGAAGATCGTGAACGGCTCCAGCGCCTCAATCAGATCGCCGCCATGCAGATCCACATAGTAGTCCGCCTGCGCGATCACGTTGCGAAACACCCACTCCGCCATCTGCTCCGTGCCCGTTCCGCCCGCATGGCCCGGAAACACCCGGTTAGGATTCTTCCCGTCCAGCGGACACACATAGATCGAACGAGCCGCAAACCCCCAGCCATTCACCACCGGCACCACAATCACCCGTCCCCGCAGCCCCTTAGGCTCGAGCCTCTGCCCCAGCTCCAGCGCCGCCGCGATGCTCGCATACTCCGCTCCATGCACCCCGCCCGTCACCACCAGCGTCGGTCCATCCTCCTCCCGGTTAATCAGCCATAGAGGTAGCTTGTAAGCCTCTCCCTGCACCGCAAATTCCACCACCCCAAACCGCTTCTCTCCCCGCCCCGCCGACACCAGCCCAACCTCCAACCATCCATCCGCCATCCCTACACCTCAAACAAAACTTACCAAATCATATCCGCCCTGCGGAGCGCCCTTCCCTATCTCCTTCCCTCTATCCTCTATCCTCTGTCTTATGCTCTCCACCGCCGCCCGCGCCCGCCTCACCGTCGTCCTCGTCGGCGCACGCAACCCCTCCAACATCGGAGCCGCCGCCCGCGCCATGCAGGACTTCGGCTTCTCCGACCTCCGCATCGTAGACGACTTCGCCGCCCCCTTCGAAGCCGCCCAGCTCGAAGCCAAGTCCGCCGTCGCCGCACAGCACGTCATGACCAGCGCCCGCCGCTACGACAACCTCGCCGCCGCCATCGCCGACTGCACCCTCATCGTCGCCACCACCGCCATCGGCGAGCGCCAGCTCAAGCACCCCATCCTCCCCCTCCAGGACGCCGCCCCCCTCCTCCTCGCCGCCCTCAACACTCCCACCAATCCGGGTGCCCCATGTCTCAATTCTCCGACATAGGGCAGGCGACGATCCCCAACTCTCGCCGTCCGCGCAGGACCCTCGAATTGCCCTCCTGTTCGGCTCCGAGAAAACCGGCCTCACCAACGACCAGCTCTCCCACGCCACCCTCCTCACCACCATCCCCATGTACTCCCCGGACGACGCGCGCCACCTCTCCATGAACCTCGGCCAGTCCGTCGCCGTCTGCCTCTACGAGCTCACCCGCTCCGGCTTCGAATCCTCCGTCGAGATCCCACCCCTCCACGAACCCGCCTCCACCGCCGACGACCGCGAGCGCCTCACCCAGTTCCTTCTCGACGTCCTCCACGCCACCGGCTACACCCGCCGCTTCCCCGCCAACGCCTCCGAGCCCCTCGTCCGCCAACTCGTCCAGCAACTCGGCACCTCCCACCGAGAAGCCATGACCTGGATGGGCATCTTCCGCCAAATCCTCTGGCACGAAAACCAGCACCCCAAAAAGTCAGACCCGAAACATCCGCGCGTCCCGAAACCAGGCTAAGACCTACCTCGTGTCACCCGAAACCGGGCTAAGTCGCGCGAATACGCACCCGAAAATCACGCTCGTCCCCGGCCAGTAAAATAGACCTTGTGCCCGATCTCCTCGCCAACATGAACCCGCAGCAGCGCGAGGGAATCCTCGCCGTCGACGGCCCCGTGCTTCTCCTCGCCGGCGCCGGCAGCGGCAAAACCCGCGTCATCACCCACCGCATCGCCTATCTCATTCAGGAACGCGGCGTCTCCCCCGACAACATCCTGGCCGTCACCTTCACCAACAAGGCCGCCAAAGAGATGGGCGAGCGCGTCGAAAAGATCCTCGGCCACTCCACCCTCGCGCAACCCACCATCGCCACCTTCCACAGCTTCTGCGTGCGCGTCCTCCGCCGCGACATCGAAGCCCTCCGCATCGGCAACAAAGGCCTCACCCGCAACTTCGCCATCTACGACGAGACCGATCAGCAGGCCGTCGTCAAGCAAGCCCTCAAGCGCCTTCGCCATCGACGACAAAACACTCAAGCCCCGCGTAGCCCTCGGCCGCATCTCCTGGGCCAAGAACCACATGATCGATCCCCAGGAGTACTTCCTCGCCTCCACCAACCCCATGGAAGAAAAGATCGCGCACATCTTCAAGATCTATCGCGAAGAACTCACAAGGCCAACGCCCTCGACTTCGACGATCTCCTGCTCGAAACCGTCCGCCTGCTCAAGTCCTCCAGCGAAGTCCGCGAGCGCTACAACCGCCACTACAAATACCTCCTCATCGACGAATACCAGGACACCAACCGCCCCCAATACGAACTAATGAAGCTCCTCGGCACGCACGGCAACGTCTGCGTCGTCGGCGATGAAGACCAGTCCATCTACTCCTGGCGCGGCGCCGACATCAAGAACATCCTCGACTTCGAAAAAGACTTCCCCAACGCCAAGACCATCCGCCTCGAACAGAACTACCGCTCCACGCAAATCATCCTCGAAGGCGCCTCCGCCGTCGTCGCGCAGAACACCCAGCGCAAAGGCAAGAACCTCTTCACCACCCGCGAAGGCGGCTCGCTCATCGGCTACTACGAAGCCCCCGACGGCGAAAACGAAGCGCTCTTCATCGCCGACCGCATCGCCAAATATTTCCGCGAAGCCGCCGCCGGCACCGACAACCCCGTCGAGACCCCGCGCTGCGCCGTCCTCTACCGCACCAACTCGCAGTCGCGACTCGTGGAAGAAGCGCTCCGCCGCTATCAGATCCAGTACCACATGGTCGGCGGCTTCAGCTTCTACGACCGCGCCGAAGTCAAAGACATCCTCAGCTATCTCAAGCTCGTCCAGAACCCGCACGACTCCATCGCCCTCGGCCGCGTCGTCAACTCCCCGCCCCGCGGCATCGGCAAAACCACCATGGACACCCTCGAGCGCATCGCCCTCACCACCGGCATGAGCTCCTGGGACGCCATCGACCGCGCCGTCGAAGAAAAACTTCTCCCCGCCCGCGCCCTCACCGCCCTCAGCAACTTCCGCCAGCTCATCGAAGACGCCCGCGCCATGCTGGGCCCCGACTTCGCCGCCAACCTCATCAGCGATATCTCGCCCGCGAACCGATGCAGCGCCCGAAGCCGATTTCGAGATCTGCCGCAGCTCGACTCCGACGCCGCCGAGATCGACGCCGCAGACTTCGACTTCGGCTTCGCCACCAGCGACAGACGGACGAACCGACTCCCTCACCGTCGCCGCCAACGACGCCAACACCGCCTTCGACACCAGCTTCAACTTCGACTTCGACTTCGGCCCCACCGAAGAGATCACCACCATCGCCCCCGAAAACGCCACCGATCGAAGCCGCCAGTCGCCGACACCGTCAGCCTTCAACCCCTTCGCCCCCATCTCCCTCAAGCAATCCGCCAGCGACGCCACCCGCGCCCGCCTCGACCGCATCGCCGCCGCCGGCCAACGATCAGCGACGACCGCAACTGCCGCCATCCGCGAAGGATTCCGCAAGCCCGGCGACCCCGCCACCCTCCCCGAACTCATCAAGTTCCTCAACGACCGCTCCGGCTACATCCGCGCCCTCGAAGACGAAGCCACCCCCGAATCCTTCTCCCGCATCGAGAACCTGAAAGAACTAGCCAACGCCGCGCAAGACGCCACCTCCCGCGGCGAAACCCTCGCCGAGTTTCTCGACCACGCCGCCCTCGTCTCCGACGCCGACAGCTACTCCGCCGAAGCCCGCGTCACCCTCATGACCCTCCACGCCGCCAAAGGCCTCGAGTTCCCGCTCGTCTTCCTCGCCGGCATGGAAGAAGGTCTCTTCCCCCACTCCCGCACCCTCCAGGACCCCACGCAGATGGAAGAGGAGCGCCGCCTCTGCTACGTCGGCATGACCCGCGCCATGGACACCCTCATCATGACCCGCGCCCGCTATCGCCGCCGCTACGGCAACGACAGCCCCGAGTCCTCCATGCCCTCGCGCTTCCTCGAAGAGGTCCCCTCCAAGCTCATCGAAGACCTCTCCCCCGCCAGCTACGGCGGCGCCTACTCCACGCCCTATCCCCAACGCAACCGTCGCCCCGCAGGCGCGACGACGACTTCGGCACCGAGCGCCACTACAGCTACGAAGACGAATCCCAGGACCCACCTCCAGCGGCGCAAAGTCCTACGCCACCCAACGCTTCGGCCAGCGCCGCCCTGGCTCCGGCAGCGGCCCACTCGACAACACCGCCGCCTTCTTCGGCAAGGGCGGAGCCCTCAGCAAGGGCCCGCTCAACTTCAAAGGCCGCCCCCGCATGGACATCCCAGCCCCCACCGGCCGCACCGGCCTGGGCAAAGGAGCCCGCGTCCGCCACCCCAAATACGGCGAAGGCATCATCTTCGCCCGCGAAGGAGACGGCGAAGATGCCAAGCTTACCGTACAATTTAGTAGTCACGGCATGAAGAAGCTGGTCGAGAAGTTCGCCCAGCTCGAGCGACTGTAAACGTCTTCCACGCCGACAATATCTGGGTGCCCCATCTTCGGCTCATCCGCGCGCCAGCGAGGACGGGCTAAGGTGGGCCCGCCGATCAATTCCAAATTCGAACAGAGAGAAGACATCATGGCAAACACCTCCAGCATCACCGACAAAATCGAGCGCAAGAAGGTCAAGCGCGCCGCCCGCAAGAAGGCCGCCCCCAAGGCTCCCCGCACCGGAGCCCGTGGCGAAAACAAGGCCAAGATCAAGAAGGCATCCCGCGGCCAGTCCAAGCGATAGAAATACAACCAGAAGGTTTGAAATTTACCAGCGACCAATACAGCCAACGGCGAGCGGAGCTCCTTCCGCTCGCCGTTTCCATTTCTCCGACAACTTCCTTGTGCTCGGCTAAAATCGCCGCATGAAAAACCTCTTCGAGCCTCGCGATCTGGAGTCCCTGAGAGCTCGCATCGCCCAGCTCCGCCCCGATAGCGAGCGCCAATGGGGCACGATGACGGTTGCGCAGGCACTCGCGCACTGCTCCCTCGGCGTGCAAACCGCTACCGGCGAGTTGCGGCCGCCGCGCAAGCTCGTCGGACGAATCCTCGGTCCCATGATCAAACCGAAGGTTGTCGGAGACGACGAGCCCATGCGCCGCAACTCGCCAACCGTGCCCCGAGACCATCGTTCTGAACGAGCCTGACTTCGCGACCGAACAGGCCCGGCTCATTGCCTCGCTCAACCATTTCTCCGCCACCGGCCCCAAAGGTTGCACCTCGCACCCCCACGCGTTCTTCGGCCGCCTCACACCCGACGAGTGGGCCATCCTGATGTACAAGCACATCGACCATCACCTTCGCCAATTCGGCGTCTAACGCAACGTCGGGTCTGCTCAGTCCGCTCCCCGCCAACAAATCCAGTTCATAACTCGCAGAAGGTGCGCCCCGGAGAACTCCCGCTTACAATCATCACAATCCTGTAAATCCTTACCGACGAGACATAGCCCTGGCCCGACAAATCTTCGCCACCAAGTCCATCGACAAGCTCATCTCCGACTCCGAGCGCCCCGAGCATGCCCTCAAGAAGACCCTCGGCCCCGTCTCCCTCACCGCTCTCGGCATCGGCGCCGTCATCGGCTCCGGCATCTTCACCGTCATCGGCACCGCCATCGGCGGCAACCCCTCCACAGACCGTCGCCTGGGCCAAGTCGCCCATCATCGATCTCATCCTCGGCGCTCTCCACCCACCTCGGCGCCGTCGCCGGCCGCCCCGGCGCAGGCCCCGCCCTCGCTCTCTCGCTCGTCCTCGTCGCCATCGTCTGCGGCCTCACCGGCCTCTGTTATGCCGAACTCGCCAGCATGATCCCCATCGCCGGCTCCGCCTACACCTACACCTACGCCACCCTCGGCGAACTCATCGCCTGGATCATCGGCTGGGACCTCATCCTCGAGTACGCCTTCTCCAACATGAGCGTCTCCGTCGGCTTCGCCGCGCACATCGTCGATCTGCTCGACTGGCT
Organism: uncultured Acidobacteriaceae bacterium; assembly: GCA_963796535.1. GTDB lineage: Bacteria > Acidobacteriota > Terriglobia > Terriglobales > Acidobacteriaceae > Granulicella. Next base: position 123,326 of record CAWCMO010000005.1, read on the forward strand.
CGGCATCCACCTCGATCCCAAGTGGCTCTCCCCCGCCTACCTTCCCCTCGGCCTGCAGGACCTCGCCGGCAAAGACATCTTCGCCCCCGGCTGGCACTCCGGCTTCGACATCCCCGCCTTCCTCGTCGTCCTCCTCCTCACCGTCGTCCTCGTCCGCGGCATCCGCGAATCCGCCCGCACCAACAACATCATGGTGCTGGTCAAGATCGCTGCCATCCTCGCTCTTCATCTTCTTCGGCCTCAGCTTCATCCACCCCGCGCAACTACCACCCTTCTCCCCCAACGGCTTCACCGGCGTCCTCGCCGGCGGCTCCATCATCTTCTTCACCTACATCGGTTTCGACTCCGTCTCCACCGCCTGGGAAGAGTGTCAAGAACCCACAGCGCGACGTCCCCATCGGCATCATCGCCACGCTCATCGTCTGCACCATCCTCTACATCGGAGTCGCCGTAGTCCTCACCGGCATCGTCCCCTGGCAGTCCGTCGCCGGCGACGGCGCCCCCGTAGTCAACGCCCTCAAGCGCGTCTCGCTCACCCCCGGCGGCCACCGCCTGCACTGGGTCCGCCTCGCCGTCCTCATCGGCGCGCTCGTCGGCATGATCTCCTCGATCCTCGTCTTCCAGCTAGGCCAGGCCCGCGTCTGGTTCGCCATGTCCCGCGACCGCCTGCTCCCCGACGTCTTCTCCAGCCTCCACCCCCGCTTCCGCACCCCCGCCTTCGCCACCTGGGTCGCCGGCATCCTCGTCGCCATCCCCGCCGGCCTCTTCGACGTAGGCACCTTCGCCGAAATGTCCAACATCGGCACCCTCTTCGCCTTCGTCCTGGTCTCCATCGGCGTCATCGTCCTCCGCTACAAGGACCCCACCCGCCACCGCGGCTTCCGCGTCCCCTTCGGCCCGGTCATCCCCATCCTCAGCATCTTCTTCTGCGTCCTCCTGATGGCCGGCCTCCCCGCCGTCACCTGGATCCGCTTCTTCGTCTGGCTCGTCATCGGCCTCGTCGTCTACTACTTCTACAGCCGCAAACGCAGCGAGTTCTACAAGGGCTAGGAACCATGGCCTACTGGATCGAAACCGGCATCCCCGCAAAGCTCGCCATCATGCCCAAGACCTCGCGGCGGCGACTGGCTCGAAGACGAGATCCGCCACCTCAAACGCGAAGGCACCGACGTCCTCGTCTCTCTCCTCCCTCCCGACGAAGACATTCGAGCTAGCCCTCGAGCACGAGCGCGCCGCCTGCGATGGCCACGGCATCCGCTTCCGCAGCTTCCCCATCCCCGACCGCGACATCCCCACCTCCACCGAAGCCTTCTTCAACTTCCTCGACACCCTGCACTACGACCTCCTCCAGGGCCGCAGCATCGTAGCCCACTGCCTCGCCGGCATAGGCCGATCCTCCCTGCTCCTCGCCGCCCTCCTCCGCCGCGAAGGCCTCTCCACCGACGACGCCTTCCGCCGCATCACCCAGGCCCGCCGCGCGCTCGTCCCCGACACCCCCGACCAACTCCGCTGGGTAGAAAACCTCCCCCTCAAACCCTAGCCGTTCGTGCTCTCGCCTCTCCCACCGAAACTCCGTCATCTCGACCGAAGCGCAGCGGAGTGGAGAGATCCCTGTCTTCGCTTTTGCCTTGCTTTTGCCTTTGCTCTTGCTCTCGCTGTTGCCGTTGCCTTTGCCCTTGCCGTTGCCTTTGCCGTTGCCGTTGCCCGTTGCCGTTGCCTTTCTTTGACAATTTCGAAAAGAAATTGTCATTCCGAACGAAGCGAGGAACCTGCTGTCTCCTGTTCTTGCCCTTGCCTTTCTTTCTGTCATTCCCTCTGGGAATCTGCTGTTGCTCCCGAGCCCTGCCGACACTGCCTCAGCGCGTATCCTACCCACAGTGTCCACCTTCCTAACCGCCGAATGGCGCAAGCTCATCATGGCCCAATACGCCATCGACCCCACCCTCCTGACCCCCTACCTCCCCGCCGGCCTCGAGCTCGACCTCTACCAGGACACCACTGCTACGTCTCCCTCGTCGCCTTCCTCTTCACCCGACGTCCGCCTCAAGCGCATCCCCATCCCCTTCCACACCCGCTTCGAAGAAATCAACCTCCGCTTCTACGTGCGCCGCAATCGTCCCGGACGGCACCATCAACCGCGGCGTAGTCTTCATCCGCGAATTTGTCCCGCGCCTTGCCATCGCCTTCGTCGCAAAGCGCCCTCTACGAGCGAAGCCTACTCCACCATCCCCACCGCCACACCTGCATCCAGCTCACCCCGGATCACTTACCGTCGGCTATGGCTGGCGACCTCGGCGGCCGCTCACACAGCCTTGCCGTCGAAGCCGCGCCCCACCCCCAACGACATCGCCTCCCAACAGCCATGGAGGAGTTCATCACCGAGCACTACTGGGGCTACACCAAGCGCACCGACGGCAGCACCTCCGCAGTACCGGCGTACCAACACCCGCGCTGGCAGGTCTACCCCCCGCAGCCACGACATCGCCGTCGACTTCGGCCTGCTCTACGGCCCAGCCTTCGCCTCGCTCACCGACGCGCAGCCCACCACGTCCTGCTGGCCGAAGGTTCTGCCATCGCCATCCGCTCCGGCAGCCACTTCTCGCCTGAGCGCATGTAAACTAATCCAATGGCACGCGCCCGACAGATCCCCAAAGCCGATCAGCCCGACCCCGAAACCTGGCTGCGCGGGCTCCCCAAAGCCGAGCTCCACCTCCATCTCGAGGGCTCCATCACCCCGGAAACCCTAGTCGAGCTCTCGCACCGCAACGACCCCACCCCCCTCACCCTCCCCGAAGCCCGCGGCGTCTACTCCTACCACGACTTCCCCAGCTTCCTGCTCTGCTTCAAAGCCGTCACCACCCGCCTCCACACCCCCGCCGACTACGAGCTCATCACCTACAACATGCTCCGCGACCTCGCCCTCCAGGGCGTCCGCCACGCCGAAGCCTACATCTCCATCGGCATCCTCTACTGGCAGGACCGCCTCGACGTCGACCTCGTCATCGCCGCCATTGAACGCGGCCGCACCCGCGCCGAGCGCGACTTCAACATCTCTCTCCTCTGGATCATCGACGCCGTCCGCCACTTCGGCGTCGACGCCTGCGCCCGCGTCTTCCGCAAAGCCGCCCAGCTCCACCCCCTCTACCCCAGCATCGTCGGCATCGGCATTGGAGGCAACGAGCTCCTCGGCCCCGCCCACGAGTTCCGCGAGCTCTACCAGGATGCGAAAGCCGCCGGCCTGCGCCTCACCTGCCACGCCGGCGAGAACACCGGCCCGCAAAGCATCTGGGCCGCCGTCAACATCGGCGCCGAGCGCATCGGTCACGCCCTCTCCGCCCAGGACGACCCCGATCTCATCGAAGTCCTCGCCCAGCGCCAGATCCCCCTCGAGCTCAACATCACCAGCAACCTCCGCACCGGTTGTTGTCCCTCGCTCGACGACCACCCCGTCCGCCGCTACTTCGAAGAAGGCCTCATGGTCACCCTCAACTCCGACGACCCGCCATTCTTCGGCGCCAATCTCCTCGACGAATATCTCCTCGCCCACCGCACCTTCGAGTTCCCCCTCGACCAGCTCCGCGAACTAGCCGCCAACTCCATCGAAGCCAGCTTCCTCCCCCCCGAACGCAAGCTAGCCCTCCTCGGCGAAGTAGAACGCTACGGCTGGTAAGTCTGACCTCCGCTCTTGCCGCTGCTCTTGCTCTTGCCGTTGTCGTTGTCGCTGCTCTTGCCGCTGCACTTGCCGTTGTCGTTGTCGTTGCTTGTTTTACGCCGTCATCCTAGAGCGAAGCGAAGGATCCCTGTATTGGTTTTTGCACTTGCACTTGCACTTGCCTTTGCCTGTGCCTGTGCCTTTGCCTTTGCCTTTGCCTTTGCTAGTTGTCATTCCGAGCTCAGCGAGGAACCCGCTTCCCGCGCGCAAAGCGCGCGCCCGTTCTCCCTCATCACTTCCCCGGAGGCGCCGGCACCATCACCGCATTCGGATCCACCTTCGGTATCCCAAAATGCCCGCTCAGATGAACCATGTCAAGCGGCCGCAACTGCCCCGACACCTTGATCACATTCATCTGCCGCACGCCTCGAATCAGCACCATCACGCTATCGATATCCGGTCCGGTAAAGTGCAGCCACAGATCCGTAAGCGGCTTCTGCGGCATCGTCGCCTCTCGCGGCGAAACATTCTGATCCACCAGATGCTTCCATCCCGCGGCATTGAACGACGCCACCAGCGCATGCATGTTCTCCGGAATATAAAACGCCGGCTCATGAAATTTGTAGTTCTCGAACGTGATGCTGTTCAACTGCATCGGAGGCCCTTCGCCGTCATTCAGAAATCCCGTGGCCGACTGCAGCATGTCGTGGTCGAACGTAAACGACGTATGATTCACCCGCTCCGACGTCAGGTTCCTCAGCGCTTCGCCGACGCCCGGCGGCTCCTGCGCCACCCCAGCCAGCGGTGCCATGAGCAATACGGCAGACAGGAAACGCAACGCACACTTATTCATAGGAACCTCGCTCTAGGGATAGACCGCCTTCCCCTGAGAAAGTTGCGCCATCCCTCACCGACGCGGATCGAAAGACCCTCAGGCGAGCCCCGGCAACCCCCTATTCCGGAGGCTTCGGTGCGAAATAACCCTTCTTCGCGCGCACAATGTAACGGGGATCCAGGCTCTGCAAATAGATGGTCCGGAACGACCCATCCTGCTTGAATCCCGCCGGAACATAAACCAGCGAATACTGGCTACGTAGTTCCGCCTCGATATTCAGGAAGCCCTCCGACACGTCTTCCATCTTCACCGGAAAGAACGCTCGACCGCCCGTCGCATCAGCGATCTTCAACAGCGTATCGTCGCCCTTGTCCCGGCTCGGCCCCGTATTCGTGCTGATCGTGTACACAATCGTCTCTGCACGCTGGCACATCTTGATCGCATCGTCTTCGGTCGCACGGCTGTAATCATCATCGCCATCCGACACCAACACAATCAGCTTTCGTACGTCCGCCGACTGCTTCAATGTCAGCATCTGATCGCGGCACGTCTTATACAGCGAGTCGTACAACGCCGTCCCGCCCCCCGGCCGCAGCCGGCTGATCCCGCTGTCCAGCAGATCTACGCGGTTGGTGTAATCCTGCTCGATGTCGGTCTGCACGTCGAACCCCTCGACAAATGCCCGATCCACCGGGTGCATCACCTGCAATAGAAAATCAATCGCCGCCTGCTGCTCATACGCGAACCGCTGTCGAATCGAGCTCGACGTGTCGATCATGATGCCCACGCGCAGTGGCAGATTCGTCTGCTGCACAAAGCGAATAATGCGCTCCGGCGGACGTCCATCATCCAGCAGCCCGAAGTTCTGCTGCTGCAGCCCGTTCACAAAATTGCCGCGCTTGTCGGTAACCGCGAACAACAGATCCACCTCGCGCGAAAACAGTTGCAACGTCTCCGTTGCCTGCGGCGGCTCTTGATCAGGCTGTTGCTGCGCCCCCGGAGCCTGCTGAGCCCCCGACGTCTGCTGCGCAGGTGTCGCCGCATCTTGCGGAGTTGCGTTCTGCTGGTTCGTCGTCGACGACTGTGCTGTCGGAGTCTGTGTCTGCTGCGCCTGCGGGCTTTGCGCACCGGCCAGCGCGATCGCGGCGCAGCCGAGCACGATGCCCGCCCAGCGCGCACTTCTAAAAAGGTTCATACGTCCATCGTACCAATTGGACGGCCCCTGCGCCCGCCTGGCTCTACTCTTCTACCCCCGAAGCTGCTCCAGCAATACCCCCAGCTCCTCCGGAAGCCCCGCCTCCAGCGCCAACGTCTTCCCCGTCCGTGGGTGCACGAACTCCAACTGCGCCGCATGCAGAAAATTCCGTTCCAGCGACAGGCTGCCGTCCTCCCCCTCCCCCGCCGCCGAACCCTTCGTCACACCCTCCACCCGCCGAATCCGGTGCGGCGCTCCATACAGAAAATCGCCCACCACCGGATGCCCGATCGCCTGCATGTGCACCCGGATCTGGTGCGTCCGCCCCGTCTCAATCCGCACCTCCAGCAGCGTGAACTTCCCATAAGGTCCCTTCACCCGCTCCAGCACCTTCCAGTGCGACACCGCGCTGCGCCCGCTCGCCCGCTTGGTCGTCATCCGAATCCGCCGCATCAAATCGCGGCTGATCGGCAACTGGATCGTCCCTTCCTCGCCCTTCACCTCGCCATGCACCAGCGCAAGGTAGGTCTTGCGCAACCGCCGCTCCGAAAACATCTCGCCCAGCGCCCGATGCGTCACGTCATTCTTCGCAACCACAATCAGCCCACTCGTCTGCTTGTCCAGCCGATGCACAATCCCCGGCCGCAACGCTCCACCCACCGAGCTCAGCTCTCCAGCCTCACCGCCAAAGTGAAACAGCAACGCATTCACCAGCGTCCCGCGATTATGCTCCGCCCCGCCAGACCCCGCATGCACCATCATCCCCGCCGGCTTATCCACCACCGCCAGGTCGTCATCCTCATACACAATCGTCAGCGGAATATCTTCCGGCGAAGCATTCAGCGGCGCAGGCTTAGGATCACCCTCAATCTCAATCCACTCCCCACCCTTCAACTTCTGCTTCGCCTTACCCGGCTTGCCCTCCACCGTCACCTGTCCGCCATCGATCAGCAACACCACCCGCGCCCTGCTGATCTCCGGAATCGCCTTTGCTAAATAAGCATCCAGCCGCATCCCCGCCGCAGCAGCCTCGGCCGCAAAACTCCGCACCCCATCCTCAGCCTCCAGATCATCCAGCACCGTGATCTCTCGCTCAACCTCCGGCTCCACATAAAGCCTCGGCACCCCATACCGCCGCACCGACATGTCCGCCTCCTCCTGCGGATGCTTACCCCCATTCGGCCCACTCGTCACCAACCCCGGCCGCCCCGCAAACGGAGACACATGCGGCGTAAAGTCCGCTGTGTCATACAGCGCCGGCCCCAGCGACTCCACACTCTCCCCCGCCTCCCGCAGTGCTGCCTCGCGCTCCTGCGCCACCGTCCGCGCAGCCCGATACTCCTGCTTCACGCTCTGGCGTCTCTTCCCCTTCGGCAACATGTTCTTCGACGGCATCTAGACAATCTCCTTCGTCAACGTAAGCATCAACCCACCAATCAGCATCGCAACCACAGCAACCCACTGTGCCGGATCAAGCCAGGCCCCCGCCCTCATCTCAACCGGCTGCGTCACCATGTCGAGCAGAAAGCTAACCGCGCCTCCCGCCGCCAGCGCCACACCCGCAACCTTCCCATCCCGCATCTTCCGCCGCAACAAACCCATCAGCACGACCACCAGCGCCACCGACGCAATCACCGCGTACACCGCCACAGGATGCAACCGCAAACCTGCGCTCTCCGCCGTCACCATCCCCCAAGGCAGTCGCGTCGGCATTCCCAACTCCGTTCCTTCAAAGAATCTCCCCACGCTCAGCATCGCCGCCAACACCGCCGCACAAGGCGCCCAGGCGTCCGCAACCTTCAGCAACGGCAGCCGCTTCCACCGCAGATACGCCAATACTGCCACCACCGTAAGCACCATCCCCCCATACGTAAACGAAGGCAGCGCCAGCAAAACCAGCGGCAGCCGCACAAACGCATGCACGTCCCCCGCAATCAGCAACAGCCGCGAGCAAACAAACGCAGCCATCACCGCAAACAGTCCCGCATCCCAAACCCGCTCAGCCTCCAGCCCCACCAGCCGAGGCGTCTTCAAACTCAACCCCAACGCAGCCACCAACCCGACCGCCGCACAAACTCCATACATCGACACGCGCCACGGCCCCACACGCAACACACGCGGAACCATCACCATCGCTGTCTGAATTAAATCGCTCACCCCTAAAAGCATACGCGGGCAAGCCCACCGTCCCACCACTCACTTACTACTCACTACCCACTAATCACTAACCACTGCACTTAAAAAGACCGACCCGCTGGGCCGTACGGTGAGGCGCAGGTGAACCCGCCATTAAGCGGTGGGCTCCAGCCGTGGCTCTTTAGGCTTTCCGGACTGGCGGACCTAGCACACCGAGCCATATATACGAGCCGAAACCCTGTTCATTAAGTATTGGTTCAACCTGCGGTATTCGCCGTACCTGCTTTGCAGGCCAGTCTCTGCCTTGGATGCTATCCGGCTTACGAAGATTCCGCAACCTGTCAGTTTCCGCAACCCGGCAAAGATTCCGCAACTCCGCCAGCCGCGGCTAATTTCCCGGGCCCGCCGCGACACTCGCCACTCCACCCGCCTGCGCAGCCTGCACCTTCGCCTCCCGCGCCTTTGCAATCAGCTTCTTCAACTTCCCCTCCACGTCCTGATCCTCGCCCAGCATCTCGGCCGTCAGCACCCCATCCGAATCAATCGTGAAGTAATGCGGTATGGAATTAATTTCAAATTCATTACCCAGCGCATGGTCCGCATCCCGGTACTGCACCCAAGTCATCTCATTCTTCGCCACGAAGTCCTTCCACTTCGCCTCGTCGCTGTCCCAACTCACGCTGATGATCACCAGCGGATCGTTCGCAAACTCTTTCGCAATCTTCTTCATGTGCGGCAGCTCCCGGTTACACGGTCCGCACCACGTCGCCCAGAAGTCAATCAGCACCACCCGCCCACCCATCGCATCCAGGTTGAACTTCGTTCCATCCATCGCCGTCACTTCAAATGGCGGAGCCATCTTGTGCGTCGACAGCTCCGGGTCCTCCGCAAAGTGCTTCACCCGCAAATACGCCGTGTCTCCAGCTGGCAGGCTGCTCAGGCACGATTGAAAGCTTTTCCTGGCCTCATCCATCCGACCTAGCTGCGCCAGCACCTGCCCCTCACTGAACACCGCAGCCACGTTCTGCGGATACGTGTTGGCTGCTTGCTGAAACGCCTGCAACTGCGCCTCTAGTTGCTCCGGCTTTGGCTTGTCCCCATCCTTCCCCATCAGCGCGCGCCCGCGATCGTACTCCGCAACCGACTTCACCATCGGCGTGGTTCCCATCGCCTCCATCTCCATCGCCGTGCCGATTGCGTCCTTGAAGCTGCCCTCCTTCATCTGCATCTTGTAAGCGCCCGCCAGGCATTCGACACATCGCCCACCAGCAATCTTGTTTGCCTTCTTATAAGCATCGGCCGCAAAGAGCGTTTGCTTCTCACGCTCCATCTGCTTGGCTTCCTTCACCGCATCAAGAAACTTTGGATTGGCGTGATAGTCATCCGCAGCTGCAGCCTTCGTATCCGTTCCCTGCGCAACCAATCCCTGCGCGACCAGCATCGTTGCCGCAACTGCCAGCACACCCGCAGCAACTGAAACGACGCCAGCTTTCTTGAGCATGGAAATCTCCGGACGCGAACCCTAAGTTCGCGTGGTTTCCATCATCCGGCACGACGCTCTTTATATCAAGGAATTTCCCGCCACCCCATCACCCTCAGCCTGCCCTGACCGAAGCCTCGCTCCCCAGTACCCGAGCCATCAATCTACAAGGCCCCCACAAGAGAAGCGGAAAGCTAAAAGCTAGAAGCTAAAAGGCAGCACGCAGCCGTCGACGACACTGTCAGCCCGCCTTGCGCTGATCAAGCACCTCGTCCAGCATCCCCATCAACGACCCCGCCCGCGTCCGCACCATGCTCTGCATCGCTGCCTGGCGGTGTGCCTCCGCTGCCGAGATCACTGCGTCGTACTTCGCCCGCAACGTCACCAGCTCATCGGCGAAATTCAACGCCGCCAGCACCGCCACGCGCAACGAATCCACCGTCGCTCCATGCGCCGACACCGCGCGCATCTTCAAGTCCACCATCTCGGCCAACCGCTCAATATGCTCCGGATTCATGCCCCGTAGCTGGTAAATCTGATCATAGATGTCCACGACAACGGCTTCCATGTCTTGTGCCGCAAGCTGCGCTCGCGAGATCTCGGCCGCCGTTCTTGTTTGTGTCTCTACCACGTCAACTCCCGCTCTTCCGTCCGCGTGCGCGCATCTTCGTATCCACGCACGCTCAATCTCCTGCTACCCAATCTCGTCCATACTCGCCAGCATCTTCTCAACCCGAAGCCGAACCGCCTCGCGCTCGCGCTGCAGATGCTTCACCTCTGCATTCGCGTCTCCCAAAGCCGCCAGCTCCTGCCGCAACGCGGCAATCTCCTCGCCCTTCAGCTTAAGCTCTTCGGCCCGCGCCAACAGCTCCGCCTTCATCGCCGTCACTTCGGCCTCGGCGACAAATCTCCCCTCACGCTCTCTCTTGATCAGCTCGACGGTCTGAAGCACCTTCTGCTCCAGCGCATGGAACTCATCGACACTGATACTTGTGGATCCCATATACAACTCCTTCAAGGCGAAAATCATGCCCTCTCCTCTCGAAGTATAGGACGCACCGACGCGGAATTCCGCGTGCGTACCCCATAGGTACCTACCTGAATTCCCTTTATTCCTTGCACGCCTACCGATGCCTGTGCTTCGCGCTTTCGCCTCGCCGATCATCCCCACCACGAGAACCCCTCGCCGTGCTGCGCGAGGACCCCGGGGGCCCCATGTCAGAGCGGTATCGTGCGTGGACGTCGGCCGTTCCCGCAGAACGTCCCGCCTGCGCCCAGTACGCCCGCCGCGTCCCGCCCAGCCCCGTAAGCTCCGCCACCACCCACTCCGTCCACCGCGTAATCTCTTCATCCGTCAGCGTCCGCTCATTCGACTGAAACACCACCCGCAGCAGCAGCGAATACGATCCTTCCGCAACCGCCTTACCCTTCGCATCGCGGAAGATCTCCACCGGCCGCACACTCCGCAACTCATCGGCCGCACCCGCACCATGCAGCGCCGCATCGATCGCCGCCCACGTCACCGCATCCGGAAACACAAACGAAAAATCTCTCTCCACCGCCTGGAACCGCGACAACTCCCGCGACACCGGCTGCCGCAGCGCCGTCTCAAACAGCCTCTGCCCGTCGATCACCGCAATCACGCAAGGCTGCCGCAACTTCCTCGCCTGCAACTCCGCCGCACTCAACTCCCCAAACACTCCGACCGGCTCTCCCGCCAGCAACACCCTCGCCCCGCGCCCCTCCGCAATCCAAGCCGGCAGCTCATTCGCATCAAATCTAACTTCACTAGAAAACTTCGCCAGCAGCGCCTCGACAGCACCCTTCACTTCATAAAACAGCGCGTCCTCAGCTTTGTACAAGGAGCTCGCCACCGCCGCGCCCGTAGCACCGAGCGCCAGCCCAACCCGCTCCTGCACCTCCACCGTAGACCCGCCGAACACCGTACCCATCTCAAACAGCCGCACGCTACTCACATCGCGATGCAGATTCAGCGCCAGCATCGTCGCCATCCCCGGCGCCAGCGACGGCCGCAGCATCCCAGCCTCCGCGCTCAGCGGATTCCCAATCGCCACCGCACCCCCGCCAAACTCCTCCGCCTCTTCCGCCGACACAAACGTGCTCGACACCGCCTCCGTAAATCCCAGCGCCCGCAGCGCCTCGCGAATCGTTCGCTCCTGCTCCACATGCGGCAACTCTCGCACCGCCCCCGCAAAGCTCGGCAGCGTATCCGCAAACCGGTTGTACCCATACACCCGCGCGACCTCTTCAACCAGGTCAATCTCGCGTTCCAAATCCAACCGCCAGCTAGGCAGCTTCACCGCATACTCCCCCGCCGAAGTCTGCGTAAGCCCGCACCCAAGCGCGCTCAAATATTGCGCAACAACCTCCTCGCCAATCCCCAACCCATCCGCGGTAGTTCCAAGATGCCGCCGCACCTCACTAACCTTCAGCGAAATCGCCTTACGCTCCGCAGTCTTCGCCGCAATCTCCGCCACCACCACATCCACCAGCGGCCCAACGACCTCGCCGCCACTCTGCTCTACAACCATCCGCGTCACAAGGTTGTTCGCAACCGGCGCCGCATCAAAATCCGCACCCCTCTCAAATCGATGACTAGCATCCGTATGCAATCCATGCCGCCGCGAACTTGCTCGCACCGCCGCCGGATCAAACCAAGCCGCCTCCACCAAAATATTCTTCGTCTCTTCCGTTACGCGCGAATCCCATCCACCCATCACGCCCGCCAGCCCCAGTGCCTTCTCCTCATCAGCAACCACCAGGTCTTCCGCAACCAGCGTCTTCTCCGTCCCATCCAGTAGCATCAGCTTCTCGCCCGCGCGTGCCCGCCGCACCACAATCCCGCCAACAATCTTGTCCAGGTCGAACACATGCGTAGGCTGCCCCATCGCCATCCAGCCAAAGTTCGTAACATCCACCGGCGCCGAAATCTGCTTCTGCCCCAGCGCAGCAAAATACTCCGCAATCAACCCCGAAACAGGCCCCACCTTAACCCCGCGAATCACCCGCGCCGTAAACCGCCCGCACAAATCACCAGCCTCAATGCGAACCGGAAACCCCTCAGAGCTCCACGACGCTGGCCATGATCCGGGTGCCCCGCGTCCGGACTTCGACCCGGGTCCACCGGAGCCGCCTCAGCGGCTTCAGCGCGACGTTATAAATCGCAGCCGCCTCCCGCGCCACCCCATAATGATTCATCGCATCCACGCGATTGGTCGTGATATCCATCTCGAAACGAGATCCGCCAACCCCACCTTCCACCGCGAAGACGCCTTCAACAGCAATCCCCCGCAGCGTCAAATCTTCCGCAAGCTGAGCGTCCGAAACATCAAGCGCCGGCAAATACGAGCGCAACCAAGAAGTGAGAATATCCATTGCGAAGCAGTACTTTCCTAACCATCAGGTTCGCCCGGCGCAACGCGCTCAGGCACATCCCTTTTATTGTCTCAGAGCCACGTCCACCACCTCGCCTACTTCTTCTCAGCGAACTGGCTATCCGGCAAAATCGACGGCCGCACCCCCGCATCCGCCACCGTCTCCACCAGCCGATAGAAAAACACATCGAACGTCTCCGCCGCCTGAAAATCCACCGGCTGCGTCAAGTCATCCTGCGGCCGGTGATACCGCACCTCATACCACTCCCGATACCGCCTCTCCGCATCCGTCCCCGGATCGTACCCAAAGATAAAACTGATCGCCGGCACATGAATCTTCAGAAACGGATACTGATCCGCCCGCCGCAACAGCCCCCGCTCCGGCTCCCGGTCCTCGCGAATCTCAATGCCCATGCCCTTCCCAACCTCCCGCGCCGTCGCCCCCAAGGTGGTCTCGTTCACCGCCTCGGCAGTCATAATCTTCAGCGGAAACAACGGCCGCAGCTGATCAAGATTAATATCCGCAGCCAACTCCTCCACCGGCACCGTAGGATGCTTCACAAACCAACTCGACCCCAGCAGCCCTTTCTCCTCCCCCGTAAACGCGCAAAACAAAATCGACCGCTTCGTCGGCACCAACGTAATTCCCTTATCGATCACATCGCTTCCACCATCGCTCTGCCCACCGGGCGAATAACTCACCGCAGTCAACCCACGATGACCCGCCGCCCCCGCCTTCAAGTCATCCGCCATCTGAATCAGCAGCGCCACATACGCCGCATCATCCAGCGTGCCGTTATAAAGATTGTCTCCATGCACCGGCGTCCCATACCCATATCCATCCAGATGCGCCGCGACCACCACATACTGCCCCGCCAGCTGCGCATCCGACCCCGGCCTCACCGCCAGCACATTCGGCGAACTGAAATCCCTGCTCGACAAGCTTCAGCCTCACCCGCAGCTTCCCCGGAATCTCAAAGTTCGGCAGCGGCTGCTTCGCCCCTCCCATCTTCAAAATCTCCGCCGCATCTTTCCCCGACCCCGCCAGCAACTTCGCAAACGCCTCCGCACTCAACCGCATCCCCGGCAGCATCGTCCCCAACCACACGCCCTCACCGCCCGCCTCCCGCAGCGTCACGCTCCGCGCATACGCATACGGCCACCGCGGCGGCTCAATCGTAAAGTAAGGGTCATCGACATTCACCACCCCCAGCGCCCCCGCCGCCTGCGCATTCGCCGCCCGCTCGCCGCCATTCGGCAGCCCCATCCGCTGCGTCCCAAAGCAAACCACAATCTTGCCCGCGACCTCCGTCATCGCCTCCTTGCCGCAGTACCCCCGAAACGCCAGCGCCCCCGCCCCCTCGCGCAGCGCCGTCTCCGAAGCCGCCACCGTAATCTCCTGCAAGAAATCAAGCCTCAACGCCCCACCCGCCCGTTCCACCACAAAGCTCGTCCCCGCCGGCTCGACCTGCACCTCATGCATCGGCACCCTCTGGAAGTAAGTGCCATCATCCCCCGCCGGCAGCAACCCCGCAGCCTTGAACCGCCCCGCCACATACTCCGCCGCGCGCTGATACGCCGCCGACCCCGTATCCCGCCCCTCCATCGCATCCCCCGACAGCGCCTCCGTCGTATGCCACCACCGCAGCGTATCGGCATCATGAATCTCGCCATCGCGCGGATGCGCCTGCGCACACGCCAGACCCTTGCCAACAGGAGGATCACCGCACAAGAAGGATTCTCATGTGCCAACGATAATACCAACCACCTACCCCTTTGACTCACACAAGTTTCTCGCTCCTACGCAAACTGTTCCAGGAACCTCATATCCCCCGAGTACAGCAGCCCGATATCGCTATGCCATACTTCATCATCGCGATCCGATCCACGCCCATCCCAAACGCAAACCCGCTGATCTTCCGCGTGTCATACACCGGCTCGCGCCCCATCTCCACTCGCCGCTCATTCACCGACGTCGAACACCGCCGGATCCACCATCCCGCATCCCAACAACTCAATCCATCCCGAGTGCTTGCACTTCCGACAACCCTTTCCTCCGCAGAAAATGCAGCTGATCTGCACATCCGCGCTGACGGCTCCGTGAACGGAAAGAAGCTCGGAAAGAACCGTGTCTTCACCGCCGACCCGAAGAACGCCTTCATCGCAAAATCCAGCGTGCCCTTCAGATCACTGAACGTAATATTCGTATCGACGCACAACCCCTCCACCTGGTGAAACACCGGCGAGTGCGTCGCATCGGCCGCATCATTCCGATGCACCTTGCCCGGAATCACCAGCCGCAGCGGCGGCGCCTGCTCCAGCATCGACCGTATCTGCACCGGCGACGTATGCGTCCGCATCAGCAGCCGTTCGCGCAGCGGCTTGCCCTCCTGCCCCGCCACCACCAGCGTGTCCTGCGTATCCCGCGCCGGATGATTCGGCGGAAAGTTCAGCGCCTCAAAGTTATAAAAATCCGTCTCCACCTCCGGCCCCAACCCAACCGAATACCCCATCCGCTGAAACACGCTGACAATCTCCGCCATCGTCTTCACCAGCGGATGCTCCGCCCCCACCCTCTGCGCCGATCCCGGCAGCGTCACATCCAGCCCCGCGCCTGACGTCTTCAGCCCCGCTCCCTGGCTACCCGCCCGAGCCTCTTCAATCTGCGCCTTCAGCTTGTTGAACCGAACGCCCAACAACTTCTTCGCCTCAACCGGCGCCGACTTCAGCCACGCCGCGCTCAAGCTGCCCCAGCCGTCCCTGCTTACGCCCCAGCCACTCCAGCCGGAACGCCTCCATCGCCTCATCGCTCGTCAGCGCACGCGTCTGCGCCGACACCTCGGCCTCAAGCTCCGCAAACACGCGGTCAAGCTCCGCCTCATCAAATTGCTTCAGTTCTGGAATCGCTGCACTCATGATGTCGAAGCTTCAGGATAAATGATAGGCAGACCTGCGACCCAAAGCCTTCCTTTGTTTAGGACCTCGACACGCTTGTCCTGCCGGACGGGCCCACTACGCGTGGAGCGGCAACTCCGTTGCGGACAGATGCCTTCGGCTAGGCGCTCCCGTTGGTCGCGAACTATATTTTCTTCCCGACCAACGGGAGGCCCACGCGAAGCAATAAAAAGGCGTGCGAACGCCCGCTCCGCGCGCAGCGGGCCCGTCCGGCAGGACAGTTTTTAAAAGCCCGTCCCCTAAAGCGCCCACAGAATCACAGCCGCCATCAACACACCCAGCAGCAAACTCCGCTTATCCGTAATCGCAAACACCACCGGATCATCATGCATCTCCCCGCGGCTAGCCAACATCCACACCTGGCTCAACCACAGCAGCAGCACCGGCACCACCACCCACAACCGCACCGGATGCGCATAAAGAAAGTTCGTCTCCGGGTTGTTAATGTAGATCGACAGCACCACGACCGCCGCATACATCGCGCCTGTTCCCAGCGCGCGCAACTGCTCCAGGTCGCTCACAAAATACCCCCGCCCATTGCTCACCGACGCACCGCGCTCCCGCAGCCCCTCCAGCTCGCTGAACCGCTTCACAAACGCCAGCGACAGGAAGAAGAACACGCCAAACCCCGCCAGCCACGGCGACATCGGAATCCCCGTCGCCGCACTTCCGGCCATAATCCGCACCGTGTACAGCCCACTCAGCACAAACACATCCAGCAGCAGTTTCCGCTTCAAATAGAGCGAGTACGAAAGCGTCACCGTCGTATACAGCGCCAGCCATCCCAGGAAGCTGTAAGGACTCGCCAGCACCGCCGTCCCCGGCAGCGCGTTGAAGACGTGCGGCAGCGCCAACGCCAGCGCCAGCGCGCCCAGCATCAGCAAACCCATCACCATCACTCCCGCAATCGCCGACAAATCTCCCGCCGCAAACGGCCGCCGCCGCTTCCGCGGATGCCGTCGATCCGCCTCCAGATCCAGCAAGTCATTAAGGATGTACGTCGCCGACGCGCACATCCCAAAACTGAAAAACGCCGTAACCGCCCCGCCAAACGTCCGCAGATGCCACTGGTGCGCCAGCAGCAGCGGCACAAACAGCAGCGCATTCTTCGCCCACTGGTGCAGCCGAATCGCCTTCAGCCAGCTCCGCAGCGCCGGCCCGCGATCCTCAAACCGCGCCACCGCCACCGTTCCTTTGCGCTTCATCCCCGCACGCAGCGCTCGGTCAGGATTCGCCACCATCGGCGACACGCACGCCGCCAGCAACTCCACATCCGGTCGCGCATTCCCGATGTAGCAGAAATTCTCCCCAAACTTCGCGCGAAACGCCGCCAGCTTGTTTCCGCCGGCCAGATTCGTCGCCCCATCCGAAGCCAGCACTCCCGCAAAGATTCCCAGGTACGCCGCAATCCGCTCCGCCAATTCGCGATCAGCGGCAGTGGCCAGATAAATCTCCCGCCCCTCGCCATACTGCTCGCCGCAGATACTCCAGCAGCGGCCGGTTATACGGCAGATGCTCCACATCCAGCGTCACCAGTTCAGTCAGGTGCCGCTTGAACGCCGCCCGCCCCTGCGCAATCCATCCCGGTATATGCACCAGCTCCATCGGCCGCTGCCGCGCCACCACCAGCACCGTATCCAGCAGCGTATCCGACTTCACCAGCGTGCCATCCAGATCCACGCACAGCGCCACCCCCTGCGCGCAGCACCGGCTCTGGTCCCTGCAACGACTCCGCGTCCGCCGCGGAAGCAGCCTCTCCGGCAGGAATCATTCTCGGCTCTACGACTGGGTCAGCACCATTCATCGTCAGCTACGGCTCTCCCTCTCAATTTGCTTCATCACCATCCCATGGAGAGTCGTTCCGTCTATTATCTCGTCACTCCACCCTCCGTGCGAGCACCACCCCGGACATTCAACAGAACATGCTCATCGCAATTCCCATAAAAATCCGCGCATCCACCTCGACTACCATCGCAAGCATGCACCTCCGGCCCGTCATCGGCTGCCTCTTCCTCATCTCCGCACTCAGCGTCAAGCCCCTCCACGCCCAAACCGACCACCCCGTCTCAACCACCCCCGTCACCCGCGCCATCGCTGTATACGAGTGGACCGGCGACCTCGCTCACCCCACCGCCGCGCGCCTCCTCCCCGTCTCCCTCTTCATCAACGCCCATCTCGAAGACGCCGGCATCTATCTCGCCCAACCCATCCCCTTCGCCCTCCAACCCGGAACCCTCTACCTCCTCCAGCACGCCGGCCAAACTATCGGAGCCCTCAACATCCAATCCGCCCACACCTTCCCCTCCACCTCCGCACCCTCCTGGACCGCCTACGGAAACTTCCTCACTCCCACCGAAGCAGCAGCCGCCACCACCCCGAAGTCCTCCTCGTCCCACTCCACCCTCCCTCGCCGAAGCCGACACCGACACCACCCCGCCCGCACCTCCCAACCCACAAAAAGAACAACCCAAGCAGCAAGCCTACGTAACCGCGCCCACCACGCCCATCCTCGACGACCCCGATCGCCCCATCCTTCAATCCTCCGCCCCCGCCGCACCCGCCACCCCTCCCGAACTCACCACCCTGCCGCCCGATCTCCACCAGGCCGCAGCCGTATCCGACGCCGCCAACCGCGCCCCCGAAACCTTCGCCTACACCTGGCCCTCCCCCACCACCCAAGCCCAAACCCTGCAAGCCCTCGAAACCCTCGCCCTCCCCTCCCTAACCCACTACATCGCCTTCAACCACCTAACCCCCGCTGCCACAAAACCGGGTGCCACGCATCCGGATTCTCCGACCCGGGTCCAATCCCAGCCACCACCTCCACCCATCACACTCGAGAACGCCCATCTCCACGCCTACACCCTCGCCGACACCACCACCCCCACCTACATCCTCACCGCCGAACTCCCTCTCACCACCGCCGGCCCCCTCTACCTAACCCTCATCGCCCAACCCGACCCCAACACCCACCTCCACCTAACCCTCCTCTCCATCACCGACGCCACCCACCTCGACCGCACCCCCCGCCTCATCCCCATCGACGCCGTAGACCCCGACGCCACCGGCCGCGCCCAACTCCTCTTCGAACTCCGCTCCCAAACCACCCGCCAGTTCGCCCTCTACGCCCTCACCACCACCCACCCCCAGCAAACCCTCCTCACCACCCCAATCGAATCCCCACCACCCACAAATTAATCTCCGCCAACCCCTCAAACCGGGACTATCCTTCAGCATGCGCCCGCTCATCCTCGCCTTAGTCGCCATCTCCGCGATCGCGTCCTCTCCCGCCCAGGCCCAGCAGCCCGCAACCCTCCCGCTGCTTCTTCCGCGCAAGACAAGCCCAGCGACTACCAGCTCAAATGCATGTGAAGATCCCCATGCGCGATGGCGTAAACCTGAACGCCACGCTCTATAAGCCCGAGCCCTTCCCCGGTCCCCTCCCAGTCATCTTCATGCTCTCCCCCTACCCCGCCGCGACCTCGCATCCCAGCGGCTCCTACTTCGCCCGCCGCGGCTACATCTACGCCTACGTCGACACGCGCGGCCGCGGCGACTCCGAAGGCGTCTTCCATCCCATGATCCAGGACGCTAAGGATGGCTACGACGCCGTCGAGTGGTTCGCCAAGCAGCCTTGGTCCAACGGCAAGGTAGCCATGTTCGGAGGCTCCTACGCCGGCGGCGATCAATGGCAGACAGCCTCCCAGCATCCTCCCCACCTCGTCACCATCGTCCCCGTAGCCAGCGTCCGCCCCGGCGCCGACGTTCCTTACTACGCCAACACCATGTCCACCTACATGATGCAGTGGCTCACCTACACCAACGGCCGCACCCTCAACGAATCCGTCTTCTCCGACGACACGCTCTGGTCCAACGCCGCCAAGCGTCTCTACCTCGCCAAAGCCCCCTTCAATCAGTTCGACCGCTACGCCGGCAGCACCGACACCGACTTTCAACTCTGGCTCCAGCATCCTGACATCGACAGCTTCTGGAAAAATCTCGGCCTCAGCGCCGCTCAGGTCGCCGGCATCAAACTCCCCATCCTCGTCCTCACCGGAGCCGTCGACGGCGACCAGCCCGGCACCCTCTCCTACTACGCCGACCACATCACCGCCACCGACAAGTCCACCCTCGACAACTACTACCTCGTCATCGGCCCCTGGGACCACCCCGGCACCCGCGAACCCAAAGCCACCATCGGCGACGAGCACTACGGCCCCGCCTCCCTCCTCGACGTCCTCCGCCTGCACCGCGAGTGGTACGACTTCACCATGAAGTCCGCCCCCAAACCCGCCTTCCTCCAGAACCACGTCGCCTACTACGTCAGCGGCCCCAAGGCCGAGTGCTGGAAGTACGCCGACTCCCTGGCCACCGTCAGCAAAAAGTCCGAGACCCTCTACCTCGACGCCACCGGCGGAGCCACCAGCATCTACCACTCCGGCTTGCTCTCCACCACGCAGACCAACGCCACCGGCGCCACCTTCCTCTCCGACCCCAACGACCTCAGCGCCGCCGACGAAGTCGGTGACCCCGACGCCAGCCACAACCAACCCGGCGCCGACCTCCACGGCGACGGCCTCATCTTCCACTCCGCGCCCTTCACCGAACCCACCGAGATCGCCGGCTACGTCAACCTCACCCTCTGGCTCTCCATCGATGCGCCCGACACCGACCTCGACTCCTCCCTCTTCCTCGTCACACCCGACGGCAAGTCCCATTTCCTTAACGAATTCGTCCTCCGCGCCCGCTACCGCAACAGCCTCGAGCACGCTGAGCCGATCCCTGCCAACCAACCCGAGCAATACGTCATCAAGCCCATGTTCTGGTTCGCCAACCGCGCTCCCAAAGGCTCCCAACTCCGCCTAATCGTCAACGCCCTCAACAACCCCTACTCCGAAAAGAACTACAACTCCATCAAGCCCGTAGCCGAGCAGTCCGGCGCCGACGCCCGCGTCGCCCACATCACCCTCCTCCAAACCAAGGACCACCCCAGCACCCTAACCCTTCCCCTCGGCGACACCTCCGCCCCCTGCAAAGCCTCCGCCGATTGGTAGCCCTGCGCCGCACCACGCCTCCCGGCAGCGTCCATTAGCCATCACGCCGCCGCAACCGTGGTTTGGCTTGGCGCTATAATTCTCGCCAAATCCTAAGCAGAGACTTAAGGGAGTGCGGATGCAAGTGCGATGGTTTCGGTCCAGTCGTCCCGTCTTATTGATGGCGTCGATTTCGTTCTTTGTTGCCGGCTGTGGTGGGACCAGCAATACCGGAGGCGGCGGTACTGGAGGTGGCGGCGGGATAACCCCACCAAGTACAGCTAAGGAATGGACCTGGATGAGAGGAGCTGAGGCAGACACTTTCACCCCGCTGGGCTGGCCGGGGCCCGACTCGGAGCCCTATAACTCAGACCCTTGGTACGGGACCTTAGGGGTGGGTGTTGCTTACAACGGCAAAGGAGCCGGGACTGTTCCCGGAGGAAGAAACTCTTCTGCCTATTGGACGGGCAAGGACGGAACTTTCTGGCTCTTTGGAGGGGATGGACTAGACGGTAATCCGGCCCCTGCGGAAGGTCTCTTGAACGACCTCTGGGCCTATACTCCCGCAACCAACGAATGGACCTGGAAGGGAGGGTCGAGCACCATCGAGACCTTGCCGGCATATTTGGGGCCGGGCTCTGGCGGTCAACCGGGTGTGTATGGAACGCTCGGCACACCCAGTTCGTCGAATATTCCGGGAGGGCGAGAGAACTCCGTCACGTGGACCGATAGCGCAGGAAATCTCTGGCTCTTTGGCGGTTATGGAATTGACTCCCAGGGAAGCGAGGGTTATTTGAATGACCTCTGGGAATTCAATCCAACGTCCGGAAAGTGGGCTTGGGTGGGCGGAAGCAATACGATAGGCACCTACCTGTCTGGGCAGGTCGGTACTTATGGCGTCCAGGGCGTGCCAGCTCCCAACAATGTTCCGCCAGGACTATCGGCCAGCACAGGCTGGATCGATCAGAACGGCAACTTTTGGTTGTTTGGTGGATACGGAGTCAGCTTAGGGCTCGGTGCCGGAGCCGCATTTGACGACGTTTGGGAATTTACTCCGGCCACTATGGAATGGACCTGGGTGAGCGGTAACGGCGGAACGATACCCAACGAAGCTGGCGTTTACGGGACCCTGGGAACGCCGGCGGCGGGCAATCATCCGTCGAGTCGCGCCAGTTCCACCGCGTGGACAGATGCAAGCGGCAACGTGTGGTTATTTGGCGGCGGCAACTTGAACGATCTTTGGAAGTTCAACCCAACTTCAAAGCAATGGGCCTGGATGGCGGGAACCGCCGGCGATGTTCTGGTGAACGGCGTCCTGTCGCCACCCCCCGGCTCCTACGGCGCCCTTGGCGTTGCCGCGGCGAGTAACGCCCCGTCCGGACGGTTTGGATCAACTGGCTGGCTCGACACAGCTGGAAATCTGTGGATTTTTGGCGGCAATGGAATCGATTCCACCGATGCCGATGGGCCATTGAATGACCTGTGGGAATTCAATATGGCCAAACAAGAATGGATTTGGATGGGCGGGCCTGAGATCGGGCTGCAAGGAGGCGTCTATGGTATCGAAGGGACGCCTTCGAGTGCGAACATCCCAGGTTCACGGTATAACTCCGCATCCTGGCGCGATAGCAGCGGCAATCTGTGGCTATTCGCTGGATGGGGCATTCTCTCCGGCCCAGACGGCGGCGCAACCGCATTGAACGACCTCTGGGTCTATAACCCCAGTCAACCCTAGTCCCCGGCGAATCACCAACCGCGTCGCCGTCGCAGCTGACTCCAGTAACAACCGCATCCTCAGGCCGAGGCCACCAACCTCCGGCTAGCCGGCCGCAGCGCCCACGACCCATACAAGATCACAAGGATCACCAACGGCGCTGCCACATGCCACCAAGCACCGCCCGTGGCAGCATCCGCCACCACCGCTCCGGTCAGATCGAAAAATATCCCCGCGTACGCCCACTCCTTCAGCAGCGCAAACCCCGGCACCACCAGCGCAATCGACCCCAGCACCTTCCACACGCCCAGAAGAATCACCACGTACAGCGGGAACCCCAGCTGCCGCATCCCCTCAACCGCCGCCGGCGCGCGCATCAAGTAGAAAATTCCGCCCGGCAACATAAAGAACACAACCAGCACCGTGCACACCCAATACCCAATCTCTCTCGCCTTCATAACGCCTCCTGTACGAATCTCGTCGACCACGCGCTCCATCTGGCCAATGAACTTCCGCCAGCCATACATCGCACCCTTGTAATTCGCCTCCTGGTCCTCACGGAAGCCCGACTGCTCCATCCGCAGCAACGTCCCGCCCGCAGTCGGCGTCAGTGTCCACGCCACCGCGTTCTCCATCCCCATCGTGCCCCAGCTATACGAAAGCCGCTCGTACGGCTCCGCCACCAACACCTCGCAATCAATCACACCATCCCACCCCGGGACCGCCTGCGACCGCAGTTGAAACCGCCGCCCAACCTCCAGCTGAAAGTCATTCTCCATCAGCCACTGCCCAATCAGATCGCTCTCCGTCAGCGCCCGCCAAACCTTCTCCGGCCGATGCGCAAACTCCTTCTCAACCACCACAGACCGCGTCCCCGACCCTGCATCCGTCACGACTTCGCTCTTGATTTCACTCCCGTGTTGACTCATGGCTCCATCCTCTCCAAAACATCTTCCAACTTGCTGAACTTCTCTCTCCAGAACACCCCATAAAACGCCATCCAATCCACCAGCGGCGCCAGCGACTTCGGCTGCGCGCTATAGTGCATCTCCCGCCCATCCCGCCGTTGATTCACCAGCCGTGCCCGCTTCAGCACCGTCAAATGTTTCGACACCGCCGGCTGCGACACGCCCGCCCGCGCCGTCAACGCATGCACCGTCAACTCCCCATCCCGCGTCAGCCGCTCAAACAGCGCCCGCCGCGTTGGATCCGCCAAAGCCCGAAACACCGAATTCGCCGCAGCTACCGTCATGCCCAAAACCATAACCAAACGGTTATGAATTGTCAACCCCAAAATTTCGCTCCCTAAACTCGCTAAACTATCTCCATGAGCACACCCACCATCGCCCTACTCTTCCCCGGCCAGGGCTCCCAATCCGTAGGCATGGGCCGCGCCTTCTACGACGCCAACCCCGAAGCCCGCGCCGTCTTTCAGGAAGCCGACGACGCCCTAAACTTCTCCCTATCCGACATCATCTTCAACGGCCCTGAAGACACCCTCAAGCTCACCGAAAACACCCAGCCCGCCATCCTCACCGTCTCTATCGCCATCCTTCGTGTCCTCCAGCCTGAACTCGACGCGCGCGATCTCTCCATCGCCTACGCCGCCGGCCACTCCCTCGGCGAGTACTCCGCCCACGTCGCCGCCCAAACCTTCTCCTTCGCCGACGCGGTCCGCACCGTCCGCGCCCGCGGCCAGTTCATGCAAGCGGCTGTCCCCGCAGGACAAGGCGCCATGGCCGCCATCCTCGGCCTCAACCTCGCCGACATCGAAGCCTCCTGCGCCGCCGTATCCGCCGAACTCGCCCCCGAAGTCGTCGCCACCGCCAACCTCAACTCCCCCGACCAGACCGTCATCTCAGGCTCTGCCGCCGCCGTAGCTCGCGTAGCCGAGCTCTGCAAGGAACTTGGAGCCAAGCGCGCCGTCATGCTCCCCGTCAGCGGCCCCTTCCACAGCCCGCTCATGATGCCCGCCCAGCATCAACTCGAGCAACAACTCCAGTCCATCGACTTTCAGCAAGCACGCTTTCCCGTAGCCAGCAACGTCGACGCCCAGTTCCACCTGCAACCCAACGTCATCCGCGACACCCTCATCCGCCAGGTCACAGGAGCCGTCCGCTGGTTCGACTGCATCAACCTGCTCCAACTCTCCAACGTCACCCACTACATAGAAGTGGGCCCCGGCAAAGTCCTCACCGGCCTAAACCGCCAAATCGACCGCACCCTAAACACCACCAACGTAGAAGACCCCGCCAGCCTCGCGAAAACCCTCGCCGCCCTCACCGCCTGACGAACCACCACCACTCACTTCCACTGCAGCGAGTACACCTGCGCAGCTCCGGAATTTGCCATGACGGCAGGCTGTCCGTCCGCCGTCACGCTCACCAATTGCGCGTTCAGGTTCCCTACATCCGGAACGTCCGAAACCCGCTCCCGCACCCCGTCAGGCACCGACACTCGATACAGGCCCGCATGGGTCTGGGTTTGCGTGAAGTAAATGCTGCGACTGTCCGGAGCCCACGCATAGAATCCTTCGCGCGCATCGAACGACATCAGCGTTCGCCACTGTTTCGTGGCTGCGGAGTAGATCATGAAACTCAGCGGCTCTCGCAGCATGGCCAACAGATATCGGCCATCCGGTGACCATGCAGGAATGTAATACTTCTCCGCGCCCGGCATGGGCACCGCCTTCCCGGTCTCTACATCCGCAATGTACAAGCCATCCGGCTTATGCAACCCGTCGAACCGATTAAAGTAGATTGACTTGCCGTCCGGCGACCAGGCCGGAATGACCTCGTAGTCTCCTTCCGGCATCACCTTCTCCGGAACACCGCCATCGGCCGAGATGCGGTAGATTTTGCGCCAATCGGAATACGCGATCCATTTTCCGTCCGGCGACCACTGTTCCATATAGGCAGGCACCTTCGTAAGCTGTACGGCGTCGCTGCCATCCAACCGGCTCTTCCATAGATGCAAGCTCGGATATTCCGTGTACGCCATCCATTGCCGGTCCGGTGACACCACAAACTCCAGCGCCGGCAGTCCTCCAAGAAACGGCACCAGCTTTCCAGCCCGTGGATCGAACACCTGCATCGTACCGGTGTCCACCCGGCCCAGCACAAACAGGCTTTTGCTGTCCCGCGCCGGCACCGCATCCGTGATGCTCAGCTGATTTCCCGTCAAACGCATCGCCCCCGGTTTCTTCCAGAATTCGAACCAGCGCGGTTTGATCAACTCATAGACATTTCCGCGTCCTTCGTGCGCGGAATTGAAAATAAAATGACGTCCATCAGGCGTCCACTGCCCCTGACTCTCATCAGCATCGATCGGCCAGTTCAACTCCAGTGGATGCGGATCCTTTCCATCACTGCCCACCAGCCATATATGAGTCCCGGAGAGGGTCACCGAAAGCTGCGTACCATCCGGAGAGACTGCCAGATCGGTCGGGGACTGCGGCGACTTCCAAAGGACTCGCACATGATCGCCATCCTCATCCATTACCCATACCTGCTGGTCCTGGACAAAGTAGATCGACTTGCCGTCTGACGACCACCGCGCAATGGGAAGGGCCTCCTGCACCGTCCCAATCCTTCGCAAGGCACCGCCTAGACTCGATCCCACCAGGAACCAACCGCCGTCGTCCTCGTTGTTCATGTTCTGGGCCCACGTCACTATCTTCGACCCGTCTGCCGATACATCCACCAGGTACATCCCGCTGCTCACCCCGGGAATCGGCGCGACGATGCCCCCGCTCACCGACATTGCCGACGGAATATTGTGGTTCTCGAAATAAAGCCGCGCTCCGTCGGTCCGCAGCGGGCCGAGCTTATCTTGGTTGGAAAATGAAATCTGCGTCGAAGCAAGTTCTCCGGTCGCCGGTGCCGGACTTCGTAAAAACAGTACGGCCCCGACCACAACCAGCGCCGCCGCCAGAAACGCAATCCAGCCAATCCATCGGCGACGCAAGGGCGCAGCGCTAACTGTGACGCCTGCAACCGGCCCAGACGGCGTCACCGATCCCACCCGGCGTCCCGGTTCGAGATCCCGCAGCACCCTCTGCAGATCCGTAGCGAAATCGCTCGCGCGCTGATATCGCAACTCCGCGTCCTTCTCCAGCGCCCTGTCCACAACCTGTTCGGCGAGTACAGGCGTTTGCGGACATACCTCCCGTACAGGCCGTACCCCCTCGTCAGTGATTGCTCGCAGAATTGCGAGCGTCGTCGTCCGGCGAAACGGCTCGATTCCAGTCAGCGACTCGTAGTACGTCACACCCAGACTCCACAGATCGCTCCGCGCATCCGCCTTCTCTCCAATGGCCTGCTCCGGCGACATGTACAGCGGCGTCCCCATCACCCCAACTGTCTCCGCTCCTGACTGCGTCACATCCGCTGGACCCAACAGCAGCCGTGCGAGGCCGAAGTCAAGAACCTTGGCCCGCCCTTTGGAGGTGATCATCACGTTGGCCGGTTTTAGATCCCGATGGACCACTCCCTGCTCATGCGCCTCTTCGAGCGCCTGTGCAACCTGCAGCGCGACCATCGTTGCCTCTTTCACCGGCAACGCCCCACGCTGCAACTTCGCCGCCAGCGACTCGCCCTCCACCAGTTCCATCACGATGCAATCTGCCCCGTCCTGCTCGATCACGTCATACACCGCAGCAATGTGCGCGTGGTTTAGTTTCGCCAGCGCCTGCGCCTCTCGCCGGAACCGCACTCGTGCTTCATCACTCGTCAACAGGCCGCGCTGCAGCATCTTGATCGCGACGTCGCGGTCCAGCCTTTCATCGCGCGCCCGGTACACCACCCCCATGCCGCCCGCGCCCAGTCTGCCGGTAATCACATACCGATCCAGCAGTCGCACCCCAGTAGTCAGCAAGACGGTCTGTGACGCCGTCCCCTCCGTACCATGCACGTAAGCAGGGTCACTGAGAAAGCCGCTGAGCCGATCATTTCGTTCCAGCAGATCTTCCACAGCGCGACGCAGCGTGGGCTCGCCCGCACAGGCGCCGTCTAGGAAAGCCGATCGCCGATCGCGCGGCAAATCGACCGCTTCCCCGAACAATCGCTCCGCGGCTTCGTCCTTCTTGTCCATGTGCGCGTCCTGAAGTGGTCAGACGATCGGACCCGGGAAACTGGATTCCACAGTACCACGCAAACCCCGCCCCGGGCGCTCCTTTGCGTGCCCGCTTGTCGCCATCCAATCCTCTCCTGCTACCCTCATCCGTATGCGTCGCGCCCTCCTCTTTCTCTGCCTCTCGACCACCGCCCTCGCCCAAACCCCTGTCCCACCAGCACCCCAAACTCTCACCATCGACGCCGCCCATACCCTCGGCCCGCACTCCGCCACCCCGCTCAACACCGTAGGCGCCGGCCGCGCCAACGAAGGCCTCCGCGCCGACTGGCAATCCCAGCTCTCCACCGTCCAGAACGAAATCGGCTTCCACTACCTCCGCTTCCACGGCATCTTCCACGACGACATGGGCGTCTACACCGAAGACGCCCACGGCCAACCCATCTACAACTTCCAGTACGTCGACGCGCTCTACGACGCGCTCCTCGCCCGCCACATCCGTCCCTTCGTCGAACTCTCCTTCATGCCCCACGCCTTAGCCAGCGGCCCCGAGACCGTCTTCTGGTGGAAGGGCAACATCACGCCACCCAAAGACATGGCCAAGTGGAACGCCCTCATCCAGGCCTTCGTCACCCACCTCCAATCCCGTTACGGAGCCGACGAAGTCAACTCCTGGTACTTCGAAGTCTGGAACGAGCCTGACCTCCACAACGGCTTCTTCACCGGCTCGCAAGCCGAGTACTTCAGCCTCTACAAGAACACCGTCGAATCGATCCGCGCTGTCTGTCCCAAATGCCGCGTAGGAGGCCCCGCCACCGCCTTCGGCTGGGAAGCCGACTGGCTCGCCTACATCGCCAAAAATCACGTCCCCGCCGACTTCGACTCCACTCACACCTACGGCGTCGTCCAAGGCTCCTTCGACGCCACCGGCGAAGACGGCACCGTCCTCGACACGTCTCCCGACAGCATCGTCCACCGCGTCCGCGACTCGCGCAATCGCATCGACCACAGCGCCACCCCACACCTCGAGCTCCACTACACCGAGTGGTCCTCCAGCTACACCCCCACCGACTTCATCCACGACCAATACATCGAAGCCGCCTTCATCCTCGAAAAACTCCGCGCCACCTCTCCCCTCGCGCAATCCATGTCCTACTGGACCTTCACCGACATCTTCGAAGAAGGCGGCCCGCCCACACGCCCCTTCTACGGCGGCTTCGGCCTCATGAACCTCCAGGGCATCCGCAAGCCTGCTTACTTCGCCTATAAATTTCTCGCCCAGCTAGGCCCCACCGACATCGCCACCACCGTCCCCGATCACTCCTGGGCCACCACCAAGCCCGACGGCTCAATCCAGATCCTCTTCTGGAACTACACCCCCATCGCGCCCCCCTCCACCTCCGACGACCAGATCTTCTACAAGCGCGAGCAGCCCTCCCAGCCCGCACCCGACACGCACCTCGTCTTAGATCACCTAACCAACGGACGCTACCAGCTCAACGTCTACCGCACCGGCTACCAGCAGAACGACGCCTACACCGCCTACCTCCGTATGAACAGCCCCACCAACCTGAGCCCCGCGCAAGTCGAGTCCCTCAACCGCGCAGCCAACGGCTCCCCCACCGAAACCCGCACCCTCACCATCACCAACCACCAATTCAACGAGACCTTCCCCATGCACCAGAACGACACCGTCCTGGTCACCCTCACCCCCACCCACTAGCCTTCGCTGCGCTCCAACGCCCCAAGCCGCTCCTCCAACCCCCGCACCACTTCCTCTAACGCCGCCACCCGCTGCGCCAACCCATCGGGTGCCCCATGTCCGGATTCTCGGACGTGGGTCTCCGCACCACCCATCGAGCCCGCATCCACCGGCCCACAAAGCAAGTGCACCCACCTCGCCTCCCGCGCCCCAGCCTGCCGCGCCATCAACTGCGTCAGCGGTTCGTCCCTCCCCGCCAATCTCTCCAACACACTAAGCACCGCAGCATTGTCATCGAACGAATACATCCTCTCCGTCCGCGCCCTCAACTCCGCCGACGTCTGCGCCCCCCTCAGCAGCAGCAAACAAATCACCGCCACCTCATCCCGCCGCAAGTTCAGAACATCCCTCACCCGATGCTCAAACTTCGTAGCCCGCGACTCCGCAATCGTCCGCACCAACCCCAGCTGATCCAGTTCAAACAGCGCAGTCCGCACGTCCGCCTCGCTCAACTCCATCACCGGTTCGCGACTGCTCTTCTGATTACAAGCGTTCACCGCAGCATTCAAACTCAGCGGGTAATACTCCGGCGTATTGATCTCTTTCTCAATCAACGCCCCCAGCACCCGCGCCTCAACCACATTCAACTCAACCATCTCTCAATCCTACCGAACCTTCAGGACAGCCTCATCGTCATTCCCCTTCGCCGTGTCGACAGCGCAGGCCTTCGATCGCGACAGAAACCGCACGCCCGTCCCAGCCTCCAGCGAAAAACTGTCGATGTCTCCGGGAATCACATCCAGCACAAGCTGCGTCCTGGTCAAATATTCCGCCTGGGAATGCCCCACATAAAACGGTGTGTCCTCAACCGTCCCCAACAGCATATCCCGCGACCCCACTCGAAACTCTCCCAGCTTGAAGCACAACGGAACGCTCCCATCGCAGCATCCGCCTGACTGGTGAAACATCAACGGCCCATGCTCCTGCCTCAGTTCCTGAATCAGTTTCACCGCCGCCGCCGTAGCCACCACTTGTTCCGCCAATTCAGGCCTCCTCAGGCCGGCCCCACTCGCGCCACGCCAACCTATGCAAGAGTATGGCCCTCCCCGCATACGATTAGCCAGCGCCGCTTGAAGTTTCTATACCCTACCTCACAGCTGGGTGCCCCATTCATGACGGCTCCATCGTCATGAGTGGGCCGCCGCCGCTCGAGGACATCCACCCCAGCTAAAATAAGAGACAGTGCCACACCCTTCCCAACCCGACACCCCCACCTTCTCCGAGCGCTTCGACGTCTCGAGCTTTTCAGAGAAGTTTGACGTCCTGGTCGTAGGCGCCGGCCACGCCGGCTGTGAAGCCGCCGCGGCCGCCGCGCGCATGGGTCTACGCACCGCCCTCTTCACCCTCAACCTCGACCTCATCGCCCAAATGTCCTGCAACCCGGCAATCGGCGGAGTAGCCAAGGGCCATCTCGTCCGCGAAGTCGACGCCCTCGGCGGCATCATGGGCGAAGTCGCCGACGCCTGCGGCATCCAGTTCCGCCTCCTCAACACCTCCCGCGGCCCCGCCGTCTGGAGCCCCCGCGCCCAATGCGACAAGGCCCTCTACCGCGTCCGCATGCGCGAAAAATTAGAGTCCATCCCCAACCTCTTCATCAAGCAAGCCGAAGTCATCGACCTAGTCATCGAACCTGCAGACGAGGCGTCTTCCCTATCCTCTATCCCCTATCCCCTATCCCCTCCTCCACCCCGCATCACCGGCGTGCTCCTCCGCGACGGTAGAAAAATCGCCGCCCACGCCGTCATCGTCACCACCGGCACCTTCCTCAACGGCCTCATCCACTGCGGCGAGCAGCAATACACCGCCGGCCGCTCCGGCGAACCCGCCTCCGTCCTCCTCGGCGAATCCCTAAAAAAACTAGGCCTCCGCGAAACCCGCCTAAAAACCGGCACGCCCCCACGCCTCGACGGCCGCACCATCGACTGGTCCAAATTCGAAGAGCAACCCGGCGACGCCGATCCAACGCCCTTCTCCTTCCGCAGCCTCCAACAGGTCACCGAATCAGGCACGGACCCCTCGAAGGGGCACGGCTTCAGCCGTGCCGTTAATAGCTCCACGGAAGAAGGGGCTTTAGCCCCTGAGGCAAGCAATACCGCGCACTGGACCCCACCGCTCCGCCAAATCTCCTGCCACATCGCCACCACCACCCCCGAAACCCTCGCGCTCATCCGCGCCAACGTCCACCGATCCCCCATGTTCACCGGCCAGATCGAAGGCATCGGCCCCCGCTACTGCCCTTCTATCGAAGACAAAATCGTCCGCTTCCCCGACAAGACCTCGCACCAATTCTTCCTCGAGCCCGAAGGCCTCAACACCCACGAGGTCTACATCAACGGCATGTCCACCTCGCTCCCCATGGACGTCCAGCAAGCGATGGTCCGCAGCATCCCCGGCCTCGAAAACGCCGAAATGCTCCGCCCCGGCTACGCCATCGAGTACGACGCCATCGACCCCACCGAACTAGACCGCACACTACGCGTAAAGAAGTTCACGGGCCTCTACCTAGCCGGCCAGATCAACGGCACCTCCGGCTACGAAGAAGCCGCCTGCCAGGGCCTCATGGCCGGCATCAACGCCGCCCTCTTCGCCCGCTCCCTCGCCGCGCCCACCACCACTCTGTCATCTCGACCGGAGTCCGCGCTTCCTGCGGACGCAGTGGAGAGACCTGCAGGTGTTTTGGCGATCACGCCCGACCCACTACACACTACTCACTACCCACTACCCACTACCTTCACCCTCGACCGCACCGAAGCCTACACCGGCATCCTCATCGACGACCTCATCAGCAAAGGCACCGACGAGCCCTACCGCATGTTCACCTCGCGCGCCGAGTTCCGCCTCCACCTCCGCATCGACAACGCCGACACCCGCCTAACCCCCCACGGCCGCGCCCTCGGCCTCATCGACGACCGCGCCTGGGCCGCCTTCGAAGCCAAGCAACTCCGCGCCGAAGCCCTCAAGTCCCTCCTGGAAACCACCCGCCTAACCGACCCCGACCTCGAGCTTTTCCGGATTAGCAGCGGGCTTCAGCCCGCTGAATCAGATACCCCACGGAATGCGGCTTTAGCCCTGGCCACAACTCCGGGTGCCCCATCTTCGCCGACGGCTCTATCGTCGGCTAAGGTGGGTTCGCAGAACGCCCCCACCCGCGGCGACCTCTTCGCCCAACTCCTCAAGCGCCCCGCCACCACCATCGAAGCACTCCTCCCCGCGCTCCTCCCCCGCATGCAATCCAACCCCGCCTTCGCCCCCTGGCTAGCCGCAATCGCATCCGCGTCCTCTCTACGCTCTACCCTCTACCCTCTACCCCCTGCCTTACCCGCCTGGGTCCGCAACGAACTCAAGACCGTAGAAACCACCATCAAGTTCGCCGGCTATCTAGCGCAGCAACAGCGCAGCATGGCCCGCCTCCGCGCCGACGAAGCTCGCGCCATCCCAGACTGGTTCGACTACCGCGCCTGCTCCGGCCTCTCCCGCGAGATGGTCGAAAAACTAGACCGCGTCCGCCCCTCAACCCTCGGCCAGGCCAGCCGCATCTCCGGCGTAACCCCCGCCGCCTGCTCCCTCATCCAGGTCTTCCTAGAAATCCAGGCCCGCACCATCCACTCCCGCGCCCGAACCGCGTAATCATCTATGATGGCCCTCATCGAAGAGGGGGTACGGTGATTCGCTATTCACGCTGCATGGCGGTGTGCGTCAGTCTGGCCATCCTGCCGCCCGCGCTTTCGGCGCAATCCCCCGCCCCAGCGAAAATACGCTACCCCTATCGCTTCACTAATTTCGTTTGGTGGACCGACGCTGATCTTCGCCTCGCTTTGAAGCACAAGCTACCCGCCCTGGGTGATACGCTTGCTCCCCTCTCTCCGATGGAATTCCAAGTTCGTCTCGCCCTGATTGAGCTCCTTAAAACGAAGGGTATTCACGCCGACGTCCGGATCTTCGGTCCGCCCGAACAAGCCACGCCTCCCGTCAACAGCATCGCTATGGGCATCCGGGCCGCAAAGATCTCCACGCCTGACGCTCCCAAGCCCTCTACCGCCTTTACCATCGCCGCTCCCCCAGAAATTCTCGTCGGTGACGTAGCCATCGACGGCGCCCCGCCCGACATGCTGACCTCGATCCAACCCATCGCGCACAGCCTCAGCGGATCACCCTACGGCCAGTACCCTCACATGACCGAGATCCGCCTGTACACTCTCTTCCAGTCCTCCGCTTATCTCTCGGCCACCTCCTCCACCCTCCCCGGCACACCCATCCAAACGTCCCCGGACCACTATGTTGTTCCCTGCACCATCAAGATCGACCCCGGACCGGCGTACCACATCGGCGCCATCTCCATCGACCCCGGCCCACTCTTCGCGGGAGCCGACCTGTCCAACTACATCCTCGAGCAACCCGGTGATCTCGTGGTCCCGCACATGTTGAATCGTCTCGTCACTACCCTCAAAAATACCTACCTCCGTGCCGGTTATGCCTACGTGGACGTGACCGACGACCCAGTGCTGGACAAACAAAAAGCCCTCGCGTCGTACAACATTCGTGTCGATCCCGGCCCCGTCTTCCACCTTCGCAACCTGACCATTCGGAACCTCGACCCCGCCCGCGAGCAAGCCCTGCGCAATATGCTCGACATCAAGTCCGGCGATTTGTACAACTCGCTAGCTCTGCTTTATCTCTTCCAGAAACTTCATAACGATCCCCTGTTCGCTGGCTACACGTACGGCTACCAGCCCCGCGAAGACGAGAAAGATCAACTAGTCGACCTAACCATAACCTTCGACGTATCGCATCCATAGCAGCTCAGGTAACAGATGGCCAACCTCGCACGGCCTCTTCTCCAATTCAAGGATCCCCATGCACCTCACCCGCCGCCAGACCCTCCAACTCCTCGCCTCCGCCGCACCCGCCTTCGCCCTCCGCAACACCTTCGCCCAAACGACCGGCCAATCCCCCGCCACCCCGCCCCTCGCCATCACCCCCGGCCCCTACACCAACACCCGCGCCTCCCTCCGCGCCTACACCACACCCGACTGGTTCCCCGACGCAAAATTCGGCATCTGGTCCCACTGGGGTCCCCAGTCCGCCATCGGCGACGGCGACTGGTACGCCCGCCTCATGTACATCGAAGGCACCGACCAGTACAACTACCACCTCAAGCGCTTCGGCCCCCAATCCAAAGTCGGCTACAAGGACCTCGTCCACCTCTTCACCGCCGACCAGTGGGACCCCGAACACCTCATGGACCTCTACCAGAAGGCCGGCGCAAAATACTTCTTCTCCATGGGCGTTCACCACGACGGCTACGACCTCTGGAACTCCAAATACCAACCTCGCTGGAACTCCGTCTCCTCCGGCCCGCACAAAGATGTCGTAGGCCTCTGGGCAGCGGCCGCCCGCAAGCGCGGCCTCCGCTTCGGCGTATCCGAGCACCTCTCCAACTCCTTCGACTGGTTCGCCCCCTCCCACCTCGCCGACACCAAAGGCCCCTACGCAGGAATCCCCTACGACGGCCAGAACCCAGCCTTCGCCGACCTCTATCACGACTACTCCACCATGCCCGCCAACTTCGCCCAGTCCATCCTCAAGGACCCCATGGGCCGCACCGCCCCCGACGCGTGGAAGCTCCAATACTTCAACCGCGTCAAAGACCTCCTCGACCAGCACCAGCCCGACCTCCTCTACACCGACGGCGGCATCGAGTTCGACGAGTACGGCCTCGCCACCGTAGCCGAGCTCTACAACGTAGGCCCTGTCTCCTACCGCGGCAAATCCGAAGCCATCTACTTCAGCAAAACTCCCGCCGACTGTCCCGACGCCACCTCCTGCGTCATCGACCACGAACGCAGCGTCCTCAATCAAATCGACCCCGCCCCTGGCAGACCGACACCTGCATCGGCGAGTGGCATTACAAACTAGGCGCCACCTACAAGACGCCAAAAAAAGTCATCGACCTCCTGGTCGACATCGTCAGCAAGAACGGCAACCTCCTCCTCAACATCCCCCTCCCCGCCTCCGGCCTCCCCGACCCCGAAGAGCTCCGCATCCTCGAAGCCATCACCCAGTGGACGAGCATCAACGGCGAAGCCATCTACGCCACGCGCCCCTGGAAGATCCACGGCGAAGGCCCCTCCACCAAGGTCGTCATCAAAGCCAATCCCAACAGCGAAAACTTCGACCCCAACGAAGGCAAACAGCCCGACCTCACCGCCGCCGACATCCGCTTCACCACCAAAGGCAAGACCCTCTACGCCCTGGTCCAGGGCTGGCCCACCAGCGAACTAGTCATCCAGTCGCTAGCCACCAACAGCCCCCAAGACCCCGGCAAGCCCCTCGACGTCCGCCTCTTAGGCCGCTACGACGAACCCCTCCGCTTCACCCAAGACACAACCGGCCTCCGCATAACCCTCCCCTCCACTCCAACCCCAGCCTCCAACCTGGGCATAGCCCTCCGCATCCGTTTCGCCTAGCCCCACACACGTCGACGACCTCATCGTGAGACCACGACAAGGGGTGCCCCATGTCCGGATTCTCGGACGTGGGAGACCGACACCGCCGCGTTCGGCCGTTCGCTCAGGCGGTAGGGTTTGCAGCGAATGATGGAAACACCCGGACCACAATTCGCTGGCATCTATACTTCTCCCCATGAATAGAATACGGAGCTGGATCACGACCATTGTCCTGATCTTTGGCATGCTCCCATGGTTTGCTTACGGGCAAGCAACTCAACCTCGCGAACCACCCGCAGCGCGGGATTCAATTGCGGTTCGACTGCCACTCTCTCACGAGTTGGACGGCATCGACGGATATCTCCTACTAACGCAAGATGCACGTTTGACACTCAAGCTGGCCGAGCGCTTGTGGGGTATCGGTGACGTCGATATTGATGACGATCCAAAGTTGAAAACGTTCAAGGATGAACCCCTCCGCAACGCCATGATTCAAATTGTCGACCACGCAGGCCAGGTAGTCGACTCAAAGGACTTGGAGGCCCCGCTCGCCAGATTGCAATCGGCCCAGCTACACGGAAATTCCAGCCTGACCTATCTCCTCACCGTTGATTATTCGGCTGGCTTCGGCTCATATTCCGGACCCATCACGAACCTTGTTGAGATCAAGAGTGGGCGCTTTCAATGGGTTGAAGCGAAGAACACCCAGACCGGGAAGAGTGCTCCAATCAGGCTGATGACTTCGCTGAAGACCACGTGGAAGTTTGTTGATGCTGCCGACGGGAGAGGAAAGCAGATTCTGCTCGCCCAGTGCCGTTCTGATTGGTCATCAGCCAAGGCCGACCCGGACTTCAGGATCACCTATGCCCGGTTCTACTTTGATGGAACAAAATGGCTTCTCACCGAACGCACTGTAAAAGGATTTTCAGAGTTCGACGAAGGCTTTCCGAGCCGCAAGCATTTTCCGTAAGACGACCCGTCTATGACAGTGCGGCATGATCACCCTTCCGCCGTCCGCACACGACTTTGACGCTCCCACGCGTCCTTGCTACCCTCAACCCACCATGGCCCCCTCCACACAACCCCTCGCCACCACCGTCTGCATCATCGGCGGAGGCCCTGCCGGCATCATGCTCGGCTTCCTCCTCGCCCGCGCCGGCATCCCCGTCACCGTCCTCGAAAAGCACACCGACTTCTTCCGCGACTTCCGCGGCGACACCATCCACCCCTCCACCCTCGAACTCCTCTACGAACTCAACCTCCTCGACCGCTTCCTAAAACTCCCCCACTCCCAAATCTCAGAGCTCTCCGCCAACATCGGAGGCCAGCAATTCCCCATCGCCGACTTCACCCATCTTCCCAGCCACGCAAAATTCATCGCCCTCATGCCCCAGTGGGATTTTCTAAACTTCCTCGCCGCCGAAGCCGCCCACTATCCCACCTTCACCCTACGCATGGGCTGGGAAGCCACCGGCCTCCTCCAGCAGGACGGCATCACCACCGGCGTCCAATGCAACACTCCCAACGGCCCCGCCGAAATCCCAGCGCATCTCACCGTAGGCTGCGACGGCCGCCACGCCATCTCCCGCGTCGCCGCCCACCTCCCGCTCATCGACTACGGCGTCCCCGTCGACGTCCTCTGGCTCCGCATTCCCCGCCAACCCGGCGACCCCGAGTACGGCCTCGGCTACGTCAACTACGGCCGCCTCATCATCCTCATCAATCGCAACGACTACTACCAGGTCGGCTACCTCATCGCCAAAGGCACCTTCCCCCAAATCCAATCCGCCGGCCTCCCCGCTTTCCAGCAAAGCATCGAACGCATCGTCCCCTTCCTCGCCGGCCGCACCACCGCCCTCAATTCCTGGGACGACATCAAGCTCCTCACCATCGAACTCAATCGCCTCCAGCAATGGTCCTCCCCCGGCCTGCTCTGCATCGGAGACGCGGCCCACGCCATGTCCCCCGTAGGCGGCATCGGCATCAACATCGCCCTCCAGGACGCCGTAGCCACCGCCAACATCCTCACCGAATCCCTACTCGCCGGAGCCGCCACACCCCACGACCTCGCCCGCGTCCAGCACTACCGCGAGCGCGCCGTCCACAACACCCAGCGCGTCCAAGTCTTCGCCCACAAAGTCCTCCGCCGAGTCCTCTCCAACCCCGGACCCATCAAGCCCCCACTCCTCCTGAAAATCCTCACCCGCATCCCCGGCTTCCAACAACTCCCCGCCCGCTTCGTAGGCCTCGGCCTCCAACCCCAGCACATCCAAACCCGCAGCTAGCACCCACTCTCCACGCTGCCGGCTTCGCGGCGAGCCGCGCAGAACGCCCGCTAGCCCCTCGCCAT
Source organism: uncultured Acidobacteriaceae bacterium (assembly GCA_963796535.1). Lineage (GTDB taxonomy): Bacteria > Acidobacteriota > Terriglobia > Terriglobales > Acidobacteriaceae > Granulicella. Next base: position 161,349 of record CAWCMO010000005.1, read on the forward strand.
CCCCGATCCGCCCGCGTACTGCGCAGATCCCTCCTTCGCCACAGCCAGCGGCACCGTGACGATGATCTCCGTTCCCTCCCCTGGTTTCGACTCAACAGAAAAGCTTCCGTGCACAAGATGAATTCGCTCCTGCATGCTCACCAGCCCCAACCCCGCATTCTTCATCGCCTGTTCCACATCGAAGCCCACCCCCGCATCGCGCACCACCAGCCGAACCGAGCCTCCCTTGCCCGTAAGCTCGGCCGCGAACCGGCTCACGCCACTATGCTTGATCGCGTTGTGCAGCGCTTCCTGCGCGACCCGGAAAAGGCACAGCGATGCATCCTGGGGTAAGCGAGCCGGCACGCCTCCTGACGAAAATTGAATCTCCACTCCGTGCTGCTTCTCCAGCTCTTCGCAGAATCCGCCGATAGCCGACACGATCCCCAGGTGTTCCAGCTTCGAGGAGTGCAGTTGATGCGAGAGCGATTGAACATCCGCGGCTATCTCGGAACAGTGCCTCTGGATGTCCTCCAGGCTTTGTTTCGTCGCCCCAGATTCAGCAGTCGAATCACGATTCGCCAGGTCAATGCTGATCGAGAGCAACGCCAACCGTTGGCAGATGTCATCGTGCAGCTCCCTCGCAATACGGCTGCGCTCCTTTTCCTGTGCTTCAATCAGCTGGCCGCTCACCTTTTGCAGCGCCTGCTGTGCCAGCTTCTGATCGGTCGTATCGATGGCCGATCCAATGTACCCCGCAAACGTCCCATCCCCGTTCACCCGCGGAGACGCCACGTCCAACATCCATCGATACGCTCCATCGCTGCGGCGAAGCCGGTACTCGGTCGAATACGGCCGGTGCGTCTTCAATGCCCTTGAGACGACGTCCAACACACCCTCCAGGTCGTCAGGATGAACGTACGATGCCCACGTATGGCCATAGCCCGCCCTGGGACCCGCTCCCGTAAAAGCCAGCCGCCGGTCATTCAGATACGTCACCCTGCCCTTCGCATCGCTCATCCACACCAGCGACGGTGTCGTATCGACCATCACACGGAAACGCTTTTCGCTCTCCCGCAGTGCGGCCTCTGCTTTTCGTTCTCGCGCCCGTTGCCACAACAACCCAGCGATCAGCAGAAGCAAAACAACAATCACCGCGATGGCCGCAATCACGGTATACCGATGTTGTTGCCACAACGAAGGCGGCCGATACAGAATCACACTACCCGGCGGCAACCGCGACTCCGCAACATGCCAGCGATGCAGCGCGCGCCAGTCTACCTCCACCTTAAAGTCAGGCCCCGTCGCAATGGGAATGTCTTCAGGCGGCGTACCTAACGCCGCTTTCGCTGCCATCTCCCCCGTCCGCCGCATCATCTCGTTGGTGTCAGGAAATGCCCCGCCAATGCAACCCTGATTCAGACAAAGGGTCGGCCACGCGGAATAGGTTGGCAGGTGTTGTGCCGCCAGCGCAAGCACATCCGACGCGGTAACCGCCGGATCCGTCGAGCTCTGTGGCGCAAGCTGAAACAGAATCACGGTATGCGGAGGAAGCGCAGCAACGCTCTGAAGCATCCCCGCACTGGGCGGCCCAAGGATGTCGATCTCTCTCACCCCGCCCTGATAACGCAGAAGTTCGGAGTGCGCAATCGTCCACCAGAAATTATGGCCGGCATCGATCACCGCAACAGCCTTTGTATCCGGCTCAAGATGAAGCGCCAGATCGATTGTCTCCCGCAGTCCAACCGAGCCTTCCACCCCGGTGACTCCCGGCGGCATCTTCTTTCCATCTAATTCGCTGGCCGTGACCCCCGTAAAGACGATCGGCGCGCCCGGAAATATCCGGCGGCGGTACTCCGTCGTGAACTCCAGCGCCTCAACCGCCATGGCAATCACAACGTCCGGCTTAACCCCTCTGTACTCGCGACGAAACGTCTCTGCCAGGCTCTCCCGGTACGATTCATCGTCGGAACGCTGGTAATCGATGGAAGCCGTATAGAAGTTGACTTCGCCCGGAAGACGCGCCCGGATCGTCCGTTCCACAATGTCCAGAGACTCAGGTTCGTGCTCGGCGGCACTGAAGACCACCAGCACATTTCTCGCCTTCGCCTGCGCCGCCGCCGAACCAGCGCTGAGAAAACCCAACAGCATGCTCAGAATCGAAGCCCACCCGTATGCCGGGATTCTCCACCTCCCGCCACCGCGAGAACTGTCACCCCTTCCCTCGATCCTCGCATCCCTCATCCCGGGCCCCCGTTGCCGAACTGAATGTTGAGCTGAGTTCCTGCCAGGGCGTTGTAAAGTGAGTCGCCTCGCCCTTCACCTCCCCTGAGCCGAAGTTGACCTCGCGCCTCCCAACCTGAAAATTGCGTGACAGCGAAAATAACACTTTGATATGAGAGTTGATAACGAATTTTTCCCGTTCGTGGTTCCCGATCTCGAGTCTTGTCCTTTCCCTCGCCCGTCGTCCTTCCCGCCTTCACAGGAACCTCGTGCGATCAGCATACGTTCGCTGAGAAAAAGGAGAGACTGTCAGAATTACTAGTAGGCGCCGCGGCCTGGGATAGATCCGCCTAGCGGTTCTTCGCCCACAAGGTCCTCCGCCGAGTCCTCTCCGTATGTTGACGGACGGCCTCGGCGTTGCCGGAGCCATTCGTCGACGCTTGTCCTTTCGTTCGCCAAGCATTCGCAACAAGGCTTCATAGACCACCCCTCCTGTAACTATTGACAGTTGCCGACTCACCTGGCGCTTCCTACTCTAGGACTCACTTACCTTGCGTCCAGCCCAGGTGCTTATGGTCTGTCCGGCCTCCCACAGGGAAAGCGATTCAAGGGCAACCATCTTTGCCAGCGACGTTTGTTTGGCTCCGCCGCCGTCTTTCGCGGCGGCTGCGCCCCTCTGAATGCGCACCTGCGCCTTCATTTGGAACCAGGGAAAGCTCAGCGAACAAGAGCTGGAAGTTGGCAGAAATCGACGCGAGCAAGTAGGTCCCAGGTCCAGCAAGTTCGCTGCTGACTTCGCGCACCATCGATGAGAGAAGAAAACGGAGAGAACTATGACGTGGCGCAAGTACGAATCATCTGTCTCGAGAATATTCCTGATATCTCTGTTCTCAACGCTGCCTCTAATCGCCCAGGACAAGCCCCCTGTCGACGAGACCGGAACGCAGGTTGCGACTCAAGCCACCCCGGCGGCTGCGGCGAGTTCCGAGGAGCTGCGCAAAGAGTCTCAGAATCCCATCGCAAACCTCATCAGCGTTCCCGTCCAGGAAAACGCAAATTTTGGCATTCAGCCCGCCAACCGTGTCCAGAATGTCCTCAACATCCAGCCCGTCATTCCATTCAGCCTGGGCAAGAACTGGAACCTCATCACGCGCTGGATTACGCCGATCATCTACCAGCCACTTCCGGTGCCGCAGGCCTATGGGCCGCCGGAACAAACCACAGGCGTCTCCGGCCTCGGGAGACATCAACCCCTCGTTCATCCTCTCTCCCAAGAAGAGCAAGATTATCTGGGGCGTTGGTACGACCTTGGTCTTCCCTACCGCAACCAATACAACTTACCTCGGCCAGGGGAAACTCAGCGTGGGACCGACGGTGGTCGTGCTCGCCCAGCCGCCCCACTTCACGCTGGGATTTCTGACGAACAATTACTGGTCGGTCGCCGGTCATCCAAACAAGCCAGCCGTGAACCAGTTCCTCCTGCAGTGGTTCGTCAACTACAACATGAAGAAGGGCTATTACCTCAAGACCGCGCCCATCGTCACCGCCAACTGGGAAGCAACCAACGGCGGCCGGTGGAACGTTCCCATGGGTGGTGGCTTTGGACGCATCATGAAGCTTGGTTTCCAACCAGTGAACCTGTCCGCCGAGTTCTACGGCAACGCAGTGCATCCGCCCGGGGCCTCAAACTGGACGGCTCGATTCAGCCTCACGCTGTTGTTCCCCAAGCTGACTCCACAGCAGGAGAAAATGCTTCTCCAGCAAAAGCTGAAGCAAATGGAAGAGGCTCCTCCACCACCTCAGAAGGATTAATCGACCGCCAAAACGAGGAGCGCGCATGAGGAGCGCCGCAGGTGCGCCCATTCAGACATGGCTTTATGCGGACGAGTGGGATCCGCTCTGCCGAAGGCGTGCGTGAAGCCGCAGGCGCAACGCCAAATTGCTTTCCTCGCTCCCGCCAGATAACTTCGCCCCCATCACGCGAACCCTGGCGTCATCCGCTCAGGACCGCACAGCCCTGTCAACCCCCCTAGCACCCTCAAACTCGCCAAACCCCTTATAACCACTGGCGATTTATATTTCCAAAACCTGGCATAGCTACCCCCCCCCCACTAGCTACAATAGATCTAGAGCCCAGAATACAACTCATCCCAACCGCATCGGCTAAAGGCCGCAGCCCTTCTGTACAACCCGGCTAAGTTCTTTAGAACGACCGATGTCACACCCTAAAGTTCTTGGAATGAGCGGATTAGAAGCAATTTTCGACCTAACCGAGCGGAAGGACTTTGCCCCCTAACGGCCCTGCCTTGAATGAGTAACGAGCCGTTTTCGACTCCGACAGGGGGAGATGGGGGGAGGGGGGTCCCCGCCGGACACTTACAGCTCTCTTACGCCGCCGGGTATATCCTCCCTCTGTACCCCGAAAGGGCTCACGCATGCCTGTAGTCTTGATCCTCACCTTCGTCCTTGCGATTTTCCTCCTCGTCCTCATCGCCAAAACCTACTACCAGGTCCGCACCTTCACCGCCGGCGTAGTCGAGCGCTTCGGCAAGTTCGACCGCATCACCCGACCCGGCCCTCACCTCCTCGTCCCCTTCGCCGAGCGAGTCTATTTCGTCGACCTCCAGGTCAAGCAAGCCCAATTTCAAGTCGAGACCAAGACCCACGACAACGTCTTCGTCCAGATCCCCGTCAGCGTCCAATACCAGGTCCTCGACGACAAAATCTACGACGCCTTCTACCGCCTCTCTGCCCCGCAAAAGCAGATCGAGTCCTTCGTCTTCAACTCCATCCTCGGCCACGTCCCCAAGCTAACCCTGGACGAAACCTTCGAGCAGCAGTCCGGCATTTCCATCGCGGTGAAGACCGAGCTCGACGCCACCATGTCCGGCTTCGGCTTCAACATCCTCAACGCCCTCGTCACCGACATCATCCCCGACGACAAAGTCAAAGCCGCAATGAACGACATCAACGCCGCCCAGCGCGCGCAAGTAGCCGCCCAGGCCCGCGGCGAAGCCGAGAAGATCCTCAAGGTCAAGCAAGCCGAGGCCGAAGCCGAATCCAAAGCCCTCCAGGGCAACGGCATCGCCCGCGAACGCCAGGCCATCATCGACGGCCTCTCCGCCTCCATCGAGCACTTCCAGTCCGGCGTCCCGGGCTCCACCGCCGGCGAAGTCATGGCCCTCGTCCTGCTCACGCAATACTTCGACACGCTGCGCGACATCGGCACGCGCGGCGGCACCAACACCCTCTTCCTGCCCAACAATCCCGGCGCCTCCAACGACTTCCAGACCCAGATCCTCGCCGGCCTCCGCGGCGGCGCCATCCCCAACGCCCCCGGCCCCGACGCCCCCCGCACCGTAGAACCACCCCGCCCCTACAACCCCCCAGCCCCACCCGTAGGAACCCCCGGCACCCCCAACCCCTACACCGGCGTCTAGCTCGATCAGCCGCGCGGCCTTTGCCCTTCGGCCGCGCTGTTGCCCTTGCTTTTCTTTCTGTCATTCCCTCTGGGAATCTGCTGTTCCCTTTTGCTCTTGCCTTCAGATATAACTCTGTCCGCACTGAAAATCACCATTCGTAAGCGTCTAGGCCCCCAGAATTCAGGCCCCCAGCACCACCAGCCAACCAATGGAGAAGCCATGAAATTCATCAGCACCTGGACCCCTCGCCCGGAGACCCGTAAAGTAGCCATCGAAAACTTCCTCGCCGGCAAAGCAGCCCCTCCCGCCGGCGTCACCACCCTCGGCCGCTGGCACAAGGCAGACGGCTCCGGCGGATTCACCCTCTACGAAACAAATTCGGCCGAGGCGATCTACGAGACCGCCGCCTTCTGGTCTCAGTTCATGGAGGTGCACATCTCCCCGGTCATCGAAGACGCCGCCGCCGGCGCCACCTTAACCAAGCTCTTCAAGAGCTAAACGCACCTTCAGAACCCCAACCAAACCTCCACCCATCGCGCCCAACCGCGCGCCCGCTCGCCTGTGCCCTGTGCCTGGACATGCCAGTGTGTTTGGCGTTGCCTCTGTTGTCGCGGATGACCAAGTCACCCACATCCTCCGCGACCGCTCTACCCTCTTCTTCGCGCTCCTCATCCCCATCCTCCAACTCTTCCTCTTGGGTTACGCAGTCGACACCAACGTCCGCCAGGTCCCCACCGTCCTCTGGCTCAACGCCCTCATCCTCACCCTCATGGGCTCGGCCGCCATCCTCACCGCTGCCTACGCCTTCGTCAAACAAAACGCCGTGTAGCCTCTCACCGTCCGCAACAGCGTCGAAAGCCGATAGATGAATTTACAGTCATCATGCCAATTTGTGACGGCGATCACATGTCCTCGATGGTTTCTTTGCGTATCCTTAGGGCAATATCCTGCTCAGCCTCAGAGAATTGCATCGCTGCCAGCTTTATCGGAGATTCGGCAGATGCATGTCCTCAGCAGCACCCCACACCCCTTCCCACAGGTTCTTGTCACCGCTCTAAAGATCTTTGTGTACACCCTCGCCGCACCCTTTTTCCTGGTAGCCGTCCTATCCGCGTTCGCCTGCGCTGTACTCGACTTCGCCTGGTTTCGCGCCCACCATCTGCTCCTTGGCAATCCCCAACCCAAAAGACTTTGGGAGTTCTAACCCATCTCGGCGTCCCCCGGGTTGCTCCATCATTCCACCTGAATGCTGTCCTCTCGACCAGAGCATCACGCTCCTGATTTTGTGATGCGCAAAGTGGAGAGACCTGCAGGTCTGACCGCCCCGGCGCTCGGCCTCCCCATTTCCCCGTTACTTCGACCCCAACTTCTCCACCGCCTTCCGCCTCCAGCACTCCGTGGCATGGTCATTCACCATCCCCGAGGCCTGCATCCACGCATACACAATCACCGGCCCCACAAACTTGAACCCTTTCTTCTTCAACTCCTTCGACACCTCCTCAGACAACTCCGTCGACGCCGGAATCCTCCCCCGCTTCTCCGCCCCACCCGTCTGGTCCCAGGAATCCTCCACCGGCCGTCCACCTACCAACCCCCACACCCACTCCCCAAATCCCTGCCGCGTCTTCTCCATCTCGTTGTAAATCTTCGCGCCGGCGATCGTCGCCTCAATCTTAGCGCGCGCCCGCACAATGCCTTCATCCGCCATCAACCGCGCTATGTCCGCGTCCCCAAACCGCGCTACCTTCTTCGGATCGAACCCCCTGAACGCCCGCCGAAACCCCTCCCGCTTACGCAAAATGATGCTCCACGAGAGCCCCGCCTGGAAGCCCTCCAGCATCAGCAGTTCCCACAACGCCCGCCCATCGCGCTCCGGAACTCCCCACTCCTCATCGTGATACGCGCGCATCCCCGCATCGCTCTCCGCCCACGCACACCGCACCCTCACCGGTTTCGCCATACCCATCCTCCTGCCGCAAACGCCCACAAACCGCCGACTTATATCGTGATGCCCTCAATCGTCGAACTTAAATATCGCCCCACGGCAGTATCTACCTCGATTCCCCGTACCCCATTCCATCCCATTTGTTTCCAATGACATCCCGATTTGGGACTAAAGTATGGAAGATCGAGGCCGATATCTATGAGTACCATGTCACAGCCAATCCAGTCCGCGGACGATATAGTGCCTCTCTCCGACGCTCGACCAACTGCCCGCAGCAACAGAATGGCCGACTTTAGCCGTCTGAAAACTCCACTGCGGCTGCTCGCAGGCCTGCTTCTTTCCCCCCTGCTCGTGCTCGTCGCGATGTTCGGCTTCCTGGTCGTACTCTCAGATTTCGCATTCTTCAGGCTGCGCGACCTCCGCCACGGCCACCCTCACCCCAAAGGCCTCTGGGAGTTCTAGCCCATCGGGCACACTTCCTTCGTTACCAGCACACATGGCTGCGCAGTGCGCATAGGTTAGCGCGTAGCACCGTCTATGGGCAGCCAACTAACTCAATCGCGCCCGTGAGGGGCCATGCCCCCAACTACCGATTCTCCAACTCCTTCGACACCTTCGCTACCTTCGCCGCTGCCTCTTCCGATAGCCTGTGCGCCTCCCGCGCGTGCTCCATCGCCAGCAGCGACTGCTCATGCGCTCCCACATGATCGTTCTTGTTATGCGAAGCAGCCGCCGCCTCATGCGCATGCGCAGCCTGTAAATGACGTTCAGCCGCCGCCGAGTGTTGTGTAGTAGGCATTTCAATATCCTCTGCACCCTTGGATGCCGCTCCCACCCTCTGGGAAGCCCCCAAACTATGCCCGCCAGCGCGAACACGCCGCCCAAAGAAAAAGCGCCCAATCCCCGGCAAACCTCGCCAGCGATCAAGCGCCTTTCTACTTCCTAATCCCTGCCCTTAGCAGTTGAAGTTGACTTCTTCTTCCTCTTCCACGCCATACCGCCGCAGCAGGTTGGGCAGGTTCTGCGAGAAGGCCGCACGCGGCATCACCACGTCGCAACCCGCCTCCACTGCCTTCGCCTTGAGATCACCCTGCAGATGCGAGAGGAACCCGACGATCGAAGCCGAACGCTTCAGCTTTGCCTTGAGCTTCGGAATCAGCGTCAGTGGCTTCGCATTCGCATTGTTCAGATCGAACACGATCAGCGCCGGCTTGTTCTCTTCGCTATCGGTCAACGCCGTCACAGCATCCTTATCGTTCTTGATGAACGACACCTTCACGCCCAGCTTCTTGGCGGTCTCTTGAATCTTGGCCTGGAAGAACAGCTCTTCGATAAAGAAGTAGATGTGCGTCTGTGCGCCCTCAGGTATCGGAATCGGCCGCGGCATCGAGCGGTCAATCGGCTGCGAGTCTCCTGTATGCCGATGCCCGTTTCTGCGTCCCGACATCTGGATCGTCGACGGCGGTGCATCGCCAAACTCTCCCGACGCGCGATAGCTGTGATCCATCGGCCCAACGAAGCCGCGCTCCCGCGCCTGCCCGCCGCCCTTGCCCTTGCGCTTGAATCCGCCCGCTTGGTTGCCAAAGTTGTCCGGTCGATAGCCTCCGCCACCGCCGTACCCGCTCCCATTCGACGTGCTGGCTTCCGCACGGAAGTCGTTGCCCGGATTCTCGCTCCGGCCACCACCGCCTCCGCCCGGACGACGTTCCCGGTCCCTGAACTTCTTCTTCCAGCGCTTGCCGCCCTGGCCCTGCGGCTGACCATTTCCCTGCGGCTGCCCACCGTTCTGCTGAGTGCTCTGCTGCCTGCGCGCCTGTTGCGGCGCAGCCGAGGCTGCCAGTGCAAGGCTTTCGCCCTCCATCACCAGCGGCGCGATAGGCGGACCTGCCTCCCCATCGCCACCGGCGACAGTCGGGCCATCGCCCGCAACCTTGTTCTTCCGCTTGCGGCGACGTCGCCGGCTGCTCTTGCTCTGACCCATCCCCGGCCCTGGCTGGCTACCGTCACTGGCCCCTCCAGACTCCGACGATTCGAAGTCTGCGTTGCCATAATCCCCGCCGCTATACTCCTCCGCCGCGTTGTACGACGAAGTGTCTACTGCATTCTGCTCTGCCATGGTGCTGTGGTTTCCCCTTGCAATTGGGTGCTTGAGGCGCATCGGACATGTCTCTGTCTTGGCCCTTCGGTCCTGTGCGGACTCGACTGGGACTGTCTCCGAAGCGGGTCAATCGTAGTCTCTCTCAAGCGTTGACTCAAAGATGATCTGTCGTACGTTGCCGGCGAATGGTATCCGTCTGAGCGCCTGCGCCCTCAAACTTTCCGGACCCTTTCCCGGCCCGCCTGCCACACCCGGCAAACGGCTTGCTGCTCTTGAAGTGCTCATTCATCCAAATTCATTCCGGGGGAATCAAAACCTCGGCTTTGCCGCTTCAACCGAAAAGCTTTGCACTTCCACCCCAAATTAGCTCAGCCTTTTTCTTCCTGCGGCTCAGCTTCTCTACTGCACTCTCGGAGCGACTCTATTGTGCGCTAAAAGCGACTCTCGTGTTCGCTAAATTTGATTGAACCTCATCTTGGTCCAGATCTCCGTAGCACGCTATCGGTTGATCTCGGAGTATTCCAGAGCTCATTCTGGAGCGCTCAGTTTACGATCCTCGCAACCCTTTTGCCTCATCTTACGATTCGGACATTTGCGGGAACCCACGCTATTACTCTGAAAGCTCATCGGGTACGTCAACCCACCGGAATACTCACGGCGAGATTTCAACCCCTAAGCCCGCGGAACATCATGATCTTACGCTTGGCAACCAAGAAGTGCAACCATAAAGAGGTGCATAGAAACTCACCTGGGGCATACAGAAGGTCGCAAAGCACCTTGGCTTCAGCAAAATAGCCTTCCCACCGAATAAATACAGCCTATTCCCCCAAAAAAGCCGTTGGGCCATCTCCCCTCCCCGGAAGATGGCCCCAGCCCCTAACAGCCAGTCACTGGCCTCCAAATGGTCCTTTCGGCGCCGAAGCTCCCGAAGTCCCTCGCTTGGCAGGGGGGAAATTCCTCTAAATGGGAATCTCTACATCCCTTTACCCGTGAACTGCTCAGGTTCCAAACATCCGTCAGTCAAGCTCTTTGTCCCGCGGCTCGATCTCGAACACTTGTACGTGTTGCAATCGGCATACCAAACCCAAAACCGCCTTTTCCTTCGGAAACTCCAAAATCCCCCCGCCAAAAACCACCAAAAACCGGAAATGCCGCTCCCCAACCTCCGCTTTTCGGAAGAGTTGCCCCCCTCAAACCCCATCCAATCAGCCAGCGTCAATTGACCCCGCTCATACGGTCTCCTATAATTGCGGTCAGCCGACTGTACTCTCTCGCCCGCAACCCTCTCCTTCATTTTTCCCATCTTTCGCGATGAAGATGATGAGATAGAGCAAGCGGACAACACCTTCAAAGGGTGTTCAACGAGCGGAGGAAGGTGCGGCAACCCTTCCCTGCGGCGCTTTGCCCCAGGAATAACCCAGCGAGTAAACCAGCTGATATCTCCAGTATCCGGATCCTTATAGGAGTTTCAAACACCGCATGAACCGTACCTTTGTCTTTGCTACTGCGCTGGCAACCGGCCTCGCAGCCTCCTCCCTCCTTGCACAAGCCACTCACGCACCGGCAACCACCCCCCACGCTGCAGCCCCTGCCGCTCAGGCTGAGGTCAAGCCGGAAGCCATCCCCGCAAAGGTCGCCGTCATCGCGTTCGAGCAGGGTGTCGTTGCTACCAACGAAGGCCAGCGCGCTGTGCTAGACATCCAAAAGAAGTACGAACCCAAAAAGAATGCCATCGACGCTTCCTCTGCTGAGCTCGATTCACTGAAGAAGCAGTACCAGGCTCTCCCCACCACTATCTCCGACGAGGAGCGTGCCGCGCGTCTTAAGACCATCGACGACAAGACCAAGGCCCTCCAGCGTGACGTAGAAGATGCTCAGAACTCCTACAACACCGATGTCCAGGAAGCCTACGGCAAGGTCGCTCAGAAGTTCGGCGGCACCGCAGTCAAGTACGCCCAGGACCACGGCTTCACCCTGCTCCTCAACATCGGCGGACAGCAGCAGCTTCCCACCGTCCTCTGGTGGCAGCGTGAAACCGACATCACCCAGGCCACCATCGACGCTTACAACGTAGCCTCCGGCATCGCAGCTCCTCCGCCGCAAGCTCCCACGGCACCGCGTCGCGCACCCGCAGCTGCTCCCCACCAGTAAAACAACGCAGCGGCGAACAATATTCGCAAAAGAATGGAGGCCGCCAAGGCCTCCATTTTTTTGTCTGCGAGGCAGCTACATCGTAGGATAGTGGCCGGAGAAGATCAGCAGGGAATCCAGGCTATCGGTGACCCCGTGTGCGATGATGGGCACCCACAGGTTGCGTCCGCCCGCGAAGTACAGCCCAGCGAGCAGCGCTCCATCGATTGCGTTCTCAAGGACGCCGGTCCATCCCTGATCGAAGTGTGCCAGGCCGAACACCGCGGACGACACCAGGACAGCAACAGGCCAGCGCAACCGTGGCAGCGTAATCACGTCGGCGATGCGATGGAGAATGTATCCGCGCCATACCAACTCCTCGCCAAACGCCGCCAGCGTCCAGCTCAGGAGCAGTGCAACAGCCAGCATCATCCCATTGCCCCGAAGGTCGGAGAGGACCGACAGGTCCGGCGGCGTGTGCAGCAGATGCATCAACAGCGGCTGCGTAGCAAAAAGTTCGAGGCATTCCATCGCGACCCCAGCCGCAAGTCCATAAGCGATCGCCTTCCACCAACGCGTCGGTCGCGAGAAGCCGATGGAACTCCACGTAACGCCGCGCACCCGCAACGAGATCCACCCAAGGACCAGCAGATACGGCGTCTTGCTGAAGAGAACGACGTGACGCCAGTGATGTATATCGGCCCAGAAAAGGCCGAACACAATCAGCGCTTCGAGAACAAAGAGTGAGCTATCCTGCCGCTTACTGAGCCGCCCCATGGGCATAGAAGTCTCCGCCTGAACCGAGTGATCCTATTCCTCGCCCACCTTCAACACCGCGAGAAACGCCTCCTGCGGAATGTCCACTTTCCCAATCCGCTTCATCCGCTTCTTGCCTTCCTTCTGTTTCTCCAGTAGCTTGCGCTTACGGCTAATATCCCCGCCATAGCACTTCGCAATCACGTTTTTCCGAATCGCCGTCACCGTCGACCGCGCAATCACCTTCGACCCAATCGTAGCCTGGATCGCCACCTCAAACATCTGTCGCGGAATCAGCTCGCGCATCTTCTCCACCAGCACCTTGCCGCGATCGTACGCAGCATCCTTATGCACGATGATCGAAAGCGCGTCCACCGGATCCCCGCCAATCAGAATATCCATCTTCACCATCGGCGAACTCCACATGCCCGACAGGTGATAGTCCAACGAAGCATACCCCCGCGACACCGACTTCAGCCGATCATAGAAGTCCAGCACAATCTCATTCAGCGGCAGCTCATACGTCAGCATCACGCGCGTCTCGGAAACGTACTCAATATTCTGCTGCCGTCCGCGCTTGTCTTCCACCAGCTTCAAAATGTTGCCGACATATTCTTCGTTGGTCAGAATCTTCGCCGTAATCACCGGCTCTTCAATCTCTTCGATCTCCGTCGGGTCAGGCCAGCGCGAAGGATTGTCCACGCTCAACACCGACCCATCCGTCATCGTGATCTTGTACTGCACACCCGGAGCCGTAATGATCAGGTCAAGATCGTACTCGCGCTCCAGCCGCTCCTGAATAATCTCCAGGTGCAGCAGCCCCAGGAACCCGCAGCGAAATCCGAACCCCAGCGCCACCGAACTTTCCGGCTCAAAATTAAAAGCTCGCATCATTCAGCCGCAACTTCTCCAGCGCGTCGCGGAGCATCCCGTGCTCATGCGAGTCCACCGTATACAGCCCGGCAAACACCATGCTCTTAATATCTTCAAACCCAGGCAGCGCCTCCGCGCACGGCCGATCCACATGCGTAATCGTGTCGCCAACCTTCGTGTCAGCAACGTTCTTAATCGTCGCCACAAAGAACCCAACCTCGCCTGCGCTCAACTCGTCCAGCACCACCGGCTTCGGCGTCATCACGCCCATCGACTCCACATCGAACTGCCGCCCGTTCGACATGATCTTGATCCGATCGCCCTTCCGCAGCCGCCCATTGATAATGCGTGCCAGCACGATCACGCCGCGATACGCGTCGAACCACGAATCAAAAATCAACGCCTGCAGCGGTGCCTCCGCATCGCCCTTCGGCGGAGGCAGCAGCATCACCACCGCCTCCAGAATGTCCGCCACATTCAGCCCCGTCTTCGCGCTGACGCACACCGCATCATCGGCCGGCAGCCCCACCGACTTCTCAATCATCGCCTTCGTCCGCTCAATATCGGCGCTCGGCAAATCAATCTTGTTGATGACCGGAATAATCTCAAGCCCGCCAGCAATCGCCAGGTAAGCATTCGCCAGCGTCTGCGCCTCCACGCCCTGCGAAGCGTCCACAACCAGCAGCGCGCCCTCGCACGAAGCCAGCGAGCGCGACACTTCGTAACTAAAGTCCACATGCCCCGGCGTATCAATCAAATTCAGCTGATACGTCTCGCCATCGGAGGCGGTATACATCATCCGTACCGTATGCGCCTTGATGGTGATGCCGCGTTCCCGCTCCAGGTCCATGGCATCCAGCACCTGGGCCTGCATCTCGCGCGAGGTCAAGCTCCCGGTCAGCTCCAGCAGCCGGTCCGAAAGAGTTGATTTGCCGTGGTCAATGTGCGCGATGATCGCGAAATTACGAATGTGCTTTGGATCCATGGAGAGTACAAAAGGCCTTAACCTCCATCTTAACACCCGCACCCGCCCATCGCTCCGCTCGCTCACGCGCCCACAAAGAACCAGCCAGACCGTCCAACCCTTACAATGTGGTTGTTGATGCCGACTTTAAAAACTACCTCCCTCATCCGGCGCTCCCTCGCCGTCACCTGCTCGCTGTTCGTGCTGCTGACGCTCACCGGTTGCCCGGACACCCGCACCCGTACCGCACCCGGGTCTGCGCCCGCGAATTCCACGGCGCCGAGCCTCCAACATCAACAGGCCCCCAATCAGGCACAGACCCAGGCGCAAGTGCAGGCGCAGCAGTCCGCAAACGCCATCATGGCCGCCCAGCACGCACAGAAAGTGCAAGCCCTGATCGCCAAGTCTGAGGCCAGCTACCAATCCGGCGTCGCCAACTACCACGCCAATCGCCTCGACGCTGCGCGCCAGGACTTCGACTCCGCCGTCGACGCCATGCTCTCCAGCGGCATGGATCTCAAAGCGGATCCCCAGCTCTCCGAAGAGTTCGACCAGCTCCTCTCCGCCATCAACTCCCTCGAGATGGTCGCCCTCAAGCAAGGCAATGGATTCTCCGGCCAGATCGAACAAGCCCCCGCCGATGCCGCCAACGAAGTCACCTTCCCCTCCAACCCCGAGCTCGTCGGTAAAATCGCGGCCGAGTTGAAGACCACCAAGTCCGATCTTCCCCTCGTCGTCAACGACTATGTCGCCGGCTGGATCAGCTACTTCAGCAACAACCCCAACGGCCACGCCCACCTCGTTCGCTCCCTCGAGCGCGCCGGGAAATATAAGGCCATGATCTCCAAGACCCTCAGCGACGAGGGCGTTCCCCAGGATCTCATCTATCTCGCCGTCGCCGAGTCAGGCTTCCAGCCCCAGGCAATGAATGGAGGGTCAGGCGCCGGAGGCATGTGGCAGTTCATGCCTCAGGGCGGCTATGGACTGGAACGCAATGGCTACTTCGATGAGCGCTTCGATCCGCAAAAATCAACCCTCGCCTACGCCCGCTATATGAAGTCCCTCTATAACCAGTTCGGTGACTGGTACCTGGCCATGGCCGCTTACGATTGGGGTCCCGGACGCATTCAGCACGCAGTTGCGAGGACAGGCTATGCCGACTACTGGGAACTCTACCGCCGCAACGCCCTTCCCGGCGAAACCAAGGCCTACGTCCCCAGCATCATCGCCGCGGCCATCATGGCGAAAAATCCCCAGCAGTACGGCCTCACCAATGTCGTTCCCGACGCCCCCGTTCTCTCCGACGAAGTCACCACCAACTACGCCATCGACATGCGGCTCGTCGCGGACCTCACCAACGTATCGCTCCCCGAGATCGTCGCCATCAATCCCGCTCTCCTGCGTCTCTCCACGCCCAACGACATTCCCTACAGCCTGCACCTCCCTCCCGGCACGCGCGACATGTTCCTCACCCGCCTCAAAGATATTCCCGAGGCCGACCGCACCAGCTGGCGCTTCCACGTTGTGCAGAACGGTGAAACCCTCGATCAAATCGCCGAGTCGCTCCACGCCCACGCCGCCGAGATCACTTCCTTCAACGACATCACCGAGCCCATCGAGGCCGGCGATGAGCTCGTCATCCCAATTGCGGCCAGCAGCCGCCTCACTCCCGGCCAGCGCTACACCATGCGCCGCAACGACACCCTCGTCACCGTCGCCGATCGCTTCGGCGTGACCGTCGAGCAACTGCGCACCTGGAATCACCTCTCCTCCAACCACGTCGCACCCGGCCACTCACTCTATGTCGTCGAGCCCATTCGACTCGCTCCCGCTACGCACGCACACGGTCATCACGCCGGCAGCACCGCCTCGCACAGCTCGAAGGCATCGCATCACACCAGCTCCGCACGCGAGTCTTCGGCACACTCGGGCAGCCACGCACACACCGCGAACAGCCATGAGCACACTGCGAGCAGCGAGAAAAAGAAGTCGAAAACGAAGAAGAGTTCGAAGTGATTGCCCTCACACCCGGTAGCCGGTCCCGGACTGCCGGTAGAAAAATATGCACTGCCCCAAAAAAGGTGCTTGCTATTTCATAGCTCCACGCGTAATCCTGTTGACACCATCATGCGACGCATCTCTGTTGCATGACGCAAGATACGGCTTCAAGAAGTGCGGAGCAAGGCAAGAAAAAACATACGACGTGCAAGTTTGATTTACTGCTACACACGAAATACGGAGTCGGGAGAAAAGGTCATGTTGCAGGATGAAGAAATAATCAAGCTCCACGCGGCCGGCTACGATGAAGATGACACCGACGAAGTCATCGATGTCGACTCGCTCGATGAAGAAGATGAAGAAGAGGAATTCAACACCGCTATCGTGACCCACGTCGAGGAAGCTGAAATCTTCGCACCACCTCCGTCCCCCGTCGCCCCCTACGAGCCGCCCACCCGGCTCTCGGTTGAGCCCACACCCAGTGCTCCTCCCCCCCTCCGGCGGCACCAAAGAAGGCACCTGCAAAAAAAGCTCCCGCCAAGAAGGCCATTGCCAAGAAAGCTCCCGCAAAGAAAAAGGCTCCGGCGAAGAAGAAAGCTCCGGCGAAGAAAGCCGTCAAGAAAGCAGTCAAGAAAGCTCCAGCCAAGAAGGCCGCGAAGAAAGCCGTCAAGAAGGCTGCGAAAAAATCCCCCGCCAAGAAGAAGGCTGCGGGTAAAAAGATTTCAAGTTCTGCCGCGAAGTCAACACGTGCTCTGCGCGGCGGTAAGTCTGCCCCTAAAAAGGCAGTCGGCAACAAGAGCACAAGCACCAAAAAAACCACTATGAGAGGTAAGACCTTGGCAACGAAGAAAGCTGCAAAGAAAGCTGTAAAGAAGGCCGTCAAGAAGGCTCCTGCAAAGAAGGCCGTTAAGAAGGCCGTCAAGAAGGCTGTCAAGAAGGCTGCACCGAAAAAGAAGTAACTTCGGCGCACCATAACCGCAGTAAAAGGCAAGCAAAAGCGCCCGGCTCCTCTCACGAAGCCCGGGCGTTTTTGCGTCTGCTGTAATCCGTCAATCCGCTACTTCTTCTTTGCCTCGATCGCCGCCAGCACTTCCGCGCTGTGCGCCTGGATATCCTTCACCTGCCACATCTGCACAATCTTGCCCTCGGGCGAGATCAGGAACGTATCGCGCTCGGCATAGTGCATCGGCCCATAAGACTTCACCGGCACGCCATACGCATCCACCGCCTTGTGGTCCGGGTCGGCCAGCAGCTTGAACGTCAGGGAATCCTTCGTGCAGAATTCCTTGTGGCTGTCCACCGTGTCCAGCGACACGCCCAGCACCACCGCATTCAACGCCTCATACTTTTTCAGATCGCGCTGGAAGTTGTGCGCCTCAATCGTGCATCCCGACGTCTGGTCCTTGGGATAGAAATACAGCACCACCCACTTACCCTTGTAGTCGTTCAGAGACACCGGCAGGTTCTCCTGCGAAGGCAATGTGAAATTCGGCGCCGCACTTCCAACCGGCGCCGTATCGCCAGCCGCCGAAGCGCTCTTCGTCAGCGCGAAACTTCCCGCCAACACCACTGCACATCCTGTTGCAATCCACCGTTTCCGAAGCATGGGGAGACCTCCTGGGGCGCGTTGCTAGATGCAAAAATCTGCGCCGATTGCCATCTTACGACAACCGGATGTACCACCTGTCACAGGATTGTCACTGTTGCGCGTTATCTAGACCCTCACCAACCACCGCAATTCCCGCCGCATCCGCTGCCGCCATCATCCGCTCGCGATCAAATACCAGCGTCCGCCCCGCCTCCACGGACAAACACGTAGCCCCCGCCGCGACCATCGCCTCAATCGTAGGAACCCCCACCACCGGCACATCGAACCGCATATCCTGATTCGGCTTTAGCCACCTTCACCACCGTCAGCCGCCGCATCAGCGTGCTCGCCTCCCCATCAAACTCCATCCCCCGAAAAATCTCCCCCGCCCGCGCAATCGTCGCGTCGGTTCCCTCCATCGCCTCCACCGCAACGCACGCGCCCGCAGCAATCACCACCGTCTGCCCCAGATCAAATCCCGCAATCCCACGCGCTACCTTCACCCCATACGCAATGTCCCCCAACTCCGTCTCATCCGGAGCCCGCCGCGTCAGCACGCCCACCGGCGCCAGCATCGGCTCCAAATAAGCAGTAGACGACATCAGCACGATCCCCTCATCCTCCAACACCTTCGCCACCGCCCCCAGCAACATATCCGTATTCCGAGTCCGCAAATTCAGCAGCAGCTTCGCCAGCCGCCAGTCCGGCCGGATACTCGAAAAAATCTGCTTATGCTTTACCTGCCCCGCCATCACCGCGCGCGTCACACCCTCGCGCTTGAACATTTCGATCAGCCGCGACAGCTCTCCCAGCGACATCCAATGCACGCGCACGCCATCCGGATCGCCGGCCGCCCGCTCGTCCATCTCCGCGTCTGTCTCTTCCTTGATCGCCGCCACCACCACCCGCAATCCCTGCGCCCGCGCCGCGTCCAGCAGCAGAAACGGAAACCTTCCATTCCCCGCAATCAGCCCAAGAGAAGCACCTGACGAACCCGGCCCCACACCATCGCCCGCCATCCTACTTGATCACTCCACGTTCGCTCGCGGCCACAAACTCCGCAAGATACTTCACATGCTCATCGGCTGCCCCCTGCGCGATCATCTCGTGAATCATCTGCAGCGCCTGCGTCGTGTTGTACTTCCCGCTCACCAGCACGCGCATCGCCGTCCCCAACTCCCGCAGTTGCTCCGCAGTAAACCCGCGCCGCTGCAGCCCCACCTTGTTTAGCCCGTACGCATGATTGTTTCGTTCAATCGACGTCAACGAGTACGGCATCACATCCTGCGTGATCGTCGTCCCGCCGCCAATGTACGCATACCGCCCAATCCTGCAGAACTGGTGCACCGGCGCATTCGCACTCAGCGTCGCATAATCCTCCACCGTCACATGCCCCGCCAGCGTCGCGCCATTCGGCAGAATGCACTCATTCCCAATCTGCGAGTCATGCCCGATGTGCACGTACGCCATAATCAAATTCCCCGACCCAATCCGCGTCGTCCCGCCGCCACCAGCCGTCCCCCGCGACACCGTCACATACTCCCGAATCGTATTGTCATCGCCAAACACCGCGCGCGTAGGCTCGCCGGCATACTTCAAATCCTGCGGCGCTATGCCCAGACATGCGAACGAAAAAATCTTGTTCCGCGCGCCGAAACGTTGTGTGCCCGTCCAGCACCACATGCGACACCAGCTCGCATCCCTCGCCCATCACCACGTTCGGTCCCACCGTGCAGAACGGCCCAACCGTGCAGCTCGCCGGAACCACCGCACCTTCGGCAACAATCGCCGTGGAATGAATACTCACTTCTCTGGCCCCTCGACCGGAGCCTCCACCGCAGCCTTCTTATTCCCGCGCGGCACCAGCATGCACATGATCGTCGCCTCGCACGCCAGCACCCCATCCACCGTCGCCTTGCCGATCAGCTTCACCGCCGTCCTCCGCCAGTTCAGCACCGTCACTTCAATCCTCAACTGATCGCCCGGCACCACCGCTTTACGAAACTTCGCTCCCTCAATCCCCGTAAACACCATTAGCTTGTCATCGCGATCAGGAATCTCGGTCAGCAGCAGCGCCCCACCGGCCTGCGCAATCGCCTCCACAATCAGCACCCCCGGCATAATCGGAAAATCCGGAAAGTGCCCGATGAAGTGGGGCTCATTCGCCGTCACATTCTTGATCGCCACAATGCGCGTCTTGCGCTCCATCTCGACCACCCGGTCGATCAACAGAAAGGGGTAGCGATGCGGCAAAATCGCCATAATCTCGACGATATCCATCGTCATCTTTTCAGGCGCAACCGCAGCCTGCTCAGGCACACTTGCCGTCTCGTCCTGCCCACCTGCGGAGCTCAAAGGGGAATCACTCATAGCGAGGCCCAGAATACCACCGCGCGCACCCCACCGCCCTACTTCCTCTTCTTCTCCAACCGCTGCTTCGGATCAAAGACCTCCGCCCCCAGCGCCACGTTATAAACCACCTTCGTCACAAACCGCTCGCCCGTCCGATCACCATTTTGCTTCGTGACAACCGAATACGCCGTCATGACTCCCTGCACCTCGTGATAATCCGCGAACTCCACCGCGTCCGTATTCCAGTCCTTGTACACCGGATCACGCCACCGATAGCCAACGCTCACCGGCAGGTGCGTCCGCTGATCCATCCTCACCTCAACCGAGTCCCCACTCTCACTCACAACGCTCACCTCATCCACCAATTCACTCTCCACCAACTTGGTTCCCGCATACGTCACGACCGCGTCCTTCTCCCGCAGCCACTCCTTCACCACCACATCCAGCGAGTGTTCCCGCGCCCGCTCGAAATCCGCAACCTCCTTCGCCGGCAACGGCGTGGTGCCCTTATACGTAATCTCCCACCCGCCGTCCTTCGTCCAAACCTCCGCAACATCCCGATGATCCGTCGCAATCACCGCACCATAATGCGACACCATCACCACACGCAGCCCAAACGGCATCATCCGCCCATACTCCTCGAACTGCGGAGCCCCCGCATCCGGTTCGCCCTTGTAAAACTTCGCCACCCTCCCCTCCACAATCCAGGTCTGCCGATTCACCCAAGCCTCTCCCCCCAGCGCCGCCACCATTGCCTCCAGCAGCTCCCGCCCACTCTTCCCCTCCGCAGGCGGCACCTGCACACCAGGCACAGCCGAAGCCTGCCCCCACGTCGCCGCCCCACTCGCGAGCCCCAACCCCAACCCGACCATCCACAACCGCAACGCCAACCTCATTCCAGCCACCTACTCCACTACTTACTACCCACTACTCACTACCCACTACTTCACCCCACCAGCACCGCCCCGCCGTTGACATTAAACACCTCGCCCGAAACAAATCCCGCCCACTTCGTACACAGAAACACCACCGGCCCCGCAATCTCCTCCGGCTCCGCCACCCGTCCCAGCGGAATCAACCCCAGCGCCTTCACCGACGCCACCCGATCCCTCAGCGTCCCCTCCGACATCTCCGTCCGCACCCAACCCGGCGCCACGCAGTTGCACAGAATCCCCTGCCCCGCCAGCTCGCTCGACAAACTCTTCGTCAGCGAAATCAGCGCACCCTTGCTAGCCGCGTAGTCCGCATGAAACGCCTCTCCCCTCTGCGCCGCCGTAGAAGCAATCAGCACCACATGCCCCCGCACCCCACTCCCCAAAATTCCGGGTGCCCCATCTTCGCCGACGGCTTCATCGTCGGCTAAGGTGGGTTTCGCAGACCCCTCCCCAAGCATCACCTTCACCGCCGCCTGCACCAACCCAAACACGGACTCCAGATTCACCGCCAGCGTTCCCCGCCACTGTCCCGCCGTCATCGTCGCGATCGGCTGATCATGCGGCGGCCAGATCCCATGATTCACCACCAGGCAATCCAGCCGCCCCCAAACCCGCACAGCAGCCGCCACCAACGCCTGCCCATCCTCCACCGAAGCCAACTCCTGCCGCACCGCCCGACAAAAAGATTCACCCCCACACTCCTCCACCAACTCCCGCGCCTGCGTCTCCGCACTCCGATAGCTAAACACCACCCGCGCCCCAGCCTGCCGAAACAACCTCACCGTAGCCGCCCCAATCCCCCGCGACCCGCCCGTCACCAGCACCACCTTACCGTCCAGCGACAGCGATACGCCCTGCCCTAAATTTTCCATAACCAGAAACTATCGGTTGCAGCCCCCGCATGCAAATTTCGCGTCCCCCTCGCGTCAGCGTCCCTGATTTTTCTTGTCGCCCTTCACCCCGGAACGCGTTACGCTTACTGCGTTCGACTTCCGCGCTCCACCACCTCACGCAAGGAGTCCCTCCCACCATGAAATATCTCTACCTCATCTGCCGCATCCTGCTAGGCCTCATGTTCGTCGTCTTCGGCGCCAACGGCCTGCATCCCTTCATGCCCATGCAGCCGCCGCCCCCCGGCTCCCCCATCGAACACTTCATGGGTGTCATGATCCCCTCTGGCTGGATGCACCACGTTGCCTTCTTTCAAATCCTCGGCGGCCTGCTTGTCCTCATTGGAGGTACCGCCCCCCTGGGCCTTTGCATCCTCGGCCCCATCCTCGTCAACATCCTGATCTTCCACATCACCCTGGCAGGCGGCGCCGGAATCGGGCCCGGCCTCTTTGCAACCATCCTCGAAATCATCCTGATCTACGGCTACCGCGCCAACTTCGCCGGCATCTTTACCTACAAAGCCACGCCCACCCTCTAACCGGCAGCTGTGCCAGTTCAGGCATTGTCTGACCAATCGATCGTTCGCTTTGCTGAATGAGGTACCCCGAGCCTTCAGGCTCGGGTCTCATAGCCTCGCAACGATCTGGGCTTTAGCCCTGGGGTATGCATTTTTATCCCCGAGAACTACCTCGAATCGAAGCAAGGAAGATTCGTCCCACACTACCCACCCTGCCACTACGCCCCGGTGACTGTCCGCACAATCGCTATCATCACAACGCGGGCGATCACCGGGATCACCAGATACGCAATATACCCGGCAACCAGCACAAACGGCACACCAATCGCAGTGGCAACCACTGGCCTCGATTCTGGAAATTCCTCAACGTCTCGCATACTCACCTCTCCATCCAGTACGCCGTTCAAGAGGACTTTGTTCCAGCGCCGCCCTTAGATTTCTTGGCGGTCGCGGACTTCTTTCCCGCCCCCGCCTTCTGTGTCGACGATCCTTTGTCCCCCGCGGAGTTCTTTCGCTCCGCCAACAGCTTCCGCCGCTCCGCAATCACCTTCGCCCTCTCCCGCTCCGGCAACGCCAGCACCTCCCGAACCCCCTTCGGCAACTTCCCCAGCGTGATCGCATGCGCCGCCCGCAGCTCACTCTCCCACTCCGTATTCCGCAGCACATCCCACCGATCGACCGCCACCCAATGAATCCGCGCCATGTACGGCGCCGGCACAATCCCCTCCAGCTCCACCAACTCCGCAAACCTCTCCGGCCCCGCCGAATAACTCACCACCCCATGCGCCCCCGCATCCAGATTCAGCAAACAAAACATCTTCCCCCCAACCGCCTTATCCCCCACCCAGAACACAAGATTATCGCCCCACTGCATCGTCTCCACGACATGCGGCAACCCCAGCAGAAACGTCCTCGCCTTTTCGACATCCATGCGCGAAAGTATAAGCCAGCCCTCCTGCCAACCCATCGAGAAGACCGCCCAGGAACGTCGTCATCTCGACCGAAGGTGGCGCATCGTGCCGCCGCAGTGGAGAGTCCCCTCTATCCCCAAACCATCGGGTGCCCCATCCGTACGCGCTTTTGCGGACGGGTGGGAAAGAAGAAAGCCTCTCCCACCAAGCAAGCTTCCCTCCCCACGCGAAGCCCGCCGCCGTCCGCGCAGGACCGCTGGTATGCTGTTCCGCATGCGCCTCCTCCTCGCCCTAACCCTGCTCGCCGCCGCGGCACTCTCCACCCAGGCTCAATCTCCTGCCGCCGACCCACTCGCTCCACTCGACTTCCTCACCGGTACCTGGACCGCCGCCACCACGGCCGCAAGCTCATCCAGCGGCCAGGTTATCGGCACCTACACCTTCAGCCGCGACCTCGCCGGACACGCTCTCCAACGCACCGGAACCGTCGCCACTTGCAAAGGCCCCAGCGACTTCGACTGCAACCATCACGACCAACTCACCATCTTTCCCGACCCCCACGGCGCCACGGTCCATGGCTCCTCGCTCTTCGCCCTCTATCTCGATAACGAGGGCCACGTCATCTACTACACCATCACCACTCCCGACCCGCACACGGCAATCTTCCTCTCCCAGGGCCCACCCACCGCGCCAAAATTCCGCCTCACCTATCACCTCGAAGGCACCGGCCCCAAAGCCATCATGACCGGCAAATTCCAGATGGCCGCCCCCGGCTCCGACGACTACCACTCCTACCTCGAATGGTCAGGCTCCAAACCCTAAGAGTCTGTCTCTCCGTCCACGCAGCACTCACGCCATACCGAAGCCCCAGCCGTCCGCGCAGGACCTACTGGTCCTTTTCCCGCTTCCGTGCCGCGGCCGCCCGGCTATCCGCCTTCTTCTCCACAGCCGTCTGCCTCCCCTTCGCACCCGCCGTCGTCCCCGGAACCCGCTTGAACCCCGGCCAGCAAGCCTGCCCTTCCCCCGCACTCTTCTGAGCCAAACTCTTCTTCGCTGAGCTCTTCTTCGTCGCCTTCTTCTGCGTAGCCATCCCCCAACCCCGCAAGCCCGTTCCGCCCACCAAGCGAAGCCTCCCGCCGTCCGCGCAGGACTTCAACTCAATCGAAAACGTATCGCCCCTTTTGCGGTCCCACCATCCACCACCTCCCCCTTCTGCGTCACAACAATTTTCCCCTCCCCCAACAGCCTCTCCCCAACCTCCCGCACAGCCCCCATCAGTGGCTCCCACCTCGCCCGCTCTACCGACCCCGCCACCGCCTTCGCCGCCTCACTCGGACAAATCGTTTTCCCCTCCCCACGTTCCGCCAGCAGCCGCAAAATCTCCGCCTCAATCCTCTCCGCCCGCCTCTCACTCACTGCGCCCACCTCCACAATTCCTCTCGGTGGCAGCATACTCCGCCATCCAACGCTGTTCCTACTTCTCACTTCTCACTTCCTTCTATACTTAACCTGACCTCATGCCCACCGATACCAAGCACACCTTCGCCCCCGTAGCCGACCAGCTCGACCTCATCACCAAGGGCGCCGCCGAAATCATCCCTCCCGCCGCAGCCTCCGCGCCCGACGCCCTAGCCGCGCGCCTCGAAGAGTCCCGCAAAACCGGCATCCCCCTTCGCATCAAAGCCGGCTTCGACCCCACCGCCCCCGACCTCCACCTCGGCCACACGGTCCTCATGCGCAAGCTCAAGCACTTCCAGCAGCTCGGCCACACCGTCATCTTCCTCATCGGCGACGGCACCGCCCTCATCGGCGATCCCACCGGCAAAGACGTAACCCGCAAGCCTCTCACCCGCGAAGAAATTGCTGCGAACGCCAAGACCTACCAGGACCAGGTCTTCAAAATCCTCGACCGCGACAAGACCGAAGTCCGCTTCAACTCCGAGTGGCTAGACAAGCTCTCCTACTACGACCTCGTCAAGCTCATGGCCCAGTTCACGGTCTCCCAAATGCTCGAGCGCGAGATGTTCCACAAGCGCTTCCAGGATGAACAACCCATCGCGTTGCATGAATTCGTCTACCCCATCGCCCAAGGCTACGACTCAGTAGCCCTCGAGTCCGACGTAGAGCTAGGCGGCACCGACCAGAAGTTCAACCTCATGCGAGGCCGCGACCTCCAAAAGCACTTCGGCCAAAAACCGCAAGTCATTCTCATGACGCCAATCTTGGAGGGATTAGACGGCGTCCAGAAAATGTCGAAGTCCCTCGGCAACGCCATCGGCGTCAACGACCCAGCCAGCGAAATGTACGGCAAGCTAATGAGCATCAACGACGACCTCATGTGGAAGTACTACACCTTCCTCACCGACCTCCCGCAATCCCAAATCGACGCCATGCGCGAGACCGTAACCCGCGGCGAGCTCCACCCCATGCAGGCCAAGAAGAACCTCGCCCACAGCATCACCGCCGACTTCCACTCCCCCGCCGAAGCCGACCACGCCGCCGAATCCTGGGCCACCCAGTTCCAACAAAAAGGCGTAGCCGACAATCTCGAAGAGGTTGAAGTCCCGTTTAGCGAGATCGAGTCTCCGATACTTTCGAGCACCAATCTGATTCGACTTGCTACTTTGCTGGTGAGGCTGGGCCTCGCTTCCAGCAATGGCGAGGCAACTCGAAAAATGAACGAGGGTGCTGTTTCGGTCGAAGGCCTAAAGCAACGCGGACCCGGATACGGAATCGACAACGAACTCTTAACCTCAAAGCCACCAATAAAGATATCCGTTCGCCTAGGAAAACGGGCCAAGGTAGCGGCCATCACGATGACAGACGAAGAATATGCCCGGTGTCTGAAACGCGCTCAGCGATAGTGTGAACCTCCGCCTAAGCAAAAAATCCGTCCGCGTCCGCTGGACCTCTTAGCACTCATCCGGCCCCGCAAATCGAGTCACCCGGAGACTACCGCATGTGCCTCTCCACCCTGCTTCGCCGGACCATCGTGAGCATCGCCCTCATCCTCACCTTCGCCCCAACCGCGGCCCCTGCGCAAGAAACTCCCACCCCCCTCATCCTCTCCGTCCACGACGCCCCCGTCCCCTTCATCGGCTCCGACGGCAACACCCACCTCGTCTACGAGCTCTGGATGCTGAACTTCTCCAGCGGCGACATCGCCGTTCAGAAGCTCGAAATTCTCGCCGACGACAAAGTCATCCAGACCCTCGACGCCCCCGCCATCGCAACACGCCTGCAACCCGTCGGCCTCCGCGACTCAACCGGCACGCTCGCAAAAAGCACGCAGGCCCTCCTCTTCCTTCACATCACCCTACCCGCCGGCACCGCCATTCCGCACCACCTCACGCATCGAATCACCACGTTCATCGCCGCCGCACCGCCCGCCTTCCAACACCTCATCCTGACCGGCGGCGAGACCACACCCGACCATCAACCCGTCGCCGTCCTCCATCCTCCCCTCGCCGGCAACAACTACATCTCGGCCGACTCCTGCTGCGATTCCACCCGCCACATGCGCGCCGCCCTAGCCGTCAACAACCGCATCTGGCTAGCCCAGCGCTACGCCGTCGACTGGGAGCAGATGGACTCCCACGACCGCATCTACTCCGGCCCCCGTGAAAACCTCGAGAGCTATACCATCTTCGGCAAACCCGCCCTCGCCGTCGCCGACGCCACCGTCATCTCAGTCATCGACGGCCTTCCCGAACAAACTCCCGGCAAGTATCCCGAAGCCATCTCACTCGATCAGGCCGACGGCAACTCGGTCATCCTCCGGCTCGACGATCCCCGCCTCCACGGCCACGTCTTCGCCCTCTACGCCCACATGCAGCCCGGCAGCCTTCGCGTCCACTCCGGCGACAAGGTTCACCCCGGCCAGGTCCTCGGACTCGTCGGCAACACCGGCAACTCCCTCGCGCCGCATCTCCACTTCCAGCTCATGTCCGAGCCCTCATCCCTCGCCTCCAACGGCCTCCCCTACGCCATCGACTCCTTCGAAGTCACCGCCCAAATTCCCTCCACCGAGGTCTTTGATGAAGCCGAAGCCAAAGGAACCCCCGTCCCTCACCACGCGCTGGCCACCCCGCAACCCCTCGAAAAATCTCTCCCGCTCGACCAACTCATCGTCTCCTTCCCCGAGGCACCGAAGGCCCCCGCTCCAAGGTAACGGCGCGTACGATCACCTCGAACCGAAGACCCCAGCGGGCAACGACTACTTCGCCCCAATCTGCTGCATCAGGCTTTCGTTATCCCAGAACAAATACTCCTCCGACATCGTCCCCTGCCGATTCCAATGTCCCAGCGTCGACATCGGCAGGTGATACCGCTTACCCGTAGGCTGAATCGTCTTCCCTCCAGGCAGAACCATGGGCTTCGAAAACGTGCCATCGAGATAACCCATAACAGCCGTCCACTCCCCGTCCGCCGTGCCGAACCGCACCGGGTGCTCAACAATCCGATTATCCGGCGCAAACGTCCACATGAAATTCAATTCCTTAATGTGCGCTGGAATCCCCTTCGTCGAATGCCCATCCGGGTAATACACGACGATGTCCTCGGCATGGCTCTTGTGCAGGTTGGCCCAGTGCTGCCCGGTGTACACGTGAAAATCCAAATCATCGAAGTTGGCCAAATTCTTTGCCACCACGGGAGTCATCGCCGCGGTAGGCTGAGCAAGATCGTTGACTTTACTCGCCGGCCAATTCGGTCCAGCAGCCGCAACGTGCGCACTAATCGCGAAGGAGCCGGCGGCTCCAAGGATTACACCCAGCCCTGCGATAAGAAATGATCGAGTCTTCATCGAAACGTTCCTCCTCCTGCCGTGATGTTCCTAGCTCTAACCGCGACGTGTCAACCACTTCTCGACCGGCGCCGGTACTCCACGCCTAACGGCTCCCACCGTCATGAGTGGCGAAATGTGACGCACCCCGGTTTACGTCGAACCCCACATTCACGTATCGTGCCCTCAAGTTGTTTCAAGAGCCTGCGACGGAGGTTTTCTCCCATGGCAAGAATCGTCTATGAATTGAACCAGACCCTGGATGGCTACGTCGAACACCAAGCCTTTCGGCCAAGCCCAGCGCTCTTTCGTCACTTCATCGAAGCTCGTGCGCGGCCTCACCGGCATGGTGTACGGCCGCGGCATGTACGAGACCATGCGCTACTGGGACGACGACCAGCCGGACTGGGGCGCGGCGCAACACGAATTCGCGGTGGCGTGGCGGAGTAAACCCAAGTGGGTCGTCTCGCGTACGTTGAAGTCGGTCGGTCCCAACGCCACGCTGATCGAAGGGGACCTCGATGCCGCGATACGCGGCCTCAAGTCGCAGCACCTCGGCGAGATCGAAGTCGCCGGACCAGACCTCGCCGGTAGCTTGACCAACCTCGGTCTCATCGATGAGTACCGGCCTTACCTCCACCCCGTAGTCCTCGGTCACGGCAAACCCTTCTTCGCCGGCCCTCGTCCGCCGCTTCGCCTCGTCGCCATCGATCCCATTACCGAAGACGTGATTCGCTTAGCCTACGTTCCCGCTTAGGCCTGGCCGCCCCATCCGGGTGCCCCCTTCATGACGTCCCATCGTCATGAGTGGGTTCGCATCTCGTCCTGAGCTTGCCGAAGGATTGCGATGTGGCATGATAGCCGCATACTTCAGAGGTCAATCCATGCTCGACGTCCACCCCGCCCATCACGCTGCCAGCACCTGGCGAGACTTCTTTATCCATATCGCCACCATCGTCCTCGGCCTACTCATCGCCATCGGCCTTGAGCAGACCGTCGAGGCCATCCATCACCGCCATCAGCTTCACCAACTCGAAGCGGATCTCCACACCGAAGGCATCCGCAACCTGCACATCACGCTGGACAACATTCGCGGTTCCGAGCAGCGCCGTCAAACCGATGCCGAGCAGTATGCCGAGCTCATCGAGGCCATGCGCGACCACCGCGCCGCTGCGGCCCTTCCTGCGCAAAACATTATCTACAGCAAGCCTGCTTATGCTGTCTGGACAGTCGCGCAACAGAGTGGAACCCTCGGCCTTCTGTCCCGCGAAGATGCCCAGTGCTATGCCCGCCTCTACGGCGTCGTCCAATACGCTGTCGATCAGGTAAAAGACATCAACACGGCGAACGACAGAAGAACGGTAGCAATGTTGCCGAGCGTCAGCGACCCGGCAGGCTTCCCCGCCCTGGCCCAGACCGGAGAGCGGCCCCGTTACGATCTTTCCCTCCTCGACACGCAAGATCTGCGCGAGGCCCGCAACGCCATCGCCGCGGATCTTCTCATTGCGAGGCAAAGCATCAAGTGGAATGTCTACCTCTACGGTATCGAGTGGTCCGTCCTGCACGGCTCCCGCTCGGACGAGCAGAACCTCCAAACCATCTACGACGCCATGGACGTCTACCTGCATGGCGGAGTTCCCGCCCTGCTCGCAAAATATCCTTTGCCCGGCTAACGTACCGGCGACGGCAAGTCGGCTTCTCGTCGGTAAAACAGTTCGCTAAAATGCGATAGGAAAATTCCGCGATCGCTCATTCGCCCGTGTTTGAGGGCTGCCTCGTCATGAAATTGAGCCCAACGCAAGCGTACTATCCCATCACCGTCAGGAGACTCACATGGCCCGCGTCCTCGTCCTCTACGCAACCCCTCCCGATCCCGCCGCCTTCGACACCCACTCCGCCTAGCCCACCCCTCATCCCACCAACAGGAAGAGACGAATGCCAAGGCCAAGACGGAACGCGCGGCGAAGAAAGCCGCTAAGAAGAAATAGGCTTGCGGACCTGACGCGGTGCTCTGAGATGCAAGAGCAGGAAATCGCAAAGCGCGGCTAAAAACATAATGAGCACGCCAATCAATATCAGCGGCGACAAGACCACAATAGCCAGCTTGGATAGGAAACCCACGGCAAAATTACGTGCGGAACCTCTGGAAAGTTTCCGGATAATGGAATTTGAGGCGAACGCCCCAGCTACGACCGTAGCTCATGAGCGGCATGTTGTTCCCGTCCTAAAAGCCATCTGGAACATCCAAGGCTCAACGCCGCGCCGATTGACCCGCCAGCAAAACTCGCCAAGGTATTGATCCAAGTGTTCGACACCTAGCTTGTGGTAAGGACCCACCACGCCGCGTTTGAACAATGAGAAAGCGCCCTCAGCGGATTGATTCGACACCTTCCGACCCGCTTTCTTCTCCCGATGGTGATTCCCTGCTTGGTGCTTCTCTTTGGGGATGAAGTTCTTACAGAACGGCGCACCATCCGTTACAACCAACGCCGTCTCTGGACTGACTCTATCGTCCACGATTTTCTTCAGCGTTTCGGCGTTGGCTTTCTTCACCACTTGCATGTGAACGCGCCCGCCGCGCTCGCAATTCCCACGACATACACTTTGTTTCCACGCGCGCCCTGTAAGCTGATCGAAAGAATCAAAATCCGCTTCCTGAAACCCACCTAAAGACATCGGTTTGTAACCCGAAACCCACCTCAACCGGCACAGTTTGTTACAATCTATATGCGCATGTGCTAATATTCATTCATGCAGGATAACCTCCGCCGCTTCAAAGCCGACATCTTCCAGGCCCTCGCTCACCCCACCCGCATCGCCATCCTAGAACTCCTCGCCGACGGCGAGCTCTCCGCCGGCGCCCTCATCGACAAGCTCGGTATGGAGCAGGCCAACGTCTCTCAACACCTCGCCGTCCTCCGCTCCAAGCAGCTCGTCTCCACCCGTAAACACCGCAACCAGGTGTTTTACACCGTCCGCGATCCTCTCATCAACCAGGTCCTCGCCCTCATGCGTACCTACTTTCACGCCCACCTCAAAGAGTCTCTCGGCATGCTCGACGCGATGGAAAATCCCGAGCTAGTCCGGTGACCCCCTCGCGCCAATGGCTGCCCCGCTCCATCACCTGCCTGCGCGGCTACACCCTCAACGACCTCTCCCATGACCTCATCGCCGGCGTCACCGTAGGCCTCATCGCCCTGCCCCTCGCCATGGCCTTCGCCATCGCCTCCGGTGTGCCCCCGCAAGTTGGTCTCTACACAGCAGTTATCGCCGGATTCATCATCTCTGCCCTGGGCGGATCGCGCACCCAGATCGGCGGCCCCACCGGCGCCTTCGTCATCATCGTCGCCGGAATCGTCGTAAAGTTCGGCATGGGCGGCTTGGCCCTCGTCGGCATCATGGCCGGCGTTCTCCTTCTAATCATGGGACTTACGGGCCTAGGCTCAGCCGTCAAATACATCCCGCGCCCCGTAACCATCGGCTTCACCAACGGGATTGCCCTGCTCATCGCGTCCACCCAAATCAAAGATTTCCTTGGGCTTACAACGCCTGCAGTCCCCAGCGACTTCCTCTCCCGCATCGAGCTACTGGCCCACCACCTCGCCACCGCCCGCCCCGAAACCATCGCCACCGGCGTCGCTTCCCTCGCCATTATCCTTTCCTTGCCATACCTTACCCGCCGCATCCCCGGCGCCATCGTAGCCCTCGTCCTCCTCACCGCCGTCTCAGCCGCCTTCCATCTCCACCTCGAAACCATCGGCACCAAGTTCGGCGGAATCCCTCGCGGAATCCCCCACATCGCCTTTCCCGACTTCCACGGCGTCCACTTCCTCACGCTGCTGCCCTCGGCCTTCACCGTCGCCATGCTCGCCGCCGTGGAAAGTCTTCTTTCCGCGGTAGTTGCAGACGGCATGAGCGGCGACCACCACGACTCCAACATGGAGCTCATCGCCCAGGGAATCGCCAACATCGTCTCTCCTATGTTCGGAGGCATGCCCGCCACCGGCGCCGTCGCCCGCACCGCCACCAACATCCGCTCCGGCGCCCACACCCCCGTAGCCGGCATCGTCCACGCCGCTACCCTCCTGCTAATCCTTTTGTTTGCCGCGCCACTGGCCAGTTACGTCCCCCTCACCACCCTCGCAGCCGTCCTCTTCGTCGTCGCCTACAACATGGGCGAGTGGCGCGAGATTGCCACCATCTTCCGCCTCTCCAAGACCGACATCGCCGTCTGGTTCACCACCTTCTCCCTCACCGTCTTCGCCGACCTGACCGTAGCCGTCGGCGTCGGCATGTCGCTCGCCGCCCTGCTTTACATCTACCGGGTCGCCGCCACCACCACCGTCGAGCCCGTCACCAGCGAATACCTCCGCGACGGCCAGGCCCATATTCTTCAGGACAAGGAGATTCCCGCCAACGTCACCATCCTCCGCATCCATGGCCCCTTCCTCTTCGGCACCACCGAAAAGCTCGCCGAAGCCACCCGCGACCTGAACGTCTTTGGCGACATCGTCATCCTCCGCCTCCGCAACATGACCGCGCTCGACGCCACCGGCATCCACGCCTTCGAGCAGTTCTTCCTTCGCCTCCAGCGAACCGGCCGAACCCTCCTGCTCTGCGGCGCACGCGATCAGCCCCAGCACATCATCGCCGGCTCCGACTTCCTCAAGCACGTAGGCCCGAAGAACGTCCTCCCCAGCGTGCAGGCCGCCCTCACCCGGGTCCGCCAACTCCAGGCCAGCTTCGACGGCGTCGCCCCGGAACTAGCCCTCGAACTAGCCGAACATCCAATCTAGTCAGGAACCTCCGCGCCTACGTCCCCTGCGACCGTCTTCGCGGTAGCATCACAACTAACATGCCGCTCCAGACCGCCAACATCATCGGCTCCGGTCCCAACGGCCTCGCCGCCGCCATCACTCTCGCTCAGCGCGGAGTCGCCGTCACCGTCTACGAGCGCAACGCCACCCTGGGCGGTGCCTGCTCCACTGCCGACGTCACCCTTCCCGGCTTCCATCACGACCTCGGCTCCTCCTGCTTCCCCCTCGGCATTGCCAGCCCGTTCTTCCGCAGCCTTCCGCTCGCCGCCCACGGCCTGCGCTGGATCGAGCCGCCAACCCCCGTCGCCCATCCACTCGACGACGGCACCGCCGTCACGCTCGAACACGCTCTCGAAGCCACAGCAGCCCAACTCACACCACACGACGGCCGCGCCTGGCGCTCGCTCCTCGGCCCCACCGTACGCAACTGGCCCCAACTCATCGAGGACTTCACCCAGCCTCTCCTCCGCTTTCCCAGCCATCCCTTAGAAGTGGCCGCCTTCGGTCCTGCCGCGCTCATGCCTGCGCAACTACTCGCCACCACCCTCTTTCAGGACGAGCGCGCCCGAGCCCTCTTCGCCGGAATTGCCGCGCACTCAGTCCTCCCGCTCACCCGCGTCGCCAGCTCCGCTGCAGGCCTCGTCCTCGCAGCCGCCGGCCATACTACCGGCTGGCCAATCGCCGCAGGCGGCGCGCAATCCATCACCAACTCGCTTGCCAGCTACCTGCAATCACTCGGTGGCCGCATAATCCTCAACGCCGACATCCAAAACCTCGCCGACCTTCCCACCGCCGACGCCACCCTCTTCGACACCAGCGTTCCCTCGCTGATCCGCATCGCCAACACAGCGCTGGCTCCCGCTTACATCCACGAGCTCAATAAATTCCGCGCCGGCCCTGGCATCTTCAAGCTCGACTTCGCGCTCAGCCAGCCCATCCCCTGGCGTTCGCCCGAGTGCCTCCGCGCCGCCACCGTCCACCTCGGCGGCTCGCTCGCCGAGATCTCCCAGTCTGAACACGACGCCTTCTACGGCCGCCTCAACGATCGCCCCTACGTCCTCCTCGTACAGCCCAGCCTCTTCGATCCCACCCGCGCACCGGAAAGCAAGCACACTGCCTGGGCCTACTGCCACGTCCCGGCCGGCTCCATCGTCGACCGCACCGCCGTCATCGAAGCGCAGATCGCACGCTACGCTCCGGGCTTTCAGGACACCATCCTCACCCGCCGCCCGAGCAACGCCGTAGCCCTCGCAGAATGGAACCCCAACCTCCTCGGCGGCGACATCTCCGGCGGTGCCATGACGCTCTCCCAACTTCTCTTCCGCCCCACCTCTCACGGCTATCGCACCAGCAATCCCAGCGTCTATCTGTGCAGTTCCTCCACCCCTCCCGGCGGCGGAGTTCACGGCATGTGCGGCCACCTCGCTGCACTCGCCGCCTATCGCGACCTCGGGCCACGGACTTAGCCGTTGACGGTTTCTCCGCCGCACGCAACAATCGATCCACCCCAACTTCGCCGCTACATGAAAGGCAGAGCCTTGTCCGAGCTGACGCCCGAGGTCTCCCCAGACTTCTCGCACGATCCGATCCCCGACCCCTCCTTCCAGCCCCCACCCTCCTCGGACATGCCGACCGTGCCAACTCCCCGCCGCTGGTCCTTCGGCACCCGTCTCGCCTTCCGTTTCTCGTTCTGCTACCTCATGATCTATGCGCTCGGCTGCGGCAACGCCACGCTCTGGGAGGTCATTCCCTTCCACGTAGGTGAGCACCTCAACGACTGGACCTCCTGGCCCTTCTTCCACGCCGCCCAGTGGCTCGCCGATCATTACTTCCATCCAGCCGGCGTTGGCGCGAAACTGCACGGCACCGGCTCCGGCGACACCATCATGAACTGGATCGCCGTCGGCGTCATGCTCGTCGTCGCCATCCTCATCACCGCCATCTGGACAGCGATCGCCGAACTCCGCAGCCCCGCCCGCCGCAGTCTCGCCTATCCTCGTCTCTTCTTTTGGTTTCGCCTCACCATTCGCCTCACCCTCGGTGTAGCCATGATCAATTACGGCCTCGCCAAGTTTTTCCCCCTCCAGATGTCTCCACCTTCGCTCGCCGTACTCAACGAGCCTCTCGGCAATACCTCGCCCATGACCATGCTGTGGACCCTCATCGGTCTCAACCCCGTCTACGAAATGATTTGCGGCGCCGCCGAACTCACCGCCGGCATCCTCATCCTCTTCCGCCGCACCGGCCTTCTCGGCGAACTCCTCACCGCCTTCCTCGCCACCAACATCGTCCTCTACAACTTCTGCTACGACGTCCCCGTCAAGCTCTACGCCGCCCACCTTGTCCTGATGTCACTGGCCCTCATCATCCCCGACATGCCTAGCCTCTTCAACTTCTTCTTCCTCCACCGCCCCTGCACACCCATCGATGGCTGGGTCAAGCCCGCTCGCCGCTACGGCCTTCGGCTCGAAACCATCTGCGTGATCGTGGCCTTACTGCTCGCCCTGCTTCCCGAGGCCTTCCAGCTCCAGAAGTTCTACGGCAAGCAACTCGCCAGCGAGCGCAATCCGCCTCCCTATACAGGTCAGTGGCATGTCACCTCCGCGACCAAGCCCTTCCTTACCGGCGACGGCGTGCCCTTGTCCGACATCTTCTTCGAGCCCAGTGGTCGCGTCATGTTCCGTTCCTCCGATAACGTCCTGTGGCGAGGAGGCGTCGATCAAGATGACAAGAAGCACACTGTTCAGATCTTCTGTCTCGGTCACGACGGTCCCCCGCCGCTCTATGCTGTAACCAAACCCGATCCCAACCATTGGATCCTCACCCCCACCGGCAAGGACGCCAAGAATGACGGCGCCCTTACCTTAGTGCGCGTTCCCCTACCCTCCCATTACCCCCTCCAGGACCGCGGCTTTCACTTCGTGAACGAGTGGGGCCTCGAACGCTGACACTCGTTAACGCACCAACAACAACGCCCGCGAGATGATCTCGCGGGCGTTGCTGCATCAGCTTCTAGATTCTATGCCGTGGGAACTTCGACAGCCGCAGGCGCAGACGTCTTCACTTTAGGCGCCGCCGGAGGCTGTTGCACCTCGGCCTTCTTCGCCGGAGCCAGAATCGCATGCAGCGTCGTACCCTCCATGCGCGGCATGAACTCCACCGTGCCTGCATCGCCAATGTCCATAATCAGGCGATTAATGATCTTGTAGCCCAGATCACGATGGGCCATCTGACGGCCCTTGAACCGCAGGCTGGCTTTCACCTTGTCGCCATCGCCAAGAAACCGTACCGCCTGGTTCTTCTTCGTCTGGTAGTCATGCTCATCGACCGTAACCGAGAACTTAACTTCCTTGATGACGATCACCTTCTGCTTTTTGCGTGCAGCGCGGTCGCTCTTGTCCTTCTCGTAAAGATACTTGCCGTAGTCCTGGATCTTGCACACCGGCGGCACGGCATTTGGAGAAATCTCAACCAGGTCCAGCGACTTCTCGCGGGCCATCTTCAATGCCTCGAACGGTGCCATCACGCCGAGTTGTTCGCCGTTCTCATCAATCACGCGAACTTCGCGCGCGCGGATACGTTCGTTGGTGCGAATAAAGGATTTCGCGGAGCGTTTATCTAATGGTGGAATATTCAGCCTCCACGGCTCGCACTCTCTGCGGCCATGTTTTTAGGGATTGGTTTGGATTTCAGCTCGATACCAGCAGAAACCGAAGCACTCGCGAGTATAGCATCCGCCCATTGGATTTTATGTACGGTACCGCACCCATGCCAGCGGTTGCATCACTGCCATCCACGTAGCGATCGTTGATCCTGCCTTCAATAGTACAGCGCCGACGTCGAAATGCCTTCCATTCAAAAGACTTATCCGAATATCGGCCCCAAAAGCCGTTGACGCCTCCGGAAAGTGGGGCTTCCATCAGTACCTGGTCCTCAATAGCGGCGTCGGCCACTTTTCTCCGGGAACCTTGATGCGTGAAAGCGACCGCGGAACTCCCCTGACGCTCGTCTACCTCGGTCTCACCTACCGCTTCAAACTGAACGAATCCAACCCAACCCAATGACGCATCCAACGGCTTGGCCTTGCATGACCCCCGCCAAGCTGCGACCATACATGCGTTAGTCTGTACCTTGTTTGCACTACGACCTTGTTTGCACTTCCCTAGCGCGCCCGCAGCTCTTAACGTTCGCCGTCCGCGCAGGACCCAGGAGAGATAGCCTTGGCTAAGCGCCGTGTTCTGCTTGTCGACGATGAAGTAACTGTTCTGCTGACCCTGAAAGCCGTGCTCGAAATCAGCGGGTTTGATGTGGATACGGCCGCCAGCGCGCGCGAGGCCCGCTCCAAAATCAAACTGCGCGAGTATCAGATGGTCATCACAGACATGCGCATGGAGAGCGACGCCGCCGGCCGCGAGGTCATCCAGGCCGCCCGTACGGCGCCGTATCACCCCGCAGTCGCCCTGCTCACCGCCTTCCCCGACGACGACTGGGCCGACATCGGCGCCGACAAGATGCTGGTCAAGCCCATGCAGACCGCCATCCTGATCCGCCAGATCGAGAAGATGATGGATACCCATGCCGCCAAGCTGCAGCGCCTCGCCAATAGCGCCGCAGCACCCTCAGCCCCCGCCGCTTCCACCCGCAGCGCAGCTCCCGCGAAGAAGAAGTCCGCTGCCAAACGGCTGCCCACCAAAAAGTCTCCTGCCAAGACCCCTGTTGCTCGCAAGAAAGTCGCCACCAAAAAGCGCAAGCGCTAGCAGCATCTCCCAACCCACACCCGGTGCCCCATCTGTGCGCGCTTTTTGCCGACGGGTGGGAATGAGATCTCGCGGTAGCCCTCAGCTCAGCGCCGGATAGTGCACGCCCGTCAGCTCTTCTGACACCGCCCACAACCGCTCGCCCACCGCAACATCCAGCGCCTGCGGCCGCGGTTGCACCACCACCGGCGAGCCCTTCAGCTCCTGGAACCCATCCGGCCCAATGTACTCGCCGCCATGCGCAGCCGGAGATGTAGCCGCGTAAAGCGTCGGCAGCGCGCCACCTTCGTCATTTTGCATCATCACCGGTGCAAGCAGCTTCACCATAATTGCCTTCAAGTTCGTCGTGCCTGGACCATTCTCGAAGATGTTCGTCGTCGAAACCCCCGGATGCACCGCCAGGCTCAACAGCCGGCTATGCGCCGCCCGAGCCCGCCGATCCAGCTCCTTCGCAAACAATATATTCGCCAGCTTTGACGCGTTATACGCATCCCACCCCTCGTATCCACGCTCGCGCTGCAGGTTGTCGAAATCGATCTTGCCCGTGCGGTGCGCCAGCGACGCCACCGTCACCACGCGCGGCGCCGGCGCGGCCAATAGCGCTGGCAGCAGCAACCCGGTCAACGCGAAATGACCCAGGTGGTTGGTGCCAAACTGGCGCTCAAAGCCGTCTTCCGTCAGCTCGCGTTTCGGCAGCGCCATCACACCCGCATTGTTGATCAGCAGGTCCAGCGCGATGCCTCGCCCCAGGAATGCCGCCGCAAAGGCGCGTATCGAAGCCAGCGAAGCCATGTCTAGCTCCACCACTTCCGCGCTCGCTCCCGGCGACTCGCGCTGAAGCCTGTTCAGCGCGGCTCGTCCCTTGGCCTCATTGCGGCATCCCAGCAACACATGCGCCCCATGTCGCGCGAGCTCGAGTGCGGTCTGGTAGCCGATTCCGCTGTTCGCGCCCGTAATCAGCGCCGCCTTCCCTGCCTGCGACGGAATCTGCTCCGCGGTCCACTTCCCTGTTGCCATGCTGCTGCCTCCCATAAGTCCGACGCTCTGCCGGCACCCTCCCGATGCTATCAGCCTGCTTTTATCCCCTCGCGTTCTCGCTTACGCCGCATCAAACCACTTGAAGGTACTCTGGGCTGGGCCAATTTCAAGCCGCTGGTAAACCTGCCTCACTGCCTTTACAATCAAAAGGGCTTGTTATCCGCGTAGTATCTTGATTGCTGAGCCCTTTTGTGGGCCAAGGGCGATTTCGTAAATAATTGGGAAGGGTTCACTGATGAAACTTAGTGCACGAATGACCGCAAGTGCAGCGCTGCTACTCACGCTGGCAGGCACCGTGGGATGTACGAAACTCAAGGCGCGCGACCAGCTCGTGAAGGGCGTTCAGGCCTTCAAGTCGGGCAAGTATGAGGAAGCAGTCGATTACTTCCAGAAATCGGTAGCACTCAATCCGAACGATCCTACGAGCCAGTTGTATCTGTCTACCGCGTATAGCTATCAGGTTGTTCCCGATCTCACCACGCCTGAGAATCTCGCGATCGCTCAAAAGGCTCTGGATGGCTTCAACAAGGTGCTCGCCCAGAATCCCAACGATCTAGACGCCCTCCGCCAAATCGCCTCCATCGATCGCAACATCCATAAGTATGACGAGGCAAAAGCCACTGAGCTGAAGATCATTCAGCTTGATCCCCAGGATGCCGAAGCCAATTACACCATCGGCTACATCGACTGGACCGAGTCCTACAAGAATGCTACCGACATCCTCGCCGCGGCTGGTCTGCAGGATGACGGTCAGGGCAATGTCAAGAAGTCCAAGCAGGTCTGCGAGAAGCTGGTAGCCGCCAATACGGACCTCGTCAATAACGCTCAGAAGTATCTCGAACGCGCAGTAGAGATCAATCCCACCTACGACAACGCCATGTCGATTCTGAACCTCACCTGGCGGCGTAAGGCTGACCTCGAGTGCGGTGACGACGCCGCCCGCAAGGCCGACCTCGCGAAGGCCGATGAGTGGGTGCAGCGTGGTATGGGCGCTCGCAAGGCCAACGAAGCCGCCAAAGAAAAGATCGCAGCGCACGGCGGCATCACTCCGCAGCAGTAAGCTCTGCTCTCCACCAGGCGTTCCCCTCCACCCAATCCGTTCTTAGCAAGGCCTCCCGCAAGGGGGGCCTTCTTCTTTGTGCGCGCCTCACCTTGCCCGCCCCAGCCACGTTTCTTTCACGCGATGTTAACCTAAGCCCCCAATGGAATTTCTATTCTTAGGGGATGCCCCAGGATCAACTCGACTACTCCTTCCAGACCACGACGAATCCCCGCTGCACCGTCCTCACTCTACGAGGAGCGCTCACCTTGGGTCATATCTTCGCCCTGCAGCCCGAACTGCAAGCCGTTGACGCTGACCTCCTCATCGTCGACTGCACCGAACTCGAGTACATGGACTCTGCCGGGCTCGGCGTCCTCGTCAACTTCTACGTCTCCCAGTCCAACAAGGGCCGCAAGGT
Source organism: uncultured Acidobacteriaceae bacterium (assembly GCA_963796535.1). Classification (GTDB taxonomy): domain Bacteria; phylum Acidobacteriota; class Terriglobia; order Terriglobales; family Acidobacteriaceae; genus Granulicella. The sequence goes on from CAWCMO010000005.1 coordinate 201,786, forward strand.
CGCCCTCGTCGGTATCTCCGACCGCGTCTGGGCTGTCTTCAGCTCCACCCGAGTCGACCAGTACTTTCCGCGCTTCGCGACCGTGGAACAAGCCGAGAGCAGCCTCTAACACCGCGCCCTGGCTCTCACAACCCGAGGTCGCCAACGACAACCCCCACCTCCCGCCCGCCGCAAGCCCCTCGCGATCCTCTTGAACGCACATGGCAAACATGAAAGCGCCCCATCCTTCGGCAATCAAGCTGCCGCGGGGATGGAGCGCCTGCGTTCCTAAAAGTTAGCTGCGAGGGCTCGAGACGTCCGGCGATCAGCCGCCGTTCTCAACACCGGGCGTAATGATCGCGATGTTGGTCACGTCCGCCTGCTTGCCAAAACCGACCGCATCCGCAACCGCGCCGAAATCTAGCGCTGGGTCAGCCTTGATGAACATGATCTTCGTGTTGCGCGTCTCGAAGATCTTCGTCAGCTCGGTTGCGATCTGGTCCTTGGGATAGGTCTGCTCATTGATCTTGTACGTCGGCACGGATCCCGTGTTCAGCACCTGGACCACGATCACCTTGTCGTCCTGCTGCGGCGTGTTCTTGTCTTTCGGCGGCTGCGGTACCACCGTGTCCAGGCCCTTCGGCGTGGTCGGCTGGATCACCATGAAGATGATCAGAAGCACCAAGAGAACGTCGATCAACGGCGTGACGTTCATGTCCGATACTGCACCACCTGTTGAACCACCACCCATTGCCATAGTGACACTCCTTTGTTCCCTTACTGAATCTCTTGCTTGCCAACCGGGCTCTACAACTCGACAAGCACTACGCCGAATATCCGGCTATCAATTACTGTTGGGCGTTATACGTCTTGTCCGTCATCAGGTTCAGTGTGTTAACTCCAGCCGTGCGCAATGCATCGATTGCATCCTCGACCTTGCCGAAGTTCGCCCGCTGATCGGCACTTAGATACACCGACTTGTCGTCGCCCGGATTAGTCTTCAGCGCCTCAAGGCTCTGCACCCGTTGGGTCAGATCGCCAGGCGACGAAACCTTGTCTCCGCGTACAAACATGGAGCCATCGCGCGTCACTGCGACCGTGATCGCGTCTTCCTTATTGGCTGCATCCAGAATGACCGCGGCGTTCACCTTGGGGAGATCAACCGTGATCTTGTCCCCCAGCATCGGAGTGATGACCATGAAGATGATCAACAGTACGAGCATCACGTCCACCATTGGCGTCACGTTGATGTTCGAGTTGACCTTCTTGCCCTCGTCCCGCTTTGCAATTGCCATAAAAATCCGCTCCGTTCGGGTCGTGGTCGCCGCCTGCGGCTACCTGCCCTGGCTGTGATTGCGAGGAGGCTGAGTGCCCGGACGCCGTTCGCTTCGGCGTCCGGTGCATCTCCAGCGTGATTCTCGCAAGGTCGTGCTTATTACCTGCTAACCAGATGTACTACGAACCAGCCCCGTAAAGAGCCAGCCAGCAGCTTAGCGGTGCGACTGCTTGATGAAATAGTCCACCAGCTCCGACGAGCTGTTGTCCATCTCTACGTCGAACGACTCCACCTTACCGGTGAAATAGTTGAACGTCATAACGGCAGGGATAGCTACCAGCAGACCGAACGCGGTCGTTACCAGGGCTTCCGAAATACCGCCGGCGACTGCCGCCAGACCCTGGCTCTTGGTGGTTGCGATCGCCTTGAAGGCGTTAAGAATACCGACGACCGTTCCGAACAGCCCGATGAACGGCGCCGTCGATCCGATGGTGGCCAGACCGCCAAGGCCCTTCTTCAGCTTGGCGTGGACAATTGCCTCAGAGCGCTCGAGTGCGCGCTTGGAGCTCTCAATCTGCTCTTCCGAAATCGCGCCACCTGAACCGAACGAACGGAACTCGGTGAGACCAGCCGTCACAACCTCAGCAAGGTGCGACTTCTTGGAACGATCGGCAACCTTGATCGCCTCGTCCAGACGGCCTTCCTTCAGCGCGCCGGCAACCTTCGGTGCAAACTCGCGCGATTGCTTGCGCGCCGCCGAGAAGTACAGAGCGCGATCGATCATCACGGCCAGCGACCAGATCGACATGATGAACAGCAGGATAACTACCAGCTTGGCAGGAACGCCCATCTGGGCCCAAAGGGCCGCGGGACCGAAGCCGACTTCGGCAGGTGCGTCTTGGAAAAATGTGGCGAGCGCGGCGGGTGCGTGTGCGAAGTTTGCGAGATGAGCGAGAATCACGAAGTCTTTCCTCCTGGTGGTGGACGTGCTAGGAACTGGTACTGCCGGAACCATGGTTTGGATCGAGCGGTGAAGCTTGATCGGGATAGCTTACCGGTTCGAACAGGAGGCTTCGCCTGTTCTCGCCGAGGATGTCGTCGAGATTATTACCATAACTCAGGTTGAGCCTCGTGGCGCGCTATTGATCAAGGGGTTAATAATCAACAGATGTCCGCGCCACGCTGCTTCTGAGCTCTAATCTGCGCCGTTCAAAGCGAAATTTACAGTGATCGTGGTAGCCACTTCGGTCGGAGCGCCATTGAGCAAATACGGCCGGTATCTCCACTGCTGCACTGCCTGCATGGCGTAGTTGTTAAACATCGGGTTCGTGCTGCTGGCAACCGACAGCCGCTCCACAGTGCCCGTCGTCGAGATGACCGCCTGCAACACAACCGTTCCGCTCATGTGCGCGATCTTCGCAATCGGAGGATACTGCGGCTCGACGAAAGCAATGCGGTTACCCGCAATCACGCCGGCGGAGATGCGCGTCGGCCCCGTTGGCTTGGGTGGCGCTACGTGAATTGCCGGCCCCGTGCCGCCCGTGATGCCGCCAAATACTCCACCCGGCGCTCCTCCCGCCATGCCCTCCATGCCGGCAACGCCTGCTCCAGCCGGTGGCGGCGGAGCGTCTTCCTTCACCATCTTGATATCTTTAGGAATCTTGGTCGGCGCGTGTAGACCGTTGTCCACGTTCACCACCTTGATGATCTTCACCGCAGGCGGCGGTGGAGGCGGGGGGGGCGGCGGCGGCGGTGGCGGAGCCGTCAACGAGGCCGTCAGCGAGTTGTGCGGCAAGGCTTCCGGATACAGGAGCGGAATCAAGATCATCAAACCGACGATCAGCCCGTTGAATACAAACGTGGCGATCATCCAGTACTTCGACCTGGTCTTGAGCTTACCGCCAGATTCCATCAGAGCGTCTTCGAACATTTAAGCGACCTCCTTCCCCTGAGGGGAAAGCATAAGAGCTTTAGACACCGCGTTATCTCAAATTGTTCCCGGCTGCAGTTTTTTCTTGAAAAAAATTGCAGGCCTGGCGTGTGTTTCCCGCCATTGTTTTGGATGAAGTTATCCGGGGTTTGAGATGCTGCGCCTTGCAGCTCATCCTATCTCAAATCGCCCGGAATGAGAAAATGCCTGAGAAATGGTGCAATCCTGCTCGTTTAGCGCCGAACGACTTTCGCCGCAGGAAGCGCAACCCGCTTGCCTGCAGGCGCCTTCTTCGCGCGCCAGTCCTGGTACGCAACCAGCATCGGCGCAGCCACGGCAATCGACGAATACGTTCCGATGGTGATACCCACGACCAGCGCGAACGAGAAGCCGCGCAACACCTCTCCGCCAAAAACAAACAGGCACAGGACTGTCAGGAAGGTTAGCCCCGAAGCAATTACCGTCCGACTCAACGTCTGGTTAATGCTGCGATTCACCAGGTCGCTGAGCTTGTCGCGACGATTCAACGCCAGGTTCTCGCGAATGCGATCGAACACAACAATCGTGTCGTTCATCGAGTAGCCCACCAGCGTCAGGATCGCCGCAACAACCGTCAGCGTAATCTCCTGGTTGGTCAGCGAGAAGAAGCCAATCGTGATCAGCGTGTCATGAAATACGGCCACCACCGCCGCCACGCCGTAGATCAGCTCAAACCGGAACCACAGGTAGATCAGCATGCCCAGCAGCGAGTACAGCGTCGCCAGCTCAGCCTCATGCGTCAGCTGCTTGCCCGCCGTCGGTCCCACAATGTCCACCTGCTGCACGGTGAAGCCGGAGTCGTGATATCCCGCGGTCAGCGCGCTCTCCACCGCCGACCGGCCTTCATCATGCGCTGTGTCCTGCGCCGTCGACATTGGCAGCGAGATGATCACCTTGTTGCCCAGTGCGCCGCCGCCAACATCCGAGATGCGCTGGATGGTCGGGTCCTTGACGTGGGCCGCTGCAAGCGCGCTGCGGATGTCGTCCTCGTGTGGCGTGCTGTCGAACTGAACGGTGATCGCCGTCCCACCCTTGAAGTCCACGCCCGTCGGGATTCCATGCCAGAAAAAGATGCTGATCAGCCCGGCTACCGAGAAGATCAGGCTGAAGCCCAGGAAGTACCATTTCTTCCCCAGCCAGTCGATATTTGCGCTCCGAAACAGTTCCACGTTTCTTTCCTTCGCCTGCCATGCAAGCTGCTGACACTGTTGTCAGCCTGAGTATCGGGCCCAAACTTTCCAGGCCGCCATCCAAACCCAATCCACTACTCACTACTCGTTACACACTACTCACTGTTCTTATATCGAAAGCTCTGCCGTGCCGCGTTCCTTCTTGCTCAGCAGGTAGTCAAAGATTGTGCGCGAGACAAACACCGCGGTAAAGATGTTCGCGATCAAACCAATCGTCAGCGTCACGGCGAAGCCCTTCACCGGCCCCGTTCCGAACAGAAACAGGATGGCCGCCGACACCACGGTCGTGACGTGCGTATCAAAAATCGTCGTCCAGGCATGTTTGAATCCGTCCTGCACCGCAGCCGCAGCCGTCTTGCCCAGTCGCAACTCTTCTCGAATGCGCTCGAAGATCAGCACGTTCGAATCCACGCCCATACCAATGGTCAGGATCACTCCCGCAATGCCCGGTAGCGTCAGGGTCGCACCCGTATAGCCCATGAATCCCAGCAGGATCAGCAGGTTCAAAATCAGAGCCAGGTCTGCATTGATGCCCGCGCCCTTGTAATAGATCAGCATGAAGATCAGCACCACCACCAGCCCGGCAATCGACGCCACAACGCCCTGGTGAATGCTGGCCGCGCCCAGCGTCGGCCCTACTGTCCGCGTCTCCAAATACGTGATCGACGCCGGCAGCGAACCCGTCCGTAGCATCAGGCTTAAATCAGCCGCCTGGTCCTGCGTAAAGCCGCCCGTAATCCGGCCCTGGTCTCGAATCGCGCCTTCAATTCCAGCAACTTCGCGCACCTGGTTGTCCAGCACGATGGCCATTTGCCCCGTGCCCTTGTTCGCGTCCGTGTATTTGTAGAAGCGCTCGCCTGCCTCGGTCGTCAGGTCGAACGTAATGTCCGGCCGCCCGTTCTCATCGGTCGAAGGCTGCGCGTCACGGAAGTCCGTGCCCGACACAATCGCCAACCGCTTCAGCAGGTAATACTCGTCCGGCCCGCCCGCGCCATTCGATCCCTTCATCAGCACCGAGTCCGCAGGAATCCCACCCGGATTCGCCTGCTGCGCCTCGGCCATACTGCCATAGGTCCCCGCCACCGCGTGAATCTCCAGCTTCGCGGTCGACTGAATAATGTTCTCCACCCGGCCCGGATCGGACACGCCCGGCAATTGCACCAGGATCTCGTTATCGCCCAGGCCATACTTCTCGATCACCGGCTCGCTCACGCCCAGCGTATTCACACGCTCGCGGATGGTGTCGATCGACGTATCCAGCGCCCGCTCCTCGATCGTCCGGATCTCCGCCAGCTTCAGCGTCATCTTGTATCCGCCGTTGCCCGCCGACGACACGTCATAGCCGGCATACTCATTGCCCGTCAGAACGTCATGAATCGCGCTCTGCTGCGTCGGCGATCCACCCGAGATCGTAATCACCTCCGGATGCGCCGGGTCCAGCTTCGCCGCCGTCCCTCCCGTCGCCGCCAGCGCCGTATTCAGCGCCTGCACATCGCGGTCAGTCGCCGAGTTCACGGCCTCCGCCACATGCACCTGCAGCACCAGGTGCGTGCCACCCTTGAGATCAAGTCCCAGCTTGATGTTGTTCTCAAGCGACTGCTTCAATCCACCATGCGGAATCCCAAAGATCCCGAACGTGAAAATCAACAGCACTACGACGATGAAGCCTGTTCTAGTGGCCAGATTCTTGCCCATTGTTCTCTTGTTTCCTTCAATGCCTGTATCGAGAGGGTATGTACGTCCCGGGCGCGTGCCTACTACGCCTTGCTGTTGTCTTCTTCCGTGGTAACCGCCGCGACGGCGCTCTTCACAAACTCCAGCTTCACGCCATCAGGAGCCGTCCGGACCACCAGTAAATCGTCCTTCACGCTCACAATCACGCCGCGAATGCCGCCGTTGGTGGTCACGCGATCGCCCGGCTTCAGTGCCGCCAGCATCGCCGCCCATGTCTTCTGCTTCCGCTGGTTCGGAGCAATCAGCAGAAAATACATCGCGACAAACATCAGCAGTAGCAGCGGAATCCCGCCAAACTTACCGAAGATCGATCCGCCGCCAGCCTGCATTGCAAAACCCAAAGCGTTCACTGCTACGTCCTACTTGCGCGCCGAACGCACGAAACTTCTTCGCCCGTCGCGTCTTCCTTGGAAATTTGGGGATTTTCGCTCGCCCGTTCGGCAAGCACTGGAACTGTGCGGTGCACCCGAAGTTCCCTCCAGTCACACGCCCACGAAAGCCAGACAATCACACCTGAGGGTTAAGCATCGCGGAATGACCGCGCCATGTCAAGGAAATCGCGGGTTTTCGCCGGGTTCTCCCCTCTCAGCCGCCAAAAATCGGGGCTTCCTCCGGCCGATCCTGATACGCAGGCAGCCCATCTTCCTTCCACCACCGATTCTCCTTCCTTTCCTCGATCGCATCGAATATTTTCTGAATATCGATTCGCAAAACCCGCGTCTACTACCAAAAAGGCCTCCTTAAACTCGTTCTCGAGGGCCTACGCTTAACCAACGCAGTTGCACGACCTGATTTTCTCTGCCGAAAGGTCTGCCATGGCTACACCCATCACCTCGTCAGCGACTGAGTCCGTGTGGGACTACCCGCGCCCACCCCGCCTCGAACTCGTCCACAATTACATCCGCATCGTCCACTGCGGCATTCTCCTCGCCGAAACCGCCCGCTCCCTCCGTGTTCTCGAGACCAGCCACCCGCCCGTCTATTACATCCCCCACGCCAACATCGCCATGCACCTCCTCAAACCCTCTCCTCGTCCAGAAACCATGTGCGAGTTCAAGGGCCTCGCCACCTACTGGTCCGTCGATCTCACCCTCGATCCCCGTCTGAACCTGTCCCAATCGCCCTGCGCCATCAGCCTCGACGCCGCCTGGAGCTACGTCCAGCCCTTCCCCGCCTACGCCGAACTGCGCAACCACGTCGCCTTCTACGCCGACCGCGTCGACGAGTGCACCCTCGACGGCGAACGCGTCATCCCCCAACCCGGCGACTTCTATGGAGGCTGGATCACGTCCAACATCACCGGCCCCTTCAAAGGCGCCACCGGTACCTAAACCTCGTAGGCATCCGAACCCCAACGCCCCCGCAAACCGGAACCCTTCCAATTCTCAAAGTTCGCCGTCCGCGCAGGACCTCCATGCCCCCGCAACGCCGCACGCACGCCTGGACCGAGATCTTCTTCGTCTTCCTGCGCCTCGGCTGCACCAGCTTCGGCGGCCCCATCGCTCACCTCGGCTACTTCCAACGCGAACTCATCGACAACCGCGCCTGGTGCAGCAAAGAAACCTACGCCGAAATCATCGCTCTCGCACAATCCCTCCCCGGCCCCGCCAGCAGCCAGACCGGCTTCGCTCTCGGTCTCCTGCGCGGCGGCCTTCCCGGAGCAATCGCCGCATGGCTGGGCTTCACCGTCCCTTCCGCCCTGCTCATGTTCGCCTTCGCCTTCGGTCACACTCTCTTCACCGGCCCCATCGCCCTCCGCGCCCTCCATGGCCTCGAGCTCGTCGCAGTCGCCATCGTTGCGCAAGCCGTCGTCTCCATGCAGCACAGCCTCGCACCAAACCTCACGCGCATCGCCATTGCAACCGTTGCAGCCGCCCTTACACTCTTCCTTCCCACACCCTTCGCGACCCTGATCGCCATCGCCACCGGCCTCTGCGCCGGCCTTCTGCTCTGCCGGACACCAGACCCCTCCCAATCCGTCGAAGCCCCTCCGTCACCCATCTCCCGCACCGCCGGCTGCGTCGCCGCCATTCTCTTCCTTCTTCTCCTCATCGCCTCCGAACTCCCTGCCCGAACCAGCGCCTCAACTCTCGGCCCTCTGGTAGCCGCCTTCTATCGCAGCGGCGCTCTCGTTTTCGGTGGAGGCCACGTCGTCCTTCCCCTTCTCGAAACCGCCGTAGTCGCCCCCGGCTGGCTCACCCAACCAACCTTCCTCGCTGGCTATGGAGCAGCCCAAGCCGTCCCCGGCCCACTCTTCACCTTCGCCGCCTACCTGGGCGCCTCCATCGGCATTCCCACTCATCACGCCGCGCTGTACAGCCTCGCCGCGCTCGTCGGCCTCTTCCTTCCCGGCCTCCTCCTCATGACCGCCATCCTCCCCTTCTGGAGCACCCTCCGCACCCGCCCCGCGCTCCGTTCAGCCCTTCGTGGCATCAACGCCAGCGTAGTCGGCGTTCTCCTCGCCGCACTCATTCGCCCCCTCGCCACCACCGCCCTCCACTCCCCCGCGGACATCCTCTTCGCTCTCGCCACTCTCGCACTCCTACTCTTCGCCAAAACTCCCACCTGGGCAATCGTCCTCGCCGGAGCATTGCTCTGCGCCCTCATCCCTGCGCTCTAGCGCAAACTCATAGCTCCTGGCCTTCGGGAGCTTATGCCTTTCTTTCTGTCATTCCTCTGGGAATCTCATGTTGCTCCCTAACCCTGCCGACATCTTCTCCGATATCCCGGTACCTCCGTCACAACCACGCCAACCGCTGCGATACCCTTACGTATGCGCATCAAGCTAAGCGACATACGCAGCGAGCTCCCGCCGCTCGTCCACCTGGCTCTGCCCCTCATCGCCGGCGAGCTCGGATGGGTCTCCATGTCGCTGGTCGACACCATCATGCTCGGCCATCTGCCCAACTCCGCTCTCGCCATGAGCGCCGCCGCCCTCGCGCAAGTTCTCTTCAATACCTTCTGCTTCGGCGTTGGCGGTGTCCTCCTTGGCCTCGACACCCTCATCTCCCAGGCCCTCGGCGCCAAAGAACAACAGGAAGCCAACCGCTGGCTCCTCCACGGCCTCGTCATGGCCCTCGCCCTCTCCGCCCTGCTCATCGCGATCTTCGCTGTTACACCCGTCCTACTACTCCGGCTCCCCGTGGACCGCGCCATCCTCGCCCAGGCTGTCCCTGCCATGCGAGGCCTCAACTACGGAACTCTCCCTCTGCTGCTCTACTTCACCTTTCGCCGCTACCTCCAGGCCCACCACCACGGCCGCCCCATCGCCTTCGCCCTCATCTCCGCCAACCTCGTCAACGCCGCCGCCGACTGGCTCCTCATCTTCGGACATCACTGGACCCTCGCCGGCCGTGGCTACGGTATTCCCGCCTTCGGCGTCACCGGATCCTCCTGGGCCACCAGCTTCGCCCGCCTCTACCTCATGGCCGTCTTGGTCTTCGCCGTCTGGCGCGCCGACCGCAATCACCACTACGGCCGCCTCACGGGCCTCCGCCAGCGCGGCTTGCTGGTTTCGGGCCAACGCACTTCGTGGCTGGCGCGCATCGAGTACCAACACCTCCGCCGCCTCTTCCTCCTCGGCGCCCCCGCCGGCGCTTCCATCTTCGTCGAGATCGCCATCTTCGCCCTCGTCACCGCTCTCATCGCCACCTTCGGCCGCCTCCCTCTCGCCGGCCACGAAGTCGCTCTGCAATGCGCCAGCACCACCTTCATGGTTCCGTTCGCCATCTCCGCCGCCACCTCCGTCCGCGTAGGCCACGCCATCGGCCGCATGCGCATCGGTCTCGGCACCACCGCCAATGTCATCGCCGCCGGGTGGAGCGGCGTCGGCACCGGCGCAGCCTTCATGCTCTGTGCCTCCATCCTCCTGCTCTCCATCCCCACGCACATCGCCCGCATCTTCACCCCCGACCGCGGCGTCATCGCCGCCGCCGTCCCCCTGCTCCTCATAGCCGCCGGCTTCCAGTTCTTCGACGGCGTCCAGATCACTGCCACTGGAGCCCTCCGCGGAGCAGGCAACACCCACGCCCCCTTCATCACCCAACTCGTCTGCTACTGGTTCATCGGCATGCCGCTCGGCATCCTCCTCGGCTTCCACGAGAAGCTAGGCGCCGCCGGCCTCTGGTGGGGACTCCTCATCGCTCTCACCTGCGGAGCCTTCGCCATGTGCTACTTCTGGCGCCGCACCACCCACTCCCTAACCACCTAAGAACGCAATCCGCTGAAGCAAACCCCGTCGTATGTGGCTCTGCTAGAAGCTAGAAACTAAAACCTAAAAGCTGAGAACTAAGACCCCTCCGCCACCAGCCCTACCCTCTCCACCACCCTCACCCTCTCCGGCACCCGCAGCGTCAGCACCAACACCGCGCCCACCAGACTCGGCACCACCAACGCCACCAGTCCCATCCGGTACTCGCCTGTGTGGTCCTTCACCACCCCCATCACCCATGGCCCGATAAACCCTCCCATCATCCCCATCGTATTCATCGCCGCAATTCCCGCCGCCATCGACCTCCCCTTAAGAAATGTTCCAGGCACCGCCAGCATCGGAGTCTGCAAGCCCACGTTACACACCGTAGCCACCGTAAGCCCCGCCACCACCACCCACGGTGTCCGCAGCAAGCCACTCGCCGCAAACGCCACCATCATCACCAGAAACGGCAACGCCACATGCCATCGCCGCTCGCCCGTATGGTCCGAGTGCGCCGCATTCCCGAGCATCGCCGCCGCTCCCAACAGTCCTGTTCCCGAAACCAGCCATCCCACCGCCGTAACACCCAGCCCCGTCACCCGCTGCAGAATTGCCGGCGCCGACAGCTGGTACGCATACGCCGCCATCAGGTAGCAGAGCATGACCACGCCCACCTGCCACACCCGCGGATCCCGCAACGCCTTCCCGATATCTTCCCCATGCCCGCCTTCCACCGGCTCACTCGCCATCTCGCGAACCAGCCACTCCCGTTCCTCCACGCTCAACCACTCCGCATCCTTCGGTTTGTCTGTCAGACGCTTCCAGAGCACCCAACTGAACAGCACGCTCGGTAGTCCCTCCAGCAGAAACAACCACTGCCACCCGGCGAGTCCCAGCCTTCCCTGCAGGTGAAGCAGTGGTCCTGCCACCGCCCCCATCACCGCCGACGATAGTGGCAGCGCAATATAAAACCGGCTGATCACCCGCGCCCGCAGCCGAGCCGGAAACCACTCTGAAAGATAGAAAATCACCCCCGGAAAGAATCCCGCCTCCGCGACTCCCAGCAAAAATCGCATCGTGTAAAACTGCAAAGGCGTCCGGACAAACATCATCCCCATCGCCAGCAAACCCCACGTCAGCATGATCCGCGCCAGCCACCGCCGCGCCCCAAACCGATGCAGCAACAAATTCGACGGCACTTCGCACGCCGCGTACGCCACAAAGAAAAGTCCCGCTCCAAACCCGTACACCGCCGCACTGAAGTGCAGATCCCGATTCATCTGCAGCGACGCAAAACTGATGTTGACCCGGTCCATGTACGCAATGCCGTACCCCACCCCCAGCAGCGAAATCAGTCGCCAACTGGCCTTGCGCAGCGCCGACTTCCCCACCCGCGACGCAGAATCGTGCTCCCATCTCTCTGTCGATTCGGCCACAGCCATAGCGCGCCTTTACCTTGCAGGAGTTTGAAAGTCAGCAGGGCCCACCAGCTCTAAGCGTCCGAATGTCCCAAAGCATACCACCCACACCAAACCCTAGGCCCGACCCTCACGCCGCTGCGCAATCACCAGCCCCCGCGGCGTAGGCAGAAACACGCACGACAACAATCCCTCCGCCTCCAGCTTGAACGCTGCCTCCCGCACCGTCTTCATATGTGAGCTCGCATCGTGCATCAGCACCAGCCCCGTCGGCCGAACCTGCGGCAGAAACCGCCGCACCTCCTGCTCTCGAATGTCCACATCCGAGTCCGAGAACAAAATATCAATCGTCCCTGACACCTTCATCTCCAGCGACGACTCGTTCCTCAGCTCAATAAAAGGCGCCAGCTCATGCCCCTCGATCTTCTCCTTCGCTGCCGCAAAAACCTTCGAGTCGTACTCGCACGAAATGATCTTCCCAAATCCGTTCGCCTTCATCCCCTCCGCCATCCAGAGCGTCGACACCCCAAGAAACGATCCCGTCTCCACCACCAACTCCGGCTTCACCGTCGTCACCAGCGTCCGCAGAAACTCCAGCACCTCCGCCTCCGCCGTCATCGAGTCGTACATGCTCCACCGCTCCGGCTTCGGACACTCCGGCGTCGCCCTGTGATACTCCGGCAGCAGCTTCCCCCCCGCCCGCTCCGCCTGCAACATCACCTTGTGTTCCTGCTTCAGCTTCTTCCCAAACAATCCCATAACGTCCTATCCAATGCCTTCCTCTCAACTCAATCAACGCCGCGCCAGCGCATCCTCCACCACCTGCGTAGCCCGCTCCACATCGACCGAGTTCACCTCGATCGCCACTGTCTCCCCATCCGGCAAATCACTCCCATGCTCGCTCCCATCGCGCCACAGAAAGCTCATCTTCGCCTGCCCCAACGCCCGCGCCGCCACCAGCGCCTCGCCGCGTTCGTACATCGACAACACCGCCATCGAGTCGCCATCTTCCTGCGAATCCTCCCCCTCCGCCCCCGGAAACAATCCCAGCTGTTCCTTCAGCACCCCCAGCGTGGACTGCAGATCTGCCTGCGCCACCACCAACCCCAAATCCAGCCCATTCTGATACGGCGGCCTCTCCGGATGCACCACATGCCAGTCCAGCATCCGATGCTCGATCCCCGCCTCCGTCAGCGTTCGAATCGCCTCGCGCGCCTGGAACGCATCATGAAACAAATACGCCAGCACCTCGCCATCTTCGAGCGTGTCTTCCTCTACCTCGTCGCTTCCCGACAGCTCCGGCTCCTGCACCCCAAAGGCCGCATGCGTATCTAGCTTCCGCTGCCGCATCACCCCCAGCAGCGCCTGCTGCGCCATCTCCGTCAATCCGTCGCGCTGCTCGTAAAGACCCAGCAACTCCCCATCACTCTTCTCTGCATAGAGCGCGCCTAACTTCTCCATCTGTCCATCAAGACTCATCAGCGTGAGCCTACCACCCACGCAAACATCCCACCAAAAGCAAAGGCCTCCGAAGGAATCTCCGGAGGCCCAGCTTTCTCTACGCTCTACACTCCAGCCTCTACACTCTGCTCTTGAAGATGCCCTCAAACGCCGGCCGCACCGTCCACGCCGTCAGCAGCCAGAGGATCACCACCAACGCAGCCAGCGGCAATCCACTCGGCGCCATGAACGCGTGGAACAGCACGATGTTCACAATCACCGGTCCCAGCAGCACCAGCGCCAGCGGAACATACCGGTCCACCAGCAGCAGGATCCCGCCAATCAGCTCCAGCAGAAAGATCACCACCAGCACGTGCGACACAAACAACGCACCCATGAACTGCCCAGCAACACCCGGCGGCGGTGGCATCGGAATAAAGTGCAGGAACCCATTGGCTCCAAACACCACAAAGATCAGGCCCAACAGATACCGCGCAATCAATCCAGCAATTCTCATTACCATCGTCCTCTCGAAAGAAAAATTACCTGCCCGGCCCGATGCAACCTTCCTGCCAACTTATGCGTGGGACGCAGCCAGCGCCGCGACCGCCTCATCATGCGGCTGCAGAAACTCGTCGCGGTTCGCGCCATAGTTCAGCGCCGCCGCTCCGCCAGCCGTGTGGAACGCCACGTCCGTAATCCCGATAAACCCAAACAGCGTCTTCAAATACGGCTCAATAAAGTTCAACGACTCCATCCCGCTCCCCGGCCCATACGCTCCGCCCGTCGCCACCAAAAACGTCGCCTTCTTCCCGACAAGCAATCCCTTCGGTTTGCCATCGGCATAGCTGAACGCCCGATTCACCCGAACCACCTGGTCCAACCAAAGCTTCAGCACGCTCGGAATATTGAAGTTGTGCATCGACACGCCAATCGTCAGCTCATCGGCCGCCTCAACCTCCGCCAGCAGCTCATCCGACTTCGCCAGCGCCGCCTTCTGCTCCGCCGTCCGCGACTCGGCCGGCGTATACGCCGCCGCCACCCACTCCGCATTAATCGATACCAGCCCGCTCTTGGTCAGGTCGCGCGTCACCACCGTCCCGCCCGGGTGCGCCTTCTTCCAGCTCTCTACAAACGTCTCAGACATGTGGCGGGAAACCGACGCCGCCCCCATCGGGCTCGAATCAATACGAAGTAATGTGGCCATGGTTGAATCTCCTTTGCAACAGTTGATGTCTAAACAACAGGTGTCGATTCAAGATAAATACGACATCTGTTGTTTTTCAACTCGGCTCCATGAATTTTTAGTACCCTGAATCCCATGGCAATCTCCCCCGCCATCTCCGCAGACCGCACCGCCGCGTCCGAATCCGCCCCGGATGCTGGATCTGTGCCTTTAGAATCAACAGCAGAAGCTGCGCCGCTGCCTTTAGAATCCACGCCTTTGCCCTTTGAATCCCAAGACCCGCGCATCCGCCGCACCCGCCAGCTCCTCCAACAGGCCCTCGCCGGGCTCCTCCGCACCCGCGACTTCGACAAACTCTCCGTCCAGGAAATCACCGACGCCGCCGGCGTCAACCGCGCCACCTTCTACGCCCACTACCCCGACAAGTTCGCCCTCCTCGAGTGCATGGTCGCCGGCCGCTTCCACGCCCTCCTCGCCGAGCGCAATGTCGTATTCGACGGCACCTGCAGCGGAGCCCTCACCGGCATCATCCTCGGCGTCTGCGACTTCCTCACGCAGTCCCTCACCCAAAACGCCCCCACCGACTGCCCCTCCCGCAACCAGATGCCTCCGCACATGGAGACAGCCATCGTCGCCGTAGTCCGCGGCATGCTCCTCGACGGCATGCGCAACCATCCCCCAGCCAGTGGCGACTCTCCTGAGCTTCTCGCCGCCACCGCCGCCTGGGCCATCTACGGTGCCGCCCGCGAGTGGGTCCAAACCCCCAACCACCCCCCCTCCGAAGCCATCGCCACCACCGTCCAGCGCCTCGTAGCCCCCCTCCTCCACCCGCAATCCGCCTGACCAACACGCCGCCGTCGAACGATTCTCTCTAGCCCACGGAAGTCTTAACGGCAGCCGGTCGCCTTGTATTCCTTCCAAACAGCGGGATCATCCGTTATGTAGAAGATGGGCTCCATCTTTTTGTGCTCGATCATTTCCGTCGTGCCACCGACGGTGATCATTTCGTAACTCGGATAGCCGGAGAAGGGGCGATTGCAGACCGTCCTGCCGTACAGCTTCGCAAGTACTTTGTTTGTTCTGTCCTGCAATACGAACGTCACATTCGGACCCCACGGTACGGTGTAATAGTTCATCGTTATTGAAACATCGACCCGTCCAAGCCCAGGCGGGATGGCGAACCATTTGGGCAGCCTCGACCCCTTCGCTAATTCAAACGACGACTCGGGAAAAGCCTCGCATCCGGCAATCCTAAAAGCCAACGCAGTCGCTGCGATACCGAGTACCAAATATCCGATAATGCGTTTGCTTCGCCCTATCCGCATTTTTTGAGCCTATAGGATTCGTCCTTAGCTCGCGGGAAACGTCGTCTTCGACAACGCTGACCGGCAGCTTCAGCCCTGCCGTTACCCGACAACTCAAGACTCGACCCGACTCGTTGACATATCATGGCAGCAGCCCGATGCGCTTCACTCCTTTTCCCACTGCCACTCGCACCAACCGCTGGGTCACCGCCGCGGTCCTCGCGCTCCTCCTCATCCTCTCCGCGCAAATCATCCACGCCATCCACGGCCAATCCCTCACCTGGGACGAGGACGATCACATCTTCGCCGGCTACGAGAGCTGGAAGACCCACGACTTCGGCCTCAATCCCGAACACCCGCCGATGGTCAAGCAGCTCGCGACCCTTCCGCTGCTCCCGCTCCATCTCAAAGTTCCACCCCTGCAAAACCGCTTCTTTAAAACCGAGGCCTATCTCGACGGCCACGACCTCCTCTTCCACAATGGCCCCGCCGACGGCAACCACTACTCCGCTGAAACCCTCGTCTTCCGCGCCCGCCTCCCGACCCTGCTCTTCGCCATAGCCGCCGCGCTCCTCGTCTTCTTCGCCACCCGCGAGATGTTCAACGTCCGCGCCGCGCTCATCGCCCTCACTCTCTTCTGCTTCGACCCCACCCTCCTAGCCTTCGGCGCCTACGTCACCACCGACATGGCCGCCTCCTGCACGATCTTCGCCACCATCTATGCCCTCTGGCGATACGTCCAACGCCCCACCGCCGCGCGCCTTATCGTCACCGGCATCGCCGCAGGCCTCGCCCTCGCCGCCAAGCACTCCACCGTCCTCCTCGCGCCTATGCTCGTCCTCCTACTCGCCGGCGAACTGGCCGCCCGAGCCCTCTCTGCTCGTCGCCCCCGCGACCATCGGCAAACCTCCCTCTCCCGCAGCGCCCTGCACTACGCCGCCGCACTCGCAGCCATCACGTTCGTCGGCGTGATCGTCCTCTGGACCTTCTACGGATTCCGTTACGCCGCGCGCCCTGCCGGCCTCACTCTGTCTCCCTCGCTAACCGACTACGTTGGTCCCCTCGCCGGCATCCAGGCCCGCGGCATCCTCTTCGCCGCCCGCTTCCATCTCCTCCCCGAAAGCTACCTCTACGGCCTCGCCGACGTCCGCAAAATGGCGAACGATATGCCCAGCTTCTTCTTCGGCCACGTCTACCAGCACGGCATCTGGTACTACTTCCCAGCAGTCTTCCTCATCAAGTCCACCCTCGCCCTACTCATCTCGCTCGCGCTCGCCCTCTTCGCCATCGCCCGCGGCTATCTCCGCAACGCACGAGCCCTCTGGTTTCTTATCGCTCCGCCCGCCCTCTACTTCGCCGTAGCCATGTCCTCGCACCTCAATATTGGAGCCCGCCACATCCTTCCCGTCTGGGTCTTCTGCTGCGTCCTCGCCGGTGCCGGCCTCTCCGCACTCATCCAGCACAACCACCGCTGGCTCTACCCCGTAGCCGCTCTCCTGCTATTCCAAATCGCCACCACCCTTCACGCCTCCCCCAACTACATCGCCTACTCCAACGAAGCCTGGGGCGGCCCCACCAAAACCTACCGCTATCTCTCCGACTCCAACACCGACTGGGGCCAGCAACTCCTCGCCACCTCCGCCTACCTCCGCGACCACCACATCACCCACTGCACCATCGCCTACTTCGTCACCCCCTTCGTCCTTCCCAGCGACTACGGCATCCCCTGCACCCTCCTCCCCACCCCCGACTCCGTCGGCTTCAACATGCTGCCTAACATCCCCGCCACCATCGACACCGCCACCGACGGCCCCCTCCTCATCAGCGCCGGCGATCTCAACTACTTCGAGTCCGGCTCCAACGTCCTCAACCCCTACCAATCCCTCATGAACGTCCAACCCGCCGCCTCCATCCAGGACGGCATCCTCGTCTTCAACGGCCGCTTCAACCTTCCCCTGGCCGCTGCGCTTCCCCACGTCGATCACGCCTGGGCCTTCTCCAACGCGCACAACAACGCCGCCGCCCTGCAAGAAGCCATCCTCGCAGAATCCCTCGCCCCCAACGCCGTCCAACCCGAGATCGTCCTAGGCGACACCCAAGCCGCCGCCGGCAACAAGCAAGCCGCCCGCGATGCCTACGCCCGTGCCATCGCCACCATCAACACCATGGACCCCGACGCCCGCGACAAATGGCTAGCCACCGTCAATCAAAAACTAGCTACGCTATAAAGGGTGCTCGCTCTGGCTCTTCCTTTGTCTCTGCTTTTGCTTTTCTGGCTGTCATCCCGCAGGGATCTGCTTCTTCTCTTGCTTTTGCTTTCTGTCTGTTCGTCCGAGCCCACCAACGAATCTGCTTCTCGCTTGCACAGCGACCCCGTTCCTGCCTTTAGCTAGAAGCTAAGAGCTAAAAGCTGCACCACCCAAATCCCCACGCACCCGCTCCATGGTCTCCAAATAAAACGCCAGGTTATGAATCGAGTTCAGCGTAGCCCCCAACTGTTCACCACTCGACACCAGGTGCCGCAAATAACCCCGCGTATACCTCTGGCACACCATGCACCCGCACCCTTCATCCAGCGGCCGCTGATCCTCGGCGTTCTCAAGCTTCTTCACATTCAACCGCACCACCGCGCTCCGCCGATCCTTGGGATCCTCACGCACAAACACCAACCCATGCCGCCCCGCACGCGTCGGCAGCACGCAATCCATCATGTCCACCCCCATCCGCGCATACTCTTCAATCTCATCCGGATACCCCACCCCCATCACATACCGCGGCTTATCCTTCGGCAGATGTTCCAACGTCCACGCAATCATCTCCCGCGTCACCTCGCGAGGCTCGCCCACCGCCAGCCCTCCAATCGCATATCCCGGCAAATCCATCTCCACCAATCTTTGCGCCGACTCACGCCGCAAGTCCGCATACATCCCACCCTGCACAATCCCAAACAGCGCCTGATGCTTCCCCTCAAACCGCGCCACATCACTGGGTGCCCCGCGTCCGGATCCTCGGACCCGGGTCGTCCAAGGCACCTCCCCCCGATGCTCAACCCAATACCGCTTCGACCGTTCCGCCCAAGCATGCGTCAGCGCCATCGAATCCCGTGTCCGCTCCCAGCTCGCCGGCGTCTCCACGCACTCATCGAACACCATCATCACATCGGCACCCAGCGCAATCTGCACCGCCATCGAATGCTCCGGCGAAAAGAAATGCTTGCTCCCATCCAGATGCGATCGGAACTCCACCCCATCCGCCGTAATCTTCCGAAGCTTCGCCAGCGAAAACACCTGGAACCCACCCGAGTCCGTGAGCATCGGCCGCTCCCAGCTCATAAACCGATGCACCCCGCCCATCCGCCGAATCAACTCATGCCCCGGCCTCAAATAAAGGTGATACGTATTCGCCAAAATAATCTCAGCGCCCGTCCCGGTCTCCGGGTGCCCCGCGTCCGGATTTTCGGACCCGGGCCGGACAACGGTCCCAATCTCCTCCAGCACATTCTGCGGCACTGCCTTCACCGTAGCCGCCGTCCCCACCGGCATAAACACCGGCGTCTGCACCACTCCATGCGGCAGCACCAGCTCCGCCCGCCGTCCACCCTCCGCGCTCGTCTTTGCAACTTCAAACAAAAGAGACATCGCCCCTCATTGTAGAGGGGCGATGTCTTCACGCTCGATCATCCATCCAATCTCACTGCCTTACGGGTGAGGAGCTGCCGGCGGTGCCGGAGGATCTGGCGGATCCGGAATCACCACCCCGCCCATGCCCCCCATCCTGCCCATCTTGCTCAGGTCCGCCAGCGATCCCTTGCCGCTCATGTGGATGAACGTCAACTCCTGCGGCTCAACCGTCAGGATCACCATCTCATTGCCCTCTCCATTCGGTAGCGCCCGGTTGCAAATGTCGGTCGACTCGCCCGACTTGCTCTCATGCGTATGAATGAAGCAGTTCCAGTTTCCCGACTTCAGCTTCTGGCGATACGCATCCACGTCGGCCATGTTGTACATGCCTGGCTTCGGATACTCATACGTCCGCACCACCATGAAGTTCAGCTTGTGCGCCATGTCGCCGCCATGTTTGCCGCTCACCATCCCCAGCATGTCCGGCCCCAGGTTCACATCCGTCACATCGCTGGCACCCGCAGCAAACTTTTCCGTGCCAGCAAACAATTCGTCCTTCACCTGCGGGTCGCCCACCGACACCATCCCGTCCTGCAGCATCAAGCCATGCGCCATCCTATGCGCCTGCCACACCGCCGACCGCGCCAGCATCTCCGCCTGCAGCGGTACCATCGACATCTCCAGCTTCGCCTCCATCGGAGCCAACCGCGCCAACTGACCCTGAATCCGCGCTGCCTGCATCTGCGAGTTGGCCGCGTTCAACGCGCTCAGCTTGGCCAGTTGCGCCTGTATCCTCGCCGTCTGCACTTCCGA
This sequence comes from uncultured Acidobacteriaceae bacterium, assembly GCA_963796535.1. GTDB lineage: Bacteria > Acidobacteriota > Terriglobia > Terriglobales > Acidobacteriaceae > Granulicella. The sequence goes on from CAWCMO010000005.1 coordinate 221,907, forward strand.
GTTCGCTGAATTCAGCGCTTGCAGCTTGGCCATCTGCGCCTTTGCGTCATCGGCGCTCAGCGAATCCACCTTTATCCACGACTTCGCTTTCTGCGCCTGCACATCCGCTTGCTGCGCCGCTCGCTCGATCTCCGCCTGCGCCTGCACATCCGACTCAATCTTCGCCGCCTGCGCCGCCACGTCAGCCTGCTGCGCCGCAACCTGCACCTGCGCAGCAGCCGCCTCTGCAGCATCCTCCGCCGTCGTCTGCGCTCCTGCCGAAGCCGCCGCGACCATCATCGCCGCAACCATTCCAGCCCTCATCCATCCGCTCATCCTCTTCATGTCCAGCTCCTTCCATCCCTATCGCAAAACTTGCCCAAAAACCTATTCGCCTAACTTCAAACCCGCCCGCTGCAACTGCTCCCGCGTCTGCGCCAGCGCATGATCGGTCGCCTGCACCGCCACCGCAAACTGCTGATCCGCCTTCGCCTGCTCGCGCCGCTGATGCAACACTTCCGCTCCATACATCCCTATCGCCAGCACCGCAGCAATCGCTCCGCCCATCCACGCCTGCATCCGCCACAATCCACTCCGCGGCCGAATCACCAACACCTTCTGCTCGACGTCGGCCGGACTCGTCGACCGCTCCATCACACGCGCAGCAAACCCTTCCGGCGCATCCACGCGACGCATCGCCCGCGCCAGCTGCAACTCAAACTCCGCCAATTTCAAATCCGGAACCAACTCCGGCCCATCCATCCGTTCCTGCTCACTCATCGCACATACTCCTTCATCGTCACCGCGGCCTTCCTCCTCAACAACTGCAAGCCGCGCTGCAGATGACTCTTTACCGTCGCCACCGGTTGTCCCAGCAGCTTCGCAATCTCGTCAGGAGACATCTCCTCCTGGTACCTCAACACCACTGCCACCCGCATCGCCTCCGGCAGCCCTTGCAACAACTCCTCCAGCCTCGCCACCACAGCCGCATTCATCGCCGCGCCGTCCGCAACCTCCGGCCCGTGCGCCTCCTCCATCCATTCCTCAGCCGCCGCCTCCGGCCGTACCGCTCTCCGCCGGATCGCATCCGTCGCCCGATGCACCGTCACCCGCCGCAGCCAGAAGCGCACATGATCCTCGCTCTCCAGCTTCTCCACGGCCCGATACAGCTCCAGGAACGCATCCTGCGCCACTTCCTCGGCCGTGCCATATTCACCTGTAACGCGCAGCGCCAAAGAGAACACCATCCGTTGGTGTGTCTCCACCAGCCTTCGAAACTCCACTGCTTCCATAGCCATCAGCACGCGCTCACTAACCTATACGCACGCGTCTGCTCCTCGGAATGCAAAATCTTCATCCGGCTGCAACAAATCTCTAATGCTCTGAATTTTCAACGCTTTAGAATTCAACCACTCTCATCGCCCACCCGCAGCACACGATCCGCCGCCCTCATCCCCCGCCGTGCGCGCAGCACCGGAACACTCAGCCAGCGCCACCGCCTGCGCTACCGTCATCCCCGGCTGCAGATAATGAAACTCCGACCGCGTCACCTCGGTGTCCTTCCCCACCGACTTGAACAGCACGGCCTTCCCATTGATCGCCGTCAGCACATGCAGCGTCCGCCAGTGCCCATCCTCATCCGCCCGATCGCTGCTGAAGTGACTTCCCGCCTTCACCGTCACCAGCCCAAACCCAATCGACACATCCTGTGGCAGCCGCCCTTCTACATGCATCAACCGCTCCTGCGCCGAATCAATCACCACCGTCCCACTCATCGCGGCCATCACCCGCTCCTCAATCCCGTGCGGCGAATACTCCGGATTCGGATGAATGTCCATCGTCCACACCCCATCCTTCAACCGCACGTTATCGAACACGAACGCCTTGGGCAACAAATCCAGCATCTTCCGCGCCGACGCCTCATCATCCTTCTGCGCCCGCTCCTTCGCAAGAAACGCCTCTGGATCCGCCACAATCCCCGCCAGCCGTCCCCGCTCCGCGCCCTCCTGCTCCGCACTCAATGGCTTCCCATCCACCGCCAGCAAATACCTCACCCGCCCAAACGACGTCTCCACCACGCGCTCCGTCCACACCTGCCCACCCGTCCGCGCCGACCGCTCCTTCGATAGAAACTCGTACGTATCCTTATGCGCCGAGTTGTCATCCTCATGCGCAATCATCGCGTTCACCACCTGCAGCGCCGTCGGCGGATTCGCACTCACCATCGTCTGCCTGCCCAAACCCAACCCCCGGAAACAGCGCTGCCACCAGCAACCACCAACCCGCATGCTTCCAAATCACTGAACGTCCCTCGGCCAATTTCGTCTTCCCCGTAGTCTTCCTCATCGGATGCCGAATCACACACCCCAGCCGCATCGAGCGTTCTGAATGCTTAGACTTCCCAACCACCCCACCCATGCATGACACTTCGTTCACCCGCCTCCACTCTTCATTTTTACTCTCGCCATGCGCGCAGCACCTTACCGCAGTTCCGGTAGCTGTGCCTTTTCGATCATCTCCGCCTCCGACCGCGCCCCGTCGAGTACCGCCCGATCCAGGCGAACAAAATTATTCAGCCGAAACAGCACGTTATCCCGCGCCGCAATCTCCTTGGTCAGCAGCATGGAGTAGCTGTGCAGCTCGTCCGCGCTCATCCGCCCCAGATCCGGCGTGCTTTCCGGCTCGCCATCGTCGAAGTTGTCCTCGAACTCTTTCAACTCGCCTTTCACCTCGAGCCAATGATCGATCGTTTCGCGCAAGAGTTGGTGTTGCAGGTCCAGCCGGGAATACATCTCCGCCTCCGAACGCGGCAACAGCGCCACCAGCATGCTCTCCTTCGCCGTCGTCCATACCGAGTCGGAGGGCACCGTCGGCTGCCCCGGCACAGGATTCGCAACATACCCGAGCCCCGCCTTTCCTCCACTCGCGCGCATCGTATCCACATTCTTCCGCAGACCCAACTCCCAGTCCCGCAAGGCGGCAATCAGTCGCCGGTCCTTCTGCACAATCTCGACGTTCCGCTCCCCCTCAGCCCGCAGATCTTCCTCCAGTTGATGCCGCTGGTGAACATGATGCAGCCCTTCCACACTCTGTTCCAGCGAGATCGCGATCAGCAGCCCTATCGTGATCGTCCCCAAATGAATCCAGAAGTCTCTCCACGTATGTAACGGCTCATGCGGCGCATGCACATCCATCCACTCACCTCAAAGCAATCTCGTTCAGCTCAGGGCCCCAGACCTCTCCACTCTACCTTGTCGAATTCCGCCCTCGGCTCGGTACGTCCGCTCTTTACTCTCGCCGTCCGCGCAGGACCCAGCACACCGGCAGTACCGCGAACAACCCAATCCACAATCCAAACCCGGCCACAACCCAACCCTCCACCGCATGCCCCGGCAGCAACCATCCCAACAAGTATTCGCACAGCATAAACGCAAACGTTGCCCACGCCACCGACCCCAACAGCAGCAGCGGCCACCGAACCCTCCGCCGCCCCAGCAACCCTTCCATTCCCAGCCCCACCAGCCACCACGCCGGTAGACAATATAGCGCCGTCTCCAGCAGACTCCACGTCCACTCATCCATCTGCTTCGGATACCACAGCGATGGATTCGTCAGCGCAATTGTCAGCGGCATCTCCACCAGGGCCCCCGGCATCGCAATCGCCGTAAGCGCATGCGAGTGCGTCACCACCGCCTCATTCACCGCAAACGGCCAGAAATTCTCCGCCAGAATCGTCGAATGAAATGTTCCCACCGATACCGCCGCATTCTTTCCCTGCGCCCCAATCGCTCGCAGCCTCCCATAGGTCTGCACTGCCGGCAACGCAATCACCCCCACCCATACCGCCACCCCCACCACAGGCAGCAGCCACCGAAACCTCGCCGACCTCAATCTCTCCCACCGCATCCCGCCAGCTTAACCCAAACCATCTATCCTAAGTCTCAACGCGTTTCTCTATCCCCTACCTCTATCCCCATCCCCTACCCTATGACCCTCCGCGAAGCACTCACCGAAGCCGCCCTCACCATCGATCGCCGCGAGGCCGAAACCCTCCTCGCCCATCTCCTCTTCCGCGACCGCCCCTGGCTCATCGCCCACTCCGACACCGAACTCTCCTCCGCTCTCCACGAAACCTACCGCGCCCTCGTTGCCCGACGCGCCGCCAAGGAACCCATCCAATACCTCACCGGCCACCAGGAGTTCTTTGGCCTCATGCTCCGCGTCACTCCCGACACCCTTATCCCTCGACCCGAGACCGAGCTCCTGGTCGAAGCGGTTCTCCGCTGGCTCGCCGACCGTCCCGCTATCCGCTATCCCCACATCCTCGACATCGGCACCGGCACCGGCGCCATCGCGCTCGCCCTGGCCTCCAAACTCCCGTCCGCCAGCCTCACCGCCACCGACCTCTACCCCGCGCCTCTCGCCGTCGCCGAGCAAAACGCGGCACGCCATCACCTAACCCACCGCATCGCCTTCCTCCAATCCGACCTCCTCGCCGCTCCCCTGGTTCAGTCCTTCTCCCCCTTCGACGTCATCGTCTCCAACCCGCCCTACGTCTCCCTCTACGAAGCCGCCACCATGCCCGACGAGGTCCTCAAGCACGAACCCCACACCGCCCTCTTCGCCGGCCCCCACGGCCTTGACATCTACCGCCGCCTCCTGCCCGCAGCCCACGCTGCCCTCAAACCCCAAGGCCTCTTAGCCCTCGAGTTTGGCTTCGGCCAGCTCGACGCCCTCAAGACCCTCTTCGAAAAACCCACGAACGGCCCCTGGCAAAACCTCACCTTCCTCAACGACTACGCCAAAATCCCCCGCATAGCCTTAGCCACCCGACCCTAGCCGCGGTCATGCCTCGTGCTTGTGTCCTTGCTCTTGTCTTTCTTTCTGTCATTCCCTCGGGGAATCTGCTTCTTCTTTTGCCTTTGCACCTGCCTTTGCTTTTGAGATAGGTCCAGGGTTTAGCTCAGGCAATCGCCAGGCACCCAAGGTTCGGGCTTCCGCCTCTGGAACATATTTGCCAGCAGCTAAAACAAATCCCCCACCAACGGAAACGTCAGCAACACGCCCACCCCCAGCAACACCCCAGCCACCAAACAAACCCGACCCCCCGCGACGCTCCTCTCCCTCCATCTCCACTCCAACAACCCCCAGCACGCCAGCCAAATCAAAATCGCCACCGTCGTCACCCCCGACAGCGGCCCCGTCGGCTTATAAAAAATCATCGCGCTCTTCACCATCGCGCTCTTATCCCCCGCGACCGCCATCACCCCCAGCGCCGCCGCCCCCACACCCGCAGCCAAAATCGCGGCCGCTCCCGACCCATTCGTCCTCTCCGCACGCTCGCTCATCTCCCGCCTCCACCCAACGAAATCACCGCTCCACCCGTCACCGGCGCATGCTTGTTGATCATCGCGCCAAACACCCCAGCCACCCCCGCAGCCGCAAACGACACCGCCGCAAATCCCAACACCGCCGCCCTCAACTGCCGATGCCGCCCCAACTCCCGTCCATAGCGCGCAAACACAAACGCCACCATCGTAATCGACATCGGCGTCAGCCACGCCACATGCTCCTTCCACTCCATCCCCAACGAGTGCCATCCACTCGTCGCCACACTATGCATCAACAACCGTTGCGGATACGCACTCAGATCCACCGTCCCCACCGGCGCGACCGCCCGATACCACGGATAAACCAAGTACGCTCCAGTAATCACCGCACCCCACGCCAACACCACCATCACCAGCAGGTACACCTTCAGAAATCTCTCCTGTCCCTCTGTCATCTCGCCCGCCCCGCACCCCACCATCATCCGCCAAAGCTCCACCAGCGCACCCGAGCAAGCCAGCAGATACAGCGCCCCAAACCCCATCCCATGCACCATCGTCCAAAGCTCACGCACTGTCATCTGCATCACCAATGCTCCTCACGTCACGGCCTCAACTTGGGCCCAACTTGGGCTCAACATCCTTTGCCTTTGCCTTTGCTTTTGCTTTTGCTTTTGCTTTTGCCTTTGCCTTTGCCTTTGCCTTTGCCTTTTTAGTTGTCATCCCGTAGGGATCTGCTTCTTCTTTTGTCGTTGTCTTTGCTTCTGTCTTTCCCTTTCCTTTGCTTTTGCCTTTCCTAAAAGCGATAAGCCCCGCTAAAACGCACTTCCATGCGCCGTCTCTTCCCCCGCATCCTTCTTGTCGCGATCCTTCCCCCAGGTCTTATACAACCCCAAATACCCATAGTTCTCCGTCTGCCCCACCACCGAGTGCCCATACGCAAACAGTAGCTGCCACCCCTCCGCCTTGAAGTGGTAATACCCTCCAGCATCCACCATCGCCGACGCCTCCGTCTGCGCCGCCGCATACCCCTCCCGCGCATGAGAGAACAACTCCACCGACAACTCCAGCCGCTTATTCATCTCCCGCTTCAACAGCACCCCGCCATACAAAAAATTCTGATACCCCACCTGCGGCACAACGGTATACCCCATCCCGCCGCACAGGCTCCACGGCCCAAACTCCTTCTCCACCCACAGCGGTAGCTTGTACCAGACCTTCCCCACTCCCAGCCCTTTTGCATAACTCCCCGTAGGAATCTCAAACATCGTGAACGACCCAATCTGCGGCCGATGCTTCGTCTGCTTAATAAATCCCCACTTGAATCCCAACTCCATATCCGTCATCCCAAACGCACTCGGCCCCGTCCCTCCCGGAAGATACGCAGGATTTCCAGACGGCCATACCCCGCCCAGCGGCACAATCGCATGCAGCTGAATATTCGGCACCGCGCCCCAATTAAATTCAAACGCCGGCCCAACCGCATCCATCTCCGCCGGCGTCCCATCCGCCTGACCAAACACATACGCCTCGTAATGCCCCAGGTCCACCGGCGTAGGATCATCCGTCTGAAACGGTGGCCCCGCCTGCCCCCACGCCCTCGCCCCACCCGTCATGATCGCCACGGACACCACCACCCACCCGCCAATCACCCTCACCCGCGCGCGTGCCCTTGCCAGCTTCATACATCGACCAGCTTATATCGAACTTCGATAACATGGCGTTCATTCTCATCCAATCCCAGTACTATTAATCCTGTGTTGAAGCATCAGCGAGAACTCTACTTCGGCCTTATCCGCATCCACGTGCTCGCCCACGCGGCGCACCAGTCCATCTTCGGTCTCGCCATGATGCAAGAACTCGCCCACCACGGTTATCGCATCGGCCCCGGAACCCTCTACCCGCTCCTCCATGGTCTCGAGCGCACCGGCCTCCTCAAATCCACACTCCGCAACGTCTCCGGCCGCAGCCGCCGCGTCTACACCATCACCGCCGCCGGTCGAAAAGCCCTCATCCGCGCCCGCACCAAGGTCGACGAGCTCCACCACGAACTGCATGAAGACCCTCCCCGCCAACTCCCCCACACCACCTGACCATCAGCCCTCCGCCCCAGCGCTATAGTGTTGCCATGTTCGCCCTCAAGCTTCTTCGCAGCGCCACGCTGCTCCTCGCTCTCACCCCGGCAGCAGCAGCTCAATCCTCCACCGCGCCAGCCGAAGCCCTCCTCCACCGCCTCATGCCCCACCTCGCCCCGCAATTCCACCTAACCCTCCACCCCAACCAGCCCGACGCCTTCCACATCACCGGCACCCCCGGCAACATTCAAGTAGACGCGGCCACCCTCCCCACCCTCCTCTACGGTGTCAACTGGTACCTCAAATACACCGCCCACCTCCAAGTCTCCACCAACGGCCTCCAACTAGGCTCCGCCAGCCTCATCCTCCCCGCGCCACCCGCCCCCATCACCAAACCCGCACTCTACAAAATCCGCTACGCCCTCAACGAAAACGTCGACGGCTACACCGCGCCCTACTGGTCCGACGCCCGCTGGCAGCACGAGATCGACATCCTCGCCCTCTCCGGCACCAACGCCATCCTCATCGAGCGCGGCGCCGACCTCGTCCTCTACCAAACCTTCCGCGACGCCGGCTACTCCGATCTCGCCATCCGCAACTGGATCACCCAACCCGCCCACCAGAACTGGCAGCTCATGGGCAACATGTGCTGCTTCATCGAACCCATCTCCCTAGACCTCCTCCACAAGCGCGCTGCCTCCGCCAAGCGCATCATCGCCAGCCTCCGCGCCCTCGGCATCATCCCCGTCCTCCCCGGCTACTACGGCATCGTTCCCGCCGACTTCGCCATTCTCCACCCCAACGCCCACGTAATCACCCAGGGAGACTGGAACGGCTTCACCCGCCCCGGCTGGATCGATCCCCGCGACCCCAACTTCGCCACCCTCGCCGCCAACTTCTACCGCCATCAGCACAACCTCTACGGCGACTCCACCCTCTACGACATGGAAATCTTCCAGGAAGGCGGAGCCAGCGGCGACGTCCCCGTAGGCCCCGCCGCCAAGCTCGTCCAGACCGCCCTCCTCACCGCTCACCCCGACGCGACGTGGTTCCTCATGGCCTGGCAAAACAATCCACTCCCCGCGCTCCTCGAAGCCGTCGACCCCAACCACCTCCTCATCGCCGACATCATGCAAGGCCGCACCCCTCTCCCCAATCGTGACCAGCAATTCCACGGCGCCGACTGGCTTTTCGGCGGCCTCTGGGAGTTCGGCGGCCGCACCTCCCTCGGCGCCCCGCTCTACGACTACGCCGTCCGCTTCCCCACAATGGCCGCCCAACCCGGCTCCCACATCGTAGGCACCGCCCTCTTCACCGAAGGCCTCGACACCAACCCTTACGCCTTCGACCTCTACACCGAGATGGCCTGGCACAAAGACCCCGTAGACCTCTCGACCTTCACCGACGACTACGCCCTCCGCCGCTACGGCGCACCCGACGAACATGCCCAGCGAGCCTGGCAAATCCTGCTCCACACCGCCTACAGCTACCGCGCCGGCGACGGCACCGCAAAAGGCGGCGACGCCGACGCTCCGCATGACTCGCTCTTCAACGCGCAGCCCTCGCTCACCACGGTGCACGCCGGCACCTGGGCTCCCGAGCGCATGCACTACGATCCCGCAAAGCTCCAGCCCGCCCTCACCGAACTCCTCCAGGTAGCCCCCGCCCTCCGCGCTACCGAAACCTACCAGCTACGATCTAGTCGACGTAGCCCGCCAGGTCATGGCCAACGAAATCCCGCACCATGCTCCCCGAAATCAAATCCGCCTACGACACCCACGACCGCCCCAAATTCGTCGCCCTCACCACCCAATGGCTACACCGCATGCAGCTCCTCGACAACCTGCTAGCCACCAACCAATCCTTCCTCCTCGGCAACTGGCTAGCCAACGTCCCGCCCTGGGCCACCACTCCCGCCGAACTCGCCCAGCTCAACTACGACGCCCGCTCGATCCTCACGACCTGGGGCGATCGCAAAGCCAGCGAAGCCGGCCTCCACGAATACGCCAACCGCGACTACGCTGGCCTAACCGCCAGCTACTACGCACCCCGCTGGCAACTCTACTTCCAATCCCTCCTCGCCTCTCTCGACACCCACACCCCGCCCAAGCCAATCGACTGGTACGCCTTCGGCGACACCTGGAACCGCAAACAAACAACCTACCCCGCCACTCCCACCGGAAATCCCTACACCGCCGCCCAAGCCATAGCGAACGACCTAAACCTAACCACACCCCATCCTCATCCCACCCCAAAACCTCGTCATCCTGAACGCAGTGAAGGACCCCTGTAGTTGCTTTTGCGTTTGCGTTTGCCTTTGCGTTTGCGTTTGCCTTTGCCTTTGCCTTTGCTGTTGCCCCTGCTGTTGCCCCCGCTGTCGCCCTTGCTTTTGTCCTTGCCTTTCTTTCTGTCATTCCCTCTGGGAATCTGCTTCTTCCTTTGCATTTGCATTTGCTTTTGCGCCCTTGCTTTTGCTTTTGCCTTTCTGGTTGTCATCCCGCAGGGATCTGCTTCTTCTTTTGCTTTTGCCGTTGCTCCTGCTCTTGCCTTTGCCTTTTGCCTTTGCCTTTTGCCGTTGCCGTTGCCTGTCTGTCTGTACTTCCGAGCGCACCGAGGAACCCGCTTCTCGCTCGCCACGCAAACCCCAGTTCCTGCCTTAGCCAAAAGCTAACAGCGCCTTTTCCCCCGCCACTGATATAACCTTGTCATCACTCCAAAACCCCCATGACCAACACCGAAATCCTCCCCACCCTCGAGCGCACCGCCACCATCCCCAAACAACACCGCTGGCTCTCCGTCGACGTCCTCCGCGGCCTCACCCTCAGCTTCATGATCATGGTCAACAACAACGGCAGCGACCAGGCCTACTGGGCCATGAAGCACGCCGACTGGAACGGCTTCACCCCCACCGACCTCGTCTTCCCCACCTTCCTCTTCCTCGTCGGCATCTCCACCGTCTTCTCCACGCAGGCCCGCCTCGCCAAAGGCGACACCAAACCCTCCCTCGTCTTCCACACCGTCCGCCGCGCCATCATCCTCTTTCTGCTCGGCCTCCTCGTCAACAGCTTCCCCTTCTTCCATCTCGCCACCATGCGCTTCTATGGAGTCCTCCCGCGCATCGCCATCTGCTACCTCCTCATCGGCATCCTCTACATCTACAGCCCCTCGTGGAAGAACAAAGCCGCACTCGCCGTCGCCTGTCTCATCGGCTATTGGATCCTCATGCGCTTCGTTCCCGTCCCCGGCTACGGTGTTCCCACGCACACCATCCCGCTACTCGACCGCGACATCAACCTCACCGCCTGGATTGATCGCCAGATCTTCTCCGCCCCGCATCTCTACGAGCGCACCCGCGATCCCGAAGGCCTGCTCAGCACCCTCCCCGCCCTCGCCACCGCACTCATCGGCATGCTCACCGGCATCTGGCTACGTTCCACCCGGAGCATCGTAGCCAAAGCCAAGGGCATCGCCTACGCCGGCTGCTCCGGCCTCATCGCCGGCGGCCTCTGGAACTTCACCTTCCCCGTCAACAAGAAACTCTGGACCAGCTCCTACGTCCTCTACGCTGCCGGCTGGAGCCTCCTGCTCCTCGCCCTCTCCATCTACCTCATCGACATCTACGGCGCCCGCCGCATCCACCGCCCACAACGGCGACGTCGACGCCCAAACTCGCCGCCGCTGGATGATCCTGCTCGTCTTCGGCACCAACGCCATCGCCGCCTACGTCTTATCCGAACTCCTCCCCGGAGTCCTTTACCTCTTCCATCCCCAACCCGGCGTCAACTTCCTGCGCTGGTTCTACGAAAGCATCGTCCACGTCATCCCCTACGAGCCGATCGCCTCCCTGGTCTTCTGCATCGTCTTCGCCGCGGTCTGCTGGCTCCCCATCTACGTGCTCTACCGCCGCCGCATCTTCCTCAAAATCTGACCCCGCCCTACCGCCGCACCCTACTGCGCCGCCGTCGGCAGCACCGTCAACATACTTACCAGCAACGTGTGTAATTGCCAGCACGCACCCACCGCCAGCCCCAGCGCAATCGCCGACTCGAGCAGCGCCACCGGCAAATCCCTCCCCATCGCCTTTGCCCAATACAGCCGAACCCGCAGCCCGCCAAACGCACCAATCAGCGCGCCAATCACCCCAAAGATCGCTCCTCCCGCCGCCGGCTCAATCACCGCGTGCGCCGCCAGCGCACCCACCAGTCCCCCAAACACAATCCGCGCAATCAGTCCCACTGGAGCTGTCCGGTTAGGCGTCGACGGCAGCGTGTCCCCAACGTACTCGCCCAGCGCGCACAGCGTAAACACAATCACCGACACCAGGCTTCCCACCCAGAACGACCATCCATGCTGCGGCAACAGCTGCAGCCACGCAAACCAGCACAGCACCGCGATCGCCGTCATCGTGCGCAACCCTACGGTTATCCCCAACAACACAAACGAAAGTATCAAGCCCGCCTCGCTATCTTTTTGCCTCTACGTTTTTCCCTCTACACTCTATCCCCTGCCTTAATGCGTCTCCACCATCTTCTGCGCAAAATCATGCAATCCCGCACCATTCTCCGGCCGGGTATAGAACATGTGACCCCCTGGAAATTCATGCACCGACACCTGCCCCGCCAACTTCGCCGGCAACTGATTCTGCGTCAGCTGCGACCCCATGAACGGGCACGACAAATCATTCCACCCATGCACAATCAGCACATTCAGCTTCGGGTCAGCGGCCACCGCCTCGCGCAGATCCTCCACCGCACCCTCGCGCAGCGTCGGCCCTTGCCGATCCCACTGCCGGCTTACCTCATACGACAGCGCGTAATACTGCGCGTCCGTCTTCCACCCCACCGTCCGCGTAATAAAATCCACCATCGCCGTCGTCGTCGGCGCAATAATGCTCTCCAGAATCGGGTCACTCGACTCCTGGTCCGGCGCGTATGGGAACGGATCCGGCAGCGTCACATTCGAATCGTACACACTCCCAATCTCGCCCTTCTCCCGATGCACCTCGCGCAGAAAGGCTCCCGTCTCCAATCGCCCACCCGAATACTTCACAAACTGCGGATCCAGCCCCGTCATCTCGGTAACCTTCGCCACCATCGCGTCGGTCGCCGCCTTGTCCCTCGGTCCCTTGATCAGCGTCGTCGCATACTCGCCCTCCGTATACGCAATCACGCCCTGCATCGCCTCATCGGTGAGCTTGTGCTCGCTCTCCAAATGCGCCGCCGTAATCGAGGGCAGCGTGATCATCCATGGCACTGGCGAAAAATTTCCATCCCCAAACTGCGGATTCAGATAAGGGCTCACCAGCACCAGCCCATTCATCGCCACGCCCAGCTGCGACTGCATGTAGTGCGTCATCCGCGGCCCGCGATACCCGCCATAGCTCTCGCCCATCAGATATTTCTTGTCCAGCAGCCGATCATTCTTCACCAGCCACTTGTAGATCACGAGCGACAAATACTGCACATCCGGCGTCGGCGAATAGAACAGCTTCTTGCTCTCCGCCTCATCCACCAGCGACTTCGAAAATCCCGTCCCGATCGGGTCGATGAACACTAGGTCGGTAAAGTCCAGCCACGTCCCCGGATTATCCGTCAGCGTGGCCGGATCGCTCGCCGAATCGCCTGCCACGCCAAACGAAATGTGCTTTGGCCCCACCGCTCCCAAATTCAAATACACGCTCGAAGCCCCCGGCCCGCCATTTACGGCAAACAGCACCGGCCGGTCTTGCGCCGGGTTTGGCGCACCCTTGTCATGGTCCAGAATGTACGCCGTATACATCACATCCCCCGTAGGCTTGCCCTTCTCATCCGTCAACCGAATCGTCCCCACGGTAGCCGTGTAATGCAGCGTCTTGCCATGTACCGTAATTGTCTGTTCGACAGATTTATCGGCAGGCAGCTCCAAAGCCTTCACATCCGCGGGCTTTTCTGCAGCCTTCCCCGCATCCGCTGCCGGCTTTGCAGGCGGTGGTCCATCCTGCGGACGCTGCGCCACCGCGCCCAGGCTTAACAAAACAGAAAGGCTCACCACCGAAAGCGAAGAAGAAAAACGTGCAAAGATCATGCAATTACTCTACCCGACCAACCCCACAACCATCCACGCCCCACCCCACCTCAATCAAAGTCCCCCTCCATCTCCATCCACCGCCCCTCCATCCCCGTCACCACGACCTGCGCCCTCAACTCTGCCCTCGCCATCCCGCCTACAACCCTCGTCATCTCGACCGAAGCGAAGCGCAGTGGAGAGACCCCTGTATTTGCATTTGTATTTGCATCTGCAGTTGGAGTTGAAGTGGCCTTTGCATTTGCCTTTGCATTTGCATTTGCCTTTGCATTTGCATTTGCCTTTGCCTTTCCTTTGCATGCATTGCAGTGCCTTTGCATTTGCAGTGGCCTTTGCCGTGGCCGTGGCATTTGCCTTTGCCGTGGCCTTTGCCGTGGCCGTGGCATCTAGGTACCCCGAGGCTTCAGCCTCGGGTCTCATAGCCCACCACAAATCAATAACACCGCTCTGCCGAAGGCCGGAGTGAAGCCCGAAGGGCGCAACGACCGATCTGTTGCCCTTGCCCTTGCCCTTGCCTTTGCCTTCGCCCCGTAGCATTCGCTCTGCATCGGGCGACCCGTTTCCCGCGCGTAGCCCACGAGTTCAGCTAACAGCTCGAACTTAAACTCCCGCCGTCCGCGCAGGACCAAACTCCCCGCGCTCTTCCGCCGAAGGCGCCTCCCACCGCTCCTCCATGAAACAAAACATCTCCCGAGTCACCTCAAACGCATACGTCCCACTCTCCCCACGATTCCTCTCACACACCCTTTGCCACCGCACCTCCGCATCCACTTCCAGCACATGCAACTCACACGCCACCCCCGCCGCCCGAGCCCTCTCCAACCACTCCATCCGCTGCGCCCGCGTAGTAAACCCCAAATCCAGCACCGCATGCAACCCCCACCCCCGCCAACTCCCGCCACCGCCTCAATCTGCGCCTCACACCGCCCCACCCGCTCCAGCGCCCAAGCAAAATCATTCTTCTCCGGACAATCCATCCAATAAAGCGCCGTCATCCACTCATCAATCGAGAACTTTACCCCGCCCACCCGCGCCGCAATCTCCCGCGCCGCCGTAGTCTTCCCCGCCCCCGTCGACCCCGCCACCAAATGCCACATCGCCATCGCGCCCGCCCCGTTCGGCTTTGCACTACCCACTACTCACTCCCCACTACTCACTGCCGCAACCATCCATACAGCGGAAACTGCTCCGCCATCTCCCCAACCTTCCCCCGAATCCCCGCCAACCGCCCCGCATCATTCCGATGCTCCAGCGCCTCAGCAATCCATCCCGCAATCACCTTCATCTCGCCTTCCTTCATCCCGCGAGTCGTCAGCGCCGGCGTCCCAATCCGTATCCCGCTAGGCTTCATCGGCGGATTCGTGTCATACGGAATCGCATTCTTATTCACCGTAATCCCCGCATCGCCCAGCGCCTTCTCCGCCTCCGACCCAAACATCCCCTTCACGAACACATCCACCAAAATCAAATGCGTATCCGTCCCGCCCGAAATCACGCGATAACCCTCCGCCTGCATCGCCTCCGCCAGCGCCTTCGCATTCGCCACCGTCTGCGCCGCATACGCCTTGAACTCCGGCTGCAACGCTTCTTTGAACGCGACCGCCTTGCCCGCAATCACATGCACCAGCGGCCCACCCTGCTGCCCAGGAAACACGCTCCGATCAATCGACGCCGCCAGCTCCGCCTTGCACAAAATCATTCCCGCCCTCGGTCCCCGCAGCGTCTTATGCGTCGTCGTCGTCACCACATCCGCATACGGCACCGGCGACGGATGCGCCCCACCCGCCACCAATCCCGCAAAGTGCGCCATGTCGATCATCAACTTCGCCCCAACCTTATCCGCAATCTCCCGCATCCGCACAAAATCAAACTGCCGCGGATACGCCGACCCACCTCCAACAATCACCTTCGGCTGTTCAGCAATCGCCTGCGCCTCGAGCGCGTCATAGTCGATCACCTCGGTATCCTGCCGCACCTTATACCCGGCAATGTGATACAGCTTCCCCGAAAAATTCAGCTTGTGCCCATGCGTCAAATGCCCGCCATTGGCGAGGTCCAATCCCAAAATCGTTTCGCCCGGCTCCAGCAGCGTCATGTACGCGGCCGCGTTGGCCTGCGACCCCGAGTGCGGCTGCACATTCACATGCTCAGCCCCAAACAACTCCTTCGCCCGATCCCGCGCCAGGTTCTCCACCACATCCGCAAACTCGCACCCGCCGTAGTACCGTTTCCCCGGATACCCCTCCGCATACTTGTTCGTAAACACGGTCCCGACGGCCTCGAGCACGGCACGCGAAACAAAATTCTCGCTGGCAATCATCTCCAGCCCCTCATGTTGGCGCAGCACTTCCTTCTCAATCTGCGCAGCAATCTCAGGGTCACTCGTCGTCAGGGGAGCATTCAAGTCAATCGGCATATACCCAACATTTTACGCCGCCCCCAACACCCTACTGTGGAGAGTCCTGACCGCACCTTCACAATGCAAAGTAGACCCGCTCAGCGGCGCTGCTATCCTGATCATTCACCCCAGCCCTACCGGGCCAACAGGACCTGCCATGAATCGTCTCGCCGGGGCGCTTGCCCTCTCGCTCAGCCTGATCGCCACCCAGTCCGCCACCCGCTCTTTCGCGCAGGAACAGGACCCGGCCAAAACCGTCACCGACGAGCTGAACCCCAACTTCAAGCCGCCCGCAATCATACCGGCCGTTGCGCCTGACTACGAAAAACGCGTCGTCATGATTCCCATGCGCGACGGCGTCAAGCTCTACACCGTCATCGTCCTCCCCAAGGGAGCGAAGGGTGCGCCCATCGTCCTCACCCGCACCTGCTACAACGCCGCCGCCCGCGCCGCCCGCTCCAACTCACCAAAGATGATCGAAGCCCTCCCCCTCAGCGACGAGGACTTCGTCAAGAACGGCTACATCCGCGTCTACCAGGACGTCCGCGGCAAGTACGGCTCTGAAGGCGTCTACCTCATGACCCCGCCGCCCGTAGGCTCCGGCTTCAACAACTCCGGTGCCGACGACACCACCGACGCCTACGACACCCTCGACTGGCTCGTGAAGAACGTACCCGAGTCCAACGGCCGCATCGGCATGATCGGCTCCTCCTACGAAGGCTTCACCGTCGTCATGGCGCTGCTTCACCCCCACCCCGCCCTCAAGGTCGCCGCGCCCGAAAGCCCCATGGTCGACGGCTGGATGGGCGACGACTGGTTCCACTACGGCGCCTACCGCCAGACCAACTTCGACTACATCACCAGCCAGACCACCAAGCGTGGTGAAGGCTATCAAATCCCGCGCGGCGGTCGTGACGACTACGCCAACTTCCTTCGCCTCGGCAGCGCCGGCGACGCCGCCCGCGCCATGGGCGAAGACCAGCTTCCCTTCTGGAAGATCATCGAAGCCCACCCCGCCTACGACGCCTTCTGGCAGTCCCAGGCCCTCGACCACCTCCTCGCAGCCAAAGGCCTCACCGTTCCCACCCTCTGGGAGCAAGGCGAGTGGGACCAGGAAGACATGTGGGGCGCCATCCACTCCTACCGTGCACTCGAGGCCGTCCACAAAAACGATCCGCTCAACCACATCGTCATGGGCCCCTGGTTCCACTCGCAGATCAACCGCTCCGGCCGCGGCCTCGGCCCCTTCCAGTGGACAACCGACACCGCCGAGCAGTGGCGTCGCGACTACCTCGTCCCCTTCTTCAACACCTACCTGAAGCCCGGCTCGCCGAAATTTGATCTCCCCAAGGCCCTCATCTACGACGCCGGCGGCGAAACCATCGGCGGCGCCGGCACCGACCACTGGGATACCCCCAAGGTTTGGCCCACCGTCTGCGAAAAAGGCTGCCCCGAAACCTCGAAGCCTCTCTACCTCTCCGCCAACGGCACCCTCTCCTTCGATTCCCCCGCAGCCGGCGCACCCGACGAGTACGACTCCGACCCCGCCAACCCCGTCCCCTTTTCGCCGCGTCCCTATGACGGCTCCAACTGGCGCACCTGGCTCGTCACCGACCAGCACTTCGTCGAAGGCCGCCCCGACGTCCTCACCTACATCTCCGAACCGCTAACCCAGCCACTCAAACTCGCAGGCGAACCGGTAGTCCATCTCTGGGCCTCCACCTCCGGCACCGACGCCGACTGGGTCGTCAAAATCATCGACGTCTACCCGAGCGTAGCCGTAACTCGCGGCATGGGTGCCGCAGCTGCCGGCGCGGGCGACACCGGCACCTTCCCCGGCGTCCTCGGCACGCCCTACAACATGAACGGCTACGAAGCCCCCATCGGCATCGACATCTTCCGCGGCCGCTACCGCACCAGCTTCGAGCACCCCTCCGCCCTCACCCCCAACCAGCCCGCCGAGTTCACCTTCGGCCTCCCCATGATCGACCGCACCATCCCCGCCGGCCATCGCCTCATGGTGCAGGTGCAATCAACCCTCTTCCCCCTCTACGACCGCAACCCCCAAACCTTCGTCCCCAACATCTTCAACGCCAAGCCCACCGACTACATCAAGGCCACGCAGAAGATCTGGCACGAACCCGGTAAGGCCAGCTACATCAGCCTCCCCATTGCCACAGAATAGTTAGCCAACCCCACTAACTCGCTTCTGCCGTTGCCGCTACTCCCGCCGTCCGCGCAAGACTTACCCCTGCCGCGCCAGCACCACCGTCATATCGTCCGGCTGTTCCTGGTCCCCGATCCACGCCTTCACCACCTGCAGCGTGTTCGTCGCCAGCACCGTCAGCGGCTCTTCCCGCCGCGCCCGCACAAACTCCATCAGCCGTTCCTCGCCAAAGTCCTCGCCATTCTTCTCCGGCTCGGTCAGCCCATCCGTATACGCGACGAATAAATCCCCCGGCTCCAGTTGCACCGTCGCCTCTTGATACTCCAACCCATCCAGCAGCCCCACCACCGCGCCACCCACCTCCAGCCGCTGCACGCTCCCGTCTTTCGAAATCACCAGCGGCGGCAAATGTCCGCCATTCGAGTACGTCAGCCGCTTCGTCGCCGGATCATACGTCGCCAGAAACAACGTCGCATACCGCGCCGACTGCGTGCTCCGATACAGGTGCGCATTCAACAGCTTCAGCAGCAGCGCAGGCGACACCGGCGCACCCTCCTCATTCACCGCAGCACTAAACGCCCGATCCGCCGAGTGCAGAGCACTCATCAGCAGCGCCGCCGAAATTCCCTTGCCGCTAATATCCCCCAACGCCAGCGTCACATGTCCCGCCGACTTTCCATCCGCCCCCAGCCCCGGCCCGTACCCAAAGATAAAGTCAAAGTAATCTCCACCCACCGTCCGCGCCGGCAGGCACGTTCCATGCACCTCCAGCGATCCCATAAACGCCGGCGACCGCGGAAACAGTGTCGACTGCACCTCCTGCGCAATCGCCAGCTCGCTCAGCAGTCGCTCCTTCTCCCGCTGCTGCACCAGCAGCTCGCTCACCGACGCCGCCATCCGATTAAACGATGCCGCCAGCGCCGCCAGCTGGTCCTTCCGCTTCACCGGGATCCGATGCTCCAGGTGCCCTGCATCAATCGCCTTCGTGCCCTTATACAGCTCCGCTACCGACCGCGTAATCGTCAAACTCAAGCTCGTCGCCATCGCCAGCGCAAACAACTCCATCAGCGCGAAGAACAACGCAATGCCAATCAGCATTGCCCACACAACTTTGCCAACCTTCACCGACGACGCAAACAGTAGGGAATACAAATACGACGGCCGCGAGATCACCGCGATCATCGCCTGCAACTTGCTGCCCGTCGCCCACGACGTCACCGGCAGTTCCGCCGAAAACCATACCGGCGGATTCCGCCACCCATGCGGCGGTGGCGCCATCGGCGAACTCGCCACCTTGTCGAAGAATTCCCCCTCGTCCGAATCCTTCGGCACCACCACGTTTACATGGACCGGCTTCGAATTATCGTCCTTGTCGGTTTGCGTATCGCTCGTATCCTCATCTGCATCCGACGCCAGGTGACTGAACGCCTGCGACAACAGAATCCGCCCCAGACCCTTCGCCATCACGTCCAGCTCCGGCCGCGTCAACGGCCTGCTCGCCAGAACCAATACCGTCCGCCCATTGCGCGGCGCACCCACCTCCGCGCACAGATATAGCTTCCCCCCCTGCTCCACAATCCCCTGGAACCCCGGATGCAGCCACGCCGGCGGAGCCCCGCTCGTCAACGGCCCCTGGTTTTCCTTCGCCGACATCCCCTCCAACGGCA
Source organism: uncultured Acidobacteriaceae bacterium (assembly GCA_963796535.1). Classification (GTDB taxonomy): domain Bacteria; phylum Acidobacteriota; class Terriglobia; order Terriglobales; family Acidobacteriaceae; genus Granulicella. The sequence continues at coordinate 241,583 of CAWCMO010000005.1, forward strand.
CCCACGTACTTCCCCTCAACTCCATCAGCGAAACCGGCGTCCCGTCCTCGACCACCGTACCGCCGGTTCCCTCTGTACTGCCAATATCCGCTGTATCGCCATTCGAGGAAGTACCCTTCGCACTAGCAGCATGCGCATCTACCTTCGCTGCCCGCGCAGGACTTCCGAAGATCGCCGCACTGCCCGCCTGGTCGCGAACCCGCGTGATCCCCTCATTCAACCGCGACAGCCCCATGTTCGTCGCATACTGCCCAGCCAGCAAATATCCCGCAATCGCCGCCAGCATCACAAACATCACCAGCGGCGCCAGCCCCATCAGCAGGTACGTCAGGATCAGCCGGTTCCGCACCTTCCACAAAAACCGGTACGCAAACCAGCGAAACAGCAGGATCAGCAGCAACGGCGTAATCGCCATGCTGGCGAGCGTGATCACAATCGTATCCAGCGTGGTCGCCACGTGAACCATCAGCCCGAACGTGCACACAAAGATCGCCGCCAGCATCCACAAGGCAATCTTGCCCACGCGCGTGCGCCGTCCCCACCAGGCCTTCCATCGCTCCCGTCGTGTCAGGATCTCCCTACCCATCGCGCTCCGAGCCGCCCCTGTTCATTTCCCCACCCCAATCGCGTTGCCCGCCAATCGCCGCCGCAGCAGCGAATCAATCTCCCGGCGTACGTAAAAAAGGAAGGGTTCTAGCCTCCGAGTGTACTGCAAATGATTCCCACCATCACCCATCCACCCTCCATTCCAGCGCATACTCCCGGCAGCACCTGGCCGGTAACTTCAGAAGCACCTCCTTCCCACGCCTTTCAGCCACCCCCGGCCACAAACTCCGCATCCTATCTAGCAGTGAACGTACTGCGGGCCAGCTAGACCGGAAGTTTCACTCCACGCAGAGCTTTAACAGGAGCAGCTTCTATGGGCCAGATTGTCTTTACATTAACGCCGCGTCGTTTCGCGAACTCCAGCCGCTGCACTCAAGCCAAACCCAAATCAACCCTCTGCGCTTTGCCGATCCAGGCGCTGCACCATCCCGCCATGTCGTACGCCACCGAAGACCTTTCCATTCACGAGTCCCTGGATCTCTCCTTCTGGCAAGACGTAGCCCTCTCGCGTCTCGACCGTCAGCTCATCGACGACCTCAACCGCGCCCAGCAGCCGCTGCCGTGCCTTGAGCGCCTCGCCTCCGGCTTCTAACCTACCGAATCCGCGAGTGCCCTCCTACGCCCGCAGCCGCCGAAACGCCCCCCAGATAAACGATCCCAAATACCACCCGTCCAGAAATTTATAAGGCGTCTCGCCAGTCGTGTAGTGCCCGCAGGGCAGCACCTTCGCCACATAATCCACGCCGTGCGCGTCAAAGTTCGTCAGCACCTCCCGCGAGTACTTCACCACAAACGTCAGATCATACGGCGCATATACGACAAGCGTCCGCCGAGCTTTATCCCCCTCCCACCGCGCCAACCCCGTCGCCGCATACTCCTCCATAAAACTCATCGGGCTCACCCCCGCAAACATCGCCCGCGTCTCATCCTGCGTCAACCCCGCATGCTCAAACGCCGCCTTCACATGCCGAGTGCTCTGCCCAGTCCACACCACATCCCCAAACTGCGTGCTCGCATGATTAAACGCACACACCCGCAGCCGCGAATCCATCGCCGCAGCAATAAATCCATAAGCACTCCCCAGGCTCGTCCCCATCACTCCAATCTGCTCATACCCCTGCGACTCCAGCCAGTCCACGCAGCTCCGAATATCCGCCACCGCCTGCCGGCAAGCCGCAATCGTCCGCCCCACATTGGCGCTCACCGCATAGTCCGATCGCTCCAGCTCCGCCGGCCGCCGCACATCGTGGTAAGGCTTCGATAGCCTCAAACAAGAAATCCCAAACCGGTTGAACATCTCGCAAAGCACGTTATGCGAGAACGCATCCGCATTCCACTGCGGCATCACAATCATCGCCTGCTTAGGCCGCCGCTTTTCGCCTTTGCTTTTGTCTTCTCTACGCTCTATCCCTCTACGCTCTACACTCTGCTTTGCTTCGTACCACCGCGCGTTCACCGTATCGTTCTGCGGATACGGCGTCCTCACCGCCGACGTAAACCTCAGAAAGGGCACCTTCCGAAGCTCCCCAACCTCAGCGCGCCGCTTCCACTCTCGCTCCTGCTCCAGTGTCTCCGGCCGCACATTCGTCGGATACAACGCCGGAAAGTGCATCTCCACCCGAAAATCCGTCGGCGTCCGGTACCCATAGAAACTCTGCGGTTCGGCCACGATCCGCTCATTGAGCGCAATCATCGCCTCCAACCCCGAAATCTCTCCACGCTCCACCCGCGCCGCCAGCTCCGCCCCGCCCACATCCGCCAGCGCATCGAACCCCCACTCCAACGGCCGTTCCACCCGATTCATATCCCGAGTAGTAAGAGCCGTCTCCCACGCATACATCCACTTCGCATAAAGCCGTCCAAGCATCTTCCCAGTCTACCGTCCCCACGCTCCATAACCGCCCCAGCAGTCCGATTTCCGGCTCACCCCTTTGTCTTCCTCTTGCCCTCCTCAGACCTTCATCGCGTACCCGCTTCGAAGCTCGCCCGGGCCTCTACGATCGACGCCTCCGATCCGCCCAGCAGGCTCTCAAACTGCGGATGACTTCGCAAGGCGCTCAACCAGGGATCCGACCTCAGCGTCTGCGGCGCATAGATAAATCCCGACCGCTGCGCCCGCGTCGCAGCCTCCATCGCTCGATCACCCATCCCCAGGTACGCATAGTGTCGCGCGAAATATGCCTGGATCTCCGGCTCGCGAACCGTGTCGGCGCCTTCCATCAGCGCCACCGCCTCGTTGCCTCTGTCTTCAACAATGGCCAGCAGCGAGTCCATCAGAGCCGTCATCAATCGCGATAGCTGCATCCTGCCCAGCCTCTCGCGCAACAACACCACCGCCCGCTCTCTTTTCCCCAACGCAGCCCACGCCGCAGCGTCCAGATAATACCCTGCGCGCCCGCCATACGTTTCAATCGCCCGCGCATAGTCTCCCAGTAGAAACAACGTATGCGCAACGCTGGTCGTAACCGCCGGGTCAAGCTCGACCGCGTGCCGGTGTGCCTCAACGGATTCCTCGAGCAACCCGCGGTACCGCAGCACCTGCACCAGGCTCGTATACGACTCCGGTTCATCCGGATGTTTCCGCATTCGTTCCAGCAGTCGAGCCATCGCTGCGTCCGCGCATCCAGTGTCCACCTGCACAAACGTATAAAACTGGTGAGCGCCGGCCAGCTCCGGATCGATAGCAAATGCGCGCTGGAACGCAGCTTGCGCCAGTTCCGCGCTCGCCGGCGAACTGCTCGCAAACTTGTCCATGAACCAGCAGCATCTGCCCAGGCCAGCCCACGCCGGCGCAAACCCCGGCTCTTCTGCCAGGCACGTCCAATACAAATCTCTCGCCTGTTGCATCGACTCCAACGATCGCTGGGCCGCCAACTCCCGCGCCCGTACGAACCGCTCATACGTCGATCGCTTCACCCCAGGCTCTCCCACAACCGGCAGCTCCAGCCGATAGCCGTGCTTCGACACGGTCCGAATCGCATCGCGTCCAAGAATCTTCCTCAACCCCACAATCATGTTCGTCAAATTCGCTTCGCTTACGTGAATCGACGGCCACAGCCTGTTGATCAACTCCTGCTTGCTGACCAGGTGCTGCGCCCGCGAAGCCAGGCAAAGCAACGCCTCAAATGCCTTCGGTTGTATCTGGATCGCGACGCCGGACTGCTTCAGCATCCTATCGGCAGGGAACAGTTCAGACTCACCAAACTGATACGCAGTCGCCACCGAACTTTGATTTTCATTTGAAAATCCGTGTGCCATATGTGCGAGGGGGCGTCCGTTTGCCAGTCTACACTGCCCCCATGACGACTCACGGAACCCCTCAAAACAACCCTCCCCACACCCTGCTGCCCCGGCCCCTCATCGCCTTCCTCACCCTCATTGCCGCTGCAACTTTGGCATGCCTGCCTCTCTCTCAACCCGCGCACGCCGAGACCAACACCGCCACCAGTCTCCGCGACGGCAGCCATGACTTCGACTTCAACTTCGGCGTCTGGCACACCCACATCCGCCGCGTCCTGAATCCTTTCTCGCCCTCATCCAAAACCGTCGAGCTCAACGGAACCGTCACCGTCCGCAAAGTCTGGAACGGCCGCGCCCAACTCGAGGAGATCGAAGCCGACGGTCCCAACGGCCATTGGGAAGGCGCCACCCTCTTCCTCTACAACCCGCAATCGCATCAATGGAGCCAGTCCTTCATCGACAGCAAAGCTGCCGAGCTGGAAACGCCCATGATCGGCGAATTCAACAACAATCGCGGCGAGCTCTTCTCCAACGACACCGTTGATGGCAAAGCCGTCCTCGCCCGCGGCGTCTGGTCCAACATCACGCCCAACTCCCACCACTTCGAAATCTCCAACTCGAACGACGGCGGCAAAACCTGGGCCCCCGCTTTCATCGCAGACCTCACGCGCGAGCAGCCAGCCGACGCCCCCAACCTCCACGCCGATGCCGCACCCCCTTCGGGCCCCGACGTCGGTCAGCGTGACTTCGACTTCGATCTCGGCACCTGGAAGACCCACTCCACCCGCCTCCTCCATCCCCTCACCGGCTCGACCACCTGGGTCCAGATGGATGGCACCACCGTCATCTCAAAAGTCTGGGGCGGTCGCGCCAACCTCGCCGAGTACAGCGCCGACGGCACCGCCGGCCACGTCGAGCTCCTCGCCCTCCGCTGGTTCAATCCCACCACCCACCAGTGGAGCATCGACTTCGCATCACCCCCGGTCGGCACGCTCGGCATTCCCGGCGTCGGCGCCTTCCTCCATGGCCGCGCCGACTTCTACGACTTCGAACCCATCAACGGACGCTCCGTCCTCGTCCGCTTCTCCATCTGGTCCACCGGCCCCGACACCGCCCAATCCGAGCAAGCCTTCTCGCCCGACGGCGGCAAGACCTGGGAGGTGAACTGGATCAACAAATATACCCGCGCGCACGCAGAATAGAGGAACAGCCTCAATCCCCATCCTCGCCGCCTGCGGGCCGTAAGGATGGGGGTCAGGCTCTAGCCGCCGACTTGCTTCCGCCCATCCAGGCAGCACGCACCCACCTCAATCGCCCAACGAAATCGCAGGCTTCCCCGCCAACCTCTCGCCGATATGCTCCCCCACCCGATCCGCAAAACTCCCCTGCTCACTAAGGGACGTGTTGTACAACACCACCGCCGCGTAATCGCCCTTCGGATTGAAGAACCCATACGAGCTATACCCGCCAGTCGCCCCGTTGTGCCAGTAATTTCCCTTCTCCGGCTCATAGAGCCAAGCCAGCGCAATGCGCATCCCCATCACCGCGTCCGCGTGCAGTTCGTGGTCCTGAACCAGCGCAGCCGACAGCGTCTTGCTCCCCGCAAATCCCCCCACCACGTTCACTGTTTCAGGATGCAAATTCGCTTCCAGGTACGTCAGCATATCGCCCGCGGTCGAGCGAATCGCCCCTGCGCCGGCCAGCGCATCGAGGTCCCACGCATGCGCCGGCTTATGATCGCCATCGTGCCCCGCAATAAACCGCGCCTGCATCTCAGGCGTGAGCTTAACCACCGTCTCCCGAAGTCCCAGCGGCCCTGTCACCTGCGCCTTCAAAAGCTCCGGATACGTCATCCCCGCCCGATCCGCGAGCGCCAGTCCCAGCAATCCAAACCCCAAATTGCTATACAGAAAGCTCGTCGTCGCCGGCTTCGCCACGCCATGCTCTTTCATGAACGCATACAAATTCGCCGAGCCATAATCCGCATAAGGATTGTTCTGGTCCGCCGGATGAAAGTTATCCGGCATCCGCGGCAGCCCCGAGTGCTGCGTCGCCAAATCCAGCAGCGTAATCTCCGCACCCGCAGGCTTCGCCACCGTTCCCGCCGGCAACAGCTCCCGCACCGGCTCGTCGAACGTCACCTTCCCCTGCTCCACCATCTGAGAAAGAATCAGCCCCGTAAACGTCTTCGTCATCGACCCAATCTCGAAGATTGAATCCGCCTTTGCCGCCCCATAGCTGAACACCCGCCGCACCCCGTGCACGACAACGCCAATCGTGATCCCACCAGCAGTCGCCGGCGCCAGATCTCCATCCTTCAGCGCCTTCGCCAGGTCCTTATCCATCACCGCCTGCAGCTCTTCCGCCTTCACTGGAGCCATCGCCGCGTCATACGTCGGCGGCTTCACCGGCGCCGCCCCAATCTCATTCGCCTGCCGAGTCAGCACCAGCGGCAGCGCAGGACCACCCTGCGTCCACGTCCCCGTCAGCGTATTCCCATCTGCCGAAAGCTTCGCCGCATAATGCCCCTTCACCGCCGGTAGATCGAAAGAGAAATCATCGCCGCTCAGCACCACGTTCGTGCACTCAATCCCCATCGCATGCTGATCCAGGCTATCGAACGCGCAATACTCCTTGCCCTCCGCGTCGCTCTTCAAATGCACCTGCGTCCGCAGCGACTTGTCGCCAGCCAGCAGCGTCCCCAGCCAGATTCCATCCACTCGCGAAGGCTTCGTCGCCGCCACAAACGTGTCCCGCGTAAACACCAGCGGCATCGGACTCCCCTGGTCCCACACTCCCGTCAACGTCTTCGCATCCGCCGAGACCGTTCCTTTCCACGTCCCATGCACCGCCGGCACCGAGAAGCTGAGCGTCCCCTCTCCCACATCAATATTGCTGCAAGGCAATCCCCTTCGCCCCCTGGTCCGGGCTATCGAGGCTGCACACAACATCGGCCCCCGGGCTAATCTCAATGTGAAGTTTCAAGTGCAGCGACGCCAACTGCCCCAGATAATCGCCCGCGACCTTTCTCACCGCCGGCGTTTGCGCCCGCAAGCTCAACCCACCCACAACCAGCCAAACCACCACCACCCCAAACCGTCGACCAAGAGTCATCGCAAGACACCCTTTCCCGATCCAATCTGCGAACCATCCTTGCACAAACGCCCCGGAACCGCACCCCAGGATCCCCACCCCGACCCCCAACCCTCGCCGTCCGCGCCGGACCGGATTAGCAGCGGGCTTTAGCCCGCGGGATGCGCCCCGCCAACTCAACCTGGGTGCCCCGGCTCAAGCCCTGAACCTCCCGTCAGCGCACGCCGGAAAATCTTTATAAAATCCCTCTTGACAGAACCACAGTGTTGTAGTCAACTACAACAGTACCTCAGCCACGGAGCAACAAACACTATGGAACTCGAGTGGAACGACAGTCAGCCGATCTACCGCCAGCTTCGAGGCCGCGTCGTCGCCATGATCCTCGACGGCCTGCTCACGGAAGGCGAACCCCTACCCTCCGTCCGCACCGTTGCCGCCGAAAATCGCGTCAACCCCCTCACCGTCCTCAAGAGCTATCAGGAGCTCGTCGACCAGGGCATCGTCGAAAGCCGTCGCGGCCGCGGCATGTTCATTACCGCCGGAGCCCGCGACCTCCTTCTCCAGGCCGAACGCCAGAAGTTCCTCGCTGAAGAATGGCCGCACCTCCAGGCCACCATCCAACGCCTCGGCCTAACCACTTCCGATCTCCTCGCCCCAGCACCCAATTCCAATCACAAGGAGGGCTAACCCATGACCACCATCGAAGCCCACGGCCTCCACAAGTCTTACGGTTCGTCCGTCGCCCTCAACAGCATCGACCTCAACGTTGCAGAGGGCCGCATCCTCGGCCTCATCGGCCCCAACGGCGCCGGCAAAACAACCCTGCTCAACGCCATCCTCGGCCTCACCTCCTACGACGGTACGCTCTCCGTCCTCGGCCGCAATCCCTGGACCCAGCGCGATCAGCTCATGAACGACGTAGCCTTCGTAGCCGACGTAGCCGTTCTTCCCCGTTGGATGCGTGTCTCCGACGCCATCGACTTCGTAGCCGGCATCCATCCCCGCTTCGACCGCGCCAAGGCCGAAGCCTTCCTCGCCCGCACCACCATCAAGCGCACCAGCAAGGTTCGCGAGCTCTCCAAGGGCATGGTCGCGCAACTCCACCTCGCCCTCGTCATGTCCATCGACGCCAAGCTCCTCGTCCTCGACGAGCCAACCCTCGGCCTCGACATCCTCTTCCGCAAGCAGTTCTACGATTCCCTGCTCAACGACTACTTCGATCACCACCGCACCATCGTCATCACCACCCATCAGATCGATGAGATCCAGTACATCCTCACCGACCTCCTCTTCATCAATCGCGGCAACCTCGTCTTCGGCTGCAGCATGGAAGACTTCGACACCCGCTACCTCGAGCTCATCGCGAACCCCGCGCAGCTCGCCGCCGCCCGCGCCCTCAAGCCCATTCAGGAACGCCAAACCTTCGGCCGCAGCATCCTTCTCTACGACCGCGTCCCCCGCGAGCAGCTCGCCGCGCTCGGCGATGTCCGCACCCCATCCATCGCCGACGTCTTCGTAGCTTTCGTCGGCGACCCCAACCAACCCGCGCCTTACAGCCCGCCACCCACCGCCACGCCCAGCTCGTACACAGGAGCCGCCCAATGACCCCGCAAACCGACGCTCTACCAACATCCTTCCCCGACGCCGAGCGCACCACCGCCGTCGCCCACATCTCCGAAGCCCGCCGCCTCTTCTGGTCCATCCGCCGCGAGCTCTGGGAGAACCGCGCCATCTACATCGCGCCCCTCGCCGTCGCCGCCTTCATCCTCCTCGGCTTCTTCTACAGCACCGTGCGCATGCCCGCAGGCCTGCTCATCACCAGCACAGTCAACAACAACGGCGTCGTCACCCAAAGCTCCCACGGCATCGACCCCATCCTGCCCTACACCATCGCCGCCGGCCTCATCATGGCCACCACCTTCCTCGTCGGCATCTTCTATTGCCTCGACGCCCTCTACGGCGAGCGCCGCGACCGCAGCATCCTCTTCTGGAAGTCTCTCCCCATCTCCGACCTCACCACCGTCCTCTCGAAAGCAGCCATCCCCCTCGTTCTTCTCCCGCTGCTCACCTGGGTCATCACCGTCGTCACGCAGTCCATCATGCTGCTCATCAACGTCACCGTCTTCCACGCTCGCGGCATCGACACCGGCCCCCTTCACTCTGGCCTTCCCCTCACCCAGAACTCCATCATGCTGCTCTACCACCTGGTCGCCATCCACTCCCTCTGGTACGCCCCCATCTGGTGCTGGTTCCTGCTCGTCTCCGCGTGGGCCCGCCGCACGCCGCTCCTCTGGGCCACCCTTCCCCCACTCGTCCTCGGCGTTCTCGAGATGATCACCCTGCACTCCGGCCACGTCTTCGAATTCCTCAAGTACCGCATCCACGGCCCCCAGGTCTCCGACGTCGCCACCTCCGGCATGTCCATGCCCATGTCGATATCGCCCACCCAGTTCCTCTCCACCCCCGGCCTCTGGGCAGGCCTGGCCCTCGCCGCCGTCTTCCTGGCGGCCGCCATCCAGCTCCGCCGCTACCGCAACCCCCTCTAACCCCTGCCATCCCGGTGCCCCATTCATGACTGTCTCATCGTCATGAGTGGGTCAGGCTCCCGCGTAGACGAACCCTAAGGAGACCGACGTGAATCTCAATCCCGCACATCAAGAGACACAAACCCTCCGCAAGACAGCCGGAAACCTCGCCATGTCCATCGCCACGGTAGTCCTCACCGCAGCCGCCTGCTTCCTGCTCGCAGCAGCCTAACGCCACAGACAAGAACTCCGGGTGCCCCATCCGTACGCGCCTTTGCGGACGGGTGGGATAACGGTCCCCACCACGCCACACCCCACCACCATCGAACAGGCTCATCTCAACCGGAGTCCCACGATGACCGCATCCGAAGCCCAACGCTACGCGCGCCTCGCCGGCATCCTCCTCCTCATCTCCGTCATCGCCGGCGGCTACGGCGAGTCCTACATCCCCGCCAAACTTCTCGCCCCCAACGACATCGCAGAAACCGCCCGCCGCGTAGCCTCTTCCCTCGGCCTCCTCCGCACCAGCTTCGCCGCCTACCTCATCGAAGCCGCCTGCGACCTCACCCTCACCGCCATCTTCTACGTCCTTCTCCGTCCCGTCAGCCGCCCCTTGTCTCTCATCATTCTCTGCTTCGGCCTCTTCTCCACCGCCACCTATGCCGTCAGCGAGATCGTCTACTTCGTCGCCAGCCTCCCCTACTCGGACGCGGACATGATCAAAGTCCTCTCCCCCGAAATCCGCCAGACCATCACCTACGTCTCCCTCACCGTCTTCGGCTACATCTTCGTTCTCTTCACCGGCTTCTACGGCCTCGCCGAAATCCTTCGCGGCTACCTCATCGTCCGCTCCCGCTATCTCCCCGCCTGGCTAGGCATCCTCGTAGCTCTAGGCGGCGCAGGCTTCCTCGCCAAAAACATCGTCTTCCTCGCCGCCCCACAACACGACTCGATGCTCTTCGTCCTCCCCACCCTCCTCGCCATGCTCGCCATGGCCTTCTGGCTCCTCATCAAAGGCATCAACCTCGCTGCCTGGCCGCCGCCGACCAACTCCTAGCCTGACCCCACTCACAGTTACCCATCGTGGTCCCACTCTCCCGCGCGCCAGCCTCCAGTGATACCCTCGCTGAAATGCAAAAGTTTGGGTTAGCCCTGCTCGTTGTGCTGCCTCTTTCCTGCTTGGCCCTCTCCCAGACGGTCACAGCCTCGGCCCAATCTTCAACCACCACGATTTCCTCGGGCCAGCCTTCTCCCCAAACTTCGATCCAGACGATCACCCTCGGCAACTCCGCGGTCGCGCTCACCGGCCCCTGGAAGTTCCAGCCCGGCGACTCCCCCCTCGTCGACGGCGCGCCCCTCTACGCCCAGCCGGGATTCGACGACACCCACTGGGCGCCCATGGATCTCACCCCGCAGGACGGAGCCAAGGACCTGCTGTTAGGCACCTCAGGCTACGTGCCCGGCTGGACCAGCAGAGGCTTTCCAAACCTCAGCGGCTTTGCCTGGTATCGTCTCAGCCTGCGCGTCAAGGACCCCACCCAGCCCCTCTGGCTCAAGATGCCCAACGGCTTCGACGACGCCTACCAGCTTTACGCCAACGGGCGTTTGATCGGACACTTCGGCGACTTCACCGCCACGCATGTCACCGCCTACGACTCCGAACCCGCTTCCTTCCCTCTGCCTGCGCCGGGCCCCGACGGAGAAGTCAATCTCGCCGTCCGGTGCTACATGAATCCCTCCACTCAATTCAACAATCCCGACGTCGGCGGCCTGCACGGTCCCCCCGTGCTCGGGCTGGCCTCCACCGTGCATCTGCTCCAGGCGTCCGATGACGATGCAAACCTACGCTCCCAGTTCGGAGGTCTCTTGAGACTTTTCCTCTACCTGCTGGTGCTGCCGCTGGTCCTGTGGGCCCTATGGTACAACCCTCAGGAGCGCGTTTGGCTATGGCTCTTCCTTGCCTTGGGATGGACTGCCGTCCGCGCCCTGACGGTCGTTCTCGGGAACCTGACCACGCTGTTGAGCACTGGCTCTACCGCTGGCATCTTGCTTCTTACGCTGCCCGTGTGGGCGATGTTCTGGTGGTATTGGTTCGGCTTGCGCGAAATGCGCTGGATTCCCCGTGCCGCATGGCTCCTGGCAGCGACTCTCACCTTGCTGACGTTCTGCGCTCGGTCGCCGGCCCTCGGCTTTCATCTCTTTCCGCTACCAACACTTCACGGGTTCAATGTCGCATCCGTCTGGGTCAATGTTCCCTACCAGTTGCTGCTGCTCGTCATTCTTGTGGAAGGCTTCCGCCGCGACCGCACCGAGGCCCTGCTCGCAGCTTTCCCCATCCTTCTGCTCATGTACGGCTCCTTTGGCAGTTATCTTCAAAGCGCCTTCCACATCCCCTACACATTCTTCCCCTTCGGCCTCGGCTTGGATGTTGGGTCGATCGTTTCCATACTGACTGTCCTCGTAATCGCCGCGCTGTCCCTGCGCCGCTTCCTCCGCAACCAGGTCCGCGACTCCCTTATCCGCGAATCCGAAAAGAAAGATCTCGAACATGCCCAGCAACTCCAGCAGCGCGTCCTCATCCCCGACACCATCCACTCCCCCGTCTTCTCCATCGAATCCGAGTACCGCCCCGCCCTCACCGTAGGCGGCGACTTCTACCAGACCCTCTCCAAACCCGACGGCTCCCTCATCCTCGTCATCGGCGACGTCTCCGGCAAAGGCATCAGCGCCGCCATGCTCGTAGCCGTCCTCATCGGCGCCATCCGCAGCCAGGCCGAACACTCCTCCGACCCCTCAGAAATGCTAGCCATGCTCAACCGCCGCATGCTCGGCCGTGCCGGAGGCCACTTCGCCACCTGCCTCGCCGCCGAAATCTCCCCCTCCGGCCTCATGCGCATCGCCAACGCCGGCCACATCTCCCCCTACCGCAACGGCGAAGACCTCGACCTCGAAGGCTCCCTCCCCCTAGGCATCGCCGACGACGTAGCCTACCCCACCCAAACCTTCCAACTATCTCCCGGCGATCGCCTAACCTTCCTCACCGACGGTGTCCCCGAAGCCACCAACCCCGCCCGCGAACTCTACGGCTTCGACCGCACCCGCGCCATCAGCAACCAACCCGCCGCCACCATCATGGACCACGTCCTAACCTTCGGCCAGGAAGACGACATCACCGTCCTCGGCATCCGCTTCGCCACCGCCTAGCCCACCTCAGCCCACCGATACAACTCTCGCCGTCCGCGCCGGACCCGGGTGCCCCATCCGCACGCCCCGGGTGCCCCATTCATGACAGCCCCATCGTCATGAGTGGGGTTTCGGGTGCCCATCCATCACCTGCTTTCGACGCTACCGCGCTGCTGCCAGCACCGCAGGCCGAAACTGCGCGACCAGCTCGTCCACCGTAGTCGAGCCAAACGCAACCGCAGCCGTACCACCCGCTCGAATCACCTCCACCTCCGTGATCCCGATGAATGCCAGGATCCGCTTCAGATATCCAGACTCATAATCGGAAGCCGCCGCAGGCAAACCTTCGTCATACACACCCCCTGAAGCGATGATCACCGTGCAGCTCTTCCCCACCGCCAGCCCTTTCCGTTCCGGCGGACCCGAATGCGTCACTCTCGGCCGCACCACCAAATCGATCCATGCCTTCAAATTCGCGGGCACCGTGAAGTTGTACATCGGCGTTCCAATCAGGATCTCGTCCGCAGCGAAAACTTCCGCGATCAGTTCATCCGAGATATCCAGCGCCACGCGCATCTCCGCCGTGTGCTTGCTTGCATCAAGAAAAATTCCCGTGATCCACGGCACGCCGACGTACGGCAGGTTGTCTTCCGCCAGGTCGCGCAGAACAACCTTCCCGTCTGGATGCTTCGCTTGCCACGCCTCGACAAAGTCCCGGCTTAGCGTACGCGAAATGGATTGACCGCCACGAGGGCTGGATTGGATGTTGAGTAAGGTAGGCATATGATTCCTTTCGAGAGCGGCTCGCACTGTAAGTTATATAGTCAAGTCTATTGACTATATAGATAAGTGAATCACGCCGACCAAGTTTAGTCAAGAAAGTTTACTACTGTGAAGAAAGAGCCACCTAACGTAGCCAGAAGCGTGATGGTCGCCTCGCGGGCTCACATCGCCGCGGTGACCGCACGCCTCGCCGAGCGCGGCTACGAGGATTTCCCCTTCGCCTCCGCAAGCCTGCTTTGGCTACTCGATGAGGGAGGAACCCGTTCGACCGTCCTCGCCCAGCGTGCCGGCGTCACCAAGCAGGCCATGAGCCAGCTCGTCCGCCTCATGGAGCGCCAGGGCTATTTGGAACAAGTCGCCGACCCCGCCGACACCCGCGCCAAGCGCGTCCGCATGACGCGCCGAGGCGAGGCCGTCAAAACCGCCTGCGTCGAAGTCCGCGAGCAGCTCAACCGAAAGCTCGCCAAGACCCTTGGCGCCACCCAGGCCGCCCAACTCGAGGCCAACCTCGATGCCGCCGCCGCCCTCTTCACCCACATCGCCGAACCCCACCCCTGACCCCAAAGCTCCGACGAACTTCCACCCTCGCCGCCCACGCAGGCCCCCGTTTGCGCAAGACTCTTGCTCTCGAAGGGGCACGACTTCAGTCGTGCCAAAAAGGACCACCGAATCAAGGGGCTTTAGCCCCCTGACGGGAATCCGGGTGCCCTCTCCGTACGCGCCTTTCCGGACCGGTGGAACGGGAGGATCACGCCTCCGAAACATGAAAGTGGGTCTCTACACCCAACCCGCCGCGGTGCCTCCTCCATCGCGACACCCGAAACTAGGCTAAGCTGCAGCCGCGTCACCCGAAACTGGGCTAAATCGGCCTAAATCGCAACGAAATTCGCCCGAATCCCACACAAAATCTCGTACGAAATCGTCCCACTCCACCGCGCATGATCATCGGCCGTCACACCCTCCCCCAACAACACAACTTCGTCCCCAACCGCAACCCCTCCCAAATCAGTTACATCCACGGTCACCAAATTCATCGATACCCTCCCCACAACCGGCGCCCGCCGTCCCCCAATCATCACCCACCCGTCTCCCACCCCAGAAGACGCCGCCCGCCGCAGCCCATCCGCATACCCAACCGGAAGCAAAGCCAACCGCATCAATGACTTAGCGGTAAACGTCGCGCCATAACCAACCGTGTCCCCCGCCCCAATCTCCCGCAACCCAATCACCCGCGTCTTCCAAGTCAACACCGGCTGAACGCGCCCGCAGAGCCCTCCAGCTCGACCCGTATCTATAGGCAAACAATAGCCATACAACGCAATCCCCGGCCGCACCATCACCCTCGCTCCCACCCCCGCCGCCAGCTCCTGCATCCACCCCAGCGTAGACCCCTCGTCCACAGCCGACGTCGCCCCCAGGTGCAACCACTCTGGCATAAGCTCCTTCGAAACAGTGATTTCCAGCGCCCTGGCAAACCTCTCCCGCTGCCTCCGCGTAACCTCCGACCCCTCCACCTCCGCCGCCGCCAAGTGTGACATCAAACCCTCGCAGCGCACGCCCTTCGCCCCCGCCAGTCGCTCGGCAACAACCCCAACTCCTTCCAAATCAACCCCTTGCCGAGCCATCCCCGTGTCGATCTCCAGGTGAACCCGCACCATCCTTCCCGCCGCGTCCGCCGCCCGCTCAAGCCACCCCACATGCTCCACCGTCCAAACCACCGGCGTCAGGTCGTGCTCCACAACTTCTTTACAATCAGACTCTTCCAGCCCCAACATGACCAGCAGCCGCACCCCGTCTCCGACCACCCTCCGAACCCGTACCCCTTCCTCCACATCTGCAACCCCCAACCACTCCACCCCCGCATTCACCAGCACCCGCGCCACAATCGCAGCATCATGCCCATAAGCATTGGCTTTTATAACCCCAAGCACCTCCGCACCCGCGCCAACATTGACGATCGCCTGCACCGCACGCAGGTTCGCCACCAGCCGCTCTCCCGAAATCTCAACCCAGCTCTTCACTCCCCCATTATCACCGCATCCGCAGTCGTCGATCGAGCAAAACAAAAGGAGCGACCATAAGTCGCTCCTTTTGTGTATCTTAGTTGGTTCAGCTTAGTCCTCGCCGCGCCCACCAAACGTCCATTGCCGCACCGGACCCACATCCACATGCACAAACTGGCTCCGCGGATAATACCCCACTCCACCCGCATCCAAACTCAGCGCCACATCCCGCAACGCCCGCGTCCGCACGCCCGGAACCCGAATGTCAATGGCTTTCGCTTCAACATGTTGCGAGTTTTTCGCCACTCCCGTATGCCGGCTCCGCGTCCGCAGAAAGTTGTTGCTCCAGGGTGTCCGATACCCGCAAACGATGTCGATCACACCATCAGTCCGCCCCAACCGCGCCATCACATTGTGGAGCACATCAAACTCCCGCGGGTCATACGCTTTCTCATCCTGCGTCCGGCTATCTCGCAGAAAATAATCAAGTTTCTCGATCGCCGCAGGAATATATGTGTCGCCAATCCGATACACCACGTCGATGCTTTCGCCCGAATGCAGGTGATGCAGCTTCAATTCGTACTTCGCCCCATCCGGAAGCGCAGCTTCATCCACCGGCAAAGTCCCCGGCGTCAACAACACAGCGTTCACCATCCTGGTAGACGGCGCCAGCCGCGCATGCACGTGAACGCGGGGTCCACGCGCACTCCCCGCAGTTGCCATCACCAGAAGAGCCCCGGCAGTAAGGCCTGCCCACACACACTGGCGCAATAGTCCTTTTTTCACAGGAACGGACGGCAACGTAGTGCGACGAAGACTCAAGCTCGACCTCCCAGCAGAAATTGCAAACAACGAATGGCCAATTGCGAATCCCATTTGCGCCCCGCCGTTCGTCTCTCAATCTTACCCTTTAGTTTCTTTTCAAGTCACCCAGTGGGCGTAATCCCTTTGTAAACTTGATTCGCCCCTGCAACTCAGCTCACTCTTGGGATTCGGAAGAGGGCTTGTCCGGCTGACCCTCGTAGATCTCCTCCACCCGCTCCAGCGTATCGATTTCCCCCAGCGGCTTATCCTCCCGCAGCCTCAGAATCCGCGGAAACCGCAGCGCAAATCCGCTCGCATGCCGTTCCGACCGCATCACGTTGTTGAACGCCACCTCGATCACCCGCAGCGGCTCGACAGTCCGAAAGTGCCCATAATCTTCGAGCGTATGTGCCTTCATCCATTCCGTCAGCTCGGCAATCTCCGCGTCCGTCACACCCGAGTAGGCCTTCCCCACATTCAGCAGTTCGCCATCGCTCCCCTGCACCGCAAACGTGTAGTCGCTCAACAGGCCAGCTCGGCGCCCATGCCCAAACTCGGCTCCGGTAATCACCACATCCAGCGTCGCCAGCTCGCGCTTCAACTTCACCCACGCCAATCCACGCCTGCCCGGCAGATACGCCGACCCCGCCGCCTTCAGCATCACTCCTTCATTCGCCTGCGCACGAGCATCGACGTATGCCTGCTCAATCGCCTCAACACTCTCCACCAGCTTCGACGGCGACAACATCAGCCTCTGCAAAGGCGCCTCGATGGCAGTCTCCTCCACCACATCAAACAATCCCGCCTGCGCCATCGGCGTTGCCGGCGCGGCGAATCCCGCAACCGTCACCGGCCGCAACCGCTCCACTGCCGCCTCCAGCCGGCCGCGCCGCTCCCACAGAGGCAGCGGAAGCAGCAACTCCCCACCCTCAAACAACAGATCAAACGCCATAAACACAGCAGGCACCTGCCGCCGCATGGCACTGTCCACCCGCTTGCGCCCGATTCGCTGCCCCAGCACAGAAAACGGGAGCGCCTTGCTCTCCTCAACGTTCCAGCCCAACAGCTCACCGTCCAAGATCAGCGCCTCACTCACCTCGCGAAACGCCTCCGCAATCTCCGGAAAGCTCTCCGTAATGTCTTCCCGGTTGCGCGAGTACACCGCAACCCGCCCCGGCTGCTCCGGATCGCCGCAATGCACCTGCGCCCGCATCCCGTCGTACTTGTCCTCGAGAAACGCGTGCACCCCCGCATCCACATCCTTCGAAGTAAACCGCTCCACAGCCTCTTCCGGAGTCTCCACCGGACTGGCCAGCATAAATCCCAGCGGATGAAACAGCCGCATCCGCGCCTCGCCCAGCGTTCCGCCAAACGCCCGCTCTACCGCCCGTGCCAGGTCTGCCTCCAGCATCACCGCATGGCGCACCGCCGCCACATCCGCACCCGACGCCACAGCAATCGCCTCCTCAATCAAGCTCTGCTTTACCCCAATCCGCATGTCCCCCAGCATCAGCTTCAGCAGATACTTCGCCTCCAGCGCACTCGCGCGCCGCAACAGTCCTTCAACGGCCCCGGCGCGCACGGCGGTTGTTCGCGCGACGGCCATCACGCTAAGCGCCGCCTCCACCTCAGTCAGCGTTAGCCCCTCAACCGAAACCTTCGGCCAAATCTCCGCTGCGGCAGCCCCCAAATCCCCATGCCGCCGATACGCCGCCGTCAGTGCCGCATCCGAGCATCCCGAAACCGCCCTCACTGCCCGCGTCAACAGGGCGCCTCCAGCGTTCAGCTTGCGCGGATCGGACTCCGCAAACGGCTGCCCCGCCAGGTACAGGCAAAACCTCCCCGCATCCTTTACCAATTTCTCTGCCACGCCCGCCACCGCGGTAGCAATCAAGGCACGCTTCTTCAGCCTGCCCGGCTCCGCAGAGAGCTCATCTGCCAACGTCGCCAACTCGACAAACAACGCCATCGCCAACCTCGTTGCCATCAGATGCAACCGACCGGGCTAACAGCCTCCAGGCTCCCCATCAAAACATACTCGGAGAACGCCACAACCGTATCCTGATCTTCGTGTTCATCCCACTGGAGGCCTCACGATGAAAAAGTTCGCTCTCCTGCTCATTTTGTCCGCCACTGCCTTCGCAGCAACCGACAAGGCCGATCCAGCGGACTTCACCGTTAAGGTGCACGTGATATCGTCGGCCTTTGTTCAGACCAGCGACAACTTATACGGTCAGGTACTGGAAACCACCATTGACGGCCAGCCGGTGCAACTCAGAGGCATTAGCGCGGGGGTGCTCGCACTCGGCGACTACCCGGCCCGGATCTCCCCCAAAGTCCATGGCCCGCACAATCCCAACACCTACGACATCTATCGCGGCTACGACCTGCTAATGCCCGACGGCACCACCCGCACCTACACCGTCACCCGCCTCGGCCCCGCGTCCACGAATCCCTAGCATTCGCGATACCATCTAATTAGCAGATGATGTCGGCCAGCGCCAACACGGTGTCCACTACCCTCGCGACTCCCCGTCGCGACTTTGCCTAGCTGCGCCTAATCTCCCCTTCTCTACGCTCTACACTCTATCCTCTACACTCTGCGACTCCGCAGGAGGAGCAAACATGTTTGACCGCCTCGACCAACTCGAAGCCCGCTACGAAGAACTCGGCGTCCAGCTCTCCGACCCCAAAATCGTCAACGACCAGGAGAACTACCGCAAGGTCGCCAAGCAGCATCGCGACATGGAACCCACGGTCGAGAAGTTTCGCGAGTACCGCAAGCTCCGCACCGCCGTCGCCGACGCCAAGGCCATGCTCACCGAGTCTGACGCCGACATGCGCGAGATGGCACAAGCCGAGCTCGACGAGCTCGAGCCCAAGCTCGCCACCACCGAAGAAGAGTTAAAAGTCCTCCTCCTCCCCAAAGACCCCAACGACGACAAGAACATCGTCCTCGAGCTTCGCGCCGGCACTGGCGGCGACGAAGCTTCGCTCTTTGTCGCCGAGGTCTTCCGCATGTATCTCCGCTTCGCCGAGCAGCACAAGTGGAAGGTCGAAATTCTCTCCGAAACCGAGTCAGACGTAGGCGGTCTCAAGGACGTCACCGCCATCATCGAAGGCCAGAATGTCTACGCCCAGATGAAATACGAGTCCGGCGTTCACCGCGTGCAGCGCGTGCCCGCCACCGAAACCCAGGGCCGCGTCCACACCTCGGCCATCACCGTCGCCGTCCTCCCCGAAGCCGAGGAAGTCGACATCAAGATCGAAAACAAGGACCTTCGAATCGACACCTTCTGCTCCTCCGGTCCCGGCGGCCAATCAGTCAACACCACCTACTCAGCCATCCGCATCACGCATCTGCCCACCAACACGGTGGTGAGCTGCCAGGATGAGAAATCGCAGATCAAGAACCGCGAAAAGGCAATGCGCGTTTTGCGTTCCCGCCTCTACGAAGTCGAGGCTGAGCGCATCCACCAGTTGCAAGCCAAGGAGCGCAAGCAGCAGGTCGGCTCCGGCGATCGCAGCGAGAAGATCCGCACCTACAACTTCCCGCAAAACCGTCTCACCGACCACCGCATTGGCCTCACCAACCACCAGCTTGCCATGGTCATGGAAGGCATGCTCCAACCCACCATCGACGCCCTCATTGCCCACGACACGGCGGAACGTCTAAAAGCAGAAGCCACCGCTGCCTAACCAGCGCTCTGCCTGATCTACGATCCCGGCAGATTTTCCTTGATCGTCTGTGCCAGGTCCTCAATCGACGTCTCCTGGCTCAGGTCCCGCACCTCAGGATTATTCGCCGCCTTCGACAGCCCCATCTCCGAAGCAATCTGCCGATCCATACTCAACAGCGCCGTGAGTTCCTTCTCCGTTAGCAGCAGAATCTGCAGCATCATGTGATCTCGCTCATCCGAGCGCCGCCCCAGCCGCGCCTGCCGCATGAGGATGAAACTCGCCACCAGGATCGCCTCCATCCCAACGCACGTCTGCAGCAACGCAAACGGCTTCGGATCGAAGTGCCGCGCATGCGGAAGCACGTTCATCACAATCCACGCCGCAAAGATGCACAGGTGCGCGACAACAAACGGCAGGCTTCCAATGAAGCTTGCGATGGAATCGATCACACGCTCTGCCTGGGTTCTCTGTTCCAGGAACTCCTGCTCGTGCCGTGCGATCAGTTCAATCTGTTCCTGTATGTGGCTCTGCGACATGAAACTCCTCTTTTAGATTCTTCAACATAGCTCTCCACTTGTACACCCGGATCCGACCCAACCCAGAGACCCTACTTTCGAGCAGCTGCATTGTGAGATGCGTTACTCTTCTCTATCTGGTGACTCTGGCCGCCAAATCACAACTGTAGACCTTTGAATGCGCTATTCTTACCCAATGGTTTTCGTAACGACGTTACTAATGGCGTCACTCGCCGCGTCTGCGCAGCGCCCCGCGGACGCAAAGCCGTTTACGTTGCAGCAGGTTCTCAGCGCGCCTTACTCCACCTCGCTCACCGCGGCACCGCAGGGCAATCTGTTTGCCTGGGTAGAGAACGTTGAAGGCCGCCACAATCTCTGGGTCTCAGGACCCAACCAGCCCGCCAGCCAGCTCACCCACAATACGCAGGACGATGCGCAAGACATTACCCAGCTAGCCTGGGCACCCGACGCCTCCGCCATCGCCTACACCTACGGCGCAGAATCCGGAGCCAACGGCAAGCCCGCCAACCCCGCCCACCTCCAGCGGCCCACGCCTGTCGAAGTCCTCGTCCAGCCGCTCGCCCCCGGCGCCCAGCCCATCCTCATCGGCGACGGTCATGCACCTCTCTTCACGCCGGACGGCAGCAGCCTCCTCTTCGTCCATGACGGACAGATCTGGATCGCCGACCTCACCAATCCCTCCGCCGCGCACCAACTCGTCTTCGACCGGGGCTCGGCCAGCTCCCTCACCCTCTCGCCTGACGGCCATCTGCTCGCCTTCATCAGCCATCGCACCGAAGCCAACCAGCCCTCGCACAGCTTCCTAGCCCTCTACGATCTCGACGCGCGCACCCTCCGCTTCCTCAACCCCTCCACCAGCGACGACTCCGCTCCGGTCTTCTCGCCCGGCGGCAACCAGATAGCCTGGTTGCGCTCACCCTTCGTTCAACCCCGCGAGTTCTCCGCCGCCCGCACCTCGCCCACTCCCTGGTCCATCCAGTTGGCCGACCTCACCACCGGCGTCACCCGCACCCTCTTCTCACCCCCGCCCAACAAGCCCGGCAGCGTCCTTCCCCATCTCGCCGACGGAGCCGCCCGCCTCTTCTTCGCCTCCAACACCGCCGTCCAGTTCTATAGTGAGGCCGACGGTTGGGTACACCTCTACCAGATAGAAACCGACACGGATCCCTGCGTTGAGTGGCTTACCCCCGGAAACTTCGAAGTCGAGGACGCGACCCTCAGCAGCGACCGTCGTTACCTGGTCTACAGCTCCAACCAGGCCTCGGCCAGCGATCCGCGCCCGACAGGCACGAGCTGGCTCAATTCGCCCTCCCTCGATCAGGATCGTCGCCACTTATGGCGCATCGACCTCACCCGTTCCGACCCCCCCGTCGAAATCACCCACGGCGAAGGGATCGAAACTCACCCGCAAGTCGCCGCCAACGGAACCATCGCCGCCCTCGTCTCAGATGCGCATGTGCCCATGCATCCGGCCTTCATCGACGACAATGGCACGATCACCCCGGTACGCTCCGAGGTCTCGGCCGCCGACTATCCCACAACCCTCGTTACTCCCCGCCAGGCTCTCTTCCCCACCATCGACGGCCTGCACCTCCACGGCCAACTCTTCCTCCCGAACACCCCGGCACCAGCGCACACCTCGCGCCCCGCCATCCTCTTCTTTCATGGCGGTCCCAATCGCCAGATGCTCCTCGGCTACCCCGCCATGGACTACTACTCCAACGCCTATGCGATGAATCAATATCTCGCTGCCCAGGGCTTCATTGTGCTCTCGGTCAACTACCGCTGCGGCATTGGCTATGGCCTCGACTTCCGCGAGTGCAAACACACTGGAGCGGACGGCGGCGCAGAATACAACGACGTTCTCGCCGCCGCAAAATACCTTCGCTCTTTCCCCGGCGTCGACCCCAGGCGCATCGGCATCTGGGGCGGCAGCTACGGCGGCTATCTCACCGCCCTCGCTCTCGCGCGTAACTCTAACCTCTTCGCCGCCGGCGTCGACTTCCACGGCGTCCACGACTGGAACTTCGAAGACAATGCCTCCGACTGGAAGCAAGGCTCCTTCGCCCAGCAAGACGCCATCGCCGCCAAAGCCCGCGCCAGCTCCCCCATCGCGTCCATCGACCTCTGGCGTTCGCCCGTCCTCCTCATCCACGGCGATAACGACCCCGACGTCGCCTACGCGCAAACGCCCATCCTCGCCCAGGCCCTGCGCGCCCGTAGCGTTCCTGTCGAAGAACTTATCTTCCCCGACGAAGTCCACGACTTCCTGCTCCACAAGGATTGGCTAGCCGCCTACCAGGCCACCGCCGCCTTCTTTCAGCGCACCCTCAAACCCTAGGCCTCGCAGGCAGGAAACTCGGCCAATCAACCCAAACAGGGTAAAATCAGATCTGCAAGGAAGTGACGCCATTTCCCGCAAGGGACGCTCGCTCCTTCGACCCTCCAGAACTGAAAGAACCCCATGAGCACAGCCATCCAAGCACCCTCCCCAGCGCTCGAAGCCGCCGCCCACATCGCCGGCCTGAACCTCACAGCAGCTGAACCCGGCATCGACTTCACCGGCGCTCCCACCACCCGCGCCATCGTCACCCTGGCCGGCAACGCCGCCCTCGCAGCCGACCCCGCGCGCCAGCAGCTCCTCGAGCTCAGCCAGACCTTCGACGCCGCCGATCCCAAGTTCGCCGCCGCCCTCGCCGTCTACTTCCGCGAAGCCGCCCAGCGCCTGCGCAATCCGCGCCCCGACGTCTATCTCACCCTGCACGGCCTGCCCCTCAGCTTTGGCAAATTCGCGTGGCCCTTCCACAGCTCCACCTCCGGCGCCGACACCTTCATCGTCCACGGCGAAATCCGTCTCGAAGACGGCCGCGGCAGCCAGCTCCACGCCAAGGTCTCTGCCTCCATGACCCAGACCTTCGCCACCGTCATCGCAGCCCTGGAGCAGCCCTTCGCCGAGGGCTTCATCTACAACGCCGTCCGCAAGACTCTCGACCAGGGCCAGCTCGAGCTGGTTGCATCCGGCAACCGCCAGCCCGTCCCCGTCACCACCCGCTACTACTCCATGAAGCAGCAGGTCTTCATCTTCAACGACACGACCGAGCAGCAGCGCCGCGCCTACCTCGCTGCCAAAACATTCTGGCTAAGTCACGTCCTCGGTGCCGGCGAACCCATCTGGATCACCGACCCGCGTGACGCCCAGTACCTCAACACCACCGTCGCCGACCTCAAGACCACAGCCGCTTCTCTCGTCAAAGACGGCCTTGTCCTGCTCGACTCGACCGGCAACTGGTCCAGCGCCACCGACACTCTCCGCAACGAAGAAGCCACCTACCGCGCCCAGGTCGAGGAGGCGCTGGCCTTCATCAAGCCCACCTTCAACGAAGACATGCGCGGCGGCCACACCAACATGTAGCACTCGCCATCTTGGGTGCCCCAGGTCTCGCTTTTGAGACCTGGGTTGGTAGCGGGACCGATTCATCGTCCGACGCGTCACACGTGGGACAACTCCAGCTCCAGCTTCACAAACGCCTCCCACACCGCCTCTTCCACCGCCACCCCCAACCGCATGCTCTCCTCCCGCGTTCGCAGCGCACCCTCCCCGGGATAACGAACAGGCTTCGCGGCTTGGATCGGCGTCGCAGCATGCAACGCATCAATCGCCTTCTGCGCAATGCTTTGCCCCTGCGCAAAACGGCTCAACTCCTCGATCGTCTCCACCGACGCCGGCGCAATGGCAAGAAACACCTGCGACTGCCCAACCTCCTTCGCCGGATCCGTGGAGAAATCATGCGTCGCCATCCCACCCGTCAGCATCGCCGCAAGCACATCCAGCACAAACGACAAGCCTGACCCCTTCCAATAGCCAATCGGCAGCGCCCGATGCGTCTTTTCGATCGCCCCGGGGTCGTTCGTCAACTTACCACGCTCGTCGTAGCCGCCCGGCACCGGCAGCGTGTCTCCTCGCTCGCGATACGACGCCAGCGTTCCATACGAAAACTGCGACATCGCCATGTCCAGCACAATCGGCGCAGACTCGCCCTCACCGCCAGCCTTCGAAATCACGCGCCGGGGAATCGCCACCACCAGCGGATTATTCCCCAGCGCCACCGTGCTCGCGCCCCACGGTGGCAGATTCGGCAGCGTATTCGTCCAGCACATCGCGGCAAATCCCGCATCCGCCGCCTGCCATCCGTACGTCCCCGCACGCATCCAGTGCGACGTGTCCGCCAGCGCCACGCATCCCAACCCGTGCTCCCTTGCAAGCTCCATGGCCCGCTGCATCGCCCCATACGCAGCCAGATTTCCCGGACCTCGCCGCCCCGTCCACCGCTCAATCGCACCAAATCCCGCCACCTTCTGCGGGCCCGCGCGAGGATCGATCAACCCACTGCGCACATGCTGCGCAAACCGCGGCAGCCGCGCCACCCCATGCGTTCGCACGCCATCACGATCCGTCTCTGCCGTCAACCGCGCACCCAGCGCCGACCTCCCGGGCGCTACGCCCAATGCCAGCAGTACGAGCTCAATTCGGGCCTGCAGCTCCGCGAACGCTATGCGTCTCATAGGTACCCTAGCTCCCCATGTCGTCTGTGCCATCCAGTCTACACATCGGCGATACACTCTCAGGAGCACGCGCGCGCTTAATCCGCCACCCACTTCAGCGAACTATCACCCCACCGAGGTCACCTTCCGTGAAGTCCCTTCGCCTCCTGCCGCTCCTTGCCCTGCTCTCGATCGTCCCGTTACCCGCGCAAGCCCAGTCTTCCTCTCTCCCCGCGAACACCGTGCCCGCGCTTCTCCTCTCGGATATCCACCTCGATCCCTTCCACGATCCCGCCAAAATCTCCGCCCTCCTCACCACGCCCGCGACCGGCTGGGCAGCCATTCTCTACGGTCCCGCATCGCCCACCCAGGCGGCAGACTTCGCTCACCTTCAGGAAACCTGCAACGCCAAGGGCATCGACACACCCCCCGCGCTGCTCCATTCCAGCCTCCGCGCCGCTCGCCAACGGCAGCCCAAGCCGCTTCTGGTCACCATCTCCGGCGACCTCATGGTCCATCAGTTCGACTGCCGGTTCCATACCCTCAATCCCACCGCCACTCCCGCCGAGTACTCCGCCTTCGCCTCCAAGACCGTAGCCTTCATCGCTCTCCAACTCCGCCAAACCTTTCCACACTCCCCCATCTACTTCGCTCTCGGCAATAACGACTCCGGCTGCAACGACTACGGCGAAGACCCCGACAGCGACTTCCTCCACGCCGCCGCCGCCAACTTCTCCGCCGGCGTCCTCTCGCCTGCGAGTCGCTCTGCCATCCTCCGCGAGTTCCCTCATCTGGGGAACTACACCGTCACCCTCCCCGCGCCCATCCGCAACACGCGTCTCATTGTCCTCCATGACATCTTCGGGTCCCGGAAATACGCCAAGTGCAGCGGCACCCCCAGCACCGATGCCGCAGCCGAACAGATCGTGTGGCTGCGCGCCCAACTCACCGCCGCCCGCGCCGCTCACCAGCACGTCTGGGTAATGGCCCACATCCCGCCCGGCATCGACGCCTACTCCACCTTCGTCAACCATCGCGATGTTTGTGGCGGCCAGGCGCCGGTAATGTTCCTTGGCTCCGAGGATCTCGCCAACACCCTCGCCGACTTTCCCGACATCATCCGCCTCGCCCTCTTCGGCCACACCCACATGGACGAGTTCCGCGTCTACAGCACCCCCACCGGCGCCATTCCCGTCAAACTCGTGCCCTCCATCACCCCGGTCAACGGCAATAACCCCGCCTTCACTCTCGCCGAGATCGACCCCTCCACCGCAACCCTCAAGGACTACACCGTCTACAGCGCCAGCAACCAGACCGGCATCGATACCACCTGGGCCGAAGAGTATCGCTTCTCCACCACCTACCATCTACCCAACCTCTCCGGCGGTTCCCTCGAGAAACTCACAACCTCCTTCGTGGACGACAAGTCCGGCAGCGCCGACGCCAGCCACGCCTACCAACAATTCTTCTTCGTCGGCGACACTGGCGCCGCGAAGACCATCAAAGCCGCCATGAACGCCGCCGCCATGCAGATGGTTTGGCCCGCCTACGCCTGCGCCATCACCCACGCCGACGCCGCAAGCTTCCGCACCTGCGCCTGTCCCGCTTCACCGCCGCCCGCACCGTAGTCGGCCCACCAAATTTCGGTAAACGCGCAGGCTATCCGCCTGATTTGACTTTCATCCTTGCGCGGTCAGACGATGAAAGTCCGAGTGTGACGGCCTCGATTGCTTAGCTTCTAGAAACGTTGTCACCCGTACTTCCGCGAGGTATCGCACCGCATGAGCAACACCCCTCCACCCATCACACCCGGAGCGAAACTTCGCGCGGCCATCACAGCCGAGCACCCTCTCCAGGTCGTTGGCGCCATCAACGCCTACCACGCCCTCATGGCCGAGCGCGTCGGCTATCGCGCCCTCTACCTCTCCGGCGGAGGCGTCGCCGCAGGCTCCCTCGGCATCCCCGACCTCGGCATCTCCACCATCGACGACGTCCTCACCGACGTTCGCCGCATCACCGACGTCTGCTCCCTGCCCCTCCTCGTAGACATCGACACCGGCTTCGGCGGAGCCTTCAACCTCGCCCGCTCCGTCCGCTCTCTCATCAAGGCCGGAGCCGCCGGCTGCCACATCGAAGACCAGGTCCAGGCCAAGCGCTGCGGCCACCGCCCCAACAAACAAATCGTCCCCACCGAAGAGATGACCGACCGCATCAAGGCCGCCGTCGACGCCCGCACCGACCCCGACTTCGTCATCATGGCCCGCACCGACGCCCTTGCCTCCGAAGGCCTCAACGCCGCCCTTGATCGCGCTGCAGCCTGTGTAGAAGCGGGCGCCGACATGGTCTTCCCCGAAGCCGTCACCGAGCTTCCCCAATACCGCGCCTTCGCCCAGCGCACCAACGTTCCCATCCTCGCCAACATCACCGAGTTCGGCGCTACCCCGCTCTTCAGCCTCGACGAGCTCCGCAGCGCCGACGTCTCGCTCGCCCTCTATCCCCTCTCCGCCTTCCGCGCCATGAACGCCGCCGCCCTCAACGTCTACCAGCACATCCGCACCGACGGCACGCAGCAAAACGTCGTCGAACACCATGCAAACCCGCGCCGACCTGTACGACTACCTCGGCTACCACGCCTACGAGCAAAAGCTAGACGAACTCTTCGCGAATGACAAGGAGAAGTCCTGACCCACACGCCGTCATCCTGAGCGCAGCGAAGGGTCCCTGTATTGGTGGTTGCTGCTGCCCTTGCTCTTGCCTTTCTTTCTGTCATTCCCTCCGGGAATCTGCTTCTCGCACGTGTTGTTGCTTTCGCTTCACCGGATTCGCAGGGGGCTTTAGCCCGCTGAACACGCCACAAAGGAACGGGCTTTAGCCCCGGCCTAACAAGGATTAACATGCCTACCGAAACTCCCGCAACCACCTTCAAGCCAAAAAAATCCGTAGCTCTCTCCGGCGTCCCCGCGGGCAACACAGCCCTCTGTACCGTCGGCCGCAACGGCAACGACCTCCACTACCGCGGCTACGACATCCTCGAGCTAGCCGCCAACTGCGAGTTCGAAGAAGTCGCCCACCTCCTCCTCTACGGACATCTCCCCACCACCTCAGAGCTCGCTCACTACAAGCAACGCCTCCGCAGCCTTCGCGGCCTCCCTCAGCCAGTCAAGGTAGCCCTCGAGCAAGTCCCCGCGCACCGCTCATCCCATGGACGTCCTCCGCGTCGGCGTCTCCATGCTCGCCACCGTCGAGCCCGAACCCGAACCCCACACCAACCACTCCGCCCTCTATATCGCCGACCGCCTCATGGCCTCGCTCGGCTCCATCCTCCTCTACTGGTATCACTTCTCCCACTCCGGCCATCGCATCGAAGTCGAGACCAACGACGACAGCATTGGAGGACACTTCCTCCATCTCCTCCACGGCAAACCCGCCAGCGCCGAGTGGATCAAGGCCATGCACGTCTCGCTCATCCTCTACGCCGAGCACGAGTTCAACGCCTCCACCTTCACCGCCCGCGTCATCGCCGGCACCGGCTCCGATCTCCACTCCTGCATCGCCGGAGCCATCGGCGCTCTCAAAGGCCCCAAGCACGGCGGCGCCAACGAAGTAGCCCTCGAAATCCAACAGCGCTACGCCTCTCCCGACGAAGCCGAGGCCGACATCCGCAAGCGCATCGACAACAAGGAAGTCATCATCGGCTTCGGCCACCCGGTCTACACCATCAGCGACCCGCGCAACGCCGTCATCAAGAAAGTCGCCTACAGCCTAGCCGAAACCGCCGGCGACCTCAGAATCTACAACATCGCCGACCGCCTCGAAGCCGTCATGCACGAAGTCAAGAACATGTTCCCCAACCTCGACTGGTTCTCGGCCTCCGCCTACCACACCATGGGAATCCCCACGGCAATGTTCACGCCCATCTTCGCCATAGCCCGCACCAGCGGCTGGTCCGCCCACGTCATGGAGCAGCGCGCCGACGGCAAAATCATCCGCCCCAGCGCCAACTACACCGGCCCCGAAGACGTCCCCTTCATCCCCCTCGTCGAACGCACATAACCAATGCCTTTGCTCTGTTTTTGCCTCTGCCTTTCTGGCTGTCATTCCGTAGCGAAGCGGAGGAATCTGCTTCCTGCCCACGGTAGAAAGATTTGTCTAGGAGCATCATGGATGGTGAGCAATGAAGACCAAACCATTTCGACTAAGCATCGCTCTTCCCGCCTTCTGTGCCATTTGCCTTCTTGCGCTCACGGCATGCCAGAGCGCCACTCAAACAATCTGGACAGCACAGAGTAAGTCGCCGGATGGCGCCTACATCGCTCTCGCGCACACAGAAAACACCGATGGCCCCGGCATCAATGCTCAGTACACCGTTGTCGAGTTAGAACAAAGCTTCAACGGAGCTAAGCCCGTGACCATCCTCACACTAGACGAAGGCTCGGAGGCTGTGAAGAATCTGCGGATGAATTGGACTAGCCCTACACATCTCGCGGTCTCATACCAAGGCAATCCGACCTTGCTCTTCGAAGCTGTAAAGGCATTCGGTCTGGACGTAAGCGTTCAGCAACTTCCCTAGAAATTACCCAAGGCAAACGATCAACTTATGTCATCCCCCATCAGCAACGTCCGCCCGCCCTTCGACCAGCCCCTCATCGACATCGTCGACTACGCCCTCAACTACAAAATCAATCCCCGCTAGCCTACGAAACCGCGCGCTACTGTCTCCTAGACACCCTAGGCTGCGGCCTGCAAGCCCTCGACTTCCCTGCCTGCACCAAGCTCCTCGGCCCGCTCGTCCCCGGCCTCACCATGCACCACGGCGCCCGTGTCCCCGGCACTTCAGCTACGAGCTCGACCCCGTACAAGCCGCCTTCAACATCGGCACCATCATCCGTTGGCTCGACTACAACGACACCTGGCTCGCCGCCGAATGGGGCCACCCCTCCGACAACCTCGGCGCCATCCTAGCCGTAGCCGATTACCTCACCCGCAACGGCCATCCCCTCACCATTCGTGACGTCCTCACCGCTATGATCAAGGCCCACGAAATCCAGGGCTGCATCGCGCTAGAAAATTCCTTCAACAAAGTCGGCCTCGACCACGTCCTCCTCGTCAAAGTCGCATCGACAGCGGTTGTCAGCCAGATGCTTGGCCTAACCCGCGAGCAAACCCTCAACGCCGTCTCGCTAGCCTTCGTCGACGGCCAATCCCTCCGCACCTATCGCCACGCGCCCAACACCGGCTCGCGCAAGTCATGGGCTGCTGGCGACGCGACCTCTCGCGCCGTTCGCCTCGCCCTCATCGCCCAGACCGGCGAGATGGGCTACCCCTCCGTCCTCTCCGCCAAAACCTGGGGCTTCTACGACGTGAGCTTCCGCGGCCAGCCCTTCAAATTCCAGCGCCCCTACGGCTCCTACGTCATGGAGAACGTCCTCTTCAAAATCTCCTTCCCCGCCGAGTTCCACTCGCAGACCGCCGTAGAAGCCGCCGTCACCCTCCACGCCCAACTAGCCGCCCGCAACCTAACCGCCGCCAACATCGCGCGCGTCACCATCCGCACCCACGAAGCCTGCATCCGCATCATCGACAAGCAAGGCCCCCTCAACAACCCCGCGGACCGCGACCACTGCATCCAGTACATGGTCGCCGTCCCGCTCATCTTCGGCCGCCTCACCGCCGAAGACTACGACGACACCATCGCCCGCGATCCCGTCTGGGGTCCGCGCATCGACCACCTCCGCGCCACCATCACCTGTGTCGAAGACCCGCAGTTCACCGCCGACTACCACGACCCCGCCAAGCGTTCCATCGCCAACGCTCTCACCGTAGAACTCACCGACGGCACCATCCTCCCCGAAGTCGTCGTCGAATTCCCCATCGGCCACCGCCTTCGCCGCACCGATGGCATCCCTCTTCTCCTCGAGAAATTCAAGACCAACCTCGACCGCCGCTTCTCCCCCGAAGTCCGCGACCGCATCCTTAAAGCCTCGCTAGACCAGGCCAACCTCGAGGCCACCCCCGTAGACGAGTACGTCAGCCTCTACGTCGTCTAATCCCGCCGCAAAGCGAAGAGGCAGGAACATTAGATTCCTGCCTCTTCGTTTTTCCTCACAGTTCTATTTGACTGGAATATCTACAACCTCGATCGTGTAAGCCGGAACAATATGCTTCAGAGCAGCGCCAGTAAATCGCAGCGTGCTATCAACCGGATGAATCGCCACCGGATCCGTAATCGTATTTGTCGCCTGGAACGTCGCCCCATGCAGCGAGATCACCTTCGCCTCATGCGCGCCCGCGCCCAAACCCTTCAACGCAATCTCCAGCGGCTGATCCATAGTCGTCGCATTCACCAGCTTCAAATGCAGCACATGCGTATCCGACGACTCCGTCACCGAATAGTAGAACCGCGCATTCGGATCAACCCCGGTAATCGAGTTCTGCGGCTGCCCATCGCCAATATGCGCGCCAAACATGCACTGCGCATAGTAGCTCGGTGACCCATAGCTCGTCAGCGCGTCATAGCCAATCAAATCCGTAGGCCACTGCATCGCTCCCGGATTCACATTCACCAACAGCGGCGCATAGCTCGCAATTTTGATGATGTCGCTGTTCCGCTCCATCGACGTCATGAACGCCGCATCGCCCAACGCATCCCCAAAGTTTGGAGTCGGCGTCCCCGACCTTGTCGCCCACTCGCCCACAAACACCTTTGGCCCTGTGCGCGGCGCGTCGTCGTAGTGATGCACCAGCGCAAACATATCCGCCGGCGACTTGTAATAGTGGTCATCGATCAAATCCGGCTCATCGCCCGCCTTCACCTTCACTGGAGTCGTCGCAATCAATTTGTATTGCGGATACTTCTTTCGCAGCGCTTCGGCAAACTGCGCGTACCGCTCGTCATAGCTCCCACTCTTATCGAACCAGTCTTCGTTGCCGATCTCGATGTAGTGCAGCGGGAACGGCGCAGCGTGTCCATTCTTCGCTCTCTCCGCGCCCCACTTCGTCGAAACATCCCCCGTCACATACTCGACCTCATCCAGCGCGCTCTGCACATACGAGTCCAGATCCTTCCCCGGCTTCACATGCTCCCCGCGCAGCGAGTAGCCCGCATATACCGCCAGGATCGGCTCCACATGCAGCTCTTCCGTCCACTTCAAAAACTCCATCAACCCAAATCCGTCGGTCGACCAGTACGTCCACGGAGCCATATGGCCCGGCCGATCCACCAGCGGCCCAATCGTCTCCTTCCAGTTGTACCAATCCTTCAGCGTATCGCCTTCAAGATAATTCCCGCCCGGCAGCCGAATGAAATTCGGATGCATCGCCGCCATCTTCTCGATCAAGTCCGACCGATTGCCGTTCGGCGCATTCTCGTACGTCGGCGGGAACAAGCTCACCAGTTGCAGATGCAGCGTCCCTGGCTTCGCCACCGTCAACTCCAAATTGTTGTTCGCCGACGTCTTCACCTCGCCCGTCTTCAGCGTGAACTCATACCGCGTCCACCCACTACCGCTCAGATCAACACGTGTCATCGCCGCCACCGCGCCCGTCTGGTTGTTGATGAGCCGAGCCGTCACTGGCCCCACATCGCCATCCACCTTCGCATAGAACGATCCCTTGTACACGGTGTTCGCCCGCACCGGGATCCCCCAATACCCCGCATTGCTAATACCCGCCTCATTCCCCGCCGACGCCGCCGTCACGGTCAGCTTCAGACTCGAATGCAGCGCCGTGCTCGGCCCCTCTTCGCGATCAATCGCGCCCGTCAACACTGCATTGCCCCTCACCACCTCGGTCCAGTTATCCACCCCCATCCAGTTGCCGCGGAACGTTCCATTGTTCACCAGCTCCGCATACAGTCCGCCTTGGTACGCGTGATTGATCTCCTCGGTCATCAACCCATACAGCCCCGCGCTGGCCGGCTTTGCGATCACGCTGGCATCAATCTCCAGATGCGCCACCGGCTGCATCTTTGCAGGAGGATGGCTCTGTGCTGAAGCCGCAACCCAACCGGCACCGAGCCCGGCAGCCAGCAGCACCCTGACAACACGACGAGAGTTCATACAAGTAGAAAGACGCATAACGGGAGTTCACTCACGATCAAAGATGGAATGACTAACGCCAAAATTCTACCCCAGAAATCGTTTACTTGGCTCCCCCTCCTGTAGACCGGGGCCTTTTGACTCCCCGCCGCCCGCGCAGGACCCCTGTATCCTGAGCAGGCCATGCCTTCGCCGCAACCCAGCACCCCCGACTACCCCGCCATGCTTCGCATCGCCCTCGAAGAAGCCCGCATCGGCCTCGCCGAAGGCGGCCTCCCCATCGGCGCCGCCATCTTCCGCACCGACGGCACCCTCGTCAGCCGCGGCCACAACCGCCGCATCCAGCAATCCGACCCCTCCATCCACGGCGAGACCGACGCCTTCCGCAACGCCGGCCGCCAGCGCTCCTACCGCGACCTCATCATGGTCACCACCCTCGCCCCCTGCTGGTACTGCTCCGGCCTCGTTCGCCAGTTCGGCTTCCAGACCGTAGTCATCGGCGAAACCGTCAACTTCTCCGGCGGCGAGCAATGGCTCCGCGACCTCGGCATTCAAATCATCGATCTAGCCGACCCCACCTGCATCGCCATGATGCGCGACTACATCGCCGCCAACCCCACCGTCTGGCACGAAGACATAGGCGTCGACTAACGCCCCTCAGTTCTGCCCTTGCTTTTCTTTCTGTCATTCCCTCTGGGAATCTGCTTGTGCCTTTGTTTCTGCTCTTGTCTTGTTGGCTGTTGTTCTCAGCGCAGCGAGGGCTTTTCCCTCACCGATTCGTCAGCCGCCGAATCATCTCCGCCTCACCCGGCCACCGCGCCACCAGCTCCTCCGCCGACGCATCCTCGTAGTCCTCAAACTCAAATCCCGGACTCACCGTACACCCCAACAGCGCCCAGCCCTCAGCCTTCAATAGCCGAGACCCCTGCCACACCCCTGTTCGCACCACACACTGCGGCCGCTCCCCCGCCTCCAGATCCTTCCCAATCACCACCCTCGAAGAACTTCCATTCGCAAAAAGCTGCAGCATCTCCACCGCGCCGCCCATGTAGTGATGAAAGATTTCGTCGCTCTTCAACACGTGCATCTCGCTGAACGTTCCCGGCTCGAGCAAGTAATAGATCGCCGTCGACGTCCGCCGCGCGCCCTCATACCGCCCCTCCTCGAAGCACGACGCGGCAACAAACTCCTCTGACTCCCAAGTCCGCACGTACCACCCACCCTCACGCGGATGCTTCACCAATCCCAGAATCTCTTTCACTTCGTCAGCCGTCATGGCTACATCCTAAGCCACGCCGAACCCGCACCCGCCCGCGATACACTCATTCAAACCATTCATCGGGCCCCTCGCTGCATCTCTGCGCCGCACCTGCCAACGCCGCAAAGGACCCTCCCATGCTCGACGTCCACCCTCCCCACCAAGCCGCCCACACCTGGACCGACTTCTTCATCCACATCGCCACCATCGTCCTTGGCCTCATCATCGCCGTCGGCCTCGAACAAGCCCTCGAGCTCGTCCACCATCGTCACGAAATTCGCGATGCCCGCGAGGCTCTCGCCGCCGAACATCGGGAAAACATTCGCCGCTATCACCAGAACATCCGCGACCACCTGCTCCGTCTCGCCAGTCAAAGCAGCGACCAGGACGTCCTGCGCTACCTGCTCGTCCACCCCGGCACGCCCCAGGAAAAGCTGCCCGGCGTTATGAACTTCGGCAGCATCACGCTCAACGAGCCCGTCGAGTCCGCGTGGTCCACCGTCGAACACTCTGACGTCGCCTCCCTCCTCCCCTCCGCCGAGCTCGAGAATCTCGCCAACGAATACAAACAGCTCGATCGCGAATCGCAATACTTTCAGAATCAGCTGCAGCCCTACCTCACCGACTGCGCAGACTACCTCACCCATACCGCCGACATCACCGACACGAACCCACCCGAACAGCAGCAGACCCTTAACTGCATCGTCCTCATGCAGGGGCGCGAGACCGTCTTCGGCGATCAACTCTCTGTCATCGGCGACCTCAACGGCTACGGTCCGCCCATCGACTATTGGAAGATGATCCCCTTCTTCCACATGGCAGAACAGCATCGCTTTGGCGACACTCACCCCGCAACCAACGCACCCACGGAGCTCAAGCGCAAGCAGGCTCTCTCCGTACTCCAAGCTCCCACCGACAAGCAGTAGGCCAGGAGAAGTCCCGCATGCTCGACATCCACCCGCCCGAACACGCCGCCCATACCTGGCGCGACTTTCTCATCCACATCGCCACCATCTGCATCGGCCTGCTCATCGCCATCGCCCTCGAGCAGGCCGTCGAAGCCCTCCACCATCGCCACGAGCGAGACGTGTTGGTGCAGGAGATGCGCGCCGAGGCCCAGCGCAACATCACAATCCTGCGCGCCGACATCGATCGCGATCTCGAGAGAGCGGCCTGGCGCCACGCCGTCATGAACGCGCTCCACGCCGCCCCGCCTCACGACGGTATCGTCACCACCGTCTTACCCACGCACCAGCCGTTCCTCCCCCAGATCGCTCCCTCGCGCGCCGTCTGGTCCGTCGCCAAGACCAACGGCAAAGTCGCCCTGCTCTCCGAGCGCGAGGCTGAAATCTACGACCGGCTCGACACCGAGGCGGAGGAAGAATCCTTATCCGAAGAGCGGCAGAGCATTGCCTTGACCACCTTGCAAGGCAAGGCAATACGCCTCAACATTCATCTGGACTCCGGCGCAACCATCCAACTCCCCGCCACCGAAGTTCCCGCCCTCGCGCAGGACCTCGCCGACGCAATCGCCGCAGCCTACGACGACGCCCAGCGCGACGCTTTCTATCTCGGCGCATCCAGAGCCGTCGCCGCCGGCGTCCATGATCGCGACGACTTTCTCCCCTATCTCGTGCAAGAAAGACTTAGTTTGGAGATGCGCCTCGCCAACCAGTAGCCCTCGCGCATCACCACACATCCCCCGGAGCCCACGAGCATGCTAGACGTCCACCCACCCCACGCCCCCACCCACACCTGGCGCGACTTCTTCATCCACATCGCCACCATCGTCATCGGCCTCATCATCGCCGTAGGCCTCGAGCAGACCGTCGAATACGTCCACCATCGCCATCAGTTGCATGAGGCGCGCGAGGCAATCCACAACGAATTGGAGGTGAACACCCAACTGCTCGATGAGATCCTCTCCGGCACACACGACGCGCAGGCCTCCATGCAACGCAACTCCCGGTTGCTGCACGACCTCAGCCCCGACAACAAGACCCCGACCGCGGCACTCGAATACCCTTGGGGAATCCCCTATCCGCGTTCCAACGCCTGGCAGGATGCCAAGGCCAGCGGCGCCGTCAACTATATGACCACCAACGAGCGCGCTGAAACCGACTACATCTACGGCGACCTCGATCTCGCAGAACACTTCGCCATGTCCTGGTTGCAGCAGAACAACATCGCCGCCGCCGTCTCCCGCAGCGCTCCAACCATCGGCCAGCTCACACCCCAGTCCCGCGAACAACTCCTCGAGGCCACCCTCCAAACCGAAGGTCAGATCGTCAGCTACAGAATGCTAATCACCTTCGATCAGAACGCGATCAAACACTACCTCACCTTTCCAGCGCAGTCCGGGCAGCAATCCCACGAACCGCGAACACACTAAAACGATCGAGGAGCCCGCTGCATGCTAGACGTCCACCCACCCCACGCCCCCACCCACACCTGGCGCGACTTCTTCATCCACATCGCCACCATCGTTGTCGGCCTCATCATCGCTGTCGGCCTCGAGCAGCTCGTCGAGCGCATCCACCAGCGCTACGAGCTCCGCGAAACCCGCGAAGCCCTCTCCCGCGAACTCGAATCCAATCGCGATCACCTCCAGCTCAACGAGCACGATTGGCTTCGCACCACCGCTCGCCTCAAAAACAACCTCCTCGTCCTCCAATACGTTCGCCAGCATCCCGGCACTCCCGAGACAGCCCTCCCCGGCGACCTCGTCTGGAACCAATCGCCCTTCTTGTACGATCACGCCGTCTGGGATGCGGCCGAAAAAAGCGGCATCACTCGACTCATGCCGCTCGCCGAGGCCAACTCCGATCAGGAACTCTACTCATCGCTCGCCGGCCTCAGCCAGCAGAATTTCGACAACTGGAATGCCATCAACGATGCCCACAGCTTCGACCTCGTCGATCCCGACCCCACCCACCTCTCGCCGCAGCGCCTCGATCAGGTCATCCAGCTAACCGAAACCGCCCTCGAAAAAGACATCGAGTTCGGCTACGCCTACGGCCGCCTCGCCAACGAATTCCCCAACCTTCCCCACGCCATCACCTGGACAAATATCGACCGCTTCCGACCCACCTCACTCGAGCTCGACCCACACGGCATGGCCGCCGCCCACCAGCGCACCACCGACCGCGTCAACGCAGGCCTTCACACCCTCGATCCCTCCAATCCCTAACCCGCGCACTCCCTCATCTGCGATACCATGGCCCCACACCCGCATGCTCGATTCGGATCACATGTTCCTCCACCTCATCACCATCTGCATCGGCCTGATCATCGCCTTCGGCCTGCAACAAATCGTTGATCTCTTCCTGCGCCGCCGTCGCATTCGCAAACAACTAGCCAACGACGACCAGGCACGCAAGTCATCCGACACCACCGCCCCACCTCCATCCACCCCCGATCCACCGCTCTAACCGCATCTCTCCAATCTCCGGGCCCCTGTACCTCACCACCAAACCTGCAGGAGCCCGATGCTCGACGTTCACCCTCCCCATCAAACCGCCCATACCTGGCGCGACTTCTTCATCCACATCGCCACCATCAGCGTCGGCCTCCTCATCGCCATCGGCCTCGAGCAGTCTGTCGAAGCCATCCATCACCACCACCAGCGCGAGGATCTCGAGCTCCAAATGCATACCGAGTCTGAGCAGAACCTCGACCTCGTCGGCGCTCAGATCACCTTCACCACGCAACGCCGCGATTACCTCAACGCCTGCGTCCGCGCGCTCCAGGCCGCCACCCCGTCCGGCAGTCAACTCGTCGTCACGCTTCCCGTCAACAACGTCTACTTCCCCGCCAAGTCGCAGGGCCTCCTCATCTCTCCATCCCGCGGCACGTGGACCGTCGCCCAGGCCGCCGGAACCGTCGCCCTCCTGCCGCCGGAAAAGGCCAAGGTCTACGCCCGTCTTGACCTCACCGCCGATTTCGAACGCCTTGCCGAAATGGAAACCAGCCGCACCGCCGCGCTCCTCGCTGTCGCCCGTCTTCAGGACCACGCCGCCACCGCCGACGGCCATCCCCTTCGCCTCACCCAGGCCCAGGCCGACGACCTCCTCCACGCCTTCGGCACCGCCCGCGAAGCCACCATCGACTTCCACTTCCGCCTCGTCGTTCTCCAGGGCGCCCTCGAAGCCGTCGTCGCCAACGTCGACACTCTTCAGCAGATGTACCCCTACCAGATCCGCGCCATCGCTCGCGAAGGCGCACAGGCAGCCGCCAGTCGAGCCCGCGACCTCAGCAACCCCGCCCCTCAGCCTTGATTACCGTCAGCTCACCTGCACCTGATCCCCGGAGCCTCCATGCTAGACGTTCACCCACCTCACGAGTCCGTCCACACCTGGCGTGACTTCTTCGTCCACATCGCCACAATCTGCATCGGCCTCCTCATCGCCATCGCCCTCGAGCAGGCTGTTGAAGCCATGCACCACCGCCACGAACGCCACTCACTCGAAGCCCGGCTCCACGACGAAGCCCAACGCAACTTCGACCTCACCCAAGGCAACTTGGCGCGCCTCAAAATTCAGCTCGCGTGGGTTAACGCCTCCATCGTCGCGCTCAACACCGCCCCTGTCACCAACGGCCGCATCCGCAGCGATGTCCTGCCACCCCAAGGCAACATCTTTGACATAGGCCTCTTCGACCCCTCACAAACCGTCTGGGCCGTCGCCAAAGCCAGCGGCACCGTCGGCCTTCTCCCCGAAGACGAAGCCCAGGTCTACGCCCGTCTCGACCACGAAGCCGATCAACTCACCCTCGGCCAGGGCGACTTCCTGCGCGCGCGGATTGCCGGCGTCAGCGCGCGGCGGCGTCTGCAAGGGCTCTCCGCCCCTCAACTCGAATTCCTTACCTTCTTCGAACGAGATACCCTCCTTCAAATACTCTCCAACCTCTCCAGTCAATACGACGCGATCATCACCCTCGAGCTCAATGAAAGCAGTGCCTGCCGCAGCATCCTCCACGGTGCCCGCACGGTCGACCAAATGCTCCACGACATGGTCAACGAATATCAGCTCCAGCAATCGGCCCGCCAATAATCGCCCCCAAACCTTCTCCGGAGAGCCCACCCGATGCTCGACGTCCACCCACCCCACAACTCCACCCACACCTGGCGCGACTTCTTCATCCACATCGCCACCATCGTGATTGGCCTGCTCATCGCCATCGGCCTCGAGCAGACCGTCGAACTCTTCCACCACAAACACCAGCGCCAGGAGCTGAGGGAGGGCGTCATCGCCGACTCGCGTCTCATGCTCAGCGACCTCGACCAGAATTCGCTCGCGAATGCGCGCACCCTGGAAGACCTGAACCTCCGCATCGCACAGGTGCAGCAGAGCCTCGCCCTGCACCGTACACTCGGTCCCCCCACCTACCGGCCCGCGCTGCCAACCAACACCGTAAGAATTGGCAACATTGAAGCCGCCCGATCAAGTGGCCTCATGGCACTCCTATCTCAGGAGGAAGTTGCATCCCTAACAGAACCCGAGGTCGGCGTCGCGCACGCTGAATTGATACAGCAACACGCTAAGGAAGCCACCCAGAAGCGCATCGCATTCGAACAGAGGTTCCAGGTCGACTATCCCGACGGGCCCTTCGACTTCTCCGCCGCTACCGCAGCCCAGCTCGACCAGTACCTCGATCTTCTCCTTCAGGAGCGGGTAGCGCATCAGGATCTCCAGAACTACATCGGCATCATGCACCGCGGCGCATCCGCTTATCTCGCAGGCCAGCGAACCGTCGAACAAATGCGCAAGGCGCAAGATCAAGCGCCCGCCGCACCCCGCTAGCCCAAATGGCCGACCCGGAATAACGAAAGTGGCTGCACCATTTTCGGAGCAAACACAAGTCCGCACTCAACCTCCATCCCGCCAGGACTTCAGCCCTAAAAGTACCCCCGGGGGAGGGGCGGGTTACGGCTCACGGTATCCTGTTCACACTAACGAAAATCTCCGCACTCGAAGGGCCTTCCTCTGCGCACTCGCCTCGAAGCCTACTTCAAATTCGCTGAGCACCAGGCCACCTGGCGCACCGAGCTCCTCGCCGGCCTCACCACCTTCATCACGATGGCCTACATCATCTTCGTGAACCCGGCCATTCTCTCCCAAACCGGGATGCCTCTCGCCGCCGTCACCACCAGCACCTGCCTCTGCGCCGCCTTCGGCTCCATCATGATGGGAGCCCTCGCCAACTACCCGCTAGCCCTCGCCCCCGGCATGGGCCTCAACGCCTACTTCACCTACACCGTCGTCAAAGGCATGGGCGTCCCCTGGCAAACCGCCCTCGGCGCCGTCTTCATCTCCGGCATCATCTTCCTCCTGCTCACTATCGGAGGCATCCGCCAGCGCCTGGTCGCCGCCATCCCCCACGAACTCCACGCCGCAGTAGCCGGAGGCATCGGCCTCTTCATCGCCTTCATCGGCCTGCACAACGCCCAGATCATCGTCCCCAGTTCCGCCACCGTCGTCACCCTCGGGGACATGCATTCCCCCGCCGTCCTCCTCGCCATCTTCGGCATCGTTCTCATCGCCATCCTCCAGGCCTACAAAGTCAAAGCCTCCATGCTCATCGGAGTCCTCGGCACCCTCGCTCTCGGCATCCTCCTCCATCAAGTCAAATACCAGCCGTCGACCTTCAATCCCTTGGCGATTCGTGCGACAGCCTTCCACCTCGACATCCGCGGCGCCCTCCACCTCAACGCCTTCGAAATCATCTTCGTCTTTCTCTTCGTCGACCTCTTCGACAACATCGGCACCCTCGTAGCCGTCACCGAGCGCGCCGGCCTCATTGCCGCCGACCACACCATCCCCCGCCTCGACAAGATCTTCTTCGCCGACGCCACCTCCACCGTCGTCGGCGCCCTCGCCGGCACCTCCACCGTCACCAGCTACATCGAGTCCTCCGCAGGTGTCGCCGCAGGTGGCCGCACCGGCGTCACCGCCATCACCACCGGCATCCTCTTCTTCCTCGCCATCTTCGTCGCCCCCATCGTCGGCGCCATCCCCGACTTCGCCACCGCCCCCGCCCTCATCCTCGTCGGAGCCCTCATGCTCGGCGGCGCCTCCTCCATCGACTGGAATGAGCCCCGCATCGCCATCCCCGCCTTCCTCACCCTCATCACCATCCCCCTCACCTACTCCATCGCCACCGGCCTCTCCTTCGGCCTCATCAGCTTCGCCGTCCTCGAAATCGCCACCGGCCGCGCCCGCCGCCAGCACTGGATGCTCTACTTCCTCGCCCTTCTCTTTCTCGCCCGTTTCATCTATCTCCGCGCCAGCTGATGTACCATCACATCCGCAGGCCTTACGTAG
This sequence comes from uncultured Acidobacteriaceae bacterium, assembly GCA_963796535.1. Taxonomy (GTDB): domain Bacteria; phylum Acidobacteriota; class Terriglobia; order Terriglobales; family Acidobacteriaceae; genus Granulicella. Next base: position 283,195 of record CAWCMO010000005.1, read on the forward strand.
CGAAACGTAGCTCCGGCTTTGTCTTCCTTTGCGAAACGTCGCGCACTTCTTTGCGACCTTTGCGTCAAAGCTTTGGCCCTTTCCTGCACTTACCCTCAATCACCAACGAAGGAGAAACATCATGGACCGCAAAGCATCCGCCCTCTGGAACGGCGACCTCAAGACCGGCAAGGGTACCATCAGCACGCAAAGCAACACCCTCCACAACACCCCCTACAACTTCCACTCCCGCTTCGAAGACGGTGCCGGCACCAACCCCGAAGAGCTCATCGCCGCAGCTCACGCCGGCTGCTTCACCATGGCCTTCTCCAACGAGCTAGCCAAGGCCGGCCACACCGCAACCTCAGTAGCCACTGACGCCGTCGTCACCCTAGAGATGCTGCCCACTGGCCCCACCGTCACCAAGATCCACCTCGTCAACAAATCCGAAGTCCCCGGCATCGACAAAGCAAAGTTCGACGAGATCGCAGCCGGCGCCAAGGCCAACTGCCCCATCTCCCGCCTCCTCGCCGCCGCCGAGATCACCCTCGACGCCACCCTCCTCTAAACCACATCCACGACCCACCCGGAAGCCCGCCGCCAGGCGGGCTTTTCTCTCTACGCTCTACACTCTATCCCCTGCCTTCCCCCAACCCCACATCCCACCAACCGCATCGTACCTTCAGGCGGCAAGCTCGCCCCCAAGGAGATTCACGATGGAACGCAGCGCATCGGCAGTTTGGCATGGCGACCTGAAGAAGGGCACCGGCGCCCTCACCACCCAAAGCCACGTCCTCAACGACACCCCGTACAGCTTCCACACCCGCTTCGAAGACGGCGCCGGCACCAACCCTGAAGAGCTCATCGCCGCCGCCCACGCCGGCTGCTTCACCATGGCCCTCAGCTCCCAGCTCACCTCCGCCGAGCACCCGCCCAGCACCATCGAAACCACCGCCACCGTCACCATGGAAACCACGGACGACGGCCCCACCATCACCAAAATCCATCTCAGCACCCACGCCACCATCCCCGGCATCGAGAAGAGCACCTTCGACGAGTTAGCCAAGAAAGCCAAGGACGGCTGCCCCATCTCCCGCCTCCTAAAATCCGCCGAAATCACCCTCGACGCCACCCTAACCTAGACCGCTCTTGCACCCCCACCACAAAGCCCGCCGCCAGGCGGGCTTTGTTTTGCTTTCACTACTCACTACCCACTACTCACTACCCACTACTCATTACCCACTACTCACTATTTTCCCCGCGCAACCTAACCGTTCCAGCATCCGCTTGTCTAACCTCGCGAATGGGAAATCTGGAGCAAGACGCGATCCGGCGCGTACTCGCCGGCGATCGAGACGCCTTTCGCGTGCTCATGGACCGTCACCTCCCCACCGTTCTTCGCATGACCTACCGCGTCACCGGCAACCCCGTCGACGCCGAGGAGGCAGCACAGGAAGCCTTCCTCCTCGCCTATAAAAAACTCTCCGGCTTCCGCGAACAAGCTTCCTTCGGCACCTGGGTCTACCGCATCGCCATGAACTGCTCCCTCAATCTCGTCGAACGACGCTCCCGCGATCTCGGTTGGAACGCCCTCACCATCGAGCCAGGTTCCCCCACCGAAAACATCGCCATCTCCCATCGCCCCACCCCCGAAGCCGAGCTCCTCAACACCGAAGCCCTTCGCCGCCGCGAGCGTGCCATGCTCACCCTCACCCCCATGGAACGCACCGCCTTCATCCTCCGCCATATGGAAGACCAACCCATCCAGGTCATCGCCGACGCCCTCGGCGTCCCCGGCAACTCCGCCAAGCAAGCCATCTTCCGAGCTGTCGCCAAGCTCCGTCGCGAACTCGCTCCCGCCGCGCCCACATCCTCCGCCACCTTCTCCTCCACCGTACGCAACAAGGACTCCCAATGACCCCCTTCGACACCAACCCCGACAACGACGCCGGCCACGTCCTCGACCAGGACGACCTCATCGCCTTTCACCTCCACGAGCTCCCATCCCCGCAGGAGCGCGCCGTCCGTCGAGTCCTTCGCACCAACCCTCCCCTCCAGGCCGAATCCCTCGCCATCGCCTCCACCCTCCGCGCCTTCCCCAAGCACGAAGCCGCCCTCCCCCTCGACCCCGCCGCCCTTGATCACCATTGGCTAGCCATCCGCGACTCGCTCCCCCTCTACGTCGCCCCCACCATCGTTCCGCGCAGCTTCTTCCCCCGCTGGGCCTTCCCCGCACTCGCGGGATCCGTTCTCGCCACCGCAGCCTTGATCCTCGCGCTGCATCATTCGCCGCGCACAAACCCACCCATCGTCGCGAACTTAGCCCCACCCGAAGCTCCAACTGTACCCCCGGAGGTGATACCATCCGAAAACGCTGTACAGCCAAATGGTGCTGTACCTACCCATCCCTTCACCGCTCCCATTTCAATCTCTGACGGATCGTTCCCCACGAACCCCGCACCTCATGCTGAGGCGTCGACTCCTTCAACCCCCAACAACGCACAGACCGTTATCGCCCCGCCCCCGGCTCAGGCGTCATCGGCAACAACTCAAATCGCCACAACGCAACAGCCCACCTCTTTCTCTTCCAACATCCCACCGATTCCCACCGCGTTTAACCGAACGCATCCCACCCCTCGCCCTCACTACGACCGCACCACAGACCTCACCCTCGCCGCGTTCGGCAACTTCACCCCCGACCGATCCTTCACCACTACAACCGGTGTTGGTTCTTCCGCCGTCGTGACCCCTTACTCTCAAACAGCGACCCCAACCGTCGGCGTACTCGCTGCCTTTCATCAACAGTTCCGTTCATGGCTCGGCTATCGCATCACGGCAACTCACTCCGAGCCCACCTTCGAGTACACCTACTCGCCACCATCTGGTGGATCAGCCGGCATCACCGTTCCTCAAAATGCGTACGAGCTTTCCGCGACCTATGTAGTTCGCGGCCCGCGGCACCGTCAGGTCTCCACTTATGCCGAGACCGGCGCCGGCGTCCTCGCCTTTCATCCCACCAATCCCAACTCAGCCCTCGGCGTTGGCAACGTTCTTCGCTCCACGGCCGTCTTCGGCATCTCCGCCGACCTCGCCCTAACCAGGCACTGGGCCATTCACGCCGGCTATCGGGCCTTGCTCTACAAGAGCCCTCCCGCCTACGTCGCCACCGGTTTCGACATTCCCACCGCTGGCAACCTCACCTTCAGCAATGAGCCCGTCCTCGGTCTCACTTATCGCTTCCACCCAACCCGCGAAGAATAGCCACCTCGCTTCCCACCAACAACTCCACCCCGAGATTCCAATGACCCCTCGCGCCCAAAAATCCCTTCGCATCATCGGCCTGGCACTCGCTGCCTCCCTCATCTGCGCCCTCGCGCTCGCCCAAACTCCGACGCCTCACAACGTCGCCGGGCCTCCCTGCGCCGCCCTCACCACGCAATCAAACCCATTGCCCACCCATAAGCCCATGCCTTGCCGCAAGGAACTCCACCCTCAAACCTCCCTCTCGCTCGGCGCCTCTGCTCTACTCACGATTGACCGGACCGGCCAGCTCTATGCCTACACCCGCAGGGCACCGCTCCCTCCGCCGGCGTACTCGGCACCCTCCGCCAAACCTTCAGCCCCTGGCTCGGCTACTCCGTCAACCTCGGCTATAGCCGCGTCTCCCAGCAATACCGCAACGGACTCAGCAACGTCGGGAACCCCAACAACCTTAATATCAACTCCAATGTGTACGAGACCTCCATCACCTACGTCGCACACACCCGCGTCAATCAACGCTTCTCGCTCTTCGCCGACATCGGCCCCGGCCTCCTCACCTTTCTCCCCATCTCCGACAGCAACAACCTGACCCCCTACTTTCCCGACCAGCCCGGCTCCCGCGGCCTCTCGGTGCAGGTTCGCCCCACCGGCGTCTTCGGCTCAGGCATCGACCTGCACCTCAGCCACCACTTCGATCTCCGCGCCGAATATCGCGGCCTCTTCTACAACAACCCCGACTTCCGCACCGGCGACACCCTCTCCAAACGAGTCACCCTCACCAGCGAACCCACCCTCAGCGTCGTCTACAACTTCACTCACCCCAGATAACCGCAACTCATCTCACAGATAACTCAACCACCAATCCCTCCGCCGCGCTTTCACCCCCGCAAACCAGCGGCAAGGTGCATACAGCACAGCCACTACGCAGATCCACACCAGGTACACGCCCGGCAATCCGAACCAACCCTGCCCCGCCTTACCCAAAGCAGTAGCCGCGATCGATACATGCACGGTATGCTGCACGCACATCAACGTCACCACCGCGAGCAAGTGCAGCAGATAAAAGTGCAGCACGTAATAGAAAAACGGCACACGCCCATAAACCTCCACCACGCTCAGCGCCCGCGGAATCCATCGCCTCTCCAGCGCCAGATCCACCCCCGCAAATACAACGAGCAAAACGCCCAGCGTGGCACACAAATATTGAAGCGACGGCGGATATTTCGACACATCGAAGAAACTCATTGTCGTCCGCGCCGCGCTCCCCAGGTGTACAAATTTCACCGAATCCCCATACCAGTTCGTCACCCGTAGGACCCCAAACATCGCCAGCCCCACCAAGCCGCACTGCAAGGACCTCACCCTTCGCGTTTTCGCCGGTAGCGCCACCACCGTCCCAAACGCATACCCCAGCGCCATCACCCCGCTCCACGGCAGCACGGGATACATCACAAAAGTCCAAAGCTGTTCACCATGGAAGAAGAATCCGGTCGACACCACGAACTCCCACAGCCACGCCGCTTTCCCTAGTTGTTCCGGCTGAATCCGCTGCAGCAAATCATGCAGCAATACCACCGCAAAGCCATACGCCGCGACCCATCGAACCGGAAGATACTGCAGCGCCGCCAGCACGATCATGCTCCCGCCAATCGCATAGATCACCTGGAAGAAATGCACGTGGTACGTAAAGAAGAGTCCAAAACTCACGATTGCGACTTCCACAAACAGCAGCCAGACTCCCCGCAGCACCAGCTTCCTTCCCATCTCACCGCGCGTCCGCCCCCGCAACTTTTGCAGATACACCGACGTCCCCGCCAACGCCACGAATCCTGGCGCGCACAGATGCGTAATCCACCGCGTGAAAAAGAGCATGGGCCACGACTGCGTTGGATCCGTCGGATTAACGGTCGCACTGGAAAAGAAATCGCGCGTGTGATCCAGCGCCATAATAATCATGATCAGGCCACGCACCACATCAACAGCAGCTATGCGCCGCGACAATGCCGCCTCATTTGTCTGCACCTTGACCCCGCTGGTGAAGCCTCAAATTGCGATCGGTTCCGCAAAGTCTACACCAGCAAACCCACCTTCAGCGTCGTCTACAACTTCACCCAACCGCGATAAGTTCTCCCCCAAACAGCAAAACCCGCCATCGAGCGAGTCTTTGCTTTTCCCTACGCTCTACACTCTATCCCCTATCCCCTGCCTTAATGCGCATGCGCGTGATCATGCCCGCCCGGCCCATGATGATGATGCGAGTGCCCATCCACCTCCGCAACCTCTGGCGGCGAGCAGCATCCATCCACCGTCGCGCAATCTGTCACCTCCAGCTGAATCGTCGCATGCGCAATCCCGAAGTGGTCTTTCAGTTGATGATTGATCCGCGCCAGCACCGCCTCGCACTCCGCCAGCTGCATCTCCACCACCTGCACATGGCACGCCATCGCATGGCTTTGCGACGTCAAGCTCCACACGTGCAGGTCATGCACATTCACCACGCCCTCAATCCCCTGCATCGCCTCGCGAATCTCCGCCAGGTCCACACTGCGCGGCGTCCCCTCCAGCAGAATATGCAGCGTCTCCCGCACAATACTCCAAGAGCTCGCCAGGATCATCGCCGCAATAATCAAGCTCAACAGCGGATCGATCCACTGCTGCCCCGTCAGCGTAATCGCAAACCCACCCACAATCACCGCGGCCGTCGACACCGTATCGCCCAGCATATGCAGAAACACGCTGCGAATATTCACGTCCCCTGAAAACTTCCACAGCAGCCCGGCAATCAACCCATTCATCACCACACCCGCAGCCGCCACATACATCATCAGGTGCGCCTCCACCGTCACCGGATGAAAGAACCTCCCCACCGCCTCCACCGCAATCCATCCCGCCAGCACCATCAGGCTCAGCGCATTCACAAACCCCGCCAGCACCCCCGCCCGCTGATACCCGAAACGTCCGTTCGTCCGTAGCCGGCCGCATCTGCAGCCACACCGCCACAAAGCTCAACCCCAGCGCCAGAAAATCCGACACATTGTGCCCAGCCTCGGAGATCAGCGCCAGCGAATGCGCCCGCAACCCAAAGAAAAGCGTCGCCGCAATATACAGCGCCGTCAGCACCAACGACCCCTTCAGGATCGTCTGCATCCGCGTCTTCGACTTGGCCGAACCAGGCATCCTTAACAGTGTAGAACGCCCCCTCCCAATCAGCCCTCTAACTCACCCGGAGATTTCGGAACCAGATGGTGCGTGGAACGGTTCTACGGAGATGCGTTCGTACCTTACTTCCAGCACGGTCAGAGTTTCAGTCCCGCCCGGCGCATGAAGAATCACCTCATCGTCTCCTGCCGCTCTCGTTAATGCGCGCCCCAGGGGTGAGGCCCAACTGATGTGGTTGCGCTCGAGATTGACTTCATCTGTGCCGACGATGCTCACCACTCGCTCTGTCCCTGCGGCATTCGCATAGCGCACAGTGGCTCCAAAGAACGCCCTTGTCGCCCGCAGCCCGGTTCTCGGAGCTTCCGGATCTACCACCTCCGCGGCTTCAATGCGTTTTGTCAGGAAGCGAACCCGTCCATCGATCTGCCGCAGTCGTCGCTTGCTGTACTGATAGTCAGCGTTTTCACTGCGATCGCCATTGCTCGCAGCCCACGCCACCACCTCCACCACGGCCGGGCGATCCTTGGTGAGCAAAAACTGGCGCTCATCTTTCAGGCGCTCGATCCCACCTGGAGTGATGTAGTTTTTGCTCTGGTTTGCCGCGGGCTCCTCCACTTTCGGTCTTCTTGTAAACCCTTTTCTCATCCTGCGCCCCTCTCTTGCGCGATTTGAGCTGTCGGCGTTTATCGATACTAATCCGGGCATGACTTCCAATGAATACCGAGAAGTCGGCTTTTCGTCCGTAATCGCACAAACACGCACCTGTTGGAGAGACCTGTTCCCTAATCCCTGCCCTCAACTCCGCCAGTGCAGCTCCACCGGCCCCTTCAGTGGATGTTCGCCTTCACCCGTCAACCGCCGCTGTTTCAGCGCGAAATACCATTTCGCCGGCAGGTCCGCGTCGTCAATCAACATCAACCCCGGGTTCGACCTCAACCCCCGCGCCTGCTCCACCATCGTCTGCTGATCCTGCGCCACAAACTTCGCCCCAAAGTACCGCGCAATCGGCGCAACGAACGGCACATGATACGCGATGTCCCACGCCGCGATCACGTCAATCCTGCACGACGTCGCCGTAACCGGAGTCACCGTAGTCAGTGAAGCAAACCACCGCTCCCGCCCTTTCGCACTCACCGCCCGAATCGTCTCATACCGCCGGTTCGGCAGCACAAAATCAATCGTCGTCACCGGCTTGCCCAGCAACTTGTAAGGCGCGCTGTTCGACGAAGGCGCATGTGCCGACATGCGAAACCCTGCATTCCGTCCACCATGCTCCGTATCCTCCAGCGGCTCAAACCGCTTCGTCTTCTCATGAATGCTCGCCGCGCTCCGCCACCACCACGCCCGATGCACAAACGGCCCATGCGCCGGATCCATCAGCCCGATAATCCCGTGATCCACATTGCAAGGCAGCTCCGCCGTCAAATGCGCGCTCCGATACCGCTTCCCAAACTTTGGCAGCTCCGGCACCGGCGGCAACCCACTCAAATCCTCCGTCCGCCCAGCACCAGCGGCCGGCACATACACCCACGCATACCCATCCCTCTCCACCACCGGAAACGCATTCGCATAAATCTTCGTCGGCACCAAATGATCGAACGACGTCAGCGATGGAATCTCCTCGCACCGCCCACTGCACGGCTCAAACCGCCACCCGTGATACTTGCACTGCACCGTCTCTCCATCAAACCAACCCGCCGACAGCGGAATCCCCCGATGCGGACACAAATCCCTCATCGCAAACAGCGCGCCATCACTCTTCCGTCCCACCAGCATCGGAATCGCCAGCAGCATCGTCACTGCCGTATCGCCGCGCTTCAACCCGTCCGCACGGAGCGCTGGATACCAATCCCCAAACACCATCTCCGCGGGCGGCCCACCGCCGGCCAACTGCACCAGGCTCTGCTCCACCGCCGCCGTCATCGGCTTCATCTTTGCCATCGCAGCCAGTCTACCCGACCCCACAAATCCGGGTGCCCCGTGTCCCGCTTCTGGGACGCGGGTTCGCAGAACCTCCATCGACCCCGCATACACTTATCCCAATGCCCGCCGCCACGCCCCCACGCCCGCGCTCCACACTCCTCACCATCCTCCTGCTCTGGATCGCCTTCTACGCCAGCTTCACCCTCTTCGCCCCCGCGCTCCTCGACGACGCCGACTCGGTCCACGCCGAAGTCGCCCGCGAGATGCTCCTCCGCCACGACTACGTCACCCTCTACGCCAACGGCATCCGCTACCTCGAAAAGGCCCCACTCCTCTACTGGTCCATGGCCGCCTCCATGCGCGTCTCCCAACTCCTCGGCCTCACCTCTCCCCGAGCCCTCACCATAGCCGCGCGCATCCCTCTGTCGCTCACCGTCCTCGCCCTCGCTCTCCTCATCGAAGCCTTCGCCCGTCGTCTCTTCAGCAGCACCCGCGCCGGCCTCTACGCCGCCCTCATCGCCCTCTCCAGCTTCGGCATCTTCATCTTCACCCGCATCAACATCCCCGACGCAATGGTCTGCCTCTTCACCACCGCCGCCCTCTACTCCTTCTGGCGCACCGAAGAACTCTCCGGTAAACCACAAGTCCCGTCATCTCGACCGGAGGCCGCAGGCCGCAGTGGAGAGACCCCTGCATTAGTTTTTCGCAGCGGCGACCGCTCCAATATCCGCCTCTACTGCTACGCCTTCGCCGCAGTCTGCGCCCTCAACGTCCTCACCAAGGGCCTCATCGGCGTCGTCTTCCCCATCGCCATCGTCGTCCTCTACATCCTGATCACCCGCGGCCTAACCCCCAGCCTCGCGCGCCTACGCGAACTCCACCCCCTCACCTCCACACTCGTATTCCTCGCGATCGCCGCGCCCTGGCACATCCTCGCCGGCCTCGCCAACCCCACCCAAGGCACGCCCGCAGCCTTCCATTTCCTAAAAGGCCACTGGCAAGTCCCCCTCCCCACCGACGCCAACGTCCACGGCTGGTTCTGGTTCTACTTCATGAACGAGCACCTCCTCCGCTACCTCAACCTCCGCGTCCCGCACGACTACGACACCTCGCCCCTCTGGCTCTTCTGGGGCCTCTGCCTCATTTGGCTCATGCCCTGGTCCGCCTTCGTCTTCAAAGCTATTACTTGGCGTCATCCGCTAAACCATGCCCTCTTGAATCACCCCAAACGGGTCGCAAAAGCACTCAGACTCTATCGACTGGTCGGTCTTCCTAAAGAGACACATGGACCCACACTGCTCATCATTTGGGCCGCCTTCGTTTTGTTCTTTTTCTCGTTTTCGACACGCCAGGAGTACTACATCCTGCCTGCGCTACCTGCACCCGCCATCCTGATAGCCGGATGGCTTACGCAGGATAGGGACTGGCAGCCGATTACAGATAAAGCAAAAGCCATTCGCCGCGCTATGCTCCGCTGTAACCTGGCCCTCCTCATCCTCGGCACCCTCTTCGCCGCCGCCACGATCTACATCCTCATCCAAACCCACGCCCCAGCCCCCAACACCGACCTAGCCACCCTCCTCACCCAACACCCCTCCAACTACGCGCTCAGCATGGGCCACTTCCTCGACCTCGACACCCGCGCCCTCGGCCTCTTCCGCCTCCCTCTAACCCTCGCCGCGCTCAGCCTCTTCCTCGGCCCACTCGCCGCCTATCTCCTCCGCCATCGTTCGACGCACCCCACGCCGCCAACCTCGCCCTAGCCGCCGGAGCCTTCGGCTTCCTGTTAGCCGCCCACTTAGGCCTGCAAACCTTCGCCCCCGTCCTCACCTCTGCCCAGCTAGCCGAAGCCATCGCCCCACAAGTCCACCCCAACGACCTCATCGCAATCCACGGCGAATACGAATCCGGCAGCACGCTAGCCTTCTACCTCCAACGCCCTAGCACCTATGCCATCTTGGAACATTGGGGAACCGGAACCGCGTCCCTTCCGGAGAGCCAGTTCATCCACATCCTCGAGGGCCGCAGCTCCAACCTCTGGTACGGTAGCTTCTTCCCCGACGCCCCCAAAATCTTCGAAACCCCGGCCACCCTCGCCGCCAAGTGGCAAGGTCCCCAACGCATCTTCCTCTGGCAATCCCTGACCGACCCACCCAACCAGCTCCCCCCACTTCCCGGTCCCGTTTACATTCTCGTAAAATCCGGAGGCAAAGAGATCGTCAGCAACCAACCCAACCGCTAAGCTGTATCTATCTTCGCCTTTGCTTTTGCCTTTCATTACTCACTACCCACTACTCACTACCCCGTGCCCTTATGCCCTGCCACATCGATGAACTCCGCCAAATCCCGCTCTTCTCTCTCCTCGACGAAGACGAGCTAGCCGTCCTCGCCGGCCAAGTCGAACTCCGCGACTTCGCCGCCAACCAGCGCATCTACAAGGTGGGTGAGCCCAGCGGCCCCGCCTACGTCATGCTCTCCGGCGCAGTCGACGTCACCCTCATCGACGAAGACGGTCAGGAAGTCATGTTCTCCCAACCCCGCCATGGCGACTTCTTCGGATTCGCCTCCATGCTCGAAGGCGTTCCCCACCTCACAACCGCCATCGCCACCGAAAACTCATCGTGCATCGAGGTCGATCGCAACGACATCACCGTCCTGCTCCAAACCAAACCCATGGCAGGCCTCGACATGCTTACCGTCATGTCCACAGAGATTCACAATGCCCAGCGCGTCATCCGCGGCCGCGCCATGCACAATCCCAACGAACTCATCGACGAGCAGGAAACCTTCGGCGAACGCATCGCCGACCACGTCGCCAGCTTCGGCGGCTCCTGGACCTTCATCATCCTCTTCCTCAGCACGATGACCGCTTACGTCATCCTCAGCGTCGTCCTCGTTGCCCTGCACGGCAAGTCCTGGGATCCCTACCCCTTCATCCTGCTCAACCTCTTCCTCTCCATGCTCGCCGCGATTCAAGCGCCGGTCATCATGATGAGCCAGAACCGCCAGGACCACAAAGACCGCGTCCGCAGCGAACTAGACTTCGAAGTAAACCGCCGCGCCGAAGCCGAAATCCAAGCCCTAAGCCGCAAGCTCCACTACCTAACCGACGTAGTAGGCGACATCCACACCCACGTCCACACCCCCACCACCAAACCCGACACCCTCACCTAGCGCGGCTTCCGCGCCTCCGGTCTTCGCTTTTGTGTTCGCTGTTGCCTTTCCCTTTCTGGCTGTCATCCCGTAGGGATCTGCTCCTGTATCTGCGGTTGCCCTTGCCTTTCTGTCTGTCATTCCCTCCGGGAATCTGCTTCTTCCTTTGCCTTTGCCGTTGCCTCTCTGGTCATCCCGCAGGGACCTGCTTCTGTATTTGCGGTTGCCCTTGCCTTTCTTTCTGTCATTCCCTCCGGGAATCTGCTTCTTCGTTTGCCGCCACTTGCCTTCCGCCCATTTCGCCGCGTTCACTACCCTCAACTACCTACTCCCTGACGCGCTTCACCCCCAACAACTTCCGCGCCCGAGCCCGCATCGCCGGCGTCCCTCCCCCCAACGCCTCCCGCACAATCGGCAAAACCCTCGCCCGCAACCCCACATCCCCCTCAGACAAATCCATCAGCGCCTGCATCGCCATCGTCCGATTCAACCCACTCCCATCCCCCAGCCGCTCAAACATCAGCTCAACCGCCAACGCCTTATCCGCGCCCTTCAGCGGCAGCCTCCCCAGCACAATCGACAAATTCCACTGCACCCGAACATCCACCGCCCTGAAAGCCTCCGTCAACAGCGCCTTCCGCCACGCATACAACGCGCCCCGATCCCTCTCCGCAATCTTCTTCAGCGTCCGAGCCGCCCGCTCCACCACACCCTTATCCCGATCCCCCAACAACCCCACCAACTCCGCGCGCACCTTCGCCCCGCCAGCTGCAAACGCCGCCTCCACCATCACCTCCGAAGCAGCCTCCGGTCCCCGCCCCATTCGCGCCTCCCTCTACGCTCTACACTCTACCCTCTACACTCTGCCTTTCTGTTTCTCCAGCACTCCCCGCCGCAACCGAAACCTCTCTCCCCGCCAAACAATCTCATCTCCCGCATAACTCCAAGCCCAGAAGAACAACCCAAAGCAATCCCGCAGCGGCAGCCAGACAATATCCCGCAGCACCTGCCCATCGCGCAAAATCCCCACCCCCACCACCAGCGCCACGCTCACCCGCACCAGCAGTGCCATGCTGAACAACGAGAACGACCAAAGCGCAAACCCGCTAGCCACCATCGCCGCCATCGACCACGGCAGCACATACGTCACCCCCAACCCCACATACCCCCATCGCCGAGAGTCCCGCGTACTCCGCGCCCACCTCAACTGATGCTCACAGAATCCACGCAGCGTATACGCCGGCACGGTCGTCTCCACCACCTCACGAACCAACGCCACCCTGTAACCCGCCGCACTCAACCGCGCGCCCAGCTCATAATCATCCGCAAGCTGATCCACCATCGCCTCAAACCCACCAATCGCCGCCAGCGCCGTCTTCGTACTGGCCAGCGTAGACCCCAACCCAAACCGAATCCCACCCTCCAGCTTCCGAGCCACCAGCACCCCCGGCATAAAATCCGTAGAAATCCCCAGCGCCTCCAGCTTCGACCACATCCCACCTTCCGCGCGCCCAACATAAGGCACCGTCACCAACCCAACCTTACCGCCCCCGTAATTTTCGCCGTCGCCTTCGTCGTTGCCGTTGCCTTTCTTGCTGTCATTCCCTCCGGGAATCTGCTTCTCCCCCATCCCACCAAACCCCGCCATCACCCGCTCTAAATACTTCGGCGACACGCGGATATCGCTGTCATTCACAATCACATGCTCAAACCGAGCCTCCGGCAGCATCTGCACTAAATTCGACATCTTCCCACTAGCACCCAGCCGTTCCTTACACTCCACCAGCCGAATACTCACGCCGGGAAACTCCACCCGCAGCCGCGCCACCTCGCGCACCGCCGCATCCTCCAGCGAGCTCACCCCAAACACCAACTCAAACTCGCCCGCATACTCCTGCACGCAATGGCTCACCAACCCCGCATACATCCGCGCATCCACGCCCCTCACCGGCTTCAGAATCGAAACCCCCGGCGCCTCACCCGCACCCGCCACCTCACCCCGCGAAGCCCGCTCAAAGTCCCGAGCACTCCAAAGCGCAATCAGTCCATACGCCACCCCACAAAGCGTAAGCAGCGCCAACACGCCCTGCACCACCACCACAATCCAATCCATCCATTCAGTGTAGTGAAGCGCGTAAGCTCTTAGCTAACAGAGACCACCCGGGCACGCAGAGGAACAAGCTATGGTCCAGTCAGCATTTCGCAGTTCAATCATGTGGCAGAGAGCTATGACACTGTCGACCTCCACCTACAGCGCGACAGGCAACTTCCCAAAGGAAGAAATCTTCGGCCTCACCAATCAACTGCGCCGAGCGTCCGTGTCAATTCCAAGCAATATCGCCGAAGGAAGCGGGCGCATCAGCAGGGGTGAGTTTATTCAATTCTTAGGCATCGCCCGAGGATCCACCTTAGAGGTTCAAACTCAACTTGAACTAGCGACCAGGCTCGGTTACGGGAACAAGGAAGAGCTCGACGCAGTGCAATCCTTGTCGATTGAGGTGTTGAAACTGCTGAACGCTTCAATAGCCACCCTCCAAGCAAACAACCCCAAAAGGTCCAAACTGTGCTAGCGGAAACTACCCACTACCCACTACCCACTACCCACTACCCACTACCCACTACCCACTACCCACTACCCACTACCCACTACCCACTACCCACTACTCGTACCTCAGCGCCTCAATCGGATTCAGATTCGCCGCCTTCCACGCCGGATAGATTCCAAACACCAACCCAATCCCGCATGAGCACAGGAACGCCGCCAGCACCCACAGCAAACTTACCTGGCACGAAATCCAGAACTTCAGCACCATCGCAATCGCCGACCCCGCCAAAATCCCAATCACCCCACCCACCGCACACAGCACAATCGCCTCCAGCGTAAACTGCAGCAAAATCGTCTGCCTGGTCGCACCAATCGCCTTGCGCACACCGATCTCCCGCGTTCGCTCCGTCACGCTCACCAGCATGATATTCATCACGCCCACACCGCCCACCATTAATCCCACCGCGCTCAATCCAAACATCAGCAGAAACAGGCTGCCTGTAATCTGGTTCCACAACTTCGTAATCGAATCTGAACTGAAGATCGCAAAATTATCCGGCTGCTCGTTGCGCACCTTGCGCCGTCGCCGCAGCAGTTCGCGAATCTCATCCGTTACCAGCGCCTTGTTCTTCTGGTCGTCGAACTTCGCGCTAATCCAGTAATCCAAAATCTCCGGATGCAGCTTTCGAAACGTCGGGATCGGAAAATACGCGTAGCTGTCGGCTGGATTCTTGCCACCGCCAAACGCTGTCTTCTGCTTCTCAAAGACGCCAATCACGGTGAACGTCCGCCCCGCAATCACCACTTCTTTACCAATCGGATCAATGTTTCCGAATAGCTCGTCGGTCACGTCGTGTCCCAGCACCGTCACATCCGCAGCGCGGTCAAAATCCGTCTGCGTGAAAAAACGTCCCGAACTCAGCACGATGTCATACACCGCAACATTCGACGGCGTATCCCCTTCCAGCGAAACATTGTCCGCCTTCCGCTGCCCAAACTTCGCCACCACCGAACCTTCGTTGAATTGATAATTCGTATACTGCAGCGAAGCCGACGCGGCCACCACATGCGGCAGCTTCCCAATCTCCAGCATGTCGTCAAACGTCAACTGCTTGCGCGCCAGCATCTCCGCCGTCGGCCGCACCCCAATCACCGGAAACCGGAACATCCACAATACGTTCGTCCCGAACTGCGCCACCATGTCCGAGACCGACGAGTTCAACCCCGTAATCACCGACGAGATCGTGATCACCGTCATCACGCCAATCACGATTCCCAGGATCGTCAGCCCCGAGCGCATCTTGTTCGCGCGCAGCGTGTCCAGTGCCATCTTCACCGACTCGCGTTGATCGCTCGCTCGCATCCTAGAACTCGCTCCTCAAGGCCACAATCGGATCCAGGTCCGCTGCCTTTCGCGCCGGATACACCCCAAAGAATACTCCCACCGACAGCGCCACCACCAGTCCCGCCGCCACGCTCCACAACGCAATCGCCGCCGGAAATCCCGCGATGATCGCAACGCCCTTCGCAACAATCACCCCTGCCACCACGCCAATCGCCCCGCCAATCAGCGACAGCGTTCCCGACTCCATCAGGAACTGAATCAGCAGATCCTGCCGCTTCGCCCCCAGCGCCTTCCGCACCCCAATCTCGCGTGTCCGCTCCGTAACGCTCACTAGCATGATGTTCATAATCACCACGCCGCCCACCACCAGCGAAATCGCCGCAATCGCAATCGCCACTCCGCCAATGCTGTTGATAATCTGCGACAACAACCCCGCCAGCGTGTCGCTCGTCTCCAGCGTAAAGCTGTCTTCCTCGCCTGGCCGATCATGCCGCATGTCCCGCATAATCACCCGCGCCTGGTCGCTCGCCGCCACCATCCCCTCAGCCCCGCTCGGCGCCGTCATATAAATCGTCAGCGACTTCATCGTCCCGTACGTCTTCTGATACGACGTCAGCGGAACGCCTACCCAATTGTCCTGGCTCTGCCCCAGCGTCTTGCCCTGCTTCTCTCCCAGTCCGACAATCGTGTACGGCACGCCATCCACCCGGATTTCCTTGCCAATCGGATCTTCTCCCTTCAGCAGGTTCTCTTCAATGTCCGCGCCAATCAGCGCCACCGGCGCCGCATGGTCTTCATCCGCCTGCGTAAACCCTCGCCCCTCCACAACGTTCAGGTTCTGCATGTCCGGCATCAACGCCGTGTATCCGCGTATCTGCGTATCGGTACTCGACTGCCTTCCGTACACGACCCCGCCCGTCGAGCTCTGAAACGCCCCCACCTTCGCACACGCCGTGCACTCCTTCTGCATCGCACGGTACTCGTCCATCGAGATCACCTTGCGCTTCTCGTACTTCAGATATTCCTTGTAGCTGGTCGTGAACGCCGGCTTTTGCGAGACCGTAAATACGTCCGCGCCCTGGTTATTGATCTTCGTCGCCACGTACACATTCGCGCCGTTGATCAGCGTCACCACCGCGATCACGCTCGCCACCGCGATCACCACGCCCAGCAGCGTCAGTATGCTGCGCAGCTTGTTCGCCCACAGCGACTGCACCGCTATCCGGAATGCTTCCTTCTTTTCCATCAGAAACTTCCGATCTCCATCGGCAACTCACCAGGGTACTTACCTAAAGTCTACCCCGCGGACTTCCGGCCGCACAGGCACACCTCGCCGAAGTCTTCTACGCAACCAGGCGCCCGGCAGTTCCAAAGCCCCTCTAATCCCGCGCCGGCGCCCCATCGAGCGCCCTCACCTCGGCCGTAAACGCCGCCGTCGGCTGCAGCGCCGCGTCGAATGGCAGCGGCCGCTCCGCCGTCCCATCGGCCCGCGAATCCTCCCCGTTCAGCCATGTGTACTTGTCCGTAATCCCCCACGTCAGCACCGCAATCACCGCCCGATCCTGCAGCACCGTCCCCAAATAACTCCCATACATCTGCGCCACCGCCAAATCTCTCGCCCCCACCTCCGCCGCCACGTACCGGTCATTCACATCCATCTCCGTCACCAGCACCTTCAGCCCCATCTTGCGTACTTCGGCAATCATCGCCATCAATCCCGGGCCATACACCGGCACGCGCCCATCCTTATTCACCGCCGAAATATGCGACTGCACCCCCAGCGCATCCAGCGGTATCTTCTGCCGCTGCATCTCCCGCAGCAACCCCATCACCGCCGCGCGCTTCTTGGCCGACCCCTCATCCTCCCCCTCAATCCCATAGTCGTTGTAGACCAGCAGCGCCTTCGGATCCACCCTCCGCGCCGTCCGGAACGCAAGGTCAATGTACCGCGGCACCGCCCCCGTCCCGCCCAGCACCTTCTGCCACGGCGAATCCCGAAACCCGCCCGGCAGCCCATCGCTCACCTGGATCGCCTCATTCACCACATCCCAGCTATGAATCTTCCCCGCATACCGTCCCCCGACCGCCTCGATATGGCTCACCAGCACCTGCTCCGCATTCTCCTCGGTCACGTAGCTGTCAAACCACTTCGGCAGCTGCCGATGCCACACAAAGTTATGTCCCCGCAGCTTCATCCCATTCGCCTCGGCGAACGCCGCAAGAAAATCCGCATCGTCGAAGAAGTAGGTAGTCGGCGAAGGTCGCAGCGGCCCAAATTTGAACTCATTCTCCGCCACCACAATCCCCACCTGCTCCTCCAGCAGCTTCTTATAAGCCGCATCGCTGCGCAGCGCACGCACACTCACCGCACACCCCGCCAGGATCCCGCGCCCCGTTCCAGCCGCTCGAATCGATACCCCAGCCGCGTTCTCCGGCGCAAAACCCCGCAGCCCCATCGCAGCAATCGCCGCAACCCACCCCACAAAGTCCCTGCGCGAAATTCCCATGCGCGAATCCTTTCACCCCCCACCCACAACCTGCAACCCGCCCGCACTTACTACTCACTACCGACTACTCACTACTCACTCGCCCAACTGCTACACTTAAATCGTGCAGGCGGCTGGATGATCGCTGCCTTCCGCGCCGTACGTTGTGCGTCGGGAGGGGGAGGAAAGTCCGAACTCCGCAGGGCAGTGTGCCGGATAACGTCCGGGACGGTGAGCGCAAGCTCACTGGACGGCCAGTGCAACAGAAAATAAACCGCCTCAGATTGTTGGGCTTCGAGCACGCAGAGCGAAGAAGCCCATGCACGCGATCTGCGGTAAGGGTGAAACGGCGGGGTAAGAGCCCACCGCGCGGCTGGTAACAGTCGCGGCATGGTAAACCCCACACGGAGCAAGACCAAATAGGCAGGGAGTTTCGCCGCAACCACTTATGCGGCGAGCGCGCGACGGCCCGTCACGCCCAGGAAAGTGGAGCTTTCACCGAAACCTGCGGGTAGGTTGCTTGAGCCATGCCGCAAGGCATGGCCTAGAGGAATGATCGTCTAAAACAGAATTCGGCTTACGGGCCGCCTGCACAAAAAACAGTGAGTAGTGAGTAGTGAGTAACGAGTAGTGGATAACGGCGAGTAACTACAGCACTTCGCCTTTCACTACCCACTACTCACTACTCACTACTTCCCGGATGCTCCCCCGCCTTCTGCGGAAACACAATCAGCAGCAAAATCATCACCGCCGCAATCACCCCCGACGCCGCAAACCGGCTCAGGTTCAATCCCTGTTCAGCATGCGGCTTGGTCAAAAAGTCGCCCATATTCGCGCCCAGCGGCCGCGTCAAAATAAACGCCGCCCAGAACAACAGCGTCCGATTCACCTTGGTAAAGAAGTACAGCAGCGCGACGACCGCAATCAGACCGAAGAACAAATAAATTCCTCCAGCAAAACCTGTCCCCTCGCTCGTCCAGTCCCCCAGCGCGGTTCCCAGCGTGTTCGAAAACAAAATCGTGACCCAGTAAAAAATCTCCGCCTTGGTCGTCACAATATTGTCCACCGACACCGTCCCCACCGACCACTTCCACACCAGCAGCGACCCAATCACCAGCGCAAATAAAATCGACGCGCCCCCCGGATACCCAATCCCCAGCGACCGGTCCGCAAAGTCCGCCATCGTTGTTCCTGCCAGCGTCGTTCCCACGATCACCGCCCAATACAGCCAGGAGTGAAACCGCTTTGCCTTGATCTGGAACCCCACCAACACAAAGAACGGCACCAGCAAAATCACCGTGCTCAGCGCATATCCCAGATTCAGCGACATCGACAGCGCATCCCCGCCCGTCTCGCCCAGCGTCGTAGCCAGGATCTTCACAATCCAGAACAGCAGCGTCACCTCCGGCACCTTGCTCAGTACCTCGCGCTGCCAGCCTTTCTCCTCCGCGCGCACAGGCTCTCCATCCGCCGACCGCAGCCATCTCCCGCCCCAACCCACCGTCCCCGCAACCATCTCGCGCATGCAACCACTCCTCTCGGCCGATCGAGCCTTCTTCCTGTATCTCACATCCGCTCATCCCCGAGCATAAATTTTTCCCAAGCTCCCACCAACTCCCCGTAACGCACCACTCAATCTTGGTCCCTATCAGCCATCAGCCTCCCTACAATTCATCCGATCCCCTCGTCTTCGCTCCACCCCCATCGTCTATTCTCGGTTAGGAGTCCCACGCGCTTGCCGAACCCCCTCCGCACTCTCGCGCTAGCCGCCCCCCTCCTCCTCGGTCTGGCTCTTCGCGCGCAGCAACACGATTCTCCCTCGCCACAAACCCAACCCTCGCCGTCCGCGCAGGACGACTTCACACTCCTCGCTCATCGCATGGATGTCGACGTCGATGGCGCACCCAACGCCTACGGCCCGCCCGGCTCCCACACCCTCGACAACCTCCGCGATGCCCACTACCGCCGTCGCCGCGAGGGCGAAATCGTCGGCTACCTCACCGAAGACGACCACCCCACCGTCCCCATCCTCCAAGGACCCCACGACCCCTACCCCGGCTACTACATCTCCCAAACCGCTTTCACCGATCCCGCTCGATCACCGACCCCCGCAACCCCCGCCGCTACGTCGACGCCACGCGCATCAATTACATCGTCCTCGGCGACAAAGCCCGCAAACGAAGGCGCCCGCCTGGGCGATTTCGTCACCGTAACCACCCTCCGCACGCATCGCACGGTCTTCGCCATCATCGGCGACGACGGCAATCCCTCCGGCAACGAAGGCTCCCTCCATCTCCTCCAATCCCTCGGCTACCCCTTCACCAACGGCATCGACGACGCCGTCACCCACCCCGAAATCCTCATCCACTTCTACCCCAACTCCAACCCCCGCCAACTCTTCCCCCGCACCCAATCCGCCCTCGACGCCGCCGCCCTCAAGCAAGGCCTAAAACTCACCGCTCCCAACCAGTGAACGTTCTCAGTTGTCAGTTCTCAGTTGCAATCATCGCGTCTTCACTGACAACTGAGCACGAACAACTGACAACTCCACTACCTATGCCGCTGCCTTCTCCTTACAGCAACCGTGACGTCATCGCATGCCAAGCCGCCGTCTGCCCCAGCGGCCCCCGCACCGCATGCACCACCATCACAAACAGCACACTCCGCAACGTGTACTGGCTCACCCCGTGCAGGTTGAACAAATCAAACACCACCAGCATCAACAGCAGCCCCAGCATCACCAGATCCTGCTCCCTTCCCCCACCCCAACGCATCCAACTTTCAAAGCGTTCTTAGTCCTGAGTTTTCAGTTACCGCAACGCTAGCTCTTCTTGACAACTGAGAACGAAGAACTGACAACCCCTATCCCTATCCCCAATCCCCTATCCCCTGCACTCGAGGTATCCCATGAACTACCGCTCTCTCGGCCGCTCCGGCCTCAAAGTCCCCGAACTCTGCTTCGGCACCGGCACCTTCGGCGGCACCAACGAGTTCTTCAAATCCTGGGGCTCCACCCAGGACAAAGAAGCCGCCCACCTCATCGACATCTGCATGGAAGCCGGCTGCAACTTCTTCGACACCGCCGACATCTACTCCGACGGCCACTCCGAAACCGTCCTAGGCAAAGCCATCGCCCACCTCCCCCGCACCGACGTCCTCATCTCCACCAAGGCCACCTTCCGTTCCGGCAAAGGTCCCAACGACGTAGGCTCCTCCCGCTACCACCTCACCGCCGCCCTCGAGCAATCCCTCAAGCGCCTCAATACCGACTACATCGACGTCTATCACCTCCACGCCTTCGACGCGACCACCCCCGTCGAAGAAACCCTCAACACCCTCGACAAGATGGTGCGCGAAGGCAAGGTCCGCTACCTCGCCTGCTCCAACTTCTCCGGCTGGCACCTCATGAAATCCCTCTCCGTCTCCGAGCGTTACGGCTGGGCCCGCTACGTCGGCCACCAGGTCTACTACTCCCTCGTCGGCCGCGACTACGAGTGGGAGCTCATGCCCCTTGCCCTCGATCAAGGCGTCGGCGCCTTAGTCTGGAGCCCGCTAGGCTGGGGCCGCCTCACCGGCAAAATCCGCCGCGGCCAGCCCCTCCCCGAAAACTCTCGCCTGCAAAGCAAAATGGTCGTCGATGCCGGCCCCATCCCTGACTGGGACTACGTCTACAAAGTAGTCGACGCCCTCGATGCCCTCGCCACCGAAACCAACAAGACAGTCCCGCAGCTAGCCCTCAACTGGCTCCTCCAGCGCCCCACCATCAGCACCCTCGTTATCGGAGCCCGCGATGAAAAACAACTCCGCGCCAACCTAGCCTCCACTGGCTGGAATCTCACTCCCGAACAAGTAGCCAAGCTAGACGAAGCCAGCGCCCTCCCCCTCGCCTACCCTTACTGGCATCAAGTCCAGTTCGCCGAACGCAATCCCTTCCCCACCAAACAAATCCACGGCAACTAACCCACACCTCATCACAAACCAACGGGCGACGCCGCAAGCGTCGCCCGTTGTCGTTGCCTTTGCTTTTCTTTCTGTCATTCCCCATGGGAATCTGCTTCACCCGCATCCCCATACCCCGTCATCTCGACCAAAGCATCACGTCTTTGTTTCTGTGATGCGTAGATCCTCCCGGCCGCCTGACAACACGCCTGCCCCGACAGAAACAATAACCATCCAACTAGAACCCAAACAGCCGCAAAGACCAGCAAAACGGGCGGCGCCACCAGCGTCGCCCGCTCCACTTCCTCCGACATCTACTGCGCGTCCGCTGCCTTCTTCGTCGGCATCGTCATCGCCTTCGGCTTTGGATTCCAGAACGTCGGATCCGCCTTTACCCAGCCGTCGGGCACGTAGCTCATCCGTGGACTAAACACAAACAGGTTCGACTGGCTCGACGCATACGCGGTCCTGGCAATCTCCAGATCACTCTTCAGATCCTCTTCGCCCAATGCCTTCGCAAACGCATCATGCTCATCGTGAATCTTGTCCAGGAACGCCATTGATTTCATCGGCAGAAGCACCAGGAACACAGGCCCCGTCGCATGTCCATACGCCATCTCGTAGATCGCAGCGCTATAGCTCGGATCCGCCTTCGCCCACGCGGCAATCACGCGCTTCGCCACTTTCTCAAACTCCATGCCATACCCCGGCTTGGTCTCCACCTGCACCAGCTGCATCATCCGCATATCCGCAATATTCAATGGGCTCTTGCTGCTTAAGTCTTCACGCAGCCGCCACAACGACGACGCTTCGCTATCTAACAGCGCGCCATCCGTCTCGTTCATTGCAGTGAGCTTCGACTCCAGCCCCGCCAGCTTCATCGCCGACATGTACGTCGTCTCCACGTCCGCCATATTGTCATAGCCAGACAGAAACACCACTCGCGGCTCCCCCGTTATCGACGACAGCGCCAGCGCATACAACGGGCTCTTCGCCGCTCCCATCGCCGATGCGATCGCCGCCTCGCTCTTCAGGTGCGCCATGCCCTTGCCCGGCTTCACATACTCCCGCTGCGTGTACAGCACCTTCGGCGGCCCGGCCATCGGGTTATCCTGCGCCTTCGATACCACCGCACTTAAGCTCCCCATACACAGAGCTACGGCCACTGCGACCTTCGCCATCCATGAACTATTCATGCTCACAGCCTCCTTCGGCTGACATCAACGCCTGACATGCAAGAAGCAGCCGCAGTGCGGCCGCCACGGTCAATCCCATCGCACACACTTCAGCGAAGGCAGCGACAGGGGCTTCAAAGTTTTTCAGGGGGCCGGTAAAACGGCTGCAGGAGAACGTCTCTACAGATGCGTCTCGAAACTACGGAAGAAGTCTGCTCCCGCATAATTCCCTTGTCAATAAAAACTTACGCCCGCTACGCGCAAAAAGAGGGCAGAGCCGAAGCCCTGCCCTTCTCCCATACCATCGACGATTTTCATCGCCGACAATAAACTTTTCCCCTACGCCGCCACTAGCTTCTTCTGCGACACCAACGCTTCAACGATCGCCTGCGAGAACGCAGGAATATCATCCGGCTTCCGGCTCGTGATCAAATTTCCATCCACGATCACCGGCTCATCCACCCAGTGCGCTCCAGCGTTCTTCAAATCCGTGTGCACCGAAGGCCACGACGTCATCGTCTTGCCCAGCACCACGTCCGCCTCAATCAGCAGCCAGGGTGCATGGCAGATTGCCGCCACCGGCTTTCCACTCCCCACAAACGTCCGCACAAACATCACCGCGCTGCTGTCCATCCGCAGCACATCAGGATTCATCTGCCCGCCCGGCAACACCAGCGCGTCATACTCGTCAGGCTTCGCATCCTTCACCAGCCCATCCACCTTCACGCTCTTACCCCAGTCCGTGTGGTTCCAGCCCTTGATCTCTCCCGATCTTCAGCGACAACACGGTCACCTTCGCGCCAGCATCTTCCAGATTCTTCTTCGGCTCCAGCAACTCGCTCTGCTCAAATCCATTCGTCGCCAGAATCGCGACCCGCTTGCCCTGCAAATTCTTCTCCATAACAACTCCTCCGGCCCGACATCCCAGCCATTTCCACCGCAAGTTGCGGCACCCTCCGTAAGATGCGTCTTATCCTCCAGACGCCCACTCGCGCCCCCATATGAAATCCACTCCGCCCAACTCGCCCGCACTCAACCACATCCACATCGGCACCGCCGGCTGGACCCTCCCCAAGGACCACGCCCCCGCCTTCCCACCCCCCGGCGACGCCAAACTCACCCACCTCCAGCGCTACGCCCACCGCCTCCATTGCGTCGAAATCAACTCCAGCTTCCACCGCCCGCACATGCGCAAAACCTGGGAGCGCTGGGCCGCCACGACGCCCCCCGACTTCCGCTTCTCCGTCAAAATTCCCCGACCATCACCCACAAGCTAAGCTCAATAACGCGGCGCCCTCCTCCAAACTTTCCTCGACCAAGCCACCGGCCTGAAGCGGTCCTAGCCAAACTCGGCCCACTCCTCATCCAACTCCCACCCTCGCTAGCCTTCGACGAGCCCCTCGCCCACGACTTCCTCACCACCCTCCGTGAGCTCTACCCCACAACCGAATCCACTCCCAGCGCAGCCGCCCTCGAGCCCCGCCACGCCTCCTGGTTCAACCCCCCCGCCGACCGCCTTCTCCGCAGTTTCTCCATCGCCCGCGTAGCCGCCGACCCGCCCAAAGGCAGCCCCGCAGCCGCCACTCCCGGCGGCTCCCAACATCTCCACTACTACCGCCTCCACGGATCCCCCCGCACCTACTACTCCCCCTACACCGACGCCGACCTCACCCACCTCGCCCACACCTTACGCTCCACGCCGCCCACCACCACCCTCTGGGTCATCTTCGACAACACCGCCCTCGGTCACGCCACCGAGAACGCACTCCACCTAAGCCGTCTGCTCAACCTCTGAAGCGGCCCACCCTAACCAATTTTTCTCGCAGCTAGAGCCGCCCGCGCCCACGCCCCGCCCAAACAACAGATAAAAATCACCAGCATAATAATCAGGTCCAGCGTCCCGCCGCCATAGTACCCAATCCCAGGCCCCATGTAATACCCGCCGCCACCAATAACAATCAGCAGAATAATAAGGATAATCAGCATGCGCGGAAGTCTAGCACACCCCCCTCCCTTCTTCTGAGCTCAATTCACCACCTTGGCATTGCGTAAATCCAGCGCCATCGAAGTGCTCCCCGCCTTCAGCTCCACCGCCCCATCCCAAACCAGCGCCTGGTTGTTATAGCGCGTCGAGATCATCAGGTAGTACGTCCCCGCCGGCACTCCCGGCATCGTCCCCTTGCCCGCCCCATCCGCCCGCGCCGCCGAAGCCGTATCCGCCTGCACCGCCGCAATAATCTTCTGACATTCCGGAGTATGCTGCCCGCACGCCATCCCGAGATACTTGTAAGGCGAATCCCCGCCGGCACATTCACGCCAACCTCCGCCATCACCGTCGCAAGATTATCCCGCAGCAAAATATACGGATGTCCCGCCAGCGCATTCGGCGCTCCCGCCTGCGCCGGCAAGTCCCGACTCCAGCAGCAGCACCGCCGATCCCGTCGGAGCCCCTGGCGTAGCCATCGCCATCGCAGGCCCCGCCGCCCGCGCACTCGCCATCACCGTACTCGGCACCGCACTGCCTCCGCTCGACGGAATCGTCTTGCTCGGCGTCAGCGCCGCAAGATCGCAGCTCTGCTCCATCGGCGCAAACGTAAAGTTCCCATCATCGTCCTGCCCCGTCGTGATGCGCCCATGCACCAAATAGGCTCCTCCGCCTTGCGGCTCCAACGCACCATTCCCACGGAACATCAGCACCAGCGGCTTATCCGGCGCCGCAATCTTAATCGTCGCCCCCGACGCTCCCGCCTCCACCGTATACGGATACGCCCTCGCCACATCCGGCCCGCAACCCACAATCACCGACTCCGGAAAAAATTCCAAACTGAATCCCGTCTCCGCCGCAAAGATCCCATGCATCCGAATCCCCGCCGGTGTCGGCGCCCCCGTATCGCCATCGCTGAACAACCCCTTCAGCAGATTCGTCCCCATCGTCTGCACGCCCACCGCGCCCGCTTTCGCCGACAAATTCAGCGCCGGGCAAGTCACTGTCCTGTGCGCAAACGTGGCATGCGCCGGTCCGCTCCCATCCTTCGACCCGTAATATGCCTGCCCGTTCTTGTAAACGTCCGCTCTCGACGCCGCCTGGCTATTCGTCAGCGACATCCCATACGCGTCCGTCAATCCGCTGCTCGCATTCGGATCCGGCCCCTCCTTCGCCACCCCCGTCGCCACCACGCCATCCAGCACAAACGGCCCCGGACCCACCAGCGTTCCATCCGCGTGCAAGGTCAACACCAGCGGCCGCGGCGTTGTGTCCACCCTCAATAAGGCTCGGTCGCTCCCCAACTCCAGCTTGTAACTGTGTTGATCAGGAGACAGCCCTGCGCAGTTCACCAGCACTCCGCCATCGATAAAATCCAGCCGCCAGTTCCCCGCCCCCAGGTACACGCCCGCCATCTCCGGCCCCGCCGCAGGATGCGTCGTATCCAGCGCCGGCGCCACCGACCCCAACATCTTCCCAAACGCCCCCAGCAACTGGTTCCCCGTACACGTAGCCGGCAGCCGCCCCGACGAAACACACCGCCGAATCTCTCGCTCCTCTGCATTCTTCGGCGGAGCAATTCCCCCCGGCGGCATACCCCCGGAGCCCTGCATCGACGAACTCTGCCCCGCCGTCGAACTTCCCGCCCCGCTCCCCTGCCCGCTCGCCCGCGCCACACTTGCCGCATAGATCTCCGCCTGCTTCTTCTTGAACGCCTCCGCCCGCGCCAACTCTTCCGCACTCGGTTGCGTGCACGTCGGGAATAGCTTCTTCAGCGTTCCCCGCCTCTCCGTCGTGTACGCCATGAAGCCGTTATGCTGCGGCCGATCCGGATGCGCCACCATGCACGTCGCCGTATCGGATAGATCGCGTATGTTGCAGCTCTCCACATACACGCGCTCGCCACCGCACACATACGTCACGTTCAGCTTGATGTCCTGCGCCACAACGATCCGCGCACCAAGACCCAGCAACACCCCAGCGCCCAACATCAGCACCACGCGAGCATCTTGAAGAGGAAAAACAGAAGGAAACCGTTGCAGGCCCATAAAACCTCCCAACCATGAAATGGAGGCAGCCCGGCCCGGCAGCGTCGCCGAAGACCTCGACAGGCGTCGCTACGATTGTTGCAATGGAAACAAAATACTATAGCGTTTCAGAAAGTTCCGGCAAGCAACGATCACCCTCACCAGCCCCAACGGACAACTAAGAACTGAGAACTAAGAACTGTCCTTAGTGTCCCACGCTCATATTCTTCGGCGCCTTGGGAATGAAGAACAGCAGCGGCAGCATGCACGCGCAAATGATCGTCAGGTACCGAATGATATCGACGTACGCCAGCGTAGCCGCCTGCGCATGCAGTTGCTGATAAATCGACGCCTGCGCCTGGTGAATCGCGCCCCAGCTCGCCCCGCCAAACGGCCCGCCATGCACGCCCGCTCCGTTGCCCGGCTTGTACGCGCCCGCCCGCGCCTTCACCACGCGATCAAACCCCGCCGACCCCGCCACCAAATTCCTTACCGCCGAGCTCTCATGCGCAGCCGTCCGTCGCGTCAGCATCGTCGCCACAAACGCAGTCCCGCAACTCGCGCCAATATTTCTAGCCAGATTCGTCAGCCCCGACACATCATTATTCTCGCTCTGCTTTACCCCGATATACGCAATCGTATTAATCGGAATAAACAAGAACGCCAGCCCCGACGCCTGGAAGCACCGCATGAACACCAGCTGCCCATAGCTCAGCTGCAGACTCAAATTCCCCATCCACACCAAGCTCAGCGTCAGCATCACGAACCCATACCCAATCAACTTGCGCGGATCCACCCTGCCGCTCAGCACGCCCACCACCGGCATCATGCACATCATCATGAACCCGGCCGGCGACAGCACCAACCCTGCCAGCTCCGCGGTATATCCCATCAGCGTCTGCACAAACTGCGGAATCAACAGCGTCGTCGCATACAGGCAGAAGCCCAGCACAAACATCAGCCCAAAGCTGATCGAGAAAACTCTTCGCCCAAACAGCGTGAGATTTAAAATCGGTCGTCGACCCTCGCGCAGCTCCTTCAGCTCCCACCAGATCATCGTCACAAACGCCACCACCATCATGCACACAAAGAACGTGATGATCTTCGACCCGAACCAGTCATCCTCCTGGCCCTTGTCCAGCACAAACTCCAAACTCCCAAACGTCAGCCCCAGCAGCGCAAACCCAATCAAATCCAATCGCAGCCCACCACTCTGCGTCTTCCTCACCTGCTCCTGCACATACGGAGGATCCTCAACAATCCTCGACGTCAAAAACAGACTCAACAAACAAATCGGCACGTTCAGAAAGAAGATCCATCGCCAATTAAAGTTGTCAGTGATATATCCGCCCAGCGTAGGACCAATGGCCGGCGCGCACACCACGGCCAGCCCATACAACGCAAACGCCTGCCCGCGCTTCGAAGGCTCAAACGTGTCCGCCAAAATCGCCTGCTCACTAGGAGCCAGCCCGCCTCCGCCAATCCCCTGCAGAATCCGGCAGAACACCAACAGCGGCAAGGTAGGAGCCAGTCCGCACAGCGCCGAGCTGATTCCAAAGAGCGCCACGCAGATCATGTAAAACTTCTTCCGCCCAATGAACGTAGTCATGTACGCGCCCGCCGGAAGAATCACAGCGTTCGCCACAAGATAGGCCGTCAACACCCACGTAGCTTCATCCTGCGTAGCGCCCAGCCCACCCGCAATATGCGGCAGCGCCACATTCGCAATCGAGCTGTCGAGCACCTCCATGAACGTCGCCAGCGTCACCGTCAACGCCACAATCCACGGGTTCACACGAGGCCGCCACGGCGCCTGCACGGCTACGGGCGTCATCTCCATTGTTGCTGCGGCTGCCATTAGGTTGTATTCAGACGCCCCATCACCCCCCAGGGATTCACAAATCCACCCGATTCGCGACCCGTACCACCCCCATCACCTCTCCTGCGCCCCGTCGTATTCCGTCAAACCCCACACAAAACAAAGAGCCCCAGCCGTAGCGGGGCTCTTAGAGAAACCTTCCAGAGAATTTACGAAGCGAATCGCCGCCAGCCCATCCCCGCCAACCCGCAAAGTCCAGACCCTAAAAGGAAAAGGCTCCCGGGTTCAGGAGTGGGTGCGACCGACGACGCCGTTCCAATGACACCCTCGCCCGATAACGCTGTGTAAACGATATCGGCCTCACCGTCTTGTGTGGCAAGACTTGCGCCGGCAACTGCGGTCGAGCATGCGGTGGACGCTTCCCAGCAGACAAACGGCCCGAGATCCCCAATCGTCAGGCTTTCCAGTAAGAACCACCCTTCATCACTCCCGCTGTAATTGAATAGAAGCTGCGTCGCCGTTGCAGTCAAATCCGATCCAATCACTTCTTCTTCGGAATTGCTTGAACCTGCGAGGGTAAACGTTGGGTTCGTGCCATCGTTCAAGACCAGGTTCCAGTCGACAATGTCGGAGGTCCCAAGAACTCCCGTGCTTCCGTCAGTTGTAATGGAACCGGTCACGCTTCCAGCGGGCCCAATCGATTGGCTAACACTGTAAGTAATGTCCGCGGCCCTCACGACCGTCGGCGAGAAAATCCCTAGAATTGCTAAAGTCAGAGCCAAAATCGATTTGCGCATGAAAACTCCTTGAGTTGGGATAGCGTGCGAACTCTCGAACAAATCTGGTGCCCGAAAAGAGCCAGGCTCCGTCGGGATTAAGCCCGCAAATGACGGTCCAGATGGCGGCCTCGACGCCTCTTTTCACCTAGCTGCGCAGATTCCCCTACAACTGGGCAATTTCGATCGCGACCTGCCGACTTCGTACCCAAACCCGCGCGTCCCTCCCGCTCAGAATGGAAAATATTTACCAGCGCCTCTGCAAAACACCAACAGATAATTCGGCATTCCGCTCCATAACCGGCACTCCAACGCGCTGCTCGAATATCCAGCCTCAGTCAATCCGCAGTCGCATCCAAGCCCTCCCTATCCGCCGTCAACCCTCCCCGCCTTCTTGCCACCCCCAAAGTGTTAGCCTTTTCATCAGTCGTTCACGCGAAAGGAGACTCCGTCCGATGAATGCCGACCTCGAACACCTCATCATCCTCCAGGCCCAGGACCTCGAGCTCCGCCGCCTCCGTGCCGAGTTAGCCGACGCCCCCACCCAGGTCACCGCCGCCCAGACCGCCCGCGCCCGCGCCGAAGTCGCCCTCGCCGAAGCCACCAAGTCTCTCCTCAAGGAAGAAACCCTCCGCCGCTCCCAGGAGCTCGAAGTCAAAGATCGCCAGGGCAAGATCTCCCGCCTCCGCAAGCAGATGGAGACCGCCACCTCCGCAGCCCAGATCACCGCCCTCGAGCACGAAATCTCCTTCTCCGAACAAACCATCGCCAAGCTCGAAGACGAAGAGCTGGCCTCCCTCGAACGCACCGACGCCTTCGAGCTAGCCCGCGGCAAAGCCACCCTCACCCTCGAAGTCACCACCGCCACCCTCGCCGCCCAGCGCATCCGTGCAGCCGACATCGCCACCCGCAACACCGCCGCCATCACCGGCATCGAAACCGAACGCGCCGCCCTCCGCGCCCTCATCGACGAAGCCCGCCTCTCCGTCTACGACCGCATCTCCAAAGCCAAGGGCACCGGCGTCTCCCAGGCCATCGACCACAAGTGCGCAGCCTGCCAAATGATGGTCCGCCCTCAGCGCTGGAACGACCTCACCGACCGCGACCCCAACAGCGAATACGCCAACTCCATCTTCACCTGCGAAACCTGCGGCCGCCTGCTCTTCTACGACCCCCGCCAGGACGCCCCCATCCGCTGGACCCCCGGCGAAAAATTAGCCGCCACCACCCGTTCTTAGTCTTCACTACTCACTACCCACTACCCACTACTCACTGTCTTCCGGAGCCTCACCGCAACATGCCTTCCCCGCAATCCCCCGAACGTAAAGTCATCGCCGTCGACATGGATGAAGTCATCGCCGACGCCCTTGGAGAACACCTCAGCCGCTACAACCGCGACTTCGCCAACGACCACTCCGCCGCCATCACCCTCGACGACCTCCGCGGCCGCCGTCTCTGGCAGGTCATCCCCGCGCACCTCCACTCCACCCTCGACAACTATCTCCGCGAAGACGATTTCTTCCGCAACCTCGGCGTCATGCCCCACTCTCAGCGCGTCCTCGAACGCCTCCAGTCCCGCTACGAAATCTTCATCGCCTCCGCCGCCATGGAAGTCCCCACCAGCTTCGTCGCCAAGTACGACTGGCTAGCCGAACACTTCCCCTTCATCCCCACCTCCCACATCGTCTTCTGCGGCGACAAATCCATCCTCCGCGCCGACTACCTCATCGATGACAACCCCCGCCAACTAAAGCTATTTCAGACCAGCCAGAACGATGCGACTCCGGCCAGTCCAACGGGTAGGACTGAAACCAGCCGGGACGGTGGAACCTTTCGAGAAGGTATCCTCTTCTCCTCCCCCGCCAACGCCCACATCACCGGCTATCGCCGGGTAGACGACTGGCTAGCGGTAGAAGAGATGTTCCTCTCCTGACGCAGATTTTTATAACGTCGCCATTGCATTTGCTTTTCTGGCTGTCATCCCGACCGACACATCTCAGATCGCCCACAAAATCTGTCATCTCGACCGAAGCCAACGGCACCATTGTTTGGCGTAGCGGAGAGATCACTGCATTTGCCTTTGCGGTTGCTCTTGCCTTTGCTCTTGCTTTTCTTTCTGTCATTCCCTCTGGGAATCTGCTTTCGCATTTGCTTTTCTGGCTGTGATCCCGCAGGGATCTGCTTCTGCTTTTGTTGTTGCCTCGACGTTAGCTAGGAGCTAAAAGCCAGAACCACCCCGCCTACTCCACCCCCTTCAACGCCACATAACTGTGCGCCGGCACTATCACCTTGAACACCATCTCCTCCCGAGCCACCGGCACCTGCGTCGTCGCCATCATCCCCTCCACCACCGCGCCCGTCTGCAAATTCTTTAGCCGCGCCACCTGACCCCTCACCCGCACCGCAACCTCCACCGCCTCATCCCGGAACGACTCCACCACCATCGCCCCATTGTCATACGCAATCAAACTCACCTTCGCCGGAGCATCAATCCTCACCGGAAAATCCCCCATCACATAACTCCGCAGCGCATCCAGCTCGCCCTCCGGCAGCGCGTACAAATCCGCAAAGTTATCCGGAACCGTTAGCACATACAATTTCCCCTTGCCATACTCATCCATCAGCACCATCGGGAACCCATTGCCATACGCGATCCCGCGAATCACCGGCCACGCATCATTGGTAAAGAACTTCACCTGCGGAATCAGCACCGGCTTCTCCGCATCCCCCAGCGGAGTTCCCGCCCCCGGCCCATACGCCCCAATAAACTTCGTCACCGCCACCGGCGCCGCGTTGTACCGCAACCCAACAATGTCCTCAATCCCCAACCCCTCGAGCGCCCGCAGCAATCCCGACGTCATCACCACCGTCTTCCCCGCCAGCAACTGCCCCTTCATCTGCTCCACAATCCGCGGATCGCTCTTCGCCGCCTCGGTCAGCAACACCACCGGCGCATCCTTCGGAAACACCGGCGACAAGTCCACCGGAATCCCAATCATCCCTAGAAAATTGTGCAGAAAATCCTCGCCCACCGCGTGATACGGCCGATAGCTCGCAATCCCCATCGGCTTTCCCAACTCACCCACAAACGGCTTCACCTGGTCCAGCGCATCGCCCGCCACCGACGCGTACGTAGGCGCGCTCAATCCCCCACCCTTCGCCCGCCTCTCAATCTTTTCCCACGACACACCGCCCCCCTCTTTACCCCAAGGCCGATCTCCCGGCTTCGCCTCCCCCAGCAAGTCGATGTAGTTGAACAGCGTCATCTCCTTCGCCTTCCCAAACACTGTCAACCACAACTGCTCCGCGTACCGATCCACATACCGCACGTCATACGTGTCCACCCAACCCCCACCCATCTTGCCCGGATCCACATGCTCGAAGTACTGCAGAATCTCGTACCCCTCATACTGCTGCAGATTTTGATCCGTCTCCTCCGGATCACGCGTCTCCGTTCCCGCATAAATCCCATCGAAAATCTTCGGCTGCTCCTGCAAGTCATATCCATTCGCCGCGAAGTGCTCATACCAGTTTGGAAACTTAATCACGACCCTGACCTTAGGATTCGCCGCCCGCATCGCGCCCACCACCAGTTCGCGTGAAACCTCATCCATCTCCCACAGCCGAAAATCCGTCCAGCTCTGGTTCCTCTTCGCCGCAATATCCGAAGCAGCCTTCGTATTCGCAAAGAAGAAGTCATCCAGAATCACATCATCAAAATGCTGCGCCGTAAACGCCGACACACTTCTTCACATACGCCCGATCCTCCGCCTTCGAATACGTGAACGAAACAAACTGCCCATGATCGCTATCCGAGTAGCAGATCCCACCCGCCACCTCCACCCCCTTCGAAGCAAAAAACTTCTTCACGTCCTCAATCAACGGCCCGTCCGCCACCACCCTGCTCCGGTACGTCTCGATATAAACCTTATCGACATGCACCTGGCTCGAAAGCTGCGCCCAGCTACTCTCCAGCCACGCCCGGTCCCGCATCTTCAACACCACACTAACCGGAATGTACACAGCCGTCTTGAACGGCGCCTGAACCGCCGCCCCCATCCCAGCCTGGTTCCCACCCTGCGCCAACACCTGCGGCGCAATCCACAAGCCCATCCACACCAACCCAGCCGCAACCACTCCGCGAATATTCACGCGCATCTCCACTCGACCGCAAGTCGAAGCGGAATTATACCCATTCACCCTTAGTTAAATCGATTTATCTGTGCGACCCCAGACATTGTCCGTTTCCCGAGTAGCGAATCAAGGCATGACCCAGGCCAAATTATCGAACTGCACCAACTCCCCACCCACCACCGAAACCCTCACCTTCGAGCAAGCGTCCACCCACCCAGTCCTCACCCGCCGCAGCTCCCCCGCCTTCACCACCACCGTCACCGCACTCTCGCCATCCGACGCCATCGTCACCGCAGCCTCCCCCTCCCCGCCGTTATACACATCGATTCCCGCAAACACTCGCGGCGCATAAAACTTAAACTCCCCACCCCCCGCCTTCACCAGCTTCAAATTAAACGTCCCAAACTTCCCACCCGGCACCGCAATCTCCCACCCCCCTTCACCCCAATCCACCACCCCACTCGGATACTGCCCACGCAGCACCGTCCCCGCCGCAACATGCGGATCATCAAACGTGATCAGCCGCGGCACCGCCGGCCCAACCCCCTCAACATCCACATCCCGCGAGCTGGCATGCGAAATCCGCATCACCCGCGTCGCCTCATCAAACCAATACCCATCGCCCGTCAACGCCTTCACATCCCGAACCCGCGCCACAGCCCGCCCGCCCACACTCACCGTCTCCGGCAAAAAGTTCAACCGCAGCACATCCAACGACCCCACATCAAACGTAGACCACGTAACGCTCCCAGCCCCATACGCCATCTTCGTCACCACCGACGACGACCCCACCAAGTGCGACTCATCCCTAGGCGCCCACTCCGGCACCGCCCAAAACGCATCCATCATCCGTCGCGGCCCATCCGCAAACTCATCCGTAAACCACCACTGATCGCTGAACGGAGCATGCGCCTTCCCCGGCAATCCCTGCCAGTACGTCACCCAGTTATACGTCCGATACGCCGCCTCCTTATAAGCAACATCCCCCGTCGCCGCAAAATAAAACGCCTCCACCGAAGCCAGCCGCGCACTATGACTATCGCAACATTCCCCCGGCAGATTGCAACAAAAATCCTTGCCGCCACTCCCCTGCTCCGTCGTCACCAACGCCCCATGCACTAAATACTTCGGCCACCGCGGAGTAGTCTTCACCCACTCCATCAGCGCCTTCGCATGCTCCCTCCAATCCACATCCTTCTCCGGATGCAGCAACAAATACCGTGCCAACTCCAGAGGAATCACATTGTTCATGTCCTCCATACTTCCCGGCACATCCTCGAAATACCCCACCCAAACATTCGTCTTCATGGGATATTTCATCAGCCAATCCCAGGCCCCAGCCCTCACCCGCGCATACGCCGCAACATCCCCCTGCTTCAACCGAATCAACTCGTCGAACAACATAATCGGCTCCACCACATTCGCCGAATAAGGAAACATCCCCTTCCCATCCTTCAACGATCCATCCTTCCCATGACACCGATAAGGCCAAGGCGAATTCGCCGCATCGCCCACCTTATAGTTCTTCACCAAAGCCTCCGCACAAAGAATCGCCTCGCGCAGATACTTCGTCTTCCCCGTCATCTCATACAGCCGCAGATACGCATACCCATCCTCCCCCACCACATGCGGCTCAATAAAATCCACCCCATGCGAGCTCCACCCCCGATACTCCTTCTCCCCAGGATCCCCCGAAGCATACGGCACCAACGCATACGCATAATCGGCCGGCGTCAACCCATGCGCCATCTCGTAGTCAAAAAAATTCTCCAGATACTCCACCGTCCGCGCATCCCCGGTATACGGAAACAGCCGCTCCACGAACCCCTCCGACATAGCCCGCAAATACCCCGTAGAGTTCGCCCAGTTCTTATCCGGAGTCATCTCATACGTCGTCCGATCGAAGTCAAAGCAGCAATACAAATACTGCAGCCGCTGCCTCTGGTACTGGTCCCAATCAACAGTCCACTGCGACAAAAAGTAATCCGAATAAGAGAACCCCGTATCCCCCGCCATCGGCCAAGGCAACAACTTCCCCGCCGAATCCAGCGACACCTCCCGACCAGCAATCGTCCCCCCATCCACCACCGACACCACCGGAAACCCCTGCGACGCATGCGTCTCAAACGCCCCACTCCCCGCCGCCGGAGCCTGTTGGCCCAACGCCCCCACAACCCCCGCACCCAACACCAGCCACGTCACTGCATGAACCATCGCCATAGCCAACCAGCATATCCCCGCAACGCCGCGCCCGCACCCAAGGGGCCATCCGCCGATAGCCCAATCCAACCACCCCCTTCAAATTTCATTCATCAATTGCGATTCGGAGCGTATCTTAATCCCCAGACCGCGGTTACCGATCAACATCTCCCTATCCCAACCCCGCGCTCAACGATTTCAATTGAATGGAGCCTGCCATGTTCACCCTCATCATTCCCTTTCTCCTAGGAGCCGTCTCTGGCCTCCGCGCCCTCACCGGCCTCGCCGTCGTCAGCTGGGCCGCCCGCCTCGGCTACCTCCACCTCGACCACACCTGGCTCGCCTTCCTTGGTTTCGCCTTCACTCCCTACATCTTCACTCTTCTGGCCATCGGCGAAATCATCAACGACAAGCTCCCCAAGACCCCCAGCCGCCTCATCCCTCCGCAATTCGCCACGCGCGTCATCACCGGCACGCTCTGCGGCATCGCCCTCGGTCTCTCCAACGGCCACGTCCTCATCGGCGCGCTAGCCGGAGCCATCGGCGCCGTAGCAGGCACCCTAGGCGGAGCCCACGCCCGCGCCTTCGTCGCCAAGCTCTTCGGCCGCGACCTCCCCGCCGCCCTCCTCGAAGACGCCTGCGCCATCGGCATAGCCATCTCCGCCATAGCCCTCATCCCCTAGCTATCCGCCCAACAACGCGTGACCCGTTGCAGACTCTGCCGACCGCACGCCATTCAACCCAAACCCACAAAACAATCGCAGCAGCCTCGACAACTTCTGAGTCGACGGCTGCTGTGCCCCCTCACCCAACCCGCCGCCAGCGACCCTCCCTCATCGCGATCGTCGCAAACACCGCCACCAGTGGACGATCCATCGTCTAAACGTCAGGGGCCAAAATCGTCCCGAGCTCACTCATACATTCGACTGCGATCAGTTGATAGTGCACCTTGCGCTTGCTCACCACGCTGGACATAGCGATCGAGTCACAAAACACCAGGTCCGCACCAAGCATGTCCACCTCCTCATCCCCCCGCAGCAGCAGTTCCTGATACGCATGCTCTCGTCCAATCGAAGGTGCGAGCAGGCTCCGCGCAGTCCTTAGAAGACTCGCGCTCACCGAAACCACCGCGATGGTAGATGGAAGCTCAAGCTCCCGAATCATCGACACCTGCTCGGCCGAATTGGAGTATTGCAGTGGATAGCACGGCCGCTTCACAGGAACAAGCCACGCAATATCTCCTGCCACGTGACGCGGAGCCAATACCTGCGCTCCAATCGCAAGACCCGGCTCCCTCACCAAATCCGCAGGCGAACAACACTCCACTCGCCATTCGAACTTGCGCTCCATCTCCTGTTGAATAATTTCGCGCAGGCCCGCCTCACGTTCCACAACCAGGAGATGATCCGCCGGCTCCGCCAGCAATCGTTCCCGCACGCGGCTGCGTAACGCCTGCAGCGAATAACCCAGCCTTCTCGCTCGCTGAATGGTCTCGTTGAT
Organism: uncultured Acidobacteriaceae bacterium; assembly: GCA_963796535.1. GTDB lineage: Bacteria > Acidobacteriota > Terriglobia > Terriglobales > Acidobacteriaceae > Granulicella. The sequence goes on from CAWCMO010000005.1 coordinate 320,599, forward strand.
CAGATCATCGACGCCGGAGTCGACCGGTTGCTCCTGGCTCGTCGGAGTTCTCACCACCAGTCGGCTTCCCGGCTTTCGCGTCAGCCATTCGCGACGCACAAGTTCCTGGTACGCCTTGCTCACCGTGTTGTGATGCACGCTGACACGCCGAGCCAACGCGCGAACGCTCGGCATCTCTTCGCCCGCGCGAAGCTCGCCGGTCGTAATCAGAAAGACAATCTGCTCCGACAGTTGATGCCGCAGCGGTACGTCGCTGTCCTGTCTCAGGGAGATGTTCATGAGCTTCGTGATTTTACTCCTCAGCGCCGTGCGCCCCTCGTTCGGCGACCCAGTCTGCTCGTGTGACACTCCGCGAAACTGTCATGCGCCTTGTAGAGTTCCCACACACTCGCAGCTAATCTCTGCTCATCGAAGTTCGCATTCACGGAGACACTCATGATCCCCACCGCAATCATCCTCATCGCGACAATCCTCTTCTTTATTGCCGAACGTACCTTTCCCGGACGCGAACTGCCCGAGGCGCCCGGTTGGTACGCTCGCGCAGTCCTCCTCAATCTCGCGCAACTGGGCGTCGTCCTGCTGGCCGGTGTTGCCTGGAACCGGTGGTTCCGGAACGCCTCGCTCTTCCATCTCTCGCGCGTCCTGCCCGAATTCTTCCAGGGCCTGCTCGGCTGGTTCATCGGCACCTTCGTCTTCTATTGGTGGCATCGCGCACGTCACCAGTTCACTCCGCTCTGGCGCGTCTTTCACCAGGTCCACCACAGCCCCGCCCGCATCGAAATGTTGACCTCTTTCTACAAGCATCCCGTCGAGATCGTCGCCGATTCCATCCTCGCCAGTGCCCTGCTGTTCTGTCTCCTCGGAGCGTCTCCCGAAGGGGCTGCCTGGTTCAACGTCTTCGCGGTGGTCGGCGAATACTTCTACCACAGCAACCTCCGCACCCCTCATTGGATGGGCTACTTCCTTCAGCGCCCCGAACATCACTCCATCCACCACCAACTCGACGTGCACGGATTCAATTATGGCGACATCACCTGGTGGGACCGCCTCTTCGGGACATTCCGCGACACCGATGAGTTCGCAGCCGCTTGCGGCTTTCCCGAGAACCACGAAGCAAACCTCGGACGCATGATCACATTTCATGACAGTTATTGAAGAGGCCGTTGCTGTTGCCTTTGCCTCTCTTTGACAATTCCCAAAGGAAATTGTCATTCCGAGCGGAGCGAGGAACCTGCTGTCTCCCGTTCTGGCTTTTGTTTTTCTTGCTGCCATTCCCTTTGGGAATCCGCTTCTCGACCGCCAACCCCATATTCGCGAGTGTCGAAGGAACACGCGCCAGCAGCGCCCGCGTCTCCGCCACCACCCGATCCTGAAACGCCTCATCCCGCACCTGCACCGACCCCATCATCGGCACGCCTCTCTCGTCGTAATACACGCCCGTCACACCTGCCTCCTTCAACTGCACCTTCGCAATCACCTGCCCCGCGATCTTCGCCGTGCTCCAGTACCGTATGTGCGGAACAAGCAGCGGAAGTACGTGCTCCGTGATTACGCGCACGATCGCCGGCGCTTGCCGCCCCGGCCGTCCCGGATGGATCGGTCAGCGGCCCAACGAATCTTTGCGTAGCGTTTACAAGCGCACCCGCGTCGGCCGCAACGAGACCGGCGCTTGGATTCGAACCCTGCTCAATCGCGTTTAAACGGAGCCGCAGCGTCTCGCGGGCAGACGCCGTCGCCGCAGCAAGCGTGGCCGCGACCAACGCCAGACGTCCCCCCATAACGATTTCTTTCCTTGAGTGTCCCTCCAGTCAAGCATCCATAGGCACGACGACCAGCATCAGGCGATCATCCTCCACAGCGCCTCAAACCCAGCCCGGCAGTGCTTGTCCGCATGCGCCTTGTCCTGCACCATGTAGTCCATCGTCGCCTCCGCCACCGAGTTCATCAGCGCCATGAACAGCCCCATCGCTTCCTCGCGCATCGGCCCGTTCTTATGGATCCGCTCCAGCAGCTCCCGCATCGGCGCCATCGTCTTGCGCCCCGCCAGCACGGCTCTTGGCCGTGATCTCGTCCGATACCCCAAGCACCGCCAGCGCCCGTCGCTTCTTCGGGTGCGCCACCGCCCACCACGTCCAGTTCGACCAGACCAGGAAGTACTGCCTCCGGCTCTCACCACCTGGCAAAAATCCCTTCAGAGCAGCCGACGCCATCCCACCCCTCAAATCAAGATAAAGCGCATTCAACAGGTCCGCCTTGGTTTCGAAGTAAGTGAACAGCGTTCCGTTCGCGACCCCCGCTTCCTTGGCGATCACCGCAGTCGGCGCGCTCAATCCCTGGCTAACGATCACGCGCATCGCCGCCGCCAGAATTACGCTCCGCTTGTCCCCGCTCTTCGGTCTGGCCACGCGCCACCTCCACAATTGACCTCGAGTATATTAATGAGTGACTAGTCAGTCAATAATTCGTTCAGAATGCGTCCCGAAACCCACCTCAAGCAGTCGATTTGCAGCAATAACCGGGCTAAGTCTGCCCGAAAATGCTAGGCTCATCTCCATGGAACCGAATCGCCGCAGCAGCCAGATCATTCCCGCCTTCGTCGGCTATCTAGCTCTCAGCGCGGCACTTACCCTTATCGGTTGCGCCAGTCCCGGCCCTCCCCAGTCCCCTTCCCTCAAGCTCCCTCAACCCGTCCGCGACCTCACCGCCCAACGCATCGGCAACACCGTCGAACTCCGCTTCACCCCCCCTGCTAACTCCACTGATAAGTTACCTTTACGAGGCACCCTCTCCGGGCAACTCTGCCGCCAACTCCCCCACCAACCCTGCCTCCCAGTCGCCCCCCGGACCTCTATGTCCACTCGCTAACTCCAATGATACCCATGACTTAGTGACCTGGACCGACACCCTCCCGCCCAACCTCACCGAAGGCCCACCCCAGCTCCTGGCCTACCGCGTAGAATTCTTCAGCCCCGCCAATCGCTCCGCAGGTCCTTCGAATCAGGCCTTTACAGCCTCCGGCCCTGCCCCCGCCCCGGTAGAAAACTTCCACGCCCAAGGCTCCCGCCTGGGCATCATCCTCCAATGGACCCCTTCCCCCTCCCCCGGCGACGTCATCCTGCGCCGCGGAGAATCTGGCCCCCCCAAAATCATCTCCCCCCGGCCACCAAACTACCCCGGCACCCACGGTCGCGTGGCTACAAACCACTGATTCTAATACCACAACGACGGCAGCAGACCGTACCCTCGACACCGCCGTACTGCCCGATACCCCGTACCGCTACAGCGCCCTGCGCCGCACCAAACTCCAGTTCGCCAACCACTCCATCGAGCTACGCAGCACCCTTTCGATCCCCATAGAATACACATTACAAAGAATTTACCCTCCACCTGCACCCCTAGGTCTAACCGCCGCCGGCTACTCCGCCGGAACCCCCTCAACCTTCGCCGTTGATCTCATCTGGCAGCCAATCACCGAAACCGGCCTCATCACCCCTCTAGCTGGCTATAACCTTTATCGCGAGCAACTTAGCGCGACAGGCGAACCCACCGCACCGCGCAAACAGCTAAATTCCTCACCAATCCCCCAGCCGTCATTCCACGACCCCACCGCAAACTCAGCCTCAACCTATCGATACAGCGTCACCGCGATCGACGCCAAGGGCAACCAGAGTTCCGCCGCCATGGTCACTCTCCAGCCCTCCGTCACTCCCTAAGGCCCCTGATCACAAAGGAATCGTCACGTGCGGCACGGCCATCAAATTCAGCCGCTGGAGTATCTTGCGCGCCAAACCGGTCAGCGGTTGTTGCGCCAGCTTCGTCGTAGTCACCCACCGAAATTCACTCTTTTCCGCGAGGACGCTTTCCATCAGCGGTGACCCCGCCTCCTCCTCTCGAATCGCCTGCTTGGGGGCAGCGCCTTCGCTGAAAACCTGCACATAATAGTTGGTATTCGTGATGGCGTGCCGGAGGCGCAGGATCGGCTCGCGCCCCTGCGTCGCTCCCGGCCGGAGCGCTGGCAGTTCCAGCAATCCCGCCATCAGCGATGCGTCCGCAGCCCTTCGCTCCAGCAGAACTTCTGTCGCTACTCCGCGTTTGCGAAGCGCTAATAGATGGGCCACGGTTCGGCTTTGCATCTTTGCGCGGGCTCCAGTCTCGTGCTCCCCACGCGTTCTGCACAGTTCCACTACAGGACACTGCAGGCACAGTGGAGCCCTCGGAAGGCAGATCGTCGCTCCCAGTTCCATCATTGCCTGGTTATGATCCCCAGGCGCGTTCTCGCCCGACGATCTCCGGCTCGCTGCCGGCATCAGCGTCTGCGCCGCCTCTGCCAACTGGGCTCTCGCCCTCGCGCCCTTTTGCTCAGCCTGCCCCAACACCCGCAGAAGCACCCGCTCAACATTCCCATCCAGGACGGCCACACTCTCGCCAAACGCGATGCTTGCGATCGCCGCGGCCGTATACTCCCCCACCCCCGGCAGCGTCCGCAGCTTCGCGGAGGAGTGCGGCAGCTTCCCACCAAATTCACGATCCACAAACTGCGCTCCGCGGTGCAGCATCCGAGCCCGACGGTAGTATCCCAGGCCGCTCCACAGCGCCAACACATCTTCCTCATCGGCCACGGCCAAGTCATTAATTGTCGGAAACCGCCGCAGAAACTCCTGGTATCGATCGATCACCGTCGCCACCCGCGTCTGCTGCAACATGATCTCCGACAACCAAGTCGCATACGGATCCCGTACTCCCCGCCACGGTAATATCCGCGCATTCTCGCGGTACCACGCAGCCAGCCTTCGCCGAAACGTCAGCTTAGAAAATCCCAAACCTTGCTCAGCTACCCCACCCACTTCCGGGGTCGGCGCCTCAACAACCTCGGTCGCATTCGCCCTACTGCCGTGCTTCGGCGCAACCCCCTGGTTCCGTTTCGCGTTCGAACTCTTCGACATGCTCCAGACAGTCTATCTGGCCCAGCCGCACGGTACGCTAGGAGATCCTAACCATCGCATCGAACTTCGCCGCTAGAAGTTAAAGAATTTTTCGCGCAACGCGTCTTCATAGGCCTTCTTGGCAGCCTTCGCGGTCCCGCGCGCATCCTCTTCCGCGAAGCAAGCTGCCTCCCACGTATCTATCTCTGCTTCGGAATGATCGCCGGACGCGAGAACTTCTTCCTTCCGAATGGCCGCGATCCAGTCCTCCACCGCAGCGTGATACCTCTTTTGCATTCTGCTTAGCTCCGCATCCTCGATTGCCATGGCGTCTGAACCTCCATCCAAACCTAAGCCTGTTCTGTAAACAGGCCATGTATAAAAGGGAGCGAACCCGCCCACCACAAGACAGTGTCATCCGCTGCCTGGTGTAGCCTCAACCCATGTCGACGATCAAGTCTCTCTTCATCCTGCTGCTGTTCCAGCTGGCCGGGGAAGCCCTTCGCGCCATCACCCACACTGAGGTCCCGGGGCCCGTCATCGGGATGATTCTGCTCGCTGCCTTCTACATTCTCCGCCGCCGTGAGCCTTCGCCCGCGCTCCAGCATGCCGCCGACGGGCTCCTCGGCTGGCTGGGTCTCCTCTTTGTCCCGGCGGGCGTGGGCATTGTCGCCAATCTCGCGCTTCTCCGCTCCGCCTGGCTCCCAATCTCGGTGGCCCTCATCGGAAGCACCTTCATCACCCTCGTCACCACCGCATGGATCATGCACCGCTTCGGCCAACGCGCCTCCATCTATCAGGAGGGCTTATGAACTGGATGACCCTCCCTCATACCCTCTCGCCCGGCATCGTCCAGCTCTTCGCCATCGTCCTCACCCTTGGCTCTTATCTCTTAGGCGTCGAGCTCCAAGAGCGTCTTCGCAATCCGCTCGCCAACCCCGTCCTCATCGCCATCGTGATCATCGGCGTCACCCTCCGCCTCCTCCACCTCTCCTACCAGGACTACTTCACCGGCGCCCAATTCATCCACTTCCTCCTCGGCCCCGCCACAGTCGCGCTGGCCATCCCCATGGTGCGCGCACTCGAGCACATGCGCCGTGGCTTCTGGCCCATGATCTCCGCACTTCTCGCCGGCTCACTCATCGGACTCGTCAGCGGCTACGGCATCGTTCGCCTACTCGGCGGCAGCCAGGTGGTTGCCCTCTCCATGGCGCCCAAATCGCTTACCACCCCGATCGCCATCGCAGTCTCGTCCAGCATCGGCGGCATCCCTTCCCTCTCCGCCGTCCTCGCCATCCTCGGCGGCATCCTCGTCGCCACCTCCATCGATCCCGTCCTTGACTGGTTGAAGATCAACGAACCCTCAGCTCGAGGCCTCGCCGCTGGCACCGCAGGCAGTGGCATCGGCGCCTCCCGCGTCATCCCGCAGCACACTCTCTCGGCCGCCTTCGCAGGAGTCGCCATCGGCGCCAACGGCATGCTCACCGCCTTCCTCGCCCCCATCCTCGTCCCCTTACTAAAGCATTGGTAGCAACTCACCTCTTACTCCACCCCACCACACAAGCCCCTCGCCCTACGCGCAGTAGCGCCGCCCGCGCGGGACTTACGATTCGTACTTCCAGTTCCGCGATTTCCCTTCGGCAATCCACTCCACCGCGGTCGCCACCCTCTTCTCTCGAGTCTCCTCACGCTTTGCCTCGGCAATCCACTGGCAGTACTCCCGCCTGCATCCCGGAGTCATCGCCTCGAACTTCTTCGCCGCAGCCTTGTTCTTTTTCAGTGCCGCGGCCAGCGCCTCCGGAACTTCCGCCTCCGCTTTCGCCACCTTTGGCCGAGACCATGCCTTCGTCCGCTCGCCGTCCGCAATCGCCTTGGCCGCGAGTTTCACATAGCCAACCAGCTTCCCGCGCGGGGGCAAATCTTTAACGGAGGTCACCTTCCCAAACGTCCCCATTCCGTTATCCTGCGCAGCACCTTCTTTGCGCAGCACCTCGCCCACCTCCGGCCCCCACAAACCAAAGCTGCAATGCGCCTTGAATGCAGACATATTCCCGAGGATCACGCCCTCATACACAAAGAATGGTCGAGACCACTTCATCTCCTCCACCACTCCCGGCGCCCCGGCGTGCACCACCTCACGTAGATACTCAAGCACCGGTTGCGCGAACTCTGCAGCCTTGTTGATGTAAGCGTCCACCTCACCGATCCGGCCATCCGTAACCGTAGCCATCGATCACCTCCAACTGGAAATCGCGAAGAGGCCACCAGTATAGCGACGCGGCGCCTGTCTTCCCAAAAAACTTGCCAAGCCCGCCTGAAACCGAAAAGCAGCCAAACCCCCTATAAACGTTGGCGATATATATTTCAAAAAACCTTGCATAGTTCCCCCACCCGCTTGATACGAGGAAAGCAGAGATGGAAATCAACTCGAGCGCTGCACCGGCAATCGCCGCTGCAGCTTTCACATTTAAGCCCCTAACTCCAATAGAAAGAAAATGATGCGCGTAACCCGTTTAGAATGAGCAGTTTGAAACTAGCTTTCACTAGTCAACCAGCACATTCTAAACGACTTCGCCAAGCAAAAAGTGAAAGCAGGGGGAGGGGGTCCATTAGGGTCACTTCAAGCGCTCCACACATAGTCGTCCCGGAGTCCATCGCGCCAGCCGAACATCCGCAACCGCGATCCCGGCTTCAAGCAAAATCCGCTCCCAGTCATCCTCAAGGAAGCTTCGGCGGAACGACACTGGGCCATCATGCTGCACAAATCGATGCCAGCGCATCCCCTTCGCCAGCAGTCCGAACAGCTTGTACGGAACAGTTTCGCGGCACAGGTCATTGACGAACCATCCGCGCCTCGCAACCGTTTCGCTCCAAACGAGGAACTGCACAATCTCCGGCTCCTCTAAGTGGTGCGTAAACAGAGAACTAAGCACCACGTCCACTGGCTCTGCATAGGCGAAAGCGTCGCCGGTAAGCCATTGGATATCACTCGAGACCGTCACGAATTCCCGCGCAACGCGCGCAGCGTAAGGGTTCAAGTCAATGCCAGTAAGTTGCACCTGAACCCCGCGACGCTCAGCCCAACGCTCCACGCAGCGCAGCATATCGCCGCCGCCCGAGCCCACGTCCACAATGCGTAACGCCTGTGCAGGCTTAGCCGCTGCCACCGCATCCAAAAATGCAAGCGTTGGTCGATAGGACAGTGTCAGTCGATTCACTTGCCCAAGGTCACTCAGGCACTGGCGGAAGTCCTCATACGCGCAAGGCTCATCCATCCACTCGGGCAACTGGGACGGCGCCGCACGCCGCGACAGATCAACACCAGCATCAGACGGCATGGAAGAGCATCGTCTCCGCTGTCAGCCCCGGACCGAACGACATCGCGCAGCCTTTTTCGCCCGGTACTGCGCGCTGCATCAGTCTCTCCAACACGAACATCACGGTGGCCGAGCTCATGTTGCCAAAGCACTCCAACGTCTGCCGCGATGAAACCAGCGCATCCTCGTCGAGCGACAGACCGCGCTCCACCGCATCCAACACCGACTTGCCTCCCGGATGAACACCCCACAGCGAGATGTCCTCCTTGCTATGCTTGCCGAGGATCTCGCTGCCCGAGACCGCCAGTGCTTTACCTATCTCGCCCGGCACCTTGCCCGACAGAAGCATGTCGAATCCCACGCCGCGGATCTTCCAGGTGATCAGATCTCGCGTCTCCGGAATCAGCACAGAGCGGAAGCTGTCCATTGCGAACCCTCTGGGCTCAGCGCTGATCAAACTAGCTGCACAGCCGTCGCCGAACACCAGGAAGGACAGCACCTGCTCAAGATCCTGGGTCTCCTGAAGGTGCAGCGTGCATAGCTCCAGGTTGACCAGAAGCACCTTGGCATGTGGCTCCGAACGAACGATATGCCTCGCCTGCTTTAGGCCGTTGATCGCTGCATAGCAGCCCATAAATCCGATCATGGTGCGTTCCACGGTCGTATCGAGTCCAAGATGATCGAGAATGTCGAAGTCCAGCCCTGGCGCATACAGACCAGTGCAGGATGTCACCAGAACATGGGTGATGCCCTGGCGTTCTTCGCGCGATAGCATCAACTTGTCCAGCGTTCGCTGCGCGAGACGCGGAGCAAAGCGCTCAAAGATCTGCATGCGCTTCGCTGTGTCTGGAAAGCTTCCGCGCGTATAGAACTCGTGAGCATTGACGGTGAACTCAGTACTCGCTGCGTTCGGCGTCAACACAGAGAACCGTCTCCGAATTCCCGAGCGTGCAGCCATTCGACGGAACACAGGTTGGACTCGAGGGTCTTCCAACATTTGATCGGCAAATGCGACGAAGGCTTGATGCACATCATCCTGTGGGACTGCCGTAGCGATTCGGTTGATGTACGCCTGAGTCACGAAACCCTCCAAGTCATTACTAGAATGCATCATTTGACGACAAACCACACGTAACCCTACCGGAAGCGCTTGTCTCCATCGAAAAAGTCGCAAGTTTGGCGTATGACGTCAACATGCTGCAACGGTCTGAGCTCAATAAGAAAGGCCGCCCAAATGGGGCAGCCTTTCTATTTCATCTTCATCTCTGGATTAGTCGCCAGCTACAGGCTCTTCGATGCTCTTGACAACCTCTGCCTGGCTGGTTATCGGCGCGGCTGGCTTGATGCCACCCAGCCCACCAATCTCGCCGATTGCAACGAACCCACCCGGAAGCTCCGGCTCCTTGAGGATTTCCTTGCGATACAGCTTGGCCATGCGAGCGTTCTCGGCATCTTCCTTCAGCTTCTGATCGCGAGCGCGGATCTTTTCTTCGCGTGCGTTCTTGGCAATGCCGCTCTTGTCGAAGGTATCGTTCGCAGCGGAGTCAACATGCGCCTGGTTCAGCACCAGGTCATACTTGGCTTCCTTCTCCAGACCAACCTTTTTGCCGCCGGCGAAGATCTCATGACGGCCGTGCTCCTCATACCATTTGGTGAGCGAGGACGTCATGTGCATCTTCTCGATGATGTTTCTCCAGCCAACGCCCGTGTTGTACGCGCAGAAGCTGATCTCGCCCTCTTGCGTCGCGTACGGAATAATGCACTGCTCAGTGCGACGGAAATCGTAGTTGAAGAGATCCTGGAACCACATGCCCGCGATGAACAGGAAGTTCCAACGATCGGCACGGCGCATCTTGATGTCTTCCATCGTGCGGTCAGCGGAGACCTTGCCGTAGTTGCGGCCGGTTGCGCCAAAGCACTTATCGAACTTGGTCAGCAGCGAGAAGATGCTGAAATGAGTCGGTGCATTCTTGGGTTCGTAGTTGCGAATGAGAGCCAAACCCGCGCCAATCATCGTCAGGTACTTACCGCGGGCCGCGTCATTCACACGCGCGATGTCCTTGGCAAGACGATCGGCATTGAGGAACGCAGTCACCGGAACGGCTTCCTTGGTTTCCTTGTCGATCATCAACGCCATGCCGATACCGCAGTTCGGGTGGCAACCGCAGGAGAGCTGGCCCCAGTCGTGCTCCGGTCCATGAACCAGGTCAGCCCAGTCCGAGAAGGTGGACATAAAGCTAATCGGGAACCAGTCGCGAACAGGCTCGCCTAGACCGGTCTGATTCTTCACATCGTGCGCCAGATGGCTGAGCGTGTAGCGCTGCGCCATGCGGCGTTCGTCGGACACATCCTCATCGCGGCCAGTGAAGGACACAGGCTGGAAGGAGAGGAAGTTGATCTTCTTGGGGTTGTCGAGAGCGAACTCGATGATGCGGCCAACCTGCTCGTTATTGATGCCGTTGATGATGCAAGTGACGGGGACGATATCCACGCCGGCCTCATGCAGGTTGTGGATGGCCTGGAGCTTCACGTCGAATGCATTGCCGACCTTGCGGTGCGAGTTGGGCGCGTTGCCGATGCCGTCAAACTGCAGGTACGCGTAGCGCAGACCGGCTTCGGCCGCAGCCTTCGAAAACTCCTTGGACTTGGCAAACTCGATGCCGTTGGTCGCGGCCTGCACCGAGGTGTAACCAACCTTGCGGGCATAGGCGACGGCGTCGAGGAAGTACGGGCTGAGCGTGGGCTCGCCGCCCGAAAACTGCACCGACATTTGACGCTTCGGCTTGATCGTCACCGCGTTGTCGAGCATGGTCTTGATCTCGTCCCACGTGAGCTCGTGCACGAAACCAACCTGGTTAGCGTCCATGAAGCAGGGGTCGCACATCATGTTGCAGCGGTTCGTCAGATCGATGGTGAGCACCGAACCACGGCCGTGGGTGACAGTCGAGGTGCCGTGATTGTGCAGCTTGCCATCGTTGTGGGCGCGGATATCGCGGCCCGGGAAAACCTCTTCGAGGTGCTTGAAGAAAGCCGTGTCGATCGACATAACGTCTTCAAAGTGTCCGTGGATCGGGCAATCCTTCACCATGAGGATCTGGCCATCACGCTCGATGATCTGCGCCTTGATCTCGCCGACCTTCTCATTGAGCAGAATCTCGTGGGGCAGCTTGCCGTCTACGATCTGCTGACGGATCTGGGGAACGCACTTCGGACATAGGGAGTCGGTGGTACGCGGCCAGCCGAGGGGCGGCTTCTCCTTCTGGTACGACTTCAGCAAGGGCTTATCCGACCATTTCGGAGTAAAGCTAGCATTCGGGCTGATTGCGTTCAGCTTGCTAAACACACTCCAGCCGGCCTTCGCGGCAACGACTACGCCTGTCTCAAAGAATTTTGTCGCCTTACCCATATCTCTATCTCTCCTGAAGGTTTGCCCCGACAATCGCGTGGCAAGAGTTCTTTCCCACTTTTAAGTACAGCTTGCAACCCCAAGGCTATGGGAGGCCCGCCTCTAAGTCGTTGGTTTAGCAGTGAACGGGGATATATTGCAGCGAATGGGGATATCAGCCGTTGAACGGGAATGGGATTTGGGCTCCGCTAACGTCCATAGAATCTGCTGATTCCCCCAATCGCCCAGTCAGACGCGCAGTTCCACGATCGTCGCGCCCTGCCCGCCTTCGTTATAAGGAGGCTCCGTTACTCCAGTCACATGGGGATGCTTCACCAGGAAATCCCTCAGCGTTCGCCGCAAAATTCCCATCCCGACCCCGTGCACCACGCGAATCCTCGGCAGGCCAGCAAGAAACGCTCGCTCCAGGAAGCGCTCCACCTCACTCTCGGCCTCGTCCGCAGTTCGCCCGATCACGTTAATCTCTGACGTCATATAGTCCGAGTCGTCCGAGTTCGATGTCGTGGAAACGGTAATGCCTCCGCGGCGTTTCACCGCCTCGAGCGGCTTCTCGGATACCGCCGTGATCTCCGCAATATCCTCGCGTCCCACGCGTGTCTTCATGGACCCGACCGCGACCTCCAGTGTCTTGGCGTCGATGACGCGCACTACTCGACCTTCGCGATTGAGCGACTTCAAGCGAACGATGTCGCCGGGCTTCGGCTCGCGCTGCCGTTCAGCCGTCTTCCTCTCTGCCTCGTTGGTCCAAGGGGTACTGTGAGCGACCACCGTCGTTTGAAACTGCTCGGAAAACTCACGCTTCAGTCGCGCGATGCGGAGGGCCGAATCCCGAGCGATCTTCTGCGCGACAGTCTTGTCATCAATCGCCTTCACGGTGTCTCGTAGTTGCACTTCGAAGTCTTCAATGAGACTCTTCAGCTGCTTCTCCAGCTCACGCGTCCGGGCCTGCTGCTCGGCGCGGCCCTCCTGCTCAAGCCGCAGCCGTTCCTTCGTCAGCTCGCGCTCAGTCAATTTCAGATGTTCGCGCTCTTCCGTAGCCGCCGTGAGCTGACCATGCAGTTCGTCCAGGAACCTTCCGATATCCACCTGCTGCGTCGTCATCTGTGAACGCGCATTCGCCACAATCGCCGGGTCGAGCCCCAACCGGGCGGCAATATTCAGCCCCGCCGAGGCTCCGGGCACCCCCAGGCGCAGCTCATACGTTGGTGCCAGCGCTACCTCGTCGAATCCAACCGCCGCGTTGACAACCCCCTCATGCTTGGCCGCATACACCTTCAACGAAGTAAGGTGCGTTGTGATGATGCACCAAGCACCGCGTTCAAGAAAGTGTTCCGCGACCGCAACGGCCAGCGCTGCTCCTTCTTCCGGGTCTGTGGCTGATCCAAGCTCATCCAGCAAGACCAAGGATCGCGCATCCGCACTACGAGCAATGTGTTCCACGTGAACGATATGCGCCGAAAACGTGGAGAGATTTTGCTCAATTGACTGCGCGTCTCCAATGTCGGCATAGATGGCCGTAAAGAATGGAAGGTGCGCCTTCTCTGCCGGCACGGGCAAGCCGGACTGCGCCATCAAGGTAATCAAGCCCGAGGTCTTCAGCGCTACGGTCTTCCCGCCGGTGTTCGGTCCACTGATAATCATTTGGCGCTTGCCCGCAGGCAGCGTAATGGTTAGCGGAACGATCACACCGCCCTGCGCACGTAGCCGCATGTCTAAAAGCGGGTGGCGAGCGGCGACCAGATTGAACTCGCTTGTCGCTGCGTCGTCGCAAACCGAAGTAGATCCGGCAAATTCCGGGCGCACACAGCCCAACTCAGCCGCAAACCCCGCAATCGCCTGATGCGCGTCCGCCTCACTCAGAATCGTAGCCCCCAGCAAAAGCGCGTCGCTCTGAGCAGCGATCGCATGGGTCATAGCAACCAGGATTCGATGAATCTCCCCTTGCTCCTCATCCAGCAGCCGCGCCAACTCGTTGTTGTGTTCGATGGTTTCCATCGGTTCCACAAACACCGTCTGACCGCTCGAGCTTGAGCCATGAATCACACCGCCGACCTTCCGCTTGAACTCGTTCTTGACTGGTATGACAAACCGTTCACCGCGCACCGTGATCAACGACTCCTGCGTGCTACCATCCTCCGAAAGCTTCGCGAGCGCACGTCGAAGACTCGTCTCAATCGCACGGTGTTGCTGCTCGAGCGCTCGCCGAATCCTGCGAAGCTCCGGCGACGCGTCATCACTCAAGCTGCCATCGGGTTCGATTTTGCCGCTGAGTGACCTCAACAAGTCGCCAAGATCGCAGGAAAGCAACGGAGCCGTGAGTTGCTCAATTCCCGGCCACTGGTCCCGCACGGAGTCCGGAGGCGCCAGGACCATCTGCCTCCATGCCTCCACACGTTCGGCATGCACGATCAGCGAGCGAATTTCCATCGCCTCAAGGGCCGCACCCTCAATCCGAGCCTTGTCGAGCGTCTCGGTCACATCGAAGATGCCACGAAAGTCGAATCTACCGCCCGTGATGAGATCCCGCATCTCGGCGTTGCGTTGCTGCTGCTGTTCGACCCACGCGGCGTCAGAGCTGGGCTGCAATGCCTTGATCCACTGCCTGCCCAGCGGCGATTGTGCCTCATGCGACAGTCGCTCGATCAGCTCAGGCCATTGCAGCGCCTCGGCACTCATTTCAGACAGCGGGGACGGAATATCAGGGAGGAATGCCACACAAATAGAATACGGGGAAACGAGCCCACGCCGTCCGCAAGACGCGTCCACGTCAATTCAATCGGCCCGGTGAGCGGTGGGACCGACGACCCGCTTTGTGCGTAGCCTTTACCGTTGGAATTGTAAGAGAGGGTTCTAGGGAGGTAGCGGAATGAACTGTCCAGCATGCGGAAATACTTTGTCGCCCGATGCGCGATTCTGCCCTCGCTGTGGTCACCAGACTCTTTCACAACCCGGGTCAGCCAATCCGCAAGCAGCGATGCCGTATAACCGCGTTTCCCGGAATATTCAGGGGTTGGGTGTTCTCTGGCTTGTCTATGCCGGTATGCGCGCCTTCTCGGGGGTATTTGGAGTTTTGATCCTTCATGGTCTCTTCGGGAGGCACTTTGGCAACTCGGACTTCAACCTTGGATGGAGTCCTTTCGGTTCGATGTGGCTTGCCAGTCTCTGGCCCATGGCCCTGTTTTCGCTCTTGACCAGCGTCTGCTGCATCCTTCTGACCGGATACGCCCTGGTGACGCGTCAACCTTGGGGACGCGTACTCGCCATCGTCTTTGGCATTCTGGCTCTGATCCACCTTCCGCTGGGGGCGGCACTCGGGATTTACACACTTTGGGTCCTCGCCCCGGGTGCCAGCGGCGATGAGTACGCGGCACTGGCTTACGCGCAGCACCGATCGTGAATCTCAGGCTGCGTGTGATCGGTGTTACGAACGTAAACAAGCGTTAGCCATAGAATTGTCTGCATGGAATTTCCTGCAACGCGACTACGCCGTCTCCGTTCGTCCGCAGCCATGCGCTCGCTCGTACGTGAAACACATCTGGAACCCTCCGCCCTCATCTATCCTTTGTTTCTCTGCGAAGGCGAGGGTGTGCGTCGGGAGATCAGCAGCATGCCGGGCGTCTTCAATCTTTCTATCGACGAAGCGGTGAAGGAAGTCGAGGCGTGTACG
Organism: uncultured Acidobacteriaceae bacterium; assembly: GCA_963796535.1. Lineage (GTDB taxonomy): Bacteria > Acidobacteriota > Terriglobia > Terriglobales > Acidobacteriaceae > Granulicella. The sequence goes on from CAWCMO010000005.1 coordinate 335,911, forward strand.
TCTCTGGGCATCGGAGGCCTGCTGCTCTTCGGCATTCCGGACGAAAAGGACGAGCAAGGCAGTGGTGCCTGGGCCTCCGACGGAATCGTTCAGCGCGGTCTACGGGCAATCAAAAAATCCTCCCAGGCTGAATCGCTGGTGGTGATCGCTGACGTCTGTCTCTGCGAGTACACCTCCCACGGACACTGCGGCATCGTCACGCGCGACGGCGACCATTTCGACGTAGAGAACGACTCCAGCGTAGCCTTGCTTGCCAAAACAGCAGCATCGCTCGCCGAGGCAGGTGCCGACGTCATCGCCCCCAGCGACATGATGGACGGCCGCGTCGCCGCTATTCGCACCGCGCTCGACGAAGCCGGCAAACAAAACACGCCGATCCTCAGCTACGCCTCAAAATTTGCCTCCGCCTTTTACGGCCCGTTCCGCGAGGCGGCCGATTCGGCTCCCCAGTTCGGCGACCGGCGCTCCTACCAGATGGACGGCGCAAACCTCCGCGAAGCCATGCGGGAGATCGAGCAGGACATTGCCGAGGGCGCCGACATGCTGTTGATGAAGCCCGCAATGCCCTACCTCGATGTCATCCGTGAGGCTCGCAACCGATTCGATCTCCCGATGGGCGCTTACCAGGTCTCGGGCGAATACTCGATGCTGCACGCCGCCTTTCAGCGCGGCTGGCTGGAACCCGAACGCGCAATGCTCGAAAGCCTGCTGAGCATTCGCCGCGCCGGCGCAGACTTCATCGTCACCTACTTTGCCAAGGACGCCGCGCAGGCTCTCTAGAGTCACCCACCCGCGCAAAGTGCGGCCACACGCTCAGGCAACAAACAGCGCCGCTTCCGCATTCCGGCGACGCAGTAGTCCGGCAACGACTTGGCCGCCAGCGTGGACCCACAACGCGAACTGTGCGGCAGCACCCTGAAGATCCCCGCCATTCACCTTTCGCAACAGCGTGGACTGAACGAAGTTCCCGCGACCAGCGTTGAAGCAAAAATCCACCATCGCATCGAATTGGTTCTGTGAGATCACGGCCTGCACCACATGATTCACCCAGGCGACGGCCTCTGCCAGATCTGCCTGGAGCAGTTTCTCTCCTTGGATCTCGCTGATGGATTGATCCGCAGAGACCCCAGGGCCTGTGTGACCGTAACCGATCGTCCAAACGCCCGCGCAATCTTGATACGACCTCAGGTGGAGTCCCTCAAAGCTCTTGGTGAGTTCTAATCCTCGATCACTATAACTAAATTTCTGCATGGAAAGCGCACCTCCAGGAGCGCATGGTTTCTTTCAAAACTTGATGAAACGGCCGTTTGAATCGCTCGACTCCGTCACACATCGAATGACGTGGGGCTGCGGCAACGGCTAAACTAAGGTCTCAGGGAACTTGAGAACACGGGAACAAGCGATACCGCCGGCCGTGATCGCCCAACGAATGGAGCACACTCTCTTGGCAGACACTATTTATGACCTGGCTATCGTCGGCGGCGGCCCGGCAGGCTACACCTGCGCCATCCGCGCGGCACAACTTGGCCTCAAGGTCGCACTCATCGAGAAAACCGACAAACTAGGCGGCACCTGCCTTCACTGGGGCTGCATCCCCACCAAGGCCATGCTGTTTTCGGCTGAGATCTGGGACCACCTGAAGCATGCGTCCAGCTACGGAATCGAAGGCGTCTCCTCACCCACGCTCAACTGGGACAACCTGCTTAAGCGCAAGAACGACATCATCGTGAAGCACACCAAGGGCCTCGACTTCCTGATGAAGAAAAACAAGATCACCGTCGTGCGTGGCCATGGCCGTCTCACCGGCCCCGCCAAAGCCGGTGTCTTTACCGTGGATGTGTCTGCCGAAGATAAAGGCAAAGGCGAGGGATCAGAGCTGCAGACCCCAACCCAGGTTTTGGCGAAGAAGGTTGTCCTTGCGACAGGCTCCGACGCCCGCATGCTACCCGGCTACAAGGCGGACGACACGATCCTCACCAACATAGAAATCCTCACCCTGCCAGCTCTGCCAAAATCCCTCATTGTGATCGGCTCAGGAGCGGTTGGTGTCGAATTCGCCTCTGTATTCAAGAGCTTCGGCTCCGATGTGACCATCATTGAGGCGCTCCCGCGTATTGTTCCAGTTGAAGACGAAGAGGTTTCGAAGGAGTTGACGCGGGCTTACAAGAAGCGCGGCATCGACGTGAACGTTAGTTGCAAAGTCGAGAAAATTGAGAAGACCGGCGCCGGCGTAAAGGTTAGCTTCACCGACGCTGCCGGTAAGCCGCAGGTCAAAGAAGCAGAGAAAGTCCTCGTTGCAGTCGGCCGCGGCCCGCGTACCGCGGACGCAGGCATCGACAAGGTGAAGATCACCCTCGACCGCGGCTTCATCCCCGTCAATGAGTGGATGGAAACCTCCGAGCCCGGTGTTTATGCCATCGGGGATATTGTTGCCGGGCTGCCGCAACTCGCCCACGTCGGCGCGATGTGTGGTGTCGTTGTAGCCAGCAAGTTGGCCGGCAAATACGCGCGTCCTGTGCGGAAATACCGCGTACCCGGCTGCACCTACTGTGATCCGCAGATCGGTAGCGTTGGCCTAACAGAAGCCCAGGCCAAGGAGAAGGGTTATCAGGTCAAGGTGGGCAAGTTCCCCTTCGTCGGCAACTCAAAAGCGACCATCGTCGACTCGCACGACGGCTTTGTGAAGGTAGTTTCGGAGGCCAAATACGGCGAAGTGTTGGGTGTTCATATCATCGGACCTCAAGCCACGGAACTCATCGCTGAATGCGTCGTCGCGATGGAGTTTGAAGCCACGGTAGAAGAAATGATGTTCACTATCCACGCGCATCCCACCCTCTCCGAAAGCTTGCTGGACGGCTTTTCCAGCGTCGAAGGCATGGCCATCAACGTCTAAAAACCGGCAATCAGGAGGAAGCCATGACCACAGAACAAAGGCCTCCGTTTCCGCCGTTCACGCACGAGACGGCTATCGAGAAAGTACGCAAAGCAGAGGACGCGTGGAATGGCCGCGATCCGCAGAAGGTTGCGCTCGCCTACACCATCGATAGCCGCTGGCGAAACCGTAATCAGTTTCTCCATGGCCGCGAAGACATCATCGAGTTTCTCACCCGAAAATGGCAGCGCGAATCCGACTATCGCCTCATCAAGGAACTCTGGACGTTCGCCGGAAACCGCATCGCGGTACGATTCGCCTATGAGTCGCATGATGAAGCCGGCCAGTGGTTTCGCTCCTACGGCAACGAAAACTGGGAGTTCGACGCCAACGGCCTCATGACCGCCCGCCACGCCAGCATCAACGACTTGGCAATCACCTCAGCCGAGCGACTCTTCCACTGGCCCTCGGGACCTCGTCCCAACGATCATCCCAGCCTCAGCGATCTTGGCCTCTAATATGCACATTCAACTCCTTCACCTGGGCCGCGTCTCTTACGTTGAAGGCCTGCGCATCCAGGCTGAGGTAGTCGCCGCGCGCAAGGCGGGCGCAATTGGCGACACGCTCATCCTGCTCGAGCACCCACCTGTTCTCACCCTTGGTCGCAACGCCTCCCGCTCCAACATTCTCGCCACCGATGAGCAGCTATCGAACCGCAACATCGAAATCCACGAGATCGATCGCGGTGGGGACGTCACCTACCACGGCCCTGGCCAGCTTGTCGGCTACCCCATCTTCGATCTTCGTGGAGACCTTCCCGGCAAACGTGGTCCGCATCTAGGGCCCGTTGATTTCGTCCGCCTGATGGAAGAGGCGTTGATTCTTACCTGCAAAGACTTCGGTGTCCCAACTCATCGCATCTGCAAACTCACAGGCGTCTGGACATTGCCAGGTGGCAGCGTTCGAGAGAAGAAGATCGCCGCGATCGGCATCCATGTCTCCCAGGCAGTGACGTCCCACGGGTTTGCCCTGAATGTCTCCACCGACCTGCGCGACTTCGACTGGATCATCCCATGCGGCATTACCGATCGGACAATAACCTCGCTGGAAATGGAATCCCCTCAAAGTCCGCCACCCTCACTCTCCCAGACCGCTAACGCTGTCGCCGCTAACTTCGGCCGAGTCTTCCAGCGACAGGTGATTGCCGCCGAATCCCTCAACCAACTGTTAGGCACACAACCGATTTCGACCTAGCCGCCCCTTTCTTACCAAGCGGTACAGATCGCGGCTAATCTCGGTCTTTACATCGGTTAGACCCGTATAATCTGAAATTGCGCTCTACCCTGCGCCGTAGCCTCTCCCGGAGACCCGTTACTCATGCCAATCGACGTCGTTATGCCCCAGATGGGCGAATCAATCACGGAAGGCACGCTCACCAAGTGGCTTAAGAAGCCTGGCGACACCGTCGCTCGCGATGAACCGCTCTTTGAAATCTCCACCGACAAGGTCGACGCTGAAATTCCATCTCCTGCGGCCGGCACGCTCGGCGAAATCAAGGTGCAGGAGGGCGCTACGGTTAGCGTTGGGACCGTCGTCTGCGCTATCAACGACTCGGGTTCAGCCGAGGCTGCCCCACCTGCCCCGGCGGTGAATGAAGCGGTACAGGAGCAGACGGTTACACCTGCAGCCGTAGTCACCGCAGCCAGCGATCAAGCAGTTCCGCCCCCCGCTCCCGAAGCATCCGGCCCTGGCACCGAAGTCCTCATGCCTCAGATGGGCGAATCCATCACCGAAGGCACGCTCACGAAGTGGCTCAAGAAGGTTGGGGACACGGTGGCGCGTGACGAACCCATCTTCGAAATCTCCACCGATAAGGTGGATGCAGAGATTCCCTCGCCGTCTGCCGGCGTCCTCTCCGAGATCCGCGTGCAGGAAGGCCAGACGGTCACAGTTAGCACGGTGGTCGCAGTGATTGGCGGCGGCGCGGCTGCTTCCGCGTCGACACCTGCTGCTCCTGCCCCGGCTTCCAACGCACCAGCTCCTGTCGCGCCCGTTGCTGCCCTTGCTCCCGCCTCGACGGGTAAAGACCTGCGTTCCTCGCCTCTAGTCCGCAAGATAGCCGCCGAGAACAAGATTGACCTCAGGGGAATTCCAGGCACCGGCGCTTCCGGTCGAATTACTAAACAAGACATCCTTGGTCATCTTGAGGGCGCACCTGCGGCGGCTCCGGGAGTTTCTCCGACCCCGACCGCCGCCCCACCCGCTCCCACCGCTCCGGCTGCCTCCAAAGCCGCACCCGCTCCCACCGCGGCTCCGCTACCTGGCGAACTGGTTCCACTGTCCAAGATGCGCTCCATCATTGCCAAGCGCATGGTCGAATCCAAGGCCACCAGCCCGCACGTCCACACGGTCTTCAAGGTGGATATGACGCGCATCGTGAAGCTGCGTGAAAAGGAGAAGAACAAGTATGAGCAGCGCAACGGCGTGAAGTTGACCTACATGCCCTTCATCACGCGCGCCGCCGTACAGGCTCTCCGCAAGCATCCGATTGTGAACGCTTCTATGCAGGGCGAATCGATCCTCTACAACAGAAACATCAATATCGGGATTGCCGTCGCACTGGAGTGGGGGCTGATCGTCCCCGTCGTCAAGCAGGCAGAAGAAAAGAGCTTCCTCGGCGTTGCCCGCGCGATTGTCGACCTCGCGGATCGCGCCCGTTCCAAGAAGCTCGCTCCCGACGATGTCGCCGGCGGCACCTTCACCCTGACCAACTCCGGCATCTTCGGCGAGCAATTCGGCATGCCCATCATCGCGCAACCTCAGTCGGCGATCCTCGGAATCGGCGGCCTCAATAAAGAGGCCGTGGTGCTCACCGACAAAGACGGCCAGGATACGATCGCAATTCGGAGTATCCAACGCTTCACTCTCGGCTTTGATCACCGAATTATCGACGGCGCGGATGCAGGCAAGTTTATGTCCGACTTCAAGGCGTACCTGGAGAACTGGTCTGAAGATATCGGATAGCTCATTGCTACCTCCTACAATCAGGCCATAGCTCATTCAGCTGGTGGGCGCAGCGCGAAGACTGTTTACGAAAAGCCCAAGAACCTGACAATTTAAATGTGGCACATTGTTGTTGTTATTTAGCTTGCCTACATTTTGTCGAAGCGTTCAATCAAATACGCGATGAGAATGTGAAGCATCGTCAAAATCCCCCCGAACACTACCCCGGCGCCCTTCAACCGCTGAACGCTACGCTCGTGCTCCTCGACGCGCCCCTCCAGTTGCTGCAAACGGCCTGGTTGACCTATTCCCAGTAGTTGTTCCATCTGCGACTTTAGGACGCTCAACTCCTGCAATACCTGACTTTCAAAATCCGTCATCGACTCACCTCGTCACCCATCACTACTTCCCCTAAGCCGTCTCGTTGATCGGCACATTCACAAACACCGCGCTTGAAAAGCGCGAGTACAACGGCGGCGTGCTCGCGTCATACATGCGCACAAAGATGCGTTCCAACTGGGCAGCGATCGGGATCGAAAAGCTCCGAACGGGGCTTCGAAGCACCACTTCTGCCGCATCGATTCCCACTCCAAACTCCCAATCCTTCAACCGAACCTCAAACCCACCGCCTGCAGGCGGAGCCATTCCGGCATCCACTTGCATGGCAGTATCCGTCAAACTCACGACAGTCAGTTGCTGCAGGTTTGCAAGCACCTGACCAGGCGCGCTCGACGCTGTCTGCGGCAGATAAGCATCCGCCGCAATCTCTTCACTCAACTTCAATCCAATCCCTGCAGCCCACTCGGCTGCCCAGTCGTTCGCGAAGCCCAACTTGTATCGCCGGATCTCCGGTGCGGCATTGCCGTCTTGCGCCACCACGCTCCGCACCAGCACTGACGATGTCACTCCCGCGCTCGTAATTGCCAGGACGTCGCCCGGCCAGATGTCCTCGGACGGGTTCACGAGCGAGTATGTTCCAGCGATGGCAGCAGTGCGGCTTGTCGCAAACGCCAGCACCGCCTGCGTTGCACTCTCGCAATCTATACTGCTGCGCGCAACCGGAAGCGTAACAGCGCCCAGCCAGCGACATGTGCCTGGGGTGCCGTTCACTGCCTCTGACGCAACGCTCGCAGTATCTGCGAGCCGCGCAACCGATCGCTGTTGATTGCGATAGTTCACTGTCAGACGCTCACCTGCCACGGGAACACGGCCTGCAAGAAACGTTACCTTTCCTGGCGAGCCTGCGGCGGTCCCGTAACTTACAGTGCAATCGACACCTTGGCCCGCAACACCAATCAATCGCGTTTGCAAAGTTCCGCCTGGCAACGTACTCACAATCCAGAGACTGCCGGTACGCGTCGCACTCACCGAGCCAATCGAACCGAACATCTGCGTCGCGTTGGTAAAGACAAACGAGCACGTCGCAGGCGAATTGCTAACAGTCGCCCCTGCCGCAGTGGTGTCGTATAACACCGTCGCCGGCGTGTTCGATGCGGCACCCTCATCCACCAACTCAAACACCATGTCGATCGGAGCGGCCACACCGTTAGGATTGCCGAACCCTTCGATGACACCATCCACCATGCAGTAGTAGCGTTGCGACACACGCTGCATCTCAGCACAATGCAGTCTCAACCGCAACGTATAGGAGTGGCCGGCAATCGGTGTGAACACCGTGCCTGCCTCAACACCGTTGACAACCGGCACGATGACGGTAACACCGCCAGTACCACTCACGCTCTGGCGCACACGAAAGCCCGCAAAGCACTCTGCAAGAACAGGAATCCCCTGATACATTCCCGCGAGCATGCCATTGCAAGCAGCAGAGAGCAGAACCCCACTCAACTGCACAACAATGGATCCACCCATCTCGATTGCATCAATTGCGGTGAGTGTGGTCTGGCCATCGGAGCCGTTGCCGCCATTCATCGTCAGGCCCGCAGGAGTCAGCGAGAAGTAACTCCCCGGATCAGCCGCAATCCACTGTGCTGGATTCAATGCGGCCTCATTGAAATTATCCAGCACCAGCGTGCGATTCGTGTCGCGGTAGGCGGAATCGCTGAGGTCGAAGACGGTGGTCGTACCGTCGCCAAAGAAGTTTTCCTCAATGTACGCCGCCGGTTCCTCGGCACCGGTAAGCGTCACATCGTTAGCCAGTTCGCGTACGGCACTCGTCTGCAGCTCAGAGACTGACAAAGTGCCATTGGCATCGCTGAACGCATGGGTGACATTCCCCACAGGCTGCATAAAAATCTGCCCATTCAACGCGCGATAAGCTGCATAAGATGAGCTAGCCGCATTCGCGGCATTGACACTGAAGGGCGACGACGCGCGTGCTGCAAACGCGCCCGTGGTCGCAATCGTTCCAGAACCACTCACTGTCATCCCCGCTGATCCTCCCGACTGCGCCCGCAACGCCATCTGCGCCACTAGCGCCAGGCCACCGAGGCCAAGCGATTGCGCATCCCTCAAACCCGCACCGGAACCAAGATTATCGAGAAGCCATTCATCGCTAACCGCGGCAACACAAGCACGATAGACGGGGCCCGTAGACGCATTTCCCGCGTATAGCCTGATCGGCTCGGTGGCCAGGTAGCCGGTGAATAGCACTGTTGTGTCCGCCGCTGTCACTATTACCTTTCCGCGCCGTACCGGCACCGCAAGTCCCCCGACGCCTAAGACGATCTCCGCCGTGCAGCGCGAAGGCTCATTAAGAGCACGCTGCACCGTGATCGGCCCTTCTACGGCGACTGCTTTGGTGTAATCGATCGCGCCTAGTCCATCAAGATTGTCGATCGTAATGTGCACATTCTCTCCTTCATGCATTTCTAACCAGCTACATAACTTCGGAAACAAACAACCGTCTCACCGTCTACCGGATCCTTGACCGGTAGCGCGCGGAACGCCGCACTCAGCTGAATCTTTTCGTATCCTCCCCCAGCTTTCGCACTCGCCTCGGCAGCACCACTCATCGCTTGCAGCCGCGGATAGTGCCAGATCACTCGCTCGCCTTGCTGTCCTTCGCCAACGAACACCGCAGACCATTCCTGGAAGAAGCTCGAGCCCTCTCGATCGCACAATCCAACCACGCCGCTCACCTTCATCGTTGCGGTGGGAACCCCAGCAATGAGCGGCCACTGCAGCGTGAGGGCACCTGTTGCGACGTTGACGGCAGTAATGCGCCCAACGTTCAATGTCACCCGGCGAATGTAATCCACATCGGCTAGCGCGGCTTGGACGTACGCTCCACTCACCCCACTGCCAACAAATCCTGTCTGCGCGCCATAGTCCACATCAACCGCGATCAATTCGCCGACGATGAACCCACTAGCAGCGGTCGTGCCCACCTCTATCACGTTCGCGGTTGAGCCGGCCTGTAAGGCCACTGCAGAGATGGCCGTTCCGCCAGACCCCTCACTAGGTGATCCCGACGCTACCTTGAGCAGATTCATCTGCTGTGTGCCGGCTGAGAGCGCAATCTGCAATTTACCCCAGCTATCAAATGCGAAGGCAACCGTAGCTTCAATTTCCGTGCGAGATTGCATCTGCGCGACCGCAGGAGATCCAGTGCGTATCGCCTCAATTTTGGTACCGCACGTGCGCGTGAATCCCGTGATCCAGCCTAGACCAACCCAAGGCGAAGGCGGGCTGTTCAGCGCAAATCCCCCATCCTGAGCCGCATCAAAGATAGTTGCTAGCCGCGCCGTGCGGTTGACTGGCGCAAAATATGCGCTTACCCGTCCCATCATCGGCGACATCGTATCCATCACGTCATTCACAGCTCACCTGCTTCCTGGTAACTCATCAACTGGACAGTTGCTGTTCGAGCTAACCTGTCATCCTTCGTCACCGTTTCGCCAAGAGCAACCTCACTCCACCAGACGCTCGTGTGCATTGCTACTGCCGCTTCGCAGTTCGCGAGGCCTGAATAGTTCATCTTGAACACGTTCCTCGGCAACGTATTCACCGCGCCTTGCAACTCGGCGTCCATAGCTGCCAGCGCTCTCCCGCGACCCATCCCACCATTCATTCCGGTGCCCGCAGTTTCGTAGTCCACAGTACATTCCAACGTCACCAGCGGCATCACTCCATTCGGATCCGCTCGCGCCACAGACCAGCGCAAACGAAAGCAGTCAGGAATCGCTACGGCTGAGAGCAGCTCATTCTCCTCGACCAATACACCCGGCCGCACGACGCCGCGCAGCACGATCGTTCGCTCCGGATTGAGCGCGACCAGCCGGCTTCGCAAGACTTCATAGAACGTGTCCTTTGCGTTCTGCATAATTAGCTCCTTAGATTTATGCGCTGGAGGTCCTTGCTATCGAACCGGCGGCTCCAACGTCAGCCAGTAGCAATAAGGCACACCCGCCGCCTGCGACGAATAGCTGTTCGTGATCTTGTAGAGCAGGTCATCGACAAACAAACCGACTGCGGTCTCGAACAAAATATCCGCTGAGTCGAACCCAAGAGATCCAAGGACCCCATGCACGGAGCTCGCCGAAATCAACAGCTTGGTCACACTATTTGCCTTGTGAAAAGTCGCCGGGCCCAGTACTACATCCTGGTATCCCGGAGTCGCGAGGCCCAACTGCTCTGCGTCATCGTTCGGCACAGCCGGAGCTGCAAGACGCAACAACACCATGCAACCACCGGCAGATCGCATCACCGCGTCCGCAAGGCGGATCGCACCATCACTCGATCGCTGTAACTCGCTCATCCTTAGCCGAGCCTCTCTGCCACGTAGGGCCGCAGTAAGGCCTGCACCTGGCTATCGATCAGCGAATCACTGAAGTACTGGATCTGCAGTGTGTCCATCTTGCTCGATTTCACGTTCAAGCCAGGGGTCGCCTGTGCATTGCGGACGATTTGTGCGCAGGCTACTTGGACCGCATTCGGCACTGTCGTGAAACCCGCCGTATACGCGACTTCCGCTTCGCTGTAACGCATGCCCATCACATTCCATGCAAAACGAAATTCACCCGTTGGCACACTCACAAAGAGCGTGGTTGGATCCACCGCCACCCACTGCCCCGGCAGCGCAAACGCCGCTGCAAATCCAGTCTGAAAAGCGAAGTCTCCAGAGAAGTCCTCCCCGAAACCTGGGCGCGCATACTGCGCCTGCACAGCATCCACGCTGATGAGCGGACCATAACTCAGCCGCACCGTCTGCGCTTTGATCGGGACTTTCGTCCGTTCGGTATAACTGGCCGACATCAGCGACGTTCGCCGACAGTAAGCTTCGATCATCGCGGAGGCAGTCGTCACCCACGCATCGGCCGTATCCGCCGACAAGCCATACGCCACATAGTCTGCTGGCAATAAATATCCCATCGATTTTCTCCCTCTCTACTCGCAGTTGGATCTGGCACGAAGCCGGAGCGTCCACCGCGCTCCGGCCCCCCTTGTTCCTAGCGATCGACCAGCACCTGGTAGTGTGCATAGCTCGCGCCCTTGACCACAACCGCGCCGAACTTGACCACGGCATACTGACTCGCCAGCGAACCCTGCATGCCCAACTGGAACACGCGTGGGTTCTGCTCGCCCAGCCAGTGATACTCAATCAGGTCCTCGGTCACGATGTAGGCAGGCAGCACCGCTGAGCCGGATCCCGGTACGCCGGTGTACGGCAGTGTCCACTCAGGAATGAGTGGGATATCGCCCGCCTGCGTGCTCAGCGTCTTCACCGTAAGGCCGCCCTCAATGTTCTTGGTGTTCAGTACCACATTGAATTCAGTCTTCATCTCGCGATCGATGAGATCCAGCAACACCGGGTTAGCGTAGATCGCCGTCGGCCGCACGCCGAAGTTGGAGTTCGCAAGCATCTGCGCAATCGTAGACTTCAGCCCATCAACGATGCTCTGGCTCGTGCTGATGCTGGTAGTATTCCCGCCAGCTACAATCTGTCCAACCGCGCCAAAATACTGTGCAGTCGTCGGTGAACCCAGGCTCGTGTCTGTGCCGTTCCACAACGCGATATCATGCGTGCGCAGAACACCATCCACCGTGTCAGTCAGATCCTTCGCTTGCAGGTATGCAAACTGGCTCTGCTGCTTGCCCAGTTCAAGATCGAAGAGGTTGTAGTTGATCTGTGCAACCAACGCCTTCAAAGGTACGCTGTTCTCAATCCGCGTCGGCTGGACGATCGCCGGGACGATTGCCCGCGGATTCACAAATGCCGAGGATGCAGAGGCCACAGGAATCGCGGTCTCCTCGAAGTATCTCGAGGGATGACCCGTTGCGGGGACCTGCTTGATGCGTTGGCCAAAGACTCCTCGGCGACGTACCAGATCAAGGATCTCCGTCTGGTAGATGGGCACTTCGATCGAACCCGGTCCAATGTAATCGGCGGTTGCGTTGATGTTCGTAAACTTCGCGTTCATTCTTATCTCCTCATAATTCTGTAAAAAGACAAAGGCCAGACTCTCGTCCGGCCTCTGCCTTGCCTTCCATCCACCCACGCACGGTCAGCTCGACCGTTGCGGCCTGTGCTACCCCAGTAGGCCGGCGCGCCTCAGCTCTGTTTTCACAGCAATACGCTGCTCAATCCCCAGGCTTCCCATAGCACTATCCAGCGCAGCCGCGTCAATCGACCCACCCGAAGCGCCCAATTCCAGAGTCACCCCTTGCTTGGCGAGCATCGTCGCCATCCCCGAGGGCAGGGTCTTCCGTCCCTGCGCATGCGTCGCTGCCGCTGCCGTGAGCTCTGCAATCTGTTGCCTCGGCTTCGACAAGCCGCCGCTCCAGTTCAGCCTCGCGCGCCGTCTCAACCGTGGCCACGATGCGGCCGACATGCTCTTCTGCCTCGGCAGCGAGTGCCACCTGTCGCTCCGCTAAGCGCGATGCGGCCTGCTCCAGTGCAGTAGCCACGGCTTCCAAACGCTCTGTTGCTTCCATCAAATCCATCACGTTGCTATCTTCCATTGCCTTCCTCCGTCTCTCTGACATCCATACGGACGCCTCACTTCGTTGCTGCAACTCGTGTCTGTCCGCACTCACTCGGGCGGCTTACGTGAAACGAAGTTGCCCGATAAGCAGCCTTCTCACGCAATAGAATGGCCGCGCCTGTGAAGGTGGCTCGCGTTAGCCGCCACACCGCTTCCCTCATATCAGCGACGTGCGCATCCGCCAGTTCGTAGCTCATTCCCATCGCAGTGTGCATACCGGCGGTCAGCCCACCAACCTTGGCCTCCATCTCCGGATAATCCCGTGCAAACAAGAAGCCACCCACCAACAAGCGAGTGCCCTCCAGATGCGCAGACGTGATAATGCCGCATTTCTGTCGTGCATCATGCCCGTCCCATCCTGCTTTGTAGTCCACTGCCATTCCCAACAAGCTGGGAAGCGCCATCTCAGCGGCCGCCTTCGTCAACACCACGCGATGTCCGCGCGCGCCGCTCGGTGCTTTATCGCTGGGTACATCAACCAGCGTCAAGCACCCTTGAAATGGCAATCGATTAGGATGCCCCACCACCTCTGGGAAATCCACTGCCATCGCCCGCAGTTCGCGTTCGCCGCAGCGTCGCCTGCCTGCGCGACGCAAATGCACTGCTCTGTCCACGTTTACCTCCTCGTACCTCTCCTTCAGCCCACCTGCACGTACCGCGTCACGCATCATGGGGCTCAACCAAAGGAATTGCCAACTCTGCTGGCGCCAAGCCGCGCATCGCCCTCACCTCGGCAACCGACAGAACCCCCGCGGCCAACAACTTCGTCTGAATGTCGACCTCCACAGTCTCGTCCCGGCTCTCCAGGTCGGTCCATGCGAACCTCAGGTCTTTCCAGCCAAGACGCTTCACAATGACATCGCGCGTGATGTGATCGGCAATGAGCTTAGCCAACGGAACGATCGCGTTCTGGAACGCCTCATCGGCGAGCTCGCTTGCAGTGGACTGGTTGACGTCCTGCGCGACGCCCAACATCATGGCCGGCAGATCAAATGCATTCGCAATCATCGTCAGCAGAAACTGCTGCCACTCCAACCGCAAATCCGCATCAGTTCCTGCCGCAAACTTCAGCACCTCGGGCTTCTGCTCTGAGCTCAGCACCGGAACTCTTCCCGACCCCTCCACCTCATCCTGCCACCACCGAGTCAGCCGCTCATGCTGCTCCGGCGTGCGCTCGTTCAACCACAGCGCATACTGCACTACGCTGTTCGAGGCCAGCCTGCCCGCATATCGGTGGGCCTGCAGAAAGTGCGAAATCGACTCAAACGCAACTTCGACTTTGCCCAATCCGAACGGCGTGTGGCTGCGCGAATTCAAGCGCACATACATCAACTCGTCGTCACGCAGCGGCAGCAGAGAATCCTTCCCCAGCTTGCCTGTAATCTGGGCATAGCGGGGATCGTTCGGATCCCCCTTCCAGTTGGCATTCACCTGGATCGACGCTCCATCCACTGGATACAAGCGAATCGGCCGGTCCGCGTCCCCTGTCTCAATCTCAGCTGCCCCAAACCCGCCTACCAGGGTGTCTTCGATCACCTGCTCGATCATGGTTCGAAAACTGTCGCACTCATTTGGCGTGTCGAGCGCCTTGCTCAGTGACGCTGCGCGCTGCACGCGATCGCCCGCCATATCCTCGCCCGCCCCGCGCCGCACCTCGATCTGCCAATCCATGCATGCAATCCGGTCCTTAATGCAGTTGATAGCCCGGCGCGCCACTGGTGTCTCTGCAAATCTACGCAAGTTCGCTGCTGTTGGCTTGGGAAGTGCGTTCTGCACTCCCGTCGTCCTGAAAGGCGCGAAGATCGAGTTCATCCCCAGTGGAGTTACGGCTGTCTTCCGCTCGCCCCCGTTATCCGCCGATGCTGCCACGCCGGCAACTCGTTCCCACATATCTCTAACCGCCGCTCCCAAACCCATTCCGATCTCCCTCTTAAACGCAAGAGGCGCAACCGTTGGGGTCACGCCTCGTCTACATAACTTCGCCCGTTCTCTTTAAGGTGCTAAACCCTTAACTCTCGCTTCGCCGTATCCGCGACCCTTCCCATGTCAGCAACCGTCAAGACCCGGATCGCCTCTCGTTCCAAGACACTTACACCAAATCCATATTGCTCCTGGTCCGCAATGGACGCGATCCTCTCGACCACAGCAGTTAGCTCCAATTCGGCGCCTTCGCTATTCAATACACCCGCACGCAACGCGTCCGCCGAGTAGGCCATGCTCTTTGCACCTTCAACATCGTTCTCCAACGACACCGCGTGAAACATCCGCACCTTGCCATTGCGATAGCCACAGTCGATCTTCAGCGGATCACCGGCCTGCGTGTAGGCCGAAGCTGCAATCTTCTTGCGCATCAATCGCCACACACCCGCCTGTTCAAACGCATCACGCATGGTCGAAACGATCGCGCCACGCCCGCTTGCTTTCCTCCGCGTCGACGGCAACTTCAACGGTTCCACATACATCCGCAACAGCTGCTCCAACTCCGCGGGAAAACTCTCCGCCAGCGTTCCCCTCATCTCGGTCAGCTGAATGCTATTCGATAGCGAGTCCTCCAGCGTCTCCAACATTGGCTTCGCGTTAACCTTCTGCTCTACCCCAGCCTGCAGCCGTAGCCCAATTTCCGACTCCAACGATTCCAGCAGGTCTACATCCGCATCTGGGTCCATGCACCGCACCCTGCTCCAGTCGCGCGTAAACCGCACCGTTGCCGTCTCTTCCCGCCCGGCCTCGCGCAGCACGACGCCAATGTTCGCAAACTCTCCCTTCACCACATCCGGTACATACCGAATGAGGGAAAATTCGCACTGTAGCCGCTCGCGCAATAAAACCTCCACAATCTCCTGAGCAGTTCAACCGCCCACCCTAATTTACAAATTTTCCGGGGAAATCCCCATCTCGAAGCCCTCTCGGAATCACTATATTCTTCGCCATTCCCCAAAGTGGGAACGGCTCCCGATCTGACTCCCGAAACTGCCCAATCAATTCTCTTACCCGCGACCTTCGCTGCAACAGCGACTCCATCAAGCGTTCAATCACCCTCGGATCCCCGCCATACCACTCCGGAGGAATCTCCTCGGCAACTTTCCCCAAGGTCTCTCCCGAAAACTCCTCGACCCTGCTCAACCAAGGCTCAAAACTCTCCCATCCTCGAACACGCGCGTAAACCTGATTGCGCGCGAACACGCCTCGCAGCGGCGCATCTGGAAACGTCCAGTCCCCCGCGTTGAAGCAGTATCCCTGGTCAATGAACGTCGCCCTGTACTTCCGTTCCCGCGGTCGACGTTCAAACACAGCCTGCCGCCCGTTGCAGTTGCCCGTCCACTTATCCACGGCCAGCATCCCCGCAAACTCCGACAGGTTCCGAACCTCATCCATCTGCGGCTCCGGCAGATAATCCACTACCTGCCCGGGCATCAAACCCCCGACAAACCGGCTCCCAAACTGCAGGCCGCCTGCGCATCGCTCGCGAACGCCCCGCCCGAGATCCACCACCATCTCCGCACTATTCTTAATCAGCCACTCGCTGACCTCGATCACGTCGGTCTTCGGCACCGACAACCCGACGGCCTCAGCAATCCGTGTCGCAATCAGCTCATTCGCCAGCACACGCAGATGCTGCGGATTGTTCTTGAACTTCACCACCCACAAGTTTCCATCCGCACCCAGCATCAATTGGCTCTGTGCTCCACCGCGCATCCGCCGGATTGCCTGCACCGCCGTTACTGCCAACGCCCATCACCTAGCTTCACCTTATCCCATTTGCACCGTGTCCACCGAAGCCACCCCTCAACATCTCCGCCCTCACCGCTTGTGCTACCCCCATCGCCATCACCAAGTCATCGTGCGCCCCGTTGGCTGCTCCCATCTTTCCGCGCTCTCCGCCAACAAAAGTCCTGCACTCACTCAAGAATCTCTTGCTCAGAAACATCTCAGGCCACTGCTCGAGCAAAGATCCCAGCCGCGCTACCATCTCAGGCTTCGAGGCTGCCGTCGTCAACCAGCCCTCCTCGCCCTTATGCCGATACACGTTCCGATAACCTTCGCTGGTCTCGATGTACGCCAGCACCGCAGCACCGTGATTATTCCGCTCCACCGCTATCAGCGCGCCGTGATACTCCTTCGCCAGGTCGACTGCAACCTTCGCCAGTTCCGCCGGCCGCAACCGCTCCTGCAGCTCCGCGCATTGCAGACCAGTATCCTGATCGATCACCTGAACGGCAGCAAAATCTCCCTCTTCGCCACCCCCCGCCGAATCCGCCGCCACGATGTATTTGCATCCCGACAACGGCGGAAACCAAACCGTCAGCGCCTCCCCACGTCGCTGAATCATTGCCGGCTCGAGTTCCGCCATCCGGCGTTCAATCGCGTCGAATCGCAAAGAAGCAAGACCCCGTCGCACGGAAACATGTCTCTGCGTCCTCAGCGAACTCCTGCGAGCGCAGGCCGCCGTAGTCTCTCTCCAATCCTCTGCGAAAGCCGATCTGCTCTCTCACTGAGCCCATGCCGCCCAACCAACATCGACTCTGCCTCGTTCATCGCTTCCACCGTCACGGGCGCGTCGCACATATGCTGGCTCCAGCCACCAAGGCAGAAAATGCCGCACCAACCCGCCCCCGTCCTCACACCTCATCGACACCCCGGCACCATTCCTCATAGAACGCTCCATACGCTCCATTCGGCGTACTCTCCAACACCAATTCACCGTCTGGCGCCAGGGCTGCCCGCAATCCCGCCAACGTCTCTGCCGCATCACCAGGCCATCGACTCACTTCGCTGCAATGCAGATTCTGCACACTCATCCCTCTGCCTGCTCCCACATCAGCCGCGCTCGCCACCCGATACTCGCTGCCGAGTTCCGGAAAGACCATCAGTCCCACATTCGCTCGACTCCGCACCAGCGGACCCTTCTGTAAATCCACCGGCAAGCTCGTCCCACATCCTCTGCACGATGCGAAAGATCGACTCCGCCGCCTCACGCGTATGCGCCACCTGCAGAGTAAGTGTTCCAGGCCTGCTAATCGTTCGCAGGAAAAACCTCCCCGCGACCCAGGTCGTGATGCCCATCTGCCGAGCTTTCAGCACGATGTTCTGTCTCCCCGCCGCTCTTCAAACCTCCGCTGAGCAGCATTCGCGATCAAAGCCTTCACAAGCCCGTCGCGATCGCGAACCCGCAACCACTCCGCAGCAAGCCGCATCGCCAAGTCAGGTGCGTGTTCCATCTGACGCGCGATCTCCAACAAGCTATCTGTATTACTCTTCACGTCTCGTCCCACCTGGGCGCCGATCGGCCTCCTGCGCGTCCCGCCGATACAATGCGCCGTGGCGTGGCAACGAGCGCACCATCAGCACGAGATAAAGTGGTTTCTTCATTGTCTAGGCTGTCCGTTCACGGGAGTGTCCATCAGAGAGTTCTGGAACATTCCAAAGATCGCTTGCGTGCTAACACTCCCAGCTTGGACCGACCACAGGTTTGGGTAGACCAGGTATTGAGCCGAGCATCCGGCAGTTCCGTAGCAGGTTGGGATGAAGCCCAACGTGACTGTTAGAGTAACGCCGGCTCCACTGGGGGCGGTTAGTACGACGGTCGGCAAGCCGGTGATTGCAGCGGCGGATGCAATTGTGGATGCGCTTGTGACGTAGACACCCGCGCCGCCCGTTGTGCCGCTGGTTTGGCTGAGGATGGTCGTTCCAGCCGGGAGGCCCGTCCCTGTGATCGTGGTCCCTGCCGTGATGTACCCGGTGACGCCGGTTACGGTGAGGTTGGTTCCGCTGGCTGTCCCCGTGAAGAAGATCGGGAAGCATCCAGCCCCGAGCCCGTTGTAGCTTTCCGTAGGCGGAAAGTTCAGGCCCCAGTATGTTTCGAAGCCATTTGGGACGCCTACGCTGGCAGTCATTATGCCCGTAAAGCTGCAGTAAGGGCCTCCGCCCGTAGAGGAGAAATGGGTGGAGTTAGCGTAGCCAGTGCCGCCGCTGTAATTGAGGACCACTCCGCCATGGAAGTAAGGAGAGAGCATCTGCCCGATGTTGAGCTGCGTATAGCCGGATGTGACGTCCCCGCCTCCCATTTCAGATGCCGCCAACCACAACGGATCATTCGCCGTGCGAGACGCCAATATACCTGGGCCTCCGTTTGTCGGGTCGCCGCCAAACATGTAAATTGGCATCGCCCCATTGTTGTTATAGATTGTCTGGTAGTAGGGCGGGGTAAGGCCGAGATTGCCTTGCGACAAATTGATGTATCCGCCGTTGTTGGCGTTCTGCGTCTGGAGCTGCAACCCGGTGAGCGACGAGATTCCGTCCGCGCCGCTCGTGAGGAAGTTCGCATATCCATTGCCGGTCTGCGTTACCAGCGAATAAATCGGCGCGCTGGAATACTTCGCGAACAGGGTCCGATACATCGTCACCGATGACTCATAAGTGGAAGCCGCCTGCGGCGTCGATGCGTTGTAGGCAGTGAGGTTTGCTGCCGGGCACCCTCCCGTGTTCGTAGACGTTGAGTTCGGACCAACCGAGACTGGGACATCATTCATCCCGGCTTGGTCGAGCATCTGGCGATACCATGCTACTGAGTTGGTGCCCGTCGCCATAGCGTCATCATCTATAATCCCAATCAAGTGGATGAGACCTTGTTTGGCCGCCCCAATCGTCATCGCTACCGTCTGGTCGCCGCTGAAATCAGGGCCGCAGCCTTGTGTCCCAAGAATGACGAGAGGAGGACTAGCCGCAAGCCCTGGATAGAGAAAGTTTTGATAGAACTTCGTCGTGTAAAAGATGTTCGTAATCTGTCCAAATGTAAGGACCGAAGGGAAGATCGCGAACTCATCAACATACACGGCATTCTGTGAAGTATCGCTTCCGCCGACTCCGTAGACGGCTCCACCGTTTATAGATCCTGGCACCATCAATGGATATGTAGTCGAGTTCATAGAAGTGGCCAGGTTTGCCGCCGTTATAGAGCCGCCTGTTCCTGTAGGGGCGGTTAGAACAATCGCAGGGACGGATGTGCAGCCGTAGTTGTGTTGACCCAGAGAATAGTTGATGCTAGCTACGGTCAGGACGCCGCCGGGAGCCGTGACCTACCCGGTTACATTACAGTTCGGTCCGCCGCCTGTACTCGTGAAAGAGGTTGGGTTGGCGTAGCCAGTTCCGCCGCTGGCTGTAGTGAAGGCAACCTGTCCAAATCCCCCAGTGCTTCCCACTATCGTCTGAAGAACGGCGATGCCATTCAAATACATAGCGAGTGCTCCAGAGTCACCGTTGATGATCGTATTCTGAATGACGATATCCCAGTTGAGATTGATGGCCCCGGGACCGTTCGGAATCCCATCCGAATTACTTGTGCAAACGAACTGCGAGATCACCACCGCCCCGAATCCGTTTCGGTAAAAACAAAGTTGCGAGCCCGGACCTGTTTTGTTGTACGGTCGTATGAGAAGTTTCCACCAATTCCCATCAACCTGCCCCACATCACCCTTACTGGCAATTACCACCGTGCCGACGTGATCCCAATTGAAACGATCTACGTGGATCAGCATCGTCCACAGATTATTCCAGTCAATTGCGCCAACTGTCGTGTTGGGAGCAGCACTAAACCCGTTGTAAGAAAACTCCGCAGAGTAGTTGGATGGGTTGGTGGAATCAAAGCCCGGCTGTTGTGTTGTTACCGTGCCGGACGTGTAGGAGGACGCAATCACTGTCCCCGCTATCGCTACTGGATAGTTTTCATAGAAGCACCCTAAGCTCCCGCCAACAGTGGGGGCACTGGCGCAGCCGACCATTAGGTTAGCTACGGGAACAGATCCAAATTCAGGAGCTATTCCGGAAGCCGTATATTCCCCAATCGACGTACCGGCCGTCACTGAGACTCCGGTATAGTTCAGCCCGGAATAGAGAGTTTGACAACCAGCGACCGATGCGATTCCCGTCACTGGAATGATCGCTTGGACTATGTGCCCACCGCCATTTCCAATCAAAATATCGAGAGGTTGCCCGCTAGATGGAGCAGTGGCATAGCAGACTGTAACCGAATAGAGAAATCCAGCTGGGAATGGATTCGTATTCGCTGCCGCATATATATAGCTATCCCCGACCACAGCGGATCCTAAGAATGACCCAGGGACAGGAGGATAGTTCGTCGGTGTAGCGTTTATCGTTCCAACCATCGTCGAACCCGATACCTGGTCCTTGAACGAGGTCGTGGGGTCGTCAAAGTTCAGTACCAACGAAGGGCTGTTGCTACTAATCGCGCTCGGGAACGTGCCTTGCGGATTTGCTGCCTGAGTGCGCCCACGCAGAGGAAGCAAGACCAGAATCGCAATGATCAAAAGCTTCTTCATTATTGACTCCTTCCAGTCACCAAGGTTGCGCCCGTAAAATACACGGAAACAGCCGATGTTGCGTCTGCAAAGACACGGACCGTCAGCATAGTGGGTGTAGTCATTCCCGCGGCTGGACAGCCATTCACTCCCGGAGTAGCAATCCCGGGGATCATGACAGTCCTTACCATGCCGTTCGCCGTCGAGCTAACCGCCGTACTCGTCACCACTGCCGCCGAGAACGTCGGTGATCCGATCACCTGCCCCGGCGTGACACATGCTGTCTCTACATCGATCACAGAGTTTCCCACCGTCGCTGATGAGTAGAAGTTGAGGTAGATTGCGGTGCTGGTCCAATAAGGCGCTGTGGTCGTGGTGACCTCCGCATATTGGGGCTGGGATGGCGATGCCTGGAAGAGCAGGTACCCTAGAGCGCTGGACGCCGACGCCACGGATCCCACCGGTGGTTCATTGTTGCTGTACCTAGTAAATGCAGCAGCAAACCCGATACCTCCATCCGAAACCGCCGCAGGAAAATAGGAGTAGGTCAACGGCGGTGTGCCACTCCCCGTAGCTATGGTGCAACTTCCCCCCAAAGCGCAGTTGGTTCCGTTCACGGTCGTCGATGCAGGCATCAAAGCAGCCGCTCCCAATACATTTGTCGCTGCACCGCTGGGCAGTTGCACCGCGCCCTGCGTCGATGGATTCGCTGCTGGCAGCTGACTCGCACTGAGCGTTCCTGTTACCTGGCTCGCCGAAATCGGAACACTGCACGTAGATCCCAAAGCGCAACTGGTTCCATTGACCGTCGTCGATGCAGGCATCAGCGCCGCTGCTCCCAATACATTCGTCACCGCACCGCTAGGAAGTTGCACCGCTCCCTGAGTCGATGTGGTAGCGGCCGGCAACTGAGTCGCGCCCAGCGTGCCCGTCACTTGTGTGGACGCAATCGTTACATTGCATGAGGATCCGAGCGTGCAGATCTGTCCATTAACGGTCGTCCCACTGTTTGCTAGCGCCCCATTCGGAATCGCGCTTGCCGCCACAGAGACGCTGGGTGTCGTTGTGGCATTAGTCACCGATGGCGTAAGCCAGCTCGGCCACGTCCCCGTCGTTAGACTTGTCACACCGCCAGCCCCACTCCCAGTACCTGCTGGACAACTTGTCCCGTTCTGCAAGCACGGAAGAATCCCACCAATGGTCGTTCCGGATGCAAACGCGCTCGCCGAGCCGGTCGCTGCAATCGATGGTGCAATTACAGCTCCGCCAAAAGAGAAGCTTCCCGCAATTGGACTGAATCGAAGCCACCCGCCTCCCGATAAATTGTCTTGAAAAATGTAGTAGGCCTTGGCGTTTGACGACACCGGCTCGCCACCTTGTACATAGAGGAGCGTCCCGTTATTCGCAGGCCGATACCCTATCCTGAACACACTGTTGTAAGACCCGGCGATGTTGAACGCCTCTGGCGCTACGCCGTTTGCGAGGTTGTTGGTGGCACTGAATCCCCAGGACAGATCGGCGGGCCCTTGATCGGTTACGTTCACGCCGCTGGAAGCATTACCGCCACTCACCGGCGTTGTCTGACCAATGTAGATATTAAGGCCCGAATTCTGGAATTGCGATGTGGGGGCGCCAACAACCTCGTCTCCTGTTGCGAATGGCACCTCATTGCTGGCCAGCTGTACGTTGCCAGAAACGCCGTTGTCCGTTCCCGTGATAAACGCGGATGGATAAAACGTGACACTCAATGAAGGCGAGGAGATGGATAGCGTTCCCGTCGCGGACTCATTGGCGCCCGTCTGCGCCCACGTCATCAGCGGATTCATGCTATCGAGAGTGTTCGTCGCCACCGTGAAGGTGCCATCCAGGTCCGACGGTGTCGCACCCGCAACAATAATCGTTGATCCCGGCGGAAAAGAGTCGGTGTTGCCGCCCGATGTACCAAGGTTCAGCGTCACCGTGTTTCCATTGCGCACTACGCTCGTCCCAGAGTTGCCGATGACCGGAGTTGCGGTCGCAACCGACGCTGGAAGGATGTTGCCGCCGCCGTTACCGCCGCCGTTGCAGCCGCCTGTAAGGCAGTTGCTGAAGAACACCTGCGTTGGAGAAGTCGCGCCAACCACCGCATACGCTATCGGCCAGGAATTTACCGAGCTGGTCGCTACCAGCGATTCACCACATGCTCCGCCCTGCATCACCAGGGCCGCAATCCCGCTGTTCCACGCATAACGCGTGCTGAAGGTGATCGGTTGCACCCCCGCGGCTGCTGTGCCTACGGACGTCACAGCTGCCTCTTCTTGAAAAGGTCCGGCAAGGCACACGTCAGTCCCCGTTACAAAGTTGCCTGGGCTCGCCGGAGCCGTACCCAAGGATCACATTGCAAGTCGTCGTCGTGTAGTTCTGCCACTGGCCAGTACCATTGTTCGTACAGGAGCTCGGAATGATATTGCCCCACGCGCTAGAAACCGGCACCGTACCCGAAGAAAGCGTGTAGAACATACTGTTCATCGCGTTGCCTTCTGCCGCCAGCGTTGCCGTGCTTCCGCCCTTTGAGATGTCCAGCAAAATACCGCCATCGGCGAATTGATGGTTGTCCAACGTGCCGCAGAAGCCATGGCATGTGAAGGAATTAGTAGTCAGCAAATTCGATCCCGTTGTGCCTCCCGTCGCTACGACCCCTGAGAAATACCCAATCTGATTGGTGTGGTCGACCGTGTGCGTGACAGCCTCGTCAGAGGAAGCAACATTTCCGCCAAACGCGGTCAGATAGGTATAGAACGCCGCTGTGTCACCTTGGGCAAAGTGGCTGAAGTTTCCACCGTGCAACTGCGAGATACCTCGTGTTGCCGACTCCAGAATGTCAACGCCTAGATCGCATAGACTCCAACCTTGTGCAGCCGTTCCGTTGTTACCCAGGTCATATCCAGATTGAAAGCAGTTGCCCTGGTTAGACAGCAGAGCATATCCCCCCGTGCTTGGGCTCATTGCTGTGTTGCCTGAGGTAATCGTGTTTTGTAATGTGACGCCGCTCCCCGAGAAGGTCGCGTTCGCCGAGATGCCACTGATCGTTAAGCTCGTCCCACTAGGCTGCACCACCGTCTGGCTCGCGGTAGGAAGCAAGCTGACCTTCTGACCCATCCCCCCGGCCGTTGCAGCCACGTTCTCATCTACGTAGTTCTTGTCAGCGGCCTGGTTCGGGCTCACAGGGTCCGCCGGCAGGACCAGCGGCCCCGTCATCGTATCCCCAGCCTTCTGCACATAGGGAGACGAGTCCAAAGGAAAGCCAGTCGCCGCCGCCGCGATCGCGTCGTCAACATATTGCTTCGATACGGTTTGCATCGCAACACTAACCGGCAATACCTGGTTCTTGATCTCCGCAAGCGTCGCGGATCCTCCCCCCGGCACCGTCACAGGAACTACCCAGTACTCGCGGCTTGTCGTTCCGTCGCTCAAGTGAAATATTGCGGTGTAATAGCTGCCCATCGGCGAGGCGCCCGCATTCGGCGCGAGAGCAATCGACAATTGGCCCCCCGCACCGATCGTCACGGACGTACTTCCAGCCGGAACTGCCTGTCCACCCGCTGTGGTGAATGAGCTCCAGCTCACCAGGATCGTGCCGCCAGCCGCTGTTCCGTTCGCGCTGTACACCGTATCCGATACCGTCGTCACCGGCACCTGGGCCGCTGCCATTCCCGCGTACCCGGCTATCATCACCACCAGTACCACCAGCAGCGTTAACACTCGTTTCGTCCCGCTCATCGTTCCTCCATCTCCACTGCTGCTCTAATGTCTAGTCGTGCATCTTTGCCTCAAAATCCCACCTGTCCTTAGACAGCCGCGGCAACTCCCACCAAGGCGCAGCTCGTTCCTGCCTCGGGCGCGCAATCTGGCTCAACAACTGCCGCTGGTGTAATCGCGTGCAGCAACATGCCATTAGCCGTCTGCGCAAGCTGTATAAAATCGCCGCACCCGAAGTGTCCAATCGACACCCCACTGTCGTGCGCGATCGCCAATCCGATGTTCAAAAAGCCAAGAATCCTCTGCAGTTCCACTCTGTTCATATCGTTCTCCTCGGCCTCACTGGCCTGTCCAACGTTCGCAATCGCAAATCCTCTGATTCCGACCCGCTTTCGGTCGAAACATCCGCACTACCGATGCACTTTCCTGCCCGCGCCTGAAGTTCACGGCTGGTCATACGTTGCAACCATCTCCGCCGAACCGCTACCATCACCTTTAGCAACATGCTCTGAAAGGCTCTTATGGAATCCAGCAATAGCAACTCCGCACCTCGCCGCTCTGAAGACATCGCTCTCGATCTCCTCAAGTTCGTTGCCGCACACACCAATCTCGGCACCAAAGGCGCCTCTTCGACCGGCTTCGGCCTTCCCTCCGCTCCCAAGCCCGAGGATCAGCTAACCCAACTTTTCGAGCTCTACACCCGCTGCCGCGTAGCCGTTGAATCTCCACTGCCCGGCGTCGCAGCGCAAAAGTAGCCGTGCCTCCTCTTCGCGTCGCAGTTGTCGGCACGGGTGCCTTCGGGCGTAATCACCTTCGCGTCTATCGCGAACTCGAGGTCGCTCATCCCCACCTCGTCCAACTCGTCGCGCTCGTTGATCCCCTCCCCGAGCGTCGCAGCTCCTGCGCCTCCACCTACAACATTCCCGCCTTCGCGTCCGTAGCCGAGCTGCTCGCCGCCAACCTGTCGCTCGACGCCGCGTCCATCTGCGTCCCCACCAGCCATCACGCCGCTGTCGCTGAGCAGCTTCTTCTCGCCGGCATCGACATCCTCATCGAAAAGCCCTTCGCCGCCACCCTCGCCCAGGCAGACCACATCCTGGCTCTCTCCCAGGCGCAAGGCCGCATCGTCGCCATCGGTCATCTCGAGCGCTTCAACCCCGCGGTTACCGCTACTGTCGCAGCCCTCACCAAGCCCATGTTCTTTGAGTCGCACCGGCTCAGTATCTTCACACCGCGTTCCCTGGACGTCGACGTCGTTCTCGATCTCATGATCCACGATCTCGACATCGTCCTCAGCCTCACCAATTCACCCGTTCGCGAAGTCCGCGCCGTCGGCCTGCCGATCCTCTCGCACAAAACCGACATCGCCAACGTTCGCATTGAATTCGAATCCGGCTGCGTCGCCAACTTCACTGCCAGCCGCGTCTCTACCGAGCAGGTCCGCAAGCTTCGACTCTTCCAACCTCACCAATACCTCTCCCTCGACTTCGCGCGCCAGGAACTCTTGACCATCAGCGTCGATCCCAGAGTCGTCGCAGCTGCAATCGCTGCCGCATCCACACCCGCGACGCCCGCTACAGGTTCTTCTCCCCTCCCTGTACCCACCGCGGCCGCCCCCACCACCCCTTTCTCCCCGTCCGCCCACGCCGACCACCCCACCGCAGGCCTCTCCCTCACCAAGGCAGACATCCCCAAAGGCGAACCCCTTCGCCTCGAGCTCGAAGACTTCCTAAATGCTGTACGCACGCGCACCCAACCCCGCGTTCCCGCTCAGGCGGGCCGCGATGCTCTTGCACTCGCTCTATCCATCAACGACCAGATCGCCGCACACGCCCACCGCGCCGGCCTCCTCTAGTCGCTCCGCACCCTAGCCGCCTATTGCAGCTTCTGTACCGCCGTCCCAGGCGGAATCGTCAGCTCAAACTGGTCCGCCTCAAATGGCTCGTTCAGCGTCAGCTTCGTCACGTCGATCTTCAACGAGTACTCATCCAGCGGCCTGCGGATCGTAATCTCTGCAGGAAACTGCTGACCACCATGCGTCTGGTAGTTGTCGTACGTCGCCTGCGTCACAACCTCGCCCTTGTCGTTATAAATATCCTGCTGATACGGCAGCATCGTCACTCGGTTAATGCGAATGACCCGCTGCACATGCAAAATGTTCCCGCTGGTCGTCTTCAGCACAGTCAGGTTGTAATCCGGCTCGATCGTCTCCGTCTTGTGATGAATATCCTGATGTAGCACCCGCGATGACTCCGTCATCGTGACCCACTCAGTCGGATCTACACCTGGCACCAGCAGCGAGTCCAGAAATACCGATGGCCTCAGATTCTCCAAACCGTTCTTTGAGGGCGTCGTTACATTGCCCGTTCCTTGTATCCAAACATTCCCGTGCGACGACGCATGCACTAACGTAAACGTGTCGCCCGTACTCACCATGTCGAGCGCCCGGGATCCAATCAGCGGCAACTGTAGAATCACCCTTAGGTCAGCCGGCTTTTGCACTGAGATGTACCCCGTAAACGACGTGTACTCCTTCAGCTTGCCTTCCTTCGACCCGCCCGTAGTCGCCGTAATCTGTACCTGCGCCTTAAGCGTCTTTACCGCTGCATCCCGGTCCGAAACATCCTTCTCCACCTGCTCCACGCTCGCGGTCTGATAGACAGTAGGAGCCTCCGACTTCAGAACAAGACGAGTCGTCGAAAAACAGCCGGTTAACCCGCCTGTCATCGCCACCAACATCACCGACAACGCTCTCAAATTCTTCATCAATTGCAATTACTAAGTATATCGACTCCCCTCCTGCCCTCTAGGATGCAGAATGATGCAGAATGAGGGCGCTTATCCTCGTAGCCGCGTCAATCAGTACCCCTACATCCATTGCTCATTCCGATGGATTTCACCAGTTTCTTCCCGTCCTTCGTGAACCCGCGATAACACTAGCCAAGAATCGCATCAACATGGCTCCAGATTGCGCTATACGCGATCATCCATGGTTTTCGAATGATCGTGATAAGAACTTGTCCTTGGCTGATGCTCCAGCCTAACGTCACACCATCTGCACTCGCTTGCCCCCTACTTTGAATCGGATCAAACTGCCGGTCCACCAGCCGCCCTTACCTTTGCGGCAATGGCGGCTGGATCTGGCAGCGCATACGTCTTCGCCTGGCTCATCTCAAGCCGCCGCTGGCAGAGAATTCAACAACGCCGTAATCTCCGTATCCATGATGTTGGTGTAGTTCTCAATGCTCGCCACAATCGACGGATTGCTCACCTTCACTGCGCCCAACAGTGCGGGAAGCTGCGCTTGAATATCCGCCAGCAGATTCGGTAGGCTGGTCGCTGCATTCGCCGTAGTCACCGTCGCCAACGCAGTCGCGAGATCCGTCTTGATCGTCCCGATGATCCCATTCGCCTCGTCCCCCAGCGCTGGTCCCCCACCAATCGTCAGTATGGTCACCACGACGGGCCCAAGATAAGTCAGTACCCCCTGCGCAATTGCAATCCACGAAGGCGCATCCCCAAACAACTTCTTGAACGCCGCTTCAACCTTCGCTGCAAATGATTTCAAATCCTTGATTACATTACTGAACACACTCATAGACTTCTCCTGGCGGCTATTCTCCGCCCATCTCTAAATTCTCGCTTCCAAAATTCCGCTGCACTCCGCTCCTGACAGCTCACCGGCAGCATCGAGTTGCTCCTTCTTCAGCTGCTCTTTTTCTCGCTCTTCTTTCTGCAGCATCTCCCAGAACTTCGTTGCGGTTCCCTTCTTTCGTGAAGGCCCCGTCCGTATCGGCTTGAGTAACTCCGTCGCCAGCTTCACATGCGGACAGCTTCCCTTCTTCGCGGCCTCAACGAACCCGTCCACAATTCCCTGAAACTCCTTCGCCAGCGTCCGCCTCATGTGGCTGCGACATTCGCTCGGCCGCATATATTTGGCCTTTCCCTCACCTACCGCTTCCTTCACCTGATCAAGCTCCTTGTTTCGCGTCATCTCAGCTCTTTTCCCCTTAACGCAATACGGGAGACCCCGAAGGGTCTCCCGCTTTATCTCTACTTAACTAGAATACCAAGTTGAGTAGGGTAACTATGCCAACTTTTTGAATTTATTATTTGCCTTAGAATGATGCACTTCGGCCGATTTCGTCGCCTTGACCCCCTTGACAGCTTTTCAGCGGTTCCAACATTCCAGCCTCCAGAAACATCTCCGTCAGTGCATCCAGCGCATATCCGTACTGACGAATACAGTTTCTCAAGCTCAGACCGAGCATCCCAGCCGCTTCACCCTGCGTGTACTCCTGCAGACCCATCCGCTTAATCAACTGCTGGTCCATCACCGTCAATCTGCCCAGGCGCTTCTCAACATCGAAACAGAAGATCACTCCGTCCTCGAAGCTGTGAACTCGGTAGCTCGTCACATTCCCTTGGAATAACTCCCGTCCCAACAAGGACGGCACTCGGCCAGCCTGGATCGATATCCGCAAATATCTCCTCAGCATCGCCTCGGTGTACTTCCTGTAAAACGCCAGTTCCACCGCGGGCTTTTCATCCGGCTCAGGCGTCACCTCCGGCGGGGCGGCAGCAACCCTCTCCGCGACCGCCCATATTCTCCGAAGCCTCAAGGCATTGGTGATTGTAGCCACCGCACGCCCTGTGCTCCCCTCCCGGATTACCTGTTCTTGCCTCGATTGCCGTACCGATTTGGGAACCAGCCTCAGTCCCACTACCTGCCCTCTGCTACTTTAATTCCTCCTTCACTGAGCACCCCCTGCATATGCCGTACTCACCGTCGTACGCCGTTGCACCCGCCGGCTGGACGCCCGCGGTGCCGGAAAATCCGACAACCATAAAGCGCATCCAGAGCAGTACACCCCGTGACCCATCGCTCGCAGCCACAACGCCCCGCAAGCCTCACACACTTTTAAATCAACGCGGAAGTCCTTCATTCTTTTATATCTCCAGGCACAGGTTTCCCCCGGCGAGCCTCGGTAATTTTTCAGCGGTCGAGTGGGCTCGCTCAGTTGCGATGAGGTCTGCTTCGCCTGTGGCTCACACTCTGCGTCGGAGTCCATGCGCGTCGCGACCTGTTTTTACGTGTTATGACAGAACCTGGCCCTGGGAAATGCCCGCCCGCCCCTGTTCCCCTCAAAGACTCGATGCGTCCGCAGCTCCTCCTCTTTGGGCTCCGGCCGACTGATCCTCATAGTTGAAGTGTTGCGGTTGTAGCTCTGCACCCCCCCCATGTCAACCCATAATTTCTGGCACCGCTAAAGCGCCATAACTGCAATAAATACAATAATTTGGGTGTATATTGCCAAAATTATGCCTACGGATGTTCGCTAAAACTTCGCCTTTCAATAGTTTGCGGATCCAATCCAAAACCCCGCCTGCACTGAATCGCAATCTGTTGTACCCGCCCCCACCACACCACAATTGCGTCGCCTGCGAGACCGTGCCAGCTTAAGGCTTCATCACGGTGCGATAAGCGGCAACATTCGCATCGTGTTCGGCCAGCGTCGTGGCGAATTTCGTCGTCCCCGCCGGATCCGCCACGAAGTACATATAGTCCGTCTTCGCTGGATGCAATGCAGCCTGCAGTGCCGCCACCCCCGGATTGCAGATCGGGCCCGGCGGCAATCCCAAGTGGGTGTAGGTGTTGTACGCCGAGTCCGACTTTAGCTCACTCTGATGAATCACTCCCGTCCACGTCCCCCGCAGCAGCGATGCATAAATGACCGCCGGGTCCGTCTGCAGCGGCATACCCGCCGCCAGCCGATTCTCAAACACGCTCACCACCTCTGGCCGTTCCGTGTCGATATGCACCTCCTTCTCGACCAGCGACGCCATCGTCACCGTCCGCGACACCTGGCCCGGCTTCATACCCAACCGCCTAGCCTCCTGCCCAAACTCCCGCACCATCGTAGTCAGCATCAGGATGGGCGTCGCATGCCGGCTGAACTTATACGTATCCGGAAATAGGTACCCTTCCAGCGAAATCGCGCTCCCCTTCGGCACCCATTCCCCAATCAATTCCGTGTTCTTCCGTTCCGCATCAAGAAAGTCCTCGCGCGAATCCAACTTCGCTTCCGCCACCGCGTTCGCAATATCGAAGATGTTATAGCCCTCCGGAATCACCAGGGTCACGGTGTACACATCACCCTGCCTCAACCGGTCATACACCTCTTCCATCCTCGCAGCATGATCAAATCGATACTCCCCAGCCTTCAACGACCCCGCGCCGCGCCCCCGCACCGTCTTCCAGATCACCAACGCATCAAACGCCAGCGCGCTCCGCACAATCCCCGTCTTCTGCAACTGCCGGGCAATCCCCAGCGTCCCAGTCCCAGGCAAAATATCAACAAACGTCTCCGAGCCCGGCCCATACGGCACATACACAAAGAACCCCGCGGCCAGTCCCACCAGCACCACGATCACCACCAAACCCTTAAGTACCCTCACAAGCACCTCACCCGAAGTAGTCTATCCGCCACCAGGCCGCCGTCACGCAAGCGCCCACCCCTTATCCTCTCCACTCTATCCCCTATCCCTGCTCTCCCCCGTACACTAACTCCGTGCCTCACCCCCGCACCCTCGCGCTCGACGTCGGTGACCGCCGTATCGGTCTCGCGATCACAGACCCTCTCGGCCTCATCGCCCAACCCCTCTTCACTCTCCACCGCACCACCCTCCGCGCGGATCTCAAAGCGATTGCCCGCTTCATCCGCCAGCACAAAGTCGAAGTCCTTGTCGTCGGCAACCCCCTGCACGTCGACGGCACACCCAGCCCCCAGGCAGCCAAAGCCCAGGCCTTCGCCCAGGCCCTCAAAGAAGCCCACCCCTCCCTCACCCACCATCTTCTCGACGAGCGTCTCACCACCCACGACGCCCACGCCCTCCTCGATCTCTCCGGCCACACCCCCCGATCCTCCGGCCGCTCTACCCGCCTCGACCGCAAAGACATCATCGATCAGGTAGCCGCCACACTACTCCTCGAGAGCTTCCTCTCCGCCTCCAATCCCACGCTGCTTCCCGACCCTGAAGCCTCCTAGCCCTTTTCCC
The DNA here is from genome assembly GCA_963796535.1 of uncultured Acidobacteriaceae bacterium. Lineage (GTDB taxonomy): Bacteria > Acidobacteriota > Terriglobia > Terriglobales > Acidobacteriaceae > Granulicella. The sequence continues at coordinate 367,842 of CAWCMO010000005.1, forward strand.
CGTCTCCTTTCGTATAATCAAGCTTTTACTCTCCGCCCTGCCATCAACCACACAGGGCCAGCAAAGCAGACACGCCCATGGAAGACATCAAGAAAGCGCTTGAAGAGCAGATCAAGGCGCTCGAGTACGAACTCACCACCGAACTCCCCGCGGAGATCAAGAAAGCTGTCGCGCTAGGCGATCTCTCCGAAAACGCCGAATACCACATGGCCAAGCAGCGCCAGGTCTTCGTCAATGCGCGCCTCGGCCAGCTCAAAAAGCGCATGGGCGAGCTCGCCATGGTCAACCTCGACAACATTCCCCGCGACAAGGTCGGCTTCGGTTCCACGGTCGTAGTGTTCGACTCCACTAAGAATGAGGAGTTCAGCTACAAGCTCGTCACCAGTGAAGAGTCTGACGTCACCAAGGGCCTCATCTCCACCACCTCGCCCATCGGCCGCGCCCTCCTCGGCAAAGAAGTCAGCGACATCGCCACCGTCGTCACCCCCAACGGCAAGCGTGAACTCGAGATCCTCAAGCTCTCCACCATTCACGACACCATCAAAGTTGTCGATTAGCTTCACCCTACCAAGAAACCAGCGAAACCTCGTACGGCGCGGAACCCCCTCAGGTCACGCGCCGTAACCGTTTCATGCGCATCCTTTTGTTGGCCGCCTTGTTGACACCCTGCGCCATTCACGCGCAAAACGCACCCACCGCTCAGATCCAGTCGGACCTCCAACAGACCCTCTCCGGCAACTGGACCGGGGTCCTCGAATACCGTGACTATAGCGAGCCAGCAACCTCCACCAGGCGCGTCCAACTCCCGACCTGGCTCGGCATCACCCCCGAAGGCTCCTCGCAGACCTGGCATTACCTCTACGACGACGGCCCCTACCAAACTCGTCGAGGAAACCGACACCATCACCTTCGATCCCTCCACCTCCACCTACGCCGAATCCGATAACGGCAAGCCGCTACACACCTACCGCGTCACCGGCTATACCGATCTCCGCTCCGGCAGAGGCCAACTAGTCCTCCTCGGCTCCGGCACGGACAACGACAAGCCCGCCGAAACCCGCATCACCCTCACCATCCGCCGCAATCTCCTCACCATCCTCGAAGAGACTCGCCCCGCCGCCTCCACCGACCCCTTCGCCTTCCGCCATTCCTTCACCTTCACCCGCGCCAATGCGCCTCAAATCGCGAAATAATCTCCATTCATCCAGTTCAACCGCGCGCTCACCTCCCATTTGTCTCTCAGCAAGATAAACTGGTCTGACGCGATGACGTGGACAAGTGCTTTCGGCAAGGGCAGCGGCTGGCTGCTACAAAAGATCGTTAACGGTCTAGCTCTCTCCAAAATCTCCCCGAACACCCTCACCTTCATCGGCCTCATCATCAATGTCGTTGCGGCCTTCTTCTTCGGCTATGCGCGCGCCGACAACTACGTTCGTATGTTTCTCTACGCGGGCCTCGTCATCATCGGCGCCGGGCTCTTCGATATGGTCGACGGCCGCGTCGCCCGCCAAACCAACCAGGTCTCCGTCTTCGGCGCCTTCTTCGATTCCGTCCTCGACCGCTACTCCGACGTCGCCCTCTTCTTCGGCCTACTCGTCTTCTACGCCCGCGGCAACCGCTTCTTCTACGTCTTCTTAACCGCCTTCGTCATGACCGCCTCCCTCATGGTCAGCTATACCCGAGCCCGCGCCGAAGCCCTCATCGGCTCCTGCAAAGTCGGCTTCATGGAACGCCCCGAACGCATCGTCCTCATCATCCTCGGTGCCCTCTTCGAGCGCTGGAACGCCATGGCCCCCGCCCTCTGGGTCCTCGCCATCATGACGACCATCACGGTCATCCATCGCATCCGCTACACCTACCTCGAAACCGAACGCCGCAAACTCAACGGAGCTACCTCCTAGCTCACGCGGCTACGATCGGCATCAAGGTCAGCGTGGTGGATATTCAAAGACAAGCGCGCCCTCTGCCTGCGTTGGCACACCATCCCTCACGTACGGCTTCCATTGCCTACCTACTAGCCGTTTTGCCATGTCCGCCGCGATCCCCGACTCATCCGAATTCAACGAATGCGTCTCGCGTACGACCCCATGAGGATCAAGGCATACCCATACAGTAAACATTCCATGTCCGGGAATAGGATTTGGCCAAGGGAGTTCCGGGATACCGCCCGCGAGTGATAGCAACTCGGTCGTACCCAAGAGGGCGAATGCCAGAGGGTTCGTCCCTATCCCATTCGCCGGCGTGTCGAAGGCTTGTTCGCTGACCCCCTTTGCTTCTTCCAGCACGTTAATGCGCCCTGTCAATTGGATCCTGTTTCCAGGCTCTTCGAGGAGCTGACGAGCGATCTTGAGCTTTCCAAACGACGCGTAGTTCTTGAACTCGATCGTATAGTTTGGCGACAGTGCCATCTCCAGAAGACCATCGCTAGCTTGGAAACAGATTGTCGCAAAATTCACCTGTTGCAATGGCGGGTCGCCCAACTCAAACTCAGCATGCTGGCAAGGACTTGACTTGGCCCCATTTGGCAGTTCGATATGTTCAAGGGGCGCTTTCGACAAGTTCCAGCGGTTCGGATCCGGGACCGGCGTGAAAAGTCCTGTAACAAAGTCTCGCAGCCACTTGGGAAAATAATCGCCTTGCGTCACAAAGTGAAGACCTGATCCATTCATCACCGTCACCTGCGAAACGCCGCGCGCGTTCACGCTCCGAGTCCAGCGGTCCGGTGCAAGCCAGGTCTCTTGAATTGTCGCGGTGTACTCCCCTGGATCTCCCGATGACTGCGCGACTTCAAGGACCACATGAAATGGCTTTGCTCCGGGCTGTCCCAAAGTCGATTCGCGAAGCGCTTTCTCAAGTGTCTTTCCCGCCGGTTCGGACACCTTCTTTATCTGTAACTGCGCGTAAGAACCGCAGCTAAACGCCATGGAAAGCAAAAGCGCATAAGCCTTCGTGGATCGCATCGGATCATCCTAGCAAAGACAATCGATCTTGAATTGCCCCGAGACGAAACGAGCCAGCAAAATTCTCCTCCCGTACACTTGGAAGATATGAGCGCCGTCCCAAAGGTCGAGAAGCCGCAGCCCATCCTCCTCATCCACGGTGGTGCCTGGGCCATGCCCGACGACGCCGTCGCATCCCACGAGCGCGGCATCGCCTCCGCCCTCGCTGCCGGCTGGTCCGCGCTCTCCCGCGGCAGCACCGCCGTCGACGCAGTAGAAGCCGCCGTCACCATCATGGAAGACGATGACACCTTCGATGCCGGCCGCGGCTCCTTCCTCACCCGCGACGGCCGCGTGCAACTCGACGCCCTCCTCATGAACGGAGCCGACCTCCGCACCGGCGGCGTAGCCTGCGTCGAACGCCTCCGCAACCCCATTCAGGCCGCCCGCCTCGTCCTCGAAAAATCCCCCCACGTCTACTTCGTAGGCGCCGGCGCCGAGCGCTTCGCTACCCAACACGGCATGCGCCTGATCGACAACACCGAACTCATCGTCCCCCGCGAACGCAACCGCCTCATGGCCTTCCAGCAAGCCGAAGCCGCCGGCGCACCCGACACCACCTTCAGCGGTTCCCCTGAATCCGTCATCTCGCCCGAAGCAAAGCGCAGTGGAGAGATCACCGCATTTGCTCTCGATCCCGCCACCGAACAACGCGCCCTTGAGACGGAAGTCGAAGCCGCCCTACCCGAAGAATTCCGCATCACCGACCCCACGCTCCATTCCCACGACACGGTAGGCGCGGTCGCCCTCGACCAATACGGCAACCTAGCCGCCGGCACCTCCACCGGCGGCACCCTCAGCAAAGCCCCCGGCCGCGTCGGCGACAGCTCCCTCATCGGCTGCGGCTGCTACGCCGACAACCTCTCAGCCGCGGTCTCGCTCACCGGCTGGGGCGAACCCATCATGAAGCTCGTCCTCGGCAAGTGGGCGGTCGACCGCGTAGCGAGCGGGGCGAGCCCCCAGGCCGCCGCCTCAGCCGCTATCGACTACCTCTTCACCCGCCTCGGCGGCCACGGCGGCATCATCCTCCTCGGTCCCGACGGCCAGATCGGCATCGCCCACAACACCCCCCGCATGGCCTGGGGCATCGCCACCTCCGAAGGCACCCAGCTAGGCATCACCCGCAACCCCTGAACCCGCAATAGCTCTTGTCTTTGCCCTTGCTTTTCTTTCTGTCATTCCCTCTGGGAATCTGCTTCTTCTTTCGCTCTTGCCGTGCTCTTCTCCCCCCGGCGGTTCAGCCGCTTCCCGAACCACCACAGATCCCATAGCATCCAATCAACATGCCGCCCGAACTCTTCACCAATCCGGACGACCTCGAAACCACTCGCCGCCCACTCACCCCCGAGCAGGCCGACAAGCTCCCCCACGTCCATCGCCTCCTCCTTGGCTATTACGGCGAACCCAAGCCCCGCGAACCCTGGGACCCCCTCACCCAGCTCATCTACTCGCTTCTCTCCTCCCGCACCAAAACCCCCACGTCCCTCCAGGTCATGCGCGATCTCGAGCGCGCCTTCCACGCCGGCCCCGCCAACTGGGAACCCGTCCGCGACGCCGCCGTCCCCGCCATCGAGCGCGCCATCGCGATCGTCACCTTTCCCGAACAAAAAGCTCTTCGCCTCAAAGCCCTCCTCGAACAAATCACCGCCCGCGTCGGCACCCTCACCCTCGACTTTCTCGCCAAGTACCGCACCGACAAAATCCGTTCCTGGCTTGAGCAGTTCGAAGGCGTTGGCAATCAAGTCTCCGCCGCCGTCGTCAACTTCTCCACCCTCCGCCGCCGCGCCCTCTGCATCGACGCCAACCACCTCCGCGTCGCCCAACGCCTCTGCCTGACTCCCCGCGCAGACGCCGCGACCACCGAAGAACGCCTCATGCGCCTCGCCCCCGAAACCTGGGACGCCGCCATGCTCGATCAGCATCACTCCCTCGTCAAGCTCCACGCCCAAACCCTCTGCACCTTCGCCGACCCCAAATGCGAAAACTGCCCCCTCCTCAAACTCTGTCCCACCGGCCAACGCAACCTCGCCGAGCTCCAACTCACCAGCGCCTAACCACTCCAACGCACTACACTGACCACCATGGATCTTCAAACAATCTCCGATCAATTCACGATCCCCGGCGTCCTCGCCTTCTCCCAGACTGAGCAAGGCCTCATCCGCGCCAACATCACCACGCCCGCCTGCACCGCCGAGCTCTATCTCCAGGGCGCGCAAATCACGCTATGGCAGCCCACCGGCCAGCAGCCCGTACTCTTCCTGTCTGAACGTTCCTTCTTCACGCCCGGCAAAGCCATTCGCGGCGGCATCCCTATCATCTTTCCCTGGTTCGGAGCGCGCACCGCAACTCCGGACGACCCGCGCACCGACGGCCCATCCCACGGCTTCGCCCGCATATCCGAATGGACTCTCGCCTTCGCCGCCCTGGCCGGCGACAACCTCCATCTCACTCTCACCCTCGGCCCCTCCGACACCAGCCGCGCCCTAGGCTACGACCAGTTCGCCCTCGCCTACGAGATCACCCTCGGCGTCGAACTCGACGTCAAGCTCACCGTCACCAATCAGGGCAGCAAGCCTCTTCACTTCGAAGAAGCCTTTCACACCTACTTCTCCATCGGCGACTCTCAACAAGTCTCCATCATCGGCCTCTCCGATACCGAATACCTCGACAAAACCGACAACTTCAAACGAAAGCGCCAGACCGACCCACTCCTCAAACTCACCGGCGAAACCGATCGCCCCTATCTCGACACCCTCGTCCCCGTAAACATCGACGACCCCATCCTCAAACGCCGCATCACCATCGATAAAGCCGGATCCCAAACCACCGTCATCTGGAATCCATGGTCCACCCTCACCGCCACTCTTCCAGATATGAGCCCTCTCTGCTGGCTAACTATGCTCTGCATCGAAACCGCCAACGTCGCCACCAACGCCATCACTCTGGCCAGCGGCGACCACCACTGCATGGAAGCCCACATCTTCGTCCAGCAGTTCGCAGCAGGCTACACCGCCGAATGACGCTCATCCTCGCCTCAGCCTTTGCATTTCTTTCTGTCATTCCCCTTGGGAATCTGCTTCTTCTCTTACCCTCGCCTTTGCTTCAGCTAGAGCCTCACAACGAACCACTCACAACCCAAGCATGCTAATCCTCGCCTCAGCCTCGCCCCGCCGCCGCGACCTCCTCACCCAGGCCGGCCTCCGCTTCGACGTCCTCCCCGCAGCCATCGACGAAACCCTCCACTCCAACGAATCCCCCACCGCCTACGTCCAGCGCCTCGCCCTCGAAAAAGCGCAGGCCATCCACACTCTCCACCCCAAAGCCACCGTCCTTGGTGCGGACACCACCGTCGTCTGCGAACAACAAATCCTCAACAAACCCAATGACCTTTCCGACGCGGAACGCATGCTTCGCCAGCTCTCCAACCGAGTCCACCAGGTTCACACCGGCATAGCCCTAGTCACGCCCACCACCCACCGCTCCCACGTAGAAACCACCAGCGTCTTCTTCTCCGCCATCCCCAACGCCGACCTCGCCCACTACCTCTCCACCAACGACTCCCTCGACAAAGCCGGCGCCTACGGCATCCAGGGCTACGCCGCTCGCTGGATCCCTCGCATCGAAGGCGACTTCTTCAACGTAATGGGCCTCCCCCTCGCCGCCGTAATCCAACTCCTCCGCGAAACCCACTCCCTCTAAGCAGCCACCATCCTCTCGACCAGCAGAACTCGGCAACTTCGACGCGAAAGGGTTGGCCGTTAGCCGGAAAAGGTGAAAGGCGCGACCGCAACTTCGTGTGATTTCCGATAACACCGTTTTCCGCCAATGATCTAAGCTGCTAGACATCATGGAAGATGCATCGACACGAAGACACACAGCATTCAGATGCCTCGTAGGCTTCAACTTAGTCCTCATCGCTATGTCCTGGTCAACGTGGTTCGAGGGAACCGCAACCAGGGTAGGTGAGGTCGATCACCTGCTCGGCGCTTTGCGCCTCGGCGGCTTCCGAGTGGATTGCGTTTGGCTTGTGCTCTCAACGGCAGGCATTGCTCTGTCCGGTTGATTTTTCTCCCTAAAGCGAGAAGCAGCCACGCCGCCAGGCTCAATGCGCTGTTATCCGCAGTCGAAGTTCTGGCCTTCTGCAGCTTTGTGTATAGGATCCTGACTACCGGAGTTCTGGACTTTGGCTGAGGGAGCGCCACCAGCAAGCTCCCGCAAAGTCGGGTTTTCGGCAACTTCGCCGTAGTTTCCCGAAACCCGTTTTTCGAGAATTGCGAAAGCGCATAACGCGATGCGTGGCATCGAGTGCGATCTGCTAACGTGGTGCCATGCTCAACTTTTGGCATGCGCTCTGGCGCGCAATCGAGCCATACGTTTTTATCTTTGGAGGGGTGGCTTTCCTTGTGCTGATCGTGCGAGGGCTGCTGAGAGGTGAAACTGCGGCAAAGGTTGGCGGTAAGATTTACCGCTCCAAGCAGCCCGTCTGGTTTTGGTTTTTCGCAGTTTTTAACCTGATCTTGGGCGTCGCAATAGTGGCAATTGGAATCGCTTCCTTCTAGCGCCGACTGGCCAGCTATGTCCATGCCAACGTAGATTCCGCAAAAGTCGGGTTTTCGGCAACTTCGCTTGGACATCAGCAAACGCCGTCCTTGTTGCGATGGCTGTCAACGTATTCTCTCTATGCTGCTTGAACTCAATGCGTGGTGATACGACATGGTCTTCTTAGGAACCTTCTTCGTCTTGATGTCCGTGGGCGTGGTGCTTGTGGCGATTGGCACCATTCGTCGGAACCGCTGGGGAATCAACTTCAACCCGCCAAGATCTTGCCCGCACTGCGGCGCCCCACTACCGCTAGTACGAAAACCAGCGTCGTCCAAGCAGGCAATGTGGGGTGGATGGACTTGCCAGCAATGTGGAACTGAAATCGACAAATGGGGCACCCCTATTCTGATCGGCAAGCTCCCTTAAAGTCGCATTTTCGGCAAGTTCGACCCCACGAAACCACATCCCTCTCTCCCATCTGAAACCTAAGCTCACAGTCGCCATCAAACCCCCGCAATCACCCCAGCCAGCAAAACCGTCCGCTCCGCCAAATGCCCCACCACCACATGCTCATGCGCAGCATGCGCCCCACTCCCCACGGCCCCCATCCCATCGAGCGTAGGCACCCCCAAAGCCGCCGTAAAATTTCCATCCGACCCCCCTCCCGTCGACGCCTCTTCCAACCTCAAACCCATCTCCGCAGCCAACCGCTGCGCCAGTCGAAACAGCGCCACCGTCCCCGCCTTCCGTTCCATCGGCGGTCGATTGATCCCGCCCGTCACCGTCAACCGACACGCCTTATCCGTAACATTCAACCCCCGAAACATCCTCTCTACCTGCACCGCATCCTTCGCCTTCGCAATCCGCACATCCACCTCCGCCCGACACTCCGCCGCCACCACATTCGACCGCGTCCCTCCCGCAATCACCCCCACATTCACCGTCAACCCTTTGCTCAAATCCGTAAATCCCGACACCTTCTCCACCAGCCGCGCCATCTCCAGCACCGCCGAGTGCCCCGCCCCAAAGTCCACTCCCGCATGCGATCCCACTCCCCGCACCCGCAGCTCATAATTCCCCACCCCCTTACGCGCCGTCTTGTACGCCAATCCCTGCGCCGGTTCCAGCACCAGCACAGCCGCGCACTCCGCCGCCAGCCTCTCCGTAATCGCCCGCGACACCGGACTACCCACCTCCTCCTCACTCACCAGCAGCAACGTAACCGGCCTCTCCGCATCCAACTCCCGCAACGCCGCCACCGCCTCCAGCGCCATCACCACCCCCGCCTTCATATCGAGCACCCCCGGCCCCCAAAGCTTCCCTTCCCCCTCACGCCACGGCATCTTCTTCAGTGTCCCCATCGGCCAGACAGTATCCAGATGCCCCAGCAGCAGCACCCGCCCGCGCTTGCTCCGCGCCGTCCCAAACCGCAGCTCCAGCACATCCCCAAACGCCTTCTGCCTATGCCACTTCACCTTGCCGCCCAACTCCTCAGCCCACCGCGCCACAAGCTTCGCAGCCTCATCTACTGCCGCCTTATCCTCGCTAGGCGACTCAACCTCCACCAACTCCCGTAACCTCGCTTGCAGCCGCCCCTTACTCGCCGACACTGCCGACTCCAAATCCCGCATTCTCATGGGAATACCCTAATGCTCCACCCCCCATCACGTCATCTCCTCCTAATCCACCCGCCCAAAATTCGTCTCGCCTCACCAGGAACCTGTGGCAAATTTGCCACACTATTGGTTGATCCATCCGGGTATACCCTTCATCTGCGGTATATTGCGCTGCCTACGAATCCACAACTCGAACACACGATCCATACCCCGCTGGACTTCCACGGAGTGGGTCTACACTCCGGCGCCGCCGTCTCCATGCGCCTCGTCCCCGCGCCCGCCGGCTCCGGCATCGTCTTCCGCCGCTCCGACCTGGACAACTTCGAAATCCCCGCCACCGGCCGCAACGTCGCTCGCGTCTCTTACGCCACCTCTCTCATGCGCCAGGGCGTCCTCATCCAGACAACAGAGCACCTCCTCTCTGCCCTCATCGGCCTGGGCGTCGATAACATCATCGTCGAAATCGACAACCTCGAGGTCCCCATCCTCGACGGCAGCTCTCTCCCCTACGTCTCCGCCATCCTCGCCTCCGGCCTCAAGCGCCAGCGCCGCAAGCGCGAGTACATTCGCATCCTCAAGCCCGTCGAAGTCCGCGAGAATTCACCGTGCGGCGAGAAATTCATCGGAGTCTATCCCGGCGACGGCTACTCCATCCACTACTCCATCGACTTTCCCGAGCCCATCGGCCACGACACCTTCAGCGGCGACCTCGAGGCTGGAGCCTACGCCGACCTCATCGCCCCCGCCCGCACCTTCGGCTTCAAAGAAGACGAGGCCATGCTCCGCGACATGGGCCTCATCCGCGGCGTATCGGACGACTCCGCCATCATCGTCACCCGCACCACACCCACCCACCCCGGCACCGTCCTCAACGGCCCTCTTCGTTTCCCCGATGAGTTCGTCCGCCACAAAGTCCTCGATCTCATCGGCGACCTCGCCCTCGCCGGCCGTCGCATCTGGGGCCGCGTCGTTGCCGAACGCGCTGGCCACGCCATGCACACCGCCCTCGTCCAAAAGCTCCTCCACGACCGCTCCGCCTGGGAACTAACCCACCGCTCCGAAGCTGACGGTTCCTCTGCCTCGGAAGCTCTCACCGCCTCCCCCTCTCCTGCGTTGCTGCATGCTTAGCCTCCCAGCATGATCGCCGCCATCGCTCTCGGATCCAATCTTCCCTCCCCCTACGGCCCACCCGAGGCCAACCTCCGCGTAGCCCTCCAACGCCTCGCCGAATTCGGCCATGTCATCGCCATCTCCACCTTCCACACCACCGACCCCGTCGGCTATCTGGATCAGCCGAGCTTCCTCAACGCCGCCGCCCTACTCGAAACCAACCTCACCCCTCTCGAACTCCTCCACTCCCTCCTGGCCATCGAGCACACCATGGGCCGCGATCGTTCCACCACACTTCCCAAGGGCCCCCGCATCATCGACCTCGACCTGCTTCTCTACAACGACCTCATCCTCCAGACTCCCGAGCTAACCCTCCCCCACCCCGCTCTCCACGAACGCAGCTTCGTCCTCGCCCCCCTAGCCGAGATCGCTCCCCACCTCCAGCACCCCGCTCTCCATCGCAACATCGCCGACCTCCTCACCACCCTCCCTCTTAAATAAAAGTCCCAGCCATGCCGCGGCTGGGACTCAAGTGAATTTCTCGCACGATCAGAAAGTAAACCGGCCACCAATCGTCGGAGCAAAGTTGCTGTTGTGGAGATATGGCACGCCAGGCCCGTGAGGAATCGCAATCGCCGCGCCGCCGTAGACAAAAGAATAGGCAAGGCCAGCAAAACCATCGAAGCGCTTGGTGAAGTGATGATCGACGTAGAGCGAACCCTCGTTGAGGGCGCCCGCGCAGGAAGCGCGGAAGCCCGCCTCAACCGAGCAGGTTTGCGGAACACGGAAGTTGTTCTGCAACTGTTCATACCAGGCAAACGTGATGTCCGTCTTGCTGTCATACGCGTACTTCACGCCCGTCCACCAAATCCTCAGGATCTTTTCAGAATCAAGATTGTTATCCTCGACGCCGCTCATGAAATAGCCGCCCTGGTCCGAAGCTCCCACGCCCAATGGGTTGTGCGGATTGTTCTGCCAGATGTATTCGAAACCGGCATAGAACTTGAACAGCTCCCCGTTATATTTGCCGGCACCCATGATCGCGTTGTTGTCGGTCACGATGCCATACACAGTGTCATCCGGGCTGATCAGATTGGCGCCGGTGATCGGGTGGGTATTGATGCTGTTGGTGGTCGATTGATACGGCGCCGCCAAACTCTGAGGCCCCAGCAAAGGGTTCAACACGCTGATGGCCTGGTTGTAATGCTGATAGACGGCGTCGACCAGGAACTTGCCGAGCACCCCGCCGAGATCCCCGCCATAGGCATTGTTATGCGCCGTCTCCGGCGTACAGTTCGCCGCAGTCCACGTTGAGGAAGCCGAGTAGCAACCGCCATTCCCGTCAGCAAATTTGTACATCGCGGCCAGATGGACAGGTCCATAAACAAGCCGGTACTTGATGGCGTCGTCCCATCGGCTGTCTTCCGTGTCGCCGCCCCCCGACATCGTGCCGTTATATCCGATGTAGGAAAAAGCATAGCTGCCGCCGGCAGGATCGGTGAGAAGCATCACATCCGTACCGAGAGAGCGCTGCCGACCGAAGGTGACCGTGCCGAAAACCGTGGACGATATACCGCCATAATATTCGTCATTGAAGACCTGGCCCGCGCGCGCACCGTCAATGGCCATCGAATAGCTCTCCCTTGGAAGACCGTTATTGACGATGTCCGTCTTTGAAGCGTTCGCCAGCAGGCCAGAATTCGGATTGATCCCAGAGGAAGCGTTGAATACAACAAACCAGCCAGGCAAAAATTGTTCCTTGCCCCTGATTCCAAAACCCGTCTGCTGCAGATTGTTCGGTGCTACGAGAAATCGGTGCTGATACCCATTCCGATTTACCAGGGATTCGCCCTCATAGTTGTACCCATTCACCGGTAAACCGTGGCTCACCCAGCCGAACCCAATGTCATATGCGCCGTACACCGTGATGCCGTGCCAGGTCAGCGTGCAGTCGGTTGACGCGAATTCGTGCCCCTTCTCGCACGGGTCGGGCGTCTTCGGCGATCCTGCTTGCTGCACCCTGCTCTCCGGCGCTCCAGCCTGTTGCGCTCTCACTGCAACAGAGCCCACAATCATGAAGAACGCGAATAACAGCGCGGAGATAAAACGCCCGCGTCGCGAAGGATCAAATGAACCAATAGTGGTTTGCATATCGATACGATTTTACATAACGATTTTTTAATGTCCATCACTGAATAGTTTTGCTAGAAGAAGTTTCCGGAGACTAAAGCCCATGCCCACAGTCGATGTCCTGCTCAAACCCCGCGAAGCCGCCACTGCCCTCGGCGTCAGCTATCCCACCCTCAAGCAATGGATCCTCAACGGAACGCTCAAGACCATCAAGACCCCAGGCGGCCACCACCGCATCCCGCAGAGCGCACTCAACCCGCTCATGAAATCCAAACCCACCACCGCCCGCAAAACCTCACGCGAACGCTTCCGCAACGTCAGCGGCCGCAATCAACTCGTCGGCACCATCACGCAATTAAAGATCAGCGGCCTACTGGCCCAGGTCGTCCTCAAAATTGGAGATCAACAGATCACCTCCATCATCACCTCCGACGCCGCCCGCGAGATGCAGCTCCGCAAAGGCCAGACCGCCGGCGCCCTCATCAAATCCACCGAAGTCATGATCGTCCGCGTCTAACCCACCGGCGCCACTCTCATCGCAGCGTCACCGCTGTATCGCGCCCTTTTGAGTCCCGATACTCCACCACCTTCCCCGTCATCGTCGTCACCTTCGCACTCTCATCCGCCACCAGGAACGCCGGCACATCCGCATCCAGCAGGCAAGCCATATACGCCAGGCAGTGCATCTCCACGGGCGACCCCACACGGTTACCGTGCTGGATCAACGTCACATACATCGGCGCGTTATAGTTCTGCAACAACACGTCATTCGAGTAGTTGATCAGCACCTGCGCGCCCTGCTCCTTCACCCCATCGCGCACCACCGACCCCAGCGGATCCCGCACATACAATCTCTGCCGATTCCAAACCACAAACACTACCGCAACCACCACCAACAGCAAAATGAACTTCCTCATACCAACCTCCCTAACAGCAATGCAACACGACCAACCACCGACGACCGCCTACTCACTAACTACACTACCCACTACTCACTACTCACTACTCACTACTTCTTCTCCTCGTGATACTCCTGCTCTGAATTAATCCCCCACACCGCATCCTTATCCACGTACCCCGTCGCAATCCCATCCACCACCGCCATCGCCGTCAGCATCGAGTGGTCCTGGTTGTTGTACTTGTGCATCCCATTCCGCCCCACCAAAAACAAGTTCTCAAAACTATCCATCCAAGTCCGTAACTCCTCAAAGCGATCATACGTGCCAAAGTACGCCGGATAGGTCTTCGGCACTCGCACCACGTGCGCATCCAACACCTCGGCCGTCTTCAAAATCCCGATCTTCTCCAGCTCTCCCGCCGCAAACTTCTTCAACTCCTCATCCGGCATGGTCCACAGCGCATCTGTCTCATAACAGAAATACTCAAGTCCAATCCATACCTTCGTTGGATCAGCCACCATATACGGGCTCCAGTTATTGAAAATCTGCAGCCGCCCCAACAAAACGTCCGGCTCCTGGATATAAATCCACGTATCCCGTATCCGCGTCTTATCGGACTCCGTCACGTCCAACTTATTCGCAAGCACGCCCACGGTAATAAAGTCCCGATACTGCAGTCCCTCGCTAACCTCGCGCACATTCGCCGGAACCTCCACTTTCATCGCCCTCACCAAATCTCTCATCGGCATCGTCGACAAGAAATAGTCTCCCTCAAATCGCCGCGTCTCTCCAGCCGCATTCATCGCCTCAACCGCAACCACCCGCGTTCCCTCAACCTCCACCCCCACAACATTCCATCCCATCGCAATCTCGCCGCCCATCGCGACAACCTTCTCCGCAACATGTTCCCACAACTGTCCCGGCCCAAACTTCGGATACAGAAACCGCTCAATCAGCGAAGTATCCGTACCCTTCTGCGCAATATCCTTCCCACCCTCCGCCTTCGCCCGCGGCGCAAACATCTTCCGCACAAAGTGCTTCAGCGCCGTCGTCAAACTCAATCCCTTAATCCTCTGCGCCCCCCACTCCGCCGAGATCGTATCGCAAGGCGTCCCCCAAACCTTCTCGGTATAGCTCTTGAAGAACGTCAGATAAAGCTCACGCCCGAATCGGTTGATAAGGAAATCCTCAAGACTCCTCTCCTCCTTGATTGGCCGCACCCGACTCATTACGTAACTGACGCCGATCTTCGCCATCCGCACCAACCCCAAATTCGACACAGTCGTTCCACTCAGCTTGATCGGATAATCGAAAAACTTCCGCAGATAATAAATCCGGCTCTTCCGCGGCCTCACCAGCATCACCAGGTCGTCACTCTCAGGGGCCGCCGCACCCACCACGGTCACTATCGGCGCATGCTCCGCCAACTCCTCGGCACTCACCTCATCCTGCGTATCCACCACTTTCAGCGGCCCCATCCCTCGCAGCGGAGGCTCTTCCTCCACCGCTACCGGCACCGCCACGGTCCTCTGCTGCCCCTGATAACTAATCTCCGCCGCACCCTCGCCCGACTCCACCGGCATCAACTCCATCCACCACTGCATCACCCGATCGCTCTTGGAAAAAAACCGGTGCCCCCCAATATCCATCCGGTTGCCCTTGTACCGAATCGTGCGCGAGATTCCCCCAATCTCCTCCGAAGCCTCCAGCACAATCGGCTTCACGCCCGTCTTGCGCAGAAACTCCAGCGCCGCCGTCAACCCCGCTGGTCCCGCACCGATCACGATTGCCTTCTTCATCAACGCACCAACGCATCGGAGCCCGTCCGGTCCGCAACTCTCTCTTCATCATTCAACGCCGCAACCGCTGTTGAATCTTTCCTAGGTACGCAAGACACATTACTGCATGGATCGATCCATGGTAGTAGGTGATCCTTGGATAGTCGGCGGAACGCGCACAGAACCACATCACCCCCGAACGCCCGCCCAACCGAAGTTACTTGTACCTCCCCGCTCGCAAACGCCTTGTCTGACCAATTCCATCCTCCATGCGTCACCACAAACAGATGTCCACCAGGCCCTTGAATGACACTCTCATACGGCACGATGTTGTAGGTTGTGAACGATTTCAGATTTGTCACAGTCCTTGAGTCCGATCCAGAATGAATCCATCGCATCTCCTCGTCTCTCGAATACACCAGCACAATATGAGCGAGCAGCGTGGGGTCGGTCTCGTGAAAGGCGAGAAATCCGAGTAGATCAATATCCTGCGTATAAAGCATCTTTGTCGGGCTCTGCATCATCGCAGCCCGGATCTGTTCTGGAAGAACAGTATTCGCAAGCGCCTCGCGCCTTGCCGCCGCCACCGCGCCGATCCGCTCAACCCCCATCCACAAAGTTCCGGCAAAAAGTAGCAGCAGCAATACACTTCCTGCGATCTGTCTGCGCAACAGCGGCTCAACAGCGATAGCGACCAGTGCGGCGAGTCCCATCATCGCGCCCAGGGAGTGGCGGGGCTCCATGGCATGCGTCACAAAACGGCCTAGAAGAAATGTGAAAAACGGCAGCCCTGCAAGAGTGAGAAGAAACACGAATTCAGCAGTCGGCAGATTCAGGACTTTGCCGCGCCACTGACGAACGCAACTCCAAAGAATCAACCCAAACGACAGCCCGAGCGCAACCGCCAGCAGATGATTCGTGCGTGCGTCGAAAGCATCCTTCTCCAGGAGAATAAAGTTGTACGTCTGTAGGATCGATCGATAGGAAACATACTGCCTCGAAATGCTCGCGAAACTCCGCGGCTCCGTTCAAAAATGGCAGCAGGAAAAGTACCCCCGACATGCCCGCTCCCATAGCAGCCACCATCGGGATGTCGAGCCGCCTCCTCTGCCACACGCGCACCAGTTCTCCAGCACAAAGCGGCAGCAGAAATAGGAAACCGTAGTAGTGCGTGTTGATCGCAGCAGCGAGGCTTAGCGCGAGTACAACGAGTGCTCCCGAGCGATGATCTTCCCGTCGCACGGCAGTCTGCCAACTCAGCATCGCCAGCCCAAACAGTCCCAAGAGCACACCGTAAGGACGAATTTGCAAGGTGTAGCCGAACCCACCTGTAATCATCGGGAATGCTAACGCGAAAACCGCGGCTCTCTCCGACGCGATGCGGCGCACAAAATAGAACAAGCACACCTGCATCGCAAGAAAGCCCGCAAGCGAGGGCAGTCTCAGAAGAAATGGCCTCACCCCAAACAGGCGGATCCCTACGAACGTGACGATGTGATAAAAAAATGGGTCGATCGCAAGCGGCGATGTTCTCTGAATATGCAGCACTTGTCTCAGGCTGCCCACCCTGTCGCACCACAATTCCAGCAGATCATCTCCGCCGATCAGCCGATAATGCGACGTGATCAGCGAAACCGTAGCGGTCAACAGAAGGAAGGCGATCGCCCACAAGGGCATCCCCGCGACTTGAAATTCGCGCATCCGCTGCTTGCCGGTGGCGGCGTCAGGAATCAGAGGTTCATTCATGCGGCGTCTTGATTTCCGTTGGATTCATGCGTGTTGAACCAGTCCCGCCGATGCATTGTCTGCGTTGAGCCTCAGAAGTGACAGTATATCGTCCGCACTTGCGCGAGGTCACCTGAGCGTTGCCCACCCCAACGTCCGCGCTCACATCCTCTAAGTCCTTGCACGTTATACTGATGCTGCCAGCATCACCACCACCGCAATACGGGAGCCCCGGCCGATGTCTCAAAGCGAGCCCACCAGAGTAACCTTCGGCGAGCGGCTTCGTGCCCACCTCGCCATCGCCCGCCTCGACCACTCCATCAAGAACCTCTTCGTTCTTCCTGGCGTCATCATCCCCCTCAGCGTCGATCCCGCCCTCTTCAATCTCCACCTCATCAAGACCCTCGTCCTCGCCTTCATGTCCATCACCCTGGTCGCCTGCAGCAACTACGTCATCAACGAAGTCCTCGACGCGCCCTTCGATCGCCTCCATCCCATCAAGAAAAATCGCCCCGCCGCCCGCGGCCTGGTCAGCATCCCCGCCGCCTACGTTCAATGGCTTCTCATGATGGCCGCAGGCATTGCCATCGGTCTCACGATATCGAAGATGTTCGCCCTCATGGCCCTCATCCTCTGGATCATGGGCTGCATCTACAACTTCCCACCCGTCCGCTCCAAGGACGTTCCCTACCTCGACGTCCTCACCGAATCCATCAATAACCCGCTGCGCATGTTGCTCGGCTGGTACGCCGTCACCAGCGTCCTCATTCCACCTGTCTCGCTTCTCATCGCTTACTGGATGATCGGCTGCTACTTCATGGCGCTCAAGCGTTTCAGCGAGCTCTCCGAGCTGCATAAATCCGGAGACCACGCCCTCGCCGGCTCCTATCGCGCGTCCTTCAAGCACTACACCCCGGAGTCTCTTCTCGTCTCCGTCCTCTTCTACGCTTCCACGGCCATGCTCTTCCTCGGTGCCTTCATCATTCGCTATCGCATCGAGCTCATCCTCGGCTTCCCCTTCGTGGCCTTCACCATGGCAATCTATCTCAAGCTCTCTTTCAAGCCTGAGAGTGCGGTCCAGAATCCCGAGAAGCTCTATCGCGAACCACTCCTCATGGCCTCCTTCGCCGCCACGGTGCTCGTCATGGGTCTTCTCCTTTTCATCCGCATGCCCCGCCTCGAGCAGTTCTTCATTCCCACGCTCTCCCTCCACCACGCCGGCCTCTACCTCATCCGGACTGCATGGTCTCCCCCTCTCCACCATGCGCCTTTCGGAGATAGAACCTGCATGACGCCACCGGCGGCTGCGACTCCAAGGCCTCGTCCAATTCCTACCCTCTGCTCGGTCTCTTTCTTCTTGTCTCGGCCACGCTCTCACTCATCTGGTCGCACGTCCGCCTACTCTGGAACGACGAGTTCCTCTCCTTCTACTCCGACGGCGTTCCCACTTTCAAGCAAGTCATCCTCGTCCAGCTTCGTCATCCCATCTCCCTCGACCCGCCGACCTACCATCTGCTTTCGCACCTCTGTATGGATATCCTAGGGCGCAACGCCATCGCACTCCGTCTGCCCGCGCTCGCCGGCTTTCTGCTCTTCCAGTTTTGTCTCTTCTTCTTCGTGCGCAGCATCGCCGGCGATCGCTCAGCCGTCATCGCGATGGCCTTCCCCCTCCTCACCTCCAGCTTCCGCTACTCCGTCGAAGGCCGCCCCTACGGCCTGCTCCTCGGCCTCTACGCCCTCTCTCTCCTCTGCTGGCAAATCGCCACACTCGACGACTCGCACCACACGCTCCCGAATCCTTCCCCTCACCGGCCTCACCCTCGCCATCGCCCTCGCCATCACCAGCCATTACTTCGGCGTCCTCATCCTCATCCCCATTTCGCTCGGCGAGTTCTCCCGCATCCTCATCCGCAAGCGCATCGACATCGGGGTGCTCACCGCCCTCACCCTCGGCCTTGCCTCCGTCGGCATCATCCTTCCCTTCCAGCGCGCGCTCATAATCTACCGTCAGCACTACTACATCACTGGGGTGAACGTCCGCAACATCAGCCAGGGCTATCGCGAACTCTTCCTTCGCTACACCACTTGGCCTATGTCTCTGCAGAAGCTCGCCGCGGCCGTCATGGTCGCTCTCGCCCTCACGCTCGCCTACGCCGGCTACCAGCGCTTCAAGCGCCGCCTCGCCACCGAGCCCGCCTACATCTGGGTCGCCCTCTTATCCATGGCCTTGCTGCCCTTCTTCGGCTACCTCTTCGGCCGTTTCGTCACCCACACCATGGAAGTCCGCTACGTCATCGCGGCCCTCATTGCCTTTGCCGCCACCTTCGGTATCGTGCTCGAGCGCAAACTGCGGAGCAACGCCTTCTATTACTCCGTCCTCACCCTCATCACAGCCGCCGCCGTCACCCTCAACACCCACAATATCCTCCAGGAACACCGCGCCTCTCTTGCCATCCTGGCGAGCCTTCACCCCTCACCCGCGCTCGCCGCCGCGCTTGCCGCTAATCCTACCGCGCCGCTCTACGAGCAAAGCCTCGGCAACTTTTTCGTCGACTCCTACTACACGCCCGATCCCGCCCTGCGCGCACGCATCACCCTCGTTTACAACGCTCAGCGCGAAATCTTTTTCCTCAAGCACGACACCTACTCCATCGCCGCCGGGAATCTCCAGCACTTCACGTCGCTTCCTGTCGTAAATTACGATCAAGTAGTTGCAAAATCAGGTCCTCAACTCTTCATCCAGTGGCAGGACGGCTGGAATTGGACCGACAAAGCTGCCGCCTTAGAGCACGCAACCGTGACCCCGCTTGGCCCTTCTTTCGGTGGTGAGGCGATCTCCCTTCAGTGGCCCTAGGCCCTCACCCCTCCCGAAAAACAACGCTCACAAAGCACGAGGCAAGATATGGATCGCACCGGAATTCGTCGCCTGCTTAATATCGCTGCCGCACTGCTGCTCGCACAGACCGCAACAACTTCCATCCAGAACTTCATGGTCATTCGTCGTATGCCGCTCGGCTTCGACGATGCCTACATGTTTCTGCGCTACGCACACAACATTCGCCACGGATTGGGTTTCTCCTGGAACCTCGACGGTGTCCATACCTACGGCCCGACCTCGCTGCTCTGGAGCTTCTTCACCCTCTTGTTCAGCTATCTCCCCACCGATCCGTGGACGCAGCTTATCCTCGCCTCCTGGCTGTCTTCCTTCGCCGCCGTCATCGCAATTGCATGGGCCGTCGCCGCCAATGCGCAGAGCGACTGGCTGCGCAGCCCTCTGCGCGTCCTTCCCCTGATCGTTGTCCCGCTCTTCGCCTCCACCCTCTTTCGTGGTAATCAGTTCAACGGCATGGAAACCATGCTCGCCACAACGCTCTGCGCTCTTTTCCTCGGACTCTGCCTTCTCTGGCGCGCCGGTCGTGTCCATCCCGCAGTTGTCTGTGCCGTCGCCTTTCTGTTGTTCCTCGCGCGACCCGAGTCCGCACTCGTTACCCTGCTCCTTCCCTTCCTCATCCGCCTTCTTCCCGGCGACTCGCGGCCGCCGCTTCGATCCCTGTTCTTGTTCTATGCCGCCTTCTGTGCAGGCGTCATCCTCGAACTCGTCCTCTGCCGCTTCTACTTCGGAACCCCCGTACCCCTTAGCGTCTATATGAAGGGTGGCCACGCCTACCTTGGCTATAGCGGTATCTGGTACCCCAGCCTCCTACTCATTGCATTCCTGGCCGCCTTGCAACTCTTCCTCGCCGCCTTGATCCTGCTAGCCCGCCGTCGCGACCTCCGCCTGATCTTCGCCTGTACCGCACCCGCAATCGTCATCTTCGCGTATCTCGGCACCGTCACCCAGATCATGGGCTTTGACAGCCGCTACTACATTCCTTACGCGCCCCTCCTGATCGTTCCCGCCATCCTCGTGCTCGATCGCTGGCTCGTCGTCCCCACTACCGACCCCGCCGCATGGCCCGGCCACCCTCTGCTTAATCGCGCAGCGCTTACTGCAGCCATGCTCCTGTTTTTCTTGGCTTTTTCTTCGCAGGCTGTCCAGAGAGACTTCCGCCGCATTGAACACGGTCACCACTTCGAATACGATCCCGCCCAGCTGAACATCGCCGCTACCACACCTCTCCCCGAAGTCGACTGGCAGCCCATGATGCAGGACATCACTGATGACCTCATCGCCCCACTTCCACCCGGCACCACGGTCGCAGCCACCGAGGTAGGCTACCTTGGGGACCACGCCTCCCAGATTAATGTCATTGACCTCGCCGGCCTGAATGACACCGACATCGCCCTCCACGGCTTCGACACCCGCCGCTTCCTCGCCCGCAAGCCCGACCTCATCTGGATGCCCAACACCGCCTACACCTACCAGCGCGGCGCAATGATCTCTGACCCCACGTTCCTTGCTGAATACGACCTCTACGCTGGCGCCGGCAACTACGGCATCGCCATTCGCAAAGACTCACCCGTGCGCCCACAGATCGAACACCAGCTCGGCATCTTCTGGTCGCGCGTCTACCCCGGCACCGATCCCTCGTCCTACCTCGTCCACTCCGCAACCTGGACCGGCCTAAAACACAGCGTCCTCAACGACTAGCCGCACCGCAGACTAAACGCCGGGCTGACTGGCAAACTGAAGACTAGAACCCCGTCATCTCGACCGAAAGCGAGGGCTTTTGTTTTTCTGCAATTCTGGAAATCTGTTTTGCTTTTGCTTTGTTTCTGTCTGTCATTCCAGCGCAGTGGAGAGACGCCCCTGCGCAGCATCGTCTTTCGCTCCGCCCACAAAGCCGGGTGCCCCATGTCTCGCTTTTGAGACATGGGATCCCACGAACCGAACGCACGGAGCGCCAACTCCGGACGTAAGGGCTAACGGCCCGACCATCAATCTGGGTCGAGGCCGGGGATGGCGCACCGAACACGGCCCAGTCTCTTTACAAATGTTCCCCCACCGTGAATACTCGCATCACGCAAGTGCATCTTCCGGCCCACCAACGTCTGCGCTCAGCGCGCGCCCCTAGGAGGAAGTTTGTATGGCAACATCGGAGAGCGCCTCTCCACAGGAGACGACCAGCTCCTATCTCTGGCTGGCGCTTCCTGCTGCTCACGCTAGCTCTCGCTCTCTGGTCGCACGTCCGCTCATGTGGTTTGACGAGTTCTCTCTTCTACTCGACGGAGTTCTACTTCCGCTAAGTGTCTCATCCAGCTCCACACCATCTCGCTCGACCACCACTACACTGCTCTCGCACTCTGCATGGACATCTGGGCGCAACGCCACGCGCTCCGCCCGCGTGCGGATCCTGCTCTCCAGGTCTGCCTTCTCTACGTCCGCCGAATCGCCGGCTCTCGTTCCGCGATGTCGCTGTGGCGTTACGCTCCTCACCGCCAGCTCCGCTATTCCGTAGAAGGCCGTCCCTACGGCCTTCTACTCGGCTTACGCCCTTCGATCCTCTGCTGGCAGATCGCCACCCTCGACGACGGAGACGTAACGCCTCCTTCCCCTCACCGGCCTCGCTCTCTCCATCACCCTCGCCATCACCAGCCACTACTACGGCATCCTGATCCTCATCCCCGTCTCGCTCGGCGAACTCTCCCGCACCCTCATCCGCAAGCGTTTCGACGCCGGAGTCCTCACAGCTCTGGCTCTCGGCCTCTCGTCGATCGTCCTGATCCTCCCTTTCCAGCACGCGCTCATGGCCTACCGCCAGCACTACTACAGCAACGGAGTCGACCTGCACGACATCACCCAGGGCTACTTCGAGCTCTTCATCCACTACGTCGCCCCCTCGTCGTCTCGCCAAGCTAGTCGAGGCCATCGCGGTCGCACTCACCATCCTCCTCGTCTATGCAGGCTACAAGCGCTCCGCCACCGCCCTGCCATCGAGCACGCCTACACCTGGGTCGCCCTCTCAGCATGGCCCTGCTTCCCTTCTTCGGATACCTTTTCGGCCGCTACGTCACCCACACCATGGCTGTCCGTTACGTCATCGCGACGTTGTTTCCCTTCGCCGCCATCCTCGCCATCGTGCTCGAACGCAAACTCCGAAGCAACAGTTTCTACTACAGAACCCTAGCGCTCCTCTTCGTCGCGGTCATAGCCGTCAACGCGCTCAACATCGAGCAGGAGCATCGCGAATCCAACGCCATCCTAGCCAGGCTCCAGCTCGCACCCGAAGCATCCGCCGCAGTCCACCAAAGCCCTAAAGAGCCCATCTTCATTGAGGACTTCAACTACTTCTACCTAAGCACCTACTACAATCCCGACCCCACCCTCCGCCAGCGCATCTCTCTCCTCTACAGCCAGCAGCAGGAGCTCCGCTGGTTGCAGCACGACACCCTCTACGTCACCGCCGTCAACCTGCTTACCTTCGCGCCACTCTCCGGAACCAGCTACGCAGACTTCGTCCACGACCCCAAACCCCTCGTAGTCCTCAGCCCCGGAGGCATGTCGGCTCACATCCAACAATCCAGCGACACAGCAAACCCATAGCCCCCGGCCTGGGAGGGAGACTCGTCCGTCTCACCACCAGCGCCAGCAGAAGCCGACTACACCGCAGCCACATCACGCTGGACCTCAAACACCAGCCCCTCCGCGCCTGCGTCCACCACCACGTGGTCACCGTGCAGCACACTACCGTCGAGAATCTTCATCGCCAGCTTGTCCTGCACCATCCGCTGAATCGCCCGCTTCAACGGCCGCGCTCCATACGCACGATCGTATCCAGCTTTGAAGATCGCCTCGCGCGCCGCGTCCGTCAGCTCCAGCGTAATGTGACGATCCACGAGCATCTTCTGCAGATCCTTCAGCCGCAGATCCACGATGTGCGTTAGCTGACTCTCGCCCAGCGGATGGAACACCACGATGTCATCCACGCGATTCAGAAACTCCGGCCGAAAATGCTTCCGCAGTTCATCCATCACGCGCGCCTTCGCATCCTCAAACCCATCCTCGCCTTCAGCCCACGCCGTCGCCAACTGCCCTGCACCAATATTCGACGTCATGATCAGCACCGTGTTCTTGAAGTCCACCGTGCGTCCCTTCGAGTCCGTCAGCCGCCCATCATCCAGCACCTGCAACAGCACATTGAACACATCCGGATGTGCCTTCTCGATCTCGTCGAACAACACCACCGCATACGGCCGCCGTCCGCACCGCCTCGGTCAGCTGTCCGCCTTCATCGAAACCAACATATCCCGGAGGCGCTCCAATCAGCCGCGCCACCGCATGCTTCTCCATGTACTCGCTCATATCGATGCGCACCATCGCGTTCTCGTCATCGAACAGAAACTCCGCCAGTGCCCTCGCCGTCTCCGTCTTCCCAACGCCCGTAGGCCCAAGAAAAATGAACGACCCAATCGGCCTCTTCGGATCGCTCAAGCCAGCGCGCGAGCGCCGAATCGCATTCGCCACCACCACCAGCGCCTCATCCTGACCAACCACGCGCTCGCGCAGCCGCTGCTCCATCTGCGTCAGCTTCTGTACCTCGCCTTCCAACATCTTCGACACAGGAATTCCCGTCCACTTGGAAACGATCCGCGCAATATCCTCTTCGTCGACCTCCTCCTTCAGCAGCCGCGACGGCGCACGTCCGCCTTTGCCGCTGTTCTTGCCTTTCTGGTTGTCATTCCACAGCGCAGCGGAGGAATCTGCTTCACCCGCATCGCCCCCAGCCTTAGCCTCCGCCACCGCCTCGTCCTGCGCACGAGTCAGCTCCGCAAGTTCCTTCTCCGTCTTCGGAATCTCGCCATACTGCAACTCCGCCGCGCGCTGCAGATCGCCCTTGCGCGTAGCCTCAGTCGCTTCAAAGCGCATCTGCTCCAGCCGCTCCTTTAGCGTCGCAATCTCGCCAATCGCACCCTTCTCTTTCTGCCAACGCGCACGCAGTCCAGCCGCCCGCTCCTTAACTTCTGCAAGTTCGCGGTCCACTTCAATCAGCCGCTCGCGCGAGTTCACATCGTCCTCGCGCTTCAGCGCATTGCGCTCAATTTCGAGACTCGTCGCCCGCCGCTCGAGATCGTCAATCTCCACCGGCACGCTTCCAATCTGGATCGCCAGCGCCGCAGCCGCTTCATCCACAAGATCAATCGCCTTGTCCGGCAAAAATCGATCCGAGATATACCGATGGCTCAGCTCCGCAGCCGCCACAATTGCCGAGTCCTTGATCCGCACCTTGTGATGCATCTCATACCGCTCCCGCAGTCCGCGCAAAATCGCAATCGTGTCCTCAACATTCGGCTCGCCCACATACACAATCTGAAACCGCCGCTCCAGCGCCGCATCCTTCTCGATATATTTCCGATACTCATTCAGCGTCGTCGCGCCAATCGCGCGCAGCTCTCCCCGAGCTAGCGCCGGCTTCAACATGTTGCTAGCATCAATCGCTCCTTCCGCCGCGCCCGCGCCCACCAGCGTATGCAACTCGTCGATGAACAAAATAATCTGCCCATTCGACTCCTCAATCTCCTTCAACACCGCCTTCAGCCGCTCTTCAAACTCCCCGCGAAACTTCGCGCCCGCCAGCATCGATCCCAAATCCAACGAGATCACGCGCTTATCCCGCAACACCTCCGGCACATCGCCCTGAAAGATCCTCCGCGCCAACCCCTCAACAATCGCCGTCTTCCCCACGCCCGGCTCTCCAATCAACACCGGATTATTCTTTGTCCGCCGGCTCAGCACCTGGATCACGCGTCGAATCTCTTCGTCGCGTCCGATCACCGGATCTAGCTTTCCGCGCCGCGCCAACTCCGTCAGATCCTTCGCATACTTCTCCAGCGCCTGGAACTTCCCTTCAGGATTCTGGTCGGTCACGCGCTGCGAGCCGCGCACGGCTTGCAACGCCTTTAGGATCGCAGAATAGTCCGCACCCTCAGCCGCCAATGCCAATTGCACCGGCTCGTTCTTCTGCTTCGCCAGCGACAGCAGCAGATGCTCAGTAGAAACATAATCGTCCTTGAAGTTCTCCGCCTCTTTGAACGCGCCATCCAGCACCTTGGTCAGCGACGCACTCAAGCCCGGCTGCTGCGCCGCCCCCTGCACCTTCGGCAGCTTAGCAATCGCTGCATGCACATTCGACTCCAGTTGCGGCACCGCCACCCCCACCTTCTCCAGCACCGGACGCACTACGCCCTCTTTATCCTCCAGCAGCGCCGCCATCAAATGCAGCGGCAGCACCTCCGGATTCCCATTCTCCGCCGCACTCCCCTGCGCCACCTGTAGCGCCTCCTGCGACTTCACCGTAAACTTGTCCCATTTAATCGCCATCGTTCTCTCCTGTCCAACTATTCTTCTCTTGCTTCTTGCTCTTGCTTTTGTCTTTCTGGCTGTCATCCCGCAGGGATCAGCCTCTTCTGTTGCTGTTGCGTTTGCCGTTGCTTTTCTTTCTGTCATTCCCTCTGGGAATCTGCTTCTTCTCTTGCCTTCGCTTCTTCTCCTGCCAGGGCCCCATGCTTGACGGCTCCATCGTCATAAGGCCTAACCGTGACGCCCCTAAAACCTTTAACCGCCCAACCATCCCTGCATCCAATCTCTCAACATCGTGCGATCCATCTCATCCAACCCGCCCGCAAACTCTTCAGCCGCCGAACACCAAGTCGCCGGATCGTTCCCCTCCGCCGTCCTTCTAGCCCTCACCGGCGGCGCACTGGACGCCTTCATCTACCTCAACCACGGCCACGTCTTCGCCGCCGCCATGACCGGCAATGGTGTCCTCCTCGGCGTCTCTTTCCTTCATCACGACTACGTTCAGGCCCTTCGTCATCTCTTACCCATCCTCGGTTTCATTACCGGCATCTTCTTCGCCAACCTTCTCGATAAATCCCTCAAACATCACGCCGTCACCGTAGGCCTCGTCTGCGAAATACTAGCAACCACAAACGTAGCCAAGCACCCCGCCTGACCTCCTTTGGAACTCCGCTAAGCCGGACCGCCGGCGCAATACCGCCGGGACGAACAGCGCGTACCCATTGCATCGCTCCCAATCAAAAGTTGCGCTTTTGAAATTCCCTGCTAACAGGGAAAATAACAGGGATTTTTCGGCGACCGTGTATCTCACCTGCGAACACCTGCGTTGTCTCACCAACGGTGAACGACACGCGGTATTGTCAAACATTAGGGCAACCGCCTCTTAAAGCGATTGTGCCAACGAGCGACCATCCGAAGTTATGGGTACGAGCGAAACTGAAATTCTGCAGGCTGTCAATCGCGAGGATCCGGCCACTGCCACTTCTGCAAGGCTGACTATACACTGACGCGAACCCGGCCGACGAGAGCGAAGACGGCAACATGATAACCGCCCCGTCTATCCGGATTCGGAGGGCTTTGCGTTCAAAATGGTTCGCTCACTTGTATCCGCACTCCAATCTCACATCAGATCGAGCCAGCGTCACGGATTTTGCGACGACGGCGGGAGGCGGAGTTTATTTGGCATCTGTTGACGGCTCGTTCATCGGACGCGGCGCGACGGTGATCATTTTCGACGATCCGCTGGACATGGACGATGCCGACAACGCCGAGAAGCGCGACAAAGTCAACCGGAAATTCCACACCGCAATCCTGTCGCGTTTGAACAATGCTAAGGAAGGACGCGTGATCATCAACGCGCACCGGCTGCACGAGGACGACCTATCTGGCCACGTGCTTAAGGACGGGGGTTGGGATCATCTCGTGCTGCCATTTCAGGCGCCCCGCGATCAGGCCTACAATATCAAGGGCGAGTATGGCACCGCAAAAAAGGGGAGTTGTTGCGCCCGGATGCATTTTCGAACGCCGAAGTGGCGCGAGTGAAGTCGACCACTGAAGCCTCGTTCGCTCAGGCGAAAACCGCGTTCGACCGGCAAAAGGACCTGCTCGCAGGCGGCTTCGGCACCCGCGCCGCCTGGACTGGCCCAGGTCGCCTATCTCTCGGCGGACAGCGCGGTGAAGGCGGCCGAAGCGAACGTGGCGCTGGTGCAGGACGCGCTTTCCTACACCGAACTCAAGAGTGAAGCGGCCGGCCTGATCACGCAGCGGCTTGGCGAGGTCGGACAAGTCGTCGCGCCCGCGCAAACCATTTTCACGTTGGCGCAAGACGGCGACCGCGACGCCGTGTTCAACGTTTTCGAAACGCTGCTCTCTGGCGACGCAAAAGACGTGCGGGTCGATGTCTCCCTCGTCTCCGACCCGAAAGTGACGACGACCGCGACCGTGCGCGGGTTGCGCCTTCGGTCGATCCGGTCAGCGGCACCGTGCAGGTCAAACTCGCGCTGGCGTCGCCGCCGCCGGCGATGACCTTGGGCCGAGCGTGATCGCAGGGGCCGCTTCCAACCCCGGCAGGTCTTCAGGCTTCCCTGGCAAGCGCTCACCCGCGAGGGCGACGCGCCAGCGGTCTATGTCATGGACTCCGTCGGAGTCGTTCGGCGCGCGCCGTCGACGTCGACTCGTTCGTCACGGGCTTCGTGCTGTTGTCGGGCGGTTTGCAGGCCGGCGAACAGGTCGTCACCGCAGGCGTGCAATTGCTCCGTCCCGGCATGCACGTCGCCGTGACCGGCGCCGCGCCATGACATGGCTTCCGCTCGCCGGACGCCTGACGTCCCTCGTTCTCAGCGGCCTGGCGCTGGCGGCGTGCCAGAAAACCGAGGCGCGACGCCGTCATTCGCCCGGTGCTCAGCGTGGTCGTCCAACCCGGCGATGCGGCGGCGACCTACGCGGGCGTCGTCCAGGCCCGCTATCAAGCCGACCTGAGCTTTCGCGTCGCGGGCCGCGTCGTCGCCCGCGACGTCGACCTTGGCGAATTCGTCTCGCGCGGACAGCGGCTCGCCGCGCTCGACCCCACCAGCCTCGAAGCGAATCTCCGCTCGGTCGAGGCCAACCGCACGGCGGCGGAAGCGCAGTTCGCCAACGCGGATGCGACGCTGCAACGCGAGACGGCGCTGCTCGCGCAGCATTCAACGACTCAGGCGTATTCGACGCCGCCAAGCAGGCGTCGGACGCGGCGTTGGCCGCCGAGAAACAGGCGGCTGCCGCCTTCGACAAAGCCACTGAGCAGCTCGGCTACGCCTCGTTGTACGCAGACACCGACGGCGTCGTCACGGCGATGGCGATCGAGGTCGGCCAGACGGTGGCCGAGGGCGCGGCCGCGCTTTCGATCGCCAGGCCCGACGTGCGCGACGCGGTGATCGACGTGGGCGAATACGCGTTGGCCGACGCCGCCATCGGCGCGCCCTTCACCGTCGCGCTGCAGAGCAATCCGTCGGTGACGGCGCAAGGCAAGGTGCGCGAAGTCGCCCCGGAGGCCGATCCCGCGACGCGCACGCATCGCGTGAAGATCGCGCTTGAGGCGCCCCCGCCGGCCTTCCGCTTGGGCTCGACGATCGCAGCGCAGCCCGTGCAGCATCTGGAGCGGCAAATCGTCGTGCCGGACACGGCGATCCTGCGCAAAGACAACAAGACCTTCGTGTGGCTGATCGAGGCGCAGGCCGGCGACAGCAAGCCGTACACCGCCAAGCCCGCCGAAGTTGAGCTAGGGCCCGCCGCGCCCGGCGGACGAACCGGCGATCCCGTCCTCGTGGTCAAGGGGCTGAAGGCGGGGCAACGCATCGCGGTCGCCGGCGTCCACTCGTTGACCAAAGGCCAAAGCGTGAAACTCGACGCTGGAGCCGCGCCATGAACGGCTTCAACCTGTCGGAATGGGCACTGCGGCACCGCTCGTATCTCTGGTACTTCATCGTCGTTTTCTCGATCATGGGCGCCGTGGCCTATCTCGGGCTCGGGCGCCAGGAAGATCCCGACTTCACCATCAAGACGATGGTCATCAGCGCGCAATGGCCGGGGGCGACGGTCGAGGACACGCTCAATCAGGTCACCGACCGGATCGAGAAAGAACTCGAAGAGGTCGAGCAGTTCGATTTCGCCCGATCGCTCACCAAGCCCGGCGAGGCGACGATCTTCGTCAACCTCAAGGACAACACCAAGGCGCGGGACGTCCCGGCGATTTGGGCCAAATCCGAAACCTGGTCGGCGACATCAAGGCGCAGTTGCCGCCCGGGGTCATCGGGCCGCAATTCAACGACGACTTTGGCGACGTCTTCGGCAACGTCTATGCGCTCACGGCGGACGGCGTGTCGCAAAGGCAGCTGCGCGACTACGCCGAAGCCGCCCGCGCCGAAATCCTGCGCGTGCCCAACGCCGGCAAGGTCCAACTCGTCGGCGCCCAGGACGAAGCCATCTACCTCGAATTCTCGAGCCGCCAGATCGCAGGGCTCGGGCTGGACCGCGCCGCCGTGATCGCCGCGCTGCAGGCGCAGAACGCCGTCGCGCCCTCGGGCGT
>CAWCMO010000006.1:0-115205 GCA_963796535.1 uncultured Acidobacteriaceae bacterium
ACTACTCCGCGTCCTTCTTCGCCTCCGCCTTCTTCTCCACCGGCTTCGGCGCAATCCCCCTCACATACTTGTCGTACCAATCAAACCACGACTGGTACCGCTGCTTGATAAAACTAGGCCGCGTGAATCCATGAAACTGTCCCGGATACACAATCAACTCCGCTGGCGTCCGACGGCGCGCAGCGCCTGGTACATCTGCTCGCCACCCTCCACTGGCACATTGAAGTCCTTATCGCCGCCCATAAACAGCGTAGGCGTCTTGATCCGATCCGCATGCAAAAACGGATACGACAGCTTCACATACAAATCAAGATTCTTCCAAGGCGCACCCGGCTCATCCTGATACTGCAAAATGTATTGGTCGATCCCGTAGAACCCAAGCAGATTCCCCATGCCAGCGCCCGAGCTCGCCGCCTTGAACCGCGTCGTGCTCGCAATCGTGTAATCGGTAAGGATGCCGCCGTAGCTCCATCCCCCCACCCCCATCTGGCTCTCATCAATCTTCCCCGTAGCCACTGCCGCATCCGTAAGCGCCATCAGGTCGATCACCTCTTTATCGCCCCAGTCCCCGCTGATCGCTGCACTGTAAGCCTGCCCGCGCCCCGTGCTGCCGCGATAGTTCACCTGCAGCACCGCATACCCATGCCCCGCAAACATCTGCCGCGACACATCGAACCCATGCTGATCCTGCGCCGTCGGCCCCCCATGAATAAACAAAATCATCGGAGCCTTCGTCCCCGCCACATACCCGACAGGCATCGTCAACAGCCCATGCACGTCGCTGCCGTCCTTGGTCTTTGCCTCGATGTTCTCCGTAGGCGCAACCTCCACCGTCGCCAGCCAGTCATCGTTATGCCCCGTCAGCTTGCGCAGCTTCTCACCCTCCAGCGCGTAGATCTCCGCAGGCGCCGCATCGGTCGACCACAGCAGTGCCACATGCCCGCCCGCTTGATCGATCCCGCTAGCCGCGCCACTTTCCTGAGTCAACCGCGCGACATTCCCGCCACCGTTCAGCGAAATCTCGCCCACCCATTCGTCGCGATCCTGCGGCACCGCAGTGAGCACCGCGCGTCCGCCCGGCGCGAGCACCGGAGCGCCCACCCAAGCGTCCAATTTCGGTGCGAGCAGCTTTACCTCGCCGCCCGCCGCCGGCACCATAGCCATCTGCCGCAGGTCATAGATTGAATAATGCGGCGCCGTTCCCTGCCGATAAACAATCATCGTCGAATCCCTCGTCCACACCAGCGGCCCCGAATCCGTCCCTGCAAACGTAGTCAGCTGTTTCGGCGTAGCTCCCGCCCTCGCCTCCACCACAAACACATCCGGATTCGCCGTCCGGTCCGGATCCGGCTTCGACTGGTTGCTCGTAAACGCCACCTTCGTCCCATCCGGGCTCCACGCCCCACTCTCCTCCGCGTACGATCCAGCCCCATCCACCGGCCCGTTCGTCAACTTACTCAGCTTCTTCGTCGCAATGTCAAACAGATAAAGATGCGGCTCCTTGTCCGTCAGAAACCCGACCCGATCTTCCTTATAGTGATAGCGGTCAATCACAATCGGCTTCGGCGTCGCCGGCTTTCCTTTATCCTCCAGCGGCTCATCGCGCTCCTGCAGCGTCAGCAACAGTGTCTTCGAGTCAGGGGACCACCGGTATCCCTGCAGCTCGTCCTTCACATTCGTCAACTGCTGCGCCTCGCCTCCGCGCCGATCCAGCACCCAAACCTGCGAGCCCTTCCCCGCACCCTCACCCGCCGCCTCGCGCCCGCTCGTAAACGCCAGCCACCGTCCATCCGGACTCCACTGCGGCTCGCCCGCACCATCCTTGCTAAACGTCAGCTGCACATCCTGCTTCCCATCCCAACTCACCATCCACAGCTGGCTGCTGTTCTTGTCCTCCTTGGCATCCACGCGGCTCACCGTATACGCAACCCACTCCCCGTCCGGCGACACCACCGGCGCGCCCACCCGCACCATCTTCACCAGGTCATCCAGCGAAATCCCACGCTTCGCCGGCGCCGTCTGTGCACCCAGG
This sequence comes from uncultured Acidobacteriaceae bacterium, assembly GCA_963796535.1. Taxonomy (GTDB): domain Bacteria; phylum Acidobacteriota; class Terriglobia; order Terriglobales; family Acidobacteriaceae; genus Granulicella. The sequence goes on from CAWCMO010000006.1 coordinate 2,033, forward strand.
CCAACACTAAGGGAAAGCGCGCAGCCCACCATCAAGGCCGCAGGACAAAGGGAGATTCGTACTCGCATAGCGGGGAGTGTAGCACCCTCGAACGACAGCTTCTAGCCTCTAGCGCCTGGCCTCGAGCTAAGAGCCAGAAGCTAAAAGCAGTTCTTCGCACCCTCGCCCCGCCGAAGGTACTCTAACAACTGACATCTAAGAACTGAGAACGAACAACTGAGAACCGACAACTTTATGCCCACCGACTACTTCTCCCTCTTCTCCCTCCGGCAGCATCTCCACATCAACCTCGCCGCCCTCGAGAAGACCTTCTACGCCCAATCGCGCAAGCTCCACCCCGACCGCTTCGCCGCCAAGCCTCTCGCCGAACAACAAGCCGCGCTAGCCGCCAGTTCACAACTCAACGACGCCTATCGCACCCTCCGCGACCCCATCCTCCGCACCGAATACCTCCTCTCCCTTCAGGGCATCCAGTTAGAAGAACAATCCCGCGCTGCCACCGACCTGGCCAAAGCAACCGGCACCGAGAAAAAACAAGTAGCCCCACCCGACCTCCTCGAAGAAGCCTTCGAGCTAAACATGGCGCTCGAAGAAATGAAGATGGGAGGCGACGACCCCGACGCCCGCCGCGAACTCGAAACGGCCCGCACCAAGTTCACCTCCATGCTAGCCGAAACCCAGCAGCAGCTAGAATCCCTCTGGACCCAATGGGACGCCGCCGTAGACGCGAGCAACGAAACCGCCAAAGACTCCACCAAGCAAGCCCTGGTAGCCCTTCTCAACCGCCGCAGCTACATCCGCAACCTCGTCCGCGACGTAAACGCCGCCCTCGAATAATCCCGCCGCTGCGTTGCCTTCGCCATTGCGGTTGCGGTTGCCTTATTGGTTGTCATCCCGCAGGGATCCGCTTCTTCTTTGCCTTTGCTCGTGCTGTTGCCTTTGCTTTTCTTTCTGTCATTCCCTCTGGGAATCTGCTTCTTCCTCTGCCGTTGCTGTTGACTTTGCCCCTGCGGAAGTCGCGGAACCAATCTCGCCACGGCGCTCCACTTTCCCCCCACACCAAATCCTGCTATCAACAAACCATGCGCGCCCGCCTCCTCCATTTAGCCGCCCTCATCCCCCTCTTCCTCACCCTCCCCCATCTCACCGCCCAACAAAATCCCAGCTGGACCACGCCCCTCACCCCCTTCCGCATCGCCCCCAACCTCTACTACGTCGGGAGCCGCGACCTCGCCTCCTACCTCATCACCACCCCGGCCGGCGACATCCTCATCAACTCCAACCTGACCTCATCGCCCCCACAAATCCGCCACAGCGTCGAGCAGCTAGGCTTCCACTTCTCCGACATCAAAATCCTCCTCATCAGCCACGCTCACTCCGACCACGCGGGCGGTAGCGCCGAAGTCCTCAAACAAACGCACGCCAAATACATGGTCATGGATGCCGACGTCTCCTCCATCGAAACCGGCGGCCGCACCGACTTCGCCCACTTCAAACCCTTCCCCGCAGCCCATGTTGACCGTACCCTCCACAACGGGAGTACCGTCCAACTCGGCGGTACAACCCTGACGGCGCACAAAACCGCCGGCCACACTCCCGGCTGCACCACCTGGACCACGCAGGTCATAGAAAACGGCCGCCCACTCAACGTAGTCATCGTCTGCAGCGTCACCGCGCTCAGCGAGTACCGCCTAATCGCCACGCCAGGCCACCCCGCCTCCTACCCCGGCATCGCGCAGGACTACGCCCACACCTACACCGAGCTCGAAGCCCTACCCTGCGACATCTTCCTCAGCTCTCACGGCGAATACTTCGGCCTGCTCAACAAAGTCGCGCGCATGCAAACCGAAGGCCCCTCAGTCTTCATCGACCCCACCGGCTACAAGCAAGCCATCGCCGCCAGCCGCGCCGACTTCGAAGCCGCCCTGGCCCGCCAGCAAGCCGCCGCCGCAACACCCGCGAAGTCGTCGCATAAGCCGTAGCTTCGCCGTTGCCGTTACCGCTGCTTTTCCCGTTGCAATTGCCGTCGCCTCTGCGTTTGCCTTTGCCTTTGTATTTTTGGTTGTCATCCCGCAGGGATCTGCTTCTTCTTTTGCCTTTGCCCTTGCCCTTGCCTTTGCCCTTCTTCCTGTCATTCCGAGCGAAGCAAGGAACCCGCATCTCGCGCGCAGCGCCCCGTTCTTGCCTTTACCAAATACCTAAACGCGCTCTTTCTTCAGCCCCGCCAGATGATGTAGATCATGCCCTGCCATCGTCTCCACGATCGTCCACAGCACCATCTCCGCGCGTTCCGGATGCACCGCAGGCAGCTTCTTATCCGCCTCCGTCAAACCACCCACGAACGCCACATTCCAAGCCCGCAACGCCATGAACGTGGCTAGCGCCTGCTCCGCGGTATATGCCTCATAGGCACGCGCCCACGTGTCCTGATCAAACGGCTGCACCAAACTCTCGCCGCCATAGCTCTGCCGCATCCGGAACCCAAACGCAATCTCACAATCTGCCAGATGCGCGACAATCTCCCGCACACTCCATTTGCCAGGAGCCGGTCGCGCCTCAATCTCTGCCGCACTCAGTCCCTCGATCTTCTGCGCCAAACGTCCGGGAGTCTGCGCAATCACCTCCACTGGATCCCGCTCTCCCAAGGCCTCTGCATAGGGATTCAAACTCATCGCGCCTCCTTCTCTAGCTACCATCATCTCCCATCGGCGCGCTGACTTCCCCCACTCAGAATGCGCGACTGATACCTCACAACGAGTTCAAGCCCACGGATCATACTCACCCACTGACCACATATACGCCTCCGGGTCTTTCACCGTGAACGCCTTCCCGCCGTACTCCATCTCCCTCAACTCCATCACCACCTCGGCCCCCTCGGCCTTCACTCGCTTCCATACCGGCTCGCAATCTTTCACCACCAAATAAAGAGCCGACGTCACCTTCCCCCCAATCTCCTCCGGCATCGCATACGCCTGCGACAGCGGCCCCTTATTCGACGCCGACCCCAGCATCAGCATCCCCGTCTCTCCAAACGTAAGTTGTGCATGGGCCACCGTCTCGTCCGGACCTTCATAGACCGCCTGCCGCTCGAAACCCAGCACCCGCTCCAGCCACACAATCGCCGCATGCGCATCCTTGTACCGCAGACTCGGAATTAACATCGATCCAGACATAATGCACCTCCATCGGACCATCATTACGCCCTGCTTCAACGCCTGTACAGTTAAAATGAACTTCAGTCCGGAGCCTCCCATGAACGCTGCCGTAGTCCAATCCTTCAACGCCCCTCCCACCTACACCACGTTCGACGACCCCGTCCCCAACCCCGACGCCGGCGAAGTCCTCGTCACCGTCCGCGCCGCCGCTCTTCACCGCATCGTCAAATCGCTCGCCAACGGCACCCACTACGGCAGCGCCGGCATCCTTCCCTTCGTCCCGGGAGTCGACGGCGTCGGCATCCTCCAATCCTCCTTCCGCGAACTCCCCGCCGGCACCCGCGTCCTCTTCGGCAGCGCGCGCCCCCCCTTCGGCACCTTCGCCGAACAGTGTGTCGCCTCCAGCTCCATCCTCATCCCCCTCCCCGCCGCAATCCCCGACGCCACCGCCGCCGCCATCGCAAACCCCGCCATGTCCTCCACCGTCGCCCTCATGCGCGCCCAGTTCCAGCCCGGCGAAAGCGTCCTCATCCTCGGCGCCACCGGCGTCTCCGGCCAGCTAGCCGTGCAGATCGCCAAGTCCCGAGGAGCCCGCCGCGTCATCGCCACCGGCCGCAACCCGCAAGCCCTCGCCGAACTCACCAACCTCGGCGCCGACGCCATCATCTCCCTCGACCAGTCCCCCGAAACCCTTACCGCCGCTCTCCGCAGCGAGATCGCCACCCACGGCGTCGACGTAGTCCTCGACTATCTCTGGGGCCCGCCCGCCGAAGCTCTCCTCGCCGCCATCGCGCAAAAAGGTCTCGACCACGCCGCCCCGCGCATCCGCTACGTGCAAATCGGCAACATGGCCGGCCCCAACATCTCGCTCCACGCCGCCACCCTCCGCAGCTCCGGCCTCGAGCTCCTCGGCAGCGGCTTCGGCAGCGCCTCCCTCTCGCAGATCCGCCAAGCCATCACCGACTTCTTCACCCACCTCACCGCCAACCCCCTCCACTTCGCCCTAAAGACCGCCCCCCTCAGCGAAGTCACCACCCTCTGGAACTCCAACGACCCCGCCGTCCGCCTCGTCTTTATCCCCTGACCGCGGAACTCCAAATCAAGTTACTTCGCGATCTCGATGCCGCCATCGATCGCGATCACAAACACATGTCCGCCCGCACCAACGTACTCCGGCATCCTCGGATGCCGCGCCATCACCAGGAACACATCCGTATCCTCTGGCAGATCGCCAAGGATGTCGGAATGAAACCCTCCCACCGCACTCGATCCACTCGGCGTCTTCCCCGGAATCGATTCCAACACCGCCTTATGCATCTGCCGTTTTTCGATGATCGTGCGCCCGTCTCCCGACACGAGGTAGCGAGCATCTCCACCATACGGATACACCCCTACCTTCACCTGCGCCGGATACACATACACATACAGCCGCCCAGACTCCGCAGGCAACACCGCGACGTTGTACTGTACCATCGGTGCATTCGAGTCAAAGTCTCTTAGCGCCAGCTCGATTGCGCGACCAGCAAACAAATCGAAGTCCGCATCCTCCCGCCCCGGCACGAACGTGTTCACCTTAAAATGTTCAGGCGCATCCGTCTGCACCGCCTCATACGCCACTACGAACTTGCTTTGCTCAGCATTAAGCTGTCCGAAATCAACCACCCAACCCGTCGCCGTCTTCCTTCCAATCCAGCGCCTCACCCCTTCCCCCGTAGCATTCAACGTGCGCACAGCATCCGTCGCATGCCACGCCGCCTGGTCATACTCCGCGAGCAACACGCCGCGCGCCGTTACCGCATCCAGTTCTTCCTTCGACGGCTTCTTCGCGCCCCATGCCGCGCTCGACAACATCAACCACACGCCAAAAACACACCCCAGCGAACGCTTCATCGCAAACTCCCCATGCCGACTGATTCCGCAGAATTATACGTCTCCCCCGAAGGCAAGCGCCCATTGACCTCTCAAAACCCTCGACCGCAACTATTCCTCTTGACGATATATCCGCAACGGATATACAGTCGTCTCCATGAGCACCTCCACCGCCTCACCCACCGACCATCTCCCTCTCACCCCCGCTGTCTTCGCCATCCTCCTCGCCCTCGCCGACGGAGAAAAGCACGGATACGCCATCATGCTCGAAGCCCGCCAGCACATCGCCATGGGCCCCGGCACCCTCTACGGCTCCATCGACCGCCTCCTCGCCGCCGGCCTTATCGCCGAAACCGGCTTCACCGACGACGAACGCCGCCGCTACTACCGCCTCTCCGCCCTCGGCAGCCAGGTCCTCGCCGCCGAAACCACCCGCCTCGCCCAGTCCGTCAAACGCGCCCGCAGCAAAGGCGTTCGCGTCCTCACCCGCGCCCCATTCGGCATCCCCGCCGCCATCCCGGAGTCCCGCGCATGAAACCCCACCCCACCCCGCCTCCGCCTCTACGCCCTCGCCCTCCACCTCTACCCCGCCGCCTTCCGCGCTCGCTACGCCGACGAGATGCTCGACACCGCCCGCCTCGAATACACCCGATCCTCCCACCCCGCCCGCTACGCCGCCGCCCTCGCCTCCGACACCCTCCGCGGTGCACTCCGCGAGCACCTCCGCGCCGCCAACCCCGCCCGCCCCGGCTACCTCGCCGCCTTCGCCTTCTTCTTCAGCTTCCTTCTCCTGGCCGTCGCGATCTTCAGCCAGCAAGTCCTGCGCCGCGGCGTCGACCGCCAACCCGCACGCCTCGCCGAAACCATCGCCCGCACCTCTCCCCAGGACCCCACCCTCGCCGCAACGCTCGCCGCTCCCAAGCAGGAGATCTCCTCGCCTGCCTGGCTCAAAAGTTCCGACCCCATCGTCCTCATCTACGACCCCTCGGGTCAGCCCGTAGCCGGCAACGCGATCCTCCACGGAACCCTTCCGCGCCTCCCCCACGGGATCTTCAACACCATCCGCGATCGTCGTGAATTCCGCGTAACCTGGCAGCCGCGCGTAGGCATCCGCGTCGCTCTCACCGGAGCCGTTCTTCCCTCCGGAGGCTTCGTCGTCGCCGGCCAAAGCCTCAACGCCAACGATGAACGCTACATCCGCCTGCACGCCATTGTCCTCTGGATCTGGGCCCTCGCCATGCTCGCCTGCGCCATCCTCCTCGCCCTAAGCCTCGCCGTCGCCGTTCCCGCCGCGTCGCTTGATCTTCATGCAACCTCCAGGTTGCGCATTCCGCCGTCGAAGAGCTAATATGCAACCACGAGGTTGCTCATGGAATCCAACGTCATCGAGAAATCCATCGAAATCAACGCCCCCGTCTCCCGCGTCTGGCAAGCCCTCACCGACCACCGCCAGTTTGGCGAATGGTTCCGCGTAAAACTCGACGCCCCCTTCCAGCCCGGCCAGCCCTCCACCGGTCACATCACCCACCCCGGGTACGAACACGTTCGTTGGGAAGCCACCGTCCAGAAGATCGAGCCCGAACATACCTTCTCCTTCACCTGGCATCCGTACGCCATCGATCCCGCCGTAGACTACTCCCACGAAACGCCGACCCTCGTCGAGTTCACCCTTACTCCCACTCCCACCGGAACCCTCCTCCGCGTCGTAGAGTCCGGCTTCGAAAACATCCCCGCCGCTCGCCGCTCGGAAGCCTTCCTCAAGAACGGCGGTGGCTGGGCCGCACAGATGCGCAACATCGAGGCCTATGTCGCCCAGCACCCCTAACCCGCGCATTCACAGCCACGCTCCCCTCTTCGCCGCGCTCGGCGACGAGACCCGCCTAACCCTGCTCTCCCGCCTCAGCAACGGCCAGCAACGCTCCATCACCGACCTCGCCCACAACTCCCCCCTCACCCGCCAGGCCATCACCAAGCACCTCCGCGTCCTCGAGCGCGCACGCATCGTCCGCTGCACCCGCTCCGGCCGCGAGCGCCTCTATGAGCTCGACCCCCTCCCCGTCCAGTCCCTCAAAAATTACCTCGAAGCCCTCTCCACCCAGTGGGACTCGGCCCTGCTCCGCCTCCGCACCTTCGTCGAGGCGAATCCCGACTAGCCCTAACTCACCCCGACTGGCCCGCCCTCTGCATCCCCGCCCGCACAAATCCCATCCGATAGAAGACAATAGTTCTTGGCGCAATCTCCACCCCCCGCGCCCACGAAAGCAGAGGAAGCAGTGCCCGATCAGCCCCACCGCACCACCGCGCCAGTAGTCGGCATCGACCTTGGCACCACCAACTCACTCATCGCCTTCATGCAGGGCGATACCCCCGCCGTCATCCCCGGCGAAGACGGCAGCCCCATCGTCCCCTCCGTCGTAGCCTTCGACCAGGACACCGCGCAAGGTTTCTCCGTAGGCAACGCCGCGCGCAACGTACTCCTCACCAACTCCGCCAACGCCGTCTACTCTGTCAAGCGCCTCATGGGCCGCGACCTCGCCGACGTTCAGCCTGAGCTCGAGCACTTCCCCTTCCGCCTCGCCCCCGGCCTCAAGCCCGGCGAAGTCCTCAAGCTCAACGTAGGCGGCCTCACCCTCACACCCCCCGAAATCTCCGCCTACATCCTCCTGCAGCTAAAAAATAACGCGACCCGCTTCTTCGGCGCCGAAGTCACCAAGGCCGTCATCACCGTCCCCGCCTACTTCAACGACGCGCAACGTCAAGCCACCAAAGATGCCGGAAGAATTGCCGGCCTCGACGTCCTTCGCCTCGTCAACGAACCCACCGCCGCCGCCCTCGCCTACGGTCTCGACAAGCAAAAGGACGGCATCATCGCCGTTTACGATTTCGGTGGCGGCACCTTCGACATCTCCATCCTCAAGCTCCACGACGGTATCTTCGAAGTCATCGCCACCGGCGGCGATACCCACCTCGGCGGCGACGACATCGACCTCCTGCTCACCGCCGTAGCCCTCGACGACATCCGCGGCGATCTAGGCACCGACGTCAGCACCAATCCCGAAGTCATTCAACAACTTCGCAAAGCCGTCATCGACGCCAAGATCACCCTCAGTGCAGCCGACTCCACCCGCCTCGCGCTAACCCTCCCCGACGGCAAGCTCTACGCCCGCGAAATCACACGCGAACAATTCGAGCAGCTCATCGCGCCCATCATCCAGCGCACCGCCACCCCCGTTAAGCAAGCCCTCAAAGACGCGAACCTAACCCCAGACCAAATCGACGAAGTAGTGATGGTAGGCGGCAGCACGCGCATCCCCGCCGTCCGCGCCCTCGTAACTTCTCTCTTCAACCTCGAAGCCCGCGGCCGCAAGCTCCACACCTCGCTCAACCCCGACGAAGTCGTAGCCCTCGGCGCCGCCGTGCAAGCGCAAATCCTCTCCGGTACAGAAAACGCCGCGACCAACGACCTCCTCCTCCTCGACGTCACGCCGCTCTCTCTCGGCATCGAAGCCCTCGGCGGCGTAGTAGCCAAAATCATCCAGCGCAACTCCACCATCCCAGCCTCCGCCACCGAACACTTCACCACCGGCGTCGACGGCCAAACAAACGTAGCCATCCACGTCCTCCAAGGCGAGCGCGAACTAGCCAAAGACTGCCGCTCGTTGGCCCGTTTCGACCTCAAAGGAATCCCGCCGATGGTCGCCGGCCTCCCCCGCATCGAAGTCAAATTCCTCATTGACGCCAACGGCATCCTACATGTCAGCGCGCGCGAACAGCGCAGCGGTCAGGAGGCCCAGGTCGAAGTCAAACCCACCTACGGCCTCACCGACGAGCAGGTAGAAACCATGATCCTCGAATCCTTCGACCACGCCGAGTCCGACATCACCGCGCGTCAACTCATCGAAGCCCGCAACGAAGCGCAAACCATCCTCGACGCCCTCGTCAAAGGCGAAAAATCTGGCGCCTGGCAGCAGCTTTCCATCGGCGAGCGCGCCTCCATCGAATCCCACGCCACCGAGCTCCGCCGCATCATGCAAGGCGACGACTACAAGGCCATCCGCGAAGGCATCGAGTACCTCGACAAAGCAACCCGCCGCTTCGCCGAGCTCATGATGGACGCCGCAGTAACCGGAGCCCTCGGCGGCAAAACCATGTCCGCCGCCGGCGAATCCCTCTCCCACGGCCTCGGCGCCGCACCCACCGCCCCCCACGCCTTCGCCAAAGCCGACATCACCCCCTCAGCCCCCACCAACGACATCGAGCGTGCCGAACAAGACCCCGACACCCCCGGCAAATCCACCGAGGATTAACCGCCGGGCGCAGCCCTCCACCGGAGTAGCAGCGGGCTTTAGCCCGCGGTATTCGCCCAACCACAAATCCGGGCTTTAGCCCCGGCCCAACCACGCCGGCATCCCATCCGTTACCGCACCCCCACACGCCGACGAAAACAAATACGCATCCGCCGTATCCACCAAACCCGCAACCACTGGATTCTCGTGGATATACCGCACACACGCCTCATACCCATCCAAATCGGCGATCCGCCGATCAAAATGCCCGCGATCCCAAACATTCACTTTGCTCTTGAGCCGAAACGAAAACCCACCCTTCATCAATTGCAGCGTCTTCTCCAATGACACCGCTGCCGCAGGCGTCAACAACACGTGCACATGATCCGGCATCACCACAAACGCATGCAGCGCGAACGAGCCTTTCTCCCGATATCCCTGCAAGGTCTCCACCATCAAACGCGCATTCGCTTCCACCGCGAACAACCTTCGCCGCCCCGCCGTCGAAAACGTGGTGAAATACGTGCGACTCTCCTGCGGCGCAAGGTTCATGCCCGAACCCTACGCCTTTGACGCTACTGCCGCAGTGATCGCTACAACCTCGCCGCCGCATCACTTCGTGTGCTCCTCGTTGTGCAGCACGAACTCCCGCGTGTACCCCTCCCAAAGCCACGGAGTTACCGTATCCCCAAGCAACTTCTCCAGCAGCGGATGAAACGCCAACTCACCGTTATCGCTATTCGTCAGCACCACCATGCAGTCCCCACTGCGCGGAAAGCAGATCGCATAATTCTCCGCGCCATCGCCATGCCCTTCTTTGAAGAACGCCGGCCCATACTTCGTTCGCGGCAAAACTCCCCACCCTAACGCGTACCCCAACCCCTCCTGCTCACCGTCATTCCCAGTCGCCTCGTCGAACGTTGGAAACTGGTGCACGGAATGTATCGCAATTTGTTCGGTAAACATCTCTCGCTCCGTCGATGCGTGCAAGATTTTATGTGCCAGCAGCGCCTCCAAAAATAGCGAAAGATCATTCGCGCTGGTCGTCATCGAACCCGCCGCCTTGGCATCCGCGCGATGCGTCGGGCCAATCAAATTGCCCTTCACCCCATACCGCATCCCCGCGTTCTCATCGAACGACGCCTGCCACACCATCCCCGTCTGCCTCATCCCCAGCGGCTTGAAGATATCCTCCGCCATCGCCTGAGCAACAGAAATCCCCATCGTCTGCTCCAGCACAAACTGCAGCATATTCAATCCCTCGCCGGAGTAAGCAAACCGCGTTCCCGGCGTGAAGTGGATGTGGATCTTCTGATCCGGCTCCAGCTCATTGAAGTTCGCGAACCCCGCCGTATGCGACAGCAACATTCGCGGCGTCACAAGCGGCCACCGAGGATCCTTCACCAGCTCCAAACCCTTCACGCGATATCGCTCATACTCTGTCAGCGGCTTCGGCAACATCTTCGCCACCGGCTCATCCAGGTTCAGTTTCCCCTCCTCGACCAGGCGCATCACCCACGTAGCAAATACCGCCTTCGTAATCGAAGCCGCCCAAACATTCGTGTCCGCAGTCATCGGCAGATTCTTCGCCACATCCCGCAAGCCATACCCGTAGCTCCACACCAGCCGCCCATGGTTCACAATCGCAATCTGCGCGCCAGTCACCCCATCGGCCTTCAACTCAGCAGCAGCAATCCTCTCCGCCTCATTCGCAGAAATCACCGTCCCATCCAACCGGCGAATCGACCCACCCTGTTGCGCCACCGCGGGGACAACAACGCACGCCAGCACAACGACCTTCATCGCCGAAAAAATCATATCGTTCCAGCCTCATCGAAGAAATTCTTCGTCCCGACTTAAAAGCTCCACCGACACTCCGCCCCAGCTCTCCGGTTCCACGTCCGCAATCGTCTCCGTAAAATCCCAGCGATGCCCATAAAAATCCTCGGCGTTGTACTGCCGCTCGCCATACACATGCTCCACCGGCTCGGTCAGGATCTTCGCTCCCGCCCTCCGCGCACGCTCGCAATGCTCGGGCACATTCTCCACCCGCACCTGCACCACACACGCCCGGTTAGGAATCACATCCCCTTCCGCAATCGTGAAGCAGCCTTCGCCGGCCCGCATCTGTATCCGATGATTCGCGATCCGCAGCCTCACCCTGAATCCAAATGCCGTCACCAGCCACTCCGCCGCAACGCTCGGATCGGGGTACATCAGGACGGGAATCACCGGACAAGGAGGAACAGAGCGGTTCAATCGCATACGCATCTCCCACAGAGGCCTCAGCCTACCAGCTTCATCCCTCATCTCTCAATCCAAAATTCCCGCAACGCCCACCATCCGCCGCCACCAACAATTAGCGACCGCTCACCCTAAGGCGCCACCGCCGTTCTTGCCGTCGTCGCTGCCTTTTTTTGACAATTTCTGAAAGAAATTGTCATTCCGAGCGCAGCGAGGAACCTGCTGTCTCCCGTTCTTGCCCTTGCCCTTGGCGAAATGCCAGAAGCTGATTTACGGCGCCACCGCCGCCTTCATCCCCAAAATATCTTTCGCCTCACTCCCCGCCCCCTCCCGCCAAGGCGTCCCCACAAACAACCGATCCGCCCCACCCACCTCCACAAACTCCACCGACACCACGTCCCCTGGAATCCGCGCCCCAAACCAATGCGGATCCTCGCGCTCCTTCCAGGTCACCAACCCCAACACCGCTCCCGACGGATACGCCACTCCCGCCCGCGCCGCACCCACCGCCGCATCATTCCCAAACAGAGTGCTCGTAGTTTCGGCATTCCGATCCACCACCGACGTAATCGCCTTCCACTCCATCACCGGATACGGCAGCCCCGCGTCCACCGCCGCCTGCACGTTATACAAATCCGCATCCGCAATCTTCTTTCCACTACACCCACACACCACCAACACCATCGCACACGCAATCACGCGCATCTTCATCGCGCACCCCCGGCCCGTGGCAGCGGCAGCGTGTACACGTAATCATTCTTCCGCACCGGCTCATGACACCCCAGGCACTCGTTATCAAAGTGCGGCCCCACACCATAGGGCTTCAACTCCTCACCCTTGAACCGCGCGTAACCCCATCCTCCAGTGCCCGCATACTGCACCCGATGCTTCTCCATAAACTCCACCTGCACAAACTTCCCCGGCACGATATGTCCCTGCCCGTCATCGACCGCCTGGAACGTAATCTTCGCAAACGCCGCACCCTCCGGCCACGACGGCAACTGGTGCGCCTCAATCGCGCGCATCGCTAAATCATTCCCCGTAATGATTCGCAGCGTGTGATTGTCTCCGCGATCGGTCGTGCTCACCACCCTCCAGTCCGCATACCCTGGCAGAAACGGCACCCCATTCGGCGAAGGCGCAGCCGCCTCCTCAAGCTTCTTCGGCGCTTCCCCCGCAGCTATCCCACTCGGCCCCATCCCCGGCTTGAACGGCGCAAGATAATTCTTCAACACGCCCAACTCCTCCGCCGTCACACCCGACCCCGGATGCCCCAACAAATAAAGCCGCAGCGGCATCGCCCCCAAAGCAATTTGATTGACCGACTCATACAGCGTCGCCTGCTGCACTGCCGCCGGCTTCGCTCCCAGCTCGCTAAAGTTCAGCACCGCCCTCGCCCGCTGCACGTCCGACGACACCACCCAATACACCGGTACCACATGATCCCACCACGCCAGCCGCGGCTCATCCGAGTGGCAGGCATAGCAACGCCGCACCAGAATCTCTCTCACCTGCGCAGGCACTGCCGCCTCCACCTGCGGCCCCGCCGGCTTCCCCAACGACGGCCGCACCGCTTGAATCGCAATCCCCACCGCGACCACCACCAGCGCCATCCATCCCAAAGTTCGTCGCATAGCCAACACCCTGACCGCCCTACGCTCTAATCCTACCGCCGACGCCACACCGATAGCGCAACTCCGAACCCACGTTTCTGCGCCTTCCCCTTGACGCGCGCACCACCCCTCCCGACAATGCTCTGATGCACCAACGTCTCGTTTCTCCGCACCGTCTGTTGGCCTGCATGGTCTGTAGCCTCCCGTTGCTGTGTCCCTCACCAGCCACGGCACAGACATGGCGCGAAATTCAAAGCCCGCACTTCCGTATCGTTACTGACGGCTCGGAAAAAGATGGCCGCGATGTCGCCAAAGAATTCGAGCAGATGCGTTCCGTCTTCTCCACTCTTTTCAAGAACCCCGTCCTCGACACCGGCGCGCCCCTGCTCATCGTTGCCGTCCACGAGCCAGGCCTGCAGGCTCTCGCGCCAGTCTTCTGGAAACAGCGCGACAAAATTGCCGGTCAATTCTTTCGCGGCTGGGAGCGCCAGTTCGCCCTGGTACGACTGGATGGCTCCAGTGAACTCAACCAGGCCGTCGTCTTCCACGAGTACACCCACAGCATCCTGCACGCAAATGTGCATTGGATGCCCACCTGGCTCGACGAGGGGCTCGCCGAGTTCTACGCCTATACCCGCTTTGAGGGTGACCACATCTACATCGGTCCGCCTTCGGTCCGGTTCAATCACCTCAAGAGCGCGCCACTCATCCCCATCCCCCAAATGATGGCCGCTAACTCCGCCACCTTCTTCAAGGACAAGGAACGCGACGATCTCTTTTACGGCGAAGCCTGGGCCATGGTCCACTACATGTCCTACGGCAAACACATGGGCAACGGCGCCAAGCTGACCAGCTTCGTCCAGCTCATGGACCAGGGGACACCGCAACTGGAAGCCTTTCAGCAAACCTTCGGTGATCCCGCAGCCTTCCAACAAAAACTTTCCGACTATCTTTCAAACTTCACCTTCGCGGCCGGCGTGATGCGAGAGATTCGAGGGCCAGATCCCAATTCATTCACCGTCAAAATTCTCACCCCAGCCGAGGCAGACTACGCTCTCGGTTCCTTCGATATAGGTGCCCACGATTACGCTTCCGGCGCGACCCTGCTCCGCGCTGCCGAAGCAGCCGACCCCAGCCTCGCCGGCCCCCATGAAGAGCTCGGGTTCCTCGCCTGGCGTGCCGGCCTGGATAGCGAGGCGAGGCAGCAATGGCAGAAAGCCGTCTCCGCCGATCCTTCCTCGTACCGATCCGCTTTCGCTCTCCTGATGTCCGGCCCTCCGCTCAAACAGCAAACGCCGCAGCAGCTCGAGCAGACCGGGCACGCTCTCGAAGCCATCAACACCAGCGCACCGAAGTTCGCTCCCGCTTTAGTCGAGTTGGCCTTGATTCAATGGCGACAGGGACAGATGAACGCCGCCTACCAGACCTCGCTCGCCGCCGAAAAACTCGAGCCCTGGCGCGCCGAGTATCACCTCCTCACCGGACATCTCCTCCTCCAGGGGCATCAGCCAGCCCTCGCCGCCCACTACGCCCGACAGGTAGCCGACCGCTGGCCCGGCTCCGATCACGATGAGGCCGTGGACCTCTGGAACAAGGTGCCCCCCACCATGCGTGGCGATGGCCCTCCCCTCACCCTTTCGCTGCCCACCGATGCAACCGTTGCGCGCGGCACCATCCTCAGCACCTACTGCAACAGAACCACCGGCCTCACCGTCGTACTCCAGCCAACCGACCCCAGCACCCAGCCTCTGAACCTTATCGCCGCAGGCCCCCTCGAGTCCGGATTCGCAGACACCCTCTGGGTAGGCGAAGACCACTACACCCCCTGCTTCCACCTCGCCGGCCTGCCCGCCTTAGTCGCCTACAAGCCTTCCCCCGATGGCCTCGCGAAGCTCCTGGTCTTCGAAGTCCGAGACGATCTCCCCCCATCGGATCCCGCACCTACATCCAACCCACCCGATGCCGCAGCGCCCCATCATCCCTAGATCCCCACATCCCCCACGCCACCCAAACTAAATTCCATCCACCCGCTCGTCCGCCGGAATGAAGATCGAGAACGCCGTCCCCGTCGCGCTCCCCTCGCTCAAACTCCGCACCCGAATCCATCCCCGATGCTTGCGCACAATCCCCTCCGACACCCACAGCCCCAGCCCAATCCCCGTCGCCTCCTTCGTCGTCACAAACGGCTCGAAGATATGTTCCACCACGACCGGCGGAATCCCCTGCCCCGTATCGGCGACGACCAGCTTCACCCCCTCCACCCACAGCCCTCTCGTCCAACTCCGCGTCCGCCGCACCCGCACCCGCAGCCTTCCCTCCGACGTCGCGTCCAGCGCATTGCTCACCAGGTTCGCCACCACCTGCCGAATCTCATCCCCGAAACACGTTGCAAACGCGCCCCGCTCGCACTCCAGACTCACCGCAATCTTCTTCCCCGCCAGCCGTCCCCGGAACAACGCCAGCACCGAGTCCACAATGTCGCACACATCCACCCGCGCCGCCATCTTCGACTGCTTGTGGAACCGCAGCGTCTGCGTCGTAATCTGCGACACCCGCTGCAACTCCTCCTCCGCCGTCTTCAAATACCCCAGCGTCTCCTCGCCCAAAGATTTATCCAGCAGCGCCAGGTACAGCGCATTCGTTACCCCCGCCAGCGGATTGTTGATCTCGTGCGCAATACTCGCCGCCAGCCGCCCTGCCGTCGCCAGCTTCTCTGACCGCCGCAGCGCCTCCTCCGCCATCTTCTGATCGTGAATATCCGTAGCGCTCCCAATCCAGCGCTCAATCTCACCCGCATCGTTCTTGATCGGCACAGCGCGCGCCAGGAAATGCCGATACACCCCATCCTTCCGCCGCAACCGTAACTCATCCACGTAGGGCTCGGCAGTCTCATAACACCGCCCCCAGATCGCATCCGTCTTTGCGACATCATCTGGATGCAGAAACTTCTTCCAGCCGAATCCCATCATCTGTGCTTCCTCGACGCCGAAGTAATCCCGAGCCCGTCGATTGGAGTAGATATTCTCCCCGTCGCCATTCGACATCCAGACCATCGGCGGCATACTCTCCGCCAGCACCCGAAACCGCTCTTCCCGCTCCCGCAACTCGTGCTCCGCCTCCTTCTGACGACTCAAATCCAACGCGAACCCAACGAACTCCTCCCTCGACCCCTCCACCAGCGCATAGCCGC
Source organism: uncultured Acidobacteriaceae bacterium (assembly GCA_963796535.1). Lineage (GTDB taxonomy): Bacteria > Acidobacteriota > Terriglobia > Terriglobales > Acidobacteriaceae > Granulicella. The sequence continues at coordinate 18,390 of CAWCMO010000006.1, forward strand.
ACAAAATCGGAACCCGCGTTCCGTCCTTTCTGATGTACTCCTTCTCATACGGCGTGCAACTCCCGCGCTCCAGCGCCTCCTTGATATGCTCTCTGTCCACCTCCGCATACTCAGGCGGCGTCATCGCATCCCATCGCACCAGGCCGGCCTCCTGGTCGGCTCGCGTGTACCCTGTCAATCGCAACAGCTCCTCGTTGGAATCGCGAAACCCTCCCGAGGTGTCCGGTATCCCAATCCCCATCAGGTCCGATTCGAAAAGCTTTCGGAAACGCCGCTCGCTCTCCCGCAGCGCTTTCTCCGTAATCTTCTGTTCCGTCACGTTCCGGAAATAAACGCTAAGCCCCTGCTCCGTCGGATAGCAATGACACTCCAGCCACACATTCGACGGCCCGGGCAACAGCGCATCGAAGTGCCGCGGTTGCCCCGTCTCCACCGCCAGCCGATACTCCCGCCCAAACTCCGCCTGCAATGCCTCCGGAAAAAGATCCCACACTACCTTCCCCACAAAGTCCTCGGGCCGCAGCCCCACCATCCGTGCGCCCTGCTCATTCATGTACGTATAGCGCCACTCTTTATCCAGCGTCGCCAACCCATCGGTCGTACTCTCCAGCGTATGCTTCAGACTCGCCGCAATCTCATCCCGCTCGCGCTCCGCCGTCAGCTTCTCCGTCACATCGATGGCAATCGCCATCACCCCACAAATCGTCCCCGCCGCATCGCGTATCGGACTGTAACCGTAAGTCCAGTACACATCCTTCAACACTCCCTGCCGCACCACCGGGATCAGCTGGTTCTCCAGATAAAATCTCTCCCCGCGCGCAAACGTCCCTTCCAGCTTCGACCCGAAAAGATGCCACGCCTCCGGCCACACCCGCTTCCCCGGCTGTCCCAGCATCGCCGGATGCTTCTCCGCCATGAACGGCATGTAGCCGTCGTTGTACATCACCACCAGCTCCGGCCCCCACAACAACACCGTAGGAAACTGCGTCTCCAGCACCATGTTGACCGCCCCCACCAGCGCGTCCGTCCACCCCTCCATCGCCCCCAGCGGCGTCTGCTCCCACGCAAATCCCCGAATGCATTCGGCCATCTCCCCCGCCGCATACACCTTTCCCTCGCCGCCCCGCAGCTCGCCCTCCTGCTCCCGAACTTTTTCAAACTGCTCGTCAACCATCACGTTCCTTGTCAAACGCTGCTCCTACGACACGGTCGCCCGCGCGTTTCAAAAACTCCATGCCGTTGAGAGGACTGTCCGCCTAAACTACCACTTTTTCGCAGTCCGAATTGTCCGCAACCCGACAGAAGCGCTTCCATCCTACCCACCCTCCGCTGCCGCCGGCAAGGATGCTCCTCAGACGAAACGCGAGACTCCCACCCTACCCCAGCGCTTCCATCAAATACAGTCGAAAAAGCCTCTTAAACTCCTCCGCCACCTTCTCCCGCTCGCGCGGCGCCGCCTCCCGGTAGACCGTCAGCATCCCCTTAATTAATTGCACGATCACCTCCGCATGAATGAACGCACGTTCCTCCGCAAGCTTCGGCTTCATCGTCTGCAATGCCCCCACCACCGACTTGCGCAACGGCCTCCGCAACGACTGCGATCGCGTATACATCACCGGCGCCCCCATCAGCTCAAGGTAAGCCGGCAGCTCCTTGACCAGCTCCAGCGCGCCCTCCACAAACACCTCCGCCAGCTCGTCCCGCGTCATCTTCCCCGCACGGCTCATCAACTCCTTCCAGTGCGCATCCCCCCGCTCCACATACCGCGTCTTTAACACCACCGCAATCGCCGTCTTGTCCGGAAAGTAGTCGTACAGCGTCCCAATCGAAGCCCCCGCCTGCTCCGCAATCGCCGTCATCGTCACCCCGTCATACCCCTGCTCCGCAATCAGCCGCTCCGCCACCTCCAGCAGCTTCGCCCGCCGCAGCGCAGCTCTCTCCTGCTGAGGTTTCCGACGCGAACTTGCAGAAGTCGAGGCCATCCTCATATACTAGCCACAGAATGAAGTTGAGGAAACCCTCAACTTCGGAGCCTTCCCCCCCATGCCCCCCACCACCACTAACTCCACCCATCCCGACGCCGTCCTCGCCATCTGCTGCTGCAGCCTCCTGCTCGTCGGTATGGACGTCACCATCGTCAACGTAGCGCTCCCCGCCATTCAGCACGACCTCCACGCCCAACTCTCCGGCCTGCAATGGATCTTCGACGCCTACACCCTCGTCGTCGCCAGCCTCCTCATGTTCTCCGGCTCCATGTCGGACCGTTACGGACGCCGTCGCGTCTTCATGATCGGCCTCACCACCTTCTGCATAGGCTCGCTCCTCTGCTCGCTCTCCCGCTCCATCGACCAGCTCATCCTCTTCCGCGCAGTGCAAGGCCTCGGCGCCTCCATGCTCAACCCGGTCGCCCTCTCCATCATCGCTAACGTCTTTCCCGACCCCAAAGCCCGCGCCCGCGCCGTCGGCATCTGGGGAGCCGTCGCCGGCATCTCCCTCGCCATCGGCCCCCTCATCGGCGGAGCCCTCACCCAAACCATCGGCTGGCGCTCCATCTTCTGGATCAACCTCCCCGTCGGCGCCACCGCCATCCTCCTCGCCTTCAAATTCATCCCCGAATCCAAAGCACCGCACGCCCGCCGCTTTGACCCCCTCGGTCAAACCCTCGTCTTCGTCGGCCTCGCCTCCCTCACCTACGCCGTCATCGAAGGCCCGCGCGCCCACTGGTCCTCCCCGCTCATACTCACTCTCTTCGCCACCGCAGCCGCCTCGCTCATCGCCTTCATCCTCTACGAGCCGCGCCGCCGCGAACCGCTCCTCGATCTCCGCTTCTTTCGCAGCATCCCCTTTGCCACCGCCGCCATCCTCGGCGTCCTCGCCTTCTCCGGCTTCGCGGCCTTCCTCTTCCTCAACGCCCTCTACCTCCAGCAAGCCCGCGGCCTCAGCGCCTTCTCAACTGGTCTCACCACCCTCCCCCTGGCCATCGGAATGTTTCTCTGCTCGCTCATCTCCGGCCGCATGGTAGCCAGCCACGGCCCGCGCCCCTCCGTCCTCCTCGCCGGCGCAACCTTCATCTCGAGCACGCTTATCCTCACCCACCTAACGTCCACTACCCCGCTGCCTCTTCTGCTACTCGCCTACGCCCTCTTCGGAACCGGCCTCGGTATGATCAATCCCGCGATCTCCAACTCCGCCATCGCCGGCATGCCTCTAACCCAAACAGGAGTAGCCGCAGCCATCGCCTCCACCAGCCGCCAGGTAGGCGCCGCCATGGGAGTCGCCATCGCCGGCACCGTCGTCGCCGTCAGCCGAGCCAGCGGTTCGGATTTCTCCCACGCCACCCACCCGGTCTGGTACGCCATGACCGCAGCCAGCGTAGCCATCTTCCTCATGGGCTATATCTCGACCACCCCATGGGCCCTAGCCACCACCAAAAAAGTAGCCGCCCTCTTCCCCACCCCAACCCCTCAGTAGCCTCCCGAACCCACACTCCATCTCAACCGAAGCGAAGCGCAGTGGAGAGACCCCTGTATTGGTCTCTGCTTTGATTTGGCCGACGCCCTTGCCTTTCTTTCTGTCATTCCCTCTGGGAATCTGCTTCTTCTTTTGCCGACGCCCTTGCCGCAGCGAACCGCGCTCACTCCCGCGGATACTCATCCATAATCATGCTGTCCGACACCAGCCACTTCCCATCCTTCTTCACGAACACCTCCAGATAATGCGAGAAGCGCGGCTTCATCAGCTCCCCCGTCTTATCATCCCGCTGCCCTTCACTCTTCTCTTCACTCCAAACCACCGCAGTGATCGGCGAAAGAATATGGATGTCCGTAACGTGCGGCGCCGTCGTGTCCTTCGCCGCTAAGTAACTTGGCCGCTGGAACAAGTTCGTCAAAAACTTCTGCAGCGTCGCCCGACTCTTAATCCGCACACCAAACGGATTCTGCCACGTCGTGTCTTCCGTAAAGCACGACGCCACCTTCGCCGCATCATGCGCGTTCCAGCCATCCGTCTCCGTCTGCACCACAGCCCGAATCGCCGCGTCCTCCCCGCCAACCGTCGCCACCTGCGCCCCAGCCCCGAACACCACCCATCCCATCACCAATCCCACACCCAACGCCCGAAAAGAGTTCATGCGCATCTCTCCTTCGCCCGAAAGCGTATCATCCAACCTTTCCCCCCGCGCACCGAATCTAATCTGCCGTTCGACAAACGCTCTCCCGCGATACTTAACTTTCGTTATAGCAAACAATGTTTTCTCTATACGACATCAACGCCCGTGCCCTTGACGGTGCGAGTATCCCGCGACAAGATTTAACTGTTGCAAACCAATCCGCCGCATGATTTCTTCATTAGCAGCCACACGCAAGGTTCGTCGGGCCCCGAGTAGACACGTCTCCCATATCGGATTGGAAAGCAGCTGACAATGGACCTTGTCCCCCTCATGCCCCACGCAGTCTGCTGGGCTTCAGCCCCAAGACTCATCTGGACCATGGTGATCACCAACACGATCACCTTCCTTAGCTACCTCAGCATCAGTTTCACCCTGGTCTATCTAGCCCGGAGAACCGGCCGCGTCATCGCCCGCGACTGGGCCTGGTTCGTCATCGGCTTCGCGCTCTTCATCATCGCCTGCGGCTCCACCCACCTCCTCGAAGTCATCACTACCTGGGTCGACGCCTTCTGGATCGACGCCTGGGTCAACGTCATCACCGCCCTGCTCTCCGCCTATGTCGCCATCATGCTCATCCGCCGCGCCGCCACCATCGCCTTCAGCATTAACGACTACGCCGCACGCCTCGCCGACACCGAGTCTCAACGCCTCCAGATGCAGGAAAGCCTCATCGCCGCCCAGAAGATCGAGGACTGGTCCCGCATGTCCGCCACCGTCAGCCACGAGATCCGCGGCCCCCTCGAAGCCATCCAGAACCTCCAGCACCTCATCCTCACCACCGACGGCATCCCCCGCGAAGTCGCAGCGTTCGCCCGCGCTACCGCCGATGAAGCCAGCCGCGTCCTCGACATCGCCCAGTCCAGCCTCTCCTTCATCCGCCAAACCGACCAGCTCGAATTCATGGATATCTGCGCCGCCCTCGACTCCATTCGCTTCCTCATCGATCCCCTCATTCGCGAAAAACAGATCAACTTCCAGGTCGATGAGAAAGGGAATTGCATGGTCGAATGCTTCGCCGGAGAGACTCGCCAGGTCCTCCTCAACGTCGTCAGAAACGCCTGCGAAGCCATCACCAGGCCCGGCTCCAGCGTCACCGTCTCTGTCATCGGACAGCCTGACATCGTCGAAGTCATCGTCACCGACCAGGGCAGTGGCATCTCCCCCGACGTCTTATCCAGAATCTTCGAGTTCGGTGTCACCACCAAGGGCGTTCATGGCAACGGCATGGGCCTCTGGACCGTCCGCCAAATCCTCTCCCGCTACGGCGGCGACGTGAGAATCCACTCCACCTGGGGCGAAGGAACGCGCCTCGAAATCTCGTGGCCCAGACGACCCCTGCCCGCCCGGCTCAGAGCCTGATTCGCCACCCACCCTCACCGTACCGCTGGTGTAGTCCCCGCCCGCATAGTCCTTCCGGCGCCGCGCGTCACATAGTGGTGCGCCATCATCAGCAGCCCCTGCAACGCCGCCGCGTCAATCTTCGCCATCCGCACCAGCACCGCGTCATACCCTGCGTAATGCGGAGTCAGGTAATACACCGCCGGCTCCATCGCCACCAGTTCATCCCTCTGCTCCGCACTCACCCGCACCACCAGCGAGTTCGCCTCTGCCGACCGATGCGTCGGCACCGTCGCCATCATCTGCTTCCCCACCTTCAGCGCAGGCTTGCCCCACGCAGTACTCTCCTCCACCCCGGCCAACGCGCCCCCAACCCGCCGAACCGTATCGAAGTTAACCTCACCTCGCTTCATCCCAACATTCTAAAATCAGCGATGCTCTTCCTGCGCCCAAAACACAGCTCCGCAAGCCTTTCGCGCCTCCTTCCCCACGCTCCGGATCGTAGCTTCATCCCCCGCCCGTGCGTACACTCAGCGTAGAAAACCTTGAGCCGCAACCAATCCAGAAAGTGAGAAGAGCCATGGCAACCCGGCTGCTAAATTATCGAAAGGACTGGTTCCGTTTTGACGCAGTAGCCGGCCTCACGACAGCGGCAGTCGTCATCCCCAAAGCCATGGCCTTTGCGACCATCGCGGGCCTGCCGGTACAAGCCGGCATCTATGTGGCGATCGTCCCCATGTTCGTCTACGCCCTGCTGGGAACCTCCCGCCGGCTCAGCGTGAGCAGCACAAGCACCCTCGCGATCCTCACCGCAACCGAATTGGCGTTCGCCGTCCCAACAGGAGACCCCGGTCAACTATTAGCCGCAGCCTCCACGCTCGCCCTGCTCGTCGGCGGCTTCCTCCTCCTCGCCGGCATCCTCCGTTTAGGCTTCCTCGCCAACTTCATCTCCGACCCCGTCCTTACAGGCTTCAAAGCCGGTATCGGCCTGGTCATCGTCGTCGACCAGCTGCCCAAACTCTTAGGCGTCCACATCGAAAAGGGCAACTTCTTTCACGACCTGTTCTCCACCCTCAAGCATCTGCCGCAGTCGAACCACGCAACCGTAATTCTCGCCGCCGCAATGCTCGCGATCCTGTTCCTCATGGAGCGATTCTTCCCCAAAACCCCCGCTCCCCTCGTCGCCGTGATCCTCGGTATAGCAGCCGTCCCACTCTTCGGCTTGGGATCCCACGGAATAGCCCTGACCGGTCACATCCCAGCAGGATTTCCAACTCCGGCGGTTCCAGACTTCTCGCTCGCACTCAAGCTATGGCCCGGCGCCTTAGGCATGGCCCTCATGTCCTTCACCGAATCCATCGCGGCCGGCCGAGCCTTCGCCGCGCACGACGATCCGCTTCCATCGCCCAACCGCGAGCTGCTCGCGCTCGGTGCCGCCAACGTCGCCGGAAGTCTCTTCCAATGCTTCCCCGCCGGCGGAGGAACCTCCCAAACCGCCGTCAACACACGAGCCGGAGCCCGCACCCAGGTAGCCGAGCTCGTCACCGTAGCCATCGCCGTGGCCACCGTCCTTTTCCTCGCGCCGCTGATCAGCTTGCTCCCCCAGGCCACCCTGGCGGCCGTCGTTGTCGTCACCACGCTTCCTCTGCTCAGCACCGCCGGCTTTCGCTCCATCCTCGCCGTCAGGCGTACCGAGTTCCTCTGGGCCTTGGCAACCTGCGCAGGCGTCGTCCTCCTGGGAACCCTCCGTGGCATCCTGGTCGCCGTCGCCATCTCCCTCCTCACGCTTCTCTACCAGGCCAACCATCCCCTCGTCTACGCCGTAACGCGCAAGCCCCACACCGACGTCTTCCGCCCCCAGTCCCCGGATCATCCCGAAGATGAAACCCTCCCCGGTCTATTGATCGTGCGCACCGAAGGCCGCATGACCTTCGCCAGCGCACCCTGGGTTCGCCAACGCATTCAGGCCTTAGTCCAGCAGGCGCACCCGCAGGTAGTCATCCTCGAATGCAGCGCCATCCCCGACTTCGAGTACACCGCGCTGCAAGTCCTCATCCAGGCCGAACAAAACCTCCGCGAAGCCGGCATCACGCTATGGTTGACCGCTCTCAACCCCGAGGCGCTCAACGTAGTCAACCGCTCCCCACTAGGCAAAGTCCTGACCACGGATCGCATGTTCTTCAACCTTCGCGACGCCGTAACCACCTTCGAGCAAAGAGACATCGCGCCCGAATCCAAGTAAGCAAGAAATCGCCAGCCCGCGTTGTTACCGCAGTTTTGTCTGAATAGTTAACTCGGCCTGTCAGCAACAACTGAGAATCGAACTTGCCGCTAACCCGACTTCAATGGAATTACTGGTCATTGGATAAACAGAAGTGCGTTTATCAGGACTTTCCAACGTCGAGTTTTCAAGGGTTTTTCTAAAGGCCACTGCACCCATTGCCTGGCTAATTATTGATTGACGTGCCTATCTGCCCGATGGGATGATGTTGGTGCGATGTATTTCTCCAAGAGCTAAACCGGACTCAGAAGTAGGCAGGCTGCTACCAGCGGTCATAGGTATCCCTGCCTCAAATCTGACTCGACGACGCGTATCGCCGTCGTCCACTCACCGGTTTAGAAATTGGGGAATTTTATGTCCTGGTCTGAACGTCTCGTTCAGGATCACAGGAAGCGGACGGACCGCGCCATTCATTGCGCTTGCAGCCACCTCGCCTCTGATCCACTTACTTTTGCAAAGTTCCAAGAGCTGCTGATTTGTGCTCGCACCCGGGCGCCACGATTGTTTGATGCGCCGGTCAAGGATGGCCGGCATCTCGGCGTCGACGCGCTCTTCCATCTGGCTCGCTTCCGAAGCGCGCACATTCGCCCAACAGCGGAGTGGACGGGTACGTCAGTCTCCTGGCGCTCCTCAGTGGCGTCTTTAGCGCATCATCTGACTTGTCGATACGAAATCCCCGCTTTTATGGCCTCGGTCTGGCATGCAGTTGATGCCGCAGGGGACGAGAAACGTTCATGGGTGATCGCACATTCACGCGGAGCGAGCTTTCGTTCACTCGATCTGCCAGTCACCATGACGCGAAAGATGGAACATATCTTTCTTGCGTCGGACGACCATTTGGGGCTGGAGCCAGCACTTCGCAGAGCCGAGTTGCTTGCTCTAGGAATGCCTACCGCATTTATGAATGCCATCCTGTCCACGCGACTAGCGACGGATTTGCGCAATGGTGGCTTCTGGCGCACCGTCTGGATGTTCTTCATCGCGCACGTCGAAGAACTTGAGCCTACACAGATTGGGCCGATGATCGACTACATTCAGTCCGTCCGGCACGATCGAATCCAAATAGAGACACAGGACGGCATGATGGAAGCCGCCCCGCCGCAGCCTTCGTTTTGCATGAAAGGGCGAACAGTGTCGTCCATGCTCCGCCTGATGAGGGAATGGCATCGTGATCTTGGCATATCACATAGCACTGCCGCCTTCACTTGGACCCGGTCTCCGTTCAAACCGTGGCTGCTGGAGGAGCCGAGGCGAAACGAGGAAGAAATACCGAAGCGTTGGCAGATGGTCGAACTGATCGATAGTGTCAAATTGCGCGAAGAAGGAGCTTCTTTACACCATTGCGTCGGGAGCTACGCTTATCGCTGCTACCGCGGGACCTCAAGCATCTGGTCGCTAAGAACGTGGCAAGGAGAAAAGAAGCGATCTATTCTCACAATCGAAGTCGACCCGAAGAAACGTGCAGTCATTCAAGCTCGCGGTAAGGCGAACCGATCAGCCTCCGGCAAACCCCTTAAGCTTCTGCATGAGTGGGCCGGTCGGGAAGGATTAGACGTGGCTATTTCATAGTGATGCCGGATTAGTACCGACAAGTCGGCTTCTCGTCAGCAATACACTCGAGCCCGGAAAACGGGTTATCGGCAACTACCATTCGTGGTGGTCCGTGCGGCACCTCTTTCACCCAGTATCAAATCGCCGACCCACTCATAGAAGCCGCCCTTGCCTCGCGAAGTCGACGTTTAGAATTTAGCGCGCGGTTGGTGTCATCACCGCAGCCCCCGCAATCCAACTCATATCCCCCAAGAGTCTCTACCGGAAAATCGCCCCGATCTCGAAGAACGTGTTCGCCTCAAGCGTCCAACCCTTCCACCCCAATTCTTCCGCCACCCCTGCACAACACCCCCGCACGCTCTAAACTAGAGAAGTCATGTCTGATCACGAAACCTCTCCCCTCCCCGAAATCGACCTCTCCAAGCCTCCCGCCGCAAACATCGTCCGCGTCACCTTCGAGCCCGAAAACAAGACCGTAGAATTCGTCTACGACACCATGCCCTACGATGGCCACGGCCAGCCCATGAGCTTCCTCGACGTCGCCGAAAACTACGGCATCTTCATGGACCACGCCTGCGGTGGCGTCGCCGCCTGCACCACCTGCCACATGTTCCTCAAGAAGGGTGCCGAAGGCGTCTCCGAAGCCGAAGACCTCGAGCTCGATCGCCTCGACATGGCCCCCGGCCTCCAACTCAACTCCCGCCTCGGCTGCCAGTGCGTCATCGAGAAGCCCGGCACCTACGTCGCCGAGATTCCCTCCTGGAACAAAAACTACGTCCAGGAAGGCAAGCCCGCCGCCGTCAAAAAGTAGCCCACCCCAAACTTCCGTCATCTCGACCGCGCCCAACTGTTCGTCATGTGGACCGCGCTCCTGCGTTCGTCATCTCGACCGGAGCCGCGCGGCCTCTTGCGCGGCGCAGCGGAGAGACCCCTGTATTTGTCTTGGCCGTTGCCCGTTCGTTTACCGCAGGCCCTGCGTCATTTGGCGCACCCCTCCTGCAGCACCACCGCGAGAAACGATTTTGCATCCCGAAACTAGGCTAAAGACATCGCTGAGTCACCCGAAACCGGGCTAAGTCTCACACGTTATTGCGTATTTCCTAAGCAAACACCGGCAGCGAGCCCGCAAACATCGGCCAGACCACGTTCGAATGCTTTTTGAGGTCTGGAATCAGCAAGATACGCACTTCCTGCTTGTCCCGAAGCACCACCAGGACAATCCCCCGCCCACGCGTCTCATGCAACTCCCGCACCCAAACCCCGTTCGACTTAACATCAACAGAATCAGCCTTGAGGATCACATCCCCGGCCCGTAAACCAGCCGCCGCCGCAGGACTATTCGGCGCCACCGTCTCCACCAGCATCCCCACCCCCGCCGGTGCCCCGAAGAACCCCGCCAGCTGCGGCTCCATCGCCTCCAGCACAAGGCCAGTAAACGGTGTAGTATGAAGCACTTCCGCGAGGAAACTGCGACTGCGCGAAGCCTTATCCGGGACCGCCGGAACAGCCGGATCCCCCTCCCCAAAATCGTTCACCACCGGCGTGTCCTCACTAGCCGGTGGATCCGCCTCCACCATCCGCGCCACGGCCTCCTTCTCCACCTCTCCGCGATACGCAAGTTGCGCCTTTACAGTAATTTGCTGCCCTCCCCGATATACCGTCAACGACACCCCAGCCCCCACCCCTGCATCATGAATCATCTTCCGCAAACAATCCGCCCCCGTAACATTCTGCCCATTTAAGCGAATAATCACGTCATGCGGCTGCAGCCCCGCCTTCCCCGCAGGCCCGTCATGATCGACCATGACCACTTCCACCCCATTGCCGCTCTTCACATGGAGCGAGGTATCTTGCTCATCCGTAAGATTTTGGAACAGGATCCCCAGGTACCCCGGCGCATGCGACGGAGCCCCCTTGGCAGCTCCCCCCCGACCACCCGTCCCCGACAGGCTCCCCCCCTGCCTCACCGGATAAACCATTAATTCTTTAGAATGAGCAACTTGGCAAGCAACCACCAGTAGAACCAAGACGCCAGCACCATACGACCGCCACAAACGAATCCCCTGAAGCCGCGCAAACTCCCCGGATTCATTACTTTGCCTCATGGCCACTCGCAGGTTCCGCATCTACTGGATATCAGCCGATCCCTGCAACACCTGGAAAGACGCATTGCGGATTGCCGGGTTAACATCCTGAGAAGAAACAGTCCGCAGCACCTGCCGCACACTCGAGTCCGCCTGCACAGGCGTCAGCATCGAGATCGCCTGCGTCCGCACCTCCGCACTCTGGTCATACAGCAGCGCATCGAGCACAGCATCCCTAACATGCTCATCCTGGGCCACATACGGTTGCAACCCATTGAGCGCCTTCAGCCGCACGGCGGCATTCTTGTCGGTCCGCAGCGAGGATACCAGCGTTGCGCGAATCTGATTGGTGCCATCATCACCGCCATCGCAGCTGTGGCCAGCTCGGCATTCGCTCGCCAACAACGCCACCGAATCAGCATGGACATCATTATTCGTCGCAAGCTTCGTCCCTAACATCAACAATTGACGGATCTGCGGGTCATCCAGCGAGCCCTGCACCGTCTCTGGCACAAGCCGGTTGTACTTCACCTGCACCAGCTCAGAGTTCGGCGTCTGCACAATACCCGAAACGCTAGCAATCGCCCCATTCGCGGTATTCGATAAAATCACCGGCCGCGGCAACTGGGGAGCGCGTGCTGCTTGATACCTCGCAATGAAATTCCCGCCCAGAAATCCTACTCCCAGCAGCAACGTTGCCAATGCAGGTGCCCCCTGCAAAAATCCCAGCCACCGAAAAGCATTTCCGAAGAAGCGTTGCGAGATCGAGCGAGGCGGCAGACCATCCAGCGCCTCATCCAACCGCATACGCGACGCGGCAAGCAGGTTGGGTGACGGCTCCATCATTGGAGTCGAGGCCAGCTCTTCATTCAACGCCAGCAACGCATTCCACTCGCGGCGGCAATCTTCGCAGATGCCCAGATGCTGCTCCAGCGGAAATTGGAGTTCATCGGGCAGTTCGCCATACTGTGCCAGGATGATGTTCTGTTGTGCGATTTCACACTTCATATTGCGTACCTCTACGGCCTCAAAGTCCTGCGATTGTCCATGCCTTGTGCGGGTCTATAGCCTTGCCTGCCCACTAACTGGCCCGAAAATCCTTCTGTCCTTTACCTTGCATCGGCGAGTCTCGCTCGCAATTTTCTCGTAGCGCGAAACAGCGTGTTCTTGGCTGTCTCTTCGGTTGTCGAAAGCATCTCGCCAATCGTCCTCAACTTCAGACCTTGATAATGCTTGAGCTCAAAGACCGTGCGCTCCCGCGGGGTCAGCTCGTCTAAAGCCCCCTGGATCGCGCTATTCATGGTCTTGCGCTCCAGTTCGCGGGCAGGGTTTGCGCTGGCACGCCCGTCGGTCAAATTTGCCAGCAGATCAATCTCATCGCCGGCTCCATCCAACGCCGTTGACGGATCCTCACGCCGGCTCTTTCGTCTGCGCAGCTGATCCAGGCAAAGGTTCGTTACGATCCGATACAGCCAGGTGTAGAACGAGCACTCGAATCGAAAATTTGACAGGTGGCGATACGCCTTCAGAAACGCCTCCTGATGCACATCCTGCGCGTCCTGCTCATTGCTCAGCATGTGCAGAGCGAGCCGAAGCACGCTCCGGTCGTAGCGTCGAACCAGCGCATCGAAGGCTAGCCGATCACCCTTCTGCGCCGCTCGAATCAGCTCATCGTCTTCGGCGCGTTGTTGTTGCCGAGCATCCATCTGCTCGGCAGTAAGCTTTGTACGTGTTCCCGGTTGGGCGGCGACATTCGGTATCATCACGGTCGATTTTACCGCGCCAATAGCCGCTGTCTCCGTCAAGCCGAGACTAAATGGGCTGGGTCGCCGACGGCCTTCGCCGGCGAGAACAATCGCATCGCTGCTACTCATGTTGTTTCTGACTCCGGAGTCAGGGTAACTACACCTCGATAGACGAATCGGCGGCTGCAAACGTAAGCACCCCCGCCGGAAACTTTCTCCGCTGGCAGTAAACTTGTCTCGATGGTCCGATCTTCCCCAAACCTCTTTCCCGACGAAATACCTCCTGGCAGCCAGACTGGTTGGGTCATCGCCCACTGCGACGGCGGAGCCCGTGGCAACCCCGGCCCGGCCGGCTACGGCGCGCTGCTGCAGGATGAAGCTGGCGCCGTACTGGCCGAGCTGTCCGAGTTTCTTGGCACTCGCACCAACAACTATGCCGAATATTCCGGCCTGCTCGGCTGCCTGCAGTGGGCACTCGATCACGGCCATCGCCGGCTGCGCGTGATCTCCGACTCGGAACTCATGGTGAAGCAGATTCAGGGCAAATATAAGGTGAATTCTCCCGATTTGCGTCCTCTTTGGGAAGAGGCGCGGCGCCGTATCGCACTACTCGATCGCTTCGAAATCAGTCATGCCTTGCGCCACAAAAATAAGGCAGCCGATCAGCTTGCGAACGATGCCATGGACCGCGGTACCAAGCGCCAAAGAGGCGTCCCCGACAGCGCCCAAACGTCGCCTTCCGAGGTCACGTCTCCTACCGCAATCTCACCCAGCAGCCGAAATGAACCCCCAAAGCGCGGCGTTCCACCTGTTCCCAGCCAACCCATACTCCGGGGCTTTACTCGCAACGGAAGCATTCACCTGCTCGGGGGCGCGGTTCTCCCCGACGGCATCTTCGTCAAAATCGTTCCGGAATAACTGCCGTCTGGGGTGCCGTGGTTTCAATCTCACAAAGCAAATACACTGGCATCAACAGTGGGACTCAAACGACAAATCGAACGCACACCTGTTCCACTCCAATGCATCCAAAGCCCTTATGCGTAACGTAATACGATCCTTCGCAAGTCTTCTCCCTGTTTTGCTGCTTGGCCTTCCCCCTTCTCGCCTTCTTGCGCAGGGCTCTCAGCCTGAGGCCCTTCAGGCATTGCGCGCTGCTGTCCGCGCGGAGATGGAGGCAAATCAGACCGACAAAACCATCTGGACCTATCACGACCACGACAAGACGCCGGATGAGGACGGGACCTACGTCACCATTGAGACTCGGCAGGGAACCCTGCGCCGCTTGGTTGCGCTCAATGGTCAGCCACTCTCTCCCGCCGCAGCCGCTGCTGAAACCCAGCGAATCGAAGACTATATTCATGACCCTGCCGCACAGGCGAAAGCGCGGAAGAACAGTGCGCACGATGGCGCCCAGGCGACTGAGCTGCTCAATATGCTTCCCGACGCGTTCCTCTGGTCGACCGTAAGCGAAACTCCCGAATTCATTACGCTGAGTTTCAAGCCGAATCCTTCCTTTTCTCCACCAGACATGCAGTCTCGCGTCATGGGTGCCATGGCGGGAGAGATGGTCATCGCTCGCAACGGAAACCGGATTCGCACCCTGCGCGGCCAACTCAGTTACAACGTTCTCCTCGGTTTCGGCCTGCTTGCCAAGATGTTCAAAGGCGGAACCTTCGACGTCGAGCGTCGGCTCGTGGGAGAAGACCACTGGCAGATCACCGAGACCCACGTACACATTGGAGGCCATGCCCTCTTGTTCCATACCATTGGGCAGCAAGAGGATGAGGTCAAGACCGACTGGAAGCCGTCAACCGACGATACGCTTGAACAAGCCGCCCGAACGCTAAACGCCCAGCACTAGATTCAACCGCAAGGATTTCGCATCTCCACCCGGAACATGGCAATCTAAGACTTCAGTGACAACTACCTTTTCCATTCTGAAATCCCTCGGCCGCGCAGCATGCACCATGCTTGCCACCACAGCCGCGCTGACCGCGCTCTCCGCCTCCACGCGGGCGCAGGAACCCCTACCCTCCGATCCCAGTGCGATCCTTGCCGCTCAAAATGAGGCACTTAGCCGACCTACCGGTTCCGGGTTCGTCTACAAGGCAGAGAGCAGCTTCGCTGGGCCCGGTGGCCTGGCCGTCGATCGCGCCAGCGAGGCTGCCCTCCCGCTGTCGCTCGATGACGCGATGTCCATTGGCCTGGCTCGCAATGTGCGCCTCAAGTACGATCGGGCCAATATGCGGGCCGTCAAGGGCGATACGCTCGGGGTTCTGAACGCGCTGATCCCAAACATGAGCGTCAATGCCCAAAGCAGCGCTCAGGAGCTCAATCTCGCCGCCCTCGGTTTCAAGCCTACGTTATTCGCCAACGTGCCTCCGGGGCTGCTGCCGCCGGGTTATGTATTCAATGAGATTGTCAAAGTCCAGACCACCCAGGCTTCGGTGAATGCCAGCCAGGTGCTCTTCAATCTCCCCGACTATGAACTATATCGTGGTACGACCAATGAGACGCGAGTTGTTGACCTACAAAGGCTTACGGATGACGGTGACCTCGTTTTAACCATCGGAACGAGTTATCTCCAGGTGCTCGCCGATCAGGCCAACGTAGCCAATACGGAGGCTCAGCAGCGTTCGGCTTCGACGCTGTTTGATCAGGCTACGCAGAAGCATCAGGCGGGCGTCGGAACAAACCTCGACGCACTGCGCGGGCAGGTGGAGTATCAACAGCGCGAACAGGATGTCGTGGCGGCGCAGTCGCAGCTTGATAAAGACATGATTCACTTGACGCGGATTCTGGGTTTGCCGGCGGGCCAAAAGTTGGAACTCACCGACGCCGCACCCTTTGCGGAACTTGCTGCCATGGACCTGGATGCGGCGAAGATTACCGCATATAAACATCGCAAGGATTACCTCAGCGTGCTGGAGCAAATCGCCCTCACACAACGCGAGCTGAAGGCGGTTAAGTATCAGCGTTTGCCTACACTTGCATTCAACGGGTTCTATGGAGTTATCGGCCTGACAACCTCTACTTCGTATCACGGAATTTTCACTGCTGAGGGGACTCTGAGCGTGCCGATCTTCCGTGAAGCGGCGCAGCGGGGGGAGCAGGATGTGGTGGATGCGCAGTTGACTGCTTTGCATCAGCGGGAGGCGGATTTGCGCGTGACCATCGACGCACAGATTCGTTCGTCGATGCTGGATGTGAACGCGGCAAAGGAGTTAGTGGCGGTTGCGCAGAGCAATGTGGAGCTGGCGCAGCAGGAATTGGCGGATGAGCGGGATCGATTTGCGGCGGGGGTGGATGACAACCTGCCGTTAGTGGATGCGCAAGCGTCGGTCGCGAGCGCGCAGGCACAGCTGGTTAACTCCTTGTATCAGTACAACGTAGCGAAGCTGCAGCTGGCTCGGAACACGGGTGTGGTGGAGACGCGGTATCGCGCGTACCTGGGCAAGCCGTGACTTTCGCCTAAGACTTAGCCCGGTTTCACTACACAAATCGATGTCTTTAGCCCGGTTTCGGGATGCGCAGGTGCGGCTAGGATGGGGTGTGGCGAAAAAACTCATTCTGTTGAGCTGGTCGGGTGGCAAGGATAGCGCCTGGGCTCTCCACCTCCTTCGGGACAGTCCCGAGTACGAGGTGGTGGGTCTGCTCACGACCGTGAACCAGCACTTCGGCCGGGTGGCCATGCATGGGTTCCGGGAGGAGCTGCTGGATCTTCAAGGGAAGGCGACGGGGCTACCGTTGTGGAAGGTGCCCTTGCCCTGGCCGTGCTCCAACGAAATCTATGAGGGCCTGATGGCCGAGGTGTGTCAGCGGGCGGTGGCCGAGGGGCTGCAGGGGATCGCGTTTGGTGATCTGTTCCTCGAGGACATACGGGCCTATCGCGTGGAGAAGCTGGCGGGCACCGGGTTGGACCCGATCTTTCCCTGCTGGCTCTTACCCACTGACGAGCTGGCGCGCTCGATGATTGCCGCCGGAATACGCGCGCACCTGGTGTGCATCGATCCGCGCAAGATGGATAGGAAGTTTGCGGGTCGAGTGTTCGACGCTGAGCTACTGGCCGAGCTGCCAGAGACGGTGGATCCCTGTGGCGAACGCGGTGAGTTTCATACCTTCGTGAGCGCCGGGCCGATGTTCTCCGGTAGCATTGAGGTGTCGCGCGGCGAGGTGGTAGAGCGCGACAGTTTTATCTATGCGGATCTCAACCCTGTCCTCAACGCGACACATTCTTAGGGCTGCTTTGTTTTGCCTCGGCGCGGGTGTTGCAACCCTGCCCGCGATGCCGTGCGCCCGGGCGCAGGTACTGGCGCAGAAGAACTGGGCAGGGTCGGGGGTGAGCTCCGAGGTGTGGTGGAAGCGAGCTGTCTTCTATCGGATTGATCCGACGAAGTTTCAAGACTCTACCGGAAGTGGCAAGGGCGACCTGGCGGGGATTACCCAGCGGCTGGATTATCTGCAGGCGCTGGGCGTGGACGCGGTGATCGTCGAGACGGCTCCGGGAGGTGGGAAGGCCACCTTGCTGCCGGCGGGGGATGCCAGCATGGCGTTCGATACGCTGGTGCGCGATGCCGTGGGACGGCATCTGCGGGTGTTGGTGGACCTGGGAGCGCCGGTGTCGCAGCAATCGGACGCGCAGTATGTACAGATGGCACGCGCGTGGTTGAACCAGGGGGCAGCGGGGATCTTCGTTCCAACGCCGGCGCTGGAGAAGATCGATGGCGGAGCGCACATTGCGCTGCTGCTGCAACAACTGCGCGCGCTGACCAACAGCTTTCCCGGAGAGCGGGTATTGATTGCCGATGGTGCGGCGCAACAGCAGGACGTGATGCTGCAGAATGGGCTGGCGAAGTATGCGCAGCTAACCGCGAGTGCGCCGCTGGGTGCTGCGGGGAAGCAAGGCGCGGCGCCGACGGTGGCGGCGTTGCGCCAACAGTGGATGGCCGCCTTGGGCAACACTTCAGAGAGTGCAGAGCCTGCGCCGGCGGCGACGGAGCCTGCGGCCGCGGAGAAATCCACGCGGGGGCGACGGGAGCGGCGGCATGAAAGCGCGTCGCGGCTGCAGACCGCGGGCAATCCCCTGCTGATGGCGGTGCGGATGCCAGCCGTGGCGGATGCTGCGCAGCGTCCTGCCATGGAGCGGGCGCTGGCGGTCATGCTGTTGGCGTCGCGGTCGGCGGTGCTGCTGGAGTATGGGCAGGAGCTGGGGCTGGAGAACGCCGGCAAGGACGATCCGCTGATGCAGTGGACTCCTACGAATGTGACGCGCAAGCCTGCGGCGTCGCCCGAAGCTGCGCAGCCGGCGGCGAAGGCTAATGAGGGCTATGCAACGTTTATGCCCTGGGTGAAGCCGCTGCCGAAGAACTTGTTTCCGCCGCCCGCGCTGCCTTTCGTTGAAGAGACGGACATTCCGTCGCCGGCAAACATTGCGGCAATGCCAGGATTCACGGGGGCAGACATGGATGCCGCAATGGCGGCTCCAAACGGGGCGACGGCCAGTGTGGTGACGGAGACGTATGACGCGGGATCGCTGCTGAACCTCTACAAGCAACTGATCCGCCTGCACCACGACAATGCGACGGTGCGGAGCGGAGCGCAGACCGTGCTCAATCGCGACGACGTAGGCGCGCTGGTGTGGGTGCGGCACGCGCCGGCCAACTCACGCACCTCGACGACCGTGGTGGTGGCTTGTAATTTGTCGGACAGGCCGGTGGTGTTGAAGGACCTCGGAGGGGTGACGTTGAGTTCGATGCGCTCGCTGCTGCAGCCGGCGCCGCGGGACTTGATAAAGGTGGAACCCGGGGCGGTCGTCGTGGGGGAGACGAAGTGAGTCCTGCGCGGACGGCGGGAGGCTTCGCGTGGAGGGGCGGAGTTCGGTGGGGGACGCGGGGAACTAGTCCTTTACGTGGAGGTCGTAACGCGCAGCGCGAGGCTACGCCGGAAGCCTTTCTGCTGCTAACCTAAAGTTGTTGCACAACCTGGCGTGGAGGGATGTGTGAGTGGTTGAAACAGGCGGTCTTGAAAACCGCTTAGCCCTAACGGGCTACGGGGGTTCGAATCCCTCTCCCTCCGCCATTGAATCTCGAAGACGGACTCGGTGCCGGCAATCGTGAGATAAAGTGCATAATCTGGGGGAATAAATCTCCGGCGACAGTACAGTTCCCGATGTCATCTCACGAGAGAAAGACGAAGGGCGCAACGTCAAAGAGCATGAGATCAACTTGCATCCTTCGCATCTCCTCTGAGGTGCGCTTGTGCTATGAAGCAGGAATAATGTTTTGCGGGGCCACCTATTTGTGGATCGCATGGATTGCTGTGACATATTGGCCAAGTCGTGGACGGAGGTAGTTAGTCCTGCAGCCGCAAGTTCGTTGTACCGAAGAATCGGGAGCGGGTTTCCGAACGAACTGTACGGCGTAGCCATCGCATGCTGAAAGTGAGCTGGGAGGCCGTAGCGTGTCTGGACCATTTTGAGCGGCCGAAATATGTGCGATTGCATATAGGCAGGAAATGGTTGAGCAGACTGATCCTCAAGCAGGAGTTCGAGAATTGCAAAGTTCGCTCCCGAGTAATGAATCCCCGAGCCCGGCTGATTTACGACCCTAACTTCGCCCGTACCAGTTTTTCCTGCCAGAGAGTCCGGAATTGGAGGCAGGGCCAATGAAGGATCCCAGCCGTGGTAGTCATGATTCGAGATGCCAGACGTCGCGCTATCCGCGAGTCACAGATATCGCATAAGCTAGAGGATCGACGCCAAGAGCCGGATTCCTTCTCGAATCTCCTGTTCATTGAGGCGTGCGTAGCCGAGGATGAAGGCAGGACGCGATGGCCGCCCAAGCCAACAATGTGCCATCCCGTAGATCCCGACACCCCTCAGTGCCGCCGCTTCGACGACTTCTTGCTCCACCACTTTTTTGCGCGGCCACAGCACCACTTGCGCTCCTGCGCCATCGCCCGTTACCTCCACTCGATCCCCAAGATATTTCGCGATAGATTCCAGCAGCGCTAATCGACGCGCCGAGTTCTTCTTCCTCAATCGCCGTAGATGACGCTCATACATGCCGCCCGCGATGAAGTTCGCCAGGGTTTGCTGCTCAAGCGATGCCGAGTGCAGATCGCTCATCCACTTTGCCGCGGTGAGTGCCGGAATCAGCGACTTTGGCGTGATGACATAGCCGATGCGTATGGAGGGAAAAACTGTTCGCGAGAACGTTCCGATGTACACGATACGGCCTTCGCGGTCGAGACCCTGAAGCGATTCCAGAGGACGACCTTCATAGTGGAACTCGCCGTCGTAGTCGTCTTCGACGATGACGGCGTTCTTGCGGCGCGCCCAGCTGAGGAGTGCGAGTCTTCGCTCCAGGGAAAGGATGGCGCCGGTTGGAAACTGGTGCGAGGGGGTAACGAAGACGAGCCGCGCATCGTCGGGCAACCGCGCCGGATCGAGACCTTCGCGATCTACAGGAACTCCGCGCAGCCGCGCTCCTGCTGCGCGCAATGCCCCACGGACGCCGTCGTAATGTGGGTCTTCGAGCGCCACCGTGTCGCCTGGATCGACCAGGACGCGGATCACCAGATCGAGTGCCTGCTGCGATCCGTTGACGATGAGAACTTGTTCCGGGTCGCACACCACGGCACGAGATCGGCGCAGGTGCGCGCAGATGGCCGCACGCAGTTCTGCATTGCCTAAGGCCGATCCATAGTCGAATTGCTTTGTCGAACCCTTGCGCGCCTGCCGCGCAAGCAGCCGGCGCCAGACGGCGAATGGAAACGTGGTCAGGTCGCTACGGCCGTAGATAAAGTTGTAGCGCGGAGCTTTGGGACGGGGCAGTGGGGTGTTCACCGTCGCGATCGATTCGCTCAAAACTTTTCCGAAGCGCGATAAGTGGATGTGCGCGAGGCCGCGGTTACCTGAAGCCACGTTGCGTGACATCCCAGCGGAGACGAAGGTGCCTGCACCCGCTTGTCCGGTGACGAACCCCTCCGCGAGGAGATGGTCGTAGGCGAGCAGGACCACGGTTCGCGAGAGGCCTAGCTGCTCGGCGAGATCTCTGGTCGAGGGCAGTCGCTCGCCGGGGCGGAGCGCTCCAGTTAGGATCGCCTGACGTACACCGCTGTATACCTGCCGAAACAGCGGATCACCCTTGCGCGAGATTGGTATCGCAAGTTGCATAAAAAGTGGCTCTTCCAGATTACCAGCGGAAGGCCCACTATTACATACGACGCGCCTGAGCCTGCGATGCGCGACGTTATTTCTTGTTGAGGAAAACAATGCGATTCGCTCTCCGGCTTTCGATTCTCCTCTTCGCGTGCTGGGGCACTCACGCCCAACAGACCACACCCATCCCGGTCCCGGCTCCGCCCGCGGCGCACGACGGCGCGCATGACTTCGATTCTCTCCTGGGGAATTTCAACTTTCGCTTGCGTCGCATGCAGCATCCGCTCACGGGCAACCCCGACTGGATAGACATGTCCGGCACCGGCGCTTGCTACAAGGTCTGGGGCGGCCGATCGAACCTCGACACGGTAGAACTCGACAGCGCGGACGGAGGTCATATTGAGGGCCTCACCCTGCGTCTCTATGACAGGGACGCGCGCCAGTGGCGGCTTTACTGGGCCAACAGTCGCATCGGTCGACTCGACCCTCCTCAGATCGGAGAGTTCCGGGACGGTCGTGGCGATTTCTACACCACGGATACGATTAACGGGAAAACGATCCTTATCCGCTTTGATTGGTCGCGCATGAACTCCGGTACGCCGCACTTCGAGCAGGGGTTCTCGCCCGACGGAGGCAAGAGCTGGGAGGTCAACTGGATCACGGACCAGACCCGAACAGGGGATGCGAAATGGGGCCAGCCACAGCCCGGACGTCCCAGCACACAGCCCGCCGGCGCGGACGCGCCCGCGCAATCCTCCGCTAGAGACGGCCAGCACGATTTCGATTTCGATTTCGGGACTTGGAAAATGGAGATTCGGCGACTGGTCCATCCGCTGTCCGGCTCCTCGGAATGGACAGAAATGAAAGGGACCACCGTCACCAATAAAGTCTGGGACGGTCGCGCGAACCTTGCCGCCGTCGAGGCAGATGGTCCTTCCGGCCACCTTGAACTTCTCGCGCTGCGCCTCTACGATCCGCGGGCACAACAGTGGAACATCAGCTTCGCAACCAGTGACTCGGCTGTGCTCAGTGTTCCTGCTGTTGGAGGATTCAACGATGGACGCGGTGAGTTCTACGATAGCGAACTCTTTCACGGTCGCAATATTCTCGTCCGCTTCATGATCTGGCCGGTCTCCGCGACGGAAGTCCACTCGGAGCAGGCATTCTCCGCTGACGGCGGCAACACCTGGGAGACGAATTGGATTAACACGTATACCCGAGTAAGTGACGAGGCAATCATGTGAAGGTTGCGACCCTTGATCGACTTCCGGGTGCTGAGTCATAGATCCTACTCAACCTGCTGGCCTTTGACGCGGATGCAGATTCATCGATTCTCAAGTGCCAAATTGTCCTGATACTCGGGCTTGTGTTCACTGATAACATGAGCGGTTCGCCGAACTGAAAGTCGGGTTTTGACCAAGTTCGTTTTCACGCTCCGGCGACCGCACTCGGAGTCGGACTAAGAACGGTGTCTCTTCTGTGCGTCGACTCCGAAGTGATGGACGAACAGCTCTCGCGCCCGCCGCTCGCCCTCTTTCGTCAGCAGTATCGACTTGGCCTGACTCTTAGGGTCTGAGATATAACCGCGCTCGTGCAGACGATCGAGCACACCCCAATCGTGGCTCTTCCCCGCCCGGCGATGGCTATCAAGCGTCAGCCACAACTAAGCCAGAACCGTTTCTTCCACGTTCTCACGGTCGTAATCAATGTTCGGCAAGTTCCGCTCCCTATCGGGCATCGCTCACCCTCCGTTCAGTGCTCACCCCAATAATGCTTCTAGGCGTGATCCGAGTCAAAGGGATCAGCTTGACCTGCCTCCAGTTCGATTCCGATGTGATCATTGACCGTCTGCACCAATCTCTGCCGCATCGGTTTGCGAGCTGTTCTGAGCTACGGATTGATACACATATGCAGACTCCGTCGAAGGTTCGCACTCGCTCAAAATAATCGTGCGATCGATCCGAAGTTGCCACGCAAACGCCTTTGCTATAGCGGCGGTGTTGCGACGATTTGCGACCCGAAAAGGACAACTTTCAGACAATTCTGAGACACAGTAATAGTGGGACCGCCCTATAGTATCGAGAAGGTAAATTCGTCCATCAAGCGCCTTCTGCTTGAGTAAAGACTGGGGACTTCTGCACTTCATCACGGTTGACATGAGATCTACCCATGCAGATGAGCAATCGAGAATATCGGGAATCTATGGTGTATCCAGGCCATGTAAGCGCATGGTGTATGTCGAAACAAAAGCGCTGCCTCGATCTGGTTGCGAGCGTGTCGGCTCTCTTGCTATTTTCGCCGGCTATGCTCTTGATAGGGTGTCTTATCAAAATCACGTCGAAGGGACCTGCCCTGTACCGGCAGGAGAGAGTTGGCTTACATCAACAGCCCTTCGTCATTTTGAAGTTTCGGACGATGAAGCACTGCTCAACGGGGAAAGGTGACGGCCTTTCGGTTACCAAGCGAGGTGATCCACGAATTACCCGGCTCGGAATCCTGCTGCGTCGCTTCAAGTTGGACGAACTGCCACAGTTGATGAATGTAGTGCGCGGCGAAATGAGCCTGGTAGGACCTCGCCCGAAGATCGCGGAGCATGAAAACCTATGCATGCTTTGCCGCCCTGGAATAACCGGTGCGGCGACCGTACTGTTTTCTGATGAGGAGAATTTGCTCGCGGATGTTCCGACGGACTTCATCGAGAGTTATGTGATTTCAGAGCTCAATCCCGAAAAGTGTCGAATAGACTCCTACTACATCGAGACTGCGCAGTTTACTGTGGACCTAAACATTCTGATCGATACACTCTTCGGGTTGGGTCGACAGTCTCGCGGCATTGCTGGTAACGCGACTTCACTGGAACCTGCAGAAAACGTGACTTTGCAGGATGTACGCTAGATAACTTCGTTCCATGGCACCGACGGCACCCAAGCTATCTCACACGTCCGAAAGGTCCAATCAAAGCATCGATGAAAAACGAACAGACTCACCAATGTGACGAATCGGAGTCGGATCTGATTACCTTCTGGTTTTCGATTCAGACGGATGCAGACGGTCCGATCCGTTTCAGGGATCATAGGGAGATTTCGATCTCGGGTCGTAGTCATTTCCGAACTTATTGGTGTGGACAGTGGTCCTGGTAGACTTCGTTGGGATCGCCATCGAACCCAAATCGACGACTCCCGCAGAGAGATGAACAAAACGAGTCATGCCATCGACAACGGATTGAGGCAAGCCCTCAATCCAGACGTGCAGCTTGTAATCGCCGGGGGGAATCTTGGATAGCACAATGGAATCTTGAGCATTGGCTATGGCGAACAGAGATGTTGGGAGGGCGATAACAACCGCGCTCATTTCAGGGTGAATGTTGCAGAAAATATAGGAGACACCTTCGCGGGAAAATGTAACCCATTTGCTGGACCCCGCTTCATAGAGTCCGAGGTCAAACCGCTTGCCATCAAAGAGTGAAAAGACATTGTGATAGAACGGATCGGCGTTGGGGAACTGGACAACCGCACCGACGGGGACCACCTGCAAGTGTGGAAGGAACATGCGATTTTTCTGAAGCAGCGTGTAGGGCCCATGCGGAACGAACGGAGTCGAGGGTGTTCCCGCCAGCGGTTCCAGCCAGGCGACAGCAGGTCCGGCATGCGGTTTCCCTGGTTGCGAGAGACTGAGCCGTAAACGCACTTCGGCTGTGGGCAGAGTCGGAGGGGCATTTTGAGATCGCAGCGTTCCCGTCGCCAGGCACGCGACGAAGATTGAGTGCGCGATGAACCGCCTCGTTGTCATTAAAACTTGTACCCCGCAGCTATCCCAATGATGTTGCTCGAGGCCGGCACGCCGATCACGGGAGCGCTTTCAAGATAGCGGTACTCTAACGAAAAGAGCAGATAGGCAACGGGACTGTAAATCACATTCCCCGTGTACGTTCGATTTCTGGCCAGGTTCTGATACGTCGTTCCGCCGGGCACGAAATAGGGCCGGAGTTGTTGAGCGAATACATTATCAAGGCCAAAGGCAGCATTGAATTCCACTCGTTGATTGAGCTTCTCTTTAAGTTGAGCCCATCCCCCGACATCGTCGTACGGACGGAAGTAATAGCGGGATGAATCGGCATCGACGACAAAGCCGTAGTCTTTATAGGCTCCGCCTCCGAGACCACCCAGCGCGGCTCCACGATAGAACGCTCCAGTGAACTGGAGGTGTCCCGGTAACTGAAGCCTTGTATCGAGGGTGGCCGCCCACGCGTTGAATCGCGTACCCGCCGGGCTTAGATGCGGTGCAAAGTACCCGCCGATGCCGACGTGGTTTCCTTGCTCCAGGTTTGAACCGAGCAAAGCCACGCGAGCCTCCGCTCCTGGCCAGCGACTCTCTTCCGTTTCGGTGGGGATGACGGTTGAATTTGCGGCGGCAGGGGATACGGTGGACACCGGCGCATCGGCAACATAGATCAACGCACCCTGGAGACGAAGATTGCGCGAGTTAGCAAAGCCAATGTCCTGCGTTACCCCGACTTGAGGATTCCACGTCCAAAGATTTCCGGACCATGCGAGGGCTGGCTCGGCGACTGCCGTCAAGGAGGTCGGCGCGTCCGGGCTGAAGATCGGTCGGTCGAGCGAAAAATAAGCGTCTGTACGTTGCCATTGCAGCCCCGCATGAAGGGTTCGCAAGCGCAAGATCGCGGCGCCGGTGTTGTAGTAGCCGGTATAGATGGTTGAAGAAGCTACGGATGTTGTGCTGCCGTAGAAATCGACTCTCAAGTCGGCGTAGCTGCGCGCACCGAAGAGATGCGGGCCACGCGCATCGAAGCCGAGGATCGTCTGTTGCACCGACGCTCCCGTGCTTCCCGCGCCCTGAATCGCTACGGTCGGGGTGGCTGGTATATCCACTTGCCGCGTATTGACGTACCCGTTGAACAGTAATAACCCGGTGAGCTTGACGGGATATTTCGACTCACTTTCAACCTTGGCTTGGTCGAGGGTCGCGATTTGAGATTCCTGCATGTCCTGCCGCTCTCGGACATCATCGACTGCGGCCGGCGGAGCGGAAGTTGATGCCTGGGCCAAAGAGGACGGTGCGGCAGGCGTGCTGGTTTGTTTTGAAGGTGCCGGCGTTGATTGCGCGGTGGCCATCTGACGCTGCAGCGCAGCCAGTTGCTGGCGCATCTCGTCCAGTTGACGTTGCGACTGTTCTATTTGGCTCTGGGCTTTGGCCATCGCCTCTGTCAGTTGCTGGATCTGTTGCGCGACGTCGTCTTGATTTGCTGCCGGGGTCGATTGTGCGAACAAGCACGGTCCTGCGCAAGCGTAGAGGAGGATCAGCAGCGGCAAGCGGGGCCGTGGTCTGCTAACCGGCGTCGGCCATCGCTGTTTTGATTCAGGCTCGCAGGTTTTCATGCTGGTCAACCTTGTCGTGAGGGTCTGCTGCCAACGCAGTTTGCCCGTTCTTCGGTTGTAACTCACGCGCAATCCTCATTTGAAAGATCGTTTCGTCAGGCAGAGTGCTCAATAAGACAACCTCTCCTCCATGTTCTTCGGCGATGCAATGAGCCAACGTAAGGCCAAGTCCCGTGCCCTTCTGCTTCCCTTCACTCACAAAGGGCTCAAAGAGGCTGTCGCGAATGTTTTCCGGGATGCCATCGCCATTATCAATGACATGCACAACCAAGTGATTGGGCTGGACCTCCAGGGTCATGACGACACTCGCCTGCTTTCCGGTGCTGCGAGCGGACTGGCACGCGTTCAGGAGAAGGTTACAGACGGCGCGTTCGATCTGTTTTCCGTCGACCACGGCCGAGGTCTGCGCTGGGTCACCCAGGCGTGTAATGAGTGAGACCCCTTCGGCGTCCGGATGCGCTCGGACCAGGGCTGCCGCCCGTTCCAACACGAGCGCCAACAGTTCCGGCGACCTTCGTACACTGGCACCCGTACGACTAAAGATCAGCAGTGACTCGATCATGTCTGTCGTGCCGTGTACTGCGGCGCGGACGTCCGCAAACACCTCCGCTCGCTCTGCTTCGGACAACCGGCCGGATGCGAGAAATTCCGAGTTGGCGTAGATCGCAGCCAGATAGTGGCGGAGGTCATGCGACACCGAACTCGCCATTCGTCCGATGGTCGCAAGTCGCTCGGACTCCAGCAGCGCCCTATTTTTCTGCTTGATTTCCTCGATCATTCCGGCGAACGCGGTGCTTAGGTGCCGTACTTCCTGGGTGCCGTGCGGCGGTATAACGTAGGGGCTGCCGCTGCCAAATGCGGTCACGCTCCGAGAAAGGTCTTCCAGTGGTCGAGTTAAGAGACGCGAAAGGGCGATCATCAGGACGGTGCCCGACAGAAGGGCGAGGAAGCCCGCGCTCAGCACCATCCTGTCGATACGGTTGATTGAGCGCTCCGCCGGCTCGAAGGATTTGAGGACGACCAGCTTCAGCGGAGACGTTGCAGCAAATGAGAGATCCTCGGTTGCAGCAAGAAATCGGGTGCTTCCGAAATTCACCGTGGACGGCGCCTGCGAGGAGCTTAAAAACAAACGAGGCTGCGTAATAAGGTTCGCCTGCGCCGAAGAATCGAGTGTACTGGCTACCACTTGCCCGTTACTGAGAAACGCCGCCTCCACGCCCGTAGGATGGCTTATCTGGCGTACGGTGCGCTCAATCGAAATGCCGCTGATGACATAACCCAATAAGGTGCCTGTCTCGTCATTGCCGAAGTAGAGCGGACGCAGCGAACAAACATAGAGGCCCTTGCCGTCGATGAGGTACCGTTTCTGATGGAACGCCAGTAGAGTGCTTAAACCCCTACGGAGTGTTTCATCTACTGGTGCTCCCTTGGCGTAGACGGCGACCACGCGCCCATCCGGATACGCGAGTGCAAAAAGATCGTTTCCACTGAGCTGCCAAAATTCAGTAGCTCCATCTTGAATCGTCAGTTTGTCTCCGCTCGTCATCAGCGCTTTGAGAGTCGGGAGTTCGGCGAGGAGCGAATTCTCGCGCTCCAGTCCAGCCACTCTCTCAGCCTGAAGATCCTGGAATGTGATTACAGAATGGTTCAGATCGTGAGATAGATCGTCCGTGACCTGCCCACGCAGGCGATGCCGGATGAGCAACAAGCAGACGCAGGTAACAATCGCAATGACAAGCGCCATGGCCAGCACGAGTAGGACGTGCGTTCGAATACCCTTGTTCCGATTCGGGCCGGCAACCGCCATGGTGTCCTCGTCACTCCGCCACTGACCGACGCTACAATTATGGGACAAACTTATATCCTGCGCCGTAGATCGTCAGCAGATGCTTTGGATTCGCCGGATCGGACTCCAGCTTTTGCCGGAGCTTCAGTATCTGATTATCGACTGTGCGTGTGGTTGGATACGAGTTGTACCCCCACACTTCATTAAGCAACAGCTCTCGTGTGAGCACGCGATCGAGATTGTCCGTGAAAAACTTTAGCAACTTATATTCATGCGCCGTCAATAACACGGGAACCCCATTCCTCCGCGCATTCATGCACTTGAAGTCGATCTCACAATCCGCGAAGCGGAAAATGGTCGCAGTGACCGGCTTCCTTTGCCTCCTGATTGCCGCTTGAACGCGAGCCGTGAGCTCTCGTGGACTGAATGGCTTGGTTACGTAATCATCCGCACCCAACTCCAGCAGAAGAACTTTATCCACGACCTCACTGATCGCGCTGAGCACAATGATCGGTGTGTCGTTGGTCAAACTCTTAAAAGCCTGGCAAAGCTCGCGCCCTGACATTTTCGGGAGGATGAGATCCAATACGACGGCGAGTGGATGTTCGCTACGAAATAATTCGAGACCCGTTTGACCATCGCCGGCAACCACCACGGCGTAATGCTCCTCAGTGAATATTCTGCGGAGAACTTTTTGCATACGGGGATCATCTTCAATGATGAGGATAGTTCCGAGGGTTGCCGAAGTCTCGTCATCGATTTTGGTTGGCTCCTGCATCACTTCCATGTCCTCGACCATGTTTCAGACCTCTTCCTATTATTCTGGCCGAATTACTCGGGATGCGACAGCCATTGTCTGAGAAATGACAATCGGATGACATTTTGAACAGGACGAGAAACGCACCTGCGCTGGTTGGCGGCTCACTCACCTAGTGGTTATACATCTCAGGAATTCCCTGGCTACCTGCCGGGGGCAAGTGGCGCAGGTAGACGATGATTGACCAGAGTTCGTCATCGCTCAGTGTCCCTTTTGAGCCGGGCATCCCGGATGGACTGATGCCGTTGTCCAATATCCATTTGAGCTGCCCATCGGAATAACTCTGAACTTCCTTGGAGGTTAGCAACGGAATCGGCGGTGAGATGTGATCGGCGAAGGGGACACCCGTGTTTTGGCCATCCAATCCGTGGCAGGCAACGCAGTAATGGGAGAAGGCCTCTTTTCCATCAGCCCATGTGCTGGCGTTTGAAGGTAGCGGATTCGCCTGATTTTTATTGCGAATGAAGACACGATGTTTCGCGAACGTCATTGTTCTGGTCTCAAGCTTTCCTGGAGGATCAGCCTTGCAGCCCGCCATTCCCAGCGAAAGGATTACGGTAACAAGTAGTGGAAAGCGGCGCATCGCTAATCCACCACGTGCAGTGTGAGCGCCATGGTACCGTGACCGGAGCCGCAGAATACAGAGCAGTGACCTACAAAGTCTCCTGCCTTGTCTGGTGTGAATTGAACTTCGGTCGTACCGCGGGCAACTACCTTGACATTGAGATTGAGTTCGCGGAATCGCAGCCCATGCGCGGCATCCGTGCTCTTTAACTCCAGCACTACCGGCTGCCCTTTCTTCAACGTGATTTCTGCAGGCGCAAATTCAAAGCGCTTTGCGGTCACTTCGATTCTTCGAGGGGAAGATTGCGCTTTCGGCGTACATCCGGGGAAGGTGCCCGCGACCATGATTGCTACCAGAATTCCGCGCCTTATAACGCTTGTTGTCATGACATCTCCTCTACAAACTTGCTGCATAGCAGGAAGCAACTAAAGCCAACTTCATCCTTCATCACAGCAGTCCAGAATGCCCTCGCTGCTCCTGTTTACGCTACGCAGTGAGTGCCGGCCCGTTGTCATGCGCGAGTTAGCAGATTGTCACCATTTTGTTGCTCTTGTTCCTGCGCTCACCTGGCGCCGAAGCAGAGTGGATTGCATAGTGAGAGCCGTGCGCCAAATCCATTTCTCTACGTTGCGCTTCGCCGAATGACAATCAATTGACACTGTCCAGACTTGCCGGAGACACACTGGATGCGGCGGCCAGTTAATGTCGTGGCTATGCCAGGATTGCGCCTCCCATTTCGTTTCTCGCCCTCTGGAAGATCGTCGGCGACCTTTGTCTTGACATTGATCGTGATCTCGATAGCTCGCTCAATGGCCGCCCAGGATACACCCCTTATTTCGGGTGGCATCGGCTTCTTTACGGACACCAGCGCCGGGCAAACAAGTTACCTCCCGATCATCGAACCTCTTCTGGCGGCTCCACTAGGCCCGCGCGTCCTTATAGAATCGCGAGCGGTCCTGCTTGAATCCTTTGATCCAAACGGCGGCGGCATGCCGAGCTATAACCATTCCCACTTCATCGGTCTTACCTATCTTCAGGGCGACGTCACGCTTACGTCCCACATCACCCTTGTAGCAGGCAGCTATCTCATTCCGTTCAACACCTACAATGATCGTCTTTCGCCCATCTGGATCGGCAATTTTCAGCGCGGACCTTTGATCGCGAACCTTGGCACCGAAAGTACGGGAACAGGCACTGGTGGGATGCTGAGCGGTTCGGCCGTCTCGCGCAGCAAGTACTCGCTGAGCTACAACGCTTATTTTTCAAGCCTCGTGGACAACTCATACTTTCAGGCCAGGCGCTCCGCCGGCGGCCGACTTAGCCTTTTCATGCCGGACCACGGTCTCGAGGTCGGCTTCTCGTATAACAGGCAGCTACAAGGGGTGAAGGAAAATTTCTATGGAGCGTATGTGTGGTGGGAACCCGCAAATTCCGGATTCCAACTTCGTTCCGAATTCGCAAGCGGACATCACGCGCAGGGATATTGGATTGAAACTGCATATCGCACGCAGGCGTTTGGCGGCTTCGACAGCATTGTTGGCCGTCTTGAACCCGTCTTTCGAATGCAGCAGACGTTTCGCCGGGATGCTGCAGCGAGTGACGGTCTTCCTCCCGTCAATACACAGATTGCTGATTTCGGCTTGGACTATAACCTTCCCCACAACACCAGGATTCTCGCCAGCTACTCGCGAGAGTTCGCGTCTACCGGCAACTTCAACATCTGGCAGACCGGAATCGTTTACCGCTTTCTCAGTCCTGCCTGGAAAGGAAAATGATCATGAATCCGAAACAGATCTTGTTCTCTATCGCATTGCTTAGCTCATCGGTCGCGCTCCCTCAGACCACGACGCAGACTCAGCCAACTCCCAAACAGGCCAGCAACAGCCATCCCGCTGCGCATGTGACGCCGAAGCAAGAAGACGCGGGATCTCGTATTTTTCGGCAGAATTGTTCGCGCTGCCACAACGCTCCAGAAGGGTTCTCTCCCAGCATCTCTGACACGGTCCTTCGCCACATGAGTGTGAGGGCTTCACTGAGCATGCGGGACAAAGCTGAACTGTTGCGCTTCCTGAACCCATAACGAAGCTCGCGGTTCTGCAAGAACTCTCGCATGTGATCGCAGGGAACGCGAGGGAGAATTCAGCCTACGACCTCTGCCGTTCCCTTCGAGCTCTGCTGTTCTCCGCGACCAGGCTCGGGCTCTTCGCGTAGCGGAATCCCGCCCTTCGCTGACCCCACCAGCAACCAGAACAACATTGCCACTACGAATGCCATTGCTGCGATGCCCGTGAGCACGTAGGGGTATCCAAATCGAGCAAACAAAATACCCGCACTCGCCGTAGCCCCCGACGCAACCACGGCGTTACAGAACAATGCCGCCGAGGCTGCCGTGCTGCGCTCTTCGTCCGGCACCACGGTCATCAGCAGGTTGTAAAGTCCTGGCGCGCTCATCCACTGCAAGGCTGAAAAGCAGAGATACAGGGCAATCGCTACCTGCGCATTGTGCGCGGCAGCCAGGCATCCGAGGCTGACCGCCGTTGCGATCTGCGTCACGACAATCCCGAGAACCATGCCCAGGCGGCGAAATAAGAGTGGCGTCAGCAGTCCTACACAGAATTGCACTACCTGGGCGACGGAGAAGATCAGGCCGATGTGCGACATCGGGACGTGCAGGTTCTTTGACAGGTAGACATTGGCAAACGGCGTGAATGCCGCGATGACGGCTGTCCATAGGGCCATTGCCGGCAGGTAGCGCACGAGGAAAGGATGCGGCATCCAACGCTTTCGCAGATGATTTTGCTGCGGCTGATCTTGCTGCAGGATGGGAGGCATTTCCAGGCGCACGACCGCCGCCAGCCCCAACGCCGCAATGCCGCAGGAGCTAAGCAGAATGATTCGTTTCACCTCGACCGGCTGCAGCACGAGTCCAGCCGACTTGAGCCACTGCTGCAGGTATCCACAGACCACGCCACCGAGTGTTGCAGTGCCAATGCTCACAGAAAAGATCAGACTGAAGGCCGATGCGCGGTTCTCTTCTGTTGTGAGTCGTGCCAGCGCCGGTAGAAAACATACACCCCATAGACACATCGCTAGTCCGCTCAAAAAAGCCAAGATAAGTTGCGCGCTCTCCTTCAGGACCAGTACGCGTAGAGCGCACAGCACGGTAGACCCGATAAAACAAAGGATCATGACGGGGCGAATTCCGTACTTACGTACGAGCAGACCTGCGGGAAGTGTGCCCACGACTGAACCCAGCGTCATGGATCCACCGATCAGCCCCATCACGCGCTCGTTCAAGTGAAGGTCCAGTAGGTAAAGATTGAAGAGGAAGACATAGATCGCAAACCCGAAATCGAAGAAGAAGGCCGCGGTGAAAAATATCCAGAAACCTCGGTTTAGTTTCTTCTCCCGTAGCCAAGCGATGGGAGTCGTCCAGAAAGGTGTTCCCTTCCCGGTCGCCGGCTGTGATGGCAACGCTTCCACTATTTCCCCTCTCGCACCAGCCGTTGCAAGCGGTCAATGCCCCAGTCGAGTTCTGTATAACGCAGCTCGAAGACTTCGGCTTCGAGAAGGCGCTCAATTGTCTGGTTGTTCTTCTTACGTACTTCCGGCAGCCCATAAAACGTCTGCTGCATGGCATATCGGGCTACGTCTTTGCGGTAAGGTCTAAGCTCCTGCGCACCTCCCGAATACCTGTTAACAAACACGATGTAATGCACCTGTGCATTCTGCGCACACGACATATGAGGCATCGGCGCTGTCGGCATTTCGATAGAAGGCTTACCCGCGGCTCGAGGCGTGATCTCGAGTCCCTCCAGCTCAGGAAACAACTCCGCCGTCGTCGGACGAAACCGCACACGATGGCAATCGCCTGTCACCATGCGGTCTTCACGATCGTTGATCACGAAGCTTCCATCATCCGCAACATACGTCCATCCCGCTCGAGCGCAGGCATAGGACAGCGTCGACTTGCCCGCGCCCGAATCGCCGCATAGCAACACTCCCTTTCCGTCCAACGCGACGCACCCAGCATGTACCGGCGTCGTGAACCGCGTTGCAACGTGGGTCACCGGGGAGCCGAGGAGGAAATACCCGGCGTAGAGTTTGCTCTGGAGTGCCGCGCGAGAAATCGTGATCTGCGACTTGGATCGCTGCAGATCGCTGATGCAATAGTTGTCGCCATCGGCGACGCCTAGGAGTAAGGGTGCCATGAAGCGGTATACCGGCGCTGGAGGACACTCCGTAGAACTGCCCTCAACTACATGAACGTCCGCAAGAATAGGCTCCGTGTCGTGCTGCCTCTCGAACTTTCCCCAAAGCTCCTCCATGATCTCCAACACCCCGGTGCAGTTCGTACGCACCTCTGCAGGAAAACCAAGCGGATAGAACATCTTGTGCAGCGAAAGCGCGGGCGCATCAATCTCGTGCCTGGAAAAATCCAGGGGTTGCATCGCCTCGCACGCCGCTTCAATCTCCTGAATCGTCATCATCGTCATCCGTGTTAGAACTGAAACTTCGCCGCGAATTGGATAATGCGCGGATTGGTCACAGTCGAGGTGATCTTGCCGAAGGTAGAGCTCGCAACCGGGTTCACCTGCGTGGCGTCGGTATAGCCCAGGGTGGTGTTCGGATTGCCGAACTGCGGCGTGTTCGTCAGGTTGAAAGCCTCCGCTCGGAACAAGAACGCGCATCCACCTTTGATCGGAAACAGGCGTTCAATCGCCAGGTCTACATTGTGTTGCCCCGGTCCTCTCACAATTCCTACACCGCTGTTGCCGAAGTCCTGGTCCGCAAGACTCGTGCCGTTGGGCGCCTCGGGAGCTCGCGTGAATGCAGAGGCGTCGAGATACGTATTCTGCACACGGGAGAACAACGACCCGTGCGTCGACGGATTGCTACCCGTCCGCTGGGCTCGTACCTCTCCCCCGAGCAATGCATACACTGACCCCGCATTGTCGTCGATGATGCTTAGAGGAATTCCAGCCTGGAACACGCCAATCCCCGAAAACACCCAATCGTCGAGCAGATAACGAATCGGCTTCGGGCCATGGTTGACCTTCGGCGCCTGCCACGTAAAGTTGAACACCACGCGTTGGTCACGGTCGTCCCCGGCCAGACCATAGGATGTCCGCAGATCACGTTGATTGTTCGTTGGCAACTGGAGTTCGAAGACGTCTGTTCCAGTTTCACCGTTGACCTCGTCCAGGTTCTTCGACCACGTGTAGCTTCCCTGGAACTGAAACCCGTGTTGCATGTACCGCGTAACACTCACCTGCAACGCGTTATAGTTCGCCACGAAGACCGAGTCCGTAAACAACGAGCCTTCGCTCACGCCTTGAATCGGCATCCGAAGTGCGGCGTTCGCAATCGAGTTCGTCGTCTCGCCGTTCACCGGGTTCTCAGGGCTGGCCAGGAATGCCTGATCGAACTCTATCTGTCCCGATCGATGGTTTGAATTCGTCCCAACATATCCCACTTGCAGCACATAACTCCGCCCCAACGCATACTGCACGTTCAGGTTGTACTCGGTGGTCTTGCCGTCGAGCATGTTTGGATTCGTGCCTTCGATGAATGGAGTGGACGTCGGTGTGCGCGGCGTGAACACGGGGTAGCTGGAATTCGGCAGCACGTGAGGAACAAACGGATTCTGCAGCGTAGCCGGGGCGCTCTGGCTACCCGAAAGAATCTGGAGCGACGCAAATGGTGGCTGGGTGAGAGTCTGTTCCGCAAGATTGCCTGAGTGCTCGTCATAGTAGATGCCGACTCCCCCACGAACCACCACTGCCGGCTTATCCAACACCTGCCACACAAATCCGAATCGAGGCGAGACGTCTCCAAGGGGCGTCTTGTAAAGTCCTGGGAACGATGTCTTCTCCACACCCTCAGGCACCGTTCCCGTGAAGTTTGATGGCATCGTGAATCCGCTGAACGTTCCCGTCGCCGGAACAGGTCCCGTCGAGGCGATGTTCGCGTTGAAGTTCGCCAGCCGTCCATTCGTTTCCGAGGCTGCGCCGAAGATCTCGTAGCGCAATCCGGCATTAATCGTTAGCCGCCGCGTAAGCTTGATATCGTCCTGCG
The DNA here is from genome assembly GCA_963796535.1 of uncultured Acidobacteriaceae bacterium. Classification (GTDB taxonomy): domain Bacteria; phylum Acidobacteriota; class Terriglobia; order Terriglobales; family Acidobacteriaceae; genus Granulicella. Next base: position 54,360 of record CAWCMO010000006.1, read on the forward strand.
CGAAGCCGCCAAAATCTGTATAGCGTTCATTCCTGCGGAAGATGCCTCCACCGGCCGTAGCACTCGTCACATTGCTCAGACCGGAAGGGCTACCATTTTGCGACGCGCTCTGCCCTACTAGAAAATCGCTGAAGGTCGCAATCTGCAGTAGACCGTCGGTCTCCACCGGCTGGTCCTCATCCACCTCGTGCCGCTTGAACTCCAAGCCAAACCGCGCATTGTGCCGCCCATGCGTCCATGAAACCGTGTCCTGGTAGATGAAGGAATTTGTCACTTGCCACTGCGAGGGAGTTCCCGCGTCGCCAATCATCAGGCCACCCGCCCAGATTCCCGGAGCGCTGGAGTCCGGCCCGACCTCGCCCGTCGGCGTATCGATCCCTATTGCCTCCGCCGTAAGCGGATTCACAATGCTCGAGTCTCCATCGAAGCGCATGTAACCAAATCGCGCGACATTCAATAAGTTTGAGTTGAAGACCTGCGTGTCCGCCAGCACAAACATGGTGTTCCGCGCCAGCTGCTGCCCGCTCCATCCTGGCACGTCCGCCGCATTCGGTTCAAATGCCTGCGACTGGGTCGCACGCGAATAGAAAAAGCGTCCGGCCAGCGTATTCTGCTGGCCTAGGATCTGATCCCCGTTGATCGAAAACTGGTCCTCGCGAAAGCGTCCCGGAATCGAGAAGGTCGACTGCCCCATGGGCATTTGATCCGAAGCATCGGGACCCGTGTTGGGCAAGGCTATCTGCGGATTCGGTACTGCCAGCTGCCCATTGGCAAGCTTGGCGTTCAGCACCGCAAGCGCTACGGGGTTGATATTCGAGCCGTCGCATGCGACCTGCGCGCCGCCAGCCAGGGTAAGGTACCCTGACGCAGGCTGCCCCTCGTTATTCAAATGCCCCGCAGGACAGAACAAAGCGCCCAGCGCCGCCGCCGACCTGTCAGATGTGAGCAGCGGATAGACGGCCGTGACCTTCGACCCTGGACTCAAGCCATTAACTTCCGTCAGACCCTCGTAGCCAACAAAGAAGAACGTTCTATCACGTACGATTGGACCACCAATCGTTCCTCCAAATTGGTTGTGCTTCAGCTCCGATCTCGGCTGTCCGGCCTGCTTCAAAAAGAAGTCATTCGCATTGAAGATGTTGTTGCGTACAAACTCCCAGGCGCTGCCATGGAATCGATTGGAGCCGCTCTTGCTCACCATATCGACATTCGCGCCGGTTCCGCGGCCATACGCGGCGTCGAAGTTCGCGGTCTGCACGCGAAACTCCTCGATCACATCGGGGGAAGGAATGGCCACGCCAATCTCAGAGGTATTCGCAATCGCAAACGAGTTCTCGACAAGATTATTGGCGTCCACCCCATTGAATTGAAAATTGTTTGCCGTCGGAGTCGCTCCATCCGATGCAACGTTCTGCGATCCTGTGCCCATGAGCGTGGCGTTCGGCAGATCGACCACCACGCCCGGCGACAGCCCGAGAATCTGCGTGAAATTTCGATTCGAAAGCGGTAGTTCCTGAATAGCGGTTTCGTTCACCAGGCCGCCGAGTGTCGAACTCTCCAGCTCGGCCACCTCGGCATCGTTCACGACTTTTACGCTCGTGTTCGCGGTCGGAATTGTCAGTGAAACATTGAGCGACGTCGTCTCGCTCACCGTCACCTCAATCGCCTGCGAGCTATGAGGAGCAAAGCCTGCGGATGTCACGGTGACCGAGTAATACCCTGGCTGCAGGACCTGCACACGGTAAAATCCCTCGCTTGTTGTCGTCACCGTTCGAGAAGAATGGGTTGCTTCGTTCACCACCAGGATCTCGGCATTCTGTACCAGTCGACCCGCCGGGTCGTTCACGACACCTGCGATGGCGCCCGTTCCGGGTGTCTGACCGAAGACAGTCCCGATCGGTAACAGCAAGAATATGGAGAATGCAGCAAAATAATTTGAAAGCTTCACGTCGGCCTTTTGCGTGGAAAGATTTGTTGTCCACCAAAAGTGTAGGGACGGCTACACACCCGTTTGTCACCGCCGTGTCCGGACTTTGTCACTCTCTCTACATTGGATCCACAGGCAAAACACAGCCTCAGGCCATGCCATATCGCCTACGACCGCAATGCATACCCTATAGGGGATCGTGCAACGCACACACTGGTCATTTTGCTGGTGGTATCAGGAATCGACGCTGCGATAGACGCCATCCCAGGCCTCTTGTGAGGGTCGTGAGACTGGCGCGTCCGTGTGCGGCGGAACGGGAGACCAGGTAGCGAACGTATTGCCCCAGAGGATTGTTGGCACTCGATGAGACCAGCCGCTTGTGCCGCACGTTCACGCTGGGTGTTCCGATGGCCGCAATGCGTGGTGGGATCAAACAGCGCGTGAGTATCTTCGACCGATTCTGGTGTGAAGAGACGAGGCTCAGGTGCAGCCAAACTGAGTCCTTGTTCTGACGAAACATTACATCTAGAGAAGACCCGGAGAAACGCCGCAGCCAGCTCCGTTGTGTGACGCCGAGGTTCGCGATCTCTTCCGCGACTTGGTGATGGAGGCGGCAGCCGAACCAGGCTCGAGCGTAGTAGAACGCGATTGCCTCAAAGGATCGCAACGACGGACTGTGGAGTTCGTACCAGTTTTGCCAAAAAGCGTCGTCGTCCGCATGGGAGTCAAGGAAGATTGCCAGCTCACGAACATGGTGGACAATCCATTCGTAGAGAAAGATGTTACGTAGGATGTGAAGCGCTAGATAACCGAGATGGTCTGCAGGAGACAGGCATGGAAACGATAGGCCGTCAACGACTCGTGTCGTGCGCCGCTCCCAAAAGAGTTCGACCTCTGGAATGGGAATCAGCGAGACGCGCTCGTTCCAGAGACAAAAGTGAAGATCAATCCCCAATGGCATTTCGGGGTCGAACGGATTCCCACTCCACTGCCAATTGCCGAGCCGAACTAGAGGAGATGCATGGTCGGCGATGTTCTCATTCACGTCGTAGGACTTGTAGCCGATGGCCGCCAAAGCCGCGCGAGCCTCCTCGATGCGTCCAGGCGGGCAGAAGAAGTCGAGGTCGGATTGCCTGCGTAGGCGTGGGACTGCGACGTAATTTGGTGCTTGGGTGAAACCCTTGATGAGGATGTGTTCGACGTTTACATCGTCGAGAGCCTTCGCTGCTTCCCTATAGATCGCTTTAACCTTCTCGAAGCGAAGAGCATTGTCAGCAAGATTGGACCGGAGCCGATCGACGACCCAGTCTGGGAAGCTGTCCGTGGCAAGTTGCGCCAGTTGCAGGGTGAGGTGTGCAGTATTGCAGAACTCGAGGAGCTTGCTCCACTCCCGATCACCGAGCGTCCTCAAGAGAGATCCATCCGGATTGGTAAGGTGAAGTGCAGCGAGCACCGCCTTTACCTCAAACGGGATTCGGAACGCGGTCTCTGGATTTGTAAAGGGGGGCAGCTTCATTCAGGGTCAACTTCTTCTGTGAGTACGAGTATTGAGCCGATCCACGGTCCACTTCAAGTCGATGTAGTGGGTGTCAAGCATTGGATCTCGAGCAGATACAAAATGGAAGCTTTCGACTGAGTTCGAAAGATCGAGGTTGCAAGTTTTCCGAGGGGCAGCGATGACGCGAGTATCTTCTGCCCGGTGACGTTGCCAGACTAAACTAAGTATAGGAAGCCGCAGAACGCCGTTTGTCACCGGCTTGTCATGAGCTTGTCATGGGCTTGTCGTGGAACCAGCAAGCATTCTGCCTGAACAACATTGCTCTCAAGTAGGTCGGGAATTCGCGCCAACCATCAGGCACGCACACATACGCTCTGAATACGACGCTTGCTAACAAACAGGATGTTCTCCCACGATCAGGTCAGAAAGAGACTCAGTCTCGGCTAACGTTGTCTCTAACACTGCCAATTTTTCTCAGCGAGGCACAGCAGTACTGCAAGTACAGACTGAGAACAACATCCTCATGTCACGTCGCATGCCGATGCGATCACTGTTGAATCTGATTCCCGCAAAACGGCGTTTTCGGCAAGTTCGCGCGGCGGTGATTTAATTCGCGATTCCCAGGACCTTTGAAAGTCCAAGCCAATGCCGGGGGTGAGGCACGACGCGTCCATGCCGAATCTGAATCGCGTAATTACGGGATACCTTGAGGTATCGGGCAATCCCTCTACCCGACCGCGAGAGCACCCGTGTACCCCTGCTCCCGGTGCGCCAATGTCCTGTCGGCTTTGGCAGTTACGTTCTCAGCTTCGCGTACTGCTCTTGCGCCAGTTCCAAGTACGGTCCGCCACGACGCTTAGAGAAAGCGTGGTCCAGGGCCTGCTTGTCGAAGCATACTAATGATGCCATCCGTGCCGCAGACCAATCTCCGAGGTTTAGACAGACGAAATCGATTCGATAACTTCGTTTGTGGTTAGGACCGCATTGGCGTAGTTTGGGATATTAATGTCGAGAGCTGCATACATCTCTTCGTCCGAGTAGTCAGCGATCGCGTCCTTCACGACCGTGACATCGTAGCCATTCTCGGCGGCATAACGAACAGTCGACTCCACACAAGTGTGTGCAATGAGCCCCATGATAATGAGCTTATGGATGCCGTGCTTCTTTAGCTGCAAATCCAAATCCGTGTTGGCGAAACCGCTGGAACCCCAATGCTCCTGCGCCACAACGTCGCCCGGTTGCGGTTCGAACTCGCTGCGGATCTCGCCGCCCCACGTGCCGTTTTCGAAGGTCTTACGTAACCACGCTGCTTTCTGGATCGGGGCAATATATTTCCAGGTCTCGTAGTCACCGGGGCGATACCGATGGTGCAGCGCAAAGAAAACTCTAAGCTTGGCTTTCCGCGCAGCGGTCAACACTTCGAGCATATGAGGAACGCAACGATTCGCTTCTGCAACTTTTTTCAGACGTTCCCACAGTTTTCCTCCCTCAGAGATGAAATCGTTGTATGGATCAATGACGAGAAGCGCCGTGATCTCTTTGTCGAACGTCAAATTTGCCATGCTTTCCGTCCTCGTTCCACCCATTGCTGCGTTGCTGTCAGGCATAGCCCGCCAATTCACCTACCATCCGCGCCAGGGCCATCTCTGCTTCTCGAGTTTGGAAGCCGTGTTTTATCGCGACTTTGATCCGGTTCTGCGCTTCAGGGTTACGCACACAGTCCAGGAAGAGGCTCGAATCACGACGAAAGTCTTCCGCCGGCGCGAGCTCGGCCGCATTAACTCGCTCCTTGATTGCGGCAACGCCAAAAGTCGGAAAGCTATCGATCCGTCGAGCTAGCGATCTGACGAAATCGCTGAGAGCGGCGGCCGGCAACGCACGATTGATCCAGCCGTAACGCTCCGCCATTTGCGCATCGTAATCCTCCGCGCTCAACAGCGCCTCGAGCGCCCGACCCCGCCCCATCAGGCGAGCTAAATGCTGTGCGGCGCCTGCGCCAGGGATCAGCCCGAATCCTGCCTCGGGTTGGCTGAAAATCGCCGACTCGAGCGCAGCGAAACGCATGTCACACGCCAATACAAACTCACTACCCACTCCGCGTACTCGGCCTTCGATCTGCGCAATTGTGACCAGGCGGCCTACGCTTAGATATCGAAATAGCATGGCAAGCGAAGATTCACCGCTTAGCTTCGTCGCCAACTCGCCATATTCAGCGATTCGCGTCACATCGACATGGGAGATGAAATAGTCCGGGTCGGCACTCTTGAACACAAGCACATGGATGGAGTCATCGACCTCGGATTGTTGAATTAGAGAGATCAGGTCGCGAACCAGTTCGGGACTCAGAAGATTCATGGGTGGGCATGCAATTTCCGCGAACAGAACGCCCCCTTCCCTATGCGTAGAGATCGTTTCTAAAACCGCTTGCTGGGTCGTGCTTTCGGGATTAATTTCCTTCAACATGGTCGACCTCCTATTTACTTTTCGCCGCACTTGCTACGTTACGGAACGATCGCCCCTCAAGGTATGCCGCTAGATGCTGATCGTCGGGCTATGCTCCTCATCTAAACGGCGACGAATTGCTGTCCGCCGTCGATGTCGTAGGTTGCACCGGTGAGGGCCGTGTTGGTCATGATGTGCACGGCAAGCGCGGCGACATCTACGGCAGTGACGACGCGTCGGATGGGAAGTGTGGTGCGAAGTTGATTGCGGCGGTTGTCAAGCTCATCCCCGAGGAGCGATGCCGACAACGGTGTATCGACAAAGCCGGCGGCGATAAGGTTGACTCGGATGGGTGCGAGTTCAAGCGCGAGGCTGACGGTTAGGGCGGGCAGCGCAGCGGTGACTGTCGGTACGATCCCCATTCCGATCCTTGGGCGGCGGCCGCCGGTGCCGCCCATGAAGAGCAGGGTGCCTCCCGGTCTTACCTTGCGGACGGCGTTGCGGGCGACCTGGAGCATCAGCAAGAGGTGCGTGTCGATCGCACGGCGCGCCTGTTCGACGTCCATGTCAAGAAGGCGAACGTAGTGCGGCTGGCCAGCCGTCACCATCACGTGGTCGATCGGGGCCGGCAAGTCATCGAAGAAGCGCTCGAGTGAAGCGGAATCGTCGGCATCGAAAGCTGTTACGCTCAACGGCTCAAGCTCATCGGCGGCGAGCTGGAGACGTTCTGGATTCCGGCCAGTAAGAATCAGCTTGGCCCCCTCAGCGCGTGCTCGTCGCGCCGTTTCCAGCCCAATGCCAGCGCTGCCCCCGATGACAACGACAATTTGCCCGAGTAGTTCCGGTTCGCGCCCGAAGGCAACGGTGGTTGTTGCTGTGCTCATGACGCCTCCAGGAACCTCCGATCGAGAGCCTCGGCGTCTCTCAGGGAGCGATGTCGGGCCCGGCGGAGTCGCTCATTGCGGAAGCTCTTTGCCGGACTGTTCTGCCACCATGTAAGCGGCGTACCAGTCTGGCCAGTTGTCGTCACGCTGCCCGAGGCGCTTCTCGTGCTCGCCGTGGGCCGCCTCCGCGCGTCGAAACGCACTCGCCAGATCATTCGCCGACGCGAACGTCGTTGCCGTAGAGTCGATGCGGCCCGGCAGCCGTGTTGTGATCTCTTGGAGCAGCCAGCCGTTACCATCCGGATCGCGGAACGAGGCGAACGAGCGATAGCTGCGATGCTCGGGATCAGGTCCGCTGACTCGGATCCGTCCAAACAGGTAAGGCTCATCCGGGCCAGCGTACACGTCATTGCCGCCGTGGAACACTTCTCCAACCTCAACGCCGCGACTGAGAAGATTCTTGCGGGCCGCTTCGATGTCAGGGACGATCAGATACAAGCCCTGAGATGAGCCGGGAGCAGCGCCGGTGACGTTCTTGCCGAAGATAACCGAGCATCCGGAGCCGGGCGGCGTGAACTGAATGACGCGAAAGTCCTTACCGTTGTCGTAATCGGCGTCGAGCCGCCAACCGAGCGTCGTGTAGAACGCCTTCGCGCGGTCGACATCCGAGACAGGGATAACGACAATTTCGAACTTCATGTCGACTCTCGCAACGCTCGCCTCGCTGGTGGCGTCGTTCGCTTGTACTTCGTACGTCGCGTTTGCCATGTTGTTTCCTCCTTTGCGTTCAACTGAATCGAAGGCCATAAGTTGCTGGGTACGAGCGTCGGCAAACAGAACCATACGTTCTCTAGGCGTGACGTTCGATGCTTCTTGACGGGGCTTCTCGGGAGCTTTGGTGGATCCCCCATGAATGCCTCATCTCGATCAGGAAGTCCATTCGCTTCGCCCCGAGTAGAGCCGCAAATCACATTCCTGAATTCACAATTCACACGTTTTATCGTTGATGCTCTCGACGCTTAAGCCCCGTATCGTGCCTACCTTTGAGCGGCGCTTGGGCGGGAGAATGTCTGGCTTGGGAGCAAATCGAGGGAATCGGGGTTTCGCCGATCTCTCTACCTGGGGCCCTGAACTTCGTGAGTACCCTTATACGGCGAGCGGGGGGCCGAATGCTCGTAAGTCTAAACCCATACAGCAGCGAATTCTACCCGCTGACAATTAATTATTTTGATGAATGAAGAGTTTCACCGTCGCGATCCCCGCCGCCTCTACGGCGGCGTGTTCTTGATGACCGTGCATTGATTCGCAGGCACACACCGCGGTGGCGTGAATTTGCCGCAAAGTTTATAGCCTTCGCTGCATGCCGGTGGGGGTCCGGTAACAGGAGTCGCGCACGCAGGCAGGTTCTTGAACGTGAATACCTTGCATGTCTCTTCGCCCGTTTTCAGGCTCGTGCATACCTTGGGATTGTTCTCCGAACCGTCAGTGAGAAACACCGGTGGCCCAATCCCCCCGCTCCATCCGGTCTGAACGGTCGACGATCCGTTGAATCCCGCATAGCAACTCGTCGGCTCGCCAGATAAGTCATGGCACTGGCCGTTGTAGACGACGCCTACGTTCGGTCCGGTACAACTGATGTCGTAGCTCCAGTTGGTCGGGCTGTCACAGCCTGACAACTTACATGTCGGCGCGGGTGGACACAGTGGACATGAACCTTCCAACTGCCACATGCTGCGCCCAAAGGTAGAAGCGCGCAGCACAAACGGTTTCACCGACGCATCCAGAACTAACGAGGTGACCTGCACTGGCGGAAAGCCCGTTCCCAGCACCTGCCACGTCTTGCCCAGGTCGCCGCTTTGCAGCACGCCCGCATCACTACCAACGATGATCGTGTGTGGATTGGTCGTCGGCAGAATCACCACCGCACTCAGTGGAAGGTCCGGAAGATTTGAATCGCCTCCCCCCGAAACCCCGCTGATGTTCTTCCAGCTGGCTCCTTTATTGGTCGTCAGGAACGCATGCAGCGGAGGATCGGCAGGGTCGGAGAACCCCGGGTACACCGCGACGACCGTATCCGAGTCTGACGGATCAATTGCAATCCCGGTAACCGCCTGCCCGGAAGGCGCGCCGCTCACCGTCACTCCCGTCCATGCCGCGGACGCACCTGACTGCGCATGCTTGGTCAGTTGCATCGTTCCGTCGTTCAGCGCCACCCACACGGTGTTGTTATCGGTGGGTGCCTCTGCCACCACGTTGACGTTTTGGGAGAACGTATGCACGTCTGAGAAGTTGTTGCCATTGTCCTTGCTCTGGTAAAGCTTCTTGCCGATTGTGGCGTACACAATGCCGCCTTGGGGGTCGAAGCTCACCAACCCCAACCCCTGCCCGCTCGGAAAGTTTCCGCAGCTGGGCCAGGAGGTCCCGTTCGTTGTGCAGGTGTAGCCTCCATCGTTCAACGTCACCACATGCTGCGGATTCTTCGGATCGACTGCGATACTCCCGCTATCGCCGCAACACTCGAAGTCGAACTTGGTGCCCGAACCGCTCGGCGCCCCGCGAATCGATCCGTTATCCTGCAAAGCTCCGTAACTGTATCCGTCGTTGCCCCTGCCTCCGCGCCCCATATCCATCTGGTACAAAAGCGCTGTAGATAGTCCCGAGTTGAGGAACTGCCAATTTGCTCCCGGCGCCGATCCGTCCCCAGCCGTTGATGCCATACCGCCGTCTGTGCCCAGATAGAAGTGCGTGGGTGCGCGTCCCTTGAAGTGGCTTGGTGGACTGAATGCAATCACATGGTCGTCCGTATGCGCGCCGTTCACGTCGATCTGGCTGCTCGAACCGAATCCGCTATCGCCGCCATCGCCCGACGACCACACCTGCCGCAACCCGATGTACACCCGGTCGGCATCCTGTGGATCGACCGCCACCAATTGGTCGTAGTCTCCCTGGTTGATTTTGATACTGGGATTGTTCAACCGAACCGTGCTGAAGGACCCTCCTCGATCCTTCGACTTAAGCAATGCGCAGTCCTGCTGACCGTTCCCCTGGCACAGGAACGCAAACATCGTCTTGTTATCAGGACGCGTTGACTGCGCGAACTTGATCCACACATCTCCACTGATCGTCGATGGGAAACTGGCTTTACTGAACAGTTTGCCCGATGCCGGGAACGTGCTGCCCGAGTCGGTCGACTTGTACACACCCACGCCATCGATTGCGACGTAAACTGTGGTCGGTGTCGCCGTGTCCAGCTGCAGGTCGGAGATATTGCCATTCGTCGAGCCTCCCTGCGGCGTTTCGATCGTGATCGTCTCGCGATTGTCAAACGTGGGCGCGTTATTCCCAAAGTGCTCGCCTCCGTCTACCGATTTGTACAACCCACTCGTGGTTCCCACCAGCAGCGTCTTCGCATTCGGAAGCGCCATCACCACAATATTCAAGCCGGTAAAAATCCCACTGGGGTTTAGCGTCTTCCAGCTATCGCCCCCGTCGTCGGAGCGGTATATACCGCCGCCGCTCAGGCAACAGTATGCTCCGCCAACCCCGGCATACACAGTCGACGGATTGCCCGGGTCGAGCTTGATCGCTCCAATAAACAGTACTGGCATCGAGCTAGACTTATCGCTCCAGTGGGCGCCACCATCGGTTGTCTTCCACACACCGCCTGCGGTCGTCGCAATATAAATCGTGGAATCGGTCGAACCACTCGGATCGATGGCAATATCCTGCACCATTCCCGTCACGGTCGCGTTGGGCAGGTTCGAAAACGCGTTGCCCTCTATCGGCGCGGGACCAATTTGGGTCCACGTTTGCGCAGCGCCGCTGCCTGCCGCGAGGCTCGAAAAAAAACACACTGTGAATGAAAGAAGGATGCGTTGCACGGAATGACCCTCAGGGAGTCAAACCTCAGGAGAACGACTCAGTTGACCAGAATTTCAGGCTCGAACGGAGACTCGGGTTACTTCGGAGTTGGGAGTGGTGTTGCTGCTTGAGTGAGACCGGGATTCGCAACTGCCATGCGCTGCACCTGCTCGAAACCTTTAACTGCCAGCTCGGGCCGGACCTTGCCACTCGCGTCCGAGTGCTCCCGGCGCATCCGCGCCAGCATCTGTAAACGCGCGTTACTATCGTCTTGCGCATCCAGGGTCGCCGGTGCGCTCTTGGAAGACACTGCGTTGGCAGGCGCCACGCTTTGAGGCTGCGTACTCTGTGCCAGGCCACAGAAGCAGAGTGCAAGGACCGCAGGAACGACCAGCACAGAGAATTTCATGAATCCTCCTCAAGGCGGTGCCGGAACTTTATCTTTCCTCTAAACGGGTTGTCAATGAAAATGTAGGAGCGCAGTCAACTTTTCATCTCCTCATCTGCGCCTACTCCTTGCAGTGAGACCGTTCAGTGTAACCATTATCCCGATCTCTTCAACATCCGCCCGCAGTGCGGCGCTATCCGCAAATACACACATTCCGAGAGATGTAGCGTGTCGCCAGGAGGGTAGCGAGGATTTAGTCCTCGTCGCCATACTCGATCTGGTCTTCCACGTCGTGGTCGATCATGCGGGTGTCGATGGAGAGCAAGGGGAGATTCTGCTTGTGCAGCTGCTGGTTGATGGCCTTGAGGTCCGTGGCCTTGAGCTGGTCCCACTGCTCGAGGAGTGCGGGAAGGGGCTTAGCGATCTCCGCGGCGGCGGCGGTCTGGCTGGTGGTGGGAGCGGCGTCGGCGTTCTGGACGGAGTGCTCGAGACGCGCGAGCTGCGTGCGGACGGAGTCGAGCGTTGGCGGCCCGGCGGGACCGAAACGCCGGCCCCCTCCTTCCACTTCAGCGCCGGCAATCTTGTTGAGTTTGGTTTCGAGCTCCTCTGCGGCTTCGTGCGGAAGCTTGGCGTTGGGGCCGTCGAGTTGGTCGCGCAGCACAGTGATTTCGTGCAGGGCCTTGGTGGCCTGGAGCATCTGGTCGTAGACGGTGTGCGCGAGGTTGAACTGCTGCTCGAGATCGAAGTGTGAGGTCTTCACGCGGGGATCCATGACGATGGTGAGCGGCTTGCTCTGCGAAACGCCACCGGCGATAAGCCGCACGGTGTAGGCGCCGGGCATCACCCACGGAGCGGAGGAGACGGCGGGGGTGTCATACGGAACGGCGGAGTCGGCGTCCGGACCGGTGGACATGCCAGGCACCTGTGGATACTGCATGTCCCAGAGGAAGCGGTGCGCGCCGGGAGCGGCAGATAGGACGCGCGGCGGACGCGCCCAGAGCGTTGGATCGGGATAGCGCGGATCGAGGGGAGGGACGGGGTCGGTGCTCTTGAACTCGGTGATCACGTCGCCCTTGGCGTCGAGGATCTGCAGGGTCACAGGGCCGGAGAAATTGGGGCCAAGGTAGTAGTCGATGACGGCGCCGTCGGGCGGGTTCTTGCCGGTGGCCATGTCGGGCGGCCAGGGCGTGGGCGGGTTCATGTTGTTGCGCACGCGGATGGTCGTTTGGGGGGCGTAGAGAAAAGCGTTCGCGGCGGCGAGTTTGGCTTCAGTCTGGGCCGCGATTTGGCGCAGCGGTGTCACATCGTCGAGGATCATGTAGCCGCGGCCGTGGGTTCCGGCAACCAGGTCGTCACCCTTGACGGTGAGGTCGCGGATGGAGGTCGCGGCCATGTTGAGGCGCAGGCGACTGCCAGTGGTCGCCGTCGTCGAAGGAGACGTAGACCTGGGTTTCGGAGCCCGCGTAGAGCAGGCCCTTCTGCTTGGGATCTTCGCGGATGGTGCTGGTGGCGGCGCCGTCGGGGATGCCGTTGTTGATCTCGGTCCAGGTCTTGCCGCCGTCGTGGGTGCGGAAGAGATGCGGGCGCATGTCGTCGAGACGAAGAGTGTTGATGGCGGCGTAGGCGGTGCCAGTGTCGAAGTGGCCGGCGTCCATATTGAAGACCTTCCAGAAGGGCTTCAACTCCGAGGGCGTGACGTTGGACCAGTGGGCTCCGCCGTCGATGGTCGTCCAGATAAAGCCATCGTCGGTGCCAGCCCAGATGCGGTCGATGTTGACGGGCGAGAGGCCGAGGGCGTAGATGACACCGCGGCGGATGGGTTGGGCGTCCTTCTCTTTATCGTATTGGTTGAGCACCGCGGGAAGCTCGAACGTCTCGCGGCTTAGATCCGGCGAAATCTGTTTCCAGTTCTTGCCGCCGTCACGCGTGAGCCAGAGGAAGTTGGTTGCGAAGTACAGGTTGTGCTGATCGGTGGGCGAGAACTGAAGCGGCTCTGTGCGGAGGGCGCGGTAGGCGCCACGAACGAAGCTCGGAGCTACGTCCTGCACCTGGCCAGTGCGGCGGTCGTAGCGCGTGACTTTACCACCATAAACAACATCGGGATCTAAAGGATCGGGCGCCGCGTAGCCGTACTCTTCAATGCCCGCCGGATGCCAGTCGTGGAAGGTGATGCGACCGTCGTTGCTGCGGCTGAGGACGCAGGCGCTGCCGCTATCCTGCTGTCCGCCGCACACGCGATAGGGATACCCGTTGTCCGTGGTGGCGTGATACATCTGCGCGGTGGGCTGGTTGTACCACTGGCTCCAGGTGTGGCCGCCGTTGACGGTGATGATGGCGCCCTGGTCGCTGGAGAGAGCTACGATTTTGGTGTCGTTGGGATTGATGTAGACGCCCTGGTAGTCGTCGCCGCCGGGCGAGCCGCGAAAACCTGTCCAGGACTTGCCGGCGTCGGTGGACTTCCAGGTAACGATGCTGGCGACGTAGAGAGTGTCGGGATCCTTGGGATCAACGACGGGGACGGGGAGGTCCCCACCGCCGATGCGCTCTTCGGGGCGGGTGTCGTTATCGGGGGCGTGGACCCAGGTGGCGCCGCCGTCGTCGGAACGATAGAGTCCGACGTGGCGGCCGGTCGCGGCTTCAAGATAAATGCGCTTGGAGTTCGTGGGCGAGATGGTGAGATTAACCTGCGTAATCCTGTCGGGAAGCCCGCCGCCGGCGAGCTTGGTGAAGGTTTCACCACCGTCGGTGGAACGGAAGAGGCCGCCGTCAGGCCCTTCCCACGAGCCGTTCTCCCATGGGCCTTCCTGGCGCTGCCACATGCCGGCGAAGACGACGTTGGGATGCTGCGGATCGATCTGCACTTCGGAGGCTCCGGTGCGATTGTTGATGAAGAGCACACGCTTGAAGGTGACGCCCCCATCGGTAGATTTATAGAGGCCGCGCTCTTCGTTGGGGCCGTACGGGTGTCCCTCTGCAGCGATGAAGACGATGTTGGGGTTGGTGGGATCGACGGCTACCTGGCCGATCTGCTGGGTGTCGCGCAGGCCAAGATGTGTCCAGGTCTTGCCCGCGTCGGTGGACTTGTAGACGCCGTCGCCGGTGGAGAGGTCGGGGCGGGCGAGGCCTTCGCCGCTGCCGACGTAAATGACGTTGGGGTCAGAGGGAGCGACGGCGATGGCGCCGATGGAGCCGGTGGGCTGGTCGTCCCAGAGGCTGTGCCAGGTCTCACCGGCGTCGGTGGTCTTGAAGACGCCGCCGCCGACCGCGCCGATGTAGAAAGTGGAAGGTTCAGAAGCTACACCGGCGAGCGCGCGGGTACGGCCGGCGCGCATGGGGCCAATCTCCCGCCAGCGCATGGCGGAGAAGAGGCTGGAGGTGTCTGGCTGTGTCGTGGCCTGCGCGGTAAGAGGAGCGGCGGAGATGCCGGCGCCGATGAGCGCGACGAGGATGGGAAACGAGAACCTACGGCCGGAAGGAATCACGACGGCTCCTCTGATGTGCTGGATGCGTTGATGCCGAACGGACGATGGGAAATTAGCAAAAGACGCAAGGCGGAAAATCTGACGTGCGGCTTTTCGGGTCGTCGATTCGTCGTAACAATGATCCTCTCCAACTTATACTGACTTTCTCTAACATTCGAGGACCTTCCATGATCTGCAAGCTTTTCCGGTTCGTTTTGATTGCCTCTCTCTTTATCCTGACGATTTTTGGGCTGGCGGCAAGGGCGCAGACGAGCGAGGTTCCTGCGGCGGCGTTGTCGGGGCTGGAGTGGCGCGATGTGGGCCCGATGCGCGGCGGGCGGTCGTATGCGGTTGCGGGCGTGCCGAGCGCCCCCGACACGTTCTACATGGGATCGGTAGGCGGCGGGGTTTGGAAGACGGAGAACGCGGGGCGGACCTGGAAGCCCATCGCAGACCAGGGAATTCCGATTGGATCAATCGGCGCGATCGCGGTTGCGCCGTCGGATCCGAACGTGGTGTATGTCGGGACGGGCGAGCCGGATATTCGCAATCAACATTCGTATGGCAACGGGATGTACAAGTCAGTGGATGCGGGCAAGACGTGGACGCACATTGGCCTTGAAGACAGCGAGCATATTGGGAGGATCGTGGTGGACCAGAAGAATCCGGAGCGCGTGTATGTGGCGGCGCTGGGTCACGTCTATGACGCGAACATGGAGCGCGGGGTGTACCGGTCGACCGACGGTGGCAGGCACTGGAAGAAGGTCCTGATGAATGCGGCTGATCCGAAGGATGTGGGCGCGGTTGAGCTTGCGATGGATTCCAAAGACTCGCGCGTGCTGTATGCGTCCTTGTGGGCGACGCGCAGGCCACCGTGGGCGGTGTATGCCCCTTCGTACATGCCAGGCAGCGGGCTCTACAAGTCGACCGATGGCGGCGATCACTGGACGCAGTTACATGGCGGCTTTCCCGATGACCCGTACGTCGGCAAGATTGGAATTGCTGTGGCGCCGAGCAATTCGAACCGGCTGTGGGCGGTGGTGGACGATATTGGCGCGGCAGTCGCGCCGTCCTTCCGCGAGGCGATGAAACCCGCAGCGGCCAACGCACCCAAGGCGACGGGCGGTGTCTATGTCTCCGATGACGCAGGCAACACGTGGCGCCTGGTGAACGCGGAGAAGCGGCTATGGGGGCGTGGCTGGTACTTCGAGTCGGTCACCGTGGACCCAACGGATCCGGATGAGGCGTATGTGATTAATACGGCGACGTATCGAACAACAGACACGGGCAAGACGTTTGTGCCAGTGAAGGCAGCGCCGGGAGGCGATGATTATCACCAGCTGTGGATCAATCCAAACGATGCGAAGCGCATGGTGCTCTCAAGCGACCAGGGCACGGTGGTGAGCGTGGATGGCGCGAAGACCTGGAGCACGTGGTACAACCAGCCGACCGCGGAGATCTATCGCATCGCGGCGGACACGCGCTTTCCGTATTGGCTCGAGGGCGCACAGCAGGACTCAGGCGCGGTAGGCGTTGCGACGTGGTCGCGATTTGGCGTGCTCGACTATCGCAGTTGGGAACCCCTGTGCCAGGCCGGAGAGAGCGATACAGTCGTTCCGGATCCTAAGGACCCAACCGAGCTGTACGGTGGAGGCGCGGGCCGCTGCAACCAGGCGTTGAATGTGCAGCAGCCGCTGGGCAAGCTTCCTGCTGATGACCCAAAGGATCCGGCGCGCAAAACGTGGACGCTGCCGGAAGTATTTTCGCCTGTTGACCAGGCGCTGTATTACTCCAACCAGTTTGTCTTTCGCACGCGCGACCATGGAACGACGTGGGAGAAGATCAGCGAGGATCTTTCGCGGCTGAACCCGGAGGTTCCGAAGACGCTGGATGCGGTGACGGCCAAGAATATCGACCAGCCGATGACGGACCGGTTTGGCGTGGTGTACACGATTAGCCCGTCGCCGCTGGATGCGAAGACCGTGTGGGTGGGAACCGACGATGGGTTGATCTGGAACACAAGCGACGACGGAGCGCACTGGAACAACGTGACGCCGGCGGCGCTAACGGCGTGGAGCAAGGTCTCGCAGATTGAGAGCGGGCATTTTGATGTGAACACGGTGTACGCGTCGATTGACCGGCATCGGCTGGCGGACTACGGCGCGTATATCTATCGCACGCATGATGCCGGGAAGACGTGGACCAGGATTGCGAATGGAATTCCCGTGGGCGCGTTTGTGAACTCGGTGAAGGAAGATCCGAAGGTCAAGGGGCTGCTGTACGCGGCCACCGAGCTGCGTGTGTATGTGTCCTTCGACGACGGCGACCACTGGCAGCCGCTGCAGTTGAATATGCCTGCAACGTCCGTGCGCGATTTGGTTGTGCGTGGCGACGACTTGGACATTGCGACGCATGGACGCGGGTTCTGGGTACTGGACCAGATGACGCCACTGCGACAGTTCGCGGACAAGGGCGAAGAGATTTTGTCGGCCCCGGTTTATCTATTCAAACCGGGAGCGTCGCTGGCGCTGGTGCCGGGCGTGGAAGATGGAACACCGCTGCCTCCCGAGGAGCCGCAGGAGAAGAACCCTCCGGGTGGCGTACTGGCGTATTACTGGCTGAAGTCTGCGCCGACCACGCCTCTGAAGCTGGAGCTACTGGACAGCACGGGCAACGTGCGCCTGTGCGCTGCAAGCGACACACAAATGAAGCCAGTCGACACGGAGAAGATTGACGTGCAGGCACTGTGGAGAGAGCCGGCGCCGCCACCGGTGGCGACCGCAGGGATGCATCGTTTCGCGCTGAACCTGAAGCAGAGCCGGGGCGAAGAGTTTGGAGGCGGTGCAGCCGAGCCCGCGCCACACGATGCGTGTACCGGTAGCATGCCGGCAGCGCCAGCGCCCGGTCGTGGAACGGGTCGACGAGGCCTAGTCGCTCTCGAGCCGGGAGACTATACTGTTCGACTTAGCGTCGATGGCAAAACCTACACGCAACCCGCCTTGATGTCTCCCGATCCTCGCGGAGCACATCCGTATGACGGCGGCGACGATGCCGGTGACGACGACAACGACAACTAGCCGGCAGGCTGGTTGACCGCGGTATCACCTGGATCATGTCGACTAGATTACCTGTTTTCTTTGGTAGTCGAATTCTCTCGCAGCGTTTCAAAGTCTGACAACTTGCGATTCTTCGCCGAAGGACTCTTGTGCCTAAACGCTCGCGCATGTTTCTCCGTGTACTCGCTCTTACGTCGTTTCTGTGGATGATCATCTCGCTTCCCTATCTACTACACGCGCAGAATCCGAACGGGTCATTGCGTGGGGAAGTGGAAGATGCTACTGCGGCGCGTGTTGTGGGTGCGCGGGTTGTGGTCCAGGCCGCAGGGTCTTCGATAAGCCGCGCGGCGACTACGAACGGCCGCGGCGAGTTTCGCATCGATGGCCTGCTGCCCGGTTCCTACCACGTGGTGGTCATTGCGAGCCGGTTTGCGGAGGCGACAGCGAATGTGGACGTCGCCGTCAGCGTTGTACGCGACATCAGCGTGATACTAAAGCCCGAGACCGCTCGCGAGACGGTGAACGTCCAGGATGGTGCTTCGACGATTACGACGCAAGCCGTGGACACCGCGACCGCTGTCCGCGGCGGGGTAGTCGGTAGCAAGGACCTCGTATCGCTTCCGCTGCCTGCGCGCAGTTTCGCCAACATTGCGTATCTAGTGCCAGGCACCGAGCCGGTGGAACCTTCCGACCCGACGAAGGCGCGCATCACGGCAGTTTCTACCGGCGGCAGCTCGGGCCTGAACAACGAACTGTCGGTGGACGGGGCTGACAACTCTGACGACTGGATTGGCGGATTCCTGCAAAACTTCTCGCCGGACGGGATCCAGGAGTTCGCCGTGAGGACTTCGAATGAGGACGCCGACACCGGCTGGACCACCGCCGGGTCGGTAGTCATCACGACCAAGCACGGCACCAACGACTGGCACGGCGACGCGGCGTTCTACGAGCGAGCTGCGGCATTGAACGCGCGGTTCCCGATTGAGAATCCAGCCGAGACATGCACCAATGACACATGCGTCTCTAACCCTAAGCAGCCGTTCTCGCGCCAGAACTATGTGGGCACGCTGGGTGGTCCGGTGGCGAAGAACAAGGTGTGGTTCTTCATCTCTTTCGAGAACGTACACGAGAATGCCAGCATCGCATACAGCCCCGCAAGCATTCAGCAGTTCGATGCGCTTAGCGAGATCGCGGCACAGGGGCTCATACCGGGTGCGCCGTCGATCGCTGTTCCGTCGTTCGTGCCGATACCGTTCCGCGACAATCTTGGTTCGGTGCGTTTGGATTGGGCTGAGTCGCCTAAGTCGCAGTGGTTCTTACGCGCTTCGGGAGACTCCTACCTCACACGCAACGCGCTGGTGGAGCAGGCAACGCTGCCCTCCACTGGTCTGCTGACACACAACAACTACTGGAACGCGGTTGTGAACAACGTCTATACGTTCAGCCCCAGCTGGGTTGGCAACTTGGTGCTGGCAGGCAGCCTGCTGCACCTCACGCAAACGCGCAACTCCGACCTGGGTTTTGCGCTGGCCTTTCCGTTTAGCTCGACCGCGCTCACGATCTCCGGGTTCGAGACGTTCGGCGACAACCAGTTCGCAACGCCCATCACGCTCTTTCCTGACCTGCGCAACCAGGACAAATATCAGGCGCGTTACGATCTGAGCCACGTGGTGGGAAGCCATGCGTTGAAGTTCGGCGTCGACTTCATCCACGAGCCCGTCCTCGGTGGCGCGTTTGCGGATACTGCCGAGCAGATTGTGCAATATCCCTCCAACCCCGACTGCTACATTGGGCCGCCGGGCTCGGACTGCGGTGGGATTACATCTCCGCTGCCGTTCTATGGTGTTCCGGCTTCGTCGCAATGCAACCCCGCACCCAGCGTAGAGTCGGGGATTACATGCAGCTATACCCCTGCAGGGGATGGCAGCTTCTCGCAAAATGTTCAGCGGCTTGCATTTTACGGCGAGGATTCGTGGCGCGTCTCGCCTCACCTCACCGTCAACTACGGCCTGCGCTACCAGACGACCTTTGGCCTCTTTGTGGCCTCGGGGCGCACCGAGGCGCAGAACAGTGCGTACATTACGCTTCAGGCGCTGCAGATTCCGACCGTGACCAGTCTGCCGCATGATGACCGCAAGCAGATCGCGCCGCGCCTCAGCTTCGCGTATACGCCCGGTGGCAGCGAGAACACGGTGTTGCGCGCGGGCTTCGGTATGTACTACGACGACCTCGCGCAAAACGGGTGGGCAACCGCGTTTCAAGGTGTCAACGATACCAACGCTACCAGCGGCCCGTGCGTGCTCACCGGCGGCGCGGGCACCTACGCGCTCACCGGTTCAGGCTGCCTGCAAGGCGGCGCCGGCGCTACCGGCAACCTCATCGGATCTCCGTACAAGACGCCATACGCGATCCACATCACTGCCGGCGTCGAGCACGCGTTCAATGAGCACTGGTCGGCGAGTGCCGACTATATCCACGAGCAGGGCAACCACGGATATCGTGCCTTCCCCTATGCAGGCGGAACGAATCTATTTACGCCGCTCATTACTGCATCGGACCCCTACTACGCGACCGACCAAGCCAACGTCGTGCCCAACGTGAATGTGTTTCAGTCGGACAACCGGTCGAGCTACAACGCGCTGATGCTGCACGTGCAGGGAAATATGAAACTGTTCAGTCTGGTCGCGAACTATCAGTTCTCGAAAGCGCAGACGTGGGGGTGCCTGCTGGGCGAGCTCTTCGATTATGTGGACGGGGTCTGCACGCTTCAGACCGGACCCGAGGCAGGGCAGCTCGATGCGTTCGGTCCTGGAGACTATGGGCCATCGGGCGAGGACGTGCGGCATCGTTTTGTGCTTGCGGGCACCGTGCATCTACCTGGCGGGTTCGAGATAAGTGCCATCTCGCAGAACGAAAGCGCTCGCCCCATCACCATCACAAACGCGGATAATACGGCCCGTATATGGGTAAATGGTAACTACACCAGCCTCGACGAATTTCGGGGGACGCCGTACCTGCAGACCGATCTACGCGTGACTCGTCCCTTCAAGATTGGCAGGCGGTGGCAGGTCTCTCCGTTCGTCGAGATGTTTAATATCTTTAACCGCAATAATCCAGGCGCGAACTACGCGGTCAACGTGGTACAGCTTCCCGTACCCGCGGCGCAAATGCAGCCCAACCAGGACGGTATCACCAACGTGACCCAGGTTTGCACGAACGCCGACTGCTCGCAAACGGCGCCGGTCACGAGCTTGAGGCAACTCGAGATACCAGAGGGAGCGCTGGGAGATTTCTTTGGACCGGGCACAACTGTGGGAATACCCTTCGCCGCCCAGCTCGGCGTGCGGATAACTTTTTGACCACGAATCAGAGCTCTACATCGACTTTCGTCCGATAACTGAGCAGTCGCGCACATGGGGACGTCCCCATCGGCAGGCTAAGCACATGCGAATTGTTTGGACCTCGGTTCGATGCGGACTGCGTCCACCGCCACTCCCTTAGAGCTCTGGATCGTACGAACCTCAAGAAAAATATGAACGTGCCTTCGCACTGCGGGCGAGGAGAGAGTCCTTCGTCTTCGCCGGGTATTAGCGGAGCCTGGAGGGTCGCGGCGACTCCTAAACAAGCTCCACCCGGGAAACGTTGAAGGAATTGCTTACTTAGAGAAGATGGTGTCGGTGGGGATTCGCTCGGCATTCCGCTGAAAGCGGTGCTCCGCGCGTTTGGCACTTTCCATGCCGAGGCGGTCAAGGGCGGCCTGTTGCGTCTTGGCCGAAACTACCGTTTCGGGCGAGTCATCTTGCAGGTGCTTGTGCGCGGGCGAGAACGAATTCGTACCCGAGTTGAGGTCTTGATTGAGGGCAGTATCTTCCTTAGCCATGTCTTTCCTCGCTTTCGCTTACTCAACTTAGGAGTACCCAAAGGGAGTATAGGTTGTAGCCCTTGAGACATTATTTTTTGCGCAAAGGTCTTTATACGGCTCGGGGGTGGCTGGAATTGTCCAGCGAATGGATTGGGAGTGGGGTCCGTCGGGTAGCCGGCGAGGACCTGGTCGAAGACGGCGTCCCAAGAGCAGCGCAGGGCGTAGGGGCGTGTGGTGTGGCGCATGGCGGTGTGGGTGGTGGGGTGGTTGAGGACGGCGGCGATGGCGGTGGCGAAGTCTTTGTCGTTTGCGATGCGGCCTGGAGTTGTTGTGTCGGCGCATTGGTCGCAGCAGGTCGGCGTCGCCGAGCGCAGGATATGGGCGGGGCCTCCGTCGGGCGTAACGATGGCGGGGACGCCGCTGGCGAGGGCTTCGAGGACTACGTTGCCGAAGGTGTCGGTGTGGGAGGGGAAGATGAGGAGATCCATGTTGGCGTAGGCCGTGGCCAGGGCTTCGTCGCGAAGGACACCGGGCATCTCGGCATTTGGGAGGGCGACGCGGAGGGCGGCTTCTTCGGCGCCGTGGCCGATGATGAGCCAGCGCGGGGTGATGCCGAGGGTGCGGAGTTGGGCGTCGACTTGGGGGAGGAGCGCTACGTTCTTCTCTATGCTGAGACGGCCTACGTAGCCGAGTACGATCTCTGTGTCGTTGGGCGCGCGGGTGCGGCGGGTCGGGCTGAAGAGGGTGGTGTCGACGCCGCGGTGCATGAGGTGGCAGGGGCGGTGGGTGGTGCTCTCGAGGAGGGCGCAGAGGGTGGGGTTGGGGGCGTAGAGGGCTTCGGCTCGGCGATAGAGGTTCGAGGCGATCCCGAGGGCGGCGGCTTCGACTGCGCGCTCGAGGGGTGCGCCGGCGCGGCCCATGTGACGCGAGAGCCAGCGCATGCGGCGGGCGGCGTACTCGTGCAGATTGGTGTGCCAGCTGGCCACCAGCGGCACGTTGAGCTGGTGGGCGAAGTAGGCTCCAAAGAGGCCAAGCTCGCTGGGGCCGGTGATGTGGATCACGTCGGGGCGAAAGGCTCGAACGGTGGCGGAGATTAGGTCGGAGTAGCGGAAAAAGAGTGGGTCGAAGCTGAGATCTTTTTCGACTTGCACGGCGAGTGGGCTGCGGCCTAGCTCCAAGGCTTCCACTGAACCGTCAGGGGCGAGCAGCCGCGTGGTCTTGCCGGCGCGGACGCAGAGCATGGGGATGTTGTGGCGGCGCGCGTAGGCGGTGAAGTTGCGACTGGTGTGCGCGACGCCGTTGACCTCGTGGAAGCTGTCGGGGAAGTAGGCGATGCGGGGGGCGCGGGGAGGCGGCATCGTGGAGGATGCTAGCAGGCGTGGATGAAAGGACGGAGAACTGCGGAGGGCAGGGCGGGAGGCAGGACCGCTAAGGAGTGTTGCGGCCGGGCCTGGTCTGGGCGATGTCGGGGCCGAGAATTTCCTGGGCGCTTGCTTCGGGGGTGTCGGGGATAGGGGCTTCGGTGCGGGGCTGCTCGATGTCGAGGTGGTTGCGGGTAAGACCTTCTTTGAGGATGGCGAAGGCTTGCTCCGGGGTGTCGGCGAACTGGAAGAGGTCGAGGTCGCGAGGGCTGATGGCGCCCTTGTCGGCGAGCATTTCGAGGTTGACGACGTTCTTCCAGTAGGACGATCCGTAGATGACGACCGTGATGGGTTTGGAGAGCTTGTGGGTCTGATCGAGGGTGAGGAGCTCGAACATTTCGTCGAGCGTGCCGAAGCCGCCGGGGAAGACGACGAGGGCTTTCGCGAGGTAGGCGAACCAGTACTTGCGCATGAAGAAGTAGTGGAAGTTGAAGTTCAGCGCGGGCGTGATGTAGGGGTTGGGCTGCTGCTCGAAAGGCAGCATGATGTTGAGGCCGATCGTTTTGCCACCAGCCTCCCACGCACCTCGATTAGCAGCTTCCATGATGCCGGGGCCACCGCCAGAGGTGATGACGAAGCGGTGGCGGCGGCCGGGAAGATTCTTCGACCACTCGGTCATGAGGCGGGCGAGAGAGCGGGCGTCCTCGTAGTAGCGAGCCATCTCGACGGCGGCTTCGGCGCGCTTGTGGCGGAGGGCGGAGGTTTCCTCGGGAGCGCGGGCGGGCTGTTCGGACTCGGGCGCGGGGGCTACGGAGCCGGTGTTGTCGAGGAGCTCGAGTTCGTGGCTGGCGACGTCGAGGGCGCGGAAGCGGGCGGAGCCGAAGAAGACGACCGTGTCCTGGATGCGTTCGCGGCGGAAGCGGGCCATGGGCTCGTTGTATTCGGCGAGGATGCGCAGGGAACGGCCGTCGGGGCTGTCGAGGAAGCTGGAGTTTTCGTAGGCGAGGGGCGCGGTGGGGAGCGGCGCGGGGGTCGGCTCAGGCTTATTTTCAGGGGACATGCGGAGTTCGCTTTCGTCAGCCGCGGAAGTCGCGGTAGTGGAGGAGTTCGCTGACGCCGATCCAGACGTCGAGCAGGCCAAGGCCGGAGACGAGGCCGCGTACCCAGCCTTTGTTGATGATGCTTTCGATGGCAGGGTGGGCGATCAGCCAGGCGTTCTGGTCCCAGTAGCGCGGAGACCAGGGAAGCACGGCGAGAAGTCCGCCAATGTAGAAGCAGAACAGGACCAGGACGATGAGGCTCATGCGCTGCAGCCAGATGGGAGCGGGCGGCGGGGGCGCGGGGGACTCGCGGGGAGGTTTCGCGGCTTCCATCGTGAGTGGGTCCTGGTGCGCTGCCATCCTCCTGAGGTTATCAGGGTCGTGCGCTGAGGGCGAAGTCCTGCGCGGACGGCGGGAGTTGTTTAACGGTGAGGTGGGGGATTTGCGGTGTGCGGCGTGTCGAGGTCGTTCGCGATCTGCTGGACGGGTTCGTCGGCGTTGTGCATGGCCAGGCCGAACTTTACGTCGTTGCCCTTGCCGCTGATGCTGACAGGGAGTTCGAGGCCCCTGCCGTGCTTGCTGAAGAGCGGATCGAAGGGAGCGAGCAGGGCGGACTTCCAGCCGGTAACCATCTGCGAGGCCTTGGCGTCGGTGCTGATGTGGCCGAGGAACTGGTAGGCGCTGCCGTTAACCAAGTAGGCTCCATGGAGCTGCGCGGTGCCGCCGGGAACCTGGTAGTGGAGCGAGGGAACGAGCAGTTGCGCGTTGCCGAGGGAGAAGTCAACGGTCATCTCGGAGGCGACTTCGGGCTTGAGGTCGCTGCCGGCGGCCTTGGAGTCACCGGCCTTGCCCTGGGCACGCATGCTGAGGGAGTCGATGCGGTCCTGCAGCTTGGCGTTGGTGAACTCTACGGCCTGGATGTGGACATTGCCGGCGAGCTGAATCTTCTGGATCACGCGGACGTCGCCGGGAGGGATGTGGAGTTTGGCGTTGAGGGTGACGTTGCCGCGCATGATGGGCGGCTGAGACTTCATGGCGAGCTGGAGGAGATCTTCGATGCGGCCGCGCGGCATGTTGACGGTGAGAGCGATGTCGTGGCCCTTGCCGTGGATGTTGACGATGGTGCCCTGCGCGGTGAAGTGGGAATGGATCAGGGTGGCGTTGACGGGGGCGAGGGTGGTGTCGCCGTTGGTGGCGTCAACGTAGGCATGGAAGGTGGTGTCCAGGGGAACGGGGTGGTCGGAGATGTCGAGCGAGAAGTTGGGCACGCTGGCGGTGCCGTCGATGGTGATGTGGTTGAGGGCGCCGGCGTAGTCGCCGGTCGAGGCAAGGGTTCCGGCGATGCCTTTGATGGTGCTGAGGTCAGCGTTGGTGAAGGTGTAGTGGCCGTCGACGGGCGTGGAGCGGGGGTCATCGCTGTGCCAGGGACCGAAGTGCCCGGTGGCGTGGATGGCGCCGACGGGCTTGGGATTGATCAGGAAAGCGTCGTAGAGCATGGGCGAGCCAGGGCCGACGTCGGTTAGCTTGAGGTCCTGGATGGCGAAGCTGAGGGGATCCTTTGCCGGGTTGGCGTTCTCGATGACGAGGTTGACGTTCTTGCAGAAGATCTTGGCGACGGTGATCTTGATGCGCGAATTAGGCGCGGTGATGTGCGGCATGTGCGCACCGCTGTGCGGCGGAATGTGGAGGTCCATGCCGTCGATGTCGACGCGGGCGATGTCGGCTTTGAAGTGCAGGAGCGAGTGGAGAGAGGTGTGGAAGATGAAGTGATTCACGCTGACCATGGGCGGCGCGGGTAGTCCCTGCTTCTGCAGGAGGTCTGGCTGGGTGGGACCGGCGAGGTAGAGGATGCGGAGGCCGCGGCCTTCGACCTTGAGGCCGGTGGCGACCGTGACGTCGAGGGAGTCGAGTTCGACGGGCGAGTGAAAGCGGTTGCTGAGGGTGGTGACGACACTGCTGCGGAGGATGGGGCCGATATGGCGGGCGACGTACTCGGCTGAAATGAGCGACGCGATGAGGAGCACGCCAAGAAGGATGGCGACAGCGGCAAGCCAGCGGTTGCGGGTGCGATGCAAGTGGGGTGGCTGTGTTTCGCCAAGGGTCGTGCTTGGGTCGGGCAATTTCGCGGCTCCAATCTTGAATTCGATGCGTTGAAAGGGGGAAACGTCACCCACGAACGTTGTCAGTTGTTTGTTCTCAGTTCGCAGTTTCGGCGGAGATGAGAAAATGGGGGTGATGCTTCAATTAGCTGGCGCCGGCAAACGATACGGCCACAAACTCCTCTTCGAAGATGTTAACTGGCTGGTCACGCCCAATGAGCGCACTGGCCTGGTGGGCGGCAATGGTACGGGAAAATCCACGCTGCTGAAAATTCTGGCTGGTCTCGAGACGTTGGACTACGGCCAGCGGACGCACATCAAGGGCATGACGCTCGGATACCTGCCGCAGGATGGGCTGGCGCTGTCGGGGCGGTCGGTCTTCGATGAATGCCTGTCGGTGTTTGACGAGCTGCGCGACATGGAAGTCGAACAGGAGCAGCTGACGCATGTGTTGAGCGATGCGGACCCGAAGTCGCGGGAGTATGCGGCGGCCGCGGATCGCTACTCGGAGATTGCGGAGCTGCTGCATCACCACGACATCTACACGCTGGACTCGCAGGTGGGCGCGGTGCTGGGTGGGCTGGGCTTTACCAAGGAAGACTGGGCGCGGCGGACGGAAGAGTTTTCCGGCGGCTGGCAGATGCGAATTGCGCTGGCCAAGCTGCTGCTGCAGAAGCCTTCACTCCTGCTACTCGATGAGCCGACGAACCATCTGGACCTGGAATCGCGCAACTGGCTTGAGGATTATCTGCACAACTATGAGAACGCGTTTGTGCTGATCTCGCACGATCGCTACTTTCTCGACGTGACGGTGAACAAGACCGTCGAAGTGTGGAACAAGCGGATGCATGTGTACCACGGCAACTATGAGAAGTATCAGCAGCTGAAGGAAGAACGGCGCACGCAGTTGATGAGCGCTTACAAGAATCAGCGCGATCGCATCGAGGCGCTCGAAACATTTATCAATCGGTTTCGCGCGCAGGCGACCAAGGCCAAGCAGGTGCAGTCGCGGATTAAAGAGCTGGAAAAGATTGAGCGCATCGAGGTGCCGGAAGAAGAGGCGACGATTCACTTCAGCTTCCCGCAGCCGCCCGCGAGTGGACGGACGGTGATCGAGGTGAACAATCTGCGCAAGGTTTACCCGACTCCTGATGGCGGGCAGAAGGTGGTGCTCGACGACGTGAGCTTTACGATTGAGCGCGGCGACCGCATTGCGCTGGTGGGCGCGAATGGCGCGGGCAAATCGACCATGATCCGCATGCTGAGCGGGCTGGAGGCGCCGACGTCGGGCAAGATTCGGCTGGGACACAATGTGCTGGCGGATTATTTTGCGCAGGACCAGTACAAGGTGCTGGATGGATCCGCGCAGATGCTCGATGACATTACGGGCAGCAATCCGAAGGTGGATGTAGTGACGCTGCGGTCGCTGCTGGGATGCTTCATGTTCAGTGGCGACGACGTGTTCAAGACGCTGGGCGTGCTTAGCGGCGGCGAACGCAATCGGTATGCGATGGCGAAGATGCTGGTGAGTCCGGCGAATTTTCTGCTGCTGGATGAGCCGACGAACCATCTCGATCTGCGCGCGAAAGATGTGCTGCTGGAAGCGATTCGCGACTTCAGCGGAACCGTGCTGTTTGTCTCGCACGATCGCTACTTTATCGATGGGCTGGCGACGCGGGTGTTCGAGGTCGAAGATCGGCGCGTGCATATCTATCCTGGCAACTATGAGGATTATTTGTTCCGCAAGCAGGGCGGGATTCCGACCAATACCGCCGAAGCCGAGAAGATGCTAACGCACGACTCAACGACGAACGCGAAGGTGGATGCGGCTACGGGGATGTTCAAGGTTGTCGCTGCAGCGAAGGGAAAGGTGGCGGAAAGTAGCCACGAGATCGAGGGGTCGCTGACCGCAGTGACTCCGGCGCCGAAAGCGAATGTGAAGCGGCTGAATCCTATCAAGCTGAAGCAATTGGAAGATCGGGTTGCGGCGATTGAAGAAGAGCTGCCGGACCTAGAGACGCGGATCCAGGCGGCCGAGCAGCAGCAGGGGATCTTTACGACAGCCGAGGCGGCGCAGGCGGTGGCAGCGGAACTTGACGCATTGCGCGAACAGCATGCGGCGCGGACGGCGGAGTGGGAAGAGCTCGCGACGCAGCTTGAGGAACAGACCATCGCATGAGCGGCGCGGCGGGTGGTGCGTATTCCGCGACGCCCTTGCCGCGAAAACTTGGGCTGGTTACCGCCAAGGGCGGGGTGGGCGAGGTCGCGGTCCTGGGTGAGCCCGAGGGGTTTCGGGCGCTGCTTGGGGAGTTGCCGGAATTGGTTCAGATACAGAAGCGTTTGCGCGCGACGACGGCTCTGGCACTGTGTTTTGTGCGTTCCTCCGCCGAGTTGAAGTTGCTGATTGAGCTGCTGGAAGCGCAGTTGCCGCGGGCGGCGCACGTGTGGCTGCTGCATCCCAAGGCGCGGCTGAAGCCTGACTTCAATCAGAATGATGTGCGCGATGCGGGACTGGCTGTGGGGCTGGTGGATTACAAGGTTTGTTCTGTCGATGAGGACTGGTCGGGGCTGAAGTTTGCGTGGCGAAAGCGCTGAGGCGTCGCGAGTTCTGCATAAGATAGGTGCATGCGAATTCTTGTGATCGGCGCGGGCGCGGTGGGTGGTTATTTTGGTGGGCGCCTGGCGGCGGTTGGGCGCGAAGTGACGTTCCTGGTGCGTGAGGGTCGCGCGGAACAGTTGCGGCGAACGGGGCTGCAGATCTCCGACGTGTATGGCGATGTGACGGTGCCGGGTGCGGAGTTGAAATTGCTGACAGCGGACGAGCTGAAGACGCAGCCCGAGGCGTTCGATTTGATTCTGCTGAGTACGAAGGCGTACTCGCTGGAGAGCGCGATCGTGGACTTTGCGCCGGCGGTGGGGAGTGGTACGGCGATTCTGCCGCTGCTGAATGGGATGCGGCATCTGGAGACGCTGGCAGCGCGGTTTGGCGCGGAGACGGTGCTGGGCGGGGCAACGTATATCTCGGCGGACATGGATGCCGAGGGTGGCGTGCACTCCATGACGCGGCTGCATGATTTGAACTTTGGCGAGCGCGACAAGGCTGTGACAGAGCGGATGCACGCGATTGAGGCGACGCTGAGGGGTGCAGGGTTCGAGGTGCGGCTGCGGGAGGATATTGTGGCGACGATGTGGCAGAAGTGGACGCTGCTGGCTTCGCTGGGCGCGATCACTTGCCTGATGCGCGGGTCGATTGGCGCCGTGGCAGCAGCGCCGGGCGGCGTGGAGACCGCGCAGGCGATCATTGCGGAATGCGTTGCGATTGCGACCGCGAATGGGTATGCTCCTCAGGATGCGGCGGCGCAGGCGACAACGGAACAGCGGCTGGTGGAGCCAGGGTCGCCGCTCACGGCGTCGATGTATCGCGACCTGCAAAAGGGCGCGCGGGTGGAGGCAGATCAGATCCTCGGTGACCTGCTGGAGCGCGGGCGGCAGCACGGGGTGGAGGCTCCGCTGGTGCGAGCGGCGTATGCGCAGTTGAGCGTTTATTCGGCTTCGATCAAAAGCTAGAAGATTTTGCGATTTCTCTTGCGTGTTGGCGACTGCAAGAATATATTGCGTATTAGCAACAATCAATGATCTATGGGAAACGATTTATACAACCGGATTGCGGTGCTTCGGGCGGAGAGGAATCTTTCGCGGCAGGACCTTGCGGACGCCCTGGGGATCAATTACCAGACGGTGGGGTTCCTGGAGCG
Organism: uncultured Acidobacteriaceae bacterium; assembly: GCA_963796535.1. GTDB lineage: Bacteria > Acidobacteriota > Terriglobia > Terriglobales > Acidobacteriaceae > Granulicella. Next base: position 83,994 of record CAWCMO010000006.1, read on the forward strand.
CGGGGACTATAACCCATCGCTAACGCTGGCGCTGGATTTGAGCGCGTACTTCGGTCTGCCGGTGGAGGCGATCTTTTCGCGCCATCCGCTGCGGCCGTTGAGCGAGGCGGTGTATGGGCATGCAGAGGCGAGAAGAAAGCGATGAAGGGGAGGGTGCGATGACGGCTACGAGCTACAAGATTCTGGGAATTCCGATGCAGCAACAGCGCGCGCGGCGAAAGCTGGTGCTGGTTGTGTATGCGCTACTTCTGCTGCTGTGTGGTTCAACGTTTGGCTTGCATATGGTCTACGGCCAAAATGCGCTCCTGCCGTATAGTCTCGCGATCTATGGGTCGATGGCGGTTGGCATCTTCGTGTTCGGCGGCAATGGGGGATTTGGAGGTGGGTGGGGACTCATCAAGCCGTTCGCCAACAAACCACCACGCGCCGAGCCTCCCATGGTGACGCTGGTAAAGCTGCAGTTGGAGCCGGAGTCGCTGCTGCAGGCGGATGACGCGGGATGGAGGAATGACGAACGGGAGCTGGGCCGTCGCGACCGGGCGCATTATCAAGCGTTCCAGGCGGTGGGCGTTGGCGTCGTGGTCATGTTGCTCTTGGCCTTCTGGGCGTTGAAGCCGCAGCAACACTTAATCTCTCAGGAAATATTGCTGAACCTCTTGTTTTTGGTGGCGCTCATCACAAGCGTGATGGCGATCACGTTACCCGCGGCGATTATTTTGTGGACCGAGCCGGACATTGATTTGGGTTGAGCGTTGTGCCGTTCGGAGGAGGTGCGCGGTGATTCAAGAAACAAAGTTCTGGGGGATACCGATTAAGACGCAGCGGCAGCGGAGGCTGTTGGTGGTGGGGTATTACGTCTTGTTCGCGGCGGCGGCTAGCGTGGGGATCTGGCTGGGGCCCAAGGCCTGGGGTGACCTTTTCATCTTTACGCTGGTGCTGGGCGGGCTGCTGGGTGGCATTCAGTACGAAGCGCCGGTGAAGGCGTATGAGGAGATTCGGCTGCCGATGGCGATGGGTGACGGGACGCAGACGCTCAATCTCAGTGGGCGCAGGGAGAGTCGGCTATGGACGCCACTGGATGAGCGCGAGCGAGGGGAGCGCGATCATGCACACTACACGGCGTATCGGATCTTGCGATGGTCGATCGGGGTAATGGCGCTTGGGTATGGATTCAGCTTGGCTTGGACGCATCCGGGAGCGCGATGGGACCTGGGGAAGCAGATGCCGGTGCTGGTATGGATGCTGTTGGTCTACGTGCTGTCCCTGCCCCAGGCGGTGGTTTTGTGGACGGAGCCGCCGGCGCCAGCGGAGGAGCTGGCCGAGGTGCGGGCGGGGGCACGGTAGAGTGTAGCGGACGCTTGGGCGATAATCACCTATGCCTTCTCTTTGGACGCCTACCAGCTGGTCTGATCGACTTGCAGAACTTGAAGCACGCACCAGCCCGGCCAAGGACGCGCCGTTGCGCCGCGATGTGCGCTCCCTCGGTGCGCTGCTGGGGCAGGTGTTGCGGGAGCAGCCAGGCAACGCCCTGTTTGGCGCGGTGGAGAGCCTGCGGAAGACCGCGATTGCGCGACGGGAGGCGGACGCGAAAGAGGATATAGGGGCGGCGCAGAAAAATCTGCAGCAGGCACAGGCACTGACACACGAGGTGGCGGCGGATACCCGGACTGCGTTTTTTCTGGCGCGGGCGTTTGCGTTTTACTTCGAGCTGATCAATCTAGCCGAGACAAACCATCGCAAGCGGCGGCGGCGCTCGTCGCTGCTGGAGGCTTCGGCCGAGCCACAGCGCGGTAGCCTGCGAGGCACGCTCCGGCGCCTGAAGGATGCAGGATTCTCGCGCGAGATTACGCTAGCCCTGCTGGAGCAGATCTGCATCACGCCGGTGTTCACCGCGCACCCTACGGAAGTAGCGCGGCGCAGCGTGATGTTCAAGCGGCGCAGCATCTCGGATTTGCTCGAGAAGCTGGATGGGATTCCGCTCCCTGTCACAGAACTGGATGAGCTTGAGGCGGCGCTGCTGGCGGAGATTACCGCGCTGTGGCAGACCGATGATGTGCGCCACGCACGACCTACCGTTCGCGATGAAGTGCAGATGGGGCTGGATTACTATGACGCTTCGCTATTTGAGACGGTGCCGGTTTTGTATGCGGAGATGGCGAGCGCGCTGGATGCGGAGTTCCCGGGGACGGAGCCGACGCAGCTGGCCGATCTGCCCGTCGTGGTTCAGTTCGGGTCGTGGATTGGCGGCGACCGGGATGGCAATCCATTTGTGACGGCGACGACGACGGCAGAGTCGATCGCGATGTCGCGAGAGGTCGTGCATGACTATTATGTGGCGCGACTGACGGAGCTGTTCGAGCAGCTCGCGCCGTCGACACGGCAGGCGCCGATTTCGTCTGCGCTGCACAACCGGCTCGCGGGATCCCTGAAGCAGTTGAAGGCGGCGGGATATGCGATGGAATTTGTGGGCGACTTCCCTACCGAGGCGGTGCGGATGCAGATCGCGTGCATGACGCTGCGGCTGGGAGGAGCGCCGGCCGTGTCGATGCACAAGCATTTGGCGCTGCCGCTGGAAGCGACGCTTCCGCGGTATGAGACGGCGGCAGAATTGCTCGAGGATTTGACGCTGCTGCATGAATCGCTGGAGGAGAATCGCGGGAAGCGGCTGGCAGAGCGGTTTGTGGATCCGCTGCTGTTGGCGGTGCGAACGTTTGGGCTGCACCTGCAGACGTTGGATATTCGGCAGCACGCCAAGGTGGATGCGGCGGCGCTGAAGGAGTTGAAGGCTGGTGGCGATTTAAACAGCCTGAGTGCGCAGACCCAGGAGGTGATGGCTACCTTCCGGGCTATCGCCGAGTTGAAGAAGAATTTGCCTGCGACGATTGGGCTGTACGTGGTGTCGGGCGCGACGTCGGTGGAGGATGCGCTGACGGTGGTGGAGCTGGCGCGGATGGGCGGTGTGGCCGTCGAGGGCGGAACAACCGCCAGCGGCGAGCACGATCCGGGACTGCAGCCCGTGCTGCTCTTCGAGTCGATTGAAGATCTGCGGAATGCGCCGGTGGTGTGTCGCGCGTTGTGGACGCATGAATCCTATAAGCCGTTGCTCGAGGCGTGGGGTGGGCGCCAGGAGATGATGCTGGGCTACTCGGACTCGAATAAAGACGGCGGGATGATTACGAGTACGTGGGAGATCTGGAAGGCGCATCGCGCGTTGCACGAGGTGGCGCGGGAGTGCGGTGTGACGCTGCGCCTCTTCCATGGACGCGGTGGCACGGTGGGACGCGGCGGCGGCCCGACGCACGGTGCAATCTTCGCTCAGCCGCTGGATAGCTTTACGGGGCAGCTACGGATTACGGAGCAGGGCGAGGTACTGAACTGGAAGTACAGCGACGTGGTGCTGGCGGAACGGAACCTAGAGTTGATGATTGCGGCGGCGCTCGATGCGCTCGCCCGGCCGGGAGTGAAGCCTGGCGTGAAGCCGGTGCTGACTGGGGAGGTTCTGCCGGAGTGGGAGGCGGCGCTGGATGAGTTGTCGGCAACTTCGTTTGCGTTCTACACGAAGCATCTGATGGATGATCCCGAGGTGTTCACATACTTTGAGCAGGCAACGCCGGTGGCGGAGCTGGAGCATGCGCGCATTGGGTCGCGGCCAGCGAAGCGCGCGGATGGGAGTTCGTCCGCGCAGAAACGCAGCCTTTCGGATCTACGGGCGATTCCATGGGTGTTTGGGTGGATGCAGTCGCGGCACGTTGTACCGGCATACTTTGGTGTGGGATATGCGCTGGAGCAGTATGCGGAGAAGCATGAGGGCGGCCTGGCGCTTCTGCAGGAGATGATGCTTGGGCTGCCGCTGTTTGTCGACATTATCAAGAATGTCGAGATCGCGATGGCGAAGGCGGACTTCGGGATTGCGAAGCAGTACTCGATGCTTGTGGCGGACGAGGGACTTCGCGAACGAGTGTTTACGACGCTGGAGACGGAGTTCAATCGCACGCACCGGATGGTGTTGGCGGTGGCTCAGCAGAAGGTGCTGCTCGAGAGTAACCAGGTGCTGGCGCGGTCGATCCGGCTGCGCAATCCGTATGTCGATCCAATGAGCCTGCTGCAGCTGGAGTTGTTGCGGCGCAAGCGCGCGGGCGAGCAAGGCGAAGAGTTGGATCGCGCGATTACGGCGACGATCAATGGGATCAGCGCGGGGTTGCGGAATACGGGCTGAGGGGTAGGTCAGGGCTATGCACAACCCTTTGCGAGGTCGACGCAGCTATTTTCGGAGTTCGACCAGGCACGCATCGCGATCCTTACGCATGGCTTCGCTGTCTACCGAGACAAGAGCTTTCTCCGTCTTCATTTGAAAAGAATTGTGTTGCTCCGTAGTTCCCTCGATGGTGAGATCGCGGCACACGGCAACACCGAAACTGGGAAAGGCGATGAGCAGGAAGGCGCGGGGATTGTGCTGGATCGATCGCGAAACTACGATTGCCAGGCTCTCTGACTGGCCTGCATCCGCTCCGGGCTTCAACTCGGTCGCAACTTTTAGCCAAGCGGCATCTCCCGATTCAATGCCCGCCATCACGGCGTCCCAATCCTCAGGACGATTCCAGAGCTCACGAACCGTACGCTGCGCGCCGATTCCGTAAATTCTTGCTTCAACTGTTCTTGGACTAGGTGCCGGCACTGCATCGGAAAATGCAAACATTGGAAACCTCTTCAAGGACAGCAGGGTCGTGTCCGTCTACGGCGTTCAAAAGGTATGCTTGGTCGGGGCATTCTCTGTAATTAGAGAGCAGTGGAGCGAAACCGGTTGGCGGACCGCTTGCTGTAATTTTCCGTCGAAAAAATCGCAGGCCAGAATATTATCCGGGCCGCTGCGTCGAGCGGAGTATACGTTCACGTTCAGTAAAATCGGGCCTTTGACCCACGCGAGATTCTCCCGCTTCACCTTACTTCCGGTGACGCGGACGATGGCGGCTTTGCCTGGGACTTCGACATCTTCCACGCCAAGGTCGATTTGCCCAATCTCGTTTGCGTACTTCGCTGCCGCGGGGATCGGGTCGCCGGAGTACGTTGCCGAAACGACCATTCCTTCGGAGGTTCTGGCAAGCCTCGCGGCTGCCTTTGGCGATAAAGCGATTTGGACGGTGAATCCGAAATCATTCTTTGAGGCCTTCGCAGGGGAGGTCGAAAGAAGGATCACGCCGCATGCAAACACAACGACACGCTTCAGACGAAGCGGGAAGGAAACGCGGCCTCGCAAGGTAGCGTCGTTCTGCATGGCGTCACAACGTTCCATGAAAAGCCATCCTATCAAGGCCGACGATTCAGTGCCGAAGGTCCGAGGCTATTGTTTGAGTGCAGCTTCGTACGTGCCGACGGTTCCGCCACCAACGGCGAGCATGCCGTTGAGGTGGGCGACAACGCGGCGCGTGTAGGGTATCGCATCCCTGGCTGCCTCGGGGCTCACCACGCCATCTTTGCTGTGATAGGAGAGGACGGGCATGAGTTCGAGATAGTCCTCGAGGGCCTGCTCTTCCATGGTTTGCAGGAGAGCTTGTTCTTTGTAGGCGTCAGAGAAGCGCTCAACTTCGGCGTAGTCCATCAAGGTGAGCGCGCCGGTGGAGTTCGCCGTGCGCCAGGCAGCGTCCTGGATGGGCGCTTCGTGGAAGGCGAAATCCTTGGCATTGAGGGTAGCGGTCTGCCCTTCGCCGCGGGCTTCGAGGGCTTGAAGGACTTCGGTCATCTGATGAAGCTCAAGTGTGGCTTGAGGAGCTTCGCTGCGCAGCCGGTTCAGGTTGTTCTGAATTTCGTTGCGAATCAGGGTCTCTGCTTCCTGTCGCTGATGGCGGTGGTGGAGGGCCTCGACGCTGGCTTCGAGGCCGAGCGCGATGAGCAGACCGATGGTGATGGTAAACAGGTGCAGAAAGAAGTCACGGGTGCCGTGAATTCGATGTTCGGGGGCATGAACGTCTAGCATGCATCGGCTCCTGGGGCTTTTCGCTAGCTTAGCAGCGTATGCGGTGAGCCGCAGGAGCCGCTGCGTTAGTTCGTGGCCTGAAGTGGCGTGATCTTGATGGCCTTGTTGTTGGAGAACACGATCACGAGCGGATGGCCGTTGTTGTCGAACTTGACGGTGCGGTTGCCAGTGTTGTCAGAGTTGGGAACGGTGACTTCGCCGAGAGACATCATGGCCTGATTTTCGCTCATGCCGAGCACCGCCTGGTGCTGGTCGATGGCAGACCACATCGAGGCAGGCCAGAAGCTGTAAAGCTTGTGCGGGTCTTCGTAGAAGAAAATGTTGTCGTTGATGAAGTTGTAGCCACCGTTGTCGTAGTTGCCGACGGGGGTAGCGTAGAGGGTGGTGGGGTCAGAGGATTTTGGCAGCGTGAACGCGAGAAGGACGTGGCGGGCGCCCGGGGCGATGCGGACGACGGCTGGCCCGGTCGCGGGAGCCTTCTGCTCGAAGACGCCTTTGATGAGCATGGGCGTGGCGCCGAGCAGGGTGCCTACAGGGTGCGCGTAGTCGACGTGATTGCCTTTGTCGGCGTAGTAGTCGAGCTGCCCCCCGGCGCTCATCCAGACCGTCTGGCCGATGAGGGCGCGCTGGTCGGCAAGCGTGTCGGGATGCTGCTTCTTGAGAAAGACATTGTCGTCGGGATCGACTTTGATGTTGGCGTAGGGATCTTGTTTGACCGGTACGTCTTCGTGGTTGGCCTTGTAGATGAGGCCGATGCGCACACCTACGAGCAGCACCATAAGCGCCGTCAGACCGAGGCCAATCTTGAGTCCCTTTTGCATGAAATTCCTCCCTCCTGACAGATTAGCTTGGTCTGGAAAAGGTTGCGAGGTATAGGCGGAAAATCGGTGGTGGGCTATGATCTCGTGCATACCGAAAAAGAGGTTTGCCATGCGTGTTCAGCTTTCTTTGCTGCTCCTTGCCCCAGTAATGGTCTTGCCGCCGACCATGCGAGCCCAGGTCGCGACCAAGAGTGAGGTCAAACTCTCGCCTGCCGTGACGCGGTATGTGAAGGTGCCGGGCGGCCGCATCCTGCTGAAAGATGTGCGCGTGATCGACGGAACCGGCGCGCCACCACTCGAACACCAGATGGTGATGATCGTTGGCGGAAAGATCGAGAGTATCCAACCCGATGTGACGGACCCGAAGGTGTCCGCGGACACTGCCGTAATCCAGCTGAGTGGGCGGACGGTGTTTCCGGGGTTGGTGGGGATGCACGACCACCTGTACAACATTGCGCGGCCAAATTTGGATGTGGCCGGCCATTCGGAGCCGCCGCTGATCGTGCCGGAGATGCCATTTTCATCACCACATTTGTACCTGGGGGCAGGCGTGACGACGTTGCGTACAACAGGGTCAGTCGAGACCTATACGGATTTGAACCTGCGCAGGGCGATTGATGCTGGACAAATTCCCGGGCCACATATGGACGTAACGGGACCTTACCTTGAGGGTCCGAATTCGGCGTTTCTGCAGATGCATCCGCTGCGGGATGCGGACGATGCTCGGGCTACGGTGGACTTCTGGGCGGCGCAGGGCGTGACCAGCTTCAAGGCGTATATGAACATCACGCGGGCGGAGCTGAAGGCGGCGATTGATGAGGCACACAAACTGCATTTGAAGCTGACGGGACATCTGTGTTCGGTGACGTATCCCGAGGCGGCGGAGCTCGGCATCGACAACCTGGAGCATGGATTTTTTGTGAACACCCAGCTGGATTCGGGCAAGCAGCCGGATGTGTGCTCGAAGGGCGAGGCGCTGGAAACGTTGTCGAAGATGCAGGCGGGATCGCCGGAGGCAGAGGCGCTGATGAAGCTGCTGGTGGCTCATCATGTCGCAGTGACTTCAACGCTGCCCGTGTTCGAGGGAAGCTTTGTGCCGGATCAACTTAAGCTGCAGGCGCGGGTGCTGGATACGATGTCGCCGCCCACACGCGAGGCTTACTTGTATGTTCGTAACCTTGAGATGAGTGCGCCCGCGGTTACGAAGTCGGGGATGGATTTCACGAAGATGTTCAAGAATGGAATGGCGCTGGAGCGCGAGTTTGTGGCGGCGGGTGGTCTGCTACTGGCGGGGCCTGATCCTACGGGCGATGGCGGCGTGCTACCCGGTTTCGGAGATCAGCGCGAAGTGGAACTACTGGTAGAGGCGGGATTTACTCCGCTCGAGGCGATTAAGATTGCGACCTTGAATGGAGCAACCTATGAAGGTCTCGCGGATTCAATTGGCAGTATTGCGCCGGGCAAAAACGCGGACCTCGTGGTGGTGAATGGCGATCCCAGCAAAAAGATCCAGGACATCGAGAACACCGAAATTGTCTTCAAGGATGGCGTGGGCTATGACTCGCAGAAGCTGCTGGATTCGGCGAAGGGCCGGTATGGACAGTATTAGGTCGCGGACTCTGGACGTGATGATCTAGCCGACGGGTTCCATGCTGCTGAATTGCTTTTCGAGGGCGATGAGGCTTTCCGCGGTGAGCGTGTCGGCGTGGCGGAGCGCGGGGAAGAAGATGCTCCATGAGCCGGTGACGGCGACGCTGGCGATGCCCCCGATCACCACCGCCCGCACGGCTCCCCACCAGTGGGCGGTGAGGCCACTCTCGTACTCGCCAACCTCGTTGGAGACGCCGATGAAGAGCCAGTTGATGCTGGAGACGCGGCCGCGCATCTCGGGCGGTGTGGCGAGTTGCAGGATGCTGGAGCGGACGACGACCGAGATCATGTCGGACGCGCCGATGAAGATGAGCGCGATGCAGCTGAGCACGATGTTGCGGCTGAGGCCGAAGACGATGGTCGCGACCCCGAAGATGCCGACGCAGACGAGCATGATTTTGCCGGCGCGGCGCTTGATCGGATAGACGAGCAGCGTGAGCGAGACAACGAGGGCTCCCAGCGACGGCATGGCGCGCAGAAGGCCGAGGCCGTTGGCGCCGGAGTGCAGGATGTCCACCGCAAAGATGGGCATGAGCGATGCTGCGCCGCCCAGCAGGACCGCGAAGAGGTCGAGCGAGATGGAGCCGAGCAGAAGGCGGGTGCCGATGACGTATCGCAGGCCGGCCAGCATGGTGTCGACGGTGAAGCCTTTCTTGTCGGCGGGGCCGCGGCGTTTGATCACGCTGAAGAAGCTGAGGAAGCAGAGCAGACCGAAGAGGGTGAAGGCGTAGACAAGAGGCGCGCCGTTGAAGTTGGCGAAACGTCCGCCGAAGAGATGCGCAAGTGGGATGGTGAAGAGCAGGCCGCCGATCATGGGGCCGGTCGCGTTGGCGATCTGGAAGATGGAGGAGCCCCAAGTGACGGCGTTGACGAAGTGGTCCTTGGGGACGAGCGACGGGACGAGCGCGCTGGCGGCGGGGCCACTGAAGCAGCGGCCGGCTCCGATGACAAACAGAATCGAATAGATGAGCCAGATATTCTGCGAGTGGTGCAACGCTAGCCACAGCAGGGAGAAGGTGGCGATTGCCTGCACGGTGTAGCAGGTGAGGATGACGGTGCGGCGATCGTAGCGGTCGGCGACATGGCCGGCGGGGAGGACGAAAAAAATGCCGGGAAGAAAGAGCGCGAGGCCGGTGTATCCGAGTGCGAGAGCCGAGTGGGTGATCTGGTAGACCTGCCAGGCCACGCCCACGGACTGAGCTTCGGCGCCCATGATGCCCATGAGGCGGGCAGCGGAGTAGAAACGGAACTCGCGCGACTGCCAGGCACTGGTGGCACTGGGAGGTGGCTGGGCGGCATCGCTCATCTGAACTACTATGCTGACACAGTTGGGGTGGGACGGTCATGAATTGGCCGCTATGATGGAGGCTGCGAGGACGAAATGAGTGCACCGGATCGAGATACGCTCGGTAGCCTGCCAACGGAGGCGCGCAATCCTGCGAGTGAGCATCTGGATGCGCTGCCGACGCTGGAGATGCTGGCGCTGATCAACGCGGAAGACGCGAAAGTTGCAGGCGCGGTGCAGGCGGAGCTCGCAAATGTGGCACGCGCCGTTGATGCGATTGCCGAGCGGTTTCGCCGCGGCGGGAGGCTGTTTTATATCGGCGCGGGAACCAGCGGGCGGCTGGGCGTGCTGGATGCCAGTGAGTGTCCGCCTACGTTTTCGGTGAGTGCGGATTTGATACAAGGGTTGATTGCGGGCGGGGATTCGGCGCTGCGGCTGTCGAGTGAGCATTCGGAGGATTCGAGCGAGGAGGGGGCTCGAGATCTGAAGGCGGCGGGATTTGGCGCAGATGGAAAACCCGATACGCTGGTGGGGATTGCGGCGAGTGGGCGCACACCGTATGTGCTGGGGGCGATGGAGTATGCCAAGAGTTTGGGCGCGCTGACGGTGGGGCTGAGTTGCGTGCCGGGATCGACGCTGGCGGGTGCGGCGGAGATCGCAATTACGCCGGCAACGGGGCCGGAGGTGCTGATGGGGAGCACGCGGATGAAGGCGGGCACGGCAACGAAGATGGTGCTGAATATGTTGTCGACGGGCGTGATGGTGCGGACCGGCGCGACGTTTGGCAACCTGATGGTGAACATGCGGCCGACCAATGCAAAATTGGCGGACCGCGCAGAGAGGATTATCGCCGTGGCTGTTGGATGCGATGCGCAGACCGCGGCGCGGTTGCTGGCCGAGTCGGGAAACGATCTGAAGTTGGCAATCGTGATGGGCAAGCTCGGCATCGAGCGCGAGGCGGCGGCGGAGCGCTTGGCGAAGAACGGGGGTATCCTCGCGGATGCGTTGGCAAAAAATGTGTAAAGCCGTTCATGCGAGCGCAACAACGCGGGAATAAAGTTGGCGTATGCGAGCCTACTTTTCCAAGTCCTATTTGAAGCTGCTCGGGCGCAGAGTACTGCTTGGTTTGACATTCCTGGTGATTGCCAAGCTGGCTGTTGCGTAGTCCGCGCTAACGAGCGCCGCCAACACCCGGAGCAGACGCTAGCTGAACAGCGTGTGCTTGCGAGGCATCTCGATGCCCAGGTGTTCGTAGGCCAGGCGGGTGGCGACGCGACCGCGAGGGGTGCGGTCTAAGAAACCAATCTGGATGAGGAAGGGCTCGTAGACCTCTTCGAGAGCGTCCTGCTCTTCGGCGAGCGCGGCGGCGAGCGTGTTGAGTCCTACCGGGCCGCCATCATATTTTTCGATGATGGTGCGCAGCAGGCGGCGATCAAGCTCGTCAAATCCGTGAGCGTCGACTTCGAGCATCTCCAGTGCAGCGACGGCCGTGGGGCGGTCGATCTTTCCGGCGGCGCGGACTTCCGCGAAGTCGCGGACTCGGCGAAGCAGGCGGTTGGCGATGCGGGGTGTGCCGCGGGAGCGCACCGCGATTTCGGCCGCGCCGTCGCGGTCGATGGGGACGCCTAAGACTTCGGCGGACCGCTCGACGACCCAACGCAGCTCGTCGTCGGTGTAGAACTCCAGGCGCAGCAAGATGCCGAAGCGCGAGCGCAGCGGCGAGGACAACAGCCCCGGCCGCGTTGTCGCTGCGACGAACGTGAAGGGGTCGATGCGCATGACGTGCGTGCGCGCCGAGGGGCCGGTGCCGATCATGATGTCGAGCTGGTAGTCCTCCAGCGCGGTGTAGAGTTTTTCTTCCATGACGGGCTGGAGGCGGTGAATCTCGTCGAGGAAGAGAACTTGTTTGGGCTTGAGGTTGGTGAGGATGGCAGCCATGTCTCCCTGGACCTGCAGGGCGGGGCCGGAGGTTTGCTGAAATCCAACGTCCAGCTCGTTCGCAATAATCGTCGCGAGCGTGGTCTTTCCCAGGCCGGGAGGGCCGAAGAGGAGGACGTGATCCAGGGCCTCGCCGCGGGACTTGGCGGCTTCGAGCGCGATGGCCAGTTGCTCCTTTGCCTTTGTCTGGCCAATAAATTCCGCGAGCCGCTTGGGACGCAGCTTGAGTTCGACGGCATCATCGTCGTCGACGCGCCCGGCGGAGACGAGGCGGTCGGCCTCGGCGGTGCGGGGCGCGGTGCTGCCCAAGCCAATTTTTCGCTTTTGCTCGAAGTCCATCCTCAGGCGAGGATAAGGCGAAGCGGACGCTGAAGCAATCTGTGGAAGGAAGTGCGGGAGTTTTCGCGGGGATTCGCCGGAGCGACGACGGTAACTTGCGGAGTTTCCGAAGCTAAAGGCCGCGTGCGCACGTCTATAGTGGGCGTGCATCTTAGAAGCATTTAGATCCGGCGGCTGTTGAGCGAGCCGGATCCCCGGAGAGCCCATGTCCGCATCCTCAAGTTCGTTTCTGGCGCTGGTCGCGGCGCTGTTGGCGGCCTCGATGATCGCGGCCGCGCAGCAACCGTCCGCGCCGCAGGTTAACCAGCCAGGCTCCGTACCGCAGGCCGCGCGACCGGCGGAGTCGTCCGTCCTCCATGTGCGCACCGCGCCCCGTTCTCGCACGATCCTGCTGGATGTGGTGGTGACCAGCAAGCCGGGACAGCCGGTGACCGGCCTCTCGCAACAAGACTTCGCGATCCTGGACGATAAGACGCCACGGGAGATTACTTCCTTCGAGGCGGTCGACGGGCACAAGCAGCCGGTAGAGGCAATCCTGTTGATTGACTCCGTCAATACGGGGTACACCGTGATCGCGCAGGAGCGAATCGAGATCGACAAGTTCCTGAGGGCCAATCGCGGCAAGCTGACCCTGCCGACATCGCTGGCAGTCTTCGGCAACCAGGGGATCAAAATGCAAGGGGAGTACAGCCGCGACGGCAACACGCTGGCCGATAACCTGGCGAAGTACACGATCGGCCTGCGCGAGATTGGCCGGTCGGCGGGGTTTCAGGGAGCGGCGGAGCGGCTGACGGACTCCCTGAAGGCGATACGGACACTCGTACAGTACGAGGCGCAGCGGCCCGGCCGGAAGATCATTTTGTGGGTGTCGCCGGGCTGGCCGCTGCTCTCCGGGCCCGGCCAAAATCTGTCGGCCAATCAGCAGACGCAGGTCTTCAACGACATCACGTTTCTGTCCACGGCGCTGCGCGAGGCGCAGACCTCCGTGTACGCCATCGATCCTCTGGGAGTAGGCGAGTCTGTGGCACAAGCTCTTGCTTATGAACAGTTTATGGATGGAGTCAAAAAGCCGTCGAATGACAATATCGGAAACCTGGCGCTGCAGGTGATCGCCAACGAAACTGGCGGATTGGTGCGCAACAGTACCGGCGTTTCCGGGTTACTGCAGGAGTGCGTGGCGGATAACGTCGCGTACTATCGGCTGTCCTTTGAACTGCCGCCGACGGAGAAACGAGATGTGTACCACGCTTTGAAGGTAACGGTAGCGAAACCAGGTCTGACCGTAGCCACCAGCACCGGCTACTATGCCGAGCCGTGAATTTTGGTTGCCCGGAACTTGGGCGACGGCCCGAAATAAATACCTGCGGGAAACAAATGCAGTTTGCGTCTTGAGACGAAGAAGCTGCGTCTCACTGTTGCGGTAACAGTTCTGTCATGTTGAGAGCGAACGGGAAAGTTTATGTGGGGCCAGCAAACTGCCCTTCAGCGGTTGACTGAGGGACGAACTTAAATTTCAGCCAAGGTGGGCGTTGACTTTCAGGCGCGCACCAGATGGGAAGTCATTGATGAAGCGCCTGATCTCTGTATGCCTTACGATATTTTGCTGTGCTTGCCTGATGCTCGCCACGGAACGCCGTGCGTTGGCCTATGTCGATCCAGGTTCGGGGCTGCTGGCGCTGCAGTCCATCGGGTCCATGCTGGCGGCGGCTGGATTTTTTATGCGGCGACGTATCATGGGGTTATTCAACAAGAAGAAGCCTCTGTCCGGCGCTGAGCCCCGCTTGGCTGACTCGCGCTTGACGGTACGGAAAGAAGATTCTCGCAACGCAGCATGACCCTTGGCACGCCGACAGCCACATTCCGCGACCCGGCCGGATCTCTAAGCCTCGAAGGCGATTTCGCCGTTCGCACGATCCGTCCCGAGGCCCGCGATCAGGTGATGGAGTTTGTCACTTCGCAGTTTTGTGACCGCTTGCAGGACCGCGGCGACATGGTCGCCATCACCATCAGGAACTCCCCGGCAGGGCTGCAGTTGTTGCATCCAAGAGTGCCGGTACCGACGTATCCGTGGGAGTGGACGCCGTCGCAATGGCTGGCGGCCGCGCAATTGACCCTGTCGCTGTGCGCCGAAGCCCTGAACGAGGGTTGGGTCTTAAAGGATGCGACACCGCTGAATATTCTGTTTGTGGGTTCGCGCCCGGTGCTGGTGGATGTGCTGTCGTTCGAGCGGTGGCATTCCGCGCCGAAAGCTTATCCCTCGCACCTCTGGCTGGCGTATGGGCAGTATGTTCGCACGTTTCTGCTGCCGCTGCTAATGAATCGGATGCTGAGCTGGCCGCTGGAACTGTCACTGTTCAAGCGCGATGGATATGAGCCGGCGGAACTATACAAGGCGTTGAGTTGGCGGCAGCGGCTCTCGCCCGGGGCGTTCTGGCCGGTGACGCTGGCGGCTCGTTTGGACCGGAAGAGCGAGCACAAAACGGAGGTAAAGACGCCGCCCCAGAACAAGTCTCCGGAGCTGGCGTTGCATCTGCTGAAGCGGACGGTCGAGAATCTACGCAAGCAGACGCGTCGAGCGATGCCGGAGTACAGCGGCTCGGAGTGGTCGAACTATACCGCAACGCTCACCCATTACACGGCGCAGGAGAGCGCGCAGAAGTTGGATTGGGTGCGCCAGGTGCTCGAGGAATTGAAGCCGGCGCGCGTGCTCGACATTGGAGCGAACACCGGCGTCTTCAGTGCGCAGGCCGCCGAGCATGGAGCGCAGGTCGTAGCGCTGGAGCGCGATGCGGCAGCGGCTGAAAGCCTGTACCGGATGACCCGCAATGGCCGACCCACGATCCAAACCATCCAGACCATTCATGCGGACCTGGCGCGGCCAACGCCGGCGGTGGGCTGGGAGAACCACGAGACCAGCAGCCTGCTGCACCGGCTGGAGGCGAAGTCCGAGATGGTGCTGATGCTGGCGGTGATCCATCATTTGATCTTGATGGAACAGATTCCGATCCGCGCGATTCTAGATTTGGCGCACAAGCTGACGTCGCGAACCCTGGTGCTGGAATGGGTTCCTGTCTCCGATCCGATGTATCAAAGTTTAATGCGCGGCAGGGATGCGCTGTACGGCTCGCTGAGCGAAGCCAACCTGTTGACCGCGTGCGAGGGCCGCTTTCGTACCCTGCGCAGACAGCCCCTGGAGAATGGTCGTATCCTATTTCTCTTCGCGAAGGAATAATGGCGAGAGAATGACTTAAACAAGCGGGCCATGGTTTGGATTGCAGAGCAAATCCACGCTTGGAACTCTCACGCACAGAAAGATTGAAAAGGACAAGATGCTGAAGAAGCTCGGCCAGTGTCTCGGCCTCGCCTCCATGTTGCTAGTCATGAGCTACGGAGACTTGCTGGGTGGCGGGTATGACGTCCGCATGCATGTGCCGTTTGCACTGCACGAGATCGTATGGGCGCAGTTGACCGACCTTGTCGTGCTGGGGCTGTTGCTGTTCTCGGTGATTGGTACCCTCTCGCGCACGCGGGCGTATCCGTGGGTGAGGCTGCTGCTGACCATCGCGGTGCCGCCCTACGTGATCCTGCTTACACGATCCGAGATCTCGCTCGCCGTGACCAAAAACCTGGTTCTGCTGATTGCAATCGCCTGGACCACCTTCGTGTTGCTTTTGTGGGTCTGGTTCAAGGACGCGTATCGCACGCTGACGCGCGTGGGGGAGTTCGTCGCCGCCATCTCTACGGTGTTCTGCCTGTGCAGTGTTCTTCAATTGCTTTGGGTCCTCCACTGGAAGCCTGGGCCGCACCAACAGACCGCAGCATGGTCGACGACAGCGCAGCCGGTGCGAGAGCATCAACGCCTGGTGTGGATCGTCTTCGATGAACTTTCTTATGACCAGTTGTTTGAAGATCGCGCAAATGGCCTCGCGCTGCCGAACTTCGATGCCCTGCGCAGTGAGAGCACGGTCTACACGAATGCTCAGCCGATCGGCGACAAGACGGTGAAGATTCTTCCATCACTGCTGAGTGGCCGTGTGATCGACAAATACAACTTTACGTTCGACAATCGCTTGCTGGTGCACGACGGTGCGACGCACGGCTACACGCAACTGACGGGTGCGGGAACAGTCTTTGGGGATGCGCAGAACAACGGCTGGCGCACGGCAGCAGTGGGCTGGTACAACCCCTACTGCACGGCCTATGCGGGTGCAATCGACGACTGCTACTGGATGAATCTTGACCGGATGGATGGGCCGATGGCCCAGGATGCGAGCTTCTGGAGCAACGTGGGTTCGCCGTTAAAGCAAGTCGGACTACAGATCGTGTGGCCCGCGCGCGCAGACGAAGATATATGCACCTACGGAGTGAGGCAGCGGACGAAGACTTATGTGGATTTGCAAGCCCACGCCGCGCAGGTGCTGAAGAGCGATCAGGCTGACTTCGTGTTTCTGCACCTGCCGGTGCCGCACAGTCCGGCAATCTGGAACCGCGCGCGCGGCGAGTATGCACAGAGGTGCGGAGGTTCGTATCTCGACGGCCTGGCGCTGGCTGACCGGGAGCTGGGCAGCGTAATAGCGACGCTGAAGAGCTCGCCGCGCTGGAAGGACACGACGTTGATTGTGGAAGGCGACCACTCGTGGCGCCTATGGTTGTGGAATGACCAGCCGGGATGGACGCATGAAGATGCGCAGGCGTCGCAATCGGGCTTCGATCCGCGACCGGCGGTGATCGTGCATCATGCCGGGCAGACGCAGACGCAAGTGAACGACGCACCGTGGAGCCTGATCAACGTCCATGCGGTGATCGAACAGGTGCTCCACGGCGGGACGGGGCAGTAGCTGCGTCAGTACTTGAACCGGTAACGAACCTCCGCGTAGATCTGTCGCGGATCGTTCCAGTGAAATCCGCCGAAGGTCAAGCTGTTATCCAACTGCACGCGGACATTGGCCACATTCAGCGAAGTCACCGAAACGGTGTATCTCTTTGCGAACGTCTTGCCGACTGAAAGATCGAAGGTAGTATGGCTTGGCAGATACTCGCCGGGATACTGCGCCTGCGGCGTTCCGTACAACCCGTTAAGGAATCCCGATCCGTAGTACACATTTGTCGAGGCGGTGACCTTCCCTGGAAGAATGCCGTCGAAACCCACGTTCAAGGTGTTCCTCTGATCGTGGTCGACCGGCGCAAGTCCTGGCGGAATGTCGAGCGGGCATGCCGACGTGACCGGCGCCGGACAGACGAGACCACCCGTGATCGGCGAGGTTGCCTGCGCGATCTGGTTGGCATAGGCAAGATGGAATTGGCCATGATGGAAGACATCCGGAGAGCGCAACGTCGCCGACCATCCTTGAATCAGCGCATACGACCAGGTGATCGGCCAGAAGATATTCGATTCGCCGATGTTGTTATGGTCCAGCCAATTCTCCGCCCTGGTCTCGTAGTTATTGATGCTGAGGGTCCAGTTGCGATACGGAATGGCGACGCCGTATTGCCATTGGATATCCCTCTCGCCGTGCAGAGGAGCGAACGTAAGATTCTGGCCGTTAGCCAGGTCGAGCAGAGGTCCGGTCGCCGTAACCAGCGGTGGCGCTTGGTAGTAGTAGCCATAGAAGCCGGTGAGGACCCAATTCAGGCGCGGTATGCGTAAGGCGGCGCCGAAACGCGGATCGCTCGCGGTCTCCGAGATCGTCGACTTGAACTGCGTCGCGCGAAATCCCGTGATGAGAGTAAACCACGGAGTGATCTTAAATTTGTCGTTGATGAATTCAGAGACGACCCCGCCGTTCACAGCAATCGACGAGGCGGGAACGTTGGGCGTGCCGTCCGTGTAGACGTTGTTGAAGTAGTTGTATTGGTGCTGGCCAAACCCGTACACGCCGGCCTGGAGATCGTTCTTCCAGAAGGTTTCATGAAGCGCGCTCTGCGCTCCCGCGTAGCTGGCATTTTGATTGACGGTAGAGATAACCGGATAGTCGTTTGGACCGCCCTCATAGTCAGCGCCGTTGTAATGGTAAAAAGGCGAAACGCTGAGTAGGGTGTTTGAATTGAAGGTGTGAATCCACGAGAATGTGGCATAGCCGTCCGGCTCGCGCTCGGCGTCGCGCAGGCCGCTCGATGGATAGATCTGGTTTCCGGTCGAGTTCGGATCGGGGTCGATGGGGATCTGGAAGTAATCCCGACGCAGCGACATGACAACCCTGTATTGGTTTTTTGCGTCGGGATTGAAGAGGAACGAGGCGAATCCTCCGAAGCCATTCACCGCGTCGTGCACCACCTGGGGAATCGGCGTCTGGAGTCCATAGTTGCTGCGGTTTCCGTTCAGGCTCGCATAGTAGGCAAAACGCTGCGTGTGTCCTCCGCAACTGATTTGATCATCCGTCTGATAAAAATTTCCCGCGGTGAGGACCAGGTCGCACTCCCGATCGCGTTCGAAGCCGGTGCGCGGCACAACGTTGAAGACTCCATACGTTCGATCCCCATAATCCGCGTCGTAGCTGCCGCTATAAACTTCGAGCGTATCAATGTCTCGAGGGGCAATCTGCGGCCCAAGATTCGTGGCGATGTTGGTGTTGGGAATCGGAACGCCATCGATCAGCCAACTGACCTGGTGGCCTCCCATCATGTGCAGCATGTCGTGGGTCATGTAGGCAGCCGGAACGTAATCCGTGATCATCTCCATACCGTTGGTACGGTCCGCTCCCGGCGTTTGCTGGATATCGATGCGACTCAACATCGTGGTCGGCGTAACGCTATCGGTCGACACCTGCGTCGCGTTCTCTGGCACAACCACGCTCTCGTTCACACCTGCGATGGCTAACGGAAAATGCAGAACCGGGCTCGTGTCAGACTGAACAATCACGTCCTGGCTCATTGCCTGGAACCCGTTCGCAGAGACCGTGACCGTGTAGTTCCCGATGGGCACGGAGGTGAAGACGAACTCGCCGTTCGCGTTCGTATCCGCCGATTGGGTGAACGCTGAGTTTTGAGCTTTCAGGATGAGGTGCGCTCCCTCGATGGGGCGGTGCTGCGGATCGTGAACGATGCCCTGCACCTTTCCGAAGATGGAAGCCCACGCGAGCGTCGCGGGCAGTAGAAGCGCAAAGAGAAAAACGATGCGACGCGCTAGATGCATGCGTCGATGCAGCACGAAGAGGTACATGGATTTTTCCTAAGTCACGCAAGCATGACGATTTGCTGGCACGGTAAGGGAGCACGGCGGAGACCCACGGCTGCAGAGCAGCCGGAGGTACTGGGACGCGTGCGAGTGCTAGGCGAGGAGAGAGGGAGGGCCGCGCTTCTGGCGGGAACGATCGAAGGAAATGCGGAGCAGGCACTCGGCTTGCGCAGCCGCAGAGGGTTCATGCAGCGAGCAGGTCGCGTGGGTCGGGGCTGCGCCCGAGGTGAGAGTCTGCAGATGCGACGCGGCGAGCGAGCGCTGCCGATAAGGGCACTGCTCAGGCTTAGCGCTAATGCGGGCGGAACCATTGTCCTCGTGCATCAGCAGCGCGCGAGCTTCTGGAGACATCTCGCAGTGATGTTTTCCGCCGCGGCGGCAGCACGCAGGCAGCGTCGATTGCCCCAACGCGCCAGTGGGGAGCGCGGGGGCAACGATGGGGAACAGGGTCGCCCAGAACAACAGGATGGAGAGAACGCGTCGCCGCATGGCCTAAGAGTTCCATCTTCGCATATTCGCCGCCGTGGCTAGGGACGGAGGATCAGAAGGAGGCTGGCGTGGGGCGGGAGATCAGCGGACTCGCCGCGCTGCGCACCGAGGTCCTTCCCTGCCCAAACGTCGCGGACGTTCCAGGGGTGATCGCCCAAGGCGGGGCTAAGATCCGCGAAGGTACCCTTCACGTTCATCGACGCGTCGCTGGCGTTGAAGAAGGCGAGCGCGATCTTGCCATCGGGAATCTCTGCCTGCCAGACAATCAAATCCTCGTGTTTGAGAAGCTCGAAGCTCTTGGTCGCAGTCTGGTTGATGGCGATGAGATCGCGGTTGGTGAGCAGCGCGAGCGTGGGCTCGTCGAGCAGCGTCAGATTCGCGCCGACGATGAGCGGGCTGCGCGCGATGGACCAGAGGGTGAGCTCCGTGCGCTGCTCGTCAGGGGTAAGATGCGAGGACCGAGGCTGGCCCTCACCGGGGTGAGGGCTGAGCTCGCCAATCGGAAGCATGTCGGCGTCGGGCCAGTTACCCGGCTTTGCGTACGGCGCCCACGCGGCGAGTCGAGCAAACTGGTCCTTCACTCCTTGGGGAAATGTCTTGCCCGGCGGGGCAGACCATACATCCCATTCGTCGTCGGCGATGCGCCACATATTGGCCAGTCTCGCAACCTCCGCAGCATGCGCCAGCGCAGTGGGGCCGGGCGAGAGACTGAGCACGATCGGCCGCCCAGTCTTCAGGATCGCGCGATGAAGCATCTCGATCTCGTCGAGCTTGAAGGGATGATCCGCGATGCAGTCGACCTTGATTAAGTCCACGCCCCAGGAGGCATACTGCCGCAGCAACGAGTCATACCAGGCCTGGCCGGCAGCGTTGTTGCGCACGCCCCAGCTGGTCGGATCCCACGGGCACGCGTCGGTCTGATCGGCCGCCTCCCGCGCATGAAAGCTGCTGCCTTCAATGGGAAGATTCCTCTCCACCGACACTCTCGGAATACCGCGGATAATGTGGATGCCAAACTTCAGCCCCTGCGCATGCACCCAGCGGCCAAGCGCGGCAAAGCTCGTGCCTTCGATCGTCGCCGGCATCTTGTGGTCCGCCGTGATGGGGCTTGCTACCTGCGATGAAGACGAGGCTGTGGCCGCCGAAGGAAAGCGCGCCGGCACCGGGACGTAGCGGCCATAGGGATCGATGGCGTAGCGGAGCTTGTCTGGCGTGGGGCGGTCGCCGGGATTCTCGAAGAACCAGCCTTCATCGATGACCGCGTAGTTCCAGCCAAAGGGCAGCAGCTTGTCGCGCAGCACTTCGACATTAGCACGGAACTGCGGCTCGGTGATGGTGAGCCCGTAGGCGTCCCAGCTGTTCCATCCCATTGGCGGCGTGGGAGCTACGCTTGACTGCGGTTGTGCAGCTGCGAGCATCGGGAACAATCCTGCAAATGCGATCCAACCAAGCAAGGGCCTCATGGGGTAGACGATAGCATTGCGCACGCACGGCTTGCACGATGGTTATGTAAGCTGAACCAGAACAGCGCTCAGCGCCGGCACGTAGCAGGAGAGTTGTAGGCCGTTGAGGGTGAGCGCATAGGCGGCGCTTGGCTGGAAGGCGCCGTCGGTCGCAACCGTTGAGCCCTGGATGCTGATCCCGGAGAGCGCGGCAAGACTTGGCGAAGTCGCCCCGACAGAAAGCTGGGTCATCTGCAGCAGCGTTGCGCTGGACATAGCCTGCGGCAAAACGATGCTGAGGTCGAGACTCTGCGTTGCATCCTTGTTGACCAGCAGAAGGCTCATGCCACTGGCGGTCTGGAGCGCGTAGCCGGTCGCGTTGAGCCCACCAGCCGAAAGCTGCGTGCTGAGCAGGGTTCCCGTGCCTGCCATGGCCGCTAGCAGTGCGCCGTAGAACACTGGCTGCGGACCGAGCACGATGCCGTTGTCGTCCGCGATGGCCGTGCCGGGTTGCTGGCCGCCGCACTGAAGGTTAACGCCGGATGCCCCAGCTAGCGCGGTTTGGAAGATGGTGTCGGCGACCCAGAGCGCAGCCGCATAGCTGTTGCTGACGCCCGGCGCCCCGCCATCGTCGTAGGAACTGAGCGCGTCGATGCGGAAAGGCACGTCGATGGACTGCGCGCCGTCGTGAAGCATGAGCAGTTCCGTGGAGAGCGCATTATCGGGGCTAACCAGGTCGTCGACGCTCGCCGTCGATACCGGGCCGCGCGTGTACTGCTGAGTGAGCAGGTTGATCTGGCTGCTGGTGACGTATTCGCCGAAAGGCAGCGTCCAGGTGTCGAGGTCTCCGCCGGCGGCGGGGCCGTAGATCGGTGCGCCGGGCGTCACCGCGACGATGGCCGAGCGATACTGCTGCCACAGAGCCTCGAAGCTCTCGACCGACCAGTTGTTGGGATAGAAGCTGGCGCCGTAGCGTTCGCACTCGTTGCCAAGCTCGATACCGATCAGCGCGGAGCCAAGCTGCTGCGCAACGTAGGCGACCTCTGCCGCGGCAAGCACTGGAGTCGTGGCGCCCGTGGCCGAGCCGCCCAGGTTGATGCCGTAGATGCAGCTCCAGCCCGTGGCGCGAAGGAACGATGCGAGAGCGTCCACGTCGGACGGTGCCACCTGGCCGGGGGTTTGGCCCGGGCCATTGGGAGTCCAAACGCTTTGGTCAACGGACGCGCCGCCAATACGAAGAACTCCCGGCCCGAGGCGCTGGAAGAGACCGATCAGGTCCGTGTTGCTCCCCTTGAAGAGCGGCGTGAGCAGCGACTCCTTCTCGTAAACCAGGCCGAGGAAGCCGGGATCGAAGGAGCCTGCGGACGTCGAGGCGACGGTCAACGAAGCGGCGGTGATCGCGCCGATGGGCATGGGCTGCGGAACCGGAGCGGGAGTTTGCGCGGGCGGCGCCGCAGGAGGAGGCGTTGCGGGAGGCGCGCCGTTGGATGTGCTGATGGAGCGGACCAGCGCGGCACCGCAGCCGGTGAGCATGGAGCTGGCGACGACGGCGGCAAAACCGTGCAGCAGCTGACGGCGCGAGAGTGCGCAGGCTGAGAACGTCGGGCTGAGAATGCGCGGTGCCATCTGAATTCCCCTGCGGCTGTGCGTTTCCACAGACCAGCTACTAGCGAAGTCTAAGGACGCGTCTCTAATCGTGGGTAACTTCTAACTCGCCAGGAGGCGTGTAGCAAAACCGGCCATAACCATGAGAGTTTTCTAATACTTCGGCGAGAAACAGCAGGGGGTTTCGACAGGCCGCTCCTTCCTTACCAAACGGAAACTGGTCACGCCGGCGCAGGACTCTGTATCCTGAAGAAAGGCTGAATTGCGCATCGAGCGCGCTTTCGAGCCAGACACCTCAAGGACCCGCAATGCCGCTTTACGAGTACGAATGCACCGCCTGCCATCGCCGCACCGAGAAAATTCAGAAGTATTCTGACCCCGAGTTGACCGTCTGCCCGCACTGCGCCGGGCCGCTGGAACGCACTATCACGGCAGCGGCGATCTCATTTAAGGGCGGCGGGTGGTACAAGGACGGCTATGCCTCAGCCAAGCCGGCCTCTTCCAGCGAAGGCGCGGGAGGCGACGGCGCCGGCAGCGGCTCCGACAGTAAGGGTGCCGACAGCGGCGATTCCGCCGGCGCCGATAACAGCTCCGCCACGTTGTCCGCAAGCTCTACCGACAGCGCGAAATCCAGCGACGGAGCCAAGTCCAACGAGAGTGCGAAACCCGCAGAGAAGCCGAAGCCCGCCGCAGCCAGCCCCGCACCGGCTTCCTCGAGCGCGGCTAAAGACTAAGCCAAGCCTGCCGATAGATACGGTATTGTCCGGTTCACGACTGATGGTCCGGTTCACGACTGTTAACTGATTTGTTGATAGCGGACTAGCTTCCACTCCCTGCAATTACACAACGTTTATCCGATTGATTTATCATCCACCCATGAAGCTCTCTCGTTCGCTCCGCAAAATCGGCGACCACATCGAGGACTCTGTCGAGCGCGTGACCGACGACGGGAGTTCTTTCCTGCGCAGTGTCGGCTGGATATCCGCTGGCGTCGCGACGCTGGCAATCGGTGTCGTCATCGGACGCGAACTCCGTCAGCGCTACAAGTTCAATCGCCGGACGCCGTATGACTTTTACGCGCATTCGGGCGACCAGGCGCAGGATGTCGAGTTTGGCGTAGGAATCTAGCGAAACCCCCTAAAATAAGGCTGGAGGCACCGCGCGCCGGCAGACTTGCGTACAGACGTCCTTTGCTGACGCCGACGGCGTCCGGCCCGCATCTAATTGGATGTATTGTTGCTTATGGCCCTCTCCCTGCCAAACCTCTCCGAACTCGAGCGTGCTGCGTCCGTTGCGCCTCCGAAGGTACACGCGGAACGAGGCGAGGCGTTGCGACTGCGGGATGGTCATGGCCGCGCGCTCACTGACTTGCGTCTGTCAGTAACCGACCGCTGCAACTATCGCTGCGTGTACTGCCGCACCGGCAACGAAGGCGCCAAGTTCACCGAGCTGCCCATCGCAATCTACGCACGCATGCTCCGGGTGTTTGTTTCGCTGGGGATTGAGAAGGTCCGGCTGACCGGCGGCGAGCCGCTGCTGCGCGAGGGACTGCTCGAGCTGATTCAAGAGACGGCACAGCTGCAGCCCGCATTCTCAGACGCTCCCATGGACATTGCGATGACCACCAACGGGCATCTGCTCGCTCCCATGGCGAAAGATCTAAAGGCTGCCGGGCTCAAGCGAATCACGGTCAGCATGGATGCGGTCGACCCCGAAACGTTTACCCGCATCACGCGGGTTCCGGGCAGCTTTGAGCGGGTGCGCGACGGGATTCGCGCGGCGCAGGACGCGGGCCTCGGACCGGTGAAGATCAACTGCGTGCTGCTCCGGGGCTTCAACGATTCCCAGATTGAAGCGTTCGCAGAATTTTCGCGGAACGAGCAGGTGATCGTCCGCTTCATCGAGTGCATGCCGCTGGAGGAAGACCGGACCTGGTCTCCGGAAACGGTGGTGCCGATGAAGGAGATCCTCGCTCGGCTGAACGCAGTGCGGCCTGTGGTGGCACTGCCCGCGAACCATCTTTCAGAGACAGCGCGGCGGTTCACCTTCGACGATGGCTTGGGAGAGATTGGCATCATTGCTCCGGTGTCGGAAGCATTCTGCGGGCATTGCAGCCGCGTGCGCGTGACGTCGGACGGCAAGCTGCGGACCTGCCTGTTCTCGCAGTCGGACCACGATCTCGTCGGGCACATGCTTCGCGGAGCAACGGACGTTGACATGGAGAACCGCATCCGCGAGATCGTTCAACACAAAGAGGCTCGCCATCATATTGGAGAGCCGGGATTTCTCAAGCCGTCACGAAGCATGGTGCATATCGGTGGCTGACGGACCGCTGGACTGCTGGTGACAATGGTCACGTGGAAGGGTGTATGTCGGGCTGAGCATGGAAACGAAGGCTTTTCTCAGCTATCCTAGCCTGACCGCCGGGTCACATCTGAGCCGCACGGTACCTCCAAAGCAAGCGCGGCAAACTTTTAGAAAGCGCTCGGAAGGAATAAGCGGCACTACTCGCCGCAGATCATGAGCGACCTACGCAAGAACGATCGGCGACAACTGGCCTCCATCGACTCGCGCCAGATGGACAGTCTGCGTGTGTTCCACGAAGTCGCGCGCGCGCTGACATCGAACCTGAAGCTTGACTCCCTGCTGCGCTCCATCATGGCGAAGATGGAGGAGTTTTTCGGACCGGAACACTGGTCACTCCTCATGGTGGATGAAGAGACAGGCGAGCTCTACTACGCGCTTTCGACGGGGCTGGACGAGTCGATGCTCGGCGATCTGCGGCTGAAGCCTGGAGAAGGCATTGCGGGCTATGTGGCCGCCACGGGCAATCCGCTGGTGGTGGCCGATATCAGCGCCGATCCTGACTGGTCGCGCTATGCCAAGGCCCATCCCGAATTAAATCTGCGCTCGATCGCCTGCCTCCCCATCCGCCATGGCGACCGCACGCTGGGCGCGCTGCAGCTCAATAACAGCAAGCTTGACCTGCTGCCCGAGTCCTCGATCGCGTTTCTTCGGGTGCTGTGCGACTACGCAGCGATTGCGCTCGAGAATGCTCGCCGCGTGAAGCTGATCCATCACCTGAGCATCACCGACGACTGCACCGGACTGTTCAACGCGCGGCACCTGTACACCCTGCTCGAGCAGGAGATCTCCGACCACGTCTCGAAGAGCGCGTTCCGCGTGGTGCCGATCATGAAGCCGCACTTCAGCCTGCTGTTTCTCGATCTGGATTATTTCAAGCGGGTGAACGACCGGCATGGACACCTGGTGGGTTCCCGCCTGCTGGCCGAAGTGGGTAACCTGCTGAAGCGGCTGCTGGGGCCGGACCACGCGGCGTTTCGGTATGGCGGCGATGAGTTTGTGACGATCCTGCGTGGACTCGATAAACCGGCGGCAATCGAGCTCTCGCGGCGCGTGCTGGAACAGCTTTCGCAAACGCGCTTTCTCACCGGCGAAGGACTTTCACTCTCCATCACCGCGAGCCTGGGGTTGGCTACGTTTCCGCAGGATGGGAGTACCCTGCATGAGTTAATTCGCTCGGCCGACACGATGATGTACACGGCGAAGGACTCTGGCCGCAACCAGTTGATGGTCGCCGACAGCACCGCGCCCGGACCGCATCCCTCGCCCGCCATCTCGCGGCACGTCTGAGCGGTTACAGTGAAGTGTGCCCCGGCTTAAGCCTCCACAACGCGCTGAACTCCTCCCACCCGTGGATGGACCGCGGCTCTTCCGCAAGATTGCCTGGCGGCTGATCCCGTACCTCTTCCTGCTCTACATCCTGGCCTACCTGGACCGCGTCAACGTGGGGTTTGCCGCGCTGCAGATGCAGCACGACCTACGCCTCAGCAACACGGTCTACGGAACGGGCGCGGGCATCTTCTTTCTGGGCTCCGCGCTGTTCGATTTGCCCAGCAACCTGATGCTCGTGAAGGTTGGGCCGCGCCGCTGGATCGCGCGCATCATGATCAGCTGGGGCATCATCGCGACCTGCATGATGTTCGTGCGCGGGCCGCTTTCGTTTTATGCCCTGCGGTTTCTGCTGGGCGTCTGCGAGGCCGGATTCTTTCCTGGCATGATCCTGTACCTCACCTACTGGTTTCCATCGCGGCAACGCGCAGGAGCCATCGCCAAGTTTATGACCGCGACCTCCATCGCCGGCGTGTTGGGTGCGCCGATTTCTGGATGGCTGCTCAACCTTGACGGCGTTTCGCGTCTGCACGGTTGGCAGTGGCTGTTTCTCGCGGAAGGCCTTCCCAGCTTCGTCATGGGCTTCAGCGTTCTCTACCTGCTGAAGGACAAACCCGACGATGCGAACTGGCTGAGCCACGAGGAGAAGCTGTGGCTGGACGCAGAGCTGGAGCAGGATCAACAGGCCAGCGGCGCCTCGGAGAAACACAACCTCATCGACGCCTTCCGCGAGCCGATGATCTGGCTCCTCGCCGCGATTTGCTTTGTGGATCAGGTGGGCGTCTACACCGTGAACTTATGGATGCCGTTGATCCTGACCAGCTTCCTGCATGGGACCGCCGCTTCAACCTCTACGCTCTCGCATGCGGATACGAGCCGCATTGCAGCCTACTCGACGATTCCCTACTTCGCGGCAGCCATCTTCACAGTCGCGATCGGCTACAGCAGCGACCGCAGCGGCGAGCGTCGTTGGCATATCGCCGGCTGCCTGATTTTGAGCGCGATCGGCTTTGCATGGGCGGGCGCCACCCACTCACTAATGGCAGCGCTCATGGGATTCACTCTCGCGGCCATTGGCTATTGGAGCATCATGGGGCCATTCTGGACGCTGCCCACCAGCATGCTGGGTGGTCGCGCAGCAGCAGGCGGCGTGGCGATCATCATGATGATCTCGGGCGCGGGAGGATTCGTGGGGCCGTACCTTACAGGACGCCTCCGCGATATCACGCACGGCTTCTCCGGCGGCCTCTACACGATTGCCGCGTTAACGCTGGTGGCCGCGGCGATGTGCGGGCTACTACGTGTGCGGCCTAAGACATCCCGATGATCTCGCCGTCTTCATCCACATCGATGTCGAGCGCGCGCGAGACCTTGGGCAGACCGGGCATCAGCATCATCGAACCCGCGACAACCACGAGAAACCCGGCGCCGGCAGAGAGCGCGACGTCGGTTACGTGCAGGGTCCAGCCCGTCGGCGCGCCCATACGCTTGGGATCGTCGGACAGCGAGTACTGTGTCTTCGCGATGCAGACGGGAAGGTGCCCGAAGCCCCAACGCTCGAAGCGCGCAAGATTCTCTCGCGCGCCTTCGCTGAGTTCGATGCCGTCAGCGCCGTAGACCGAGCGCGCCACCTTCGTGATCTTCTCAATGGCAGAATCTTCAGGCGCATAGGTGGAAATGGGCTCAACGTCCGGGTTCGCGTCAATGACCTCAACAATCTTGTTTGCCAGCTCGACCGCACCCTCGCCGCCCTTCGCAAACGCCTCGGAGAGCGCAAAGGACGCGCCGTGGTCTTCACAAAACCGATGCAGCGTCTCGAGCTCTTCAGCCGTGTCGTTGGGAAACCGATTGATGGCGACGACCACGGGCAGATGAAATCCGCGCACGATCGCGATGTGCTTTTCAAGATGGGCGAAACCGCGCTCGAGGTCACCCTCCCCCTGGTTGCGCAGGCTCTGCACGGTCGTTACAAGCACCGCGACGGACGGCTTGATGCCCGACGTCGGCATCACCAGGTCCATGTACTTCTCGAAGCCGAGGTCCGAAGCAAAACCAGTTTCGTTCACCACGTAATCTGCCAGGCGCAAGCCTATCTCGTGCGAGAGGATGGAGCTGGTTCCGTGCGCAATATTTGCAAAGGGTCCGCAATGCACCATCGCCGGTGTGCCTTCGGTGGTCTGTGCCAGGTTCGGCAGAATGGCTTCCGATAGCAGCGCCAGCATGGGGCCGGTGGCGCGCAGATCAGCAGCCGTCACAGGCTCTCCCTTGCGATTCTGACCAATCACGATGCGCGCAATCCGGCGGCGCAGATCGTCGCGACCCGAAGCCAGCGAGAGGATCGCCATGATCTCCGATGCAGCCGTGATCAGAAAGCCGGCGGCACGATTGCTGCCCTCGCGCTGACGCTTGTCTGGAGCAGTCACACTGACCACGATGTTGCGCAGCGCGCGATCGTTCATGTCCACCGCGCGCGGCCAGGTCACCGCGTCGGGATCGAGATCAAGCTCATTGCCGTGGAAGAGATGCGAGTCAATCAACGCGGAGAGCAGACTATGCGCCGAGGTGATGGCGTGGAAGTCGCCATGGAAGTGCAGATTAATCTTTTCGGCCGGCTCAATCTGCGAGCTGCCCCCGCCGGCAGCGCCACCCTTCATGCCGAATACGGGGCCGAGCGACGGCTCGCGTGACGTGATGATCGCGCTCTTGCCAATCTTCTCCAGTCCCTGCACGAGGCCGATGGAGGTAACGGTCTTGCCCTCGCCCGAGGCCGTCGGCGAGGTCGCCGTAACCAGGATCAGCTTGCCCCGGCGATCGCCGCGAGGGCTTTGCTCGAGCAGCTCGAGGCTGAGTTTAGCGCTGACGGGCGTGCGTCGTTCATAGAGATCGTCCGTCAGTTTGAGCTTGGCGGCGATGGTTTCAATGGGCAGCAGATTCTTCTTCAAGACGACCTCAGGGGTATCCGCGCCGAAGCCAACTGACAGGCTCCGCGCGGGCTTCAACACACTCCAGCATATCGTCCGGCATGAGGAAAACCGATGCCGGCGCGGAGCAAGAGATCGGGGCTAGAACTTCTGAGACTTCAGCCATTCGCGAAAGCCCGCCCCGAGGCCGTCATGTTTTAGCGCGAGCTCGACGGTTGCCTTGAGAAATCCCAGCTTGTCGCCCGCATCGTACCGCTGGCCAACATAATGAAATCCGTAGACTTTCTCAAACTGCAGAAGCGCCTTGATCGCATCGGTTAGTTGCAATTCCCCACCCGCTCCCGGGGTGAGCTGCTCAATCATCTCGAAGATTTTGGGCGTGAGAATGTAGCGGCCGATGATCGCATTCTGGCTCGGCGCCTCCTGCGGCTTCGGCTTTTCCACCAGGTTCTTTACCGCAACGAGCCGCGGATTGCTGGGAACGTCGTCGCAGTCCAGGCAGCCATACATCGAAATCGCATCGCCTTCCACAACCTCGGTGCCGAGGATGCTCGATTGCGTCTCGTCGAAGGCGCCGACCATCTGCGCCAGGCATCCGCCTTCGGCATCCACAATGTCGTCGGGCAGGATCACCGCGAAGGCTTCATCGCCAACCAACTGCTTCGCCATCAATACGGCGTGGCCAAGACCAAGCGCTTCGGGCTGTCGAACATAGCTGATGCGCGCAAGGCTGGACACCGAGCAGGCAATCTTGAGCAGATCCATGCGACCCTTCGCGCGCAGCGCAGCCTCAAGCTCCGGCGCGCGATCGAAGTGATCCTCCATCGTCGTCTTGCCCCGGCCCGTCACGATGATGACGTCCGTGCAGCCTGCGGCGACTGCCTCTTCCACCGCGTACTGGATCAGGGGCTTGTCGACGAGCGGAAGCATCTCCTTGGGAGTGGCCTTGGTGGCAGGTAGAAAGCGGGTGCCGTATCCGGCCGCGGGAATGACTGCCTTGCGAATTTTTCTCTGAATCATGGAAGTCGATCTCTCTCTACTGTTTTACCTCTTCAGTATCGTCAGGTCGAGAACAGAACATGAACGCACGTAGAGGGAGGGTCGTGGTACAAACCAGAAGGACCGAGGGGAATACTGGATGTTCTGGCTGAGATGGTCAAACGATTCTGACAGGTTGCCGCGCGGCCTGCAAGGCGGATGTGCATGCAATCGATTGCGCTGAGCAACCTTGACCTACGCACACCGGCGCTGGGCTTTGGCTGTTCCGCGCTGATGGGACGCGTCGGCCGAAAGGCCTCGCTGGCAGCGCTCACGGCGGCGTATGACGCCGGCGTCATCTTCTACGATACGGCCCGTTCTTACGGCTACGGAGAATCCGAGGCGCTCCTCGGTGAGTTTCTTCACGGCCGCCGTGACCGCGTATTGCTTTCCACCAAATTCGGTATTCGACCTGCACGCGCGAGCCCCCTGAAGCGCGCGCTGAAGCCGCTCGCACGCACTCTGCTGCGACTTGCTCCGGGCGTTCGGGGGGCGATGCAGCACCAGCTCGCCTCCATGTCCTCTACCGGACACTTCAGCGTAGCCGCACTGCACGAAAGCCTCCACCAAAGCCTGCGCGCCCTGCGCACCGAGTACGTCGATTTCCTCTTCCTGCACGAGGCGCCCGTAAGCGTTCTTCAGCAGGACGACTTGTTCGCCGCGCTGCATCAGCTGGTCGCGGCGGGCAAGATTCGGCGCTTCGGCATCGCGTCGCAGCCGGAGGTGATCGAAGCCGCAATCGCTGCCCGGCTTCCCGGTCTCCAGACGGTGCAGTTCCCCTGCAACGTCTTCAACCTGAGCCTGGCGGACAGTGGCCTCCTCGCCATCGCCAATCATCCCTTTGGC
>CAWCMO010000007.1:0-451276 GCA_963796535.1 uncultured Acidobacteriaceae bacterium
CTAGTTGCTCTCTGAAGTTTGGATGCTATCGAACCATCTTCAACCATCAGCGTGTCCGTTGCCTCTATTCGACCAGCGGCACACGGCTGCGGACGACGAAGTGGACAAGGATGGATGTGCGGCCAGTGGGACAACCGAAGATGCGAGCCCATGGCCATTCCCGCGAAAGGAGTATGCGATGTGGGCGATGCCTCCGGGATCGACTTTTGTCACAGAGATGGTGGGATCGTCCTTCACCTTCTGGGTGTCGACAAACTCGGCGGTGGCGGCGGCGAGTCTTCGTGTTGCGCTGGATCGAGCGCGATGGGCACCTCGAGGTCGTCGGCGGAGTTGGTGCGGTCGCAAGCGACATACAGTGCGGAGACCTTGTTGTCGCGAACGGTTTCCGTGATGTTGGTGATCGGATTATTGCGATAGAGTTTGGCGAAGAAGGTATAGGCATCGGCTTGCCGGTTCGACGGCTTCACGATGTCGATGTGGTCGGTATTTATTTTTTGCGGCGGGGTGTCGACATCGCATCCATAGGTCGCGCTGTAGAAGCTTACGACGCGGGTGTGAGCGTGCAGGTAGTGGCCGATGCCGGCTCCGGAAGCGGTGTCCAGAGTTTCATACGCACAATAGCGGTGGATGCTGATCGTGTAGGGCGAGCTGCGCCAGCGCTGTTCGAGATTTGTCAGGAAGGCGTTATCGTCGGCGTAACTCAAGTCGGTGAGCAACGGATCACTGTCGTAGATCTTGGCGAAGCTGGCGATAAACGAGCCTTGGTGCGGTGTGGCGTAGGACGCGACGAAGGATACGTGCGCCGCGTCGGAGGGATGGTTCAAGAGCATCTCTTCGGTCAGCAGGCCGCCCAGGCTGTGTGCGATGAAGACAATGTCGTGATGCTCCCAAACCCCCTGTTTGTTGAGCGATTGCCAAAGCATCTCCGCGAGCTGCGCGCTGGAGTAGCGGCCGCGCATGGAGGGCGTGGGATATTCGGCGACAACGACGTCGGAGCTGCGGAAGTGTGGGTCGGTGCGGATAAGGTCGGGCCAGTAGGCGCCGTTGGCGGCTCGCCAGGTATCGCGACTGCCGTGCAGGCCGTGGACGAAGACGATGACGCGAGGTTTGGGAGCGTCGGCGTTAGCCGCGGAACAACCGGAAGCGGCGAGGACACAGGCAATAAGAATTACCCAAAAGAACGCAACGACGCGACGCAACACCGCCCCTTTCAACTTTTCATTATTAGTGATTTGACGGAAGCGGCGCGGAAACGTCACCTTTTGCGGAACCGGAGCAGGCAAGAGTTTGCAAAACCTGTCTGCCTGCGCGGCGATTAGCTTAGCACCCATGTATCTTTGCTGCCGCCGCCTTGCGAGCTGTTGACGACGAGGGAGCCGCGCTTGAGGGCTACGCGCGTGAGGCCTCCGGGGACGATGGTGACCTTGTCGCCGAAGAGGACGTAGGGGCGGAGGTCGACGTGGCGGGGCTCGAGCTCGTCGCCAATGAGGCAAGGTGCGCGGGAGAAGCTGATGGTGGGCTGCGCGATGTAGTTGCGCGGGTTGGCCTTGATCTTTTCGGCGAAGAGCTCGCGTTCCTTGGGCGTGGATTGAACGCCAATGAGCATGCCGTAGCCGCCGGACTCACCGACGGCTTTGACGACCAGCTTGTCGAGATTGGCCAGGACGTGCTGACGATCCTTCTCGATGGAGCAGAGGAAGGTTTTGATGTTGGGTAGGATTTCATCTTCGCCGAGGTAGTACTTGATGATGCTGGGAACGTAGGCGTAGAGGGCTTTGTCGTCGGCGACGCCGGTGCCGAAGGCGTTGGCGAGGGTGACGTTGCCGGCGCGGTAAGCGTTGAAGAGACCGGCGGCGCCGAGGATGGAGTCGGAGCGGAAGGAGAGCGGGTCGATGAAGTCGTCGTCTACGCGGCGGTAGATGACGTCGACTCTGCGTAGACCCGAAGTTGTGCGCATGTAGCAAACATTGTCGTGGACGACGAGGTCGCGGCCTTCGACGAGCTCGATGCCCATCTGGCGGGCGAGGTAGGCGTGCTCGAAGTAGGCGGAGTTGAAGACGCCGGGCGTGAGAAGGACGATGTTGGGTTCGGGGCGGCCTTCGGGGGCGAGCGAACGCAGGGTGTGGAGCAGCAGCTGGGTGTACTGCTCGATGGGCCGCACGTTGTAGTTACGGAAGAGCTGCGGGAAGATACGCTTCATCACGCGGCGGTTGGTGAGCATGTAGCTAACGCCGGAAGGGACGCGGAGATTGTCTTCGAGGACTGCGAAGGTGCCATCCTGAAGGCGGATGAGATCGGTGCCGCAGACGGCGATGTAGACGTTGCGCGGGACCTGGAGGCCGGACATCTGGCGACGGAAGTGCGGGCAGGAGTAGACGAGTTCGCGGGGGACGATGCCGTCTTTGAGGATGCGGCCTTCGTTGTAGATGTCTTTGAGGAAGAGGTTGAGGGCGGTGATGCGCTGGGTGAGTCCGCGCTCGACCTTGGCCCACTCGGCGCTGGTGATGATGCGCGGGAGGAGGTCGTAGGGGAAGATCTTCTCGGTGCCTTCTTCGCGGCCGTAGACGGTGAAGGTGATGCCCTGGTTGAGGAAGCTGAGGTCGGCAGCCTGTTTGCGGCGCTGGACTTCGTCCTGGGGAAGGGCGGAGAAGTGCTCGAGGAGGGGGCCGTAGTGCTCGCGCAGCTCATTCTGCGCGGCGAACATCTCGTCGAACGCATGATCCAACTGGTAGTTCCAGGGCGTCGCCGCCTGGGCGGGAGACGTTGCTGCGGGCGAGGGGTTGTCCATGGAACCTTCAGTATAGGGGATGTCTCCTGTCCTCGCCCGCGCATCCAGGTAAGATTTGCCGGTGTGAGCTCTGACTGATTTGCCTGGACGGGATGGTGGCCCTGACGGTCGGAGTGGGACTTCACCAGGGGGAAGGGCGCAATCCTCACCCTGTATGGGGTTGCTGCTGGTAGACTAGGACTAACGTGTTTTCGCTGGAATCGTCAGCGGTCAGCGCGTCCCCCACGAGAGTTTATTCTGCGCCGCAACCTCGCGCACCCTCGAAAATCAGAAGCCCAGAACAGGAAACCCCTACGCAGTGAGTACCCCTACGACCGCCGAAGCTATCCGTAATATCGCCATCATCGCCCACGTCGACCACGGTAAGACAACGCTCGTGGACGCCATGCTACGCCAGTCTGGCACCTTCCGAACCAACGAAGTTGTTGCAGAGCGGGTGATGGACTCGAACGACCTGGAAAAAGAGCGCGGCATCACGATTCTCGCGAAGAATACGGCGATCCACTACAAGTCGTCGAAGATCAACATTGTAGACACGCCGGGCCACGCCGATTTCGGCGGTGAGGTGGAGCGAGCGCTCAAGATGGTGGACGGCGTGGTGCTGCTGGTGGACGCCAGCGAAGGTCCGCTGCCGCAGACTCGCTATGTGCTGTCGAAGGCGCTGGAAGCGAAGCTGACGCCGATCGTTGTGGTGAACAAGATCGATCGCCCGGACGCGAGACCGCAAGAAGTGTTGAATGAGGTATATGACCTGTTCATCGACCTGGATGCCGATGAGTCGGTGCTGGATTTCCCAGTGATTTATACCAATGGCAAAGCGGGCACGGCGACGATGGATTTGAACGTTCCGGGAACTGATTTGCAGCCGTTGTTTGAGCTGATTTTTCAGACGATTCCGGCGGCGCCGGGAACGGCGGATGGTCCGCTGCAGATCTTGGTGACGAACCTGGATTACTCGGATTACCTTGGCCGTCTGGCGATTGGACGGGTGTTCAATGGAACGCTTAAGGCCGGACAAGAGGTCAATCTTTCACGTGTCGACGGCACGCTGCAGACGGTGAAGGTGACGAAGCTGTTCACGTTTGACGGTCTGAAGCGGATCGATACCGAGGAGA
Source organism: uncultured Acidobacteriaceae bacterium (assembly GCA_963796535.1). Classification (GTDB taxonomy): domain Bacteria; phylum Acidobacteriota; class Terriglobia; order Terriglobales; family Acidobacteriaceae; genus Granulicella. Next base: position 3,904 of record CAWCMO010000007.1, read on the forward strand.
CGACGGTGGGCGACATTATTGCGGTCGCCGGCATTCCGGGCATCACGATTGGCGAGAGCTTCTGTGAGCTGGAAGACCCGAAGCCGCTGCCGATTATCAAGATCGACGAGCCGACGATTGCGATCGTGTTTTCGGTGAACAACGGACCGTTCGCTGGGCGCGAAGGTAAGCTGGTAACCTCGCGCAACATCAAGGAGCGGCTGGAGCGCGAGCTGCTTACCAACGTTAGCATTCGCGTGGAAGACACGGGCACTCCGGATAACTTCAAGGTGCTGGGCCGCGGCGAGCTGCAGCTTTCGGTGCTGATCGAGATGATGCGGCGCGAAGGGTTTGAGCTGATGGTGTCGCGCCCGATGATCGTGACCAAGCGGGTCGACGGCGCATTGATGGAGCCGTCGGAGATACTGACGATTGACGTTCCCGAGGCGTTTGTGGGGACGGTAATCGAGAAGCTGGGACCGCGCAAGGGCGAGATGGTGAAGATGGCGAATCACGGCTCGGGACGCGTGCGGATGGAGTTCAAGGTTCCGTCGCGCGGGCTGATTGGGTTGCGCAATGAGATGCTGACGGAGACGCGCGGGACGATCGTGATGAACTCAATTGCCGGCGAATATATTCCGTACACGGGCGAGATTCCGCAGCGTCCTTCGGGAGCGCTGATCTCGGACCGCCAGGGCGTGACGACGCTCTATGCGTTGGACGGAATTCAAGAGCGCGGGATTCTGTTTCTCGGCGATGGCGTCGAGGTTTACGAGGGCATGATCATTGGCGAGCACTCGCGCGACAACGATCTGGATGTGAACTGTGTGCGCGAGAAGAAGCTCACGAACATGCGTGCTTCGGGGTCCGATGACGCGGTGCGACTGGTGCCGTTCAAGAGCCTCACGCTTGAGCAGTCGATCGAGTTTATTGCCGAGGATGAACTGGTCGAGGTAACGCCAAAGTCGCTGAGGATGCGCAAGAAGATCCTGGCGGTCAATCGCCGGCCGAAGGGTACGCGCGGCGGAAGTACGCTGGAGTAATTGGTTATTGGAATGCAAAAGCCCTCCTTGATGGAGGGCTTTTTGCTTCTGCATCAAAGTTTCTTTGAGGGTGAGACAGAGAGCTACTTCTTGGCGTGGGCGAAGCGCTTGTTGACTTCGTCCCAGTTGATGACGTCCCACCAGGCGGCGAGGTAGTCGGGACGGCGGTTGTTGTACTTGAGGTAGTAGGCGTGCTCCCAGACGTCGTTGCCGAGGATGGGGTAGAGACCGTCGGAGAGGGGCGAATCCTGGTTGGGCTTGGTGACGATTTCTAGCTTGCCGCCCTTGTAGACAAGGAAGCCCCAGCCGGAGCCGAACTGCTTGGCGGTGGTTTCGTTGAAGAGTTTCTTGAAGTCGGCGAAGCTGCCGAAGTCCTTGGCGATCTGGGAGGCGATGTCGCCGGTGGGTTCGCCGCCGCCCTTGGGCTTCATGATCTGCCAGAACATGGTGTGGTTAACGTGGCCTCCGCCGTTATTGCGGACGACACCGCGCACATCGTCGGGAATGGCGGCGAGGTCGGAGATGAGTTCTTCGGCCGTTTTCTTGCCGAGTTCGGGGTGCTTCTCGACCGCGCCGTTGAGATTGGTGACGTAGGTCTGGTGGTGCTTGTCGTGGTGTAGCTTCATGGTCGCTTCGTCGATGGTGGGCTCGAGAGCGGCGTAGTCGTAGGGAAGGGGAGGAAGTTCGAAGGCCACGGGAGTTACTCCTTTATCGTTCTTGGGTTTGGACGATGTGCGCGAAGCTCGGATGCGAGCCTGGACACGACTCTTGGACAATAGACTTGGATGCACGGGGTGTGCCCGGCGGTGCTGCCCTGATGAGAATAGCGTATGGGCAGGTTCGGGGAAGGGTGGGGCAGAAACTGTGCGGGCCGGAAGAGGATATCTTCCGGCCCGGCTTTTGTTACAGCGGGCTTAGTGCTTTGGTGCGCTGGCTGGATTCGCTTTGGAATCATTGCCATCGCAGCAGGCTGGTTTTGGGGACTTCTTGCAGCATGCTGCACTCTTGTCGCAGCATTTGCCCTGGTCGCAGCAGCTGGCGCCCTTATCGCAGCAGGCGGCATTTTCCTGGCAGCAGGTTGCAGTCGCTATCTGGGTGGAGGCGAAGGCGGTCATGGTGAGGCCGAGGGAAAGGATGGATAGGGCGAGTAGTTTGCGTGTCATGAATTTCTCCTGAATCTTTTGTTCGGGAAGGATGGGTCGCGAGATTGGTGCGTCGCGGCAATCTAAAGCGATGCGGCCCGCGGTCTAGATTCTGAAGTCACGGAAGAGGATGTATCGAGCGGTGGGGAGGATCGGGCGAGGGCCGGGTGGCCGCCTGGTCGCACTCAGGGCAACGGGCGTCCACGAGGTTGCCGGGAGGCTGGTAATGCTGGCTGCGACAGGAGTTGAGAGGTTGGAGGCGGTGACCGCGAGGACGGTGGCAGGCGAGATCATGCAGCAGGCCTGGCCGGTGCAATGCATGGGAGCGGTTGCAACCGGGCGGGATTGGCCGCAACTCATGCCCATGGGCATTGGCATGGCAGTGCTGTTGGGATGGGGGCAGCAGTCCATGGTTGGGTGGTTCCCGCAGGCCCTCTGGCCGCATGCGTTGTCAGCAAAGACAGGCTGGGCGGCGAGCGTGAGGGTAAGGAGCAGGGCGACGAATTGGAGCCGCTTTTTCATGCGCTGACCCAATGATCGGCTCGCCGGGCTTGGGATTCGGTGATGCGCGTCACGCGTATGGCGGCCTTTGCGGGAGGGCGTTGATCGGCAGGTTCGGGATTCTGTGGTCGAATATCAAGATGAGCGCTTCCAACGGCAACTATCGCTGGCTCGATGACGACGGCCCCGCATTTGGATCTCCCGGACTTCCGCCTCGCTGGACTTCAAGCGAAAAGGATGGGGTGAGCACGGCGTATTCGGCGGCGGCGAAGATCTGGTTTACGGCCTCGCATGGGACGTTGAACGAGATCTATTACCCGACGATCGACCGGCCGCAGACGCGGGACATGGAACTGCTGTTTACCGACGAAAAGACGTTCTTCCACGAAGAGAAGCGTGACATCGGGTACGACTTTCAGTACGTCGACGAGAATGCGCTGGCGATTCGCGTGACAGGGCACGACGTGAGTGGGCGGTACACGGTGACGAAGGAGTTCATCACAGATCCGCACCACGCGGTGGTGCTGATGAATGTAAAGGTGACCGGCGACGAGGATGTGCTGTCGCGGCTGAAGTGTTATGCGCTGTTGGCGCCGCATTTGGATGGGGGCGGTGCGGACAACTCGGCGCGCTCCTTGGATATTGCGGGCACACGGTGTCTGCTGGCGTGGAAAGACGAGTTTTCGCTGGCCATGGGAGCCGATTGCGGGTTCACACGTTCGAGCTGCGGCTATGTGGGGTCGAGCGACGGGTATACGGACCTGGCGCAGCATCTGCGGATGACGTGGAACTTTGGCCAGGCGCTGAACGGCAACATCGCGGTGATGGGCGAAATTGATATTGCGAAGACGCGGGAGTTTACGGTGGCGATTGCGCTGGGGCGAGGAAACCACTCGGCGCTGTCGAACATGATGCAGTCCCTGTCGATTCCATTTCTGCAGCATCGGACGCGATTCATTGAAGAGTGGCACAGGGCGATGCCGCTGGCGCGACTCAGGGCCTTTTCGACCGACGACGGGAAGCTGATGCGGGCGTCGCACGGGGTGATTCTGGCGCACGAGGACAAGACGTTTACGGGAGCATTCATTGCGTCGGCGTCGATCCCGTGGGGAGCGTCGAAGTCGGACGATGATCTGGGGGGATACCACCTGGTGTGGACGCGGGACATGGTGCAGTCGGCGACAGCACTGCTGGGCGGCGGACGGATTGAGTCGGCGCGCGGGGCGCTGGTTTATTTGGCCTGCACGCAACATCCGGATGGTGGGTTTGCGCAGAACTTCTGGGTTAACGGTATTCCGTATTGGTCAGGGATTCAGTTGGATGAGGTGGCATTTCCGATCATTCTGGCGTGGCGGCTGTGGGCGGCGAACGGTCTCGGCAAATTTGACATTGTTCCGTTTGTTACCGCGGCCGCGTCGTTCCTGGTCCGCTATGCGCCGATAACGCAGCAGGAGCGATGGGAGGAAAACGCAGGGTATTCGCCGTCGACGCTGGCCGCGGTGATCTCTGCGCTGATCTGCGCCGCGGACATTCTTCGGCAGCATGGCTCGGAGGCGGTGGCGGTCTTTCTTGAAGAGTATGCCGACTGGATTGAGGCACGGTTGGACAGGTGGACGACGACGACCGAAGGGACGCTGGTGCCGGGGATTGCGCATCATTACATGCGGATTCGGCCGCCGGCTGTGGGCGAATCATTTCACAACAGCCAGATACCTGCAGGGATGATTCATATTGCGAACCGGGGGCCCGGTGAGCAGGTTGATTACGATGCGAGCGCGGTGGTGGATGCGGGATTTCTGGAGCTGGTGCGGTACGGGATTCGCCGACCGGATGATCCGCTGATTGTGGATTCGCTGAAGGTGGTGGACGCGGTGTTGAAGATTGAGACGCCGTTTGGCCCATGCTGGCGGCGGTACAACCATGATGGCTATGGACAGAGGAAGGATGGCGGGCCCTACATGGGATGGGGTCAGGGGCGAGCGTGGCCGATTCTGACAGGCGAGCGTGGCCACTATGAGTTGGCTGCCGGCCACGATGTGACGCCGTACATCGCGGCGATGGAGAAGTTCAGTTCTTCCGGCGGCATGCTGCCGGAGCAGATCTGGGATCAGGCCGATCTGCCGGCGGAGGAGCTGTTCTTTGGGCGTTCGGCAGGTTCGGCCCAGCCGCTGGTGTGGGCGCACGCGGAGTATTTGAAGCTGCTGCGTTCGGTTGCGGACAAGCAGGTTTTTGACTGCATCTCCGTGGTCCATGATCGTTACATCCTGGGACAGCACCGCGAGCATTTTCGCCGTTATTTGGGGATCTTCCAGTTGGGACGGCCGATCTCCGCGATCGTACAGGGTGGCGTGCTGCGTATCGTGGATGCAGATCAATTCACCGTCGTGTATACGGTCGACAATTGGGCGACGAAGAATCAACTGGATGCTCAATCGCTAGGCCGCATCGGGTGCTTCATCGACATTCCAATTTCAGCGGACCAGGCAGGCAGCATCATCTTCACAATGCACTGGCCGACGCCAGATCGCTGGCTGGGGCGCAACTATGAGGTGGTTGTCCACACCATACCGCCTGCCCAGCAGCCGGCGACCGAGAAGCCGAAGGTCTAGGCAGGCGGTTTCCAACTGATTGCGGCGGCCTACATTTGGGGGCCGGGTACGCTTACCATCCAGCCGACGCCGAACTTATCGGTGCACATGCCGAAGAGCGGCGACCAAAAGGTTTTGCCCAGCGGCATCTGCACGCTGCCGCCGGCTTTGAGTTCGTCGAAGAGGCGCTCGACTTCGTCGGAGCTGGGGTCGCTGACGGAGATTTGGAAGCCACCGAGGGTGGCTTCACGGCCCTTGGGGGCGTCGCAGCCCATGAGCGTCATGCTGCCGAGAGGCATCGACGTGTGCAGGATCAGGTCTTTGCCGTCGGGTGGGACGGGTGCGCCTGCAGGAGCTTCTCCGAAGGTCATGCTGAACGCTACTTTGGTGTTGAAGGTCTTTTCGTAGAAGGCGAAGGCCTCGCGACACTGGCCCGAAAATACGAGGTGCAGATCGGTTTTCATTGCTGTCTCCTTGGGGTGGTGGAAGCTGCGTGGGTTGCGTGCTCCGCAGAGGCGGGGCTAGTGGGTTTCGATGAAGGCCGCGAGCTTATCGAGACTGCTGCTCCAGCCTTCGCGCATGCCCTTGAGGTATTGCATGGCGTGAGGCGTCGCCGTGATGACGACCGTGTGGATGGAGATCTCGGTGCCTGCGTCTACTTCGCGAAAGACGACGGTGTTGCGGTTGGTGAAGATCGGCTCGCCCTGCTCGTCGAGCGCCGAGGTGAGAAAGACGAGGCGATCCGGGGGTGCGATCTGTTCGTACTCGCCGCTCATTGGAAAGACGATGCCGTCGGGTGCGCGCATGTCGATGCGGATGAGGCCGCCGACGCGAAGGTCGATCTCGCAGCGGGGGTTGGTGAAACGCTGCGGACCCCACCATTGCTGGAGCTTGTCGACGTAGGTCCAGGCTTGCCAGACGAGAGATCGCGGCGCGCGGATCAGGCGGGTATGCTCCATCTCCATAGAAACTGCTGGCGTTGTTGTGCTCATTGCGCCTCCTTGTTTGCTGACGTGGCGAGTCCGGCTTGGGTGTTGACGAAGTCTTCGAGGCGCTCGAAGCTGGAGTTCCAGCCGCCGTTGTGTCCATCGCGCTCAGCGGCGGTGGCGAAGAAGGCCTGATGGAAGTGCATGGTCGTCTTGCCCGCGTGCTCTTCAAGGCGCACGGTAATGACGGTTTCGTGGGGGTCGCCGTCTTCGGGCAGACCGACGCTCGCGCGGTTTTCCCAAGCATAGGTGTAGACGAGGCGCTCGGGCGGAACGAACTCGCGAAGGATGCCGCGCTGCCAGATTTCTACGAGCGTGTCAGTGCCGGGGGCGAAGCCGCGCAGGCCGATGCGCCAGCGATCACCCGGCTTCTTGCCAAGTTCCATGTGGAAAGCTGGCCACTGTTTTGGTCCGGACCATTGTTTGGCCATCTCGGGGTCGGTCCAGGCGCGCCACACGAGTTCGCGCGGGGCATTGAAGGTGCGAGTGATGCGGAGTTCGTGGGTGGCGGGAGTTCCGGCGAGTTTGCCTGCCAACTCCTCGAGGGGATGGGCGCTGCGCTCGTGCAGGTGTGCGTTGAGCCGCTCCATCATCTGCTTGCCCCCTTCGATGGAGCCGTAATCGCGGACATTCTGATCGCGCTCTTCTGCGGTCGCAAAGGTGATTCGGACGGTGAAGCGTGTTCCGCCTTCTTCGTCGGTGAAGGTCATGCTTTGTTGGAAGTGGATGGGCGGTGCGCCTTCGCGGCAGCCGGTGAGCTCGAGGCCAATTCGGTCGAAGGGAACCACTTCGGTGAAGGTCATTTCGTTGGGGTAGTTGGCGCCGTCGGGGCCGTGCATGACGAGGCGCCATTTGCCGCCGGCTCGAAGGTCCATCTCGAGAATGGTGGTGGTGAAGCCTTTGGGACCCCACCATTGACCTACCTGCCAGGGGTCTGCGAGGGCGCCCCACACCATTGCGCGCGGCGCGGCGAAGACACGGGAGATCACGATTTCGTTTGCGGCTGCCGTATCCAAAACTTCATTGGTTGTTTCGAGCATGCTATTTCTCCTTATGCACCAATTGGGGACCCTTTGTTTCAGTCGCGGGCTCTTCCTTGGCTTCTGCTTGCAGGCGTTGCAGGTATTCGTCTAAGCGATCGAAGCTTTGCTCCCAGAACTGGCGGTATTCCTCGAGCCAGCCAGCGGCTTCGCGGAGAGGCTCGGCCTTTAGCTTGCAGGGACGCCACTGGGCTTCGCGCCCGCGGGTGATCAAGCCGGCGCGCTCGAGCACGCGGAGGTGCTTGGAGACCGCGGGCATGCTCATCTCAAAGGGCTCGGCCAGCTCAGTAACAGAGGTCTCGCCGAGGGCGAGGCGGGCGAGGATGGCGCGCCGGGTAGGGTCGGCGAGAGCCGCGAAGGTCGAGCTGATTGAGTCGTCCATGGATCGTATAAAACCTCTTGGTTATGTAACTGATTAGTTAAATAAACTCCCCAAGGCGTTTTGTCAAGAGATTTTGGAATGGGCAATGAATTTTCTGATGGAAGCGACGCCTGAGACGGTTTGCCGTGGGTAGGAGGGTGACAGGGACCATGAGAAAATAGTAGTGATGATCTCTGTCTCTAATGTAACGATGCGCTACGGCGCGAAGCTCCTCTTTGAGGACGTCTCGGTGACGTTCACGGCTGGCCGCCGCTATGGCCTTACGGGTCCGAACGGTGCCGGCAAGTCTACGTTCATGAAGGTTTTGACTGGCGAGATTGATGCCCAGAAGGGTACGGTTGTACGGCCCAGAAAACTGGGCGTGTTGAAGCAGAACCAGTACGAATTTGACGCGTATCGCGTGGTCGATACGGTGATCATGGGCAACAAAGCGCTGTGGGCGGCTATGGAAGAGCGCGAGGTCATCTACAACAAGCCGGAGATGACCGATGAGGATGGCTCACGGCTGGGCGAGCTTGAGGGCATCGTCGGCGACGAGGATGGTTACGAGGCCGAGGCGAATGCGGCGGTGTTGCTGCAGGGGCTGGATATTCCGGACGAGTTGCATGAGCGCAAGATGAGCGAGTTGCAGGGTGGGCAGAAAGTTCGGGTGCTGCTGGCGCAAGCGCTGTTTGGAAACCCGCAGGCGCTGCTGCTGGATGAGCCTACGAACTATCTTGATCTTGAGTCGATTCACTGGTTGGAGGATTTTCTTGGGCGGTATACCGGGACCGTCATTGTGATCTCGCATGATCGGCATTTTCTGAACAATGTTTGTACGCATATCGCCGATATCGATTACGAGACGATCATTACCTACAACGGCGGCTACGACGATATGGTGCTGCAAAAGACCAGCATCCGCACGCGGATTGAGAGCCAGAATGAGCAGCGCGAGAAGAAGATTGAGCAGCTGAATGATTTCATTGCGCGCTTCTCGGCGGGTACACGCAGCTCGCAGGTGAATTCGCGCAAGAAGGAAGTAGAACGGCTGGCGACGAGTGAGCTGGCGAGATCGAATATTGCGCGGCCATATATTTCGTTCAAGATGGAGCGGCCTTCGGGCAAGACGGTGCTGGAGTTCGAGAACGTGAACAAGAGCTACACGCAGCCTGATGGCAAGACCGAGCACGTGATCGACAACTTCTCCGCGATGGTGCAGCGCGGGGAGAAGGTGGTGTTGATCGGGCGCAACGGTCAGGGCAAGACGACGCTGCTGAAGGCACTGCTGGCGAACGCCCCGGGGATCGAGGAGAAGGATGTCTCGATTGATTCGGGCGTGGTGAAGTGGGGGCACGAGGTTTCGATTGGTTACTTCGCGCAGGACCACAAGGGGTCGATTGAGCTGGGAATGACGGCGCAGGACTGGCTGCACCAGTACGATCCAAAGGCTGTGAAGGAAGACATTCGCGGGATCCTGGGGCAGATGCTGTTCAAGGGTGAAGAGGGTCTGAAGATGACCAACGCACTCTCGGGAGGCGAAGCAGCGAGGCTGTTGTTCTGCAAGATTATGCTCCTGAAGCCGAATGTGCTGGTGCTGGACGAGCCGACAAACCATTTGGATCTGGAGAGCATCAATGCGCTCAACCAGGCGATCCAGAAGTATGAGGGAACCGTGTTCCTGGTGACGCACGATCAGGACCTGATTGAAGAGGCTGGGACGCGGATCTGGCACTTTGAAGGCGGGCCGAACGACTTCCACGTTACCGATCACAAGGGGCCGTACGAGGAGTATCAGCAACAGCTTGCAATGACTGCGAAGTAGCGGCAACTGCGCGGAGGAATACAATCGAGCCATGGATACCGGCGCGAAGATCTCAACCCAGAAGAATGTGCTTGGCCAGCCGCTGGAGATTTGCGGCAAAGAGCCGTTGACCGGTTTTTTCCGCGATGGCTGCTGCAATACCGGCCCTGACGATCTCGGAGTGCACACGGTTTGTTGCCTGCTCACGGAAGAGTTTCTGGCTACGTCCGCTGAGTTGGGCAATGACCTCTCGACGCCGATGCCGCAGTATGGGTTTCCTGGTTTGAAGCCAGGGGACCGCTGGTGCGTGTGCGCGGCGCGCTGGCTGGAGGTTCAGCGAGCGGGCGCGGCGTGTCCGGTGATACTGGAAGCGACGCACGAAGCGACGTTGGAGATTGTGCCGTTTGAGATCCTACTGCAGTACGCGGTGATTCCCGAGACGCTGCACTAAATTCTTCGAGACACTGGCCTGGACGCCGTCGACGGAGTTACGCTTCCTGTCCGTTTGACGCGACCTTGGCATCGGAGAGCGTGACCTTCACCGTCATGCGTTGCTGTCCGCGATAGATGGTGAGCACCACGGTGTCGCCTGCATGATGCACATTGAGGGCGTTGGAGAGATCCTGCGGGGTGGTGATGTCCTGGCCGTCGCATTTCACAATGAGATCGCCGCCAAGCATAACTTGTTCGCGGCCTTTGTAAGCGAGCTGATTTCCGCCGCGCAGACCGGCCTGAGCAGCAGCTCCGCCAGGTAGCACCCGCATGATCAGAATGCCGTTGTCGGCGGGAAGGCCGATCTGCTGCGCCTCATCGGGGCCGATAGGTAGGGTGACGATGTCGAGCGAGGGACGACGCGCGTGGCCGTATTTCATGATGTCTTCGACGACGGCTTTCGCGGTGGAGATGGGGATGGCGAAGCCGATGCCGGCGGATTGATCAGCACCGCCGTTGGGGTTCGACGCGATCATGGTGGTGATGCCAACGACGTCTCCATGCGAGTTGAGCAGGGGGCCACCGGAGTTGCCGGGATTCACGGAAGCGTCGGTCTGGATGGCGTCCTCGATACGGTTGCCGGAGGGCAGCAGCACCGAACGAATGGCGGAGATCATGCCCTTGGTCATGGTTCCGGAGAAGCCAAACGGATTGCCGATGGCGTAGACCTGCTGGCCGACGAGGAGGTGAGTCGAGTCGGCAAGGGTGGCGGGCTGCAGATCCGTGGCTCCTGAAATCTGCAGGAGCGCAACGTCGTGGACGGGGTCGACGCCGATGCGGGTCGCCTTGTAATGCTTTTTGTTCCACAGGATGACGTCGACATTCTGGGCTTGGTCGACAACGTGGTAGTTGGTGAGGATGTGCCCCTGATTATCGATGATGAAGCCAGAGCCCTGGCCTTGCTGGGGGACGGGGCGCAGGAAGAAGTCGCAGCAAACTACTTCGGTGCTGGTGATGTTAACTACCGAGGGGAGGGCTTTTTTGTAGACGGCGATATTCTGGAGTTCTTCGGGCTCGTAGGCTGGGGCGGCGTTGGCTTCGGTGAGGGAGAAATCGGGAGTGGGAGCGGTGGTGGTGGTCTCCGGTAAGTTGTTTGGAGTGTGGTGTATGAGGCCGGCCATGGCTCCGGAGGGAAGCCAGCGGGTGGTGAGGAAGTAGAAGCCGCACAGGATCAGGAGAACCAGGAGAACAGGACGCAGTTTCATCGTTCGAGACCTACTCGGCGCAGAAGCACCTACACAATCGTATTTTACGTGCAGACTTAGCCGCGTTTCACGACACAAGTCGTATGCTTCAACCCTGTTTCGTACGTTCGGTTGCGCGTTCGAGTTCCAAGAGCTGGCGTTTACGGTCGGTGCCCCAGCGGTAGCCGGTGAGTTTGCCGTCGGAGCCGACGACACGGTGGCAGGGGATGACGACGGCGAGGAGGTTCGAGCCACAGGCGGTGCCGACGGCGCGGACGGCCTTGGGGGAGCCGACCGCTTCGGCAATCTGGGAGTAGGTGCGGGTCTGGCCGCGGGGGATTTCCAGGAGGGCCTGCCAGACGCGCTGCTGAAAGGCGGTGGCTCGGACGTGGAAGGGGAGGGTTTGGGCGGAGGGGTGCTCGGTGAGGCGGGAGAGAACGAATTGGACGGCTTCGGCAAGGGCTTCGTCTGCGGGAGAAGAGCGGAGGACGGCCTGGGGGAATTCCTCGCGGAGATGGACGGCTAGCTCGGGGTCGGAGTCGCCAAACATGATGGCACAGAGGCCGCGGTTGGTGGTGGCGACGAGGAGTCGGCCGAGGGGACTGTTGGTGGTGGTGTAGTGGATTGTCTCGCCGGCGCCGCCGGACTTCATGGCAGTGGGGCTCATGCCGAGGGTTTGAGAGACGCCCTCGTAGAGGCGGGAGGAGGAACCGAAACCGGCTTCGTACACGGCATCGGTGATGGAGAGCTTGGGGGTGCGGACCTTGTTGCGGAAGCGGTCTTTGCGCTGCTCGCGGGCGAAGTCCCCGGGGGTGATGCCGAGGACGCGTTTGAAGCCGCGCTGGAGGGCGAATTTGCCGAGGCCGGACGCGGCGGCTAGGTCGTCTAGCTTGGTGCGCTCGCCGGCGTGGGTGGTGAGGAAGGTGGCGGCCTTGGCGATGGCTTCGGCCTGGGGATCGGCTTTGGGGGTGACGCGCGTGGGCTCGCAGCGAAGGCACGGGCGGAAGCCGGCGGCTTCGGCGAGGGCAGGGGTGGGGAAGAAGCTGACGTTTTTGCGCTCGGGGCGGCGGGAGGGGCAGGAGGGCCGGCAGAAGACGCCGGTGGATTTGACGGCGTAGACGAACTGGCCGTCGGCGGCGGCGTCGCGGGCGAGGACCTGTTGCCAGGCGCGGCCTGCGAAGACGGACGGGGTTGAGGTGCGGGCTGGCTTGGGGGTGGGCATGGAGTTGATTTCTGCGAGGGTGAAGATTAAGGTCGCCATACCAGTATCGTGCATGGAGAGTGTGGGTGGGCGCACTCCGGGGATTGCGCGGGAAGTTTGGGGGTGTGGATGCCCCAGGTGTGCGCCAATGAATGCATTGGCGATTTGGCATCAACCCGGTGCATGTGTGCCGACAACAGCGTTTCCCGGTACTTTGCCCGGGGTCCGGCGGATATTCATCTGCTCCAGTTAGACATCGCCTCCATTTCGCTCTTACGCTTGTAGTCATGCACACGCGTAGAGTTCGCGGAATGGAAGTGTTCAAAGATTCACTGTTCAACGCCCAGTTCCAGCGCTTCGTTGGCCACACGGGCGCCGGTGGCGCCGACATCGGTGATTGCTACGCTACCGCTTCCTCCATTCGAGAGGGCGACGGCGAGAGCTGGTATTCCGGCTGGCACACTCTCGCGCAACGGACGGAAGCACAGGCGGAAGCATCGCTGGCGTTGGGCCACAAGGTGAGTGCGCGTTCGGCCTTGCTCAAGGCGTCCAACTACTATCACGCTGCTTATCTCTTCATGATGCAGCCAAAGCCGGACTCGCGGCTGGTGGCGGCATACAGAGCCCAGCGGCGCGCCTTCGAGAAGGTGACGACCCTCTTTCCCGAATGGGGAAGGAGGATTGAAGTTCCGTTCGAACAACGGCATCTTCATGGCTACTTTTTCCCTTCGCAATCTGCAGGGCCGCGTCCAGTCCTGATTGTCACTGGTGGGTACGATTCGACCGCTGAAGAGGCATACTTCTTCTCCGGTCCCGCTGCATTGGCGCGTGGATATCACGTTGTGACCTATGATGGACCCGGTCAAGGAGCAGATCTGATCGAAAATGGCCACGTTTTTCGGCCCGACTGGGAGACCGTGCTGCGTGCGGTACTGGCTTGGCTGCAACAGCAGCCCAATGTGGATTCAGAAAGGGTCGCGCAGCTGGGCATCAGCTTCGGCGGCTACCTGGGGCCGCGAGCAGCGTCCGGCGCAGAAGGGCTTGCTGCTACGATCGCCGACCCCGGACAGCAGAGCCTGCTGGAAGAGTTCCGCTCCCGGCTGCCAAAGTTCATTGCCCCTCATGTGCCGAACGGCAACAGATTTGTGCTCAGAATCCTGCAACGAGTGATGAACCGGCGCATGAGACATCTTACGGAAGGCTGGGCGCTGCGGCGAGGTCTTTGGGTGCACGGCGTCGAAACCCCATTTCAATATCTGAAATTGACCGAGCAGTATGTCACGGATGGGTCGAGGATTCGCTGTCCCATACTGGTCTGCTCCGCGGAGAATGACGACATCGGCCAGACGGCGGACGCACTCTATACGGCTGTTCCTTCACAAAGGACTCGCTTGCGCTTTACGGCAGCCGAAGGTGCCGCAGGGCATTGCGAAAGCCTAGGAAGGTCCACGTTCAACATGCGAGCGTTCGATTGGCTGGATCGGATTCTTTTTGAACGTGACAAACGAGTGGCAGACACTGCCCAGCGTGGTGTGGATCACTAATGATGAGTCGGCTACCCGGCAGCAATCGCTCGCTGACGCTAAGAGCGTTTATCGTTATCGATCGTGAACCTAAAAAGCTGCTGCAGATTTGGCTCAATTCCTTATACTTGACCAATCGTTCCAGAAATCGTATAACGGTTCCATGGCGCGTACAAAGGAGTTCGATCAGGACCAGGCTCTCGATGCCGCGATGCGCCTATTCTGGGAGCGGGGGTACGAGGCGACATCGATTCAAGAACTGGTAGAGGCTACGGGCGTCCAGCGTCAGAGCCTCTATGACACGTTTGGCTCGAAGCACGAGATGTTTCTGCAAAGCCTCATGCGGTACCAGGCGTTGGAAGGCCACCAGCTAAGCGAACTTACACAGAAGCATCCCAAAGGCGGGTTGCCACTCATCCGAGCGATCTTTGAAAGTTGCGCTTCTCAGACCGCCTGTGATGCTCGGGGATGCTTTGTTGTGAACTGCGCTGCGGAGTTGGGAAGTTCGGACGAGTCAGTGGCAGAGAGAGTGCAGATTGGGCGCGACGGAATGGAGTGCTTATTCAAGCGCTGCCTGGAGCAGGCGAGCGCCACGCACAAACTCAAAAATTCATCTTCTGTTCCGGCGTTGGCGCAGTTTTTGGTCAATGCTTTTTTTGGTCTGCGCCTCATGGCGAAGACTCGACCCACCAAAGCAATGATTGACAACGTGGTGTCCGTTACGCTGGACGCCGTGCGTTAATTCATTTGCCCTAAACTTGAACGTTCGTTCCAGAAAGGACAAAACACATTGGGAAAGTTAGATAACAAAATCGCAGTCATTACGGGTGGAACCACCGGCATCGGTTTCGCCACAGCGCAGCTCTTTATCAAGGAGGGCGCGAAGGTCATCGTTACAGGCCGTAACGCGGAAACACTCGAACTGGCCAGGAAGACATTGGGCTCTCGCGCAGATGTGATCGCGGCCGATACCAGCGATCTCAAGGCAGTAGAGCAACTCTTCAAGACCATCGAAGAGCGTTACAAGAAAATCGATGCGCTCTTCGTGAATGCCGGTGTAGCGAAGTTTGCCCCTATGGACCAGTCATCGGCTGAGATGTTCGATGAGCAATTCAATGTCAATGTGCGCGGCGCTTACTTCACCGCCAAGCACGCAGCTCCGCTCATCGCTGACGGTGGCGCCATTCTGTTCACCGCGTCGATGGTGACAAGCATCGCGGAACCCATGGCGAGTGTGTACTCCGCCACAAAGGCCGCGCTCCGGTCCTTCGGGCGCAGCCTTGCGTCAGAGTTGGCTCCGAAGATCCGGGTCAACACGATCAGCCCTGGGCCCATCGAAACCCCGATTTTCGGGAAACTCGGTCTTCCTTCCGAGGTGATCCAGGCTTTTGCCACGGACATGGTTCAAAGAAACCCCCTAAAGCGTATCGGACACGTGGACGACATCGCGAAGGCTGCACTGTTCCTTCTTTCGAACGAATCTTCGTACATCACCGGAATAGAGTTGTTCGTAGACGGGGGCATGGCAAGCCTCTGATTCTCGTTCGCCCTTTTCGCGAGGGATAATTTGCTGCCCAATGGACGGCTAAAGTGTCCTTAGTTATTTTTCGAAGCAACAGCAATAGAAAGAGAGATACCAATGGATCGTTTTGGAATTCTGGCAATGCTTGAAGCAAAACCAGGCAAGGAACAGGAAGCTGCAGAGTTCCTGAAATCCGCTCGGCCACTTGTCCTGCAGGAAGTTGGCACGTCGACGTGGTTCGCCTTTCAGACAGGGCCAGCAAGCTTCGGTATCTTCGATACCTTCGCCGATGAGGATGGACGCAACGCCCACCTAACGGGCGAGGTTGCCAAGGCACTTTTCGCAAAAGCAGAGGAACTCTTCGCAAGCAAACCGCAGATCAGCATGGCCGATCTGCTTGCAACGAAATAGCGCGAATGCGTTTGCAGTGTTCAAGCTTGCCTCAGATCTCTGAGGCAGGCTTGAACACTGCCTCGCGGCACTCCAGCTAACGACTGTCAGATCGCCAACGAGAAGTCGGCTTGTGTTTGCTTACCGATCCAGATCTCAACTGGTGATTTCAGGCCAATGCACTCATCGGAGTCAGCATCCCGGGGAATTTCGGGCGCCTTTCGTGCCCAGAGATTCTTGGCCGCTATACAATTCAGCATCGATATCTTGCCGCATCACCATTCTTGAGGCAGCCGGAGGTTTGCCGCCCGGCACCGCAGAGGATTGAAAGGAAGCGTATGCCTTCGCAACGAGCTCTGAGGTCTTGTGCGGTTGGAGTATTGATCGCGTGTGCGTCGCTGCACATGGTGGGTCAGAATTCTGGGTATGATTTGCCGCCGAAGAATATTTTGGATGTGATGCGGGCTCCGTTGCCGCCGGTGCCGGTGGTGAGTCCTACGAAGGACAAGATGCTGCTGGTGGTGTGGCAACTGTATCCGTCGATTGCACGAGTGGCTACGCCGTACCTGCGGCTGGCGGGTGTGCGGGTCGAGCCGAAGAATCATAGCCGACATGACACGCCAGGCGGGTACGGGATTACGAACTGCGCGACGTCGTTCGATTTGGCGACGATTCCTGGTGGGGCGTTAGTTCATGTGGCGCTGCCTGAGGCTGCGTGTCCGCAGGAGCCGGTGTGGGCGGCTGATGGAAAGAAGTTTGCGTTTGCGAATGTTGCTGCGGATTCGGTGGAGCTGTGGATAGGGGATGCGGCGACGGGTGCGGTGCATCGCGTGGACGGCGTGCGACTGAATCCAATGTTCGGCGCCGAGATGCAATGGATGCCGGATCAGAAGGCGCTGCTGGTGAAGCTGGTGCCGGAAGGGATGGGTGGGCCTCCACCGGAGCCGGTTACGCCGGCAGGGCCGTCAATCCAGGAGACGGGCGGGCAGACGGGGCAGAGCAGTACGTACGAGACTCGCGACACGCTGGGGAATACGCACGATGAAGACGTGTTCGACTACTATGCGGCATCGCAGTTGGCGCTGGTGGATGCAGGGACCGGGGCGATCGCGAAGGTAGGGAAGGCTGCGAATTACGATGCGGTGTCGGCTGCGCCGGATGAGCTGCATATTCTGGTGACCGCGATTCACAAGCCTTACTCGTACGTGACGACATACGATCGCTTTCCGCACGAGGTAGAGGTGTGGGACATCTCCGATCGCGGAGCGGTGACGACGCATACGATTGCGTCGCTACCGCTGGCGGACCGGGTTCCGATTCGCGGCGTACCGATGGGGCCGCGCGAGTTTGAGTGGAGGCCGACGGATCCGGCGACGCTGGTGTGGGCGGAGGCGCTGGATAAGGGCGACTGGAATGTGGAGGCGCCGAAGCGCGACAAGCTCATGCTGCAGAAGGCGCCGTTTACGTCTCCCGCGGTGGAGATTGTGCAGACCGAGCAACGGTATGCGGGGATTGATTGGAGCGAGCGGCCGGGTGTAGCGCTGATCCATGAGTACGACAACAACAAACACATGCAGCATACGTTGATCGTGGATGTGGATGATCCACAACAGACGCCTCGGAAGATTTGGGATATCTCCAGCGACGAACATTATGCCGATCCGGGCTACCCCGTTACGATGCAACTGGCGAACGGGTTTCAGGTGATGCGGCAGGATGGGGATTGGATTTATTTGTCGGGGATCGGGTCGTCGCCGGATGGGGATCGGCCGTTTCTGGATCGCTTCGATGTGAAGACGCTGACGTACGAGCGACTGTTTCGCAGCGACAAGACTTCGTATGATCGGTTCTTATCGTTTACGGGCCCGGACACGCGGAAGTTTTTGACGTGGGAACAGTCGCCGATGGATCCGCCGAATGCGTATGAACGCACGCTTGGGAAACATGTGGATGCGTCTGCTGGAGAAGCGCTGTTTGCTTCGACGAAGGTGGCGATCACGCACATTCCTGATCCGTCGCCGGAGGTACGCGCGATTAAGAAGAGGCTGGTGAAGTACAAGCGGGCGGATGGGCTTGATTTGTCGTTCACGTTGTATACGCCGCCGGGTTATAAGGAGGGCACGCGGCTTCCTACGATTTTGTATGCGTATCCGGAGGACTATGCGGATCCGTCGAAGGCTGGGCAGGTGACCGGGTCGGAGGAGCGGTTCACGCAGCTGTATCAGTACAGACTGTTGTTGCTTGCGGGCTACGCGATTATTGATGACGCTTCGTTTCCGATTGTGGGCGATCCGAAGAGGGCGTATGACACGTACACGGAGCAGTTGGTGGCGGATGCGAAGGCCGCGGTCGATGAGGCGGTGCGGCTGGGGGTTGCCGATCCAAATCGCATCGGTGTGACGGGGCATAGCCACGGTGCGTTGATGACGGTGAACCTTGT
Organism: uncultured Acidobacteriaceae bacterium; assembly: GCA_963796535.1. Taxonomy (GTDB): domain Bacteria; phylum Acidobacteriota; class Terriglobia; order Terriglobales; family Acidobacteriaceae; genus Granulicella. The sequence continues at coordinate 22,100 of CAWCMO010000007.1, forward strand.
GGCCCACTCGGATTTGTTTCGTGCCGGCGTGGCGACGAGCGGGTCGTATAACAAGACGCTGACGCCGTTTGGATTTCAGAACGAGCAGCGGTCGGTGTGGGAGGCTCCGGATGTGTACATGAAGGTGTCGCCGTTCTTTTACGCGGACAAGATCAAGACGCCGCTGCTGATTGTGCATGGAGGCGAGGACGCGAATCCGGGAACGATCCCGTTGCAGTCGAGCAGGCTCTACGAGGCGATCCGCGGGAATGGCGGAACGGCGCGGCTGGTGATTCTGCCGCATGAGCCGCATTGGTATACGGCGATGGAGTCGAATGAGCAGCTGATCTACGAGATGCTGCGCTGGTTTGATAAGTATGTGAAGAATGCGCCGCCCAAGTAAGAAGTAGAGGCAGCGTGCGATAATTGCCGGGTTCCGGGCCAGGCGGTTATGTTGCGTCCAGGAGTTCTCCTTATGGCTGAGAATTTACCAGCTTTGCTTATTCTGACGACCGAGATAAAGCTCTGTGCGGAGGACTGCGCGGTGGTGGTGTGCCATGGTCGATTGGTGGCGGGAACCGAAGATGGTTTCTACGAAACAGTCCGCGCGCTGATGCCGGCGAACAAGAGGATTGTTCTGGACCTGGCGGATCTGCAGCACACAGATAGCCGCGGGCTGGGTTCATTGGTGCGGCTGTACGTGGCCGGGAGGTCGGTGGGTAGCGACGTCGAGCTGATGCATTTGAGCAAGCAGATTCAGCACCTGCTGGGGGTTACGGACCTGTTCAAGGTGTTCACGGTGATTGGGGAGAGCGGCGTCAAGTTCATGTAGGCGGCGCTGCTGCGGAGCTACAGGATGCAGGTGCGGAGATAGGCGTGGACGAGGACGATGAGTTCGTCGCGCAGGACATCGAGTTGGGACTCGGGGGATTTTGATTCGAGCAGGCTACGGGAGATACCGTTGAAGGTGGATAGGACTACCGTGGCGATGACTTCGGGATCCTTGGTGAGGGATTCTTTGGCGGTGGCGAAGAGCTCGACGACGGCACGGCGGGAGCGTTGGCTAGCGGCCTTGGCGATGGCGACGCCGTCGACGTCGGAACTCACGGCGTAGAGGGCTGCGCTGGCTTTGACGTTGTGCATCTTGGCGGCGAGGTAGGCGAAGATGAGGGCGGTTCCCATATCGAGGAGGCTGTCGCCTTCGTGTTCTGCGCAGACTGCTTCGATGGCGGTGCGGACTTCGTCCATGTGACGGCGGAGGGTGGCCTGGAGGAGAGCGCTCTTGTTGGGGAAGTATTGGTAGAGGGTGCCAACGGAGACGCCGGCGCGCAGGGCGACGCGGGTGGTGGTGAGACGTTCTTTGCCGATCGAGGTCAGAACCTGAAGGGTGGCTTGCAGAATCGCGTCGACACTGGCGTTGGAGCGGGCCTGGACGGGGGTTTTGCGGGGCTTTAGTGCGGGATTGAGGAGGGTGGGCAAATGCGAACTCCAAAACTGAAGATAGCTCATCTAACTATATGCAAGCTGATTCAGCTTAGTTTTTATGGCTCAGATAGGGTTGATGCACTGGGCCGTCGGAGGATTCATGGCAGAGACAAATGAGAAGTTGGGCGGGACGTTTACGTTTCCGGGAACGATGATGTCGGTGAAGCGGTTAGGGTATGGCGCGATGCAGCTGGCGGGGAAGGATGGCAAGAAGATGGTGTGGGGGCCTCCGAAGGATGTACCCGAGGCAATTGCTGTGCTGCGCGAGGCTGTCGCGTCCGGCGTAAATCACATCGATACGAGCGACTTTTATGGTCCACATGTAACGAATCAAATTATCAGGGAGGCGCTGCATCCTTATCCGAAGGACCTGGTGATCGTGACGAAGGTGGGGGCGCGGCGTGAGAGCGACGGCTCGTGGCCACACGCTCGCTCGCGACAGGAGATTATTGATGCGGTGCATGACAATCTGCGGAATCTTGGGCTGGATGCGCTGGATGTTGTGAATCTGCGATTGGGGGGCTTTGCTGCGCCTGAGGACGAGCCGTTTGAGGAGCCGCTCACTGCGCTTGTGGAGCTGAAGCAGCAAGGCTTGGTGAAGCATATTGGTCTGAGCACGGTTTCAGGGGAGCAGTTGAAAGACGCGCAGGTGATTACGGAGATTGTCTGTATCCAGAACTTTTACAACCTTGCGAAGCGGGAAGACGATGAGTTCATCGATGATCTTGCAAAGCAGGGGATCGCGTATGTGCCTTACTTTCCGCTGGGAGGATTCTCGCCCTTGCAGTCGTCTGAGCTGAACGACATTGCGGGGCGGCTTGAGGCTACGCCGATGCAGGTGGCGCTGGCCTGGCTGCTGCATCGCTCGCCGAATGTGCTGCTGATTCCGGGGACTTCGTCGGTTGGGCATCTGCGCGAGAATCTGGCGGCGGCGGAGCTGGAGTTGAGTGCAGAGGTGCTTGCGGAGTTGGATGCGATTGGTGCTGCGGCGAAGTAAGTAAGAACGGGAGACAGCAGGTTCCTCGCTGCGCTCGGAATGACAGCCAGAAAAGCACAAGCAAATGCAACGGCAACGACAGAAGCAGATTCCCGGAGGGAATGACAGAAAGAAAGGCAAGGGCAAAGGCAGCGGTGGACGCTACTGGACGTCGGGGTGTTTGCCCCAGTTGAAGCGGCGGCCGAGGATGCCTTTGACGATGAGGTGGTCGGTGGCGGAGGTCGGGCCGAGGCCGACGCCGAAGTTGATCTCCCAGTTGGGGGAGACGTTGAGGTCGGTAACGGCGAAGAGTTGTTGCTGCTGATCGTGGACGGCGCAGGGGGTGGTGATGCTGCAGTAGTCGGCGTAGTACTCGAAGCCGGCGCTGATGATGGGGGTGAAGTCGTAGCTGACTTTGAAGGCTGGGGAGAAGCCGACGCCCTGGTTGACGTCGGGGCCGTGGAGGGTGCGCTCCAGGGCGGGGTTGAAGGCGAGGTACCAGCGGCCCATGGCCTTGTCGATGATGGGGCGGATCTCCCAGGTCCAGGTGTCGGGCGAATATTCGGGGCGCTGATAGCCAATCTCGGTGGAGAGGCTGACGCCGACGGGCCAGTGCCAGCTATCGGGAACGCGAACGCGGGGGCGGATGTGGTCGCCGACCCACTGGACGCCGTGGCCGTCTTGCCAACTGGTGAAGACGTAGAAGCCGACTTCGGACCAATTGTTGATGCCCTGGGTGAGCTCGAGGGTTTCGTGTTCCTGGTGGTTGGTGGGGTAGACGCCGTCGATGGTCTGCGTCTGGCCCTTGATGGTGTAGTTGGAGTGGAGCTCAACCATGAGGGTTTTGGGTGCGACGGTGTCGGCGCCGTAGACCTGGATCTCGTAGTTGCCTTGCGCGTGCGCGGCGGCACCGCAAAGGAGGAGCAGCGGTAAAAGTTTACGCATAGCGAAACACCATCATGAAGCCGCGATCCATGTGGTCTTGCTGGTGGCAATGGAAGAGGGTGAGGCCGGGGTTGTTGGCGACGAACTCGACTTCGGTGGTGGCGTCGGGAGGTGCGAGGACAACGTCTTTGAAGATGCCGCGGAGATGGGGGCCGGGGATGGAGGGCTTGCGACCGTGCGGGTTCTGGTTGATGCTGCAGAGCTCGAAGGTGTGACGGTGGAGATGGAGCGGGTGAGCATCCATGCTGTTGTTGATCATGACGAGGCGGTAGCGCTGGCCGGCGGCGAGGACGGGCTGGTCGGTATCGGGGTAGGACTTGCCGTTGATGAGCCATTGCTCTTCGGCGCCGTGGCCGTGGAACCTGGCTTCGATGACGAGGTTGATGCGTTGGGCTTCGATGGTGGGCGCGGGAAGGGTTTGAGTGCCTGCGAACTGACTGTAGTTCCAGACGAGTTCTTCGGGTTGGATCCATGTGGGTTTGTTAGCGGCTCCGGCGTACTCGAGGACGATGCCCATGCCGGCGGCCTGGATGTGTTTGCGGACTTCGCCGAGGATCCAGACGCCGGGGTTGTTGAGCTCGACGAGGGCGGAGACGCGTTCGGCGGGCGCTAGCGAAAGCATCGGGACGGATTGGGGCAACGCGACTGGGTTCCCGTCGAGGGCGATGACGCGAAAGGTGTGGCCGGCGAGGGCGATCCAGTGGACGTCGGTGGCGCTGGAGTTGAGGACGTGAAGTAAGAGGCGCTGACCTTGTTTGACGCGGAGGGGTTCGCCGAAGCCGAGCATCTTGCCGTTGATGGTGGAGACGTTGTAGGCGGGAGCCATGTTGCCGTCGCTGCTGCCGTGGAACTGGGCGTCCCAATCGTGAAGGTCGAGGAAGGCTTCGGTATCGTAGGCGCCGGGGTGGCTGGCGGGTTCGATGAAGAGGGAGCCGAAGAGGCCGCTATAGAGGCCTTTGCTGAGAATGTTTCCGGCGCGGACGTGGGTGTGGTACCACCGGAACCCGGGTGGGTCGGGGGTGAGGGTGTAGTGCGTGGACGCGCCGGGAGCGATCATGGGCGTGCCTTCTTCCATGGCGCCGTCGATCTCTGAGGGAAGGAAGAGGCCGTGCCAGTGAACGATTTCGGGATCGGGCGCGTTGTTGCGGATGGCGACGGAGATGGGTCGGCCCTGGCGCATGCGGAGGAGCGGGCCAGGCACCTGGTTGTTGTAGGCGAGGGTGCGGATGTGGTGTTTGGGCGAGGCTTCGAGGAGGTAGGGGGCGATCTCGAGGGTGATGTCGGATGCAGGAGCGGCGGGGAGCTTGTCGCCGCTGAGCAGGGCGCCGGCCGTCATGGCAGAGAGCTGAGTGAAGCGGCGGCGCGAGATCATTCTGGGATTCCTTTGGTTGTTGAGAGGAATGCTGCTTGTGTCTATGTTAATTCGTCGCGTGAGGAATGGAGTTGAGGCTGGATGACAGTTTGTCCATGTTGGGAAGAATGGATGCAAACGTGTTGGCGCGGTGTGTGGCGTAAAGCAGGCGTTCTTTATCCGTGGGTTTCTTAGGGGGAGGGGCGGAATGGCTTACACTTGGAAACATTCCCGGGAAACATTTGTCTGCTGGCTTCATCGATCAATCTAGAAATTCCAGGAGCAATCGTTATGCGTCTTGCTGTACGTTTGGCCGCCCTGCTTCTCCTCGCGACTCCGTCGGTCGCTGCATTTGGTGCTTCGTCTGCTGCCGTGCCAGATGCGCGGCTGGGAGATTCTTACAAGTTTCATGAGGGTGGGTGGACGTATGTGCACCTGTCGGGGACGCCGGAGGAGATTGGGTTTCAGCATGGGTATTTGCTGGCGCGGGAGATTGAGGACAACGTGCAGGTGTACTCGGTGGAGGGGGTGAATCTGTACAAGCGGCCGTGGGAATTCTTTCGGCAGGCCGGGAAGAACGTGTTGTGGCCGAAGCTTGATCCGGAGTATCAGGAAGAGCTGAAGGGAATTGCCGAGGGGCTGAAGGCGCAGGGATCGAAGGTGGACCTGTGGGACGTGGTGGCAATCAATGGCAATGAAGAGCTGACGGGGTACTACCTGCCGTGGCTGAATGAGAAGGAAGGGAAAGAGAATCCGGCGAAGGCGGTGGCGCCGGGGAAGTGTAGCGCGTTCATTGCAACGGGGTCGGCGACGAAGGATGGGAAGATCGTGATCGCGCACAGCAACTGGTCGTCGTATGCGGAGGGCGAACGGTGGGCTATTGCGTTTGATGTGGTGCCGGCGAAGGGATTTCACTTTGTCATGGACGGATTGCCGGGGTTGATCACGAGCCAGGATGATTTCGGGGTGAACTCGGCGGGGCTGATGATTACCGAGACGACGCTGCCGATGGCGAAGGGTTTCGATGTGAAGGGGATTCCGGAGTTTCAGCGGTCGCGCAAGGCGATGCAGTATGCGAGTTCGATTGCGGAGTATGCGGCGATTATGCGCAAGGGGAATAACGGGGGCTATGCGAACTCGTGGCTGATTGGGGATCGGAAGACGAATGAGATTGCTTATTTGGAGTTGGGGTTGCGGCATACTCCGCTGACGGTGAAGAAAGACGGGTTCTTTGTGAGCGCGAACTTTTCGCAGGATCCGATGGTGATTCGTGATGACACGCCTGGATTTAATCCAAACGATCCGGAGAGTTCGATGAATGCTCGGCATATACGGGCGCTCGAGTTTATGAAGGAGAACTACGGCAAGCTGGATACGACGCTGGCGGAGGCTTATCTGTCCGACCACTTTGATACGTATGAAAAGAAGGTGGACGCGGGGAAGAGGAGCTTGTGCGGGCATGAGGAAACGTCTTCGGTGGGGGAGAAGGTGTGGGGGAATCCTCCGTTCAGCCCAAGCGGTGCGGTGACGGGCAAAGTGATGGATTCTGACATGGCGGAGAAGATGAGCTTTATCGGGAGAGCGGGGCATCCGTGCGGCGAGGATTTTCTGGCGGAGCCGTTCTTCGCGGCGCATCCGGAGTTTGCCTGGCAGAAGCCTATATTGCACGACATGAAGGCGGGGCCGTGGACGGTGATCGTGGCCGGGGCGAAGGAGCCGGCGGTAGTGGCTGCGCGGTAGGTTTCTTATGTGCTAGGTTCTAGCTTTTAGCTTCCAGCAAGGGCGAGTGCCAATACAGGGGTCTCTCCACTTCGCTTCGCTCCGGTCGAGATGACGGAGTGTAGGGGCAGATCTTGGCTTGAGAACAAGCGCCGATGCTGTTGCGAGGAATTTGAAGAACTAAGAGCTAGGTGGTGGGGAGTGGGGGTGCCGGGGCGTTGAAACTGGTGACTAAGGGGACGCGGTTGCCTTGGGGGTCGATCTCGAAGGAGTCGACGTAGAAGCGGGTGAGGTCGGCGCGGCCGAAGCTGGTGGTGATGGCAACGTCGGCGGCGTCGCGGCCGGTGGCCATGAGGATGCGACCCATGCGCGGATAGTTGTGGCGGGCATCCATATCCCACCAGCGGCCGTCGATCCAGATCTGGTACCAGGCGCTGAAGTCGCCGGGGCCGGAGTAGGGGACGCGGATGTCGCCGATGTAGCCGGTGACGTAGCGGGCGGGAATCTTCATGCAGCGGGTGAGGGTGACGGCGAGGTGCTGGAAGTCGCGGCAGACGCCGATGCGCTCGGAGAAGACGTCCATGGCGGTCATGGTGGGGCGCGCTTTTCCGTAGTCGAAGGCGACTTTTTCGTGGACCCAGTCGCGGATGCTGGCGGCGAGGGCCCAGCCGGACCCCAGGTGGCCGAAGAGATCGTGGGCGATGCTGCCGAAGAGGTCGACCTCACAGTATCGGCTGGCGAGGAGGAACCGTAGGGTTTCGGGGGGGAGAAGCTCGACGGGAGTTTGGGGCAGATTGAAGCCCTGGAGCTCGGGGAAGTCGTCGGCGGTGAGGATGTTGCGGCCGTGGAGGCGGAGATTGCCGGCGGGGGCGAGGAAGCGGGAACAACAGTTGCCGAAGGAGTCGAGGTATTCGTCTACGGGGATGTTTTGGAGGAGCTCTCTGTTAGGGCCCAACTGTTCGGCGCGGAAGCGATCGTCGGCGTCGATACCGGGAACGGTGGCGAGGTTGACGTTGTGTTGGGGATGGAGATGCAGCAGCGCCACGATGGGGGTGGGGTGGGTGAGGTAGAACTGGATATCGTACTCGGACTGGATGAGCAAGGGTGCCTTTCGCTGGCAGAAATCGGTGGACGCACGACGACTCGAAAGAGACACGCGGGTGCTGAGAGTAAGATGCGGCAAATGTGCGGTGGGGCTGCTCTGACTGTACGTTATAGGGCCGATTGGCGGTTATTGCGCGGCCTGTGAGAGGTGGGACTGGGGCGTGCGAAGGAGTCGGAGCATGAGGCCGAGGAATGCGCAGGCGAGAAGGCCGAAGAGGGCGTCGGCGAGAAAGCTGCCGGTGACGCCATGCCAGCTATAGGCGCGGCCGTCGATGACCTGCATGTAGATGATGGGGATGAGCGAGGCGGCGTTGAAGAGACTGTATTGCGTGGCGGCGAGGGGATTGTTGCGGCCGATGGTTTCGAAGGAGATGGCGGTGATGCCGGTGTAGGCGAGGGCCTGGAAGATGTTTTCGCCAACCATCGCGATGCCGAAGGTGGCGGGGGTGTGGTGCAGGAGAAGGAGGCTGGTGGTGAAGAGTGCGCCTGCGGCTCCGATGGCGAGATAGAGAGGGCGCAGGGGAAGGAGCTTGGCGAAGGGAACGAAGATGAGGCTGCCGAAGATGCCGGCGAGAGAGAGACCTGCGCCACCGACGAGGGAGACCATGCGTTCCGAGGCGTGGAAGTCGTTGCCCATGCTGCCGAGAGTGTTGGTGAGTGCGAAGGAGGCGCAGGGTGACGCGAAGAGCGCGAGCGCGATGAGGACTTCGCGGCGGCGAACGACGGCGAAGACTTCGCCGAAGAATTTGGGGAAGCTTTCGCGGGCGAGGCGGCGGTCAGGCCCGGGCGAGGGCATGACGAGAAAGATGGCAGTGGGGAGGAAGACGATGATGCCGAGGAGAGGTGCGGCGAGCTGGATGGGGAGCGCTCGGACGAACTCTCCGGCGAGAATGGCCATGAGGCCGTTGCCGGCGAAGGAAGCGGCCCAGGTCCAGGAGCTGAGTTTGCTCTCGTCGTGATGATGGACGATGGTGGCGAGCCAGCCACCGAGCGCGTTGGTGCAGAGTTGCGCGGAAGCGAAGCCGATGAGCATGAGGACTTCAAGCAGCACGAGGTTGGTGCGGTTGAGTAGGGCGAGGGTGAGGCAGATTCCTGCGAGTGCCGCGAAGAGGGTTGCGTAGAAGCGGCGGCTCAAGCGGACGTCGAGCATGGGGCCTAGCAGGAAGACCCAGATGCCGCCCGAGAAGACGGTGGCGGTGATGGTGGCGATACGGGCTTCAGGAACGTGCTGCGCGGCGAGAAGTTGAGGCAGAGAGAGTGTGATGAAGCCCGCGTACAAGCCGAAGGAGAGGTTCGACATGCCCATCAGCCAGATGGGTGCGGTGAAGCCGCGAAGGTTCAAACGAATCTCCTAATGGCGTGGGGATGGCGTGCCAAGGGTGCTGATGGGTCAGACGTGCTGGTAGATGGAGGGTACACGGATGCGGCGAAGGGTACTAGCGGAAATCGGAGGAGCGGGGGGATTGCTACAATCGCGCCAGCGTTTTTGTGATGAGGAGTGTGCATGGTGAAGGCGGCGATGGTGGTGGCGGGACTGGTGATGGGCGTGGGGGTGATGGGGTTTGGGCAGACGCATGCGGGTGCTCGGCATGGGACGAGCGCGGCGGCGAAGGTGGTGGAGCCTACCGGGCCAGTGGTGGTGATCGATACATCGATGGGTCGGATTACTTGTCGGCTTTATGAGAAGCAGGCGCAAGTGACGGTGGCGAATTTTGTGGGGTTGGCGGAGGGGTCGAAGGATTGGAAGGATCCTGCTACGGATCAGATGGTGCATGGGAAACCGTTCTATGACGGGACGGGGCTGGCGGGAACTTCGGATGGGATTCTGGGTGGGGATCGGTTGGGGCGGTTGTTGGGGACGGCGGGGCCTCCGTTTCCGATGGAGAAGAGTGGGTTGGGATTTGAGCGCGCGGGACGATTGGTGATGGCGAAGTACAAGCCGTCGGTGGGTGAGGGGGCGACGGGCGGCGTGAAGGCTCCGGAGTTGACTAGCAGCTCTGTGTTTTATGTGCTGGACCATGCGGACAAAGAGTATGAGGGGCGGGGGACGGTGTTTGGGCAGTGCGATGAGGCGTCGCTGCCGGTGGTGACGGCGATTTCGCATGCGTTGTTGAGCACGGACAATCATCCGGCGGAGGCGATTGCGATTAATCATATTGCGGTGGTGAAAGAGGGTGAGGCGATGCCTGCGGTGGCGGCGGCGGTGCCGCTAGACCAGGTGACGCCGCATCCTGTGCCTGCGCCGGTGGCTGCGATTCCTAGCCCGGAGCCTACGGGGAAGACGGCGGTGATTGAGACGACGATGGGGACGCTGCGGTGTCGGCTGTTTGATAAGGAGGCGCCGGTGGGGGTGGCAAATTTTGTGGGGCTCGCGGAGGGGACGAAGGCCTGGAAGAATCCTGCGACGCATGTGGAGATGCATGGGAAAAAGTTTTATGACGGGCTGAGTTTTCGGAGGGTGATTCCGGACTTCATGATTCAGAATGCGGATTTGCCGGGCGATCCTTCAGGGGATGGCGACATTGGATTTCATTTTGAGAATGAGATTGTGCCGGGGCTGGTGTTTGATCGGCCGGGAAGATTGGCGTATGCGAATGCGGGGCCGAATACGAATGAGAGCGAGTTCTTTGTTACGGTGGCGCCGAACCATCGGCTGGATGGGAACTACACGATTTTTGGGCAGTGCGATGAGGCTAGCGTGAAGGTCGCGGAGACGATTGCGGGGGTGGATCGGGATGAGAAGAATCGGCCGGTGAAGGCGGTGGTGATACGGCGGATCACGTTTGAGGCGGCGAAGTAGTCGCGGGTGCTAGCGAAAGAAGAAGCAGATTCCCGGAGGGAATGACAGAAAGAAAGGCAAGAGCAACGGCAACGGCAAAAGCAAATACAGGGATCCTTCGCTGCGCTCCAGGATGACGAGGGTTTGTACGGGGGAGGGGAAAGCAGAAGGGCGAGCCTGACGGCTCGCCCTTCTGCTGTGGTGCGCGTGAATAAACAGTAGCTGTTGTGGTGCGTTACTTGGCTGCTAGTTCGGCGGCGGCTCCGGATTTGAGGGCTGCTGCTTTGTCGGTGGCTTCCCAGGTGAAGGCATCGCCTGTGCGGCCGAAGTGGCCGTAGGCTGCAGTCTGCTGGAAGATGGGGCGGCGGAGGTTGAGGCTTTCGATGATGCCCTTGGGGGTGAGCTGGAAGTTTTCGCGAACCAGCTCGATGAGGCGGGGCTCAGAGATCGTGCCGGTGCCAAAGGTGTCGACGCGAATGCTGACCGGCTCGGCGACACCGATGGCGTAGGCGAGCTGCACTTCGACGCGGTCAGCTAAGCCGGCTGCCACGATGTTCTTGGCAACATAGCGGGCCATGTAGGCGGCGCTGCGGTCTACCTTGGTGGAGTCTTTGCCGGAGAAGGCGCCGCCGCCGTGACGGCCCATGCCGCCGTAGGTGTCGACGATGATCTTGCGGCCGGTGAGACCGGTGTCGCCCATGGGTCCGCCGATGACGAAGCGGCCGGTCGGGTTGATGTGGTACTTGGTGTCGGCGTCGAGGAGGTTGGCGGGGATGACGGCCTGGATGACGTGCTCCATGATCTCAGCGCGGAGCTGCTCATTGGTGAGAGTGCTGTTGGGATCCCGGTCGGAGAACTCGGCGTGCTGGGTCGAGATGACGACGGCGTCGACGCGGACGGGTTTGTTGTTGGCGTCGTACTCGACCGTGACCTGCGACTTGCCGTCGGGGCGGAGGTAGGGGAGCTTGCCGTTCTTGCGAACCTCCGAGAGCTTGTGTGCGAGCTTGTGGGCGAGCGAGATGGGGGTGGGCATGAGCTCGGGCGTCTCGTTGGTGGCGTAGCCGAACATCATACCCTGGTCACCGGCGCCGCCGGTGTCGACACCTTGCGCGATGTCGGGGGACTGGCGGTTGATGGTGGAGATGACGGCGCAGGTCTTGGAGTCGAAGCCCTTGATGGCGTCATCGTAGCCGATCTTGTTGACCGTCTCGCGGACCAGGGTCTGGAAGTCGACGTAAGCCTTGGTGGTGATCTCTCCGGCGACGACGACGAGGCCGGTGCAGGTGAGGGTCTCGCAGGCGACGCGACTGGTTGGGTCTTCGGCGAGGCAGGCGTCGAGGATGGCGTCGGAGATCTGGTCGGCGATCTTGTCGGGATGACCTTCGGTCACGGACTCACTGGTAAAGAGGAAACGGTCGGTGTTGGTAGACAAAGCGGAAAGCTCCTTCGATCAAATAGCCGGACGCGCTCGGGGGAAAACAGAGCGCCCGACGACCGGCCCCTCGTGCTGTCATGTGCCACGGGCGTGGCGCAGCATTGGTGTCCGGACGTTCCTCCCATACGATGTGAATCGTCGCGGGCGGAACCCTTTTATTCTACCTGCCCGGAGGGGGTGGGGCGAAGCGGGTGCAGTGAGTGGCGGGAAACGTGGGGTGAAGGGGGAGGGTGGGGGGTGGAACAGTTGTTAGTTGTTAGTTGTCAGTTCTCAGTTGGATAGGTCAGGCGGATTTGCGGCGGAGGATTTGGTTGGGGAGTTTGGAGCGTAGGGCCAGGAGGGTGGCGAAGGTGGCGAGGAGCCAGGCGGTGCTGCCGATAGTGAGGAGGAGGAGGTCGGCTTTGTGGCCTTGGAGGTTCGGGTGGGTGTGGAGGAGGATGTGGGTGGCGGCGTAGGCGGCGGCGAATGCGAGGAGGGCGGCGGCGAGGGAGCGGGCTAGCTCGGTGTATTCGAGGTGGGTGAGTGAGACTAGGCGCTTGCGGTGAAGGAGGATGGCGAGGGTCGCGGTCTGGATGAGGATGCCGATGTCGGAGGCGACGGCGAGGCCGGTGAGGCCGTGAAGTTTGAAGAGCGCCCAGTAGAGAGGAACGGAGAGGAGGGTAATGAGGGTGCCGGTGATGGCGGGGGTGCGCGTGTCGGATGCGGCGTAGAACGCGCGGGCGTAGATGCCTTGGACTGCCCAGAGCGGGAGCGTGATGGCGAGGACCTGGAAGAGGTGGGTGACGCTGAGGACGTCGGCGTGGTTGAATTTGCCGCTCTTGAAGAGGTCCATGAGCCACGGGGCGAGCGCGATCATCCAGGCGGAGACCAGCATGCCAACGGCGAAGAGGCGGGAGACGGATCGGCCTACGGAGGAGGAGAAGTCGAAGGCGCGATTCTGCTGGAAGAGGCTGGCGAAGAAGGGGAGGGAGGCGGCGCCGGCGGCCGCGCCGATGATGTTGAAGGGGGCGTTGAAGAGATCTTTCGCGTTGCCGATGAGGGTGATGCCGCCGTGCTGGACGGAGGCGAAGTACTTGAGGAAGATGCCGTCGAACATGACGAGCGAGACGCCAATCATGAGGGGGAGAGAGAGCTTGAGCCACTCAAGGAAGGCGGGGGCTTTGAAGTTGACGCACGGGGTGTAGTGGAAGCCGGTGCGGAAGGCTCCGATGGCGTTGAGCAGGGCAGAGCCGATGAGGACGCCGGCGATCACACCGATGGCGAGCGAGTAGATACCGAGGCGCGCGTGTAGGAGGATGGCGCCGAGGATGATGCCGCCGTTGTAGATCAGCGGGGTGAAGGCCTGGTAGATGAAGATCTTTCGGACTTGCAGGCGCGAGCTCATCACGCTGCCGATGAAAAAGAAAAGCTGCGCGGGAAGGATGATGCGGGTTAGCGCGGTGCAGAGCGCGGCGCGGACGGGGATCGGAGCGGAAGCCTTTGTTGGCTAGCCAGACGTATTCGGGGGCAAAGATTTCTGCGAGCAGGACGCCGGTGCCGAGGACGACGAGCATGGTGGTGAGGATGACGGAGAGGGCGCGGTCGCCGCCTTCTTCGTCGCCGGCCTCGCGATAGCGGTTGAGGATGGTGATGAGGGAGATGGAGGCGGCGCCGCCGATGAGGAAGTAGTTGAGGAGGTCGGGGAGGGTGAAGGCGGCGCGGTAGGCGTCCTGTGCGGCGCCGGCTCCAAAGAGGGCGTTGACGTAACGGATGCGCACGAGCGCGAGCAGGCCGGAGCCGAAAGAGCTCAGCATGAGAAGGATGGCGGCTGAGCCGGCGGTGTGGGTCTTGCGCGTGGTCGGCGTGGAGGTCATGGACTGCGTTCTGGTTCTCAGTTGTCAGTTCTCAGTTGTCAGTTTGAACCTTTTGGCCTCCAACCGCCTTGAGCAGGCACCAACTCAGAACTAACAACCAACAACTGAGAACTGAGAACGTGCACGGACAACCCTCCCTTGAGCGGTGTCGATGTTACTCGGAGGGGAAGAGGTCGCCTTGATCGACGAGGCGGGGGGTTTTGGCGTCGGGCTTGGGCTCGAGGACGAGGCGGGGGCGCAGGGGTTTGGGCTTGGCTTCGATAGGCGCGGGAGCGGCGGCGACGGGTTCGGGATGGTCGGGGGAGGCGGGCTTCGCGAGCAGGTCGGCGAGTGAGCGGAGTTCGGCGCGGAGGGTGGAGATCTGGTCGCGGCGGTGGGCTTCCTGGCGGATGGTTTCGCCTACATCGACGAGGGGCGTGGGCTCGGGCGCGGGGGTTGGGACGGGAGCGGCGGCGAGCTGGGTGGTTTCGGGGGCTTCTTTAGCTTTGGACTCGGCGGAGAAGGCCTGGCGGGCGCCGGGGATGGTATAGCCCTGGTCGTACAGCAGGCTCTTGATGCGGAGGGCCATCTCGACGTCGCGCTTGCGGTAGAGGCGTTGGCCGGTGCCACCTTTGTTGGGCTTAAGCTGGGGGAACTCAGTCTCCCAGAAGCGCAGGACGTAGGCGGGGACATCGCACAGCTTCGCTACATCGCCAATGCGGAAGTAGAGCTTGTCCGGAATGACGGTTGGCTCAGGGGTAACTGCTTTGCGAATTGGATGATGTGACGTCACTACGATCTGAGTTACTAACGTATAGGATGGCAGACGAATCGAACTAGTAGTAAGCGCGGTTCCGCCTGTGGTTCACCTATGAGTGCACCCGGTATCAGATTAGTTAACGGGGGTTCGAGGGTTACTTGAAGGGTTGGGTGGGGATGAGAAGGGGTTGTCAGTTCTCAGTTGTTAGTTCTCAGTTGGAGCCGTGAGGGGGCTGGCAGCTGAGAACTAACAACTAAGAACTAACAACTGAGAACTAGCTCTTTAGGGGTTGGCGGCGGACTACTTTGCCCTGGGCGGCGCGTTCGTATTGGACGGGGTAGCTGGCGGGTTGGTGGAGTTCGGTGGCGGCGCGGAGGGGCCAGTACGGCTCTCGGAGGAGTTCGCGGGCGAGGAGGACTACGTCGGCTTGTCCGGTGCGGATGATCTGGTCTGCCTGGGCGGGTTCGGTGATCATGCCGACGGCGCCGGTGGCGAGGCCGGTTTCGCGGCGGATGCGGTCGGCGAATGCGACTTGATAGCCGGGGCCGACGGGGATTTGCTGGCGGGGATCATTGCCGCCGGAGGAGACGTCGAGGAGGTCGATGCCTGCGGCTTTGACGAGGCGAGCAAATTCGACGGAGTCTTCGATGGTGAGGCCACCTTCTACCCAGTCGACGGCGGAGACGCGGACCCAGACGGGGAGATGGTCGGGAAAGGCTGAGCGGACGGCGCGGATGATTTCGAGCGGGAAGCGGGCTCGGTTGGTGAGGCTGCCGCCGTATTCGTCGGTGCGGGTGTTGGAGATTGGGGAGAGGAATTCGTGGGCGAGGTAGCCGTGAGCGGCGTGGACTTCGGCAAGGAGAAAGCCGGCCTGGGCGGCGCGTCTGGTGGCTGTCTCGAAGTCGGAGATGATTTTGTTCATGCCGGCGCGGTCGAGAGCCTGGGGGAGAGGGTATTCATCGTGGAAGCGAAGGGCGGAGGGGGCGACTACGTTGGTCCAACCGCCTTCAGCCGCGGTGGCGGTGTGGGAGGGGGTGACCCAAGGGGCAGTCATGCTGGCTTTGCGGCCGGCGTGGGCGAGTTGGATGCCGGGGACGCTGCCGTGCTCCTTGAGGAAGCCGGTGATGCGGGAGAGGAAGGGGATGTGGTCGTCGGAGTAGATACCGAGGTCGCCGGGAGTGATGCGGCCTTCAGGGCTGACGGCGGCTGCTTCGGTGATTACCGTGCCTGCTCCGCCAACTGCGCGGCTGCCTAGGTGGACGAGGTGCCAGTCGTTGGCGTGGCCGTCGACGGAGCTGTACTCGCACATGGGGGAGACGACGATGCGGTTGGGGAGGGTGATGCTGCGCTGGTGGAGCGGGGTGAAGAGGGTGTCGGGCGCGGTGGTGGCTTCGGGCATGGGAGTTGGATGGCCTTGGGGGATGATTCGGTTCGGGGCCAATGTTGGAGGACGGCGGGAGGGCGCGTCGTATGAGATCGCCGAGCGTCCAATAGAATGTGAATGCAGTGTCTACTACGAACGCAACCGTACTTCCGCCCGAACCCGCGCCGCCTGAGGTGATTCATAATTGCCCGTCGTGCAGCCATTGGCTGCCGGATGGGACGTTGGCGTGTCCCGATTGCCAGACACTGACGTACGGGGTGCACCTGAGCGAGATTGCGCGGTCGGCGCAGGAGTTGGAGCAGGAACAGAAGTGGGTTGAGGCGCGGGAGCGGTGGAGATCTGCGCTGGCGTGGCTGCCGGAGGAGACGCCGCAGGCGGCGAGCGTGCGGCAGCATATCGCCCAGATTGATGCGCGGTTGAAGGCTGCCGAGGATCAGAAAGCAAAGTGGACCAAGCGGCTGGGGCCGTTCGCGCCGATTGCGCTGTTTTTGTTGAAGATCAAGTCGCTGCTGTTTTTGGTGTTCAAGCTGAAGTTTCTGCTAAGCCTGGTGGCGTTCTTCGGGATTTATTGGGTGCTGTTTGGATGGAAGTTTGCGGCAGGGTTTTTGGCGTGCTTGTTCGTCCACGAGATGGGTCACTATGTGGCGGTGCGGCGACGTGGGTTGAAGGCTGAGCTGCCGGTGTTCCTGCCGATGATGGGCGCGTATGTGCGGTGGTATGGGCAGGGCGTTTCGCTGGAGGATCTGGCGTCGATTTCGCTGGCGGGGCCGCTGTATGGACTGTTTGCGGCGTTTGCGTGTTATGGATTTTTCGTTTCGACGCATGCGCCCATCTTCATGGTGCTGGTGTATGTGGGCGCGTGGATCAACTTCATCAATCTGTTTCCGTTGCTGGGGTTCGATGGTGCGCAGGCTACGTATGCGCTGTCTCGGCTGCAGCGGGGGTTGATTGCGCTGACGTGTGGGGTGTTGTTTGCGCTGTCGATTACGAATGGTGATTTATTTGGGCCGTCGACGCTTTGGATCTTCCTGATTGTGGGTCTGGGCATGGCGTGGCGCGCCTTTGGGCCTGAGCCGGAGAAGCCCAGCACGAAGACATTTCTTTACTTCCAGGCGCTGGTGCTGGTTTTGGGCGTGATTGTGTACCGGACACAGTTTGCGGGGATGGCCTCACCGGTACGCTAACGACCAGCGGAATGATTAGCTGTAGACGATGCGGGGCGAGCTCTTGCGGATCACGCGGCCGAGGATGATGGAGCGCTCGTTCATTCGGGTGAGGGTTAGGCGCGCTTTCTTGAGGAGGTCAGCGGGGACGACGGCGACGAGGCCGATGCCCATGTTGAAGGTGCGGAACATTTCGTCGTGATCGAGGCCGCCTAGCTGCTTGAGGTGGGTAAAGAGCTGCGGTGGATCCCAGGCCGAGAGGTCGACGTGCGCGGCCAGGCCGCGGGGGAGGATGCGGGGAAGGTTTTCGGTGAGGCCGCCGCCGGTGATGTGGGAGAAGCCGGTGACGACTTCCGCCTGGATGAGCTTGCGGATGGGCGCGAGGTAGCTGCGGTGAGGGCGCATGAGGGCGGCGCCAACTTTGTCACCCAACTCGTTGATGTACTGGTCGGGGCGGTACCGGGCGGTTTCGAGGAGCAGCTTGAGGGCGAGCGAATAGCCGGTGGTGTGGAGGCCATTGGAGGGCAGGCCGAGGAGGCAATCGCCCTCCTTGATGGCTTCGCCGGTGATGAGGCGGGAGCGGCTGACGACGCCGGTCATAAATCCTGCGAGTTCGTACTGGGTTTGGTCGTACAGCCAGGGAGTTTCGGCGGTTTCGCCGCCGAGAAGGGCGCAGGCGTTGGCTTTGCAGGCGTCGACGAGGCCGCTGATGACTTGCTGGACGACGTCGGGATCGAGGTAGCCGGCGGCGAAGTAATCAAGGAAGAAGAGGGGTGTGGCACCTTGTACGGCAATGTCGTTGACGCAGTGATTGACTAGGTCGGCGCCGATGCTGGAGTGGAGGCCGAGCTGAATGGCGAGCTCAAGTTTGCTGCCTACGCCGTCGGTGGTGGAGACGAGGACGGGGTCGGGAAAGCGCTCGGCGTCTAGTTGGAAGAGGCCGGCGAAGCCACCGATTTCGCTGAGGACGTGCTTGTTGAACGTGCGGCGGGCGAGGCCCTTGATGCGGTCGTTGGCGAGGACGTGGCGATCCGTGGAGACGATGGCGTGGTCTTCGCTGCGGAGCGCGCGGGCTTCTTTGTGGATGGCGGAGGACTTGGAGAGTTGCGACGAGGCGGCAGAGCCTTCACGCGGCGGTTGCTCATCGTTGCCGAGGGTTGTTTTTGCCACGGGGTCGCCTTCACTTGCTGGATGGGTGCAGAGCAAGTTTATCAGCCGGATTTCGGAGAGTCGTGTCTGTGGTCACTTCTATAGTGTCTGCGGTGACTTCTATACTTGTGGATATGAGCATTTCTTTTGCACGGTCGGCGCAGTTACAGCAGCGCGCTGAAGGATTTCTGCCGGGTGGGGTTGATTCCCCGGTGCGCGCATTCCGCGCGGTTGGCGGGCATCCGCCATTTGTGGAGCGTGCCGAGGGTGCGTACTTGTACGACGTGGACGGTAATCGGTTTGTGGATATGTTTGGGTCGTGGGGGCCGATGTTGCTGGGACACGCGTTCCCGCCGGCGGTCGCGGCGATACGCGAGGCGGCGCGGAAGAGTGCGTCGTTTGGAGCGAGCACAGCGGCGGAGGCGGATTTAGCGGAGTTGGTGCAGCGGTGCTATCCGTCGATGCAGAAGATGCGGTTTGTGAGCTCGGGGACGGAGGCCTGCATGTCGGCGATACGGGTGGCGCGTGGATTTACAGGGCGGCCGTTCGTCATCAAGTTTGAGGGCTGCTATCACGGGCATGCGGACGCGCTGCTGGTGAAGGCGGGGAGTGGCGTGGCGACGTTTGGGATACCGGGGTCGGCGGGCGTGCCGGCGGAGACGGTGATGCATACGCTGGCGCTGCCGTATAACGATCTGGGCGCGGTGGAAGCGGCGTTTGCGGCGCATCCGGATCAGATTGCCTGCGTGATCCTGGAGCCGGTGGTGGGGAATATGGGGACGGTTTTGCCGGAGCCTGGGTATCTGAAGGGATTGCGGGAGATTACCTGGAAGCATGGGGCGCTGCTCATTTTCGATGAGGTGATGGTTGGGTTTCGGCTGGCGGCTGGAGGGGCGCAGGAATTTTTTGCGGAGGAGATTGGCGGGCTTCCGGATTTGACGACGCTGGGGAAGATTGTCGGCGGTGGATTGCCGGTGGGAGTGTTTGGCGGACGCGCGGATGTGATGGATTGCCTGGCTCCGCTGGGGCCGGTGTACCAGGCGGGAACGCTGAGCGGGAATCCGCTGGCGATGGCTGCGGGGATTGCTACCTTGAGCGCGATTTTGGAGCGGCGGGACTCGTTGTATGCGGGTTTGGAAGAGACAACGACGGTGATCGCGGAAGGGGTGGCGAAGCTTGCGGCGGTCGAAGGGATTGCGATGACTACGAACGTGGTGGGAAGCATGTTTACCTGGTTCTTTACGCCGCAGAGGGTGAGGGATTTTGCTACGGCGTCGACTTCGGATACGGCTATGTTTGCGCGGTTCCATCGGGGAATGTTGGAGAGGGGGGTGTGGCTGCCGCCTAGCCAGTATGAGGCTGCGTTTGTGAGTGCGGCGCATGGGGAGGCTGAGGTGGAGTTGGTGTTGGAGGCGGCGCGGGGGGCGTTGAAGGATGTGGTGCGGTAAGGCCTTTTCGGAGAACGTAACTTCGTAGCTTGACGAGCAAACAGCAGATTCCCTGCGGGAATGACAGAAAGAAAAGCAACGGCAAAAGCGGAATACAGGGGTCTCTCCACTGCGCATCACGAGAAGCAAGAGCGTGATGCTCCGGTCGAGATGACGAATGTTTTAGTGGGCGACGCCGGATGTTTTTTGGTGGGTGCCGACGGATGTTTTTGGTGGGCGCGGGGAGAGTCAGGGGTGGGGGGTGTTGGCGGCGGCCAGGAGGAAGACTAGTGGGGCGTTCCAGTTGATGGCGATTTCGTTCATGGAGTAGGCACGCTGGTCGTCGAGCCACATGCGCATTGGCGGGGCTTTGGGGAGAGCGTCGGCTACGGCGTCGCCGCGGTGGGCGTTGGGGCCGCCGGAGAGGAGGCCGGGCCAGGGGGCGGCGATGCCGTCGGCTGCGCTGGGGCGGTGGTGGGGATGCTGGAAGGGACGTTGGCCTAGTTGTGTGACCCAGGAGACTCCAAAGCAGTTGCGGCCGAGGAGGTAGTGGAGGTTGGAGAGGGCCGCGTTGAGGGTGGTGGGGCTGGGTTGGAAATGGTTGGCGACGAGGAGAAGGAGGGACTGGTTGCCGGCGTTGGAGTTGGAGCCCCAGTGGTAGTCGGTGAGTAAGAGGCTGGTGCCGTAGCCGCTGGTGCGGGTGCGGGCGATTAATTCGGCGGCGGCAGTTTGGGTGGCTTGCTGGATGGCGTCGACGACGGGACTGAGCTTGTGCCGGGGGGCGAAGGCGTAGGCCCAAAGGCCCAGGGAGGCTACGCTGTTCCAAGAGGGGACGGTGATTTTCAGATTGGGGAGGAGAGGTTGGGTGGATTCGAGGAAGGCGGACTCGTATTGGGATTCGAGGGTGGTGTTGTAGAGCTCGGCGGTGGCCCAGATGAGCTCGTCGCTGCAATCGTTGTCACCGTATTCTCCGGTGGAGACGGTGGGCGGGTTGTTGAAGATGACGTTGGGGTGTTCGCGGGTCCAGGTCCAGGCGAGACGGGCGGCGGCTAAGCATCGGGCGGAGAAAGCTGGGTCGAAGGGCTTGTAGCAGCGGGCGGCGACGGCCATGACGGCGGCGAGGTCGGCGGTGGCGCAGGTGCTTTTGTAGGGGGCGGCGCCGGTGCCGATGAT
The DNA here is from genome assembly GCA_963796535.1 of uncultured Acidobacteriaceae bacterium. Lineage (GTDB taxonomy): Bacteria > Acidobacteriota > Terriglobia > Terriglobales > Acidobacteriaceae > Granulicella. The sequence goes on from CAWCMO010000007.1 coordinate 42,761, forward strand.
CTGGCTGGGGAGGTGGTCGTCTTGCGGCATGATGAAGGCGCAGAAGTGGAGGCTGGTTTGTTTGTGCCAGACGCCTCCGTCGGTGGGATCTTGCAGGGAGAGCATCCAGTTGAGGTTCCACTTGATTTCGGCCAGGAAGTCGGGGAGGGGGTGGCCGGACTCGGGGATATCGAGCTTGAGGGTTCGGAGGGCATCGGGGTAGAGCTCCCATGCCCAGAGGAGGGTGGCGGTGGTGATGCCGGAGTTGACGATGTAGCGGCCGTAGTCGCCGGCGTCGTGCCAACCGCCGGTGTTGGGGACGGAGCCGGTGCGGCCGGAGGTGGGATCGAAGGCGCCGTCGGGATGGCAGGCGGGGTGGTGGTAGCCATTGCCGAGGTCGACGGCGCAGCCGCAGCGCTGGCCGTAATAGGCGCGGGCGGTGAGATAGAGGGCTTCGGCGTAGACGGTAGGGGCGATGGTGAAGGCGTCGGAGATAGCGTTGGCAACCTCGAGACGGTAGATGCCTGGGGTGTTGAGTTGAGAGAGATCCGCCTGCCAAGTGGTGTCGCCGGAGGAGGCGTCGGCGGCTGGAGGGGATAGCTTGCCTTCGAACGCGACGGAGTGGTCTTGAGCGCGCACGCGAAAAACGGATGGAGGTTGTAACGCATTTGGGTTGGAAATTTTCGTGAGCAGGACGGTGGCGCGTTTTTCGTAGTTGGGGAGATAGCCTAGCTGGTTGATGAGGATGGGCGGCGCGGTGTAGGTGGAGGCGAGGGGTGCTTGCGCGTGGGCGTGGAGGCGCGGAGGAAGCGCGGAGGCAGCTGCGGTCGCGGCGATGGACTTCAGGAACGAGCGGCGTTGGATGGGGGTCATGCGCGCTGGCCTCGAGGAAGCCTTAGTGGGTGGGGCTGGAGGCGGTGAAGTCGGAGCAGCAGGGTTTGGAGACGGGCTGGAATTCCATGAGCTCGACGCGGGTGTTGTCGGGGTCGTAGAGGTTGGCTTGCCACTTGCCGTCGCGACCCATCTGCGGGCCGTCGTGGCGCGGGGAGAGGCGGTCCTGCGCGTAGAGCGTGGTGACGGCTTGCTCCATGTTGGGGACGCCGAGGGAAAAGTGATTGAGGACGCCGATTTCGCGTTCGTTGAGGTGGTCGAGGGGCGTGTCGGAGCCGTCGCCGACCATCATGTACTCGAGCCAGTCGTGGCCGTCGGGAACTTGCTGGGAGATCCAGTCGAGGGAGTCGGTTTTCATGGCGCCGAACCAGTAGGGGCGGAAGCCGAGGATCTCGCGGTAGAAGTGGTCTTCATCGGCGCGGTTGTGGACGAGGTAGCCGACGTGGATGATGCGGGTGCTGATGGGGAGGGTGGTGATGACGGCGGCGTGGGTATGGGTGGGCTGGAGGAACTGCACTTTGTTGCCTTCGGGATCCTGGGTGTCGAACCAGTGGGCGCCGTCGGTGGAGCTGTGGAGTTCTGAGAGGTGAGCGACATTGTGCGCGGCGAGATAGCTGCGGAGCGCGGCGGCGTTGGGCGTGGTGTAGGCGACGCAGGCCATGCGGCTAATGGTGTGGTCGGCGGGGAGGGGAAGGACTTCAACGAACTGCGTCGGGCTAAAGTAATAGCGGACGCCGGCGGGATCTTGCGGGTCGGGAGCCTTGGTGGCGCCGAGGATGTGGGCGTAGAAGTTGTCGGAGGCAGCGAGGTCGTGCGCGTAGACGCACATGTGGGAGATGCCGGTGATGGCGGGGCGTTGGGCTTGCGCGGTCAGCGAGCCGAAGAGGAGTGCGGCGACGAGCGAGAGGGTTTTCATTGGGTGGGCCACTGTCCTTATACGAGCGAGGACAGTATACGGACGCAGAGGGAGGCTTGCAGACGGGCTATTCGGATTCGTTGGGGAGAGGGGTGGCTAGCTCGAGGTGGTCGAAACGGCGCCAGCGGTAGATGAGGACGGAGAGGATCCAGGCGAAGGCGAAGAGGCCGATGATGAAGTAGCCGAGGACGCCGAAGTTGTTGTTGAGTTTGGCGATGAGGGACCAGAAGTGGCCGTCGAGGTGGAGTTGCGAGCCGATGAGGCCGAGGGCTTCGATGCCGCCTACGGCGAAGGCTACGACGACTGAGACGGAGGTGATCGTGAGGTTGTAGTAGAGCTTGCGGATGGGTTTGACGAAGGCCCAGCCGTAGGCGCCGAGCATGAGGATGTTGTCGGTGGTGTCGATGAGGGACATGCCGGCAGCGAAGAGGGCGGGGAAGACGAGGATCGAGATGAGGGGGAGGCCTTTGGTGGCTTCGGCGGCGGAGATGCCGAGCACGCCGATCTCGGTGGCGGTGTCGAAGCCGAGTCCGAAGAGCAGGCCGAGGGGGTACATGTGCCAGCTGCTGCGGATGAGGCCGAAGACGGGGCGGAAGAGGCGGGAGAGGAAGCCGCGGCTGCCGAGTAGGAGGTCGAAGTCTTCGTCGACGTAGGGATCGCCGCGGCGGACCGACTGGAAGGTGCGGAAGACGGCGCGCAGGATGATGAGGTTGACGATGGCGATGGCGAAGAGGAAGAGCGTCGAGACGAGCGTGCCGATGATTGCGCCGATGGTACGGATATGGTCGATGCGGTGTTGGAGGGCTAGAGCGGTGGCGGCGATGGCGATGCTGCCGATGACGACGATGGTGGAGTGGCCGACGGAGAAAAGGAAGCCGACGGCGACGGGGCGCTTGCCCTCCTGCATGAGCTTGCGGGTGACGTTGTCGATGGCGGCGATGTGGTCGGCGTCGACGGCGTGGCGAAGGCCGAAGCTGTAGGCGAGGAAGGCTGTGCCGAGAAGGACGGGGAAGCGGTGGAAGGCGATGACGGCCCAGGTCCAGGCGCCGAGGTTGAAGGCGGCGAGGACTGCGTAGATCGCGAGGATCTTGGCGCGGGTGTTGCCGGGTTGATCGTTGAACAGGGAACGCAGGGACGGGCGCATCGGGTTGCCTTCAAGAGTGGCTAACTACAGCGTTGGACGATGGAAGGGGCACATGGTGCAGAACTTACCATCGTCTTCGATGTGAGCTCGTGACCGAGGTCACTGGCGGGCGTACGGCGCGAGATGAGAATAAAGGCGTTGGCAGGTGGTCGCAGAGCGGGTGTTCCCATGCAAGTGAACCTCCACGGAGATTGTATCGATTGGGATGGATGATCGGATGTGCGACGGGATGATGACGGATGCATGAGCTATCGATTGCGTACAGTGTGGTCGAAATTGCGACGGAAAGCGCGAGGGCGGCTAGGGCTGTGCGGGTGAAGGAGGTGTATGTGCGGCTGGGCGCGCTTTCGGGAGTGGTGCGGGGCGCGCTGGAGTTTAGCTACGAGATTGCATGTGCTGGGACTTTATTGGAGGGGTCAAGGTTAGTCGTGAAGGAGCTGCCGGCGAGGATTTATTGCGCTGTGTGTGCGTGTGAGGTGGAGTTGCCTAGCGTGCAGTACTTTTGCTGTCCGGTGTGCGACACGCCGAGCGGGGATCTGCGGCAAGGGCGCGAGTTGGATGTGGAAGCGATTGAAGTTGATTTACCAGGAGACGAGCGCGAAGGCGCGCTGGGAGATGAGCATGGAAGCGCGTGTGTTGGAGATTCGCAAGGGAATTCTTAACAAGAACGATGAGATTGCGCGCGGGCTGCGGGCGCGACTGCATGCGTGTGGGTTGCTGACGATCAACCTGGTGTCGAGCCCGGGGTCGGGAAAGACTGCGTTTCTGCAGCGGACGCTGCGGATGTTGCGGGAGGCGGGGAAAACGGCGGGGGCGCTGGTGGGGGACCTGGCGACGGACAATGATGCAAAGCGGTTGGCTGAGGCGGGCATGCCGGTGAAGCAGATCAATACGGATGGGCGGTGTCATTTGGAGGCGCAGATGATTTCGGATCACCTGGGGGATTGGGATTTGGCTTCGTTTGAATATTTATTTATCGAGAATGTGGGAAATCTGGTTTGTCCTTCGAGCTACGACCTGGGCGAGGATGTGCGGGTGGTGTTGCTGTCGGTTACGGAGGGGGAGGATAAGCCGCTGAAGTATCCGAACATTTTCAATTCTGCGGATATTGCCGTGGTCACGAAGATGGATTTAGCGGAGGCCTGCGAGTTTGATTTGGAGTCGGCGGAGAGGAATATTCGGGCGGTGCGGCCGGGGATGCGGATATTGAGGATGTCGTCGAAGAGCGGGGCAGGGATGGAGGAGTGGCTGGAGTGTTTGGCGCAGGAGAAGTTGGCGCGGGCGGCGGCGGTGTAGCGCAGCGGATGGAGAGCATGACCTGTTTGTGGATTCAGCGTATGAATTGCGCTGTGTTGGACGTCACGTAGCTGGCGGGGCGGCGGATATGATAATAAGTGGGGTCGCGCCCGAATTGAATTTAGATGTACTCCCAGGCGGCGCTCGATGGTCGAGCGTGTCTATCACTTAGCGAAGGAAGCAGCAGGCCAGGGCCGAGCGCCTTGAGCTCGGCGTCTCACATTGGAGAATGATTTATGTCGAATGGAACGTGTGACATTGGATTGATTGGGCTTGCAGTCATGGGACAGAACCTTGTTCTGAATATGAATGATCACGGATACAAGGTAGCGGTGTTCAACCGCACGGTATCGAAGGTGGACGAGTTCATCAACGAGGAAGCGAAGGGGACGGAAGTCGTCGGGGCGCACTCGATTGAAGAGCTTTGCGGGCTGCTGAAGAGCCCGCGACGCGTGATGATCATGGTGAAGGCCGGCGACGTTGTCGACAAGACGATTGAGCAGATTCTGCCTTACCTCGACAAGGGCGACATTATTATCGACGGCGGGAACTCGCTGTTTACCGACTCCAATCGACGGACGAAGGATTTGGCCGCGAAGGGCATCCTGTTTATCGGGACCGGCGTTTCGGGTGGGGAAGAGGGTGCGCGGTTTGGTCCGTCGATCATGCCGGGAGGAAATCCTGCTGCGTGGCCGCATGTGAAGGAGATCTTCCAGGCTATCTCGGCCAAGGTGGAAGATGGAACGCCTTGCTGCGACTGGGTGGGCGAGGATGGTGCTGGACACTACGTGAAGATGGTGCATAACGGCATCGAGTATGGCGATATCCAGCTGATCTGCGAGGCGTACCAGTTGCTCAAGGATGGTCTGGGATTGAGCGCGGATGAGTTCGCCGAGGTGTTCAAGGAGTGGAACAAGGGCGAGCTGGACAGCTACCTGATCGAGATTTCGGCGACGATTTTTGCGAAGAAGGATGAGGATGGAACGCCGATTGTCGACAAGATTCTCGACACGGCAGGGCAGAAGGGCACGGGCAAGTGGACGGCGATCTCTGCTCTCGATTTGGGCATGCCGGTGACGCTGATTGGCGAGAGCGTGTTTGCGCGCTGCCTGTCGGCGCTGAAGGATGAGCGTGTGGCCGCGTCGAAGGTTCTGAACGGGCCGGCGACGAAGGTAGCGGTTGGCGAGCGGGCGGCGTTCATCGAGATTGTGCGCCGGGCGCTGTATTGCTCGAAGATTGTGAGCTATGCGCAGGGTTACATGCTGCTTCGCGCGGCCGAGAAGGAATACGGTTGGAAGCTGAACATGGGCGGCATTGCGCTGATGTGGCGCGGCGGCTGCATCATTCGCAGCATCTTCCTGAGTGATATTAAGGCGGCGTTTGATAAGGATCCGAACCTGTCGAACCTGCTGCTGGATAATTTCTTCTCGAGCGCGCTCAACAAGTACCAGGGGAGCTGGCGCGAGGGGTTGATCAAAGCCATTGAGCTGGGCGTGCCGACTCCGGCGTTCTCGACCGCGCTGGCGTTCTACGATGGCTTCCGCACGGCGCGGCTGCCGGCAAACCTGTTGCAGGCTCAGCGCGACTTCTTTGGAGCGCATACGTATGAGCGGACGGACAAGCCTCGCGGCGAGTTCTTCCACACGAACTGGACCGGGCACGGAGGTCGGGTTTCGTCGTCGACGTATAACGCGTAGTTCTCGATGCAACGAACCCCGCAGGCTTGCGGGGTTCGTTGTTTAATTTAAGGCGTGGGTGCGGTCGCTTGGCGGCTTGGAATGGGCGTAACTTATTTTGAATGCGTGGGTGTGCGGGGCAAGAATGCCGCGGATTCTCTGAACGGCCTGCCGGCCGATTGCATCCAACTGGGGATGGTCGAATTCAAGGAAAAAGTGCGTCGCAGCAGCCGGACGCTGGGGCGGGCAATGGCCGCGCTTGGGTTTCTGTCTGGATGCTTGCTGATGACTGCACGGCCGGCTCGCGGGGCGGTGGCGCTGTTGATGGAAGAGCCCTACGGTGCGTTTGGCGCGATGAATCCTACAGGCCACGCGGCGATTTATTTGAATCACGTCTGTGCTGATTCGCCTACGTCTCTTCGCGCTTGCCACGAGGGGGAGTATGGGGTGGTCATCAGCCGGTATCACAAGGTGGATGGGTACGACTGGATTGCGGTGCCGTTGGTCGGGTATCTGTATGCCGTGGACAATTTGAGCGACATTCCGGCGACTGCGGATCGGGCGCAGGTTGCGGCGTTGCAGGATGTGTATCGCCGGGCGCACCTGATGGATCTGGCTCCGGATAGCAAGAAAGGAGAGGCTCCCAAGGGCGAGTGGACGGAGTTGATTGGCGAGTCGTATATCCGGACCATGCATGGGTTCCAGGTGGACAGCACAGCGGAGCAGGATGAGCGGTTCATGGCAATCTTCAACGACAAGAAGAATGTTGGGCACTTCAACCTGCTGTTTCACAACTGCGCGGATTTTTCACGCGTGGTGTTGGACATTTATCTGCCGCATGCTGTTCACCGCAACTTCATCGCGGATTTCGGATTGATGACGCCCAAGCAGGTGGCGCGGTCGCTGGTGGCGTATAGCCAGAAGTATCCGGACGTGAACATGAGCGCGTTTGTGATTCCGCAGGTGCCGGGCACGATTCCGCGCAGTCATGCGGTGGATGGTGTGACGGAGTCGCTGGTCAAGAGCAAGAAGTATTTGATTCCAATGACAATTCTTGCGCCTGCCGTGACGGGTGGCGTGGTGGTGGCGTACCTCGCGGATGGTCGGCTGAAGCTACCAAAGGGGACACCGGTTTTCAATATTGGGGACCAGGAGACGACGGGGCCTTCGGAGCCGACCCCCGAGGAACCGGTGCGGCAACCGCTGCCGGCACCGTCAGCTCCCATCGGCACTGTCGACCCCAAGGAGAACCTGCGGTAACAAGGGACTCTGGAATAGAATCAGGAGTCAGTTGAACTGGAGGCTCCTTGTATGGCCAATCCGTCGAACGCTGGAGATCGTCGTAGCTTTCTGAAGAAGAGTGGAGCGGTGGCTGCTGGATTGCTGGCGCAGGCTGGGATGCCGGCGCACGCGGCGTCTCGTGAGTTAGGTGCGTTGCCGGATAATCCGCGCACGCTGACGGCGATGCCGACGCGCAATTTGGGGAAGACCGGCTACAAGGTTGGCATCTTCAGCCTTGGCGGCCAGGCCGCGCTGGAGAAGGCGAATAATTTTGACGTGGCCGTTCCGATCATTGAGCGCGCGCTGGATCTGGGCGTGAATTACGTGGATACCTCGTCAATTTATGGCGGGCCGGACCGGTGGAGTGAGCAGTATTACGGCCAGGTGATGAAGAAGCGTCGCAACGAGGCGTTTGTGGCGACGAAGACCAAGGAGCGGACGCGCGAGGGCTCGCTGCGGATGATCGAGAAGTCGCTGAAGCTGATGAACACGGACCACGTGGACTTGTGGCAGCTGCACGATGTGGGACTTCCAGAGGACGTCGACGCGATTTTTGCGAAGGGCGGCGCCATGGAAGCGCTGATCGAGATGCAGGAGCAGAAGGTGGTGCGGTTCCTGGGTGTGACCGGGCACTATCGGCCCGATGCGTTGATGGACGCGATCAACCGGCATCCCTTCGACACGATTTTGCTGGCTCTGAATGCCGCCGATTCACACATCTATAGTTTTTCTGATGCGCTGCTGCCGTTGGCGGTTGAGAAGCAGATGGGCATTATCGGGATGAAGGTTCCGGCGAGGGGGCGGCTGCTTTCGAACTGGACGCCGCCGCCGTTGGATGCGCAGCGACACTCGTGGGAGGGGTCGGCGATTGCGACTCGGCCGGGAGTGATTAATATGCGCGAGGCGATGTACTTCACGCTGACGCACCCGGTGAGCACGGTGATTATCGGTTGCGACTCGGTGGCGCAGCTCGAGGAGAACGTACACCTGGCTGCAAACTTCACGCCGCTCTCGGCATCTCAGATGGCATCGATCAATGAGCTTGCCGAGCCGGTGGCGAAGCAGTCGCTCTTCTTCCGATTTACCGATCGCAGCAAAGGCTAGAGCCACGATGGATTTGAAGGACAAAGCGGAGTTGCTGCAGGAGAACCTTGCGTCGGCGGGATCCCTGCTGGTGGCGTATTCGGGTGGCACGGATTCTGCGTACCTGGCGTATGCGGCGCACGAGGCGCTTGGCGAGAGGATGCTGGCTGTGATCGCGGATTCGCCGTCGCTGCCGCGCAAGGAGCTGGCGGATGCGATGGCGTTCGCGGATCGGCATGGAATTCCTGTGCGCGTGTTGCAGACCCATGAGCTGGAGAAGCCGGAGTATGCGCGCAACGATGCGCAACGATGTTTCCACTGCAAGAGCGAACTATTTACGCAGATGGAAGAAGCGCGCGGACGGCTGGGATTCGAGCACCTGGCGTACGGAATGAATCTGGATGATCGCGGGGAGTTTCGGCCGGGGCAGCGGGCGGCAGAGATGCATGGCGCATTAGCTCCACTCGTGGAGGCGGGGTTGAGGAAGGTGGAGATACGGACGCTGGCGCGCGAGGCGGGACTTTCGCTTGCGGACAAGCCGGCGAGTGCTTGCCTTTCGTCGCGGATTGAGTATGGACGCGAGGTGACGGCTGAGAATCTCGCGCAGGTAGAGCGGGCGGAAGAGGCGTTGCATGCGCTGGGATTTGCGCAGGTGCGGGTGCGGCATCATGGGAAGCTTGCGCGGATCGAGATCGCGCGGGAAGATCTGGCGCGAGCGCTGACGTTGGAGGCGCTGGATCGCTTGACGGAGGCAGTGCGTGGTGCGGGATTTCTGTATGTCACGCTGGATACGCAGGGGTATCGGTCCGGATCGATGAATGATGTGTTGCCGGTTACGGCGATTGGCCAGGCTGGGTAGGGCGCGAGGAAAATCATTCGGCGGCTTCGGGACATCCAACCAGCGTGGTTACCCTATGGGGGCCCGCTATTGAAAGAGAGTTCATGCGGATTGCTTATTTAGAATGTTTTGCCGGGATTGCCGGCGATATGTTTCTCGGTGCGTTGATCGACGCCGGAGTGCCGGCGGAGGTGCTGACGGAGGCTACGTCGGCGCTCAAACTGGGCGCGAGCCTGAAGGTCGAGACGGTGGATCGCAGCGGGATTTCGTGCACGCGGGTGCGGGTGATGGAGGGGGAATCCCCGGCAGAGGAGACCTATGCTGCGCACAATCATGACGAGGACCATGCGCATTCGGTAGATTACTCGCACGATCATGAGCATACGCACGACCACGAACACCTACAAACTCACGAGCATCAACATACACATGAGCACGAGCATTCGCACGAACATAAGCATGTGCATGGGCGCTCGCTGTCGGTGATTCGCGAGTTGATCCAGGGAGCGCCGCTGGCGGAGGCGGTGAAGAGCCGAGCGATTCGGACGTTCGAGTTGCTGGGGGCGTCTGAGGCGAAGATTCACAACGTGGATGTCGACGCGATTCACTTTCACGAGGTGGGGGCGGTCGACGCGATCGTCGATATTGTTGCTGCCTGCGCGGGGATTGAGTATCTGAAGGTGGATGCGTGGTACTGCTCGCCGCTGAATGTCGGAGGTGGCATGGTGGAGTGTGCGCATGGGATGTTTCCGGTGCCGGCTCCGGCGACGGCGGATCTGTTGCGCGGGTTCCCGACGTACTCGGCGCACGTGCAGAAGGAGCTGGTGACGCCTACGGGTGCGGCGCTGGTGCGGGTGCTGGATCCGAATTTCGGGGCGCAGCCGGCGATGCGTGTGGAGCGGATCGGGTATGGCGCGGGGTCACGGAATCCGAAGGGATTTCCGAATGCGCTGCGGATCAGCGTTGGCGAGTCGGAAGAAGACACGAGAGCTGGATCAGTGACGGTGCTTGAGACGGCGCTGGATGATTTGTCGCCGCAGGTGCTGGCGTGGGTGGCGGAGTCGGCGCTGGCGGCGGGCGCGATGGATGTGATGCTGACGCCGGTGATCATGAAGAAAGGCCGGCCGGGAACGCTGTTGACGGTTTTATGCAGCGAGAAGAAGCGTCCTGTGTTGGAGAGGCTGATTCTGCGCGAGACGAGCACCCTTGGAATGCGCATTCGACACGACGAACGGAGTTGTTTGGAGCGGCATCATCAGCCGGTGCAGACGGCGTATGGAGAGATTCGCATGAAGATTGGAAAGCTCGACGGGGAAGTGATGAATGCGGCGCCTGAGTTTGAAGACTGTCGCGCTGCCGCGGTGCGCTGCGAGGTACCGCTGAAGCAGGTGCAGCAGGCCGCGATTGCGGCGTATGCGCAGATAGCGACCGAGGGTGAGAAGGTTGGGGGCAAGGTCGGTTCATGAAGCGGAATGATTTGCTGAAGATCCTTTCCGATGTCGAGCGCGGAGGGCTTTCGCCTGCTGCTGCGGCGGAACGTCTGGCGTCGCTGCCGTTTGAGGACCTGGGACATGCGCGCGTGGATCATCATCGCAGCCTGCGCAGCGGGTTGCCGGAGGTGATCTATGCTGCGGGCAAGACGCAGGAGCAGACGTTGGAGATCTTCGCGAGCCTGCTGGCTGACGGGGTGGATGTGCTGGTGACGCGCGTCGAGCCGGGAACTGCCAATGCGCTGGTGAGTGCGTATCCGCGGGCTGTCCATAATCTGACGGCGCGGACGGTGAGCCTGCGACAGACGCCGGAGTCGGAGGGGTCCAAGGGGCATATTGCAGTGGTGTGTGCGGGTACGAGCGATCTCCCCGTGGCGGAAGAGGCTGCGGTTACCGCGGAAACCTTTGGTGTGCGGGTGTCGCGGATGTATGACGTTGGCGTGGCGGGACTGCATCGTCTGCTGGCGGTGCGGAGCGAGCTGACGGAGGCGAACGTGGTGGTGGTATGTGCGGGGATGGAGGGCGCGCTGCCTTCGGTAGTGGGTGGGTTGGTGGGGGTTCCGGTGATCGCGGTGCCGACATCGGTGGGATATGGCGGATCGTTTGGAGGCGCGACGGCGCTGCTGGGAATGCTGAATTCGTGTAGCCCGAATGTGACGGTGGTGAATATTGATAACGGGTTTGGAGCAGCGTATACGGCGGTGTTGATCGCACGTGCGGCGGTGTCGAAGGATTGATTCGACATGCGCTGATCGGTGGAAGACGAGGCCAGGTGATAGTAGTCACTGACTAGCGGGGTTGAAGGTGGGAGGCTGGGGACGTATGGAACTGGCGAGTGGCCTCAACCAGGGGTATAGTTAGGGCGCTACTCAACAGGAGCGTTCTATGTTTCCTCACTTTTTGCTGCTCTCCTTTTTTTTATTTGTGGGAGCAGGGCAACAACCCGCGGCCGCACCGGCTGCGTTGGTGATTCCTCCCGAAGCTGTGAACATGACGAACCCGGTAAAGCCAACAGCCGAGGGCAAAGCGCATGCTGCAAAGATGTACGGCTACGACTGCGCTATGTGTCATGGCGCGAACGGCGACGGAAAAGGCGATCTCGCTGTGCAGCAGAAGCTGGAGATGAAGGACTGGAGCAATCCAGCAGCGCTCGCGACCAAGACCGACGGCGAGCTGTTCTACATCATCAAGAACGGCGAAGGCGCGATGCCGGCAGAGGGTGATCGGGCGAAGGACGCCGATCTGTGGAACATGGTGTTGCTGGTGAGATCGTTCTCGAAGAAGTAATTAGGTGAGGGCAGGATGTTCGGCGGGCTCCATCCATAGCTTGCCGGCAATGACGAGTGCGACGAGAAGCGCGGTGCAAAGTCCGAAGACGCCGCGGATGCTGGTGTGTTCGGCCAGGATGCCGGAGAGCACCAGGCCGAGAATCTGCGCGCTGAAGATGGCCGACATCAAGGTGGAACCTACGCGGCCCATGAGTTCGGGTGGAGTCTCCTGCTGAACCAGCGTCTGGGATGGAACGATGATGCCGGCAGTGGAGAAGCCGATGAGGAAGCAACCAAGGATGGCGGTCGCCACGGCGGGGATGGCTGCGAGTAGAAGAGTTCCAAGGGCGATACCGCCGAGGCCAAGGTAGACCTGCAGGGTGTTGCTCATCTTTTTCGCAAAGGCATTGAGGGCATTGACGCCGACGAGAAGCCCGACGCCGATCATGCCGCTGGCGATGCTGTACGTCTTGGTCAGCGCGTGCAGGACGTCGCGGACGTAGACGGCGATCAGCGGCCCAAAGCAGCCCAGCACAAACATCCCCGCAGCAAGGGCGACGATGACGAAGAGAAGGCCTGCGTGATTAAGGATGAAGCCGGCGCCTACCTTCATGTCGGCGAGGATGCGCGGGATACCTGTTTTTTCCTTGACGACGGGCTGTCCGTCGACCGGCACTGGCGGTGCTTTGCGGGGAACAATCAGGGCGAGGGAGGCGATGAGCGAGCCGGAGGCGATGAAGCTGGCGGAGTCGAGGTAGTAGCAGATCTTGGCACCGAACGCGCCGACCAGGAGGATGGCAACGGACGGTCCAATGATGCGAAGGATGAACATAACCTGCTGCATGAGCGCGTTGGCCGAGCGCAGGCCATGAAGGGGAACGGCCGAGCGGATGGCCACACCCTGCGCAGGACTGAAGAAGCTGGAGACGACGCTGATCGCCGCAAGCGCGGCATAGAAGCCATAGACGGTGTGGACCAGCAGAAGGAAGAGGCAGAGGCCTGCGCGGATGAAGTCGCTGGTGACGAGGGTTGTCTTGACGGGCCAGCGATCGACGAAGACGCCGCTGATGACGCTGATGAGCGCGATGGGCAGGAGGTAGGCGATCTGGATGCCGGTGACCTGCTGCGGTGTGGCGTGCAGACGGAAGGTCATGTAGGTGATGACCGCGAAGAGAGCAAGGAAGTCGCCGAAGGTGGAGACGATCTGCGCGTACCAGAGGCGGCGCATGGTGACGACGCGGAGCACAGCGCATGCTGAGAGGTTCGGGGGCGTTGGGTGCGGGCACGGGAACGGCTTCGACGGTGTTGGCGTCGAGCTCGTTGTCGAGTTGGTTGAGGGATTCCTCGCTCATGGCGTTGGCTCCAGATACAGATGCAGGGTCACATGGGAAGGACGCAGAGAGGTGTACCTGCGATATTCGAGAAAAACGGGATCCGTCTCTCGCTTGTGGCTGGCGAGCTACAGCGAAGCTGGGCTAATGCGGTTTCGTGCGGAAGCGGGAGATATTAGTCGGCGAGCTCGACGAGGAGAACTTGTTCGTCGTTGTCGATCTCACGGAGTTTGACTTCAATGATTTCGCGTCGCGACGTGGGGACGGTACGGCCGATGAAGCGGGCTTCGATGGGAAGCTCGCGATGGCCTCGGTCGATGAGGACGAGCAGCTGGACGCTCTTGGGGCGGCCTTGGTCGAAGAGAGCGTCGAGCGCGGCACGGATGGTGCGGCCAGTGTAGAGGACGTCGTCCATCAGGATGATGTCGCGGCCATTGACGTCGAAGCCGATGTCGCCTTTTTCCACGACGGGGCGAGGTCCGGCAGTGGAGAGGTCGTCGCGATAGAAGCTGATGTCGAGCACGCCGGTATCGACGGGAGACTTTTCGATGGTCTCGATGAGCTTGGCGATGCGCTGGGCAAGCGGGACGCCGCGGCGCTTGATGCCGATGAGGCCGAGGTTGGCGCTGCCGTTGTTGCGCTCGACGATCTCGTGCGCCAGCCGGACCAGGGTGCGCTCGATCTCGGAGGCGGACATAAGTCGGCCCTTCTCGCGGAGCTGCGGCTTGGAGGCGGACGGAGTGGCTGCGGCGGAACTGGTGAGATCGCTCATGGTTTGCCCTTCATGATAGCAGCGGACGGTGCTGGTCGGCGTGCGTCGCGAGGGAGGTGGGCGAGTATCGGGCCAACGGACCGCAGGAGCTCAGCCTCGGGGTGAGCGGGAGCGCAGATAGCCGGCGAAGGCGCCGGCGGTCGCGGAGTATGCGAGATAGAGCGCCAGGCCGAAGAAGATGCTGCTGAGCAGGATGCCGGCGCGGAATTCCGGAATGGCGAGCATATCGTTCATGATCTTGACCGACTGTGGCGATTGGGTGGCGAAGTTCGTGTGCACCTGGGCAAACAGCTTTTCGATCTGGGTGTCGAGCTCTGCGGTGGAATGGAAGACGAAGCGCTCGAGAACGAGACCGATGGTGTTGAGCGTGGAGGTAACGACGAGGATGGCGAGTCCAGTGAGCAGGCCGAGGCGTGCGCCGAAACCGGCGGTGATTCGGGTTCTGCGGAACCGGGAGCTATAGACGCCCATGACGATGATCGGTGCGGAGATGAACCAGAAGAACGAGAGCAGCGTGATGGGGGGGAGAGCGAAGGAGAGCAGGTCGAGGGCGGCGGCGATGGCGCCCGCCAGCCCGGCACACTGGATGGCGCCGCGCCAGACGATGGCGTTGCTGGGAGCTGTGGACTGCGGGATCGGCGCGGCGAGGGGATTGGCGGCAGCCTGCTGGGCACTGATCTGCTGATCGATCTGATCGCGCAGCTCTTCGGAAAGCTGAACCTGCGGTGCTCCACAGTTCCAGCAATAGACAAGGGCGCCCTCATCTTCGCGATGCAGAAGGGCGTGACAACGGGAACAGATGCGAGGACTCACTACTGTGAAGGGTAGCCGAGCGCTGGCCGCGTAGCAAACGCGGCCAGGCTATTCGCTGTCCTTGTCGTCGTGATTGGAGAGGTCGGAGGGAAGATCGAGGGAGACGAGGCCGATCTTGGTGCCGCCGTCACGGGGCTCTACGCCGACGATGTGCAAATGCTGCGGGGAGCCGGAGCGCAACTCGATGGATGCGGCGGAGTCGTCGCTGGTGATGGAAAGGCCCTTGGAGTGGCCGTCGCTGGTCTTGATGTGGGTGTGCTCGTCATCGCTGCAGGTCAGGCCCTGGGAGGTGCGGTCGACGGACCCAACGCTCTTGTGGCCGCGGCACTCGATCACGCTGCCGTAACGCGAGGCGAGGTCCTTCTGGTAAAACGCGATGACTTTATCGGAGGGGTCGGAGCTTTGAAAGTCGGCAGCCTTCACGCCCAGGTGGAAGGGGCCGAAGTTCATGCTGACGTTCGCGTTGTTCGAGTCGTCATTGTCCTTGTCGTTGATGGGAGTGGCACCGGGGTAGGCCGTGATGCCGATGGAGGCAGTGTCGGTCCCGTTCTTATTGGTATTGACCTTCATGGAGCCGAAGGGAGTTCCAATACTGACGTTCTTGTGGTCACCATGGTCGTCCTCGGTGACGTGGCAGCCGGAGAGCAAAAGGCAGGCGAGAGGCGCGGCTATGGCGAAGGTGATCAGCGAGCGAAGAGAGTGGGGCATAGATCCTCCAGGGTCCTCCAGCGCGCGTTGGACGCAAAGGCGCGCGGTCGTTGGGATACGACAAGAGGATACGCCTGAAGCGGCTTTGTGGTTCCATGGATTTGCTGGGATCAGTTTGGGGCGTAGGGTGGGAGCCCAGAGTCCAATAGGCGGAGCAACTTTGCGGGGAGTTGACGGGTTTACACTGCTAGTTCGTTGCGAACCGCTTGATTTTCAAAAGTTTGAGTTCCAGGAATGAGGATGAATGCACTCCACCCCCAGCGCACACCGTAGACGGGCCAGCCTGGTTTCCAGCGGATTCCGATCCTTATTGCTTCCTGGAATGGCGATGGCCGTGATGACGGTGATGCAAGCGCGGGCTCAGCAGGCGGGAGATCCGCCGGCGGAGGTGGCACGGGTGAGCGTGCTGTTGGGCAACGTGTCTGTTGAGCCCGCAAGCGTCGATCAGTTCAGTGCGGCCATTGTGAATGACGCGTTGACCACGGGCGACCGTGTTTACACCGACGTGGGCGCCAACGCAGAGTTGGAGACCGGGCAGTTGGCGGTTCGCCTGGGGCAGCGGACGGATCTGACGATAACGTCGATGACCGATGCGCTGCAGCAGTTTGGGCTGGCTCAGGGAAGCGTGCATCTGAGGAGCTTCGCGCTGGCGCCCGGTACCGCGGTGGAGCTGGACACGCCGAACGTCGCGGTGACGGTGCTGCAGCCGGGAGATGTTCGCGTGGACGTTGACCCGGATGGAGGAGCGACGACGGTTGAGCTGTCTTCGGGCCAGGTGCAGGTGGATGGGAACGGATTCCAGCAGGTGCTCCAGGGCGGCCAGAGCGTGCGCCTGGAGGGAAACAACCCCATCTCCTCGCAGGCGATGGATGCGGCGGTGCCGGATGGTCTGGATCGATTCTCAAATGACCGAGACGCCGCCTATGAGACTGGTGTACAGGGCGAAGATGCGTATGTGAATCCGGCAACCATTGGGGCGGAAGATCTGAACGGGAACGGCGACTGGGAGACGGACCCGGATGTAGGAGCGGTCTGGTATCCCACGGGTGTGGCGGCGGGTTGGGTGCCGTACAGCTGCGGGAGCTGGACGTGGATTGCTCCGTGGGGATGGACCTGGGTGGGGTGCGAGCCTTGGGGTTTCGCGCCGTTCCACTATGGACGCTGGGAGCATAGGGGCAACCGGTGGGGATGGATTCCGGGGGCACCGGTGGTGCGTCCGATCTACTCGCCGGCGATGGTCGCGTTTCTGGGAGGAGCGGGTGTGACGGCATGGTTTGCGCTGGGTCCGCATGACACCTATGTGCCGTGGTATCACGCGAGCCCGCTGTATCAGAACCGGGTGAACGTCTCCAACCAATATGACCGCAACGTAGGCGAGGTGCGCGCGATCTATAACCAGCCGACGCTGGCGAGTGTGTACGCGTCGGGGGGCGAACACGGTTATGTGAACCGGCCGCTGGCGACGGTGGCGGTTACGCAGGCGAGCTTTGCCGCTGGTCGGCCGGTGAGCGGTCCCGGTGCCAGGGTGAGCGCGGAGGGTGTAGCCAATGCGCCGGTGGTGCCGCATCCGCTGGTGACACCGCAGCGAACGATGGTGGTCGGAACGGCGGCGCGGGTGGTGCCTGCGCGCGCGGCTCGCCCGACGCTGGCTTCGAGAACGGGGGAGGAACCGGTGAGCCAGTCTGGATTGGCTGTGGGCGAGCGTGCGGGAGTGGCCACAAGTCCAGCGGCAGAGGTGCGCCCGCAGGCTCCGGCGGCTGTGCAGGGCGCCGCGACCCAGAGCCGGCCACTTTTTCACCAGGCGGTTCCGCCGCCGCCGCGGCCGAGCTTCGACGAGCAACAGAAGGCGATTGAGACGACCGATCCGGGTCGTCCGCTGGGGCCGCAGCAGATGGAGAACCTGCGCCAGAATCGGCCCGCCGGGCCGGCACAACAACCGGAAGCTCCACACCCGGCTCCAGCGCCGCGACCTTCGCCGCCACCACCGGCGCCGCACAGCGCACCGTCAAACCCGCACCACTAGGCGTCTGCGGAGAGTTCTTTTTCTCACGTGACTGCATTTCTTTGCAGGTTACTGCGCGGCCGATCCCTGTCTAGTCGCGAATCTCCTGCAAATCAAGCGGTTCGAAACTTCGGGCTTACGGCGCGCGGATTGCTGCATCCAACAACAGCAGTGGTCGTCCGTCACACTGCATCAAGACAGATTTCAACCCCCGGAGTTGTTCATGAAGATGTTTTTGGTAGTCCTCTCTCTCGCAGCCCTTGCTGGAACGACCTATGCGAAGGCAGACAACATTCAAACGCTCCCCTCCTACGAGGGGTATGACTATTTCCATGATCCAGGACCTTACCAGCCACCCACGGTGATCGGGACTTTCAACATTCTGGCGGGCGACACGTCGATCGATTTGACAGGGTTCTTCGGTAGCGCGGCCACGCCGGACCTTTCGTCCTCGTCTGGAGAGAATCTGTATCTCGGCAGCATCCTGGTGGCGAGTTGCGTGCAATATGCGTACTGCTACGAAAATATCTCGGGCATACAGACGCCGTGGTCTTACGATCTGACGTCGGCGGAAATTGCTGCCCTGGGAACCGGGATTGTGGACTTCACCGTGGTGCAGACCTCGCAGTACGTGGTGCAGGTGGGTGAGACGACGCTGGACCAGGTGCCGGGTACGGCGGTGGCGCCAGAGCCGACGAGCCTTGTGCTGCTGGGCACGGGCTTGATGGGCTTTGCGGGATTGGTACGGCGCCGGCTTAGGGCCTAAGCTGCGCAGACAAACCAGGTATGGACGCGCTGTGTAGATTTCCGGCGCGTCCATAATGGACTGATGAGCGATGGTGTGGAAGGTGGACCGCTGCACGAGTACGAGCGGCGTTTGTTGGCGCGCGAAGGGCATGCATCGAAGCTGACGGCTTTGCACCTGTTGCTGGGCTGGCTGCGGCTGGCGACGGTCGTGCTGTTTCTAGGGGTGGCGTGGTTCACGATCTTCTTGAGCGAAGGTCCGCGTTGGTGCGTTGCGATTCCGGTCGTGCTGTTTGTCGCCCTCGGCGTATGGCAGGGGGGCGTGTCGAGGCGGCTTGGCTTGGCGCGGCGGGCAGCGGAGATTTATCGCCGGGGCATTGCGCGCATCGAAGACCGCTGGATTGGCCTGGAGGTCCGCGAGACTTCCGGACTCAGCGCGGAGGTACAGGCACGGCTGGCCGCAAGCTTGTATGCGGGTGACCTGGACGTTGTGGGGCGGGGTGGGATGTTCGAGCTGCTTTGCCGCGCTCGGACACGGATGGGCGAAGAGACGTTGCTGACGTGGCTGCTGGAGCCGGCAGAGGTGGCGGAGGTTCTGCGGCGGCAGGGGGCGTTGGAGGAGTTGCGTGGGCGGGTCGATCTGCGGGAGCGGATGGGTGTGGCGGGCGAGACGGCTGCGGTGGGCGTGCAGGCTGAAGCGCTGAGGGAGTGGTCTGCCGCTGAGGATGTGCTGACGCAAGGCTGGATGCCTTGGGTTGCGGGCGTGCTGGCGGTGCTGTTCGCGGTCCTCGCGGGTACGTGGATCTGGTTGTGGCTGGGCGGGACGTTGGGATTGCTGCCATCTGTGACGACGGTCGACGTGGTTAGCGCGCTGCTGGTTGTGGTGGTGGCGGAGAAGCTGGTGCGGCGGCCGTTTGAGAAGAGGATCACCGCGGTGCTCGATGGCACGGATGCGGCGGTGAAGAACATGAAGCTGCTGGCGTCGCTGCTGGAGGTGATGGAGGCGGAGACGTTTGCGTCCGATCGGCTGGTGGAGATCAAGCAGAAGCTGGAGTCGCATAAGGTTGCGGGCTCGGTGGCGATTGGGAAGCTGGCGGGGCTCGGGCAATGGCGCGACTCGATGGACAACCTGATCGTGAAGGGGCTCGACACACCGCTGATGTATTCGGTGCAGGTGGCTTGGGCGATTCAGCGGTGGAGGCGACAGCATGGAGCGGCGGTTCCGTTGTGGGTGGAAGCGGTCGCGGAGATGGAGGGGCTGAACTCGCTGGCGATGTATGCGTATGAGCATCCTTCGGATGTGTTTCCGGAGTTTGAGCGCGATGGCGCCTGTGTGGATGCCGAGGAGATGGGGCATCCGCTGATTGCGTCGGCGAAGTGCGTGCGGAACAGTCTGCGGTTGGGCGGCGAGACGCGCGTGCTGCTGATCTCGGGATCGAACATGAGTGGAAAGAGTACGCTGATGCGGACGCTGGGCGTGAACACGGTGCTTGCGATGTGCGGCGCTCCGGTTCGGGCGAAGCGGTTTCGGCTGACGCCGCTGAGGATCGGTGCGAGCTTGCTGTTGAACGATTCGCTGCAGGAAGGACACTCGCGTTTTTATGCGGAGATTGAGAAGCTCGGGAGAATTTGCTCGCTAGCCGAGGGCGCGGGTAATGACGGCATGTTGTTTCTGCTGGATGAGTTGCTGCAGGGGACGAACTCGAAGGACAGGTTGGTAGGCGCAGAAGGCGTGGTGCGGGCGCTGGTGGAGGCTGGCGCGATTGGCATGGTAACTACGCACGACCTGGCGCTGGCGGACATGGTCGGACTACCGCAAGGGGCCATGAAAAATATGCATTTTCAGGATCAGATTGTGAATGGGCAGATGCGCTTCGACTTTACGCTGCGGGAGGGCGTGGCGATGAAGAGCAATGGGGTGGAACTGATGCGGCTGATTGGGCTGAAGGTGTAGCGGCGAGGCTGCCTGGTTGGTCGCAGGGCAGCCTCGCTCGAATCTTCGAGGGCAGGTTCCTTTGAACTAGCTTTGAGGATAGGCGGCCTTATCGGCCTGGACGTTGGCCTTGTCCTGGGCCTTGTCTGCCTTCTTATACTTCTTGGTGTTGAGAGCCTTGCGCTCGGCCTTATCGGCCTTGGCTTGCGCCTTGTCCGCCTTCTGGTCCTTCTTCAGTTGATCCTTGGTTGCGGTGGTATCCGCAGTATTCTGCGCAACCAGCGGCACGCTTGCGATCATTCCCAAGCTCAACAGTCCAGCTAACAGTTTCCGGTTCATAGAACTACCTCCGGTTTTCTGAGATGGCTGAATTCCGGAGGGGTTTGCCTGTTGGGCAGTGTGGCGTTCCCGGGGTGGGGTACCCCCCTCCCCCCCCCACCCCTGTTAGGGTCGATTTGGCTCGCAAGCCGTTCAAACTAAGTGAGTTAGGTGGCTAGATACCCCCTGCGACAGGAGTGAAAATGGCCTATAACTCTATGATAAGAAATGGCTTAGGTTGCAAGATACCCCCCCTAATGCCGTCGGTTCTGCGCCAAGCCTGCCTGCTTCGCGCTGGGATTGATCCCTACTTCAATTGTAGTGATTGGCGGGGGGTAACTATGCCAAGTTTTGAGAAGTTTTATCTGGTTTGGAATCAGTGGGTTGGATCGGATTTTGGGCGGTCCGGGGGTTGACAGGTCCGGGCCGTACCTTTCTCGGCGAAGTTGCTCAAAACGCCGTTTTGCGGGAGCGAAATAGGCTCCAACAGATGGTGCTACCGGCTTCCGACCCAAGCGGTCCCCGCACAGCCTTCGGATAGCATCTGAGAGAGTGTCCAGTCAGCTTTGTCTGCACGTTCCTTTGGGAAGGTCACTTCGTTCAGTACGAAGTGGCCGCCCTCTCGCACTAGTGTATCCACAACGCTCCAAGTCCCCGGGCCATCTGCTGGCCTGTAGGCGAAGCTCACGAGAACCAGGAAGGAACCGTCCTTTCCTGCCCTTGTGCTCTCAATCCGAAAGGATCCGGGGTAGGTTCGCTCGTTGGCCCCGGTAAACATCCCGGCTTCCGACCAGGCGAATGGCGCTTTCACCATCTGTCCTTTGTTCTGTCGAAACCAATCCTGTCCGCATGCCCCAGCCGTTCTCATGTTTTGCAGCAAAGACCGGCTTAGGTATGGTGAAAAGATCCTCGTATTCGGTCCATCAAGAAGACCGGACGGGGCATGCGCCAAGACTTCGCGGTATAAGCTCCTCACTGTCTGCTCAGGGTTTTCGGCTGAGGCGGTTGGCTGACTGGTGTGCGCCGAACTGCTAATAGACCAAGACATCGCGAGGAGCAGCAGGACAGCACGTCGGAAGTAAACCATGCGCGGATGCTACCTGAAGAAATCCTGTTCCTGCAAAGTCGGGTCTTGTCCAAGTTCGATTTTGTCGCTGGGCTGCCTGTTTGAACTTAGGTGAAACGCCGTTTTGCGGGAGCGACCGTTCCTTCACAGAGCCGAGCCCATTCATGGCACCTTGCGTTTCAAGTCGCAAGCAGTGGTAAATATCCCTTCACGGAAGGTGCGAATTCTGCTTTTTTGTTCTTCTGTCCGTTTCGGAGATGAGCTCATATATTGCCTGCTAGGATTGTGTCGCGTCCCCGTCATTTATCCAATAGATCGCCGGTACCGCAATCGCCACCACGCCTAAAGAGAGATTCGCAATGGCCGTGATACCCCAGCACTTGGCAAGTTGCCCTTCTGTCGCACCTATCGATTCCTCGCGAATTGATGCCTCCATCTCGACTTTAGAGAGGGGCATTTCTGCTTTAGAAAGATCCATCAGCTCCCTGGATGTATCGTCTTCACTTCCAGAACATATTGCTATTCTTGCCGCAGTCCTGGTCCTCATTGGGGTTGTGTTGGAAGTAGTAGGACTTCGTTTCGAATACAAAGACGAAAAACGCTTATGGCGAACTGGAATTGTGAGGGCTCCCGAACACCCCGAACTCCGTAGATATTTGTTTGAGGCATTCGCTACGTTCATTGTGATATTGGGTGTTGCCGGAGAAGCTTGGACGAGCTTATCGTTATCGTCCTTGAATAACCAAATGCGTTCTGCAACAACCCAGTTAAGAGCAAAGAGCGACGAACTGGTTTCGTTGGTAACTTTGGAGGCCGCTAATGCTGACGCCAAAACAGCCCAGCTCGATTGCGAATCTGAAAGACTCAAGAAAGAGGCTCTTGACGCTACGGTTGAGTTGGCGAGAATAACCGGGCCACCATACCGCATTACGGTCACTAACGACGGATTGGCGATCCCTGACTTATCGAAGTCAAACCAGCAGAGCGTCGTTCTCACCAGAGACATGACACGGATTCTTCTACCGAAATCCGCCAAAAACACCCACCTCTTATGGACTCTATCCATATATCAAGATGACAAGGGAGGGCACCATTTCACGTTCTCTCCCGACATTGGAGGGTTCGATCCACACGTGAACGTGTTCCCTAATACAGGGTGGTTGGTGCCCCTGCAAACAGACGAAAATGGAACAGTAAGCACAGGCTGGGGAGGGAAACCTATTGGTGCTCCCCCTACCATAAAGTAAGCCAATAATAGGCCGCCCCGTCACGGTAGGTTCTGCCTGCGTGTTGACAGGGTCCACGATCCTTTCCTGCAAAGTCGGGTTTTCGGCAAGTTGGACCCATGTCGCCATTGGGACATGCCTGGGGTGGGGCTTGTCGGTTTGGGGAAGCGTTCCGCCTTCTAGTCGCGGGTTAGGAGTTTGAAGGCGTGGGTCCACTGGTTGTGGAGGAAGCCGGGGATGCACCAGAGGACGCAGAGGGGTTCGATGGCGCGGGCGGCGATGGCGGTGCCCATGTCGGCGGCTTCCCAGCCGAAGGTGTCGAGGATGGCGGTGACGGATTTCTTGGCTGCCTCGTTGTCTCCGCAGATGAACATGGTGGGCTGGATGCCGTTGAAGTCGGGGTTGACCATGGAGGCGACGCCGACGGTGTTGAAGGCTTTGACGAAGTTGGCGGAGGGGAATTCCTGCTGCAACTGCTCCATGAGCGAGGTGGAGGAGGTGGTGTAGAGGGTGAGGACGCCGTGATCGGGGGGAACTTCCTGCACGGGGTTCGACGCGTCGATGATGGTTTTGCCTGCGAGGTTGCTGGCGCCGGCGAGGCGGAGGGCGTTGGAGGCGGCGTGGCCTTTGACGGCGAGGACGAGGAGGTCTGCGAAGGCTGCGGCGTCCTCAAACGTGCCGGTGAAGGCGGAGGGATTTTTGGACTTCCAGTCGGCGAGCTTGTCGGGGGTGCGCGAGCCGATGAGGACTTCGTGTCCGTGGTGGAGGAAGCCGCTGCCCAGGGTTTGCGAGACGATGCCGGATCCGACGAAGCCGATTTTCATGAGGAACTCCCCTGCACACCTTGGATGGAGATGCAGGGGACGGCGATGTTAAAAATTCAAAGCGGCGCCAGTTTTCTCCAAAACGGAAGAGCGGCGGGTCGTTCCGATCCGCCGCCCGACTTGGAGGTTTTTCTGCGGCTAGAACAGGTCGGTAGCCTTGGTGTTGATGGTGATGCGTGTGGCGGCGATGACACCGGTAAAGGCCATGGCGACGGTTCCATCCGTGTTGTACGCGGTGAGCGTAAACGTTCCGGAGAAGCGATTCCCGTCTGGGGCCAGGATGACCGATTCGGTGATGTGGGTGGGGCCAACCGGTGGCCCGATCTCGGTCGGAGGATTGGTGGGGTATCCGTTGGGAGACCAGGCGAAGTGATTGAGCTTGTAATTGAATCTGCCGGTTTGCTCCCAAACGCCCATGCAGAAGTTGCCGTCCTGCGGAGGCCGCACGGAATTCATGATCTCTGTCTTATCGGCGTGCCAGACGACGAGGGCGTTATCGATGACGGTATCGGGGATGGAGGACCCGCCCAGGGTATTGGCGGTGAAGGTGACGTGCCACATGCCGACGATCGACGGCCCAAAGTCGTCCTGATCCGCCGAACCGGCGAAGGCTGCCGGTAGCAGGTGCGCCTGTCGCGATTGCGGATGCCAGTTGGCCGGCTTGACCAGCCGCGTGGGCAATCCACATTGTGCCTGGGCGCAGGTTATGAAGACGAATCCGAGCGCCAGCGCGCAAACTGCCGGCACCCATCTGCAATGAGCTGCTTTCATATTGTTCTCCTCTTTGGTCACGGATGGATTGATTGCACGAGCGTGAGCGCAAGGTGCGCTGGAACTCGAAGCGACTTGACCTGTACTCTAGAAAGCGCGCATGGGTCCCGCAATGGCCTTTTAGGATACTTTTGGGGGTTCGCGATGGAAGCCTTCTTCTCCTGGAGGAAAACTCGAGCGAGCGATCTTCCGGAATGTGTGCGGCTGCATCCCGCCAAGAGTGGGGCGGATGTCCTGGGGGATGCACGCGCTTTGAGCGCATGGCAGAAACTCTTCGAGATGAGGCATGCGTCGCGGAGCGCTGTTGTTGAACTGAATAGCAACGGCAAGGTTGAGCTTGTCGGTTTTGGATTCGCGACGTTCGTTCAGAAGAGCTTTGCCGAAGCTGAAGTTCTGCAGCCAAGGCCGGGATTGAACTCCAGAATCCTCGAGAGTGTGGTTTGCGGGAATAGCGTGGTGGCGAGCTACGAGGAAGTGCGGGAAGCGAATACGCATGGCGGCCTCGACCAGGTGATTCTCGATACGAGTTGGAAGGACGGCTTCCTGACGGCGACGCAGAGGGACGAAGTGCGCGTGATGTTGGGCCGGTCTTACCAGGATCTATTTTCGGGTTATCGATTTTCCAGAATCTTGACGGAACTCGTGGATGAATTGGATCTGTGGCATGTGCATGGTCATCGGTCGTTCCGAATTGTTGATCGATTCGAGACGTTTCGGGAGGCGAACCCGGAAACAACCTGGAACCGCGACCGGGCGCTTGCGGTGGTAACGGTGGACAGCATGCGTGAAGATCCGCACTCGATCGCGGCTGGACTGTTTCAGCATCATTTAGACCCGCAATTCAGGTTCACGCGGGTGGAGCAGGAATTACTGGAGGCTGCGCTCGAAGGGGACGATGACACGTCGGCATCGAAGACGCTGTTCGTGAGCGTACCGGCCATCAAGCGGCGCTGGGCAGGCATATTTGAGCGGGTTGCGGCAATCCGACCCGATCTCTGCCCTTCCGACGGAGACGGAACGCGAGGAATTCAAAAGCGCCAGCGGGTTCTGGCCTACGTCAGAAATCATCCGGAGGAGCTGCGACCTTTTGATTTCAGCGTGCTGGAGAATAAGCCCAGGCGAACGGCATCGTCGGAAACTCTTACGCCTGGGTCGCCTATCGGGTAGGCACTCGCGAAGCTGGGGTGGTGGACAGGACGCGGGTGAGACGCCGTGGGCGAGCAACGGCGTAGCGGGGACGTTGTCAGCGGGCTTGGAAGTCTTCGTGGTCTACGGAGACTCGTTCGTCGAAGATGTAGCAGGCGCCTTGCCATTGGCTGGATTCGGATGGGACGTCTTCGAGGTATTTGAGGATGCCGCCTTTGAGGTGGTAGACCTCGGGGAAGCCTTGCTGGAGCATGTAGGCGGAGGCCTTTTCGCAGCGGATGCCTCCAGTGCAGAACATGGCGACTTTGCGGTGGCGGGCGGGGTCGAGGTGTTGGCGGACGTAGTCGGAGAAGTCGGAGAAGGTGTCGAGGGGAGGGGTGACCGCGCCGTTGAAGGTGCCGAGCGCTGTTTCGTAGCTGTTGCGGGTGTCGAGGAGGAGGACTTCGGGGTCGGCCAGGAGGGCGTTCCACTCGGCGGGGTTGATGTATTGGCCGGGGCGGGCGGGGTCGACGGCGGCGTTGCGGAAGGTGATGATCTCGCGCTTGAGCTTGAATTTTAGGCGGCGGAAGGGTGGGGCGTCGGCGGTGGAGAATTTGACTTCGGAGCGGGAGAGGCCGGTGCGGTCGGCGAGGAGGGTGAGGAGGTGGTCGATGATTTCGGGGGAGCCGGCCATGGTGCCGTTGATGCCTTCGGGGGCGATGAGGGTGGTGCCGAGAAGGTCCGTGGAGGCGAAGGTGCGGCGGAGCTCGTCGCGTAGGGCGGCGGGGTTGGGGAGCGCGAGGAAGCGGTAGAAGGCGGCGATGGTGTGCATGCTGACTTTAGTTTAGCGGTCGGGAGGGGCTTTAGCCGTGGAGCGCGGTCGCGTTGGCTTGGCATTCACGGGCGCACGAGTACACTGGTAAAGGTGCCGGATCGGTGGGATTGGGCATCTGAATGGTTGTGAAGCGCGGAGCTACGTGGTTGTGAAGCGCGGAACGGCGCATCTCTCTTTCGAGGACAGGAATGATTGAACAAGTGCAGCAAGAGGCGTTAGATCAGCGGCAGCAGGATGAGCTGGACCAGCTGTCGATTAACACTTTGAGGTTTCTGGCCGTCGACCAGGTGGAGGCCGCGAAGAATGGGCATCCGGGAGCGCCGCTGGGTGACGCGCCGATCGCCTACCTGCTGTACCACAAGTTCATGAAGTACAACCCGAAGGACCCGTTGTGGTCGGATCGGGACCGTTTCGTGTTGTCGAACGGCCACGCGTCGGCACTGCTTTATGGCGTGCTGCATTTGACGGGGTATGATCTGCCGATCGAGCAGCTAAAGCAGTTCCGGGAGTGGGGATCGCATACGCCGGGGCATCCGGAGTATGGCGAGACGCCGGGCGTGGAAGTGACGACCGGGCCGCTGGGCCAGGGATTCGCGATGGCTGTGGGTATGGCGATTGCCGAGAAGCATTTGGCGGCGGTGTTCAACAACGCAGGCGACACGCACTTTGAAGGTTCGCAGGGCGAGAGCCATACGCCGGTGGACCACCGCACGTATGTGCTGTGCGGCGACGGAGATCTGATGGAAGGGATCTCTCATGAGTCGGCTTCGCTGGCGGGGACGCTGGGCCTGGGCAAGTTGATTGTGCTGTATGACGATAACCTGATCTCGCTGGATGGACCAACGGAGCTGAGCTATACCGAGGACGTGACGAAACGGTTCGAGGGCTACCACTGGCAGGTGCAGATGGTGGAGGACGGCAACGATTTGGTCGCGATTGAAAATGCCATTCTTGCGGCGCAGGCGGAGACGACCAAGCCGAGCCTGATCCGGGTGCGGACGGTGATCGGGTACGGGTCGCCGAAGGCCGGAACCAAGGGCGTGCATGGCGAGGCGTTGGGGCCGGAAGCGACGAAGGCTACCAAGAAGAATCTCGGGTTCCCGGAGGACAAGAACTTCTACGTGCCGGAAGAGGCAGGGAAGAACTGGCTGCAGGCTGTCGAGAAGGGCGCGAAGGCGCAGGCGGAGTGGCAGAAGAAGTTTGACGCGTATAAGAAGGCGTATCCGGAGCTGGGCGAGCAGTACACGCGGACCATGTGCGCGAAGTTGAAGGAAGGTTGGGAGAAGGCGATTCCTACGTTCCCGACGGACAAGCCGGTGGC
Source organism: uncultured Acidobacteriaceae bacterium (assembly GCA_963796535.1). GTDB lineage: Bacteria > Acidobacteriota > Terriglobia > Terriglobales > Acidobacteriaceae > Granulicella. The sequence continues at coordinate 70,412 of CAWCMO010000007.1, forward strand.
TACGCGCAATGCCGGCGGCGAGGTGATGAATGCGATTGCGAAGGTGGTGCCGGAGTTGTTCGGCGGCGCTGCCGATCTGACGTCGTCGACGAAGACGATTTTTAAGGATTCGCCTAGCTTCCATGTCGATCCCAAGGGCCGGAACATTTTCTTTGGCGTGCGCGAGTTTGGGATGATGGCCGCCGTCAATGGAATAGCCGCGCACGGCGGGTTGATTCCCTTTGGGTCGACGTTCTTTACGTTCAGCGACTATTGCCGTTCGGCGATGCGCATGGGCGCGCTGATGAGTGTGCACTCGCTGTATATCTTCACGCATGACTCGATCGGGTTGGGCGCGGATGGACCGACGCACCAGCCGGTGGAGCACTTGATGTCGTTGCGCGCGATTCCGCAGCTTACGGATTTCCGTCCGGCGGATGCGAACGAGACGGCCGCTTGCTGGCGGTTGGCGCTGGAGCGGAAGTCGGCTAGCTTTATGGCGCTGAGCCGCCAGGATCTGCCGGTGCTGGATGCGACCAAGCACAACTTCTATGAGGGCGCGAGCAAGGGTGCTTACGTGCTCGAGCAATATGGCAAGGACATTGTGCTGGTGGCTACGGGTTCGGAGGTTGAGGTGGTGCTGAAGGCCGCGCTCGAACTGAAGAATGCCGGGATCAGCGCGACCGTCGTGTCGATGCCTAGCTTCAAGATCTTCGAGGAGCAGACGGACGAGTACAAGCTGTCGATCTTCCCGCATGGCGTGCCGAAGATTTCGGTTGAGGCTGGCGCTACGATGGGCTGGTGGAAGTACATTGGCCGCGATGGCGTGGCGATCGGCGTTGACCGCTTTGGAGCTTCGGCGCCAGGACCGATTGTTCTGGAAAAGCTGGGGATTTCCGTTGGACATGTTGTGGAAGCCGCGAAGAAATTAGTGAAGAAGTGAGTAGTGAGTAGTGGGTAGTAAGTAGTGAGTAGTGAGTAGTAGGAGCGGGGGCGGCGGTTCAATACTGTTGGGCTGCCGCCTTCTGGTTTTGCAGACAGGGTTTTAGCCGTGGGCCTTCTTTCCTCGCCGATTGAGGGCCCGCGGCTAAGACCCTGAACTGCGAGGGATTGGAGTGGTGCTGATGACGCAGGATGAGGCGAAGGCGCTGGTTGGCAAGCGGGCAGCGGAGCTGGTTGAGGATGGGATGGCCGTGGGGCTGGGGACTGGGGACTACGTCCGTCATGTTCATCAAGGCGCTGGGGGAACGGGTGAAGGCGGGGTTGAAGATTCGGTGCGTGGCTTCGAGCGATGCGAGCCATAATTTGGGGCTGTCGCTGGGGATGGATGTGGTGACGCTGGCGGAGTTGCCGCAGCTCGATCTTTATATCGACGGCGCGGATGAGGTGGGGCCGGAGCTTGCGCTGATTAAGGGTGGAGGCGGGGCGCTGCTGCGGGAGAAGATTGTGGCCAGCGCGGCGGATCGGTTTATGGTGGTGGTGGATTCGAGCAAGGTGGTGCCGGTGCTGGGGCGGTTTCCGCTGCCGGTGGAGGTGGTGAAGATGGCGCTGCCGCTGGTGGAGCGGAAGCTGAGTGACCTGGGGTTGAACCCCAAGCTGCGGCATCATCCGGATGGCTCGGTGTATCTGACGGACGAGGATAATTTCATTTTGGACTGCGCGTGCGGGCCGATCGAGGAGCCGGAGGAGACGGCGGCTGAGATTCGTGGAATTGTTGGCGTGGTGGAGCATGGGTTGTTTCTCGGCATGGCATCGATGGTGCTGGTTGCCGGCGACAAGGGTGTGACGGAGTTGTTGGGTTAGAGAAGTGCAGTGTTAGTGGCTAGTGATTCGTGGCTAGTGCGGGGCAAAGGCCTTGACGCAAAGGGCTCGAAGAGAGGCGCAACGTTTCGCCACGTAGAGCGAGCCCGTTGGGAGAAGAGCGCGGGGGATTTTCGGGTTTGCATCGTGAGGGACGCGGAAGGAGTCTGATCCTGCATGAGCGAGTTTGCGAAGACGGATAAGGTTTGGCTGGTAACGGGAGCGTCGACTGGGTTTGGGCGCGAGTTGGTGGAGTATCTGCTGACGCAGGGTGCGCGGGTGGTGGCGACGGCGCGCAAGGTGGCGGCGCTGACCGAGTTGGGGACGCGGTATCCGGAGCGCGTGCTGGTGGCGGCGATGGATGTGACGGATCAGAAGCAGGTGGAGGCCGTGGTGGACGCGGCGGTGAAGTGGTTTGGGCGCATCGACGTGCTGGTGAACAACGCGGGCTATGGGATGGTGGGGGCGGTGGAGGAGTCGGGCGAGGAGGAATTTCGGCCGATGTTTGAGACCAATGTGTTTGGGTTGATCCGCGTGACGCAGGCGGTGTTGCCGCAGATGCGCGAGCAGGGGTCGGGGCATATTGTGAATCTTTCTTCGATTGGCGGGCTGGTGGCTACTCCTGGATTTGGTTTGTATAACGCGACGAAGTTTGCGGTGGAGGGGCTGAGCGAGGCGCTGGCGCAGGAGGTTAAGCCTCTGGGGATTTCAGTCACGATCGTGGAGCCGGGACCGTTTCGGACGAAGTTTCTGGGCAAGGCTGGGGGCGAGGCGAAGCGGAAGATTCCGGCGTACGACCAGACGGCGGGGAAGATGCGCGCGTATTACACGGAGCAGGACGGCAAGCAGCCGGGGGATCCGCTGAAGGCAGCACAGGCCATTGTGAAGGCGGTAGAGGCTGAGAACCCGCCGCTGCATCTGCTGCTGGGGGCGAGCACCTTGCCGCGGGTGAAGGGGAAGATCGAGGCGCTGGAAAAGGATTTGGCGGAGTGGGAAGCGACCACCGTCGGAGCCGATTATCAGAAGGGCAAGTGAGGGTCCGGCCGGGAGGAAAGAGGACCTCGGTCGAGGGTTTTGGCCGGAAAGTGCGGGCTTCCGGTAAAGGGTTGAAAAGGCGGGGCCTAGCGGCGGTGGTAAACGGTGACACTGGGCATTGACAGCGATTGAGTTTACTCTCTAAGTGGTACTTTCCGCGTGAGGGCGGTTGCAAGATGGAACTGGGATTAATTGGACTTGGGAAGATGGGCGGCAACATGGCGGAACGTCTTCGCCTTGCTGGGCATAAGGTTGTCGGCTTTGATTTTTCCGCCGATGCGGTGAAGAAGCTGAATGATGCCGGCTCGGTGGGCGTGAGTTCGCTGGAGGACCTGGTCAAGAATCTGCAGGCGCCGCGCGCGGTGTGGATCATGGTGCCGGCGGGCGATCCGGTGGACGACACGATCTCCAAGCTGAAGCCGCTGATGCAGAAGGGCGATATTTTTATCGACGGCGGAAACTCCAACTACAAGGATTCGCAGCGGCGGTATGCGCAGTTGAAGCCGCAGGGATTTGAGTTTGTTGACGTGGGAACGTCGGGCGGGATCTGGGGGATCACGGAAGGCTACTCGATGATGGTTGGCGGCGATGAGGACGTGATTGAGCGGCTGCGGCCGATCTTTGAAACGCTGGCGCCGACCAAGGACACGGGATGGGGACGGACGGGTCCGACCGGTGCAGGGCACTTCGTGAAGATGGTGCACAACGGGATCGAGTACGGATTGATGCAGGCGTATGCCGAGGGGTTCTCGATCATGAACTCGAAGAAGCCGCTGGAACTGGACCTGACGCAGATTGCGAACATCTGGCGGTATGGTTCGGTGGTGCGGTCGTGGCTGCTGGATTTGACGGCCGATGCGCTGAAGAAGAATCCGACGCTGGATGGGCTCGAGCCGTATGTGCCGGACTCGGGCGAAGGACGCTGGACGGTGTTTGAGGCGATTGATCTGAACGTTTCGGCTCCGGTGATTACGGAGTCGTTGATACGGCGGGTACGTTCGCGCGAGGACGATAACTTTACCGACAGGATGCTCTCGGTGATGCGTCACGAGTTTGGCGGGCATGCCGTGAAGAAGGCATAGAGACAGTGGTTCGTGGCTAGTGGTTCGTGCGATGGTGAGGACCACCCATCACTCATAAGTAGAAATCCAGAGTTTTGAAGATAGGTAAGGAGTAGTAGATGCCAAACGAAGTAAGACACGCAGGGATGCAGGCAGGTTTCGAGCATCACGTTAAGAAACAGGAGAGAGTTCCTGATCCGTGCATCGTCGTGATCTTTGGAGCGTCCGGTGATTTGACCAAGCGCAAGCTTCTGCCGGCGTTGTTCCATCTGAAACAGGAAGGTCTGCTGCCGGAGGCATTTGCGGTGGTGGGCGTGGCGCGCCGCGATATCTCTGCGCACTTTGCGGCGGACATGGAAGACGGCATTGTGAAGGGCGGCGGGGTGGAGGCCGATGATCCGAAGCTGAAGCAGTTCATGGATCGGGTGAAGTACTTCACGACGAACTTCGATGATGATGAGGGCTTCGAAAAGCTGAAGGGATTCCTGGCGGAGATCGACGAGAAGGTTGGGACCAAAGGGAATCGGCTGTTCTACCTGGCAGTGGCGCCTGAATATTTTGCCGATATTACGGACCGGCTGGGCAAGCATGAGATGACGACCTCGAAGGAGCCCGGGCAGTGGATGCACGTCATCATCGAGAAGCCATTTGGAACGGACCTGGAGTCGGCCCGCAAGCTGAACGATGACATCAACCGGGTATTGCACGAGGACCAGATCTTCCGCATCGACCATTACCTGGGCAAGGAGACGGTGCAAAACATCCTGGTGTTCCGGTTCGGCAACGGAATCTTTGAGCCGATCTGGAATCGCAACTTTATTGATCACGTGGAGATCACGGCGGCGGAGTCGATTGGCATCGAGGGACGCGGACCGTTCTATGAGAGCGCTGGCGCGTTGCGCGACGTGCTGCAGAACCATGTGATGGAAGTGCTGAGCTTCGTTGCGATGGAGCCACCCGACAGCTTCGAGTCGGCCTCGGTGAGGACGGAGAAACTCAAGGTGTGGAACGCGATCGATCCGATCCAGGTGGAAGACACGGTGCGCGGGCAGTATGGGCCGGGCCGCGTGGACGGCGAGCGGGTGATTGGGTATCGCGAGGAAGATCGCGTGGATCCGGACTCGAATACTGAGACGTTTGTGGCGATGAAGTTGCAGATTGAGAACTGGCGCTGGGCAGGCGTGCCGATTTATCTGCGCGCGGGCAAGCGGCTGGCGAAGCGCGTGACCGAAGTGACGGTGGTGTTCAAGCAGCCACCGCTGCATATGTTCAAGTCGGATGACGCGAAAAGCCAGGTGCAGCCGAATGTGTTGAAGATGCGCATTCAGCCGGACGAGGGCATCTCGCTGATGTTCGGCGCGAAGGTTCCCGGGCCGACCACCAGTATCATGCCGGTGGAGATGCACTTCAGTTACGCAGAGAGTTTTGGCAAGAGCTCGGCGAACGGGTACGAGCGGTTGCTGCTGGATGCGATGCTGGGTGATGGAACGCTGTTTGCGCATCGCTCGGGCGTGGAGGCGACGTGGGCGCTGATGACGCCGATTCTCGAGGCTTGGGCAAAGCGTCCGCCTAATGACTTTCCGAATTATGAGGCGGGAAGCTGGGGACCTCCGGCAGCGGATGCGCTGCTGAAGCGGGATCGGCGGAAGTGGTACAAGCTTTAGAAACAGTGTGTAGTGTGTAGTTAGTAGTGAAGAGCGGTTGCGGCGGGGAGGTTGCCGTCGGGCCGCTCTTTTGTTGGGTGTGAAATTTTCTGGGTGGAGAGGGTTGATGGCGCGTTTGGTGAAGGTGACGTACGAGGTTTGGCCGACTGCGGCTGGGATGGCACTGGCTTCAGCGAAGAAGTTTGCGGAGACGGTCGAGGCGGCGGTGGCGAAGCGCGGCGTGGCGCGGCTGGCGATTTCGGGAGGCAGTACGCCGCAGACTACGTTCAAGCTGCTGGCTGATCCGGCGCTGCCGTTCGCGAAGACGATACCGTGGGAGAAGCTACAGCTGTTCTGGGTGGATGAGCGTTGCGTGGCGCCGGACAATCCGGAGTCGAATTATGGCGTGGCGCGCGATCTGCTGCTGAGCAAGGTACCGATTCGGGCGGAGAATGTGTTTCGCATGGAAGGCGAGCTGGATCCTGAAGTCGCGGCGAGTCGATATGAGAGCACGCTTCGGAATGTGCTGAAGCTTGAGGGGGCAGAGACGCCGGCGTTCGATTCGGTGACGCTGGGGATGGGGCCGGATGGGCATACGGCTTCGTTGTTTCCGAATACTGAGGGGCTGAACGAGCTAGGCCGGCTGGTGATTGCGAATCATGTGCCGCAGAAGGATGTTTGGCGGATTTCGTTGACGTGGCCGGTGATCAATCATGCGGCCGAGGTGGTGTTCGAGGTGGAGGGGCCGGGCAAGACGGACATTCTTGCGGAGGTGTTGACGGGGCCGAGAGATCCTGACCGGCTGCCCTCGCAACTGATACGGCCCGCGAATGGTAAGCTTTTGTTCTTGCTCGATGAGGCTGCCGCGGCGAAGTTGCCTCCTGCAGAAAAGAGCGGCGATGGCTGCCGCGTCGGCACACTCGACATCTAAGAGCAGGGAATAGGAATTGGGCGGTTGCGGATGATACTTGCAGGCGATGTTGGCGGTACGAAGGTTCACCTGGCGTTGTATAACTTCGTGGGTGGACGGCTGGGGTTGGTGCGGGAGAACAAGTTTCCATCAGGCGAGCATGCTTCGCTGGATGACGTGGTGAAGACATTTCTGACGCAGGCTGGCGACGCGAAGGAAGAGATCATTGCGGCGTGCTTTGGGTGTCCGGGGCCGGTGCGCGACGGGCGTCTGAAGCTGACCAACCTGCCGTGGACGCTGGACGAGCGCGAGCTTGAGAAGTCGATCGGGATCGAGCATGTTTTTTTGATCAACGATCTGGAAGCCAATGGCTACGGGATTCCGGAGCTGGCGCCGGATAAGATTTTTACGCTGCTGAAGGGCGACCCGGCGGCGGAGGGACACAGGGGATTGGTGTCGGCGGGAACGGGGCTTGGCGAGGCGCTGCTGATCTGGGATCCGAAAGCTCGGCGGCATCGGCCGATTCCGTCGGAAGGCGGCCACTGCGACTTTGCGGCGCGCAATGATCGCGAGATCGCGCTGCTGCAGTATCTGCGGAGAACGCTGAATGGGCGGGTGAGTTTTGAGCGCGTGGTATCCGGGATTGGGATCAAGAACGTCTATGCGTTTTTGCGCGACGACGAGAAGATGGACGAGCCGGCGTGGCTGCGCGAGCGCATGGAGAAGGAAGATCCGAATGCTGTGATCGGGCAGTGCGGCGAGGATGGGTCGAGTGAGATTTGCGCGGAGACGCTGAAGATGTTTGCGTCGGCGTTCGGCGCAGAGGCTGGGAATGTCGGGCTGAAGGTGCTGGCGTCGGGTGGGATGTATTTAGGCGGCGGCATTGCGCCGAAGATCCTGAAGACGATGCAGAGTGGTGAGTTTGCGCAGGCGTTTCTGGACAAGGGAAGGCTGTCGCCACTGCTGGAGGCGATGCCGGTGCGGATTATTCTGGATGACGCGTGCGCGCTGCTGGGAGCGGCGGCGTTTGCGGAGGCGCGAGCTGCGGAGTTCTCGGGACGGTCGGAGCGGGCTGCTTCGTGATCCCACTCATGCCGTGATAAAGCCGCGACATGAATGGGGCACCCGAATTTTGGCCGAGGCGATTACATGATGCGGAAGCGTTCGCGCATGAGGCGCTGGAAGCGGGGACGCCAGATGAGGTCGTAGGCGAGCTCCTTGCCGGGGAACATGGCGAGGGCGGCAGAGCGGGCGTCGCCGATCATCTGCGCCGCGTCGTCGATGGTGAGGGAGTGGTCCTGCGCGATGGTCTGGAGGACGAGGTTCATCATGAGCTGAAGCCGGCGGATGAGGCGTGCTTCTTCCTGGGCGTCGGTGGAGACGGGGGTGGGGTTGATGGCCGGGGTCGTGGGGGTCGTGTTGGGGTTTGGCAATCGCGGCTCCTTGGGTTGGTGCGACGTTGGTGGGAGAACGGCAACAGCAAAAACGGGAGGATAAGGGGGTCCTTCACTGCGTTCAGGATGACGGCGAAAAACTTGCAACGGCACAAGCTAGAGCAAATGCGATTGCGGCCAGTTGTCGTCTTTCTATCACTTGGGACTATGGTGCTGCTACCAATTAGACGCGGCAGATGCTTCGGAGATTCCTCCTGCTGGAGTGAGGAGGAAGGTGGTGGCTCCGAGGCGGTCGGTGCGGTAGGTGCGGATGTGGGCGGCGCCGAGGCGGTCGATGACGATGGGGCTGGGATGGCCGAAGGTGTTGTGCTGGCCGTCCGAGATGACGGCGTCGAGGGGGGAGACGGCGGCGAGGAACTCGGGTGTAGTGGAGGTGTGGCTGCCGTGGTGGCCGACCTTGAGGAGGGTTGCGGGTTGGATGCGGTGGTTGGCGAGCATGGCGGCTTCGCTGGGCGCTTCGGCGTCGCCTTCGAGCAGGACACTGGCGTGGTCGTAGTCGAGACGGACTACCAGGGAGTCGTTGTTAATCGGCGTGCCGCCGTTCGCGTAGGGGGCTTCTGGCGCGAGGACGGTGGCTTCGAGATCGGACCAGGGGAAGGCCTGGCCGGCGTGCAGGTGGCGAATGATCATGTGCTGGGCGCGGGCCTGTGCGAGGAGAGCGTAGAAGAGTGGAGAGTCGCCGGGGTCGATGCTGATCCAGAGCTCGCGGGGATGGAAGTCGCGGAGGACGGCGGGCATGCCGCCCATGTGGTCGGAGTGCGCGTGGGTGAGCAGGACGACGTCGAGGCGGCGGATGCGGCGTGACCAGAGGTAAGGGGCGACGACTTCCTCGCCGACGTCCCACGCGCTGGCTGGGGCATTTTCGCCGCGGCCGGTGGGGCCTCCTGCGTCGATCAGCATGGTTTCGCCGAGCGGACTGACGACGAAGATGGAGTCGCCCTGGCCTACGTCGATGGCGGTGACTTCGAGGGCGCCGGGATGCAGGCGGGGTGGGGTGGGATAGAGGATGGCAAGCGGGATGAGCAGGGCGACTACGACGCCAGTAGCGAAGAGCTGCGGCGGTGCGCGCGGAGGGCCCAGCAGCAGTAGAGGATGCAGGCGCAGGCCAGCACGAGGGCGATGGGTGCGGGCTCGGGGGTGCGGAGGTTGGCGATGCTGAGGTTTTGGACGCGATCGACCGTGAAGCGCATGAGGTGGAGCAGGAGCGCGGTGATGGCGGCGGGGATGAGGGCTAGCCAGGAGCTCAGCAGGGAGGCGAGGAAGGTGATGATCGCGACGCAGAGCAGGACGGAGAGAAGAGGGATGTCGATGAAGTTGAGGGGGAGGGCGAGCAGCGTGGCGCGATGGAAGTAGATGGCCATGGGGAGGATCATGCAGAGCTCGGCCGTGAGGGAGATGAGGAGGGCTTCGCAGGTCCAGAAGAAGGCGCGGAGGAGCCAGGCGGGAAGGTTGGCGAGGCGGGTGCCGAGGAGGTCGGCGGAGAGCTCGGTGAGCATGCGGGTGTGGACGCGAAACTGCGCGATGCGTGAGGGGACTGCGGCGTCGGCGCGAATGATGTCGAGGTGGCGGAGAGCGCGGAGGCGCGGAGCGATGAGGCGTTCGCTGAGGGGGATAGCGAGACCGGCGATGGCGAGGATGACCATGAAGGTCATCTGGAAGCTGGCCTCGAAGAGGGAGCGCGGGTCGAGGACAAGGACGGTGAGTGCGGCGGCGCCCAGGGCGTTCAGCGCGGTGATCTCGCGATCCAGCCAGCGGGCGACGAGGTAGATGGCGGTCATGATGAGCGCTCGCTGGGCGGGGATGCCGAAGCCGGTGAGCTCGGCGTAGGCGAAGGCTGCGAGGATGGTGAGGAGGACGGCGAAGCTTTGTGGGAGACGGAGGCGGCGGAGGAACCAGAAGAGGCCGCCGGCGAGTAAAGCGACGTGCAGGCCGGAGACTACGAAGAGGTGGAAGGTTCCGGTGCGTTCGAAGGATTCGCGCAGGGCGCGGGTGAGGTGGGTGCGGTCGCCGAAGAGCATGGCGTTGAGCATGGAGGCGTCTTCGGGGGTGAGGCGGAGTGCGGTTGGGAGATGGCGGATGGCCGCGGACGTGGTGAAGGACTGGAGGCGGTTGGAGGCCCAGGCTTGCGCGGCGAAGATGCGGCAGCGGAGGGTTGGCGGCGCGGCGCGGAGGATTTGCACGCGTGAGGATTTGCTGCTGCCGGTGGCGCCGATGCCGTCTTCGAGGAGGTAGTCGGCGTAGGACCAGGCGCCGGGATCGCGGTAGACGTCGGGGGTGCGGAGGCGGAGCGGGACGTCGATGAGGTCGCCGCAGTGGAGGGTAAGCTGCGGGCCGTTGACGGTGAAGCGAATGCCGCCGGTGATGGGCTGCATCACGGAGAGGTCGGGGGTGAGGTATTCGACGGAGTGGACGTCGAGGTCGATGGACTGGGTGTCGGGGGTGGCGTCGGCGTCGGTGTCCCAGGCGTTGGGTTCGAAGGCGGGGTGGGGGAGATTGTGCGGAGAGGGAGGGAGGGTGCGGATGCGGATGACGGTGCCCTGGACGTCGCGGGTAAGGCCGTCGGCGAGATGATGGAGCGCGGATTGTTGCGGGATGGCGGGCTCGATTTGGGCGCACCAGCAGCCGATGGCGATCCAGAGAGCGTAGACGGGAACGATGGCTATGCGAAGGGCCTTGCGTAGGCTGACGAGGGAGAGAAGGAAGAGGAGGAGCGTGGCGGCGGCGAGGAGAAGCGTCGGTTGCCAGCGGAGGGCGAGGAGGTCGCCGAGAGCGAAGCAGGCGCAGGCGGTGAGTAGCGGGACCCGGCGAAGCCTGAGGGGCTCGACGACAGGGGAATCGTACAACCAGGATGTGGCAGCACCGACAGCCGGCATGAGAAGCGCTGACTAAGAACAGAGTGTAGAGCGTAGAGGGTGGAGTGTAGAGCGCAATGGCGCCTGAGTTGAGGGTAGAGGGCGCGGAGCCGCGTGTCTACTTGGTGCGGTCGAGGACGACTACTGTTTCGAGGTGGAAGGTTTGAGGGAAGAGGTCTACGAGATGCAAGGCGCGGATGCTGTAGAAGGGCTGAAGGGCGCTGAGATCGCGGGCGAGGGTGGTGGGGTCGCAGGAGACGTAGACGAGGGTGGGAGCGGCGATGCGCGCGAGGAGTTCGCAGGCTTCGACGCCTACGCCGGCGCGCGGCGGGTCGAGGACGATGAGGTCCGGGCGATCGCGATCGAGGACGGCGCGGCGGAGGAAGTCGAGCGTGGTGGACTCGTGGACAGAACTGGTGGAGCCGCGTTTGGTGAGAGCGACGCGGAGGTCGGCTACGGCGGTGGGGTTGGCTTCGACGGCGGTGATCTGGTCAAAGCTGCGAGCTAACACGCGGGAGAAGAGGCCGACGCCGGCGAAGAGATCCCAGGCGAGGGTGCCGGAGCGCGGCTGATCGGCGTCGTTGCAGACGAGTTCGACGAGGGTTTCGAGGAGGAAACGGTTGGTCTGGAAAAATCCACCGCGGGTGATCCAGTAGGTTTCATCGAGCACGCGATAGTTGAGGCCGGGCGCTCCGGCTTCGGCGATGATGCGGCCGGTGGGGCCGGTGCGGGGGTCGAATGCGGCTGCAGCGGTGGCGGTGATGAGCACGCCCTGTGGTGCGTAGGCCTGCAGCGTAATCGCGGCGCGGTCGAGCGAGCCGAAGAGGGGCTTGGTGCGTGGAGCGCAGAAGAAGGTGACCTGGATGCGCTTCATGGTGTGGTCGCAAAAGAGCTCGACTTCTGCGGTGGCGTTGAGCCAGTAGGCGACGTCGCGGTCTTGAGCTGCGGCGGCTATTAGGGATTTCGCAGTGGACCAGAGAACGGGTGCGGCGATGAGGCAGGTGGTGATGGGAAGAAACTCGGTGGTGGCGTGGCGGTTGTATCCGAGGCGGAGGGAGCCTTCCGTGTCCGTGTCGTCGCCGCCGCCGAGCGCACGCGCCACCCGCAAGCGAATGCGATTGCGGTAGCCCCAGGGTTCGGCAGAGTGCATCACGGGTTCGGGTGCGGACTCGATGCCGGCGTCTTTTAGCAGTTCGGTGAAGATGGATTGCTTGAGGCGAAGCTGTTCGGGGTAGTTCGCCATCTGGTAGTGACAGCCGCCGCAGGCGCCGAAGTGCGGGCAGGGCGCGGGCACGCGATCCGGTGAGGGGGTGAGGACACAGAGCAACTGAGCTTCGTTGCTGGCGTTGGGGTTCGACGCTTCGACGGTTTCGCCAGGCAGCGTGAAGGGGACCATCACGGGGGTGCCACGCTCGCTGAACGCGAGACCATTGCCGCTGTAGAGCACTCGTTCGATGTACAGGGTTTCGCTCATGCGTGGTTCATATAAAACAGGCTCAGACGTGGGAGAGCGCGCAGTTCGAGGATACGCTTGTGCAGAAACTGCTGCTGCACCTGGCGAAGCTGCACGGCAGACATCTTCGCGCGATACGGGGCGAGCTCGCGATCAGCCTGGGCCTTGAGGTCGACGAGCTCTTGTTCGCTGGCGGAGGATTGCAGCGCGGCGAAGAGTTTTTCTTCGAGCACGGTGAGGGTGCGATCGAGATCGTCGAGGGCGGGAGGCTGGGGGCTGCGCATGGAGATGGCAAGCTCGCGGAGGCGGGCGGCGATGGTGGAGCCGTGGAGACCCACATCTCAGAATCGAGATATGGGGCACCCGGTGTAGAGGCGGCTTCGAGGGCTTGCGCGTTCTGGTCGAGGAAGGTTGCGACGCGCTCGGACTCGAATCCGGACTCGCGCGGCTCGTTTCGCAGTGGTGGGTGCAAGGCCGGTGGAGGCTTCGACGAGCTCTTCTGCGGATTGCATGACTGCCTGCGCGCACCAGGCGAGGCCGTTGACTTTGCGCAGGCGGCCGCGAGCCTTGTTGGCGCGGGCGTCGTATTTATCGAAGGCTGCATCGATGCCGCGCAGGACGGCTTCGAGTGGAATGCCGGCCTCGCGCCAGGTTTCGATCAGCGCCCAGTCCAGCGTGTTGAGCAGGAGGATGGAGCCGCGGCGGCGGCTGAAGCGTTCTTCGATCTCGGAGAAGTATTCGAAGTAGTTCAGCATCACGTTAGCGACGCCGATGGCGGTCTTGATTGCGCTCCCAGATGAGGCGGAGGCCGTTGAGGGTGAGGTTGTCGTCGACATGCTGAATGAACTTTGAGTCCGCGGCGATGAGCTTGGCGAGACCGCCGGTGGCGATGGTCTTCGTCTCGGGACCGAGCTCGGCGATCATGCGTTCGAGGATGCCGTCGATCTGGCCGATGGCGCCGTAGTAGAGGCCGATCTGGATGTTGTCGGTGGTGGAGGTGCCGATGATCTTGGGTGGCTTTTTAATTTCGACGCGAGTGAGGCGCGCGGCGCGGGAGAAGAGCGCGTCTGCGGAGATGCCTATTCCCGGAGCTATCGCGCCGCCGATGAATTCGCCCCGTGCGGAGACGACGTCGAAGGTTGTGGCCGTGCCCATGTCGACGACGATGGCGGGGCCGCCGAGGCGATCGAAGGCTGCGACGCAATTGACGATGCGGTCGGCGCCGGCTTCGCTGGGGTTGTCGGTGAGGACGGGGAGGCCGGTCTTCACGCCGGGCTCGATGAAGAGCGGTCGGATGCGGAAGAAGGTCTCGCACAGACTGCGGATGGCCGCGTCCAGTGGCGGGACGACCGAAGAGACGGCGATGCCTGTGACGATCTCCGGCTTGAGGCCGCGCATGCTGAACAGGGCCTGAAAGAGAACGCCGAGCTCGTCGGCTGTCTGCTTGAGGGGGGTGGTGATGCGCCAGTCAGCCACCATGTGGATGGGTTCGGCGCCGGTGGCGGGCGCGAAGAGACAAAAAACCGTGTTGGAGTTGCCGACGTCGAGTGCCAGTAGCATGCAGAGCTTTCCCGCCTCAGTGAAATATCTTACCAGTCCTGCGGTCCTACGCAGACGGCGAGAGTTAAGGTCTTGCGCGGACGGCGAGAGTCAAGAGCGGGTGACGTGGAGGGGCTAGGCTTCTTCGCGGACACCGCCGGAGAGGACGGTGCGCTGGGTGTGGTCGTCGGCGTCTACGAGGAGATAACCGTTGCGGTCGAGACCGGCAGTGATGCCGGAGTAGCCACCTTGCTCGGGGACGTGGACCCGCTTGCCGCGCACCCACGTAGAGGCGGTGGTGAAGCGCTCGAGCAGATCGGGCTCGTGGGCTTCGAGTTGCGTGAGTTCGAGATCGAGTGCGCGAAGGATTGCGATCATCAGGGCATTGCGGCTTTGCGGCTCGTTGGTGGCTATGCGTAACGAAGTCGCGATGGGTGAGAGTTCGGGAGGAAAGGTTTCGTGGTTGATATTGAGGCCGATGCCGATGACGGCGTAGCGGAGCATCGCATCTTCGCCAGGCTCAACGGCGGCTTCGACGAGGATGCCACCGAGCTTTTTGCCGGGGCCTGAGGGTTGCGGGAGAAGGATGTCGTTGGGCCAGCGGATGTCGGCGTCGAGACCGGTCACGGTCTTGATGGCGGACTGCACGGCAAGGCCGGTGGCCAGCGAGATCCAGAGGGCTTCGCGGAGGGGCAGTCGCGGCTTGGCGAGCACGCTGAGGTAGAGGCCGTCTCCGGGTGAGGAGTGCCAGGTGTGGCCACCGCGGCCGCGGCCCTGCGTCTGCGCGTCGGCGAGGTAGACGGTGCCTTCGGGCGCGTCGTTGGCGGCGGCTTCGAGGAGCAGGGTGTTGGTGGAATCGGCCGTCGGGAAGTGGTGCAGGCGTGCGGGAAATCGGGTGCCGACCAACGCGGCACGAAGTGCTACTGGATTCAACTCTTCGCGAGAACTCATATTTGCATCTTAACGCTCATGGCTTGTCGATTGAAGGACGCTGATCACAGTTGGACGGGGTGCGTTGATGCCCGTTGAGTTGTCGGTGCCGCTGGCCCACCAATTTGTGTTGTTGCTGATCATCGCGCTGCCTGTGGCCTGCGCTGCGTGGACGGTGACGCACGAAGAAGTGTTTCGCGAGCCGCGTGACTTCTGCAAGAAGATGAGCCAGGATTGCAAGTCGCTGCCGAAGAGAAAATTCTTCTACTTGTTTACCTGCGAGTATTGCTTCTCGCATTATGTTGCTGCTCTGGCGTTGCTGTTATTTCGGTATCAACTGCTGTATGAGGGATGGCGCGGCTACGTGATTGCGTGGCTGGCGGTGGTTTGGATCGCGAACGTGTACATGAGCGTGTTTAATTTGCTGCGGCTGGACATCAAGCACGAGAACGTGACGATTGCCGTGGAGCAAAAGGATTTGCCGGAGACGGCGAAGAAGTAGCCGGGGCTACGAGGCGAGGGCGTAGCGGCGGCAGTGCTCGAGGTAGGCGGCTTCGTGTTCGGAGACGAGCTGAAGGAGACTGGTCCAGAGCCAGTTGGGGGCGTCCAGCGACTTGCTGCGATTGCGATTGAGTTCGGCGATCCAGCGCTTGCGGTTGGCTGCGGTCATCTGACGGCCATGCGCTTTGCCTACGACGGCGGCGAGGAAGCGGGCTGCGCCGATGGCTTGATCGGGGGTTAGCGAATCGATCTCGAGCTTGAGGTCTTGCGGCATGAGTTCGCGCACGACGACGGGGCGGCGTAGAAGTGTTGCGGGGAGCATGCGATTGCCTAGGTAGGGCGAGAGAGCGCAAGCGCCGGCGACGACACGCTCGGCAAAGTCGGCTGGCATGCGGGGTGCGCCGGGAGTCGGTTTAGCTGCTGGGGCCGCGGGTCTTACGGCTTCCTTAATGTCGACCAGGCAATAGGTGTGGTCGGAACGTTTGCCGATGGAGACGAGGACGGCCATGCGCAGTTTGCCGAGCGAGCTGCAACCTTTCATCCAGTAGGCGGCGTCGACGACTCTTACTTTTGCGTCGTCGTCGCGGCCCTTGAGTTGGGTCATGAGTCTGCAGGTCTTATCCTCGGCGAAAAGTTTTTCGACGGCGGTGCGCTCCTGGTCGGAGAGTTTCCAGAAGCGGTCGCCGAGAGGGATATTGGGTTCGACATCGTCGATGCGCTCTTCGGCAAGATGCTTCCAGCGGCGACGAAGAGCGCTTTGCAGGACTTCGTGGATGGGCTCGAGGTTGTCGCCGGACGCGGCGTTCGCGGTGGTGGCGATGGGATGGAGCAGCGCAGATTGATAGCCCTGCATGATGTGTTCGACCATTTGTGCGGTGGTGATGCCGGGGAGATCGCTGCCACGCGCGGCCATGGCGAGGGAGAGCGCGAGGCGGATGAGGTCGTGGGCGGGATTGCCGATGACGGTCTGGTCGAGGTCGCGGATTTCGATTTCGACGCGGCCGTCGGCGTTGGCTACGGGGCCGAGATTGCCAACGTGGCAGTCTCCGCAGATCCAGATGGGTGGGCCTTGCGGGATGAAGTCTTTTTTCGCACGTGCCAGCCACTCGTAGAACTGGATGGTGTTGCCGCGCACGTAGGCGTGGACGCTGCGGGCCATTTTTTGGCGGCGCTGCTGCTCGAGAACGCGCGATCGGTCCTCGAAGGCGATGGCCTTCTGTTTCGGGCTTTGCTTCTTTGCACTCTTCGTGGGCACACGGATATGGATGCCGGCAGATCGCAAGCGGGTGCCTCAGCACGGAATATCTTCTTTGCTGGAAGGAAGATAGCGGGTGCGGGCTAGCTGTCTTTGCGGTAGAGGAGGTTGCGCATGGCGTCGCGGCGGGCGGCATTGGCCTCGCGGTCGGTGGTGGCGGCGGGGTGTTGCGCGATGAGCTCGGCGGCTTCGGGGGTGGAGCAGGTCGGGCAGCGATTGGCGTAGCCAGGCTTGTCGGGACGGAGCTCGAACTCTTCTTCGCAGATGATGCAGGTCTTGATGGGGAATGGCATTGGAGTACTCCAGTGGTTATTGCGGTGGCAGGGTGTGACCGACGCTGGGTTCGCGTTCTATGAGATGTTTGGACGTGTTGCCGAAGATAAAGAAAGCTACTCGGGCGGCAGGGCGGCGAGAGCGGTTTCGGCTTTTTGTTTGAGGGCGAGGGTTTCGGCGTGCTGCTTGCGGAGGCCTTCGACGATGTGGGCAGGGGCGCGGGCGATGAAGCCTTCGTTGCCGAGCTGCTTGTCGGCGGCTTCAAGGCCCTTGGTGTATTTGGTGAGGTCCTTGGTGAGGCGCTCGCGCTCGGCGGGGACGTCGATCTGGCGTTCGTAGACTACGGCGACGTCGAAGGCAGAGGTTGAGCGGGCGTTGTTGCCGGTGAGGGTTGCGGGGGCGACTTCCACGCCGCTTACGCGGGCGAGACGCGAGAGCATGTCGGCGTTGGCTTGCGCGAGTGCGGAGATCTCGGAGTTGGCGTGGAGCTGGATGGTGGTGAATTCTTTCTCGGGAACGGCGAGCTCTTTGCGCAGGCCGCGGATGGTGACCATGAGGTCTTGCAGGGTGCTCATCGCGTGGACAGAGAGCTCGTCGGCGGTGAAATCTTCGCGCTGCGGGTAGCGGGTGAGGGCGATGGATTTTGCGGGCGACGTGGTGCCGACGCTGGCGTAGAGGGCGTGCCACAACTCTTCGGTGAGGAAGGGCATGAAGGGAGAGAGCAGGCGCAGCGCGGCTTCGAAGACACTGACGAGGGCGTTGAGCGTGATGGCGGCTGCGTCGCTGTGTGGCTTGGTTGCGCCAGTTTCGTCGGGAAAGAAATCCATGCGGAGTTTTACGAGCTCGAGGTACCAGTCGCAGAACTCGCCCCAGAAGAACTGGTAGACGGCGTTGGCGGCTTCGTCGAAGCGATAGTCGGCGAGCGAATGGGCGACGCTGTCGGCGACGGTGGAAAGGCGCGAGAAGATCCAGCGGGTTTCTAGCGGCGTCTTCTCAGGGAGGTTGATGGAGAGCGAGTCGTGGCTGCTGAGCGAGACGTGGTAGCCGGCTTCGCGGCCGCGCTCGATGTTCATCTGTAGGAAGCGCGCGGCGTTCCAGATTTTGTTGGCGAAGGCGCGGTAGCCCTCCGTGCGCGCTTCGTTGAAGGCGATGTCGGTGCCGGGCGAGGCTTGCGAGGCGAGGGTGAAACGGACGGCGTCGGTTCCATACTTCGTCACGATCTCGATGGGGTCGATGACGTTGCCCTTGGTCTTGGACATCTTCTGGCGATCGGCATCGCGGACCAGCGCGTGGATGTAGACGTCGCGGAAGGGCACGGCGTCGGCGAGGGTGCGCGGGCTGCCATCTGCGTTGGGGACGTCGAGCATGAAGTGGGTGCTGAGCATGATCATGCGCGCGACCCAGAAGAAGAGGATGTCGAAGCCGGTGACGAGGAGTTGCGTTGGGTAGAAGGCTGCGAGGTCGGGCGTAAGGGCGTTGCTGCCGTCCCAGCCGAAGACGGTGAAGGGAAGCAGGCCGGAGGAGAACCAGGTGTCGAGTACGTCGGTCTCCTGGCGAATGTCGGTGATGCCGCAGCCGCTGCAGGCGGTGGCGACGTCACGGGAGACGGTGATGCAGCCGCAGGCGTCGCAGTGCCAGGCGGGGATGCGGTGGCCCCACCAGAGCTGGCGGGAGATGCACCAGTCGTGGATGTTGTTCATCCACTCGAAGTAGGTTTTGGAGTACATCTCGGGGGTGAACTGGATGTGCTTGTCTCGGACGGCGGCGATGGCGTTGGCGGCGATGCTGTTGCCGCCGGCCTTGGGAGTCTTGTTGACGGCGAGGAACCACTGCATGGAGAGCCGCGGCTCGATGACTGCGCCGGTGCGCTGCGAGATGGGGAGGGTGAGGGTGTGGTCCTTGATGGCGACGAGGAGGCCGGCGGCTTCGAGGTCGGCGACGATGCGCTTGCGGGCTTCGAAGCGATCCAGGCCGTGATAGGGAGAGCCTTCGAGCGAGATGCGCGCCTGGGTGTCCATGATGCTAGGCGAAGGGAGGTTGTGGCGCTGGCCGATGGCGAAGTCGTTGGGATCGTGCGCGGGCGTGACTTTGACGGCACCGGTGCCGAACTCTGGCTGGGCCCAGTCGTCGGCCAGGATAGGAATTTCGCGGCCGACTAAGGGGAGGATGAGATTCTTGCCGACGAACGCGGTGTAGCGCTCGTCGGTGGGATTTACGACTACCGCGGTGTCGCCGAGCATGGTCTCGGGGCGGGTGGTGGCGATGACGATGGAGCCCGTGCCGTCGGCGAGTTGGTAGCGAATGTGAAATAGATGGCCGCCGCGTTCTTCGGATTCAACTTCGAGATCGGAGACGGCGGTGCCGAGGATGGGGTCCCAGTTGACGATGTAGGCGCCGCGATAGATGAGGCCCTGCTCCCAGAGGCGGACGAAGGCTTCCTTGACCGCGATGCTGAGGCGGTCGTCCATGGTGAAGTACTCGCGCGACCAGTCGACGCTGGCGCCGAGGCGACGCATTTGATCGGTGATGGCAGAGCCGTACTGCTGCTTCCAGGCCCACACCTTTTCGGTGAAGGCTTCGCGGGTGAAGTCGGTGCGCTTCTTGCCTTCGGCGGAGAGTTGGCGCTCCACCATCATCTGCGTGGCGATGCCGGCGTGGTCGGTGCCGGGAACCCAGACGGCGGTGTCGCCGGACATGCGGTGCCAGCGGGTGAGGATATCCATCTCGGTCTGGTTGAGCATGTGGCCCATGTGCAGGCGGCCGGTAACGTTAGGCGGCGGGAGCAGCTGGACGAAGGGTTGGTGGGGCTGCACATCCCGGGTCCGAGAATCCGGACCGGGGGCACCCAAATCTGTGGGGGTCGAGAGCTTGGGGGTGGGGACGGAGAAGATTTTTTCGTCGACCCAGAATTTGGACCACTTCTCTTCAATCAGCGATGGATCGTATGCCTTGGGTAGTTCCTGACTCATAAGGTTTAAGGGTAGCAGGAAGGCAGTGAGTAGTGAGTAGTGGGTAACGAGTAGTGCGAAAACAAAAAGCGGGAACAGCTTTCGCAGTTCCCGCTTTGCACTACCCACTACTCACTACGCACTGCTCCTAGAACGGGTTGAGTTTGTCGAGACCCTTCTTGGGCTTGTGCTTGCTGGAGCTCTCGTCGTTCTTGTCTTCCTTGGGGGCCTTGGTCTTCTTCTTCTTGCCGTTGGTGGTGGGGGCAGGGGGTGGCGCGCCAGGAGCGGTCGCGTGGCCCTCAGCTTCATTCACCTGATCGGGAGCTGCTGGAGCCGCTTCGACTGGCGGCAACGCGGTCCTTGCCGCCTTGGGCATGGGCAGACCGTAGTTTGGATCCTGAGCGCCGGTGGCGGCTGGCCGGTCGCTGGCCCCCGTGCCGGTCGCAGGAGGTTCGCTGCCGGGGGTGATGACTTCCGCGCCGAGGCCGGTGCCGGAGCCGCTCGAGGCCGGGGTGGATCCGGGCTCAACTACGGTGACCGTCTTGTCGACGCTGGTTGCTGAACCGTCGCTGGGAACGTCTTCGAGGGTTGGTGGCGCAGCTGCTGCGGGCGGAGCCGGTGCTGCGGATGTTTCGCTGTCGCCGCCAGTTGCCGGCGTTGCTGCGGCCGCAAGGGGCGGCTTGGCACCAGGATTTGGATCGAAGGCGTCGCGGTAGTCCGCCATCAACTCCTTCATGACCACGGGTGCCGTGGTTGGCGTCGGGTCCGAGAGGGTTGGCATGCCCATTCTTGCGGCAGTAACGGTGTCCGGCTCGCGAAGGAAGAGCAGCTCGATGCGCTTCTGCAGGTTGTACTGCGCGCGGCTGCTCTCAAGCTCCTCGCTGAGCGCTTCCTCTTCCTTGGTGGGCGTGGGAATGGGCAGGTTCATGCCAGTGAGGCGTTCTTTGGCATCCTCCACGTGAGGAGCGGCGGAGTGATACAGCACGACCTTGCGGTAATCTTCGGCAGCCTTGCTGTCGTAGTCCTGGAGTAGGCGTCCCTTGGCGCCTTCAGGAAGGCAGCGGGTTCCGGCCGGGAGATTTTTGCTGCAGACAGTTTCGGTGCGGACGGCGGCAGCCTCGGCCTCGTACGCGTCACCAATGCCGATCAGCACATCGTCCATGTGGCTATAGAGCGGGTAGGTGTCGACGACGGTTTGATAGCGCGCGATGGAGGCAGGCCAGTTGCCGTGCAAGGCGTAGAAGGCGCCCAGCTCGGCTTCGCGATCGGCGAGAACCTCCTGGACCTCGCGCAGCTTCTGGCGGGCGTCATCGAGAATCGGCTTGGGGGCGTCGGGATACTGCTTGAGCATGGTGCGGTATTCCGCCTCAGCATGCGTGGCCTTGGAGTAGTCGCGGTCCGGAACGTCCATCTGCTTGAAGTAGATGTCGCCGATGCGGAGTTGTGCTTCCGCGGCTTCCGGCACGTTGGGGAAGAAGGTGATGAAGTCGCGGTACTCCTGCTCAGCCTCAGTGAGGGCCGCGCTGCCGCCTTCCTTGTACCAGGCGTCGGCGACGGCGAGCTTGGCGCGCATCATGTACTGCGAGTCAGGATAGGTGTCGAGCAGGGTCTGAAGGTCGAGCCGACCGATGTCGTAGTGGCCGCTGGCAATCTGCGCGACGGCCTTGTCGTACAGCTGCTTATCGGGGAGCTGCTGGTCTTTGCCGATCAGCGGGTTGAACTTGGCTTCTTTCTTGAGCTCGGCCTTGGTGTCCTTGGTCTCCTGGACGCGCTCCGCTTTGGCGATCTTGGGCTTTTTCTTTTTGACGGGCGTGTTGCTGAGCGTGACGTCGGCCTGCGCGGGTGGAGCGGTCGTTGTCGGCGTGGTCTGGGTGGCCGGAGCGTTCTGATCCACGGGCGAGGCGGTCGCCGGTTCCTGCGCCTTGAGCGCGGGGGATGCTGCCAAGAGCGCCGCAACCGCGAGGCCGGCGAGCAGGCCCGTCTGGTTGCTGGGGAAAAAACTCCGAATCTTCATGCCCATCAAAACTCCATCTGCTCTGCGGCTTGGCCGCGAATTCCATCGATTGTGCGGGTACGCCACCGGTTGCATCTCCCCAGCGGCGGCGTCACGAGCAGCTTCTATTCTATCTGGCGAAGTGCCGGACCGCATCCGTTGAGGCCGATTCTTCGTGGTGCTTATTCTGAGCTTGCCGCGCGGGCTACGCGCAGGAAGTCGCGTGCGTTCTCCTCGGTCTTGCCTGGTTGGCCTGGTGGCGCAAAGATGGCGGACCCGGCCACGAGCATGTCCGCTCCTGCTTCGACGACGCTCGCGACCGTATCGTGAGCGATGCCACCGTCGACTTCGATGCGATAGTTGAGGCCGAGCTCGTGACGCAGGCGGCGGAGGTGGGCGATTCGTTCGATGGAGCGGGGAAGGAATTTCTGGCCGCCGAAGCCTGGGTTCACGCTCATGACGAGCACATGATGCACCATCGAAAGGACTTCCGAGAGCATCTCGACGGGCGTGGCGGGGTTGAGGACCACGCCGGGGAGCATGCCGTGGTCGAGAATGAGCTGCAGGGTGCGGTTCAGATGGCGACAGGCTTCTACCTGGACCGAGACCATGTCGGCGCCGGCTTCGGCGAAGGCGGGGATGAACTCGTCGGGGTTCTCGATCATCAGGTGGCAGTCGAGGGGCAGGCTAGTAACCGGCCGGATCGCCTTGACGACGGGGGGGCCGAAGGTGATGTTGGGGACGAAGTGGCCGTCCATGACGTCGACGTGGACGATGGTGCCGCCGCCGGCGGTGGCGCGGCCGATCTCGTCGGCCAGATGCGCAAAGTCCGCGGCCAGGATGGAAAATGCCAGTTCAATCATGTTGGTTTGAGTTTAGCAGCGTGTGCGCGTCTGTCGTATGCTGATGCCGTGTATACGATTGCCTGGCAATTCACGGTGGAGGAGCGGAAGGTGGATGCGTTTGTCGCGGCCTATGGGCCGGCTGGTGACTGGGCCGGGTTATTTGGTCGGGCACAAGGGTTTCGCGGCACAACCTTGCTGCGCGATGCCGCTGATCCGCTCCGTTTTGTGACCCTAGACCGATGGGATTCGTTTGAAGACTTTGAACGTTTTCGCGAGGAGTTTGGGAGCGCTTACGTGGAGATGGATGCGCGCTTTCAACGGCTGACCTTATCGGAACAACTGATTGGCAAATTTTTGGAAGAGGTCTAGAGGATTTCGTCCGGGGTGACGGCTTTGCGGGTACGGCTGCGTTTGGGCAGGATGGGGACTTCGCGCTCGACGCCCTCGCGGCCGGCGTGGATGATTTTGGTCTTGAGGGCTTTGGCGCCCTCTTTGGCTGCAGCCCGGTCGGCGGGCGCGACGGGTGCGGGAGGTCCAAGCGCTACGCGGGCGGCTCCGTTGAGGAGGCGGCGGATGGGCCAGGTGGCGTCGCCGCCGGAGCCATTCGGAGAATCAGTGGGGAGCAAGACTTCGCCCGTGCGCTGCTTTTCGGGGCGGTAGTACCAGCGGCGGAGCAGCGAGAGGTGGTCGCAGAATTCGGCCATGTCTGGTGGTGATTCGGTGCGCATGGCGAGTGAGTCGATGGCGGCGCGGGCCCGGTCTTCGGGGGTGAGGGCGGCGGGGGATTCTGCGGATGCCCGGGTCCGAGAGTCCGGACCCGGGACACCCGAATCTGTGGGTGGCTGGAGGGGTTCGTCCAACGGAATGGGAGCGAGCATCAGGGGTTGGGCGAAGAGGCTGCTGCCGACTGCAGTCTGCTCGCGGACGGCGCGGACGCCGAGAGTGGAGAGGCGCTCCGGGCCGGCGAGCTGGCCGTGCTCGAAGAGAAAGAGCGCGGCGGCTTCGGGGTGGGGGTCATCCTGCTCAAGCGACGCGGCGGGTTGGACGATGAGGGCGCGGAGTTGGTCGATGGGACGGACAAGTTCGTCGGCGAGCAGAGCTGCGGCGCGAACCTTCTCCCACTGCTTGTGCAGCGCGGCGGCGCCTTCGAAGTCCATGGCCTCGCTGGCGGCGTCGCGGCGGGCGGCAACCTCGTCGAGCAGCGATTGACCGCGGGTGAGGAAGAAATCAAAGACGCGCTGGGCTTCACGTGCGTACTGCTCAGGGGTGCAGGCCTGCGGGTTGCCCTCCTTGCAGGGCTGCATGCACTTGTTCATTTCTCCGTAGACGCAGCCGGGGTGCTCGGGATAGGGTTCGAGGTCTTCATAGCAGCGACGCAGCAGGAAGAGGTCGAGCACGGCGTCGCAGGAACGCTCGGCGGCGGCGCGCGACGGGAAGGGGCCAAAGCATTCGCGGAGGAATTTTTTGCTGAGGCGGTTGGTGGAATAAACCCGTGGGTGCGGTTGCGACATCGTGATGCGCAGGACATAGGGCGCGTGGAGGCGGAGGCGCTTGCGTGCATCCTCCGGTCCGAAGGCAGAGCGTGCCGCGCGATAGAGCAGGAGGGTGGACTCGAAGTCAGAGCCGGTGCGTGTCCACTCGATCCAATGAATGCGGGCGCGAAGGTTGAGGCGCTTGGAGGGGACGGGCTGGCCGTTTTCGTCGAGGGCTTCGGGAGGGGCGAGCAGGCGGCGGAGTCGGCGGCGAAGGTCTGCGGCGCGGGTGAGGTAGGGTTCGGCGGCGGGATCGGCGCCACGTAGGGCGAAGATGCCGGGGGCGGCAGGTATGCTGCGCAGGAGGTCGTCAGAGCTCTCGGGAAGGAACTCGGCGCGATGAGCGAAAGCGAAGGGCGCGGCCACAGTTGGATTTTAGACGGGATGCGGGAGTCTGGATGGTTGCGGGATCGAGGCGTGTTGGCGAGTTAGCTGCCCGCGACCGTCATGCCATCGACGCGCAGGGTTGGTACAGCGCCCGAGCCGCGGAATTCCAGGTCGTTGCCGATGGCGACCACGTTGCGGAAGATGTCCTTGAGATTGCCGGCGATGGTGATCTGCTCGACGGGATAGGCGAGCTCGCCGTTCTCGATCCAGAGGCCGCTGGCGCCGACGGAGTAATCGCCGGTGACGAGGTTGACGCCGTGGCCCATCGTCTGGAGGACATAGAGGCCGGAGGGCACGCCGCCGATGACCTGCTCTGGCGTGAGCACGCCGGGCTCCAGGAAGTAGTTGCCGCCACCGATGCCGGGAGCGCCGGCAAGCCCGCGCGAGGCCTTGCCCGTCGATTGCATGTTGAGCTTGCGCGCGGTGTAGGTGTTGAGCATGAGGTGCTTGAGGACGCCGCGCTCGATGACCACCGTGCGACGCGTAGGGAGGCCATCGCCGTCGAAGGGGCTGGTGCCGAAGCCTCCGACGCGGAGCTTCGTGCCGTCGGCTAAGTCATGATCGAAGACCATCGTTCCGTCGTCGATCATCGTGATGTTCTCGCCGGCAACCTGCTCGCCGAGCTTGCCGGAAAACATGCTGGAATTTCTGTAGATCGAGTCGCCATCGGCTGCGGCCAGCAGGTTGGCCATCAGGCCGCGCGCAACCTCGGCCGCGAACACGACGGGACAGCGCTGGGTGGGAACGGGCTTCGCGCCGAGGCGGCGAAGGGCTCGCTGGGCGGCGATCTGGCCAATAGCCCCGGGGCTTTCGAGGAGCTTTGCCGTGCGTGCGGAGGAGTACCAGTAGTCGCGCTGCATGTTGCCGCTCGCATCCTGCGCGATGGGAGTGACGGAGAAGCCGCAGTAGCTGCTGCGATACTCGCCCGAGAAGCCCCGCGAGTTGACCATGACGCGACGCCGGGTAGTGGCATCGAAGTCCGCGCCCGAGGAGTTCTGGATGCGGGTGTCGTAGGCCATGGCGGCTGCTTCGCAACTGCGCGCGATCTCGATGCGCTCGGCAGGAGTGATCGCGTCGACGTCATTGAAAAACAGAGCCAGCGCGGGGACATCGTTGGAGCCGAAGTCCTCGCGATCAGGGAGGCCGGCAAAGGGATCGACGCCAGTCACGCGCGCGAGTTGAACTGCGGATTCGATGATGCGCGTGACGCCCTCAGGCGAGAGGTCGCTGGTGGAGGTGCTGGCCGTGCGACTTCCCGTGCTTTCCGCGAACAGGACGCGCAAACCGAGCGCGCGAGAACCTGACTCGGTGAGCTGCTCGACCTGGCCGAGGCGAACGTTGACGCTGAACTCTTCGCTCTCCACGGCCACCGCTTCGGCGTCGGTGGCGCCGAGTGCCAGCGCGCGTGCGACGGCCTGCTCGGCAAGCTGCTTCAGATCGGTAACACGCTCGGTGGCATGCGCTGCGTTCATGGTCGTGCTCAACGTAATCTCCTCAAGCGGCCATCAAGCCCGGAGCCGCTTAGGCTACCGGCGTGCCCGAGAGCCGGGTAGCGCGGCCATCCGCCGCGGCATGGAAGCGTGCGCCAACCGGGCAGTGCTCGGAGTCGCTCTTCAGCTTGTGCTCCACGTGCGAGACCGCACCGGGCGTGTGGCGCTTGTGCAGCTTCAGCGGGCCGTGGCACTCCTTGCAGCGGAACTCGGTGTCGCCATCGAGGATGGCATCGGCGACGGTCTTGACCTTCCAGAACGGTTCATAGCCTCCGCCAACTCGGACGCGGCGACGCTTCACTTCGCACTCATAGAGCTTCTCAGGAGTGATTGCAACTTTGGTAGCCATAGTCTTCCTTCTTTTGCGGTTGAGATTGCGTGGGAAGTTCCGGTCCTGTGTGCAGTTCGTACTTGAAAAATTCTTAGTGGCCCGTGCCGCCTACGGTCATGCGGTCCAGCTTGATGGTCGGCATGCCGACACCGACTGGAACGCTTTGGCCGGCTTTACCGCACGTGCCGACACCTTCGTCGAGCGCGAGGTCATTGCCAACCATCGACACATACTTAAGCGCTTCGGGCCCGTTGCCGATGAGGGTTGCGCCCTTGACCGGCGCGGTGACGACGCCGTCTTCGATGAGGTACGCCTCACTCGCGGTGAACACAAACTTGCCGCTGGTGATATCTACCTGGCCGCCGCCAAAGTTCACAGCGTAGAGGCCGCGCTTGACGGACTTCAAAATGTCCCCGGGCTCATCCTCGCCGTTCAGCATGTAGGTATTGGTCATGCGCGGCATGGGGATGGATTGGTAGCTTTCGCGGCGGCCGCTGCCGGTGTTCGGCATGTTCATGAGGCGCGAGCTTAGCTTGTCGGAGAGATAGCCGCGCAGGATTCCGTTCTCGATCAGCACCGTCTCCTGGGTGGCATTGCCTTCGTCGTCGACATTGATGGAGCCGCGGCGGCCAGGCATGCGGCCGTTGTCGACGACGGTGACCTTGGAGGAAGCAACCTGCTGTCCGATGAGGCCCGCAAACGCGGAGGTCTTCTTGCGATTGAAGTCGGCTTCCAACCCATGGCCGACGGCTTCGTGGAGAAGGACGCCGGGCCAGCCGGGACCGAGAACGACTTCCATCTCGCCGGCCGGAGCCGCTACTGCGCCAAGCTGCAGGATGGCCGTTCGCGCGGCCTCGCGGGCAAAATGCTCGGGAGATTTGTCGCCCTCAAAGAAATCGAGCGTGATGCGTCCACCACCGCCGCTGGTGCCGCGCGCGGTGCTGGTCGCGTCTTTGGCGATGACGGCTACATTGAGGCGAGCGAGCGGTTGGGTATCCGAGGCATAGGTGCCGTCGGAGGCAGCAATCAGGATGCGGCGCAGCTCATCGTTGATGGAGGTGCGCACCTGCGTGATGCGGGAATCGTAGTCGCGGGCGGCCTTGTTGGCGCGCTCGATGAGCTTGAGCTTCTCGGCGATCTCAGCGTCCGCGGTAACGCCGGTGACGGGGTAGAGCGAGGGTGTGCGCGTCTCGTTGAATCCCTGAACGCGTTGTGTCTGGGGGCCGTTGGCAATCAGGGCGGCAGTGCGCGCGGCCTTCAGCAGGCGCTCAGGGCTGAGGTCGTCGGTGTACGCATAGCCGGTGCGCTCGCCGGAAAGAACGCGAATGCCGCAACCTACGCTGATGCCTTGCGCGGCGGTTTTCACGATGCCCTCGTCCATACCCAGCGAGGTCGAGGTGACCGCTTCGAAGTAGAGATCGGCGAACTCGCCACCTGCCGAAAGCGCTTCCCCGAGGCAGCGTTCCAGGAGCCGCTCGGTGAGGCCGAGGTGCGTGAGGAAGTAACGCTTATGGTCCGGAGCGTTAGAAGAAAGAAGGTTTGGGGCGGAGGCCATTAACCTAATTGTAGTCTTATAACACTCGAAACCCCCACTCCGACGTGATCAAACGCATCATGACTGTAAATTTAGTATCGAATAAACGACTTCCGGGCCTCGATACGCTCCGAGCCCTGGCCATCACCGTGGTCATGGCCTTCCATCTGGATGGTCTGCTACCCGACATAGTCAGCCCCATCGAGAGGTTCGGGTGGATGGGCGTGGATTTATTTTTCGTGCTGAGCGGTTATCTCATTGGGTCGCAACTGCTGAAGCCGGTGCGCGATGGTCGAGGCATTTCGTTTCTTGATTTCTATCGCAAGCGAGCGTATCGGATTTTGCCGGTGTACCTGGTCGTGCTTGCGCTCTATGTGTTCTGGCCGCTGTGGCGGGAGGCGCCGGGAATCTCCCCGCTGTGGCAGTTCCTCACCTTCACCGAAAACTTCTTCGTCGACTACTCGGTGAACCATGCCTTCTCTCACGTTTGGTCGCTTTGTGTGGAAGAGCACTTCTACCTGCTGCTGCCGATGATTGTGCTCGTGATGTCGCGCAAGGCTGCGGCCTGGAAGACGATTGCGTTGCTGGCGTTGTTGGTCGCGTTGGGGTTGGCCATTCGCAGCTACGTGTACTTCCATGTGCTGCTGCCGATGGGTCGTGACAGTGATGGCTTTGGGGTGCGCTACATCGAACGCATTTACTATCCGACGTATACGCGGCTGGACGGATTGCTGGCGGGAGTGGCGCTGGCACTGATGCGGATTTTTCGGCCGGCCTGGTGGTCCGCGATATTGCAGCGCGCGAACTGGCTATTGGCCGGGGGCGTGGCGTTGATGGGTTGCACGCTTTGGATCTTTGCCGATCGCCTTGGTCCCGTGGGTACCGTCATTGGATTCCCGCTGATGGCGGTCGCCATGGCCATGCTGGTGATGGCGGCTGCCGACCGGCGATCGTGGTTTGGAAGAGTGCGCGTGCCCGGAGCGAAACTGGTTGCGACCCTCGCTTACAGCTTGTACCTCACGCATAAGGAGATCGCGCATCTGGATGAGCTATGGCTCCCGAAGGTGATGGACGCGCGTGATTGGAGGAGCGTCTGCATTCTGGTGGTGAGTTGTATGGGGGCCGCGGGGCTCTTCTATCTCACCATCGAGCGGCCGTTCCTCGCTTTGCGCGATCGCCGCGAGGAGCGCCGGGTTGCGAACCTGGACCAGGAAGCGCGCATCGAGCCGGCACTCTGAGGGCCAGTCGCGTGCTCTAGCGACCGTGCGAAGGGTCGGGGCTGCTGGCCAGATCCATGTCGAGCGTTACGGTGGGAACTCCGGGAGCATAGCAGTTGCCGTCTGCTGCGTAGGTGGTGCTGCAGGCCTGGGTCAACTCCGGCCGGCGTGGCGACTGCGCGTACTGCCACGCGATCAGGTCGCCGCCTGGACTCAGCGTGATCACGCCGGCGCTCGACAGCGGCTTCGCATTGACCGTGCATCCGGGCGCGGGCGGACAAGCATCCTGCGCGTCGAACAGGGCGATTGGATGCAAGTGGTTCTTGATCACGTGCGCGCGGATGTCTTCGATGGTGGTGATGGTCTGGCCCGGGCCGTTGGGAACCGGCTGGCCGCTGGCATAGACGCCTGGGCGGTAGTCGCTGGACGCGACGGCCTCGGTCCACGCGAGCAGGTAGGCGGCTTGCTCGTCGAGCAGAATACCGCCCTCTTCCTGGTCGAGAAAAATAATTGTGTGCGCCGGAAAGCCCTCGCTGCGGGCTGCGGCGACGGCCACAGCAGCGTCCTTGCGCGCGAGCTGGGCCGGCGAGGTGCCACTCTTTTGCGCCTTGAGAATTTCGTCGTCCAGACGACCGTTCGCAAGCGCGAGGAAGCCCCATCCCTGTTGCCGCAACTCGGCCCGTTTGCCCTTCCATGTGTTGGCGTTCTCTCCGGGAGGGTTCGTCAGCCAGTAACCCGTGAAGGCGAAGGTCTTATGCAACGCGGTCATATTGTTGTCGCCGGGATAGTCGTTGCTATCGAAGCCGCGGAAGCCTCCAGCAACGGCTCCGGTGGTTCCGGCAACAGGGGTTGGATTGGCGAAGGAAGACGCCGCTGCTGTCGCGGCGGTGGGGTCGCCGGGGTGCGTCGCCCCGCTGCCGTGCGAACAGCCGGTGGCGGCAACGATGGCCAGCGCCAATCCAAGGTCCCGAAACGCGAACCGCATCTTCTTATTCCCCATTCTCACGTACTTTTGATCCCCCATCTCTTCCTTAATTGTTCGTACCCGCGAATCCTCAACCTCAGGGTACATGGACTTGGATGTAAATTCGGTCATAGCGGATGACACGTCGGATTGGTATCTTTCGGTCTACAATCGCTGTGACGCACCGGGTTAGGCTTTGCGGTTCCATTTCGAGATCAAGGATTTACACCATGCCACCAGTGGCGGACCCACGTTATCCCATCGGCAAATTTACGCCGCCTGCAGCCATCGCCGTCGCGGACCGCAAGTCGGCGATCAATGCGCTGGAAAAGATGCCCGAGTATCTGCGCAGCGCGCTGCGCGACCTGGACACCATTCAGCTGAACACCCCTTACCGCGAGGGTGGATGGTCCATCCGGCAGGTGGTGCATCACGTCGCAGACTCGCACGGCATCGCCTTTTACCGGCTGCGCCGCGCCCTCACCGAAGACTGGCCTACTGTCCACGGCTATGACGAGAAAGCCTTCGCGACGCTCGCCGATTCTGTCGCTCCGGCGGAGTGGTCGGTGGAATTGATTGAGGCCGTGCACGCTCGCTGGGTGCTGGTGCTGCACTCGCTGACCGAGCCGCAGTGGAAGCGCGGCTATAAACACAGTGAACGCGGGCCCAGCACGGTCGAAGAGGCGGTCATTCACTATGCATGGCACGCACGCCACCACCTCGCGCACATCACGCACCTGCGAGCGCGGAAGGGCTGGTAGCATTGGCACGCTGACCGGGCGCACATCGCTGCGGCGGTGGTGGTGCTACCCTTCCGGTTATGCGCCCGCCCAGAGCTTCTTCCGCGGATCAGGTCGCGACCGTCCAGGCGGCCATCTCCATTGCCAAGCAGATTGAGGAGTTCCTCGCGCTCCATCCCGAGGCTGCTGTGCTTGAAGACGGCAAGGTGATCTTCGATCTGCGCTCGGCTAAAGCCGCCATCAATACAGAGCACGAACGTTGCACGCTTCACCTGTGGAGCGAGGAGCGCAACCTGGTGCGGCAGATCGTGTCGGTCACGGAGCGTTCCGAGACTCTGCGCCTGGCTACGCAGCGCTTCGGCCACGCGCAGACCAAGCTGCTGGAGCTGGTGGCGTCGCGCGAGCACAGAACACCGACCACCCGCGAGACCGCCCGGCAGCGGTATGTGCAGACGGTTGAACGTGCGCTCACCCGCGAATTTGGGGATTGGAGTTGCGAAGGATTTCGTACCGCGATGGACCTGGAGCGCAGCTTTGGGCCCGCCTACGCGCGCGGTTCGCTGCTGCGCGGCACGGCGGCCTGGGCTGTCATCGGCGTCAACGAGCAGGAGAGCGCAACCACCATCGACGGCATTCTGACGCTGGGAATCCTGTGGCTGCACCACTGCCGCGAGCACGCTGGTGGCCGGCGGCTTTACCAGGGATTGAAGGTGATTGTGCCGCGTGGCTCGGCCACCCTGACGCTCGCGCGCATGGCATGGCTGAACGACGAGGCAGCCAAGTGGGAGCTTTGGGAGTTCGAGCAGAGCAGCGAAGAGTTGGCGCAGCGCGACGCCAACGACCAGGGCAACTTGCGCACGCGCCTGGTGCATCTGCCCGATGAAGAGGCCGCGCGCGAACGGTTCGCCGCTGGTATCGAGCAGGTGATGCAGCTAGTGCCCGCGAACGAACACGATCGCGTGGGGCAGCGCCTGCGCAATACTGCTGAGCTTGCATTCCTGCTGCACGGGATGGAATTCGCACGGATTCGGATTGGCCTCGCGCCCAACAGCTTCGCGCAGACGCTCGAGGTTACGGCTGGTGTGGGTCCAAAGGAAACTCCTCTGACAGCGGAGAATCGCGTGCAACTCGCGGAGAGGGTAGCCGAACTGTTTGCGCGTCGCCGAGCCGTCGAACCTTCGGGCGTCTTTGCACGCCGTGCCACGTCGACGCTGCGCAGGATAGGTTCGCCGATGACGGCGTCTGCGCACGCGCGGATGCAGGGAGGGCGGCGCAGCGGCGTCGGCTCAGCGGCTCAGGATCCGCTCTATCGCGCAGCACCCGAGCGCTGGCTGGAATCCATGCTGCGGCAGGATCTCGCGCCGCTCACACGCAGCCTTGCGCCTCATCCCCAAGCCTCAAAACAGGCGAGTGGCGAACGCTTCGACAGCGAGATGGACCCGGATTCCATCGGCAACCGCGCCGTCACAACTCCCTTCGCGGGGGAGGCTGACGGCAATCAAATGCATCCAGCAGCGGAAGAAAGCCGTGTGATTCCGCGCCTCGATGCGCAGCATGTGTACTCGCAGGTGCCCGCCATTGCCGGGGCCGGCGATCATGGTCTTCTCGATCTGCTGGGTGTTACAGCGGATGGGCGGCTGGCGGTGATCGAGCTGAAGGTGGACGACGACCTGCACTTCGTACTGCAGGGGCTCGACTACTGGATTCGCGTGCGGCAGCACCATCTTCAAACCGCCGACTCTGCCACCGGCCTCGGTGAATTCCAGCGTCACGGTTACTTCCGCGGCGTCGAACTCTCGCCGCTCCCGCCCCGGCTGTATCTCGTTGCACCCTCGTTGCATATCCATCCCGCGACCGAAACCCTGCTGCGCTACCTTTCGCCGCGCGTGGAATGGAATTTGTTAGCGCTCGATGAACGCTGGCGGCAGAAAATACGCGTCGTCTGGCGCAAACAGGGCGGTCGTTAAATCCCTGCATCGCCTGGCCCACAAAAGCCATCCAAGCAATTGAAGGAGATTCATGATGGCAACCGCGACTGCTATTAACAAGACGTTTAAATTGGGTGGCCAGCTGGAGATTCATCGGCTGGGCTACGGCGCGATGCGCATTACAGGCAAGGGAATCTGGGGCGAGCCGGCCGATCGCGAAAACGCGAAGAAGGTTCTGCGGCGTGCTGTGGAACTGGGTGTCGACTTCATCGACACGGCCGACAGCTATGGCCCCGCCGTAAGCGAGCGCCTCATCGGCGAGGCGCTGGCTCCGTACGACGAAGGCACGATCATCGCAACTAAAGCCGGCCTCACACGGCAAGGCCCGGACAAATGGCTTCCGGTGGGGCGGCCCGAATATCTGATCCAGCAAGTAGAGATGAGCCTGCGCTGGCTCAAGCGCGACCAGCTTGACCTCTGGCAGCTGCATCGCATCGATGCCAAGGTGCCGGTGGAAGACTCGCTCGGCGCCATCAAGAAGCTGCAGACCGCGGGCAAGATTCGCCTTGTTGGATTGAGCGAGGTCTCGGTCGAGGAGATCAAACAGGCACGCAAGGTCATCGACGTCGTCAGCGTGCAGAACGAGTACAACATCACAAATCGCAAGAGTGAGGCAGTGCTGGAATATTGCGAGCGGGAAAATATCGCCTTCATTCCGTGGTTTCCGGTGGCATCGGGCAAGCTTGCGCAGCCGGGCGGCAAGCTGGATGAGTTGGCGAAGAAACATGGAGCCACCGTCTCGCAACTCTCGCTGGCGTGGCTGCTGCACCGCTCGCCTGTGATGCTGCCGATTCCCGGTACGTCTTCCGTTGAGCATCTGGAAGAGAATGTGAAGGCCGCCGAAGTAACCCTGAGCGACGCGGAGTGGCAGGAACTGGAAGCCGCGGCGAAGTAGGCCCGCGCGTATCAACTACCAAAGAGTTGGAGGAACGTTTGAGTCTTACGCTGGATCCGAAATCTACAGCGGTCATTCTGATCGATCTGCAAAAGGCCATCGTCTCGCGGCAGCTCGAGCCGCACGCAGCGTCCGATGTGGTCGCGCGTTCGGCGGAGCTGGCCGAAGCCGTGCGCGCGAGTGGCGGCACGGCGGTTTATGTCCACGTGCTGGTCACCGACATTCTGTCGCTTCCGGTGGACCGCGCAAATCCGCGGCCGCCAGGGCCCTTTCCTCCGGAGGCCTCGGAGCTGGTGCCCGAGGCCGGCTTCCGCGATGGCGATGTCCTAATTACCAAGCGGCAGTGGGGAGCGTTTTACGGTACGAACCTGGAGCAGCAGCTGCGCCGGCGCGGCATCCGTACCATTATTCTTGCGGGCATCGCGACGAATATGGGTGTCGAGTCCACTGCGCGCGCGGCGCAGGATCAGGGCTATGAGCTAGTGTTCGCCGAGGACGCAATGTCCTCGATGAGCGCGGAGTTCCACCAGTTTGCCGTGCAAAATATTTTCCCGATGATGGGACGCGTGCGCATCTCGGCCGAGATTATCGAGGCGCTGCAAGGCGCATAAGCGAGGGGACGCTAGCCCATCCAGGCGGGCGCGGCGTGAAGCTCTCTCTCGGGCTCGGGAGAGAAGTTCTCGGCGTTCGTGTCGCGGCTGGTGAAGAACGCTTCCACCTTGTCGATGACCTGGGCTCCGCGCTTGGCTTCGAAGATTTCGCGGCGTAAGGTGGCACCTCCGGGGACGCCGTGCGTGAACCAGCTCGCGAACTGCTTCATGCGTCCGATGGCGTCGCGTTGCGCGCTCTCGTGATTGCGCTTGAGACGCTTGGAGAGGTCATCGTCGGCGGGGCCGAGGACTTCGGGGTGCTCGGCAACCTCGGCCATCAGGCGCTCAAAATAATCGCGAATCATGCGGTAGCGATCGATGTCGGTCGGCTTGTCGTAGACGCCAACGCCGGTGGCTTGCTTCGACGCGGTGTACTGGGCTATCTGCCGAAAGATCCAGGGGTTGGCGGGAGCAGCACGGCCAATCATTACCGCATCACAGGCCGTGGCCTCGACCATCGCCGCCGCATCCTCGGGCGTGCGAATGTCGCCGTTGCCGATGACGGGGATGGTGACGGCATCCTTCACCGCGGCGATCCACTCCCAGCGCGCGTCGCCGGCGTAACCCTGTTCGCGGGTGCGAGCGTGCAGAGCTACAGCATTCAGGCCGCAGTCTTCGGCCATCTTCGCCAGCTCGACGCACACGATATTGGAGTCGTTCCAGCCCATGCGAAATTTCACGGTGAAGGGAATCGAGACGGCCGCACGAATCTCTTCAAATATTTCCCTGATGCGCGGCAGATCGCGCAACAGGCCGCTGCCGCCGTTGCAGGAGACGACGCGCTTGGCCGGGCAGCCGAGGTTGAGGTCGACGAGATCGAAGCCGGCGTCCTGGCAGATGCGCGCGGAGTCGGCGAGGGTGGCGGGGTTCGAGCCGAAGAGTTGCGCGGAGATTGGGTGCTCGTCTTCGTAGTAGGTGAGGTAGCGCTTGCGCTTGGTCTCGCGCATGCGGCTCAGGCCGTCCGCGGAGGTGAACTCCGTCATGATGAGGCCGCAGCCGGAGACCTCATTGGTCGTCTCGACGTCCACGTCATTCGCTTCGCTCATCCGGGTCCGAGAATCCGGACACGGGGCACCCGGGTTTGTGTACATCGACGCGTTCTTGATGAAGCGGCGGAAGACCGTGTCGGTAACGCCAGCCATTGGCGCGAGCACGGTCGCCGGCGCGATGCGCACACCGCCAATGGATAGCTCCGCGGGCACACGCGCGGTGTGAGGCATCGCACGCGCAGTGGTGATCGCCGAGTTGTCCCATTCCTTCTTCATGTAAACGTCGCTTGGCAAAGTTATCGAATCGGTCGGGTGGTGCAGGGTGTTGTCGGCAAGAAGAAAGGCCTCCGCGTGTTGCAGAGGCCTCTCGGTTTCGTTTTGCGCGAGAGTTACTTCGCGGTTTTTACTTCGCGTCGTGGGCGGCGATCTCGGCCTTCTTGGCATCGGTCGCGGCAAACTTGCGGCGGAAGCGCTCGATACGGCCGGCGGTGTCG
Source organism: uncultured Acidobacteriaceae bacterium (assembly GCA_963796535.1). Lineage (GTDB taxonomy): Bacteria > Acidobacteriota > Terriglobia > Terriglobales > Acidobacteriaceae > Granulicella. The sequence continues at coordinate 106,094 of CAWCMO010000007.1, forward strand.
ACCAGCTTCTGCTTGCCGGTAAAGAAGGGGTGGCAGGCAGAGCAGATTTCGACCACGATCGCGCCCTTGTGGGTGGAACGCGTGTCGAACTCGTTGCCGCACGCGCACTTCACGTGGGTCTCTTCGTAGTTGGGATGAATCGCTGTCTTAGGCATTTTGTTTCTTTCTAGCATTCCCGCCGCAGAACGGTTCGCTTGCACGTCGTGGGCTCAAACGTACATCGATGTTCCTGTCGCGCTGCGAGCTTGGGCCCCGACTCCCGGGGCTTCAGGCGCTCCTACTAGTTTACCACCAACGCAAAAATTAGCCTAAGTCTCTAGGCAGAAGCCACTTAGCCGCGGCTAATATCCGCACTCCGCGAGAGGCGCTAGATAGCGCCCAGCCTGGTGCATCGCGTGGTCCAGTTGCTGCTCGGTCTCTGCGAAGGGCTTGGTGCCCGCCGCCAGCTTTTTCGTTGCGCCGCAGATCTGCAGGGTTTCCCCGCCGTTGAACATGTCCATCAGGTCCAAATTGCCATAGAGCGGTCGACCACCAATCAGCACGAGCTCGAGATCCTCAGGCGACGCGTGCGTGAACTGCCAGTAAGCGTCGTGGAGATTGGAGCCCTTGCGCAGCACGATAATATCGGCCGCATGGCCTGGCGCCAGCGATCCAATCTGCCCTGACATATTCACGAGCTCCGCCGCGTTGGCCGTCGCCATCATCACCAGTTCTTTCTCGGTGAAGGGCGGCGTCACCTGCGCCTGGTTCCACATCGACGCGTAATTCAACTCACCCAGCAGGCCGACGCTGCCCGTCGGGCTCCAGTCCGGAGCGAGCGCGATCCGCACACCGGCAGCCTTCGCGGCCGCGACATTCGCGGTGTCCCCATAGAGTTCCACATTGCTGCGCGGCGACCAAACCAGGCCGACGCCTTTCCCGGCCATTTCCGCAAAGCCTTCGGGCGAGATCGCCACACCGTGGATCAGCGACACGCCAGGACGCAGCAGGCCGCGACCTTTGAGCATCGCGAACTCCCGCATCGCGGCTGCATCGTGGGGTGCGCCCTCGCCGAGATGAATCAGCAGAGAGCCTCTCGGATGCGCGCTCAACGCAGCGTCGGCGTCGGCCAGGGCCTCAGGACTCATCTGCAGCGGGAAGACGTCGTAGAGGATCTTACCCAGGCCCGGCCCGAGTTCTGGATCGACATCGAGATTGCGGGTGAGGTGCTGCACGCAGGATCCGTGCATCGAACCGGTCACGCTTGTCTCGCCCTCGGTAATGGCTTTTACCTCGGCATAGCGCTCGGCTTCGCACTCCAGACCTTCCTTCGCAATCAGGTCGTGAGGCGCCGTCATCTGGATCTTGTAGACCGGTTTCTGCTGCCAGTCATAACGGTTGCCAAACTCCTCGATGGGCTTCCAGCGGGGAAAGATGTTCCAGCTCAGGTGGTTATGCAGGTCGATCAGCCCCGGGGCGATGATCCCGTCGGTGTGCACAACCCTGGTCCCGGGCGGCAGCGTCACTTGAGTGCCCGAACCAATAATGCGGCCATCCTGCACCAGCACCGTTCCGTTTTCGATCACGGTATCCGGCATTACCAGCGTTCCGGTCAGCGCGATCGGCGTCTGGGCCTGCGCGGCCAGCGAGAGATAGAAAATGATTAGACTGCAAAAGAAACTTCGGCCAGGATTTCGCATGCGTGGGGCGAGTCTACCGTACCACCCTCCAGCGGACCAACTTGCCGGCTTCGCTTTCCTCACGCAGAGCCTGATTCGCACAGGAGCGTTTCACCGACCGAGGCTGCGATACTGGAGAGGCCGCAGGTTGTCGTTGCGCGGAGAAAGACCCTTATGCCGGAAGAGCTTTGCCCCATCTGTGAAGGAGCCGGACTACGCGTGATGGAGCGCGCCGACGGAACCCGTGCCGCCGTGCCCTGCGACTGCCGCGCAAAAGGTGTGATGGAACGCGCATTCGCACGGGCACGAATTCCGAACAGGTTCCTGAACTACACGCTGGAAGGCTATGACCCCAACTACGCAGGGCCGAACGCCTCCCTGAACGCGGCGATCATGCAGGCGCGAAATTTCGTCAGGGCCTACCCCCACGAAACCGCCGGCAAGGGCCTCATGCTTGTGGGCCAGATCGGCACGGGAAAGACCCATCTGGCCGTCGCGACCCTCAAGTCGCTCATCGTCGAGCGAAGCGCCAAAGGTCTGTTTTATGACTGTGCGACCCTCCTCGACGACCTGAAAAACACCTATGAACGAAAGGTTGACGCGACCGAGCGCGAGACGCTGAAGCCCATCTTCGAGGTGGATGTGCTGGTGCTCGACGAACTTGGCGCAGCCAAGGTCACGGACTGGGGTGCCGACGCCATCGCGCGAGTCATCAACGCCCGCTACAACGACAATCGCACCACCATCATCACCACAAATTTCGATAACCTGCCGCCGGCTGCCCTTGTCGAGCGCGACACCTTCGCTCCCATGCGCAGAGAAACGCTCGGCGATCGGATTGGCGAGCGCATGAGATCGCGTCTGCAGGAGATGTGTGTGGTCGTCGAAATGAAGGGGCAGGACTTCCGCCAATCGGATAAGGGTCGCGCCAGCTTTGGCGCTCGCAACGCTTCGGCGGCGAAGGTGCTCGACCTAAGAGGCAGGCAGAAGTTTGCGGGCGCCAAGTCGGGCTCTTCTGTAGATTAGAATTCGAACATGAGCGAGTCCCCTACGCCGTCGTCCTCGCCCCTGTTCACCGACCCGGTACCGGCGCGGAGCTTTCCCACCACCGCCGTCGCGATTGCTGCGGTTGCCGTGCTCATCCTGATCGCTGCGCTGGTGGTGCTGGAACGGCGCGGGCCTGCGGCGCCTTCGCCCCACACGCTGCAACCCGTGGCTGCCTACGCCTCCAACCTTCCGATCAGCAACCTGCAGATGAGCGAGTCCACCAGCATGTCGGGGGGCAAGCAGACGTACATCGAAGGCCGTATCGCGAACAGCGGCACCAAGACTGTGTCTGGCATTACCGTGCAGGTGGTTTTTGCCAACGACATGCGCATGGCTCCGCAGATCGAGACTGGCCCGCTGAACCTCATCTACATGCGTCAACCGTACGTGGATACGCGTCCGGTGAGCGCCTCGCCGATGGCCCCTGCGTCCGAGGCCGACTTTCGCCTCATCTTCGACGATGTCAGCGATAACTGGAACCAGCAGCTGCCCGCGATCCGCATCGTGCAGGTTGAAACCCGCTAATTACGCGCTGCGCAAAAAAAAATAAAAGAAATTGCCCTGGTTCCAATCCGCCGCGAATCTCGGTGCGTACCTACTCCAGCGGAACCTCGCTGCGAGTTCGGTGTCTGCGTACGTCGGCACCCCAGGGCTCTCCAAAGGAGAGAATCACGGCAGATTGGCCCCCAGCGATGGGGGCCCTTTTTTGCGCGCCGCTTGCAGGTGCTACGCCTTTGCGGCCGCGTGAATGGCCAGCAGCTTCTCGAGTGTGGGTTTGAGTAGGTCCAGGTGGAGGGCGTTGGCGCCGTCCGACTTGGCCTCCGCCGGATTGTCATGGACTTCCAGAAATACACCGTCGATGCCCGCAGCCACGGCCGCACGTGTGAGCACTGGAATGAACTCCGGCTGGCCTCCCGAAACTCCATTGCCGCCGCTGGGCGTCTGGACCGAGTGCGTGCCGTCGAAGATCACGGGCGCAAACCCGCGCATGATCGGCAGAGAGCGCATGTCGACGACCAGGTTGTTGTAGCCGAAGCTGGCGCCGCGTTCGGTCAGCGAGATGCGCGTGTTGCCGGAATCGCGAATCTTCTCCACCGCATGCCGCATGTCCCACGGCGCGACGAACTGCCCCTTCTTTACATTGATGGCGCGACCGGTCTTCGCTGCTGCGATGAGCAGGTCGGTCTGGCGGCAGAGGAAGGCTGGAATCTGCAGCATCGCGTCGACCGATCCGAGCGCGTCGCTTACCTCCTGGCATTGCTCGGGCGTATGGATGTCGGTGAGGACGGGGAGTTGATTGGCCTCGCCCACCGCGCGCAGGATGCGGCAACCTTCCTCGAGGCCCGGACCGCGGAAGCTGCGGATCGAGGTGCGGTTGGCTTTGTCGTAGCTGGCCTTGAAGATGTAGGCCACGCCCAGGTCGGAGGTGATGCGTTGAATCGCGTCGGCTAGTTTGCGGGCGTGCGGTTCGGACTCAATCACGCACGGGCCGGCGATCAGAAATAATTCGCCACTGCCCACCGTGACGTCGCCGAGGATGAAGCTTGAGGGATGCGGCATGTCTCTAGAATAGCTGACCTGATGGAGCGTCTGTTGCCGCAAAGAGAAGAGCCCGGCCATTTGGCCGGGCTCTTCTCTTTCGTGCGAAAGGCGTTCGAGGTTAGGGGTTAGTCGACTGAGACGCATGCGATCCGTTCGGCACCGAGACCACGCAGATAGGCTGACTAATCGAGGGGAAGAACGACGTCGCGACCGCGGAAAGCGCACCGGTGTTCGGGCTCAGTTGACCGCCCGAGACCGTCCCGTCCAGGTAATTCGACGTGTAGAGATAGATGCCCAGCGCCGGCTCAACGGTCACGCAAGTCGGACCGGTCGCGGTACTGAAGTTGCTTCCCGCCGACGCGCCGAGCGATCCGTTGGCCAGGTTGAGCGAGTACGAGCTAACCGTCTGCGAGTTGTAATTCGCGACGTACACATACTTGCCGCGCGGCTCAATGGTGATCGACACCGGGTATTGTCCGGTCGCGAACGGGCTCGAAACCAGGCCGGTCAGGGCGCCGCTCGTGCCGTTGGCGATTGCGTAGCCGTAGACCTGGTTCTGCGCTTTGTCGGTCACGTAGACATACTTGCCGGTTGGGTCGATGGCGATGGCGCTGGGGAAGACGCCCGCGTTAAAGCCATTGTTCGGGTTGGTGCCGGGGATCGGCGTCAAGGCACCGCTGGTCGGATCCTCGACGAAGCCCAGAACTGTCGGCGTCCCGCCCTTGACCTGTTCCGCATCCACCACGTACACGAAGGACTGGTTGGTGCCGTTATTGGTTGTGCTGCTCGTGCCCACAATGACGCAGTTAGCGCTGCCGCCCAATACCGGGGTTGCCGTGCAGGTAGGCACCGAGGCTGCAATGGCAATCGGATCATTGCCTACATTCACGTTGGTGGGAGTGCCCAGGCTGCCATCCGAATTGATGGGGAAGATCGCCACGCCGCCAGGACCGGGAGAGTTTGGACCATATCCGTTCTGGTAGGTGTAGGTGACGAACAGATGAGTACCTGCGAGGTCAATGGCGGCAGCGGTCGGATAGGTGCCACCGTCAGGCATGCCCGCCCCGGTTCCGCCGTACAGCTTTCCGTCCGAGCCAACCGGCATTGCCTGAACCTGGTTTTGCTGGCTTCCGCCGATGACGTAGATCGTCTTGCCGTTGGGCGCCGCCACCAGGGTGGAGGGGTTCGTGAGGTTGGTAGAGAACGGGGAGCCGCTGATCTGGGTGAGGACACCGCTCTGATAGTCGACGCCATACGCGCTGATCTGTCCGCTACTGTTGGACACGGCGTAAACATAGTCCGCCGTGTAGTCGCGAATGCAAGCGGTGGTTCCAAACGCGATTGCCACCGAGACGACTGCGGCCATGGCAATACGGCTGATTGTGTTGAACTTCATGCGTTTCCCTTACATGGGCATCGAGCGGCCCGTCTTTGAATACCAGCCCGAAGGCCGGAGTGTGAAGTCTGCCGGCAGGGCCAACCAGGCCCCGCCGGGAAATCGTCAACCTTCTCTAATTGACCGCGCCGCTGATCGCCAGGCAGCTCGGCTTGCCTACCGCTGTGAACTTCGAACCCTTGGTCAGCTGGACGAGTTCGCCGGTGGTGTTGTTGAGCTGGTAGCCCGTAACAGTTCCATCGTTGTAATTCGACGTATAGATGTACTGGTTACTGGGATCCTCTACGATGCAGGTCGGTGCCGAACCTACCGGATACGGTGAGCCGGTGATTGGCTGCAATTGTTGGTTGGCTGGGTTGATGTAAAGCGCCGAAAGCGAGCTGTACGGCGTCGTCGGCTGGGTGCTGGTGGTCGAATTGTTCGCGACATACAGATACTTGCCGGTGCTGTCGATCATCGTGTAGACCGGATCCGAGGTATTCGGGAAGGCGGTTCCGAGGTTCGTATATCCGCCATTGAGCGCCGTCAGGTTGCAGGCACCCGTCGACGAATAGCCGTACAGGATGTTGCTGGCAGCATCCGTGAGGAACATGTAGGATCCCGACCCATTGATGGAGGTGATGTTGGTCTTGACGCCGGTGGTCGACTGCGGGATCACGATGTTGCCCGTGGTCGTATACACCAGCTGGCCGCCGGCCCCAATCGAATACGGCGTGACGGTCTGAGCCCCCGACGCTGTGTATCCGCCGTTGACGGTGTACAGGCAGCCGCCCTGCGACTTGGACATGACGGGTGAAGGTCCAACCTCCCAGAACGGCAGGTTCACCTGGTCGACCTGGGTCTGCGAGTTGGTGAGCAGCGTGAGGCGGCCGGTGTTGGGGTCGGCCACAAATGCCGTGATCGATCCGTTGCCATCGGTGTTCGGCGCATTGTAGAGGCCGGTCTCCGGGTTTAAGCCGGGAGAGTACTTGTCGAGTACATACAGGTACGTGCCGCTGGAGTCCATCTGGGCCCACTCGGAGACGTATCCCACGGTGCTATAGGCAATCTGGAAAACCAGGACGCCGTCTCCGCCAACGCTGTACATCGCAATCGACTGACCGCTGCCCGGGCCATTGGGACCGCCGCCCACACCCTGGTTGATGACGTACACGTACCGTCCGCCCTGTTTGATCACGATCGAGACGGGCACCGATCCGTTACTTGAAAACGGGGAGCCCGGAACCTCAGTCAGGTTGCCGGAGTACTGATCGACCTTAAATCCCGCGATCTGGTTATATTCCTGCCCCAGCACCCACATGTAGCCAATTGTGCCTACAGTACAAGACGTTGCGCCAAGAACCAATGCCAACGATGCGAACAAGGCCATCGACCACCGGCCAATCAAACTCAACTTCATGCGTTTCCTTCATCCCCGTCCGGGATTAGCCATCATGGCTTGGGCGAACGGGGAAACCTGTCTAAGAGGGAGTACAAAACCTAGCTCTGATTGTAGAAGGTAGAGCGACTTTACGCCAATTTTCGACGCGGTCATTCCGCCTCCAACGATGGATGAGACGTGTTTTTGACTCGTGTGTGACAGATTGGCGAGCAGAAAAACGCCCGGACCGAAGTCCGGGGCGTTGCTTACGCGCTGCGATCCGCGGCCTACCAGGTACGGCAGCCCCCACTGGCGGGCATCATTGGCTGGCCAACCTTGCAGCCAAACGCCTTGCCGAACTCGTCGAAGTTCTGCACCGAACCGTTGGTCCGCCACTGTCCCGGGCTATGCGGATCGGTCTTCGCCATCACCCGCGAAATCTGCTCGGTCGCGTTCTGGCACCATACCTGTCCGAAGGCAATGAAGAATCGCTGCGCTGGTGTATAGCCGTCGCGCTTGCCGTCGGTGTAGCCCGGCTCGGCCGCGGCTCCTTCTTTGGCCAGCGTGTCCATGAGCGCCTGGTAGGCGATGCGCAGGCCGCCATTGTCGGCGGTGTTTTCGCCCAGCGTCAGATGCCCGTTCAGGTTCTGTCCCGGCGCTGCCTCGAAGCCGTCATACTCCTTGGCCGTGCACTCGGTGCGCTCCTTGAACTTGGCAAGATCCTCCGGCGTCCACCACACCTTTACGTTGCCGTGCAGGTCGTACTTGGAGCCCTGGTCGTCGAAGCCATGCGTCATCTCGTGGCCGATGACTACGCCAATGCCGCCGAAGTTCACTGCCGGGTCCATGGCGTTGTCATAGAACGGAGGCTGCAGAATGCCGGCAGGGAAGTTGATGTTGTTCTGCGGCGGATTGTAGTACGCGTTCACCGTCGGCGGCGTCATGCCCCACTCGGCCGGATCCACCGGCTTGCCGTACTTGTCGAGATTGCGCTTCTCCTCAAACCAGTCAGCGCGCTGCACGTTGCCCAGCAGATCGTCACGTTTTACCACCACGCTGGAGTAGTCCTTCCAGTGGTTCGGGTAGCCAATCTTGTCGGTGATCGCGTTCAGCTTATTGAGCGCCTCTGCTTTGGTTGCGTCACTCATCCACGGCAGCGTCTTCAGGTCGGCTGCCATCGAGGCCTCGAGCGCGTGCACCAGCTTCTCCATGTTGGCCTTCGCATCGGGCGGAAAATTCTGCTTCACCCAATCCTGTCCAACTGCCTCGCCGAGAGCGCGATCGGTGAGCCGCGTGCAGCGCTTCCAGCGAGGCTGCTCTTCCTTTTGGCCTTGCAGGGTCTGCGAGAAGAACGCGAAGTTCTCGTCCTCAAACGGCTTGGAGAGCAAGGGAGCGGCCTCGTGCAGCGCGTGCCAGCGCAGGTAAGCCTTGATGGCCTGCATCGGCTGCGTGCCCAACACGTCGTTCACCGTGGTCACATATCCCGGGCTTGCCACGTCAATGTCCTTCACCTGCGGCATGCCGATGCCATCCAGGTAAACCGTCCAATCGTAGTTAGGGCTCATCTTTTGCAGGTCGGCGACGCTCATCATGTGATAACGCTTCGCCGGATCGCGCATCTCCACCCGGTCCATCGAACCCTTGGCCAGCGACGTCTCAATTTGCATCACGTCGGTGGCTTCGGCGACCGCCTTGTCCTGGGTATCGCCAAGCAGAGTGAACATCTTCACCAGGTGGTCCATGTACTGCTTCCGGATGGTCACATAACGCGCGTCGGGATTCAGGTAATAATCCCGGTCAGGCAGGGAGAGGCCGCCTTGTCCCGTCGCCGCAATCTGCTGCGAGCTGTCCTTCTGATCCTGGGTGACGCCGACGCCGAAGAAGCCCCCACCGCCCCGCTTCAGCTGTTTCGCATTGAACGCCGCCAGGTCTTTGCTGCTCTCGAGCGCGGCGATTGCCTCCAGCGCTGGCTCGAGCGGCTTAACGCCGAGCTTATCTACCTCGGCCGTATTCATGCATGCGGCAAAGAAATCACCGTACTGCCGCTGTAGCGCGGTCTTGGGCGCATCCGCCGCCGACTTCAGCTCCGTGTAGAGCAGGTAGTTGTTGCGCTCCGACAGCTCGTTGAACCGCCCCCAGCGCACCTGGTCGGACGGAATCGGATTGGCCGTCATCCAGTTGCCGCAGGCGTACTGGTAGAAGTTCGTGCAGGGGTCGGCCGACTTGTCGATGGCCGACAGATCGAAGCTGACCGGCTTCTTTGGAGCGGTCGTGGGCCCACTGTCGACCGGGGTGGTAAAAGTCTGAGCCATACAAAAGGGTGCGGCCATGGCCAGCACTGCTGCGGATAGGTAGGTGCGCATGAATCTCCTTATTTGTAGACATCACGTCTGTAAACATTACGTCTGCAGGCAGCACGTCGTTCTGTCGCAGCCAGAATAGAGCAATATCGATGGTCGCGAAAGGGCGCAGCTGGGTGGCGATGCACAGCATACGTCGACAGCGCAGCAAAAGTTTCGGCAGCGCTCGTCGGTTCGCCGGCCGCTCTAGAAGATCTTCAGGTGGATGACCAGGTACTTCTTGGGGTCCTTCCGAACCGCCTGCACCAGGTCCGTGCTGCTGGTGATAAGGGTGTTGAAGTTGGTGTACATGGTGTCATCGGTAGCGAGCTTGCCGATGGTTCCCTTGCCGCTGTTCACGTTGGCCAGCAGCGTGTCCATCTGAGTCACGGTGTCATCCAGCTTCTTCGCGAACTTCGGATCCTTGGTCAGCAGGCCAAGCGCCCCCCTGCCTGCATCCGCCTCTGCGAGCAGCGCATTCGCGTGCTTCAGCGTCGAGTTCAAGTTGTTGTACATCGCGTCGTCTTTCAGCAGCTTGCCTGCCGAGCCCTTGCCGTTATTCAGGTCGGTCGTGATCTGCTCAAGCTTGGCGCTGGTTTCGTTAAGCCGGTTGTACAGCTCGTCGTCGTGAAGCAGTTTGCCGGCCGAACCCTTGCCCGCGTTCAAGTCCGCTACCACCTTCTGCAGCTGGTCGATCGTCAGGGTGGCCTTGTTGTACATCTCCGGGTCATTGATCAGCTTGCCGACCGTGCCCTTGCCATCCTTAATGTTGTCCACAATGATGTTCATCTTGGCCAGGATGACGTTGAGGCTCTCAATCGTTCCCTGGCTGGCCTTGACCACGTCGGTAAGATTCGGTGACTCCAACGTTCCCAGCTCTGCGCCCGTCTGCACGTCGGGCCCGGTCGCTGCGACGCTGTTAATGCCCACCACCGTGTCGCCCAGCACGCCCACGGTCGAAAGTCCCGCCTTCGAGTCCGTGTGTACGCTGCTGTTGTACTTCGGGTCGATCTTCATGGTGACCTTGACCGGCGTTAGTTTGCGGGCCGGATCGGTCGACACGGTGACGTGCGTCACCTCGCCAATCGTGACACCCTCAAGATTTACCGGGGCCCCGATCTTCAGTCCGTCCGAGTTCTCAAAGTACGTGTAAAGAATGATCTTGTGGCTGAAAACGCTCATTCCCGACGCGCTCGTCATGAGAAACAGCAGCGTGCTCAGGAGAGCGACCGACACCAGGACGATCAGCCCAACCTTCAGCTGCGACCACTTGACTTCTTGCTGGCTGGGCATCGAACTCCTCGAAGATCTCTCATCAGTGAGAGCAGGTCGGGCATGTCACACTGTGAAACCATCGTATCAGCGCCTTGTGGAAATGACTGCCTTGGGCTTCGCAACTTTTGGATGTAGCCTCCGCCCTTCGAGAGGAAGCATTTAGCGGTCCAGCCTCTGTCCGGACCGTTCCAGCTGCTGCGCGGGGTCTTTCGGATGCGGCAGCTAATCTTCCGCAACCACCACGGCAATCGATAATCCCCGCGAATGCGCGAGGCTTAAGGACACCCGCCGGATTCCCAGCGCCTTCGCGACTTCCTCTGCCCTTCCGCTCAGGTAGAGCTCCGGTCTCTGCCCGGGAAGCCTGCGAACCTCAAATTCGAGCCAGCTTACACCGCGGCTGATCCCGGTTCCCAGCGCCTTGGCGCCAGCTTCCTTGGCTGCAAATCGGGCGGCAAAGCTTTCTTCCGGGTTCTTCTTCTTGCGCTGGCAGTACTCAATCTCCCCGGCGGTGAAGACGCGGCGCAGAAAGGCTTCGCCATAGCGCTCCACGCTGTGCGCGATCCGCTCAATCTCGATCAGGTCCGTGCCAAGTCCGATGACCAAGGGCCAACCCCCCATGCTCTGGATCTATGGCTTTCAGTGTACGCACTCTTCCGATCCGCCACATCCCGCGCCGTTCCCACGATCTTCGCCCCATGATCGCCGCGGGGCCCCCGCCGTCGCAGCCTGCGACACTGCTCACGTCCTGGTGCCGATCTCCGATATCCCCTGAAGCGCAAGTGAGGCACCATGAACCCTGAACCGCTCGACACCTCCCCGTCCGCTCTCCTCGCGGAGACGCCTGTCATCTATCTCCGCGGGCGTTCCTTTGACGACCAGCGGGAGATGGTGCCGGTGATGTTGGATTCGATGGCAAGCTCTGGCTGCTGGCTGCTGGAACGGCGCGAGCTCCCTCCCAATGCGATCGAGTTCCGCTTCGAGCTCTTGCTTCGCTCCGTCTTTGAGGTCTACAGCGCCCTGCTCTCCAGCGGCGTCGAACTCTCCCGCGACAGCCATACCCGCATGAAGAGCCTGTGCACGGTGCGCGATCATAATCCTCACCGCGCCAGGCGCCGCCGCGTCCTCACGATCCGCCTGGAGCTGATCTTCGTGGAAGAGCCGGACTGCCCCTCCGACCTGGCGCAAATCGCCACAGGCCGAGCCTGAGATTCGTCTGCTAGCATGCCTTGACATGACGGAAGACGAACTCAACCTCATTGCCACGCGCTACGGCGAAATGTCCGAGACCGAGTTGATGAAAGTTGCACGTGCCTATGACGGGTTGCAGGAGGAAGCCAAAACCCTGCTTCGCGATGAGTTCAGCCGCCGTTCGCTGGAGCCGCCGCTGATCGAAGAAGAGGCACCCGAACTCATCCACCAAACCCTCACGACGGTAGCCAGATATCGGGACCTCAGCGAAGCTATCGTTGCACGTTCTGTCCTCGAATCCGCTGGTCTCTTCTGCTTTCTCCAGGATGAAAATACGATTCGCCTCGACTGGGGATGGTCGAACGCTCTTGGCGGACTGCGATTACAGGTTGGGGCGCAGGATGCGGACCGCGCCCTCGAACTGCTCAGCCAACCTCGCCCCGAAACCATCGAGTTCGCCGAAGGACCGCATTTTGAGCAGCCGCAGTGTCCAAAGTGCGAATCGCCGAAGATTGAGTTGCATGGCGGCCCCACGAAAGCGGCCACCGTCAGCTTGCTCGTTTTTGGCTTGCCGCTACCCACCAGATCAAAGCATCGCAACGAGGAAGTGTGGCATTGCCTCAACTGCGGTTGCACGTGGATGGACGACGAAGAGCCTCCTTCAGCCGCCTCGTAGCCTCCCCGCTGCGATAGACTTGAATCCTTATATGGAATCAAGTAGCCAAGCCGCAGTCCTATCGCCAGCCACCCTTTCTGCCCCCATCATCTCCGCCCAGCATCTCGGCAAGATTTACGGTTCCGGCAAGCTCAAGGTGGAAGCCCTGCGCGACGTCAGCTTCGACGTTCAGCCCGGCGAGTTCGTCGCGATCGTTGGTCCGTCGGGTTCGGGGAAGTCGACGCTCTTCTATATCCTCGGCGGCCTCACTTCGGCGACCTCCGGCTCGCTGCTGATCCAGGGCAAGGACTTTTCGCGGCTGTCTGACCCGCAGCGCACCAGCCTGCGCCGGTCGCAGATTGGCTTCGTGTTCCAGCGCTTCAATTTGTTGCCGACAATATCTGCGCAAGCGAACATCGAGCTGGCCCACGAGATCGCCGCCACCGGCAAACCCTTCGACCAGGATCTGCTCAATGAACTCACGCGCCTGCTGAAGATCGAAGGCCGCCTCAACCATCGCCCCAACGAACTCTCCGGTGGCGAGCAGCAGCGCGTCGCCATCGCCCGCGCCCTGATCACGCGCCCGGCTATCGTGCTTGCGGACGAGCCCACCGGCAACCTCGACTCGCAGAACGCCGACACGGTTCTTTCCATGCTGCACGCCTCCAGCCGGGAGCTCAACCAGACCGTGCTCATGATCACGCATAACCCCGAAGCCGCGCAGATCGCCGACCGCATCCTGCACATGCGCGACGGCCAGATCGTCAATATCGAAGAAGGCGCCCGCCGCGTTCTGCGCACGGTTTAGCGGATGCGCCTCCAACGCCTCTTCGTCCTCCTGACCCTCGGCGCCGCGCTCGGCCTTGCCGTGGCGGAAGCTCCCGGCCAGGTTTCCTTCGAGCAGCAGCTTGCGCGCAGCCGGCAGCTGCCGTCCGAGCCGCTAGACATTAACACCGCGACGCCGCACCAACTGAACGCGTTGCCCGGCTTCGGCCCTGCCTACACGCGGCGCGTGATCGCCGGCCGTCCCTACACGGCCAAAAATCAGCTCGTTACACGAGGCGTCGTGCCCCAGGGAGCTTATGAGCGCGTCTCCGAGCTCATCGTTGCCCACCGCGTCGCCAAGTAATCCACACCTACCAATTTGGCTATTGACGAAACTCCCCTTAAGCGGCGTAGTATTGGCGGCGCAGCAAAAGAAAGAGAGCTAGCCCCGTGCGCAATGTCCCAAAGGGCCATCGCGTTCGGGGCTGATTTTTTTCTTCCAGTCCAGCCAGCCTGTCTGCAACCCCTCTGATCCTCCGCGCCTAGCTTTCCTTCCTTGGCACTCCCACGGTTTTGCACGCCCCCGAGGCCACGCAGCGCCCGCAAATCCGATAAAGTGAGCAGGTACGCGAATTCCGTGCAGCCAGTCAGCTCCAGGCTCTCCCTAACCCTCTTCATGGCATCGACCCCCAATCCCGGCAGACCCAGCGCAGGTCGCCTGCCTGATCGCCGCCGCGCCTTCTTCGCCGCGATGCTGTTGGCCGTCGCCGGACTCTCGGGTTGCCAGGGCATCACGTCCACCTCCGCGCAGCTACGGGTCATCGACGCCTCCCCGGATGCCGGCGTCATCGACTCCTACCAGAACAACTCCGCCCTCGCCTACAACCTCGGCTTCGGCACCATGACCAGCTATATTCCAATGTCGCCGGGCGTCTATAACCTCGCCGCCGAGAAAGCCGGAACCCGCCAGACCCTGGTCGCCAGCACCGAAACCCTCGCCGCCAACCGCCAGTACACCGAGATCATCGGCGCTGGCCTGGCCAACCTTCAGCAGACTCTGCTGCTCGATCAATCGACCCCGGCACCCTCGAGCCGGATCGCCCTTCGCGTCATCAACCAGACCACCCGCTCGGGCGCGGTCGACGTCTATCTTGTTCCGCTGGCCTCCACGCTGGGCAAGGGAGGCAGCTCGCCGCTGGCCATCAACCTCGGGTTCGGCGCCAACTCCGGATACATCGATCTGCCGGAAGGCACCTACGCCATCGACGTCGTTCCCACCGGAACCCTGCTCACCTCGTCGACCCTAACACTGTTCAGCGGGGCCCAGATCGCCTACGCCTCGGGTGCCGTCCGCACCGTCGTCCTGATCGATCAGGCGACCGCTGGCGCTCAGCATGCGGCTGTGAATCCCGGCGTGCAGGCCATCGTCGCCGAAGACGCCGACGCGCAGTAGGGCAGAAACAGGAAGTAGTTAAGAGCTAAAGGCCGCCGATATTCTCGGCGGCCTTTTTATTTTCACTACTCACTAACCACTAGTACCGGTAGTGCTCGGACTTGTACGGCCCTTCGACTGGCACGCTCAGGTAGTTTGCCTGCTTCTCGCTCAGCGTCGTCAGCTTCACGCCAATCTTCTCCAGGTGCAGCCGCGCGACCTCTTCGTCGAGATGCTTCGGCAGGATATAAATCCCGATCTTGTACTTGTCCTTGTTCTTCCAAAGATCAAGCTGCGCCAGCGTCTGGTTGGCAAAGCTGTTGGACATCACGAAGCTGGGATGACCCGTCGCGCAGCCAAGATTTACCAGCCGACCCTCGGCCAGCACGAAGATCGCGTTGCCATTCTCAAACGTGTACTTGTCCACCTGCGCCTTGATGTTCTCGCGCACAGCGCCCTTATACGCATTCAACGGCTCCATCTGGATCTCGTTATCGAAGTGTCCGATGTTGCAGACGATCGCCTGGTCCTTCATCTTCTTCATGTGCTCGAGCGTGATGATATCCACGTTGCCGGTGCAGGTGACGTAGATGTCGCCGCGGCCAAGGGTATCCTCAATCGTCGTGACCTCGTAACCTTCCATCGCCGCCTGCAGCGCATTGATCGGATCGATCTCGGTAACGACTACGCGTGCACCCAGGCCACGCAGGCTCGCCGCCGAACCCTTGCCGACATCGCCATAGCCGCAGACCACGGCAACCTTGCCTGCCACCATCACATCGGTGGCGCGCTTGATGCCGTCAACCAAAGACTCGCGGCAGCCATACAGATTGTCGAACTTGCTCTTCGTCACGGAATCATTCACGTTGATCGCCGGCACCAGCAGCGTGCCGTGCTCCAGCATCTTGTAGAGCCGGTGAACGCCCGTGGTCGTCTCTTCCGAAACGCCGCGCCATTCCTTGACCACGTCGTGCCAGTGCTTCGGATGCTCTGCATGGACCTTCTTCAGCAGCGCCTTGATGACGTCTTCTTCGTGGGATCCCGAGGGCGAATCCACCCACTTGTCGCCATTCTCGAGTTCATAGCCCTTGTGAATCAGCAGGGTCGCATCGCCGCCGTCATCGATGATCAGCTGTGGGCCGAGCAGACCGCCGTTCCCGTCCGGGAAGGTCAACGCCTCATTCGTGCACCACCAGAACTCCTCCAGCGACTCGCCCTTCCAGGCGAACACCGGCACGCCCGCTGCGGCAATCGCAGCAGCAGCATGGTCCTGCGTGGAGAAGATATTGCAGCTCGCCCAGCGCACATCCGCGCCCAGGTCCACCATTGTCTCGATCAGCACGGCGGTCTGAATCGTCATGTGCAGCGAGCCCATCACGCGCACGCCCGCGAGCGGCTTCTCCGCCGCATACTTCCGCCGGATCGACATCAACCCGGGCATCTCCTGCTCGGCGATGATGATCTCCTTGCGTCCCCACTCCGCAAGCCCAATGTCGGCTACCTTGTACTTCGGCTGTACTGTTTCCAATGTTGCTGTCGCCATCGTGTTCTCCTTAAAATCCTGTAGCTCAAGGGTATCAAACCCATGCGGCAATCTGTGCAGCATTTGGGGCTCATGACGCCACAACCGTTCATGCCGTGGCACATCGCGCATCCCATCTTCGACTCGCTGAAGCAGCTCAACGTTTTCCGGCGGCCCGCTGCATCTGTTGCAACTGCTCCCATACCACGGCGACCTGTTGCTCCAGGAACTCCACATCCCCATCGTTGTGCAGCACCAGGCAGTCGCCCGGATACACTGTCGCATGCTGGACCTGCAGTCGCCGCCGCGCATCGGCCTCGAAGCCCTCGCGCTCCTCCGCAGGCAGAGTCCGCCCCGCCGCAATGCGATCTACAAAGCGCGCAATCTTCACTTCTTCCGGAGCGTCCACCACGACCACGCAGTCGAAGCGGTCCCGCCAGTTGCCTCGCGGCGCATGCTGGGTGGAGAAGATCAGCGCCGACTCCACCACCACAATCGCATCCGGGCTCGTCTTTTCCATCTCCGCCAACTGCTCTGCCTGCGCGTCAATCACGGCGGGATGAATGATCGCGTTCAACTCCTCGATCCTGGGCTGTTTGGCATCGAAGGCCAGCGCGGCCAGCTTCGCTCGGTCGAGCGACCCGTCGGCGGCAACCACTTCGCTTCCAAATGCCGCGACAATCTGCGCGTAGGCTGGCTGTCCCGGCTGCATGAGCGCGCGGCCCATCTGGTCCGACGACAGCACTACCGCGCCGCGCTCCGCCAGCATCCGCGCCGCCGTCGACTTGCCACTGCCCAAATCTCCCGTAAGCCCTACACGCAGCATCTTTCAGCCTTTCGACGCGCGCATCATCGGGATGATCACGAACACCACGACAAGCAGAGGAATAAACGCCGGAATAATTCCAGCCCAAGGCAGTGGCTTCTTCGCAAACCACACAAAGACGCAATCCACCACGCCCACAGAAAGGAGGATCGCCGCAAAACGTCGGACCGGCTGCATCTCCGGCTTCGAAAACACTTCGCGCACCTTCATGGCAGTTTCCTCCTACTCTTCGCCGAACTTCCTCAGTCTACGTCGACATTAGCGTCGCCGCAGCCGCGCAGCCTTCACCGTGTTGGCCATCAGCATGGCAATGGTCAGCGCGCCTACGCCTCCCGGAACCGGCGTATAGGCACCCGAGATCGCAAACGCTGCCGGATCCACATCGCCCATCAGCGTCGATCCGCGCTTCTCAAACGCTGCGCGCCGCACCGCATTGCCCGGGAAGAATTTCTCCAATTCGGCTTCCGTCGAAATCGGATTCATGCCGACGTCGATGATCGTTGCGCCCGGCTTCACCATCTCCGCGCTCACGAACCCAGCTTTCCCAATCGCCGCGACCACGATATCCGCCTCACGGGTAATCGTCGCCAGATCAGACGTCTGCGAGTGGCAAACCGTGACCGTCGCGGACGCATTGATCAGCATCGCGGCGGCGGGTTTTCCTACGATGTTCGAGCGCCCAATGACCACAGCGCGCTTTCCCCGAACTGGAATCTTGCTGCGTCGCAGGATCTCCATAATGCCTGCAGGCGTGCAGGGAGCAAGAATGTCCTCCAACGGAGATCCGCTGAGCAGCCTTCCCGCGTTGACCGGATGAAAGCCATCGACGTCTTTCTCCGGCGTGACGGCTTCCAGCAGCCGTGACGTATCCACGTGCGCCGGCAAGGGCAGCTGAATCAAAATGCCGTCAATGTCCTCGCGCACGTTGAGCGAAGCCACAAGCTCGAGCAACTCTTCCGTCGTCACGCTAGCCGGCGGGGTGTGCATCTCGGAATAGATTCCGAGCTCGCCACACGTTTTGACTTTGCTGCGTACATAAATCTGCGAGGCAGGGACTTCGCCCACCAGGATCACGGCAAGCCCCGGAACGTATCCTTTTGCTCTTGCCGCTGCAACCTCCGCGGCCAGTTCTGATTTGATTTGCCCGGCAATCGCGATGCCGTCAAGCACAAGCGGGGTTGAGACGATAGAAGACATAGTTAAAGAATATCGTGCGCTGCGAGGATTTAATTCCCACCCTGGGACGAAGAAATGCAAGTTTTGTGAATAAATCACATCTCGACTGCAACCTGCGCCGCGCGATTGGGTTCTAACCATTGAAGTCACGTATAGCTGATGTGATTAAAGGAGGTCGACCCGTGAGCGAATCCGAGAATAAAAATGATGACCGCACCTATGTCGAGCAGTTCACGCCGACCGACCTGATGACGCTGCGCAATGAACTGCTGCAGTCGGGCGTGGATTCGTTCCAGGCCGCCGAGATCGTCGCTAACTTCCTCAGCGGTCGTGGCTACGGTGTCTCCCATCACGAGGCGCGCGCTGCCGCGTCCCGCATTGAAGTCCCCGGCTGCACCGCGGAACATATCCAAGCCGAACTCGAGCGCGTCGCCTTGGCGATGTAGCGAGAACGCCCAAGTGCAGGTCCAAAAAGCTAGAAGCTATTGCTTGATCTCGCCCTCGGGCTCATCGGTTGGCGAATCAATCTCAGCCTGAAAGCCTTCCAGCAGCCGTTCCAGGAACGCTTCTTCGTCGAAGTCCTTACGATGCATCGACTCGGCGTTCACGATGTGCCGTGCCAGATCCGCCAGCACGATCCCCCAGGCAAACGGATCTTCCCACGCCCCACTGCGCAGGCTTACATGCTGACCCTGCTCCGCCACCCACACGCGCAGTAGTTCAAACGAAGCCTTGTCACGACTTGCAGCCGGCGGCGGATCAAGAAATTTTGCAGTGGCCATAGACGCTCCTGATGCTCAACGACGCTCCTGACACTCAACGACGCTCCTGACATTCAACGACGCTTCCGACGCTCGCACACGAACCGTGCTCCACGAGAACGTATTCCCTTAGAGCTTACGCCTGCTGGTGCGATGCCGTGTCCACAGCCTGTGACGATTATCAGCTGCGCCTAACGCGCCGCCAGCTTCGCCTCAATGCCCGAGTTCACCGACGCCGACGCAAACTCCGCCGCCACCCGTATCCCGTTCATCACCGCGCGTTCATTGGACGAGCCATGCCCCACCACGCACACCCCGCGCACTCCCAGCAGCGGCGCGCCGCCATACTCCGAGTAATCCAGCCTGCTCTTGAACGCCTTGAACGCCTTCTGCGACAGCATCGCCCCGACCTGCGACGTCACCGTCATCTTCAAACTTTCGCGTAGCGACGAGCTCACCAGCTTCGCCAGCCCCTCGCTGGTCTTCAGCGCCACATTGCCCACAAATCCATCGCACACCACCACGTCCACGCGGCCGTTGAACAGATCTCGCCCCTCAACGTTTCCGATGAAGTTCAACCCCAGCGCGCGTAGTAACGGCAACGTGTCCCGGGTCAGCGAGTTGCCCTTGGAATCTTCCTCGCCAATCGACAGCAGCCCGACCCGCGGACTCGCCACATGCAGCACATTTTTGGCATACATGTGCCCCATCACCGCAAACTGCACCAGGTTTTCGGGATCGCAATCCACGTTCGCGCCCACGTCGAGGATCACGCAGGGTTGGCCGGTACTGGTCGGCAGCATTGCCGTGAGTGCCGGCCGGTCTACGCCAGCAAGAGATCCCAGCACCATCTTCGCCGTAGCCATCGCCGCGCCCGTATTGCCAGCAGTAATAAATCCCGCCGCGCGCCCCTCGCGCACCATCTTCAGGCCCACCCGCATGGACGAGTCGCGCTTCGACCGCACCGCCTGCGCGGCCTTGTCTTCCATGCTGATCCACTCGCTGGCCTGCACCATAAAGATGGGAAGCCGAGGCTTCTTGCCGGGGGTTCCTGGGAAGGTGGGCCGCTCCGTAGCCTTCAGCGCCTCCCTTAATTTCGGACGCAGAACATCCTCCGGCCCGACCAGGTGGACACGTACGTCCAGCTGGCGACAGGCCAGAATAGCTCCGCGAATCTCCGGGTCAGGGGCTTTATCAGACCCCATGGCATCGAGAACGATGTCGATCGGCATAACGCGCGTAGGCTCGAAACTCTCTTACTGGGTTGGAGACTTCATCCACACTGCAAGATCCGGCTAAGAATGCGCTCGGATTCTGGACTAAGCAGCGTCCTTGACCGCAACCACGGCGCGACCCTTGTACTCGCCGCACTTCTTGCAGGCGCGGTGGGGAAGCTTCTTTTCTCCGCAGTTCGGGCAGTTGGAGACGCCCACGGGCGTCAGGAAGTCGTGGCTACGGCGTTTTGCGGTGCGCTGTTTGGAGTGCCGGCGCTTTGGATTAGGCATGGTAAACCCTCTTCTTCATGGGCCAGTCAGCTCGAGGCTGTGCGGCCGAAATCTTTGGTAATCAAGAACTTGCGGCTGTTCAACTGCAAACAGCCTAGCCTTTGAGCGCAGTAGCAATCCCGGCTAACGCTGCTAACCGTGGATCAACCGGCTTCTCGACACACTCACAGTTTGCGAGGTTGCGATTCGTGCCGCAATGCGGGCAAAGGCCCTTGCAGTCCTCCTGGCAGAGCGTCCGTCCCGGCAGGGTCAAAAGCACCTGCTCGCGCACGGCGTCCTCCAGCAGCAGGCCGCTCTGTTCATAATACCCGATTTCCGTCTCATCTTCCGTAATTGCGTGCTCTCCAGCCACATTATCGACACCCCCGGGCCGGAAGATCAGGTCAAACGTCCCGTTCAGGTCCTGCTCCACCGGCTCCAGGCAGCGGGCACACAACTGCTCGAATCTTCCCGAAAAGGTCGCCCGCAGCCGAATATCCTCGACAAACTCCTTCGGCCCGCGATGCTCCACGATCAACTCGGCCTGCCCCTTCACGGTAAGCGGCCCCACCTGCCGGATATCCGGCGCGTACTCGATCGCGCCAGGCGCAATCGTTTCATCTAGCTTTAGCGGCTCGTCAACAAGTTGGGCGGGGGAAATAACCATGTCTTAACGGTAGGACGGCTCCGCCCCTACGTCAATCAAACCCCGCACAGTGGGGAATCAGCGGCTATTCCCGGCCCTCATCCCGGCTCATCCGAATAATCGAATCCCCGCCACGCCGGACGCGCCCGCCTCGATGCAAAGCTCGGCCCTGGGCCAGGTTACGCCGCCCAGCGCCAGTACCGGCGTATCTCCGGCCGCCTTGCAAGCCTCCTGCAATTTTCCCAACCCTACGCCTTTGCCCACCATCTCTCCATCCACTCGCTTCTCGAACACCGGCCCGAACAGAATCAAATCCGCCCCCTCCGTAACCGCCCGGCGAACCTCAAAAAGCGTATGACATGACACGCTAATGACCGGCTTTCCTGCCTCCGCCGCTCCGAACACTTCGCGCACCTGCTCCACCGTCAACTCGCCCACCTGCGCGGTCAGGTGAAGCCATCCGCCCCCGCCGCCACGGCCACATCCGGCCGCCCATTCACCAGCAGCTTCGTCTTGCCCGACTCGCGCAAGACCGCCTGCATCGCCACGGCCAGCTTCACCAACTCGCCCGCGTCCATCTGCTTCTCGCGCAGCTGCACGTACTGCACGCTCTCATGCACCCACCGCCGCACATGCTCCAAGCCGGCCCAGCCTTCACCGCTCGTGATCGCGCACTTCAGCATGGACAAAGTGTAGACCTGCAATCCCTATCGCTGGCAGGTCGGGCAATACACGGTCGTGCGCCCCCCGACGACAATCTTCTTCAGGGCCGCACCGCAGTCCCGGCAGTCCTCCCCAGCGCGTCCATAGACCTTGTGCTCCAACTGAAAGAACCCGCGCACGCCATCCGCATCCACGTAATCCGACACCGACGACCCGCCCAGCTTAATCGCATGCGCCAGCACCTTCTGCAGCGCGGCACGCAGCCGCGACGAGCTCCGCCTTCGTCAGCCGCCCAGCTTGCTTCCGTGGCCGAATCCCCGCGCGAAACAAGCTCTCGTCCGCATAGATATTTCCCACTCCATGCAGGATCGACTGGTTGAGCAGCGCCGCTTTGATCGCCAGCTTTCGGCCCTTTGAAAAGCTTCGAAAAATCCTCCACCGAAATCGTCGTAGGCTCTGCTCCCGGGCCCCGCATAACCGCCCGCCTCGGTCACCACCGACAGCCGTCCAAACCGCCGCGGATCGACAAACCGAACCTCTCGCCCATCCCCCAGCGACAGCACCGCATGGGTATGCAACGGCAGCGGCACTTCCGCCTGGGAGACCAGCAGCCTCCCCGTCATCCCCAGATGCACCAGGAACTGCGCCGGCGCTTTTGCCCTTCCGCCCTAAATCCATCACGATCGACTTGCCCACCCGCCGCACGCGATCAATCTTCGCCCCGGTCAGCGTCTCCGCAATCTCCGTCTCGCTGGACTTGAACGTTTGCGGCTTGCCACTGGTCCACACGCGCTCGATCCGCTGTCCGCGAACCCGCGCATCCACTCCATTCGCAACCGTCTCGACCTCAGGCAACTCTGGCATCGTTCTTTAGATTACTCACGCATGCGAATCGACGCGCCGTAGAATGGCGGCATGTCCTCCAACCCTGTTGCCGACAACTTCCTCGACTACGCTGCCAAGCGCCTGCACCAATCCCAGAAGTCCATCGCCGCCTGCCTCGATAAGCTCACTGACGACCAGCAGTGGCATCGCAACGGCGACCACGAAAACTCCATCGCCAACCTTCTCCTGCATCTCGAAGGCAACATGCGCCAGTGGATCCTCCATGGCATTGCCGACCAGCCCGACGTCCGCGCAGCGCGACGAAGAGTTCACCCTCATCCGCGTCCACCCAACTCCGCCGAAGCCGCGCGCCCGCTTCAACCGCACCCTCGACGAATCCGCCAGCGTCATCGCGGCCCTCTCGCCCGACCGCCTGCTCGTCGTCATCGACCCCCAACCCACCGGCACCTGGCGCCACACCACCATCCTCGAAGCCATCTTCAAAGTCGTCGGCCACGTGGAAATGCACACCGGCCAGATCATCCTGCTCACCAAGCAGCTAGTCGCCACGGATCTCGATCTCTCGATGCCCCGCAAGCGCTAGCAGGTGCAAAGTGATCTCGATAACACTAAAGGCATCGACAGGTAGTGATTGCAGTTGACGGCCTCATTGCCGATGGCGTAGCTCGCCGGATTAGGCATCTAACTGAGCCTTGGCGCGAGCTAACAAATCTCGATCTTCGAAGAATTCTGTTTCGTAGCCCCAGGATCTCAAAATTTCGCAACAATTCACGTCGCTACCGAAGTGCGTGGCGAGGAACAGGGTTGGCTTGTACGTACGAAAGCATTCCTGGCCGCCTGGCAATGCGTCGATTTCTCCTCCTTCGATGTCCATCTTGATACAGTTTGGCGGCGGCAGTTCATGTATTAGCGCATCGATCGAGGTAGTCATAACACAAATTTCCCCATGTTCGTCCAGATGTGTCTGGCACGGATCTTCATGCAGGCTAAGATGCATCGTCCCGACCGCGCGGGTAATGGCCTTCTCGATGACGGTGACGTTCTTGACGCCGTTCAGGCGCAAATGTTCCGCAAGCTTCCGAGCCGTAGGGGGGGCGGGCTCAAAGGCAAAAACATGACCGCCTTCGCCCACCAGCCGAGAGAAGAAGAGAGTGTGCAGGCCTACATTTGCTCCGATGTCGTAGACGATGTCGCCTTTGCGCACGTTAGCTTGTGCGAGTCTTTGCAAAGGCCGTTCTACGATACCGAGCCAGTAACTCGCTGGCCCGTACCCTTTGATCAGTCGGAGCCCGCGGTTCGGCCCAGAAAGCACGGGCACCGGTGTTCCATCGGGAATTAATTTGAGTGGTAGTCGTAGCGCCCAACCTAAACGGCTTGTAAGGGGAAAATGATCCGCAAATGCCATGCCTAACTTATAGGCCAAAACAAGAGGGGCGGTTCAGGCCGACGTCTGAGGTAGTCCGGTGTTCGAAGAACTATCGACTCGCGAGCTTTGGGAGTTAAACAAAGCAACTTCTTTGCCAAATGGCGTCCTCCTGCTGCGGTAATCCAGGCTTGCAAACGTACCCGCATAGTCTTCACCGCCAGTCGGTATAAAATGAATCATGGGCGCGAGCGGTTCCTTCGGGAACGACGCTGCGCGCACTTCCCCCCGAGCACCATCTCCGGAGCCATCTTCCTCGTGAGCCAAACCGAAAAGTCCGTCTCGCCGCGCGCGAATCGCCGCCCATCCGCTGTCATCCTTGGAGCCCAGTGGGGCGATGAAGGCAAGGGCAAGATCGTCGACGTCCTCAGCGAAAAGTTCGACATCGTCGCCCGCTACGCCGGCGGCCACAACGCCGGCCACACCGTCATCATCCACGGCAAAAAGTTTGTCCTGCAGCTGATCCCCTGCGGCGTCCTCCGCCCCGGCTGCAAAGGCGTCATCGGCAACGGCGTCGTGCTCGACCCGATGGCCTTCCTCGGCGAAGTTCAGAAGCTTCGCGACGCGGGTGTCGAAGTCGACGGCAATCTCTTCATCTCGAATCGCGCCCAGGTCATCCTGCCCTACCACCGCATGATCGAGCTGGCCGCCGAAACCGCTCCCGGCCGCCAGACCATCGGCACCACCCGCCGCGGCATCGGCCCCGCCTACGAAGACAAGATCCACCGCAACGGCCTGCGCGTCGTCGACCTGCTCAATACCTCCCTCCTCCGCACCCACATCAACAACGCCTGCCACGAGAAGAACACGATCGCGCACGCATTGTTTGGTACTGAACCTTTAGACCCCAAGCAGATGTACGAAGACTACGTCCGCGCCGCCGAGCAGATCGCGCCCTTCGTCACCGACACCGCGTACATGCTCAACAACGCCCTCACGGCCGGCCAGAACGTCATGTTCGAAGGCGCGCAGGGTGCGCTGCTAGACATCGACCACGGAACGTATCCCTTCGTGACCAGCTCGTCCTCGACAGCCGGCGGCGCGGTCACCGGCACCGGCGTAGGACCCACCCGCATTGGCACCGTCATTGGCGTCACCAAGGCCTACGTGACCCGCGTCGGCGAAGGTCCGTTCCCCACCCAGATCGACGGCTACTCCGCCGAACTCCTCCGCGCGCGTGGCCAGGAGTACGGCGCCGTCACCGGTCGTCCCCGCCGCTGCGGCTGGCTCGATATCCCCTTGCTCCGCTACTCCAACATGATCAACTCGACGGAGTGGCTGGTCGTCACCAAGATGGACGTCCTCGACGAGTGCGACGAGATTCCCGTCTGCACCGCCTACGAAATCGACGGCCACGTTACCGACATCATCCCCGCCGACGTTCGCGGCTTCAAATCAATTCATCCCATCTACACAACCCTCAAGGGCTGGAAGTGTTCCACTGAAGGAATCACCGAATACGAGAAGCTCCCGAAGCTCGCCCAGGAGTATCTCGAGTTTATCCAGCGCGAGAGCGGCGCTAAAATCGGTATGATCTCCACCGGCCCCGACCGCGTCCAGACCATGACCCAGCCCGGCTTCGACGAGATGTTCAGCTAGCCCTTCACTACCCGTTACTCACTGCCCACTGGACTCACAATGATCAGCTTCACCGTACGCATGACCTTCCGCTCCGACGATCGCGATGAGATTCACCAGATCCTTCGCGAGCTCACCCGCCTCAGCCGCCAGGAGGAGGGTTGTGTCACCTACATCCCACACATCGTTGAGAGCGATCCTGACACCATCGTCATCTACGAGCAGTACCGCGACGAAGCCGCGGCCGAACTCCATCGCGCGACCCCCCACTTCGCCAAGTACGCCGTCGGCGGTCTGTACCAGCACATGCTCGAGCGCAACGTCGAGACGCTAACCGCCATCGCCTGAGTCTCCCCTCGGGTTACGAACATCCACACCTGCGCCTGCCCGCCTCCGAACGATTAGAAATTGGCCAGACCGATAACGTAGCGGTGAAACGATGTCTTTCCGCGCATCCGTCCCAAAGAACTTTGACGTGGCGTCGATTTCCGGTCTAACATCCGGTACGCCCATGTTGCGCCGGCTGCCAATGCGCATGTTGCTTGTTGTGATGGCTGCCCTCCTCGTGGCAGCGGTTCCGCTCGCCTCCGCCCAGCATCGTGAGCACAAGGGCGCCGAACGCGCCCAGATCGTCGCCCTCGAGCGCGAATGGCAAAAAGCCACCCTCGCCGACGATATTTCCACCATGGACAAGCTTCTTTCAGAGGACTACCTCGGGATCATGGCGAACGGCGAGGTCTTTACCAAGACGCAGCAGCTCGATCGCATGCGCGACCGCAAGTTCATGATCACCAAGCTCGAAACCTCGGAGCTCAAGATCAAGCTCATCGGCAACATCGCGATCGTTACCTCACTGGCGCAGGTGGAAGGCGCCCTGGGCGACAATGAGCCCCTGCACGGAGCGTATCGCTATACCCGCGTCTATCAGCGCCTCAGTGGCAATGTCTGGAAGGTCACCAATTTCGAGGTCACCCCCGCAAACCGGCCGCATCGAGTTCCCGCCGCTCAGAGCTAGCTGCCGCTGCATTCAGCCTGGAACAAAAAAATCCGGGCCAGCTAAGGCCCGGGTGTGCAAGTAAGAATTTTTGTCTGCGCGAGCAGAGATCTTCAAACCGTACGCGGGGAACTACGCGACTTCGACCCGCGGAATCGGCTTTACCGCCGCCGCCGAACGTTTGACATACGTGTTCAGCACGTTCAAACCCAGAAGCCTGCGATCCAGAGACCGCGTTCCGCCCGTCAGCCGGGCATCTTCCGGTTCATGCAACCCGTCGCTGTGCTGGTGAGAGCGAATGTTGGCCATCCGCGTCCGCGTGTCCACGGCGCCATCTTGCGGCTGCATCAATCCCGCCTCCGCAAACGGCAGGCTCCAGGCCGTTCCACCGTGCACCCCGTGCCGCGATGCCAGCTTCGGCATCCGAACGACATCGCCGATTTTGCTGATCCAGGAACTCATCCGTGCTGGTGGCTGCGTCATGGGGAACCTCCTTGGATCTCTGTCGCGAACTCGTACACTATGTGAGATACATCCCGCGATCTCAGAGTTGCACGCAAAGGGGCTGTGAATGCTGCTAATCGAACAATTAAACGAGAATTCGCACGGCGACATTCTGCGCAATGGATTGTGCATCCCGACCGCACAGATACAGGGGTTTTACGGTCATTAGACTTCAAGGGTATCTAGCGCCAAAGCGGCCCGCAATCTCCGCCAGCTCTCGTCCAGCATCTCGGGAAGAACGCGCGTCTCGGCCAGCACGCTCATGTAGTTGGTGTCCCCCAGCCAGCGCGGAACCGCATGCAAATGCAGGTGTTCGGCAACCCCCGCACCGGCGGCTTTGCCCAGGTTCAATCCCAGGTTCTGCCCGTGCGGCTGGTAGACCGCCTGCAGCACACGCTCTGCCCGCCGCGTCATCCGCAGCAGCTCGTCGGCTTCCGGCAGCGTCATCCCCGCCAGGCTCTGCTCATGCCGGTACGGCACCACCATCAGGTGTCCGCTGTTGTAAGGAAAGGCGTTGAGCACCAGGAAGCAGCTCTTCCCCCGCTCCAGCACGTAAGCTGCAGCCTCCGCCTCATCCCGCGGCATACCCTGCTCGATGGCATAATCCACTGCCGCAATCATGTTGCAGAAAACGCAATGCTTCTCTCCGGGCCAGCTGGCCAGCGCCTGGGGCACCCCGAGCTTGGGTCTGGCGTTGTCCGCGCCCGTCACATAGGCGTAGCGCCACGGTGTCCAAAGATGGTCCATTGGAGCAGATTATAGGCTGCGTCTTGACCAGGAATGGAAATCCGGACGCCGAGAAGGGGATCCCAGGAGCGAGCCAAGCACATCGCAATCGGAGCAGCGGTGTCCATGATCACGCGCATCCCCAGATGGGCGATTTTCGACCGGGGCGTTCCCGCTCTGCATGCCCCGCATTGACCCTCACCAACCACGCTGCTACACTTTGGATTGAGGACATGCGCGCGGGATCCAGTCGCAGGCTCTCATTTATTTGCACCACTCATTCCCGCTGACATCATCGAATAGATCAAACCCTCTTTGGGAGGCAGTCTTCTGCCACTCGAAAGGGCCGTCCACCGACTGATGCGAGCGATTGAGTCACTGGACCCCGGAGCAGTTTTATCCATGGCCGACATCGACCACAATTCTTTCCATCCCGAGAGCATAGCCCTGAACACCACATTGGAATCAACCGCAAACGACGCGACGCCCGAGACCTCGGCGTCAAATGACCTTTCCCTCAACCCCAGCACCCCCGCGGCCGAGAACGTCACTGCCGCTGAACAAAACACCGTCCAGCCTGCAGTCGAGAAGAGCCACGTCGCAGTAGACGTCGCCACTCCCGAGCCCGAGTACGATGCCGAAGACTTTGCCAAGGCGCTCGAAAGTTTCGATCGCGAACAGGCTGCCGAAAAAGACGCTGCCCAGGCCCTGACCGCCGAAGAGGCTGTCATCACCGGCACCGTCGTCAAGATCACCGACAAGCATGCGGTGGTCGACATCGGCCTCAAGTCCGAAGGTCTCATTCCGCTGGATCAGGTTCTTGACCACAACGGCGTGCCCAAGTTTGCTGTCGGCGACGTCATCGAAGTGGTCGTGGAGCGTGAGGAGAAAGAGGGTGGCTATCTCGTCAGCTACGAGAAGGCCCTGCGTCACAAGGTTTGGGACAAGCTCGAAGAGGCTGCCAACACCAAGACCCCCGTCAAGGGTATGGTCGTCTCCCGCGTCAAGGGTGGCCTCACCGTCGACATCGGCATCAAGGCGTTCCTGCCCGGCTCGCAGGTCGAAGTTCGCCCCGTCCGTAACCTCGACGGCTACATCGGCACCGAGATCGAAGTCCGCGTTATCAAGCTCAACAAGAAGCGCGGCAACGTCGTGATCTCCCGCAAGGAGATCCTCGAAGAGGAGCAGAACGAGAAGAAGGCGGTCACGCTTTCCACGCTCGAAGAAGGCTCTGTCTTCACCGGCGTCGTCAAGAACCTCACCGACTACGGCGCGTTCGTAGATATGGGCGGCCTCGATGGCCTGCTCCACATCACGGACATGAGCTGGGGCCGTCTCACCCATCCCCGCGACCTCGTCAATGTTGGCGACGAGATCCAGGTGAAGGTGCTCAAGTTCGACAAGGAAAAGCAGCGCGTCTCGCTGGGCTTCAAGCAGCTCTCGCCTGATCCATGGCTCGACGCCACCGAGCGTTACCCGGTTGGCGCCCACGTCAAGGGTCGCGTACTTTCGGTCACTGACTACGGCTCGTTCGTTGAGCTGGAGCAGGGCATCGAAGGCCTCGTGCACGTCAGCGAAATGACCTGGTCCAAGCGGATGAAGCACCCCTCGAAGCTGGTCAAGCCCGGCGACGAAGTGGAGACCATCATCCTCTCGGTCAACCCGACCGACCGCCGCATCTCGCTCGGCATGAAGCAGCTCCAGGACAATCCCTGGGAGCAGCTCGAGGAGAAGTATCCGATCGGCGCAGTCATCGAAGGCCGCGTTCGCAACCTCACCGACTTTGGCGCCTTCATCGAGATCGAAGACGGCATCGACGGCCTGGTCCACGTCTCGAACCTCAGCTGGACCAAGCGCATCAAGCATCCGTCGGAAGTTCTCAAGAAGGGTGAAAAGGTCAAGGCAGTCGTCCTCGGCGTTGAACCCGAGAACCGCCGGCTGTCGCTTGGCGTCAAGCAGCTCCAGCCCGATGTATGGGAGACGTTCTTCGCCCAGCACCGCGTCGGCGACGTCATCAAGGGCAAGACGCTGCGCACCGCGCAGTTTGGCGCCTTCGTCGAGATCGCCGAAGGAGTCGAGGGCCTCTGCCACGTCTCCGAAGCAGTCGACGATACCGGCAAGCAGATCACCCTGGAAGTTGGCGACGAGCACGAGTTCAAGATCGTCAAGATGAACCAGGAAGAGAAGAAGGTCGGCCTCTCCATCAAGGCCATCGGCGAGGAAGCCACGCGCGCCGAGGTTGAGAGCTACAAGGAGTCCAACAACAAGGGCGGCGGCAAGGGCGGCAACAAGGGGCAGGGAAGCAACAGCGGTTCCTCCTCCAGCGCCAACGCCGGCAGCACCACTCTGGGCGACCTCCTCAAGTGGAAGCAGTCCGAAAACGAGAGCGACGACAGCGAGTAATCGCAGTCACCGTCTCAAACACAAAGGCCGCCCACCCGGGCGGCCTTTGTGTTTCCGACCGAAACGGCCGCCACAGTCCGGCAGCGGCTTTGCACCGCCCCTACGGCTCTAGAATGAAATCCTTGATCCCAAGCTGCGCGCCGGCAAGTCTGCGCGAGGCTTCCGGTTTGATGCGCACGGTGATTTCGTTGAAGGTCTTGCCGCGTGCTGTGCGTGGTAGTTGGAAGGTGACCTGGTCATCGACCGGCGGCCGTGTCAGCGACATATGCGAGACGGCGCTGCTGGGAAGCACAATCGTTCCAAGAGAAACGGCCAACGTTTTCCTGGACGCGAGCTTATCGCGCAGCAATACCTCGATGGCGATGGTGCCTGGCACGTTGTCGGCGTTCTTCACATCCACTCGCAGCGAGCGGCAGCAGTTCATGGAAATCTCACGACCGAGCGGCTGGTGCGCCTCCATCGTCAAGGGCTCTCGATCCGTCGACACCATGCGCTTCTTCACGGGGTCGCCTCGCATAATATGTGCGTTCGGTTTCGGTTGCATGTCCGGCTGTTGGAAGTACCAGTACACGCCATCGAAGGGAATGACACCGGTTTCTTTGATAGCCGTCCCACTCATTGCCGCTGCCGTCGGCACGATGACCTCGTGCGGCTTCTTCGGCTGGATGAGGATGATGCTGTCGTAGCCTCTGGATTTGGGGTGCACTAGAGCCGTAGGCGTGAAGGCCGATCGCGCGTGCGTATCGATGCCGAGCAGGCCGCTCAGTTTTGCAGCCGCGAAGCCGGCCATGAGAGGGACGAGGGCCAGCACAAGGAGCAGCCACACGGTAAGTGAATTCCCCGCCGCCGTCCGACCCCAGGCGTGTCCGCGCGGTTCGCGCCCTGTCGCCGCCCGCCTATCCAACCACCTGCTTACCGGATAAACAATGCCGACGCCAAACAGGCAGCCTGCTCCCCAGCCGTGGCCCGCTGCCAGCAACGTGATACCGATCTCTGCCGCAATGGACGTGACCGCTGCTGGCAGCAGGATCCGCCATAAGGGGGGCGACTGCAAAAGTTGAAATGGTGCCGAGGGCAGAATGTAGTCTCCGAAAAGATCCTCTTCCATCTCTGCCCGGGTGGCTCGCCACTTGAAAAGCAACGTCGCGAAGACCACCGTCATGGGCAGAACGAGTGCGACCCACGGCGAGTGCTCTGCCGTCAGCAGCGCAACCAGTGGCAGCCACACGACCGTGATCCACGCCGTCCATATCAAGCCCCAGATCAGCGGCAGGTCGGTATTCTCGCTCTCGTCGCGCACCCTGCACACGCCACACACCGCCAGCGCATGCACACCACCTGCGATCAGCAGATACAGCGTCGCGCGTGAGAAGATCTGCATCCACGAATGCAGAGGGGCGGGAGTGCAGACAAGCGCCACCACCGCGGTTGTGAGGATGAGGCTGCCCGCCAGCGGCCACGCTAGCGGAAGTGGACTTTCAGAGGCCGATCGTGCACTCATCGTATAGCTCCTTATTGGACATTGGAGGTTCCGCGAACGGCTGCGAGAGCAGACTACCAGACGAGAATGCCACAGGTGGAGTGCTATCCTTTCCCATCATGCGCCTGTTCCTCGCCGCCGCACTCCTCGCCGCCACCGCCGCCGCGTCCGCCCAGCAGCTAGCTCCCGACACCGCCGCCAAGGTTGGCGACCTCGCCCAAAAAGTGCTCGCCGACAGCGGCGTTCCCTCCGCCTCCATCGGTATCGTGCAGGACAACCACATCGTCTACACCCACGCCTTCGGCCTCGCGCGCGTCTCGCCACCCCTTGTCGCGGAAGCCTCGATGGCTTACCCCATCGGCTCCATCTCAAAGCAGTTCACCGCGACGGCCATCCTCATCCTGCAGCAGCAAGGCAAGCTCTCCCTCCAGGACCCCGTCAGCAAATTCTTCCCCGAGCTCACTCGCTCCCACGACGTGAAGATCATCAACCTCCTCACCCACACCTCCGGCTATCAGGACTACGCGCCGCAGGACTACACCATCCCCGCCTGGAAGGTCCCCGGAGATCCGCTCGCCGTCGTGCACGAGTTCGCCGGCAAGCCACTCGACTTCGAGCCCGGCACCCAGTGGCAGTACTCCAACACCAACTTCGTCCTCGCTGCGCTCATCGTCGAGAAAGTTTCCGGAGAGCCCTTCGCCAAATTCCTACGCGACAACGTTCTCAACCCCGCGCGGCCTGGAAGGCGTTCTCAACCTCAATGTTGACCAATCCAAGCTCCAGGTCACCGGCTACATGCGCAACGCGCTCGCGCCCATCCGCCCCGCCGCACTCGAAGCTCCCGGCTGGTACTTCGGCGACGGCGACCTCGCCATGCCTGTCGGCCAGCTGCTTAAGTGGGACCTGACGATCATCAACCAGTCGCTGCTCACGCCGTCCAGCTACAAGGACATGGAGACCTCCTACATTCTCGCCGACGGAAAAGATTCCCACTACGGCCTGGGCGTAGACATCCTCAACTTCAACGGCCACAGAGTCATCGAGCACTCCGGCGAAGTCGGTGGTTTCGTCGCCGAAAACATCCTCTTCCCCGACGACCACATCGCCATCGCCATTCTCACCAACCAGGAAGCCTCAGGCGCCGCAGCCGACATCTCCAAACAGATCGCTCCGCTTGTACTTCCAACCGCCGCCCCAGCTTCCGCGGCCGCCGCCGACCCGGCCACCACTACCGCCCAGGCCTTCGCCCCGCACCTTCAGACCATCGTTGCCGGCCTGCAGAATGGCACCATCGACCGCTCCCTCTTCACCGCCAACTGCAACGACTACTTTGACGCCAACGCCCTCGCCGACTACCAGTCCAGCCTGTCCCCCCTCGGCACCATCACCTCCGTCACCGTCGGCCGCGCGTCTCTTCGCGGTGGCATGACCTTCAGCTCCTACCGCATCGCATTCTCCGGCGGCGCCACGCTCATCTTCACCGTCTACCTCGAACCCGATGGCAAGATCGAGCAGCTATTAGTAGAAGGCAAAGCATAGGGCCATCAGACCAACCCGCGCGGCCTTAGTGTCCGTGCGAGCCACCACCACCGCCACCAGCCGACGAGCCCCCGCCAGCGGACGCGGAACTTCCGCTGCCGCCGCCGCCACCTGAGGAGTGTCCTCCACCACCACCCGACGATCCGCCACCACCCGAGCTTCTGCCGCCGCCTCCTCCTCCGCTAAATCCCCGACCCCCGCCGCCTCCGCCAAACCCATGACTACCTCCTCCGCTTGTCCCTCCGCCAAAGTGGCTCACCTCGGTATGGCTCCGGCCGCCTTCATTCACCTGCGATGTCACCGTAAATCCCTTGGCCCGGCTGTCGAACGCAATCAAACTCGTCGCCGCGACTGCCTTGCTGCCCCCGGCACCTTCGCGCAGGCTTCGCGCCTCCAGCGTTGGAGCCTTTGCCTCCCGTAGTGAAGGCAGCGCGGGTTCG
This sequence comes from uncultured Acidobacteriaceae bacterium, assembly GCA_963796535.1. Classification (GTDB taxonomy): domain Bacteria; phylum Acidobacteriota; class Terriglobia; order Terriglobales; family Acidobacteriaceae; genus Granulicella. Next base: position 139,762 of record CAWCMO010000007.1, read on the forward strand.
CGAAACTCTTTGGGCGTCTCTGCCAGGACTTTTATGTGCGCTCCCGGGTCATAAGCCACGCGCTGCAGCCCCTGACCTTTCCCATCCCGCGGCAAAAAGATTCCATGATTCAAATTACCCGGCTCTTTGCCCTCTCGATCGTGCGGGTGAATCGGCACATATCCCAGCTTGCCCCCCACCTTCACCCAGTGCACCGGGCAGAGATGATGCCGATGCTCGCCCGCCACCCATGCGTACCGGTGATGCCAATAAATCCAACTCCCCGCATGGCATACAGCCCAGTCAAACCCATAGTCGCTATACCAGCCGTCGTCATAGACCACGTCGCTCGCCAGCACCATGGCCGCGCCTGTCATCGGGTCCAGCGTCATCCAGTTCTGCAGCGAATACGGTGAACACGGGAAAACCTGTTCGTCCTCGACCCACATCGCCGGAGCCACGCCCCCTCCCGTCTGCGCCTCGGCCCGCAGTTCATCCCCCTGGGCTTGTTGGACCAGCCTCGCGTTTTGCGCAGCATCTTGTGCTGTCGGCTGCGCCTGCAAACTTGCGTCTGTCGGTTGAGCATTCTCCGCTGTCGGTGGCCCGTCCGTCCTCTGCTTCACGGCAGGCGCCTTGGCCCAGCCGTTGGTCGGCTCCCAGCACGTTCCATACGGCTGGCAATCGAAGAATTTTCCGCGCGCGTTCATGTCCGCCATGCCCGGCAGCGGTTCCTTCAGGCCAGACTCCTTCATCACCGCATGCATCGCCGCACTGCGTGCCGCCACGCGAGCGGCTACCCACTGATCCCATGCCGCGAAGTCGTTTACCGTGCTCGCCGGCGTCGGGACAAACACGCCATGGGTATACGTGAACGTCTTCCCGACGAATGCCTGCATCGAATTCACGTCGCCCAGGTGGATCTCAGCCGGTTCCTGAGGCGAAATCGTCATCGAGTCCATGAAGCTATTAATCCTGAAGTCCGCATGGGTACCATACGGAACATGGATCCCATCCGTAGGCGTCGCCAGGCTGTAGCGCTCGCCTGGGACCGTCGGCCGCAGATGAAGTGAAGCCACACCTGTGAGTAGCACCATATCCGTGGTGGGAACCCCATTTTGGGTTGTCAACTCGTCGAACGTCAGCGCCGAGTTCTCCCCCAGGTACATCGTCGACGCATCTTCAAACTCGATCTCCGCCCGACCCTTCCCCGTCACCACGCTGAATCCGGACTCCATTGGCATGTTCGGCACTGCCTGGACCCACGGCACCAACTCTGGTTGCCCCTTCAGCTTGCCCACCGCGACCCGGACATCGCCCTGCACCAGGCTCAGCCGCACAATCTGCGGATACACCTTTTCCGGATGCAGCGAGATCGGGGACTGGACCGAGTCGCCTCCCCAGGCCATGGGTTCCGCATGCGCCGTCTGCGGACCCCCCGTCAGAGTCGCATTCGCTCCCCCGCCCACTGTCGATATCTGCGCGGAAAGACCTCCGCAACCCAAAGCCAAAGAAACTACGAATGTGAGGTTCAAGTAGCGGTTCAAGCTCATAACAGCCTCCGCAGGCATGCGTTTCTTCAGAAAAGACGAGGCCCAAAGCCGCCCCTGCTGCGATGCAACGATAGCCTTCCCGAAGAGCTTCCGCAAGCATCGGCGACAACTGGTAGACGTGCCGGCGCACACATTTGACTCAACTTGTCCCTGACCTTTTCAGTCCCACCACGACCCAAGCCGTCCAGCTTCCCCACCGCACCGCTGGCGCTACCCCACAGCGACTTAACCCGTTACCGCCGCCACCCCCGGCAAAACTACGTCAGCAAATACGCCAGCCCGATCACCGACATCACCAGCCAAAGCCTCCAATCGCCCTGGGGATTCATCCGAATTGGATCATGAAGATTCATCCTTGTTCGCCCCTTCTCCTGCCAGCACGTAATAGAGCAACGTACTCAGCGACATCTCTTCCAGCATCTCCGCCAGCCCATCCCGCTCGACAAACCGCTCCGGCGTCTTCTCCATAACCGGCAATCCCTTCGTCCGCGGGTCTCGAGCCCGAACGTCCGCATCGCGTACATCCTGATGTGCCATGGTTCTGTCGTCTAGTACGTTGTCCCGACCCATCAGGTTTAATGGTTTCCAAAAAATATCGGTTAAGCTTCCATCGGCAGAAGTGCCGGCAAACTTTAGTCGCATCGTCATCGTCATCATCCTTTCCGCCCTCCCCCTCTAGATTCCTTCGCCACGATTCGTCTCCGCCGCCGGGGTCTCGCTGTGCCCTCCCCAGCCTTCCGGCCGAGGACCCCAGCCCCCGCGACGCGCATCCCAGCCCTCGCCACCCGGCCAGCAGCCGCGCCGCCCTTTCATCCCCGCACGAAATTTCTCTCTCTCCTCAGGAGTCATCCGCGCCCAGCGTTCCCCGATCCCGCGCTTCCATCCCCGCGGGCCGCCGCCATGCTTGTGGAACCCGCCCAGCAGGATCTTGCTCAGAACCACCAGTCCCAGCGCCTGCACGAAAGTAATCGTCTTCAACCCGAAGATCGCCGGCATCAGCCAGTTCCACAGATGCTCCGTCACAAATCCGAACACCGTCAGCGCCAGCGCCACCAACACGATGATCTTCAACACCTTCAACACTCGAAAACCTCTCATCTCGTCCTCACTTCCAAAATCCCTTATTTCCCGAAATCCCTTGCTACTCAAAATCTCCGCTCAGCTCCTGCAGCCGCTCCCTGAGAAACAGCACCGCATACCTCTTCCGCGACAGCAGCGTATTCACGCTCACGCCCGTCTCGTCCGACAATTCCTTGAAACTTCGCCCCATCAACTCATGCGCCACAAAAACTTCGCGCTGATTCTCCGGCATCTCTTCCAGCGCTTCGTCGATCGCGTCCAGCAGCACGTTGCGCGCGTAGATCGCCTCCGGTCCGGCATCGGGCGACGGCAGTAAATCCTCCAGCATCGGAGCATCCTCGTCCGCGCTCACGGCGTCATTCAGCGACACTGCCTTCTTCCGCCGAAACAAATCCACGATCCGATTCCGCGCCACGCGAAACAGCCACGCCGTCGTCTGCTCCGCCGGCTTCATCAGCCGATACGCCTGGATGAGCTCATAAAACACATCCTGCAGCACATCTTCGGCGTCGGCCGTGTCCAACACGCGCTTTCGAATGAACCCGCGCAGCCGCGACTCATCGCGCTCAAATGCCTCCGCGATGAAACGGTCCTGCTCGCTGATGGTTAAATCCGGGCTCGGCATCAACGTCCTTTCCGATCGCCCTATGCGCTCTTCTTCATGCTCTACCTTCGTTAACGTACGAGCGCGAAGAATATTGTGTTCCCCAGCAAACTTTCTCGAAATTCATCGCCGGCTCACACAATCCCCACCAGACATCTCCCATCTCCTAAGAATTTAGTTGACAATCTCGCCCCTCCCGTCCTAAAGTCCTAATCATCTAGGAGACGCCCATGGCCAAATCCGAAAAGCCTACCCTCACCAAGCTCGAGCTCCAGATCATGCAGGTTATCTGGAAGCGCGGCGCGAGTACCGTCACTGCCGTGCAGGAAGCCCTCCCCCAGGACCTCGCCTACACCACCGTCCAGACGATGCTCAACATCCTCCACCGCAAGGGCAAGCTCAAGCGCGAGCTCCACGGCCGGGCCTTCGCGTACATCGCAACCGTCACCGAGGCCAAAGCCTCCACCCACGCCGTCCGCGACCTGGTCGACCGCATGTTCGGCGGGTCGTCCGAAGAGTTGGTGATGAGCCTCATCAAGAGCCGCCAGATCGACCCCCAAAAAATCGCAGAGCTTTCCCGCCGGCTCGAAGAAGAGGAGAGCTAACCATGCGCCCCCTCGAATCCTGGCTCCTCACCTACGCGCTCAACGCCCTCTGGCAAATTCCTCTCGTCTTCGCCGCCGCCTGGCTCGCCGCCCGCGCCTCCCGCCGCGCCGGTCCCGCTTTCCAGCACGCTCTCTGGACCACCGCCCTCTTCGCCGAAGTCCTTCTACCCGCCTGCTCCGCCCAGCTCTTCCAAACCCCGCTCCACTGGCTGGCATCATTCCGCCACACAAACGTCCCGCAGACCGCGCACGTCACCGTAACGATGGGCACGCCACAAGCCGCCGCCGGTTTCCATTTCCCTCCCGCGCTGTTAGGCACCGCCGCGATCCTCTACCTCGCCGCGCTAACATTCTTCGCCATCCGACTAGCCATCGGCCTTTACCAGACAGCAACCCTCCGCCGCCGCGCCCAGCCGCTAGACCTCACCGGCTACGCCCGCCAAAGCTACCACCGCTACGCCCAACTCTTCGCCGTCAACCAGGCGCTCGTCGCAACCTCCGCCGAGATCGCCAGCCCCATCACCCTCGGCATCCGCCGCCCCACGCTCCTTCTCCCCGCGAACCTGGACACCACCCTCCTCAGCGAAGATCTCGACGCCGTCCTGGCCCACGAGTTCGCTCACATGCGCCGCCGCGACTTCGCCAAGAATCTCCTCTATCAACTCCTCGCCCTCCCCATCGCCTTTCATCCTGTCCTCTGGCTCACGCGCAGCCGCATGGCCGAAACCCGCGAGCTCATCTGCGACGACCTGGCCGCCGAAGCCGTCGCCGGACGACAGCGCTACGCCCGCTCGCTGCTACGTCTCGCGACAGAGTTCTCTAAAAGCCCTCACGCCCCCACACCCCACGCCATCGGAATCTTCGATGCCCACCCCTTCAAGAATTTCGAGAGGAGAGTTATGAACCTGACCCACCAATCCCCGGAGCTGCGCGCTGCTGCCCGCTTCACCTTTGGCGTGCTCGCCGTCGCACTCATCGGCGGAGCCTGCACCTCGGCTCTCGCCTTCCGCCAGCAGGTAGCCGCACCGCCAACGCAAACTACCGCCGCCCCGTCCAACGTCAACATCGGCCCTGCCCCAAGTGACGTCGGGCCATCTAACGTAAAGATTGTCCCCGACCAAATCGGCCCCGGGCCGGCCAACGTCGACATCGCGACCGCTCCCGCCGGCGTCGGCCCGTCCGCCATCGTCATCGGCGTTCCCCACCCGGCCAATGGACAACCCAAGTCTTTCTTCAAAGTCGATATCCCCGACGCAACCGACCCCAACACTGTCGTCAAGGCCATCACGCCGGCTGTAGTCCAAACTACCCAGACCACCACCCAAACCAATACCCAGACCGACGCAGTAACCGCGATCCAGGTTCACGCCGGCGATATCGCAGGTAGTCGCGACAAATTTGTGGAACCCATCTATCCTCCCGACGCCAAGGCTGCCGGGATTCAAGGCAGCGTTGTCCTCGACGCCGTGATCGGCAAGGATGGCATCATCGAAAACCTCAAAGTCCTCTCCGGGCCGCCCGAACTCGCCAGGTCCGCCCTGGATGCGGTCAAGCAATGGACCTACAAGCCCTATCTCCTCAATGGAGAGCCCGTAGCCGTAGACACCACCATCACCGTCACCTTCGCCCTAGCCAAATAGCCAACGCTCCGCAGAGCATGAGTTGTCGCCTCATGCTCTGCGCCAGGCCCTCAACCCGCACATCGCGCTTGTACGCAGCAAACCTACGCTGCCTTATCCGATAGCGGCCGCACCTTCGCCCGCTTCACCCGCCGCGCCTGCGCGAGATCATAATTTGCTTGCAGCTTGTACCAGAGCCCCTCGCTGGTCCCAAAAGCTTCATCCAGCTTCAAGGACATCAGCGGAGAAATCCCCGCACGCTCATTCAAGATCGTCGACAGATGCTCGCGCGTGACGCCCAAGTGCTTCGCCAGCGCACTCACCGTAATCTTGTCGCCCATATACTCGCGCAGAATCGAACCGGGATGTGAAGGATTCAACATCGGCATAACCCTCTCCTCTAGTGATAATCCTGGTAGTCGACGATCTCCACATCGACTCCAACAAATCGAAACGTCAATCGCCAGTTGCCGTTCACCGAGATTGACCAGAACCCCGCCAGCTTGCCCGTCAAGGGATGCAGCTGCCATCCCGACTGATCCATGTCACTCGGCTTGGTCGCCACATCCAGCACGGATAGCTGATTGCGCAACTTCTTCGCATGGGCAGGAAGGATGCCGGCTTTTGAGTCTGTCTCGTAAAACTTCTGCAGGCCGCTGTGCTTGAAAGACTTGATCATTCATGGTCCAGCATAGATGTAAAGTGTAAGGCCACACATTACATCCGTCAAGAGGAGAAGCCTTACCGCTTCTTCCGCTGCCGCGCCTTCGCCTTCCCGCCCACCTTCTTCTCCTTCGCCTTGGCCTTCTTCGCCTCACTCTTTCCACCACGCCCCGGCCCGCGCTCATCACCTGGAACCACCTTCGGCTCGGTGCCTGGCAGCAGCGCAAACTGCAGCCTTCTCTGCTGGCGATCAATCCGATCCAGCAGCACCTGCACCTTCTGCCCCAGCGCGAACGCATGTCCGGTCCGCGATCCCACAATCGTGCGGTCGGTATCGCGATACGTATAGTAGTCGCCCACCAGCGACCCCAGCGGCACCAGCCCCTCGATGAACATGTCGTCGAGCTCCACAAAAAATCCATACTTCGTGACCGACAAAATCACAGCAGGGAAGTCATCGCCGATCTTATCGGCCATGAACTTCATCTTCTTCCACTCAATCAGCTCGTGCTCCGCATCCGCCGACCGCCGCTCCGCCTGCGAGCTTTCCACCGCCATATCACTCAGCTCATCGGCAGCAATCGGCCCCTCCACAAATCCGGGTGCCCCATCCGTGCGCGCTTTTGCGAACGGGTGGGTTGACGCATGCGTCCCCCGCGATCGCGCCAGCTCAGTACTCCACGGCTGCGGATCATCACTCCGAATCGCTCCACCTCGCGGGTCCGCACCCTTTCGCAACATCGCCCGCACCAGCCGATGCACAATCAAATCCGGATACCTTCGTATCGGCGAAGTGAAGTGCGTATACGACGGCGACGCCAGCGCAAAGTGCCCCTCGTTCTTCTCCGCATACCGCGCCTGCTTCAGCGACCGCAACATCAGGTATGCCAGGATCCGTTCCTCCGGCGTCCCACTAATCCGCCGCACCAGCTTCTGATACATCTGCGGCGTCACCGGAATACTCTCCGGTATCTCATGCTGCTGCGCGCCCCTCGAGTCCTTACCCCGCGCCGACCTGCTCCGCGACTCCCGCCGGTCCGACTTCATCGTCAACTTCTTCACCGGCAGATTCCCCAACCCCAGCGAGTGGCCAAACCCAGCAGCCGTCTCCTCGAAGTCCACAATCCTCTTCGGATCCGGCATCTCGTGGATCCGGTAGATCGACGCAATCCCCTGCGCCTCCAGCCAGTGCGCCACACATTCATTCGCCGACAGCATGAACTCCTCAATCAGCCGGTGCGCCCATCCCCGCTCCGACCGCACGATGGCCTTCATGTTTCCGTCCGGATCGAACTCCACAATCGGCTCCGGCAGATCAAAATCAATGGACCCCCGCCGCACCCTCTTCTGATTCAACCGAATCGCCAGGTCGAGCATGGTGTCAAAAGCCCGTGGAAGGTCGGGCGCCTCAAGGTCCACCCGCTCCCGCTCGGTGATGTCCTCCAAACTAGGCTCAAGCTGTCGGTTTGCTTCCCCAAACCCGCCTAAACCGTGCATGGTTTCACCGGGATCGCCCGCATTAATACAGTGCTGCACGCTGGTATAGGTCATCCGCCGCACGCTGCGAATGATTCCCTCCGCCAGGCGATAGCCCACGATCTCGCCTCGTGGATCGATCTCCATAATGCAGCTAAGTACAAGCCTGTCTTCATTTGGGAGCAGGCTACACATCCCGCTGGAGAGCGCATGCGGCAGCATCGGCACCGCTCGATCCGGGAAATACACGCTGGTCCCGCGCAGCCGCGCCTCCGTATCCAGCGCCGAACCCGGCCGCACATACCAGCTCACGTCCGCGATATGCACCTGCAACTCACTGTTTCCATTGGACATAGGGCGCACGAGAACGGCGTCGTCGAAGTCCCGCGCGGTTTCGCCATCGATCGTCACAATCGGCAAACCTCGGAAATCCTCCCTGTTTTCAAGCACTTCCGGGTCGAGCGAGGCAACTGTTTCGAGCGCCCGAGCCTCCGCCTCCGCCAGGACTTGTGTCGGGAACACATGTGGAATGTGATGTTTACGGATCACAATCTCCACATCCACGCCGAATGCATCGGGGGGGCCTAACACCTCGATCACCCGCCCCTGCGCTGGCCGCCCCGGAGTGGGGAAGCTGGTGATCTCGACGTCCACCGCCAGCCCTTCGAGAGGATGTTCAGGGTCTTTCAATTCCGCAGTTTGCAGCGTTTTTCGAGCTTCGTCGCCCAGCATCCTGTGCGGTGAATTCAACCCATCCGGCAGCGCTTCTTCGCCGTCAGGGATCAGGATCGGGCCGCCCAGGCGTTCATCCCATGGAGTTACATAATTACCCCTAAGTGTTTCGTAATCATTACGATGGTGACGTTTTGCATAATGAAAGATCCCCACGATGGTGGGATTGCGCCGCGTCAGCACCCGTGCAATACGCCCGGAGCGGCGCCCGTCACGCCCTGGAAGTGCCTCATCTACAAGAACTAAGTCCCCTTGCATGGCACCATGAATCTCGTTCGGTGGGATGAAGATGTCGTCCTGCTTTTGGTGCGCCTTTAGCCCGGTTTGGGGTTGCAAATCGCCATCCTTAGCCTTGTTTCGAGGTGCAATGGCTTCCGGCCGTACGAAACCAAACCCATCCCGATGCAGATCCAGCCGCCCACTCACTAGCCGGTCGCGCCCACTGCGAACCGCAGCCTCCATGCCATCCCAACGACCGGTGCCCGCCGGCATGCTGGAACCCGCAGATACTGCCTTATTTGTAGGGTCTCTCTTGGGGATTGCCCACATATCGTCGCCCAGGCGGGCCAGTTCTCCGCGAGCGACCAGGCGTGTGAGCTGCTCCACCAGCAGCCGCCGTTCCCGCCCACCGCCCAGGCCAAGTTCACGAATGAGCTGTTTATATCCCGCTTTGCCGCCGGCAGAGCGGGCAATGCGTGCCAGCAGGTCTCGGTCGCTTCGTTCGAGCGAACTGCGGTGAGCGCGTGGGGTTGGAATGCGAGCCATGGCCTACGACGAGCATACGCGGAGAGGTAAAAGTGCGCATTTAAGGGCAGGTTTACAACCAAAGAGTGGGAAAGTAACAGGATTTCTGTCGGCGGAAGCCAATAAGTAACTGATTTCAGTGTCCGATTTTGGTTATATAGTCATTACTACATAAGAATTACTTTAGTAATGTTAACTAAAGAGTAATTAGTTATGTTGTTGATAGAGATGGACTTACAGTTTGTATCACTCTATGTTCTTCTCATCTGGTTGTCCAGAGAAATCTTTAGAAATCTTTTATCACTTATTTATTTTTACTGCCAAGGAGAAATTCGCACATGAAAAACCTCGCCATCCGCACCTTCGTCGTCGCCCTCGCCGTCACCGGTTTCTGCGCTTCCTCTATTTCGACTGCTCGCGCCAGCCAGGCAAAGGTTGCTGTAGCTCATCCGGGTGTCGTGGCCACGCCGACCACCATGTGCTCGCCTGGCAGCGCCTGTGGCATCGACTAATTCGCCCCAATGCGCCTAATTCCCGCAAAATAAATGGTGCAATCGCATCGCCTCCTGTGTACGATATCTCTATCGCGCACCGGAGGCCTTTGCTATGACTACGAAGCTGCTGCTGGAATACACCATCTTCGCAGACTTGATCATCGTCGTAGGCGTTCTGACGGTTATGGCTCGCAAACGTCTATTGCGCGAATTCTATTTCCTCGCTGCTTTCCTTTTTGTCAACTTGCTCGAAGATTCCATTTCCATACCCCTCCTTTTCTTCAGAAGGAGCTTAGGTATCTCGCCAATTCTTGACTATAAGATCTACTTCTATTCGCATTGGATTATCTCCTTTGCGGAGTATGCTCTGTTGCTGCTGGTGATTTACAGCGTGTTCCGTCAGGCAATGAAGCCGCTGGAAGGGTTGCATCGCGCTGGCAAGATTATCTTTCGTTGGGTTGCGGGCGTTTCCCTTTTGCTTTCCGTAGTTCTGGCGCTTGGGCCGCACACTGCGGGTTCTTACTCGATGGCAACGTTCTCCAGCCAGATTCAGCAGGGCATCAGCGTTCTGATTCTTTGCCTCCTGCTGTTCGTTTGTTTCTCCACGCGCTACCTCGGCCTCACCTACAGAAGCCACATCTTTGGCATCAGTCTCGGGCTTGGGGTATTTGCGACGGTGAGCCTGATCGAGTCCGCATGGACCGCAGCAGGGCCGCAAACGGTGTATTCGCCTGTGTTTGTATTCAGCGCGCTGGGCAGCTGCTTAACGCTTGCGACGTGGGGCACGTACTTTGCGATGCCGGCGCCGGAACGCAAGATGATCCTGCTGCCGACGACTTCTCCGTTCTTCCTCTGGAATCGTATCTCCGAGGCGCTGGGGGATGAACCGGGTTTTGTGGCCATCGCCGGGTTCAAGCCGGAGATGCTGGCACCCGCTGAGATGACCGCCTTCACGGCTGGTTCGAAGCGGGGGGCGCGAGCTGAGCGGGAGCGTGCGGCGCGTGACGAGCGCGAGGTTGAGGCTACGCAAGCTACCCAGCAGGCCATGGGGATTCACTCGATCGCCATGCAACGGTAGTCAGCGTCCATGGAGCCGGTAACGCATCTTCTTACCGGCGCTTGCCTTTCACGCACCGGGCTGAATCGACGAGCGGCGTATGCCACGCTGACCATGGTCGTGGCTGCGGAGTTTCCTGACATCGATACGCTCTGGAGTCTGCGCGGACCGATCGAAGGGTTCCAACATCATCGCGGCATCACGCACACCTTTCTTGGGCTGCCTTTCGAGGCGGCCCTGATTGTTGTGGGAGTCTATGCGTGGCATCGATGGCGGGTCCGCGGTGCTGGCGCCCATGCAATCGCGCATCCGGGCGTCCGGACAAAGCCGTTGACCGCTGCGCCCGTGCGGTGGGGAGTGTTGTACGGCCTGGCGCTGGTGGCGCTGCTGAGCCATCTGTTGCTGGACTACACCAATAACTACGGACTACGCCCGTTCTTTCCCTTCGATGGCCGCTGGTATTCCGCGTCGATCGTGTTCATCGTCGATCCGCTGATGCTTGTGCTGCTACTGGGCGCGCTGATTCTGCCGTGGCTGTTCGGGCTGGTGAACGCAGAGGTGGGGGCGAAAAAGCAGCCGTTCCGGGGAAGAGGCTGGGCAATCGCTGCTCTGTTGGGCATCCTGGGATGGTGGGGTTTGCGCGCGGTAGAGCATCAGCGCGCGCTGCAGATGGCGATGACGCAGACCATGGTCGCGCCGACGCCGGCGAGCGCGACGGACACAGCGCAGCCGCCGGATGGTTCGCAGCCGGATACGGACCCAGCCTACGTCCCAACCTTTTTGCCGACGCGTGCAGCCTTGGCGAGCCCGGATCTGCTGAGCCCCTTTCGCTGGTCGGCGGTGATGGACTTCGGGCCGGTCTATCGGTTGGCGGAGATCGATACCTCTGGGGGAACGCTTACGAGCGGCGAGACGACGTATCCCAAGCCTGGGCAAAGTCCCGCCGTACTGGCTGCGGAGCGGAGCAAGCTTGGGCGCGCGTACATGGACTGGTCGCCGATGCCGTTTGTCGAAGTGACGAAGGGGGACAGCGAGTCGGCAGACAGCGGAGAGTCCGGTACAGCAGCGACGGTCGTGACGTTTCGTGATCCGCGATTTCTCGGCGGCCGGTTGCGAGAAACAGGACGGCAACCGCTGACGGGGACGGTGGAACTGGACGCGGCCGACCACGTGGTGCGCCAGACGATGGACGGACGGGTCGAGCGATAGATTGCTGGCTGGCATCGAACTTCTTTGCCGGGCGCCGGTTTTGATAGCGTCAAAGTCATTTTGGTCAGGGAGCGCCGCGCACAGGCTACAATCGAGTAGCGGCAGTCATGCCGCGAACCCCACTTTGAAGGCCAACTTATTATGCTTGCCATCCTCGTACTCGTGCTCGCTGCGTTGAGCCGCCTTCTGCCGCACATCTTCCACAACATGGCGTTCAACTTCACGGCGGTTGGTGCCGGGCTGCTGTTTTTCGGCTCGCGCAGACCACGCTGGCAGACCGTGCTGGCCGTCGCTGTTATGGCGTTGATGGATGTCTACCTGACGACGAAGGTATACGGCTATGCGTTTCACCTGAGCGGTTACCTGGTGACGTGGGCGTGGTATGCAGCTGTGTGTTTGCTGGGCAGCGCGCTTCTGCGCAAGGTGACGGTGCTGCGCGTTGCCGGCGGTGTGCTGGCTTCGGCTACGAGCTTTTTCCTGCTGAGCAACTTCGCGGTATGGGCGAGCAGTGCCTCGTTCGGAGCTGCGGCGATGTATCCGCACACCCTGGGCGGGTTGGTTGCATGCTATGTTGCGGCGCTGCCGTTCTATGGCAACGACCTGCTGTCGACGGGACTGTTTGCATCGGCGTTCTTCGGTCTGCCTGTACTGGCGAAGCGGCTGGCGGAGAACATGCGGTCAACGCCCGAGACAATTTAGCGTCTGATCGAAAGCTGGCAAGACGAAGGCCGCGCAACCTGCGCGGCCTTTGTTGTGTGATGGAAAGCGGCTACTCTTCGACAGGAAGGGACAAGCCCTTGCGGCGGTCGAAGATGCGGCGAACGACGAAGATTCCAAGGATGAGTAGCCCCACTCCTCCAACACCGAGCAGGATGTTCGAGTGTTGGTGAAGGACGTGGCGGGCGGAGTGCACGATCGTGGGACCGAACCAGATGACCAGCAGCGACCAGATCAGGAACTGCGCAAATTTTCCAGCAAACGTCGCCAGAAGAAAAGGCAGCGGCCTCATCTCAAAGACACCCGCAGCGAACTGGAAAAGTTTGAGCGGCGTGGGGGGCGGTCCCAACGAGGGGATCAGGATGGCAAGAAACTCCTGACGCTCGAAGCGGTCGCGCAGCTGTTCGTACCGCTCGCGATTGATGCGCTTCATGAGAAAGAATTCGCCGCCGGCGCGCCCGATATAGAAGGGAACCAGCGAGCCGATTGCCGCCGCCGCCGCGCCGATCAGGCAGTAGACCACACAGAGTTTGGGGTTCGCCACCACGTAAAACGTGAGTACACCGTCAATGCCACCGGGAATGGGGATGAGCGCGGAGTCAATCAGTGCCAGGCCGCCAACTCCCCAGATACCGAGGGGCTTAAGGACGGCGAGAAGGACGGCAGAGAACTTATGCAGGAGAGCGATGGGTCCAAGTTTCACGGAATCTTTATTCTACCGCTCGGCGGGTGATTCTACCGTGGCGGCGGATGCTCGGTGTGGCCTGCGAGAAGGTCAAGAGCATGGGGAAGCAGGGGAAGAACGGCGCGGAGAGAGTTTTCGGCGCCGCTGGGGCTGCCCGGGAAGGTTGAGAATGAGCGAGTTACCGGAGGCGACACACACGCCGCGACCGAGGGCGGCAAAAGGAGTGTGGCGGGCGCCGTCCTGGCGAATGAGCTCGGCGAGGCCGGGAACCAGCCGGGTGGAGACGGCGAGCGTAGCTTCGGGAGTGACGTCGCGCGGAGCCAGGCCGGTGCCGCCGGTGGTGATGACGAGGTCCGCGCGCGAAGCAGCCGAGCGAAGCGCGGAGGTAAGCTGATCGAGCTCGTCGGGCAGGGTGATGGCTTCGACGATCTCGGCGCCGGCGGAGGTCAGGATGTGGACGATGGCGGGGCCGGATAGGTCTGTCTGGGTGCCGGCAAAGCAGCGATCGCTGACGGTCAGGACGATGGCGGTTCGGCCAGCGAGGCTTGCGGTGGACGACATATCTCAAGAATAGATGCGAACGCGCGGAATCGGGCTGAAGATGAGAAAATAGAAGGGCCAGCGTCTTTTTGGCCTGGCGATTGCCCCGGATACGCAACCTTCACTGGGGCCTGTCCGTCACAGACTTACGACCTAATGCCGACAACACCCCCACAGATCGATCCAGAGCGTCCAGAGATGCAGCCCGAAGCACCGCAGGATTCGGGCGCCCAAGATTCCGGCGCGTCAGAGCCTGAGATCTCAACACCCGACCAGCCGCGGCACGGTGCCCCCATCTCGGTGGTTCCGCACGAGGGGGCCAGCCGCACCGTCGCCGCGCCCGTCCACATTATCCGCACCAATCGCTACGGTCACCTGGAAGAGCATGAGCTCATCAAGCTACTGGACACGATTGAAGATGAGCGGGCGAGGGGCCGGTTTCGTGAGTCGATCTATATTTCGCTGATTATCTGGCTGGCGGTCGCCTGGGTTCTGTTCTATGGGCCGAAATATCTATGGCACTCCCCGCAGCTGATCACCCCGGCAGACGCGCTGCACCAGCAGGAAGTCGTGCAACTGAATGCGCCGGTTCTGCGGCACCATGTTGTAGCTCCAGCACCGAAGATTGACCGCGGGACGATCGCCAAGGTGAAAGCCATGAACCCTCCTGCGCCGCCGGCACCGGCGCCAACCGCGGCGCCCGCACCCATAGAACGGACGCCGCCAGCGCTGACGCAGCCCACCCCGCCGGTTGCGAATCCGACCTTGCCGCTGCCCTCGGCGCCCAGGCCCGCTCCCCGTACCGCGGAGCCGGAGGCGCCAACGCCGCAGCCATCGACCCGGCCGAACTTCAACACCGGGCGGACCGCCAGCGACGATATGCAGCAGGCGATGCATGGCTCGCAAAGCGCGGGCGACGATCGCAGCGTCGGCATCCGGGGCAGCGATCGCGGCACGGGCGTGGGGTCCGGCGCAGAGATTCTCTCCGACACGCAGGGCGTGAATTTCAACCCGTATCTGCAGCGCATCATTCGCCTGATCTACGCACAGTGGATTCCGCTTCTGCCCGAGGAGGCGCGTCCGCCGCTCAACAAGCGCGGTACGACGCAGGTCCGCTTTACGATCAATCCGGACGGCACGGTTGCGGCGATGCACCTGGATGGCTCGAGCCATGACGTTGCGCTGGACAAGGCGGCCTGGGGATCGATCACGGGCGTTGGGCAGTTTCCACCACTGCCTAAGCAGTTTCACGGACCGAACCTCGAGCTGCGAATTCATTACCTCGTCAACGTGGATCAAGATACGGGGCAATGACGATGCAAGGCTCAGCGCGTGCGGACGAGCATTCGTGCAGCATCCCCAGAGTTACCGGCATTGTCGCCCACAGTCGAGCGGGATCGCCGCGAGTTTGAGCGCTATCGTAAGGACCGAGAAAGGGCCGAGCGTCGCAGCGTGGTGCGCGGACTGATCCTGCTGGCGGTGTTCGTGCTCGTGGGAAGCATGGCGCGCGCCGGCCTCGATCGAGTCTTCGTGCATGGCTGGTGGCATCCGTAATGGCGGCACGCGGAGAGAACGAGTATCCGCTGCTGGTGGTGGCCGGCCCAACGGCGAGCGGCAAGACTGCGCTGGCGCTGCGGCTGGCCGAAGAACTCGGCGGCGAGATCGTCAGCTGCGACTCCGTTGCCGTCTACCGGCTGATGGAGATTGGCACGGCGAAGCCAACCCTGGCCGAGCGGCAGCGGGTTCCGCATCATTGCATCGATCTCTACTGGCCCGACGAAGCCTGCACCGCGGGCGATTATGCTCGGGCCGCGCGCGAGGCTATCGCCGGAATTCGCGCGCGTAGTCGCATTCCAATCGTCGCCGGTGGGACCGGGCTGTATCTGCGTGCGCTGCTGGAAGGCTTAGCTCCGGCGCCGAAGCGAAACGACGTGTTGCGCGATCGGCTGCGTATGCGTGCAGAGCAGCGGGGATCCGCATGGCTGCATCGCGTGCTGCGGCGACTTGATCCGCAGGCGGCCGCATTAATCCATGCCAACGATGTGCCCAAGCTGATTCGCAGCATCGAGGTCACGCTTGCCGCGCGGCAGCCGCAGACCGAGCAGTGGCAGGCAGGGCGCGATGCGTTGCGCGGGTATCGGGTGCTGCAGATGGGCCTTGCGCCAACGTCCTCCAAGCCAATGCGGGACCGGCTCTATGCGCGCATCAACGATCGCGCGGCGGCGATGTTCGAGCGCGGCCTAATTGCCGAGACGGAGATGCTGCGCGAACGCTATGGCGATGATTGCCGCTCGCTGGGCGCGCTCGGCTATGCCCAGGCGATGCAAGTCCTGCGCGGCGAGAGTACATTCGACGCAGCCGTCTCAGCGGCGCAGCAGGGACATCGCAACTACGCGAAGCGGCAGGGCACGTGGTTTCGCAGAGTCAAAGCGATGCGTTGGCTCGAGGGCTTTGGCGACGAGGCCGCCGTGCAAGACGAGGCGCTGGAGGCTGCACAACGCCTGATCGAAGGAGGGAAGCTGCAGTGAACGGTGTACGCATCGACAAGTGGTTGTGGGCGGCGAGGTTCTTCAAGACGCGCGCGCTGGCGTCGAAGGCCTGCGAGCTGGGGCGCGTGCAGTCGAATGGGGTCGTCGCAAAAGCCGCGCGTGAGGTGCGCGTGGGCGACACGCTGCAGGTGCGCAACGAGGCCGGCGACTTCGTGATCGAGGTGCTGACGCTAAGCGAGGTGCGAGGTCCCGCCGCGATTGCGCAAGCTCTCTACAGCGAGACAAACGCGAGCAGGCAGGCGCGGGCGAAAGCGGCCGAAGAGCGCAAGGCGATGTTCGCCTCTACACCGGCTCCAACGCGTCGGCCGACCAAGCGCGACCGCCGGTTGATCCATAAGTTTTCTGGCGAATGACGTTGGCGCGACTCAGGGTTGTGGCGCGGCCGAGCCGCTGTCCGTGTTGACCCAGTAGCCATCGCGCGCCTCCACGGAAAGATGCGATTCGTCGCGCAGCTTGAGTACGATGGTGTGGAAGCCGGGAGTGGGCGACTGCGGGTGGAAGCTCAGCACATAGCGATTGGGAATGTGATTCGCGATGGTGAACAGATCGTGATCAAGCGTTTTTGTGTTCTTGAATTTGAAGTATTCGCCACCAGTGAGATGCGCAACGGATTCGGAGATGTTGCGGCGCAGCGCGTTGCGCGCGGCGATCTCGGCGAGATGCGCGAGGCGCAGCGGGGGTAAAAGTTCTTCCGCGCAGTTGAAATCTTGTGAGCCTTTGCTCTCGGTCGGCTTTATCGGATTGCCGTCCGCGTCGGTGCCAAGGTCGCGGCTGAAGCAGCCATGCTGCGGGCCAGGCTCAAGCGGTGGTGTAAGTGGAGATCCGAACTTCGCGGCTTCTTTCCCCTCGTCGATCCCCGTGGTGTGAAAGCCGACGCTATACATCACCGTGTTGGTATCGCTGATGGCATGCAGCGCTTCCAGCTCGGTTACGTGGCTACCGTTGTCCGTGGTTTGCGAGAGTAGAAGGATGGCGCGGCGGTAGGTAGGAGGTTGCTGGCGAAGCAGATTAACCGCGTACACGATGGCATCGAGTACAGCCGCGTGGTTATCGCCGGGTTCGAGAATGTCGAGCGAGTGACTGATGAAGTCGAGGTTGGATGTGAAGCCGTGCAACACGATGGGCGCGCTGTCGAAACCAACCACAGCAACGCGATGATCGACGCCGCCAAGCATGTTGTCGAGCATGGGGCCGAGATGCTGATACTGGTCGAGATGCGCGGCGGCATCGCCACCGGTCTGCGCGATGATGACCATCGCCAGCGGCTCGCTGCCGGTGTCCTGTTCAAGGCGCAGCTTTTGGACGACGCCATTGTCGGTGAGAATGAAGTCGTCGGCCTTGAGCGTGTAGACAAGGTCGCCGGACTTGGTGCGGACAAGCGCAGGCACCACGACCAGGCTTGAGCTGACCGTGATCGAAGCGGTCGGGGGATTGGTCTCGGAGGGGGATTGCGTGCCGGGTGCCGTGCTCTGCGCGTGCGCGAACGAGGCGGCGAGGAAGGCGAAGGAGCAGAGTATGGCGAGAGGCTTCATGGTCGGCGGCAGAGCGGACGTCACAAATTCAGTCTAAGTGTAACGGGGGTGCGGATCTGAAAGTTGGACGCACCGGAGGCGCGCAAGTTGCACGGTGGCGGCGGGAAAAACAAAACGGCCCATCGCGAGATGAGCCGTTTTTGCACGTGGGGCAAACTTAGGGGTTCTGCACGACCAGCGGATCGGCGAGTCGGAAGTGCACGATCGACTCGGCTGGGATGTCAAGATTGTGGTTGCCGGTCAAGCCCGCGATCGCCGTGCCACCGCCAGCGCCCGCCGCGGCTCCAATTGCCAGGCCTACACCGCCGGTGGCGAGGCCGCCGATTAGCATGCCCGCGCCCGTCATTCCGCCGATGATGCCTGCTGAGCGGCGTCCTTTGCCCTTCCGGCTACGCACGGTGTCATGCGTGTCGAGCGGATATTCGTAACCGTTGAGGGTCATGGCGGTCAGCCGCAACTCCAGCACCGAGCGTCCGCGGAAGTGTCCGCCGTGATGCGCCTCCTCGACGCGCCCACTTACCGCCGTGCCGCTCGGAATCACCACGGTACCGTTGGCGGATACTGGCTCAACTACATTGCCATTGAAATGGTCGCCGGCCTCGCTGGTTTTGACGCTGATGCGCTGGTCGATGCGGATGGCGAGCTCCGTCCCGGCGGGAACTTGAACGGAGACCGAAGGCGGCTGCGCTGGCTGCGAAGAAGAGGGGATAATACCCCCCGTTGGCTGACCGCTGGTCCCCTGCATCGGCGCCGACATGGGCAAACCCTGCGCGCTGGAAGTGACGGGCGTGATGACCGGGTCGGTGCTGTGCGGTTTCGGGCCCGGGGGCGGTGGCGTGTTAAGCGTCGACACGGCGGGTTGCTGGCCCTGGGCGGCAGGCGGCTCTACGGTCTTGGTGATCGTGTTGCCGTCGTTGTCAACGTACTGAACCTGTTGCGGCGTGTTGGTCGATGTCGCCTGCGATTTAGCCTGATCGACCGCTCGTGTCACCTTGTTGGCGCACCCTGCCACGAAGGCGAGGGCCAAAATTCCGGCACCGCTGAGAAGGACGCGGAACGTTCTCTGGATGGTCATAGATCTCCTTCCATGCCTGCGCATGGCTTGCGAAGAAGGGCTAACGCCACGATCTTGCATGCTAAGTAGGATGCCCATTGGCGCTGAGGATGCTGTCTAAAGCGAAAGAAAGGTTTAACATCAAACATTATGAGTATCGCGACAACCCTTCCCGAAGAGACATCGTCGAAGCGCCCGCAACTGGCGCACCTAAGCGCGCAGTTAGAAGCTCTGCGGATTCAAGGCACCTACTTCAAGCTGCGTGTGCTTGACGACGCGCAGGCTCCGCTGTGCCACTACGATGGCCGCGAGGTCATCAACCTCGCCTCGAACAACTATCTTGGCTTGTGCGATCACCCCAAGCTGCGTGAGGCTGCGACGGCTGCGATCGAGAAGTACGGCGTTGGCTCGGGAGCCGTGCGCACGATTGCCGGGACCATGCGCATTCATATGGAGCTCGAAGAAAAAATTGCGCACTTCAAAGGCGTGGAAGCGTGCGTGGTGTTTCAGTCAGGGTTTACAGCGAATGCGGGAACCGTGTCGAGCATCCTGGGCAAAGAAGATTTCATTCTCTCCGACGAGCTGAATCATGCCAGCATCATCGACGGCGCACGACTCTCGCGCGCCAAGATCAAGGTCTTCCGCCACAAAGACGTCGAGCATGCGGAAGAGCTGTTGAAGGAGATTCAGAATGAGCCCGGACACAAGCTCGTGATCACCGATGGCGTGTTTTCGATGGATGGCGACATTGGTCCGGTAGGCTCGCTCGCCTATCTGTGCGAGAAGTATGGCGCCATCATGATGGTGGACGACGCGCACGCCAGCGGTGTGCTGGGACGCAACGGCCGCGGCAGCGTGGACCACTTTGGCTGCACGCAGCGCGTGGACATACAGGTCGGCACGCTGTCCAAAGCCATCGGCGCGCTGGGCGGCTACGTGTGCGGCTCCCGCGATCTTATCGACTACCTCTACCATCGCGCGCGGCCTTTCCTGTTCTCGACCTCGCATCCGCCCAGCGTCGCCGCGAGCTGCATCGCGGCCTTCGACATTCTCGAGAATGAGCCAGACCGCATCGAACGCCTGTGGTCGAACACCCGCTATTTCCAGGAGCAACTTGCCCACGCCGGTTTCGACATCGGCGGCCGGACGACGCCGAAGAGCGAGACCCCGATCACGCCAATCATCATTGGCGATGGTCGAAAGACGATGGAATTCAGTCGTGCTGTCTTCGAGCAAGGAGTGATGGCGACCGGCATCGCCTTCCCCACCGTGCCCGAAGGCAAGGCACGCGTACGCTGCATCATGACCAGCGAGCACACGCAGGCGCAGATCGACAAGGCACTGGAAGTTTTGACAGGTACAGCGAAACGTATGGGACTACTGTCCTAACGATCAGCATCCGCTATCGGTGGTGCGCAGTTATGTGTCGAATTCGTCGATAGATTGCGCAACGAATAATTTTGTCGGAGAACTAGCATCCTTCCGGCATGCAAATCGCATCTTGTGAGCTAGAAAGTTCCTAGAAAGTCAACGGAGAAGGGGATCCTCATGGCTGACCTGAATGCACTGCAACAGAAGTATGCGCCCGTCCTGGACACCATCAACAGCTTTTCAGAGTATGGGGCAAAGGTAGATTCCGTCGATCTCGACGGCGATAAGCTGCGCATCAAGGGTGAAGTCCCGTCGACAGTGATCGCCAATCGCGTTTGGGACGTGATCAAACAAGTCGATCCAAACTACAGCGACCTCGAGCACGAGATCACGACGACCGGAGGCGCGGCTCAGCCTTATACGATCAAGCCTGGCGACAACCTGAGCAAGGTGAGCAAGCTGTTCTACGGCAACCCGAATCACTATACGGAGATTGCTTCAGCGAACGGCATCAGCAATCCGGATCTGGTTAAGGTGGGACAGCAGATTAACGTGCCGCCCCTGTCGTAGCTCCTTAGCGAATTCGAATCAGGCGGCTAAACCTTCTGCACGCGATGCACATCGCGGACGCCGGGCACCTTGCGCAGGTTTTGCGTCAGGCGCGTGAGGTGTCGCAGGTCAAGGGTCTCAATGACGAAGTCGACGTACACGGCCTCGTCGTCGGCCGGTCGCGTCTCAACAGACTTGATATTCGTGCCGTCCTCAGAGATGATGGCGGCGAACTCCTTGAGCAGGCCGGATCGATCATCGACAAGGATCACCAGCTTGACCGGGTACGTAGTGGGCTTGGGAGCGCCGGGTGAGGTGTTGCTCGGGATTCTCGGCCCAGGCTACATCGATGCGGCGATCGGCCTCGTAGAGCAGGTTTTGTACGTTGGGACAGCTGCGGGCGTGGACCGCAACGCCCTTGCCGCGCGTCACGTAGCCGATGATCTCTTCCCCGCGAATCGGGTTACAACATCGCGCGCGATAGACCAGCAGATCGTCTTGGCCTTCCACCTGCAGCGAGTCCGAGCCTTTGCCGAAGAAGACGCGCTTGACTGCCTCCGACATGTGCGCGAGCGTGTTGCCGGTCGTGCCAGGTTCGCTGGCTGCGGTCTCGGCGGGCAGCGTGCTTCCGGGCTCGAGCTTGTTCAGAACCTGGCGCGCGGAGAACTTGCCGAAGCCGATGCCCGCAAGCAGATCGTCCACTGCGCTGAGGCCGTATTCCGAAGCAATGCGCTCGTAGTCGGGGCTCTTAAATTTCTCCAGCGAAAGCTTGTACTTGCGAGCCTCGCGCTGCAGCAGCTTGTTGCCGATCTCAACAGCGCGCGCACGCTGGTTCTCGTTAAGCCAGTGCTTGATCTTGTTGCGTGCGCGCGAACTCTTGGTAAAGCTCAACCAGTCGCGCGAAGGCGCATGGCCGGCCTGCGTGGTGACCTCGACGATATCGCCATTGCGCAGCCGCGTGCGCAGCGGAACGATGCGGCCATTGACCTTGGCGCCGATCGTGGCATGGCCGACGTCGGTGTGAATCGCATACGCGAAGTCGATCGGGCTCGCGTCCTTGGGCAGCACGATGACTTTGCCCTTCGGCGTGAAGGTGTAGACCTCCTCCGGATACAAGTCGATGCGCAGCGTCGACATGAACTCATTGGGATCGGACATCTCGCGCTGCCATTCCATCAACTGGCGCACCCAGGCGAGACGTTGCTCATCCTTGGCGCTGACGTTGTCGGTAGCCTTGTACTTCCAGTGCGCGGCGATGCCTTCTTCGGCGACGCGGTGCATGTCCTCGGTGCGAATCTGCACCTCGAACTGGTGCCCGCCCTCGGCGATCAGCGTGGTGTGCAGCGACTGGTAGAGGTTAGGCCGCGGCATCGCGATGAAGTCTTTGAAGCGCCCCGGCACAGGACGCCACATGCTGTGCAGCAGGCCAAGCACGGCGTAGCAGTCGGACTCGGTTTCGGTGATCACGCGTACGGCAAAGAGATCGTAGACCTGCTCTACCGGAATGCTGTGGGCGATAAGTTTCTGCTGAATTGAGAACAGCCGCTTGATGCGCGACTCGACGCGTGCCGTGACGCCGACTTCCTTGAACTTCGCCTCGAGCGTGCCGACGATGCGTTGTAGAAACGCCTCGCCCTCGCCGCGCAGCGAGTCGACCTCGGAAGAGAGCTGCGTGTAGGTGAAGGGATCGATGTAGCGGAACGCGAGATCTTCGAGCTCGCCGCGCAGTTTACCCATGCCGAGACGATGTGCCAGCGGAGCATACACGTCGAGCGTCTCGCGAGCGATGCGGCGTTGCTTCTCAGGGTTCAGGTGCTCGAGCGTGCGCATGTTGTGCAGGCGGTCGGCGAGCTTGATGATGACGACCCGCAGATCCGTGACCATGGCCAGCAGCATCTTGCGAATGTTCTCGGCTTGGTGATCTTCACGATTCGCAAATTTAATCTTGTCGAGCTTCGTGACGCCCTCAACGATGTGCGCAACCTGTTCGCCGAAGCGCTTGGCAATGTCGGAAGCGGTGACGTCGGTGTCTTCGACAGCATCGTGCAACAGTCCGGCGGCGATGGCGGTGGCGTCCATCTTTAACTCGGCCAGGACTTGGGCCACTTCGAGAGGATGGCCGATGTAGGCCTCGCCCGATGCACGGCGCTGGCCTTCGTGTTTCTGAATGGAGAAGGCCCAGGCGGAGCGGATGAGGTCGAGGTCGTCGGCGGGGCGATTGGCTTTTACCGTCTCGATCAGATGCTCGAAGCGCGCTTCCAAATCCGCGCGGTCGGATGAGGGAATTGGGCCGGGCGGCGGTGCCTTGGGAAACACCGGCGAGCGCTTGCCGGCGGGTTCATCCAGGGCGGCCGAGCCCTTGGACACACCCTGAGTATGCGGAATGGCAGGGAGCGCTGCTTCGAGCTCGATGCCGGTTTCGCTGGTTTGGGTCGCGCCGGGGGAAGCGGGCGCGCGAGATTCAGGAGCGCTGGAGACCGAAGTCTCCGGCCGCACAAATTCCATACTCTATTATACGGGCCGCATTCAGGGCTGTCGTGAAGGGGTGACGCATGCGTAACGTGGGTTCGGACGACGGCGGGCGTCGCGTGTTGAGCCTGCTCGATTAGGGTTTTGACCCTCCGGGTTTTACCGCTCCGGACGCGGGCCGAGGGCCACCTTTTGCCCACCGGACCATCTCGTCGAAGGCATTGCCGATCTCGTCCTGGGTGAAGTCACAGTGACCCTCCCGGTCGACGACCTGCTGCACGAAATTCTGCTCCGCGCCCGCAACCTGGACCTCATCCTCGTACAACTCCAGCTGGCTCAGCTGCACGATGGGGTCGTAGATGGTGTGCAGGGCAAGCATGGGTCGGCCCAGCCGGCCGGTCGGCGTGTAGTGGTGCAGCAGGTAGGCGCGGGCCTGGGGAGACGCGGTATAGCGCCTCACCTTGGCGTTCAGTTCGAAGTCCTCGCCCGCGCTGCTCGGGCTTGTCCCCTCGTAGACAAAGTTCCTGGTATCAAAGGGGTTGCCGCCTGCGCGCTCCTGCAAATCCTTCACGATGAACGTCCAGTACGCGATGTCGTGGGCCAGGTTTGCGTCATTGTGCAAACCCGTCAGATTGCGCATGGCGGTCGCAGCGGTCGGGTTGGCGCGCAACGCCTCGAACACCTTGTCGCGATCGACGATGGTGTCCTCAAAGTTGGCAGGGACAGGCACCAGCGGCGGCATGACGCCGGGAAAGTAGTAGTCGAACGCAGCCCGCATGGCGAAGCGGTGATCGAAGTTCACATAGGTTGGGCCGACCGAGCCGCAGAGGTCGAGGCCCCCCAGGTAGGGCTTGGGATTGAGTTCCAGCGTGACCGCGACCAGCTGGCCACCCATGGAGCCTCCGGCCACGTAGGTCTCGATGGGTTGCCCATACTTCCTGATGAAGTAGCGCCGCAGTGCGTCGGTCTCCGGATAGGCCTGCTGCAGCGCCCATCCGGTCCTCGAGTAAGCGCTCTGAATGACGGCGTAATGGCGCTCGAAGAACGGCTGCTCCTGGCCAGTCAGCCGCTCGGCGATGTGAAAGCTCACCGGCTGGAGCGCATACCCGTGATAGAAGACCACCAGCGAATGGTTCCAATGCGCCGGCACGTCGATGCGATAAGCAGCGCCGTCGAGCAGGCCGACCTCGGTGATGCCTGCGGGCGACTGCAGCACCTCGTTATGGCTGGGCGTCGGGGTGGACGGCGGCGTGGCAGCATCCAGCCGAAGCGCGGACGCAAGCAGCAGAACTGCCGGGAGGGCGATGGCGGCGAGTGTGGGTCGTCGTGCAGCCATGAGCATGCGGGGTTGGATCATTTTAGCGCGAGCGCTTCAGCGGGATCGCTGCGGGAGTCAAAATTCGTGTAGCCCCCTGCCTCGCATCGAGAATTCAGCAACAAAAAAGCGGCCGCGAGGTAGCGGCCGCTTGGGGAATACCTCACTTGTTTGAGGCCGATCAGCCTTCAGCGCTGGTCATCTTCTCGGGCCGCATGTAGCGATCGAACTCTTCTTCGGTCAGGTAGCCGAGCTCGCGATTGGCCTCGCGCAACGACAGTCCCTTGTGGTGCGCCGTCTTGGCCAGCTTGGCTGCCTTGTCGTAGCCAATATGCTGGTTGAGCGCGGTGACCAGCATCAGGCACTTCTCTACATACTCGTTAATGCGCTGGAGATTGGCCTCCATGCCCTGAACGCAGAACTCGACAAACATGTGCGACGTGTCCGTCAACAGGCGCACCGAGTGCATAAAGTTATAGATCATCACCGGCTTGAAGACGTTGAGCTCGAAGTTGCCCTGGCTGCCAGCAAACGCAATCGCCGCGTTGTTGCCGTGCACCTGGACTGCGACCATGGTCATCGCCTCGCTCTGCGTGGGATTCACCTTGCCCGGCATGATCGAGCTTCCCGGCTCATTCTCCGGAATGATCAGCTCACCAATCCCGCAGCGAGGTCCCGAGCTCAGCCAGCGAATATCGTTGGCGATCTTCATCATCGACGCCGAGAGCGTGACCAGCGCGCCGCTGGCGAACACCAGCTCATCGTGAGCCGAAAGCGCAGCAAACTTGTTGGGATGCGAGCGGAAGGGAAGCCCGGTCAGCTCCGCAATCTTCGCCGCCGCGCGATCCGCAAACTCCGGATGCGTATTCAGCCCCGTGCCCACGGCCGTTCCGCCAATCGCCAGCTCATACAGCCCATCCAGCGTCGATTCCAGCCGCGCAATGTCGCGCGCGAGAAGGTTCGCCCATCCGCCGATCTCCTGCCCGAGCGTCATCGGTACAGCGTCCTGCAGATGCGTGCGCCCAATCTTGACGATGTGCTCGAACTCCTTCGCCTTCGCCGCCAGCGCGTCATGCAGATGCTGCACCGCCGGGATCAGCCGCTCTTTCACCGCCGTTGCCGCGGCGATATACATCGCGGTCGGAAAGGTGTCATTCGACGACTGCGACATATTAACGTGGTCGTTCGGATGCACGGGCTTCTTGCTGCCCATCTCACCGCCGGCGATCTCGATGGCGCGGTTCGAGATCACCTCATTCACATTCATGTTGGTCTGCGTGCCAGAGCCCGTCTGCCAGAT
Organism: uncultured Acidobacteriaceae bacterium; assembly: GCA_963796535.1. Lineage (GTDB taxonomy): Bacteria > Acidobacteriota > Terriglobia > Terriglobales > Acidobacteriaceae > Granulicella. The sequence goes on from CAWCMO010000007.1 coordinate 165,655, forward strand.
GCTCAGCGGAAACTCTTCCTTGTGTTCGCCGGCGATGACCTCATCGGAGGCCTTCACGATTAGCTGCATCGTCTCCTTCGGCAGCTTGCCGAGATCGTTGTTCACCAGCGCCGCAGCCTTCTTCAGGATCGCGAAGGCGCGAATCAACTCCACCGGCATGCGGTCATCGCCGATCGCAAAGTGATGCAGCGAACGCTCCGTCTGCGCCCCCCAATAGTGGTTGGCCGGCACGTCGATCTGCCCCATACTGTCGGACTCGACACGCACGCCCTGTACGCTCTCTTCAATCATCTCAGTTGTCCTGTTCACGATGGTATGCATCCCGGTTCGCGCAGCGTCTCGCGTGCGCAGAATCCTCTTGTAGCTTCATTTTTACTCTTCCTTCCAACTTTGCGAGTTACAAAATCGGAGGGCCTCAACCTGTTCGATCCGGTAATCGCTCAGCTTTGCTCCGCACGATTACCTCGTCGGGTTTCCATTCGGTTGCCCTCTGGCGTCGAGGTTGCAAGGGCGGTTCTGTTCGGCTGCGGAAGCGTGCGCCGCAGCCAGAGCTCGGACGTCCCACAGCGGATACTCGCTTTTTCCGGGAAAAACGAGTAACTTAGTGGCCGCGCAGGCGCTGAAATCGATCAGCTCGCAAAAGCGAAATCGTCCATCGGCGTGACCTGAAGGAAGCTTCGATTGCGCGAGCAAAACTCAGCGGGTACAGGCCCGGGTTATTCGTGCAGCATGTGATATTCATCACAGCCAACGATAATCGCGGAAGCCGATTGTTTACCAATTGAAGGGGAGCACACATGGAGAACACCGTTACCGTTACCGACAACCGAACAGGGAAGCAGTACACGTTTCCTGTTACGCACGACACGATCCGCGCGATGGATCTGCGCAAGATCAAGGTTGCCCCAGACGACTTCGGGATGATGTCCTACGATCCCGCCTTCATGAACACCGCGTCCTGCCAGAGCAAGATCACCTACATCGATGGCGACAAGGGCATCCTGCGTTATCGCGGCTATGACATCGCCGACCTGGCCGAGCACTGCACGTTTCCGCAGGTCGCCTATCTGGTCATCCACGGCGAGCTTCCCAACGCTGAGGAGGAGACCGAGTGGCTAGCCGCCCTGCGCAAGCACATGGGCATCTTCGAGAACATTAAGAAGTTCATGGAAGGCTTCCGCTACGATGCTCACCCGATGGGCATGCTGGTCAGCACCCTGGCTGCGCTCTCCACCTTCTATCCGGACTCCAAGCATGTGCGCGACTACGATACCCAGATGCACTGCATCCGCCGCATCATCGGGAAGATCCCAATCATCGCGGCGTATGGATACCGCCATAGCAAGGGACTCGATTACATCTCGCCAGAGCCGAAGCTGGGCTATGCAGAAAATTTCATGCATATGTTGTGGGACCGCAGCGAACTGGAGCATTTGAAGCATCCGGTGCTGGCCCGCGCCCTGGATGTGTTGTTCATCCTGCATATTGATCACGAGCAAAACTGTTCGACCAACGCGATGCGTGCCGTCGGCAGCTCCGAGGCTGACCCGTTCCTTTCGATCGCCGCCGCCGCGGCCGCTCTGGCTGGCCCGCTGCACGGCGGCGCCAATGAAGAAGTGCTGAGGATGCTGGACGAGATTGGCGACAAAGAGAACATCCCAGCTTTCATCAAGGGAGTCAAAGAGGGACACCACAAGCTGATGGGCTTCGGCCATCGCGTATACAAGAACTACGATCCCCGCGCCCGCATCATTAAGCGGACGGCGGAAGAAGTCTTCGAGGTCACGGGTCGAAACAAGAAGATTGACCTGGCTATGGAACTGGAGCGGATCGCCTTGACCGACGATTATTTCGTCTCGCGCAAGCTCTACCCCAATGTCGATTACTACTCGGGCATCATCTATGAGGCGATGGGCCTTGAGCCCAATATGTTTACCGTGTTGTTCGCCATTCCCCGCGCCGTGGGCTGGCTGGCCCAGTGGCAGGAACTGATCAACGATCCGGAACAGAAAATCGCCCGTCCGCGGCAGATTTATACCGGATACGAGCAGAGGAAGCTTCCCGATTCTTATACTTATGGAGCTCCATCGGAAGCGTCTCTGGTTTCCACCCGCTAAAATAATCGACGCCGGGAAGTCCACCCCGCCGGAACTCGCAGTACGGCCTGCCCTCCTAAAGTTTCAGGGCGGGCCGGTGAGGAATTCCAGAGGCCGGTGAGACTCCTCCCGATCGAGTTGTGCGAAGACTACGACAAGGAAGAGGAAGGAATAAGTTTCAATGGCCTCCACGAGCTCCAGAATTCTGAACCCCGCTCTTGCTCAGCGCGTGATGAGCGCCGACGAAGCAGCAGCACTGATCCAGCCCGGATCCATCCTCGGGATGAGCGGTTTTACCGGCTCCGGCTACCCGAAAGCCGTTCCGACAGCGCTGGCGAAGCGAATCGTCGCAGCCCACGAGAACGGTGAGAGTTTCAAGGTCAGCGTCTTTACCGGAGCTTCCACCGGCCCGGAACTCGACGGCGCGCTCGCCAAGGCCGATGGCGTCAATCTGCGCCTCCCCTACAGCGGCGACCCCGAGATGCGCAAGCGCATCAACGGCGGCGAGACCGACTACATGGACATCCATCTCAGCCACGTCGCGCAGATGGTCGACTACGGCTTCCTTGGCCATATGGATGTGGCCATCATCGAGGTCACAGCGATCCTCGAAGACGGGCGCATCGTTCCCAGCTCGTCGATGGGCAACAACACCACCTGGGTCAACCGCGCGGACAAGGTCATCCTCGAAGTGAACGCGGCGCAGCCCCTCGAGCTTGAGGGCATGCACGACATCTACTACGGCCTCGGCCTCCCGCCGCACCGCCAGCCCATCCCGCTCCTCAGGTCCGATCAGCGCATCGGCACACCCTACCTCAAGGTGCCGATGGAGAAGGTGATCGCGGTTGTCGCCACCGATATAGGAGACCGGGCAAGCCCGTTCAAGGCGCCCGACGAGGCCTCGAAAAAGATTGCGGGCCACATCATTAACTTCCTCGAGTGGGAGGTTAAAAAGGGTCGCATGCCCTCCAGCCTCTTTCCGCTGCAGTCCGGCGTCGGCAACATCGCGAACGCCGTGCTCTTCGGCCTGGAAGAAGCGCCGTTCGAAGGCATGACCGCCTACACCGAGGTCATCCAGGACGGCATGGTGCAGTTGCTCGACAAGGGCAAGCTGGCCAGCCTGTCGGCGACGGCCTTCTCCCTTAGCCCTGAAGGCATCGCCAACATCATGCCCAAGATCGGCAGCTACCGCAACCAGATCGTCATCCGCCAGCAGGAGATCTCCAACAACCCGGAGATCATCCGTCGCATCGGCGTCATCGCGATGAACGCCATGATTGAGGGGGACATCTACGGCAACGTAAACTCCACCCACATCATGGGCTCAAGTATGCAGAACGGCATTGGCGGCTCGGGCGACTTCACCCGCAACGGATATCTCTCGTTCATGATGGCGCCCTCAACTGCCGCCAAGGGCAACATCTCCACCATCGTCCCCATGGTTTCTCACGTCGATCACACCGAGCATGACCTGCAGGTCATGGTCACCGACCAGGGCCTCGCCGATCTACGCGGCCTTTCCCCCAAGAAGCGCGCTCGACTCATCATCGAGAATTGTTCCCACCCCGACTTCCGCCCGCTGCTTCGCGATTATCTCGATCGCGCGGAGAAGCTGGCGCCCGGCAAACACACTCCCCACCTGCTCGACGAGTCATTGTCCTGGCACAGTCGCTTCGTCAAGACGGGGAGCATGCTGCCACAATAACAACCGAAACCTCCCACAACAAATAACGATTCCACCCGCGCCGGCAGCCCCGTAGCCAGTGTCCTCGGACACCTGTGCCCTGCGACGAGGCCGACCCCGTGCGTCCGTGGAACCGATCGCAGAGCCGTACTGTTCGGAGGTCGTTCGATGCATCGCAAGATCCAAATCGTCTGTGCAAGTCTATGTGCCGTTTTCTTCGCCTTCGTTATCAGTCCGGCACTAGCCCAGCTGGGAACCGCCGCACCCCCGAACCCTCTGGTCCAATTACTCCAATCCAAAGGCATCCTCAGCGCGGCCGATGTAGCCAGCATCCAGCAGGCGGATTCAGCCGAAGCCGGCAATCTGAAGCTCACCGACATTCTCCTTCAGCGCGGCGTCATCTCTCAGAGTGAGCACGACCGGCTGACCGGCCAGGCGACACCCTCCGTTCAAGCCGCAGCGCCCTCGCCATCCGCACCAACCTCACCGCCGCCCGCGCCCGCCGCGCAGCCAAAGCCCTTGATCGCAGCGAAGGGCCAGAGCATCCAGGCCCCGCCGTTCCCCACCGAGCCCGGCGCGCCGTCAGTAGTTGAGCGAGTTCCTACCAAGGAAATCAATGTAGCGCTGGCACCGATTCGCGCTCTGCCGGTTGGCGGTGTGGTCGTCGACGAGCATCCGTCGTTCAAAGCCGACGGCGTTGGCGTCACTCCCTACGGATTCATCAAAGTCACCGCGGTCAGGGACAGCTCCAATCCGCAGGGCGCCGACTTCCCACTCCCCGGCCTGATCTTCCCCACCGCTCCCAACGGTGACCCCGCCTTCCATCTCAAGGCGCGCAGCAGCCGTTTCGGCATCAACCTGGCCTGGTACGACCACAACCCCAAGTGGGCCGTCACCGGCAAACTCGAGTTCGACTTCGAGGGCAACTTCAGTGCCGTCGACAACCGCAATCTCTCCAGCATCCGCTCCAACGCCCCCTCCCTGCGCCTCGCCTACGCCCGCGTCGACTACCACTTCGATCAGAACAACACCTTCTCCGCACTCTTCGGCCAGGACTGGACTCTCTTTGGATCGTCCACGCTGCCCAACATTCTTGAGACCACCGGCCTTGGCATCGACTTCGGCGCGCTGTGGGAGCGCCTCCCGCAGATGCGTGTCGGCTATACCCACAAAGTTGGCGGGTTCGCCTTCATGCCGGAGTTCTCCATCAACCTTCCCGCGTCCGGCCTGGTGCCTGATCTCCAGGACCAGATCGGCTACGGCGAGCAGGCCGGCCCGGACTCAGACCAGCCGCAGTACCAGGCACGACTCGTCTTCCAATATCAGCTCGACCATGCCAAAGGTGTGGCCCCCGCGCAACTCATCTTCAGCGGCTTCGAAGGAAAGACCGGAACCGATGTGACGTCCGGCAATATCACCACCGCGCTCGCAGGCACGGAGTATCCGTACATCAATCCCTTCGTCAACGGCCTGAACACCACCAGCAAGCAGGACGGATGGGACGCCGAGTGGCAGGTGCCGACGCGCTGGTTCACCCTCGTCGGCAAGTTCTACAGCGGCTCGGACCTCTTCTTCTACTTCGCAGGACAGCTGCAGTCCTACTACAACGACACCAAGGGCCTGTACAACACAGTCGCCGTGAGCGACGTGGACGGCGGCGCCCCGCTCGGCCTGCCCAGCATCGTCCTGGGCACGACCACGCCCATCGGCAGGACGCTGGTGCTCGCTCCTCAACGACCCGTACGTTCGCAGGGCGGTTTTGCGCAGCTAGGCTTTCCGCTCTCCCGCCTCTTCAACGCCAACCCCGCGGGCCGCAACGCCGGCTGGTCGATTTACGGACTCTACGGCATCGACCAGGCCAAGCGCCGCGATCTGGAGCAGACAGCCCTGCAGGATCGCTACAGCACCATGGCCATTGGCACGCTCAACTACAAGTTCAACCGCTGGGCATCCTTCTCCTACGAGCAGTCGCTCTACACCACTCATTGCAACCCCGGCGCGGTCTGCACCTTCCGAGGCGTTCCCGCACGCGAGTGGAACGACGTCCGCGAAGAAGCTGGACCCATCTTCACGTTCTAATCCAGGGTGCGAACGCGCGTTCCAGTCGCGCCAACTCACCCTGCGCAACGCAGCAGACGGCTTCGGCTCCTGCTGCGTTGCTGCTTAAATCGCTCTCCTTGACCCTCCCTGGCAATGAGTTTAAGGTCGAATCAAGCGGCGTTTTGGTGCTATCCCTTGGATTTTCCTGTCCATAGCTCCTCTTCGCCGCCGCAGCCCTGTGATTCGAGTCACAGTGCGCCCGTTCATCCGCCGCTAACCTTAAGGGCGATGACGAACTCACGGGCTCTCCCAACCGGGAGCCCTCTCCCAGGAGTAGCAATGCGTAGCAATGCTGACCGAAAGCTGACAGCGTGATGCCAAAGACAGTCGTCATCGGCGGTGGAATCTCTGGCCTCGCGGCCGCGTACGCCCTCCAAAAATCTGAAGGCCCGGACGCCAACTACCTTCTGCTCGAAGCCTCCGATCACCTTGGCGGCAAGATCGTCACCTACGCTGGCGACGGCTTCCTCATCGAAGGCGGGCCCGACTCCTTCCTCACCCAGAAGCGCGCGGCCCTCGATCTCTGCCGCGAGCTCGGCCTCGGCGACCAACTCATCGGCTCCAACCACACCGCAACGCCCTCCACCTACGTCCTGAGCAAGGGCAAGCTTCACCCCATGCCCGAAGGCATGATGCTCATGGCCCCCACGATGATCCTCCCCATCCTGCGCTCGAAGCTGATCTCGTGGCCCGGCAAGCTGCGCATGGGCCTCGAGATTTTCATCGGCCGCAACACCACTGTCGCCGACGAAAGCCTGGGCAGCTTCGTGCGCCGTCGCCTGGGCGCGGAAACCCTCAACAAAATCGCAGGTCCGCTCATGGCCGGCATTCACGCCGGCGATCCCGAAGCGCTCAGCCTGCGCAGCACCTTTCCGATCTTCACGGACATGGAAAAGACGCATCGCAGCCTCATCCTCGGCATGATGAAGCGCAAGAAAGCTCAGGCCGCACAGCCCTCCAGCGGCGCGCGCCCGTCCATGTTCACCACGCTTTCCGGCGGCCTTCAGCAGCTCCCCGACGCCATTGCCGCGCGCCTCAATCCGCAGCAAGTCAAGCTCAACACCCGCGTGCAATCCATCGTCGCCGATGGCAACCAGTACGAGCTCACCCTTGCCGACGGCTCAACCCTCCTCGCCGACAACGTCGTCTTCACCACCCCCGCCTACGTGACAGCAGCCATCATCCAGCAGCTAGATCCCATCCTCGCCGAAAACCTTCGCCGCATCCGCTACGTCTCCACCTCCACGGTCTCGCTAGCCTTCCGCCGCAGCGAAATCACCTGCGACCTCAACGGCTTCGGCTTCATCGTGCCCGCCACCGAAGGCCGCAAGATCAACGCCTGTTCCTGGTCCTCCACCAAGTTCAGCCAGCGCGCCCCCGACGACTTCGTCCTCATGCGCGTCTTCATCGGCGGCGCCTTCGCAGAAGACCTCGCCGAGCAGGACGACGCCACACTCATCGACATCGCCCGCACGGAGCTGCGCGAGATCATGGGCATCACCGCAACGCCCATCCTCGCCCGCGCCTACCGCTGGTCCAAGTCGAACCCGCAATACAACGTCGGCCATAGCGCGCTGATCGGCGAGATCGATCGGCTAACCTCCGCGCACCCTGGCCTCTATCTCGCCGGCGCGGCCTACCGCGGCTCCGGCATTCCCGACTGCATCCAGAGCGGCTTCGATACCGCCGCAAAGATCGTCGCGCGCCAAATCCCTTCAAACCCTGCGATCTCCCACGCAGCGCCTGCTTTCGTCGCCACTTAGGAGATCCACCCATGTCGTCCCCAACTTCGTTTACAGATATTCGTTCCATTCCAAACCTCACTCCCGCCCGTCATGGACATCCGTCCACCCACCCGCAGCACTCCTCCAGCCACAGCTATTCGGATCAGCCGATGCTGGTCTACTGGGAGATGACGCAGGCCTGCGGCCTCGCCTGCCGTCACTGTCGCGCCGAGGCTGTCTCCACGCCGCATCCCAACGAGCTCACCACCGAGGAAGGGATGAACCTCCTTCACCAGATCGCAGCCTTCAACCACCCCACCCCGCACCTGGTTTTCACCGGCGGCGATCCGCTGCGCCGCAAGGACCTCTTCGAACTCATCGACGAAGCACGCTCGCTCGGCATCAACGTCTCCATCACGCCCAGCGCGACCACCGACCTCACCGTCGAAGTTCTGTCGAAGCTCAAAGCCCACGGCGTCGACAGCTTCGGCCTCAGCCTCGATGGCTCCAACGCCGCCCGCCACGAAGCCGTTCGCGGTGTAGAAGGCTGCTTCGACTGGACCATCGCTGCTGCGAAAGCTGCCGCCAGCCTTGGCGTTCCCATTCAGATCAACACCCTCGTTGCCGAAGAAACAATCGACGACATCCCCGCCATCTACGAGCTGCTGAAATCAAGTTTCCCCGTCATGCGCTGGAGCCTCTTCTTCCTCATCGAAGTCGGCCGCGGCAAGGTCCTGCAACCGATCTCCAGCGAACGCGGCGAACAGCTGATGAACTGGATCTACGATCAGTCGAAGGTCGCACCCTTCGCCATGGCGACCACCGAAGCCCCGTCCTATCGTCGCGTTGCTCTCACTCGCATGCGCGAGGCCGGCATGGTAGCCGCCGAAATCGAACGCACGCCTGTCTACCGCGGCTTCGGCATCCGCGACGGCCACGGCATCGTCTTCATCTCCAACCAGGGAGACATCTGCCCCGCCGGCTTCCTTCCCCTCACCCTCGGCAACGTCCGCAACGACCAGCTCCAGGACATCTACCGCAACGCCCCCATGTTTCAGGCGCTGCACAATCCCAACCTCTTCAAGGGCAAGTGCGGCTACTGCGAGTTTCGCGCGCTGTGCGGCGGTTCCCGCGCCCGCGCTTTCGCCGCAACCGGCGATGCGCTGGCCAGCGATCCCTTCTGCCACTACGAGCCCGCGGTCCACTAGAGACAACTCCGCCGCCAGTCGATCATTATCCTTGCGGTCGACTCGCGGTGCCGGCTCTTCAGTGCTTCACTGCAGAAACGACTGTGGCACCGCAGACTTCGAAGGCACAGGTTGGCTCGCGAACTCCGGGTCGGCCTCGGCGTCACAAAGAACGGTGACTACCGGGCACGGAGCCTCGGTGATGACGCGGAACACAATCGGGAGCGGGTCGTCCGGAGAGAAGATGCTGTTGCGCCGAACTCCAAAAAAAATCAAGCTCGCCCCCTGCTGGCGGCAATAGTCAACGACCGCATTTGAGATCTCGCTTCCGTAGATCACACTGCAAACCGGCTTCTCGAGGGGAACCTCGCTGGTTGCGACCAGGTGTTTCAGCGCACTGGTCAGGACCTCAGGCAGCGTGTTGTCATGGCCGGATTGCATCACGCGCGGAAGAACATGCAGGCAGTGCAGCTGCAGCCCAAGGCTCTTGCAGTACCAAACCGCTTCTTTAATCGCTTGCCGCGTGACCGAATGAAAGTCCGTGGCAAACACCACCGGCCCTTCGGACGCCTCCGCCGGAACCAGATCGGCAGCCACCGGACCGACCGTCATAATCAGACAGTTCGATTTGCGCATCACCTGTTCGGCCGTAGGCCCAAAGGCGCCGCGCTTCGATCCGCGAAGCTCGCTCGTCCCGAGAATGAGAAGGTCAATCTGTCCCGCCTCAATCGCCTCCAGAATCTTCTCTGCAGGCACCCCGGACTCAAGCTGGGTTGTGCAGCTGATCCCCAGCCCTATGGCGCGCTCCTTCATCTGCCGAAGAATTAAAGCCGCCCCTCGATCTGTCGATGCACGGATATTCTCAGCCGGCGATCTCTGCGTTTTAAGTACATAAAGAATCCGCAACGTAGATTTATTCGTCTGGCAGAAATTGAAAGCTGCCTCGAGAGCGCCTTCGTAATCCACCGAGCAGTTTGTTGCAAACAGCACGCGTTGAAAACGAGATCGTAGCTTGCTGGATAGGTTTTTCATAGCCGACTCCTCACTCAACATTCGAGTCACGCACGCGCGCCTTCGCTGGTCTCGGAAGGCAACCTTGATGCTTGCGCTTCGACCGCCCGGTCACACCGTAATTTCGTAGTGCTACGTTGTGCTTGATTCAATGCGGTTCGAGAGCCGCTGGCTGTGACAAAAGTCACAAACGGATTTTATGAATGACTCGTTAGCCGATTATGAGAAAAAGCTCGTGTCGTACTAAGAGCACAACGTCTCCAACCCTATCGGCGAAACAACGCGAAAGGATGAGCCATGAATTTCGATCAGGCCTTCCTTTTGGAACTTCCCCAACGCGCGCGTGACGGTCTCTCGCGACGTGCCCGCAAGGTTCGCCAACTCCTCGTGCGTCAATGCCATCGTGAACCGCATATCGGTTCCATTGCATCCCGCTGCAGCGCGTCCCCAGTCCAGCAGGACGCCCGCCAGCCGGCCCGCTGTAGATCCTGAGAGTGCCAGTCGACGCGCATCGAAAAACGCCGACTTGTATTCCTCAGAAAGTGCCTTGGCCGCCAGCATGCTCGCCTGTCCATACTTCTCCAGGAAGGCCAGCAGCTCGCTGCGCCGAATCTTCTTCACCACGCACGGCTCGATCGTCTCGGCCGTCACTTCGAAGTGTGTGCCCGAGATTGCCGCACCCATTCCAAGCACGTCTCCCGGAACCGCAATCTTGAGAATATGCGTCTTCCCCTCGCGCGAGGTGCACGACAGCTTCACCTGGCCCATGCACACAATCGTCGCCGCATCGCAGATGTCATCTTCCTGGAAGATGATCGCGCGCTTGGGCAGCTTCATCTGCATGCCAAGGGCCTCGAAGTCAATGCGCGCCTGTCCGGAAAGGTCGCAGAGGATTCGCAGCGAACGGTCCGAACAGTTCTTACAGCCCGTGGTCATGTGTGGGTGGGTATAGGTCATGCGATCCTTCTCTCTTGAAAAGCGAATGGGAAAATCTTTGGGGATGCGCTACGTCTTTGCTTCGGAGAAGTGCAAAGAGTCTGCATGTGATCTTGGTCACTGCAATCGTCGGTGAGGGCTGTAAAGTTGCTGGTGAGGACAAGAGTGATGACAGGTAAGCAGGAGTCGTTAGCACGCAATGGTTCTGATCTCTGGGAGCGGTTGACCGTTGGCGGCGTCGTTGTGATCCTTGTCGCCTTCCTCGTCTTGTTCGTTGCCAATCTCGCGACCACCCTCTGCTCTGCACAGCTTCCCCGGTAAAATCGTCCCTCTCCAGGGCCCATGGTTTCGTCTCCGCATGGACGTGAAGCTTTCGACGGCACAAAGCGATCCGATCGGCAAACGATCTCGCACTGAGTTTCCGAACCTGTCGACACTCTCATCCCTCATCCTCGTCGAAGCTGCAGTGACACACAGCACCAGGTGAACGCATGCTGCTCAGATAAACCCGCACCCCCATAAAATGCCAAGCCTGAACATGACGCGGTGATCTAGATCACATAATTCGTTTACCGCACGAGTTCACCGCATACCGTACCTGCCTCTCTGAAGCGAAGAATCCATCAACTGACGTCTTTTCATGAAGTTGAGCGCACATCTCGAAGAATCGAGATGTGCGAGTGATTTCTGACGGCGAAACCTGTGATGAAGGTCACGGTACGCGGCCGGGGGCAAGACTAAGGTTGCGATGTTGATGGTGTGGCCGACTTCAATGAGTAGATGGAACAACAAACTGAAGCGCCAAATAGAGGTGTAAACGGTATGGGACAGATGCCCGGCAAGATAACGAAGTACTTTCTTCTGGTAGCGATGGTCGGGATACTGACCACGAGCGGCGCGGGCATGGCGGCCGCGCAGACCCAGACGCAGACGCAGACGGTGAAGCAGACCACGACGGCAGTGGCGGCGACGCCGGGGCCGGGGTATGTAGGGAGCGAGACGTGCGCGACGTGCCATCAGGAGAAGGCGGACCAGATGGTGAACAATCCGCATGCCAAGCTGGCGCTCGAGCATGGTGGAGCGGGCGCGAGCTGCGAGAGCTGCCATGGACCAGGCCAGGCGCACGTGGACGGCGGCGGGGATGTAACCAAGATCGTTCGTTTCGACAAGCTGACACCGACCGAGGTGAGCAAGACCTGCCTGGGCTGCCATGCGAACACCCATCCGAACTTCCTGCGCTCGCCGCATGCCAAGGCCGGTGTAAGCTGCCTGAGCTGCCACAGCATCCACAAGGCCGTGCCGGAGACCAAGCTTTTAGTGGCTACGCAGCCGACGCTCTGCTACAGCTGCCACACCAGCATCAAGCCTCAGTTCGCGATGCCCTTCCACCACAAGGTGAATGAAGGCCTCATCTCCTGCAACGACTGCCATAACGTGCATGGCACCTTCCAGCCCGCCAATCTCAAGGTCACTGCGGATCAGAACGCGATCTGCACCAAGTGCCACACCGAGACGCGCGGACCGTTCATCTACGAGCACGCCGCGGTGAGGGGAGAAGGCTGCATCGCCTGCCACACCCCCCACGGATCGCAAAACGCCCGCCTGCTGAATGTGCCCAACATCAATCAGCTGTGCAACCAGTGCCATAGTCCGGTTGCCGGAAGCACGGTCCACGGGATGAGTGCGGGATCCGCAGAGTTGTCCCCCTGTATCGACTGCCACGTCATGATCCACGGATCGAACGTGGATCCCTACCTCAAAAAGTAGCGGCGATACACGTATGCCGTTCGGCAGCAAGGGGACGGCTGGCTCCAGATTCAGCACCACGCCCTGGTAAAGGGCCTAAAGAACCAAGGTTTACATCCAGTGAGGCTTGAGATGATGAAGACAAATTACACGCGGCTGCCGAAAGAGCACCCCACCCGCACGATGACCCACCGGGTCGCCGGGGCCGTTGGCGTCGCATTACTGCTGATGACAGGCCTCGCGGCCGCGCAGGACGCTCCAGCAGTTACACCAGCAGTCACGCCAGCCACGGCCAACGCGAAACTACCCGCCAAGGCGGTTGTGCAGGATGGCTTCCTGGTCCACAACACGGTAGACCTCGGCGGACACATCGTCGGCATCTCCGGCAGCGGCTCGATGTACGACACGCTGGTCAACATCCAGTCCGGGCCGCGCGTGCTGGGTCAAACCATGACGCTGCGTTCGGTTCCGGGATCGAAGCATACGCTGTTCGACAGCCTGACAGGGTTCAGCAACGGCTTCGGCGGCGATCCGCTCAATGTGGTCAAGCTGGACTTCTCCAAGGGCAAGGTCTACGAGTTCTCTGGCCTCTGGCGTCGTGATCGCCAGTACTTTGATTACGATCTGTTCGGCAACCCCAACATCCCGGGAGGCCAGTCGATTCCGATCGGCGCCAACGGATCTCTCGGTAACTACGCATGGCCCCAGGTCCTGCAATCCCCGGAGATGTTCAATACCGTCCGCAGGATGACGGACCTCGACGTCACCATCTTCCCGCTGTCCAAGGTGACCTTCCATGTCGGGTACTCGCGGAACATCTTCCTGGGCCCGCGCAGCATCCCCGGAGCCTACGAAACAGCCAAGACCAGCATGCTGTTCCAGGAGATGGAAAACAACATCACCAACGAGTACCGTGGTGGGGTTGATTGGAAGCCGCTCCAGCAGACCATGATCTCGTTCGAGGAAGTCGTCAATCAATACAAGAATGACTCCTACTTCATCCTGAACCCCAACCAATACAACGTGCAGGAAGCCAACGGGCTGCGCGTCTCGCTGGGGAACTGGGATAGCCAGACACCCTACGCTGCGAGCAACTGCAACACGGCCAGCATGGTGACTCCGGGCGTGATCCTCACCTCAGCCTCCGGCAGCGCCGGCCTGCCCGTGGTGGACCCTGCCTGTAGCGTGATCGCGCACTACACGCGCTATGAGCCGACCCATATCCTTACCCCGAGCGAGCTCCTTCGGTTCCAGTCCAGCAGCATCCACAATCTCGCTGTGAACGGAATCTTCCGCTACACCGCGGCGACCGCGAATCTGCTCAGTTACAACGAGAGTTTTCAGGGACTGAACGGAGCCATCCGCACCGAAAACTATACGGGATCCGGATCAGCCAGGCGTCAGAATGTAGGCATCGATGTCGGTGCGACCTACCAGCTGACACAGAAGTTCAGCTTCTCTGACCAGTTCGACTTCTCGAATGTCCGCATCCCCGGTACCGGGACGTTCTCCGGCGTCTCGGAAAGCATCCCCGCGGCGGCGATCGCGGCGAAACAGGAGACCATCAACTACGCCGGCGTCCTGACTCCGGGTGTAGTCGCCATCGTCGGCCAGGCTCCCAACGGCTTGCCGCTGCCAAACTACCTTGGCACCAGGATCCTGACCAACAACGCGTCCGTAACCTGGGATGTCACTCCCCGTGCGATGATCACGGTTACATATCACTACGGATCGAGATTCATCGGCCAAAAGAATGCAGCCTACGCTGGCACCCCCTCCGCGCTCACCTTCCCGGTCACCAACGTCAACATCGATACCAACGGCGGCATCGTCAACATCGCCCTGCGCCCGACCAATCACTGGAACATCAATGGCACCTTCGAGGGCTATTACTCCAACAACGCCTTCACCCCGGTAGGCGCGCGCCAGACCGAGATCTATCGCGTGCACTCCTCGTGGAAGCCCAAGGCGTGGGCGTCCTTCGCCACCTCCTACATCGACACCGAGCACCACAACAACACCAACAACATCACCCCCGGTACGGCTCCCGAACAGGGTCCCTTGCAGCACGTCGATCACAGCCGGGTCTTCGGCCTGTCGGCTAACCTGGCGCCCAGCGAGCACTATAGCTTCGACTTCAGCTATGGCTACTCGGACGTCTATGCCTCCACCAACATCTGCTACCTGAACGGCGCCACCCCCACCTTGCCTGGCGCCGCCGTGCTTACGCCCGCCGGAACACCTGCCATCTGCCCAGGCGTCTACGTCAGAGGATCAACCACCGTCCTCTCGTCCTGGGGTCCAACCAAGGACTTCATGGATGCGCCCACCCAGTACGCAAGCGCCTCTCTCCTGGTAAGTCCCAACAAAGCCCTCCAGGCCAACCTCGGCTACACCATCAGCGCCGTCAGCGGCAACCAGTTCTTCAACGACGCACGCCAGGTCAATGGTTCCTTGCAGTCGGCCTACCAGTCGCCCTTCGTGCACGTCGCATGGACGGTCCATCCTGACTGGATCTTCAAAGCCGACTACAACTACTACGGCTACGGCGAAGGCGGCCCCTCCGGCGCTCCGCTCTGCAGCACCACTACCTCGCCGACCGCAGTCGTGGTCCCCTGCAACTCCCCATCCCTGGCCCCCTACCCAACCGGCCTCACCGAGCCCTCCTCCGGCCTAACCGCCCCCAGAAACTTCCACGCCAACCTCGTCACCCTCTCCATGCACTACGAGTTCTAAACGAAGTGTCGAGAGACGCAACTCAAATCCTAGAAGGAGATTGACTTTGAAAACCCAACTACGAATCGCAATGGTTCTCGCAATCGGAGCCTGTACGCTTCCCACCTTCGCCCAGAACACCGGCGCGGCAACCTACACCTCCAAGTGCCAGATGTGTCATGGCGCCGATGGAGCAGGCACCACTCCCGCTGGAAAGGCCATGAAGGCTCCGTCTTTCCTCTCCCCGGCTTCCGTAAAGGAGTCAAATGCAGATCTCATCGCGATAACCAAAAACGGTAAAGGGAAGATGCCGGCCTACGCTGGCAAACTCACCGACGCAGAGATCAAAGATGTCATTGCTCATGTACGCACGTTGCAGAAATAGTAGGAGTATCCGGTGAAATTCAATATCGTAACGGTCGCAGCTTCCCTCATTGCGATATCCATGGCTACCCCTGTATTTGCACAATCATCCGGCGCGACGATCTACAAAGCAAAGTGCCAGATGTGTCATCTTGCCGACGGGACGGGCAACAAGGGAATGAAAGTTCCCGCGTTCACCGCAGGTGCATCGGATGCCAGCCTCATTGCCGCCACAAAAAACGGTAAAGGGAAGATGCCGGCGTATGCTGGCAAGCTTACGGATGCCGACATTGACGCGGTTGTCGCCTACATCAAGACGCTCAAGAAGTAAGAAAACCTGGCGGAGCTATCTTTGCAATGAAGATAGCTCTGTTTGGAACAGCACCGCGTGATTGTATCCAGTACCATGGGGCGCACAGGGGCACGGATTTCCGTGTCCCAATCGTTTCCAAAATAAAAAACAGGAGCAATCATGAAAGTCCTTCTGACGATCGCAGCAACCGCACTTTTCGCCGTGTCCGTTACCCCAGCCTTTGCTCAAGGAGCAGGCGCCGCAACCTACAAGGCAAAGTGTCAGATGTGTCACGGTGCCGACGGCCAGCCGACCGCGGCTGGCAAATCCATGAAAGCGTTGCCCCTCAACTCGCCTGAGTTGAAGAAGGCATCTACCGCTTCGCTAATCGCTTCGGTAACGAATGGCAAAGGCAAAATGCCAGCGTACTCAGGTAAGCTCACCGACGCCCAGATCAAGGAAGTCGTGGAGTACACCCGAACGCTGCAGTAGTGACGATGTGAAAGAGGCAAGACATGTCACCGTTGGGCAAGCGTAGGAGAGTATCGGCGAGCCCCATTCTCTCCAGCAGTATGAATCAAGTGAGATGGTCGGAGTCAGAAACAAATAGCCACTCAATCAATTCCCCAAGCCTTCTCGCTGCCAGTCACTGCCTCAACGCCCGAAGCTTATCTCTTTTCACTACCGACAAATCAGGAAGGAAGCAACCCGGCCGTCTTTCAGTGTCTCCCATCCCAATCGCCGGGTCTGCGCCGTTTCCTTCAAAGCAGCGCAGCGGAAACCCGGCGATCGCGAAGGGAAAGCTTGGCTGGAACGCCCTGCTCGCAGCATTCGCGGTCCTTCTGGCGTCTCTCTCCCCCGCAATCCAGGCGCAAACCGACTGCCTCTCCTGCCACGGCGACGTCACCATGCAGGATGGCGCAGGCCATAATGTCGGTGTCGATGGAAACGTCTTTCACTCCAGCGTGCACAGTGATCTCGGTTGCAGCGCCTGTCATTCCTCCATCACCGCGTACCCGCATCCCGACCACCCCCAGGCAGTAAAGTGTGTTGCCTGCCATGCGGAGGAAGCGGCGAAGCTTGTCGGCAGCGTGCATGAACATTCTGCGGACCAGCCCTGCACCACCTGTCACGGAACGGCTCACGCGATCCTTCCCAAGGACAATCCAAAATCGGAAGTCTATCCCCTCAACATTCCGGCCACCTGCGGCAAGTGTCACGGAGACGCGGCGATGGCCAAGCAGCACCACTTGGCCAATGTCTATCCGCAATACATGGACTCTATCCACGGGTACGCCGTCAGCCAGGAAGGCCTGCTCGTAGCTGCAAACTGCGAAAGCTGCCACGGATCCCACCACGTTCTCAGCCACACGAACCCGCAAAGCCCAACCTACAAGACAGCGATCCCGGCCACCTGCGGAAAGTGCCATGCCGGCATTCGCGCGCAATACCTGGCTGGAGTTCACGGGAGTGCGCTCGCCAGTGGAAACCTGAACGCGCCTTCCTGCACCGACTGCCACACTGCCCATACCATCGGCCAGCCCACCAGGGCGCAGTCCACACCCATGTGTGGCTCCTGCCATCAGGCCCAGTTGTCGACGTATCGCGATACCTTCCACTCCCAGGTCAGTAACCTCGGCAGCTATGTGGAGGTTGCACGTTGCTCAGACTGCCACGGAGAGCATGAGATTCTGCCCGCCTCTGATCCTCGTTCCCCCGTCAACCCATCCAACCTCGTGAAGACTTGTGGCAGGTGCCATCAGGGTGCCAATGCCGGCTTTGTGAAATATTCGCCGCACGCAAATCCGCACAACCGGCACGCATCTCCGGTGCTCTATTACATCCGTCTTTTCATGGTTCTGCTGATCACGGGCGTGATGACATTCTTCCTGCTGCACAGCTTGCTATGGCTGATACGCTCCCTCATCGAAAAGGCTAACGGCGGGTCAGCAAAAGGAGAGAAATAATGCCTGACCAGACGAATTCGCTAGTAGAAACCAAGTTGCCTGACCAGGCAGGGGCAGGAAGTGGCAAAGCGGAAGAACTCCACCCGGTGCGCTACTTCATGCGATTCACGCTGCTGCAGCGATACATGCACGCCATCATGTTCGTTACGTTCCTTGGCCTTGCCGCCACCGGCCTGACCATACGCTTCAGCGCCAATGCCTGGGCACAGCACTTCGCCCTCGCCATCGGCGGATTCGGCACCATCCTATTTCTGCACAAGTCTTGCGCCGTGATCCTTAGCCTCGAGTTCTTGTACCACGTTCAGAACATTGCGGTCCGCGTCCTGGTGCGAAAGGAAAAAGGACTCCTCTGGGGCCCGGATTCCATGGTCCCGAATCTCAAGGATGCGAAGGACATCATCGGAAACTTCCGCTGGTTCTTCGGCCGGGGGCCCAAGCCCAAACTCGAGCGCTACGCCTACTGGGAGAAGTTCGACTACTGGTCCGTCTTCTGGGGAATGATCATCATCGGCATGTCCGGCTACGTCATGTGGTTCGGCCCCTTCTTCGGAAAGTTCCTCCCCGGCTGGGCTCTCAACGCCGTCCAGATCGTCCATGGTGAGGAGGCCCTGCTCGCCGCCACCTTCATCTTCTCCATCCACTTCATCAACGCCCATCTGCGACCCGACAACTTCCCCATGGATACCACCATCTTCACCGGGACCCAGACCGAGGCCGAGTTCAAAGAACGGCATCCCGAAGAATATGGGCGCCTTATGGCCGAAGGCAGGCTGGAGCAGAAGGTCACGACGAAACCCCCTACATGGCTAATGAACTTTAGTAAGGTGACGGGCTTCACAGCGGTGCTCATCGGGATTCTGTTACTCGTATTGTCAGTGAGTGCATATTTCCGGGAATAACCACATTTTCCCCCCGGATCCTGTCCCCGGGAGCGATCGTGCCAACCATCACGAATCCGGGCCAGGAAGTACGAAAAATTTAGTGACGAGGCGTCCTTCGTGTCCGCAACCGGCAGTTTTAAGCAAAATTGGCTTCAACCCTTCTTCTTTCTGGGTAGAAACATCCTCAGCCTCATCGGCGGCGCCATCACCACGGCCTCCGCATTCGTCCTGGTGGGCTTTTGGATGGTCGACGTTCTCGGTCATGGAGGATCGTCCAATCCATACATCGGCCTGATTCTCTTCCTCTTCCTCCCAGCCTTCTTCATCCTCGGCCTGATCCTGATCCCGATCGGCATCTACTTCCAGCGGCGCAAACTACTCGCCAAGGGTGCCCTCCCCTCCATCTATCCCGAGGTCAACTTCAATGACCCGATGTTCCGCCACGCCCTGAACTTCGTGATCATCGCGACCTTCGTCAACTTTGTGATCGTCGGTATCGCCAGTTACCGCGGCGTCGCCTACATGGACACGCCTGGCTTTTGCGGCGCCGCCTGCCACGTCCCCATGCAGCCCCAGTGGGTCGCCTACCAGCACTCCCCCCACTCGCACGTCGACTGCACCGAATGCCACGTCGGCAGCGGTGCCGCCAACTACCTCCACGCCAAGATGGCTGGTATGAAGCAGCTGGTCGGCGTTACGTTCAACACCTTCCCCCGCCCCATCCTCGCGCCCCTCTCCGAGCTTCGCCCCGCACGCGCTACCTGCGAGCAATGTCACGCACCCAAGCGCTTCATCGGCGATCGCCTGCTGGTCAAGACCACCTTCGGTAGCGACGAGAAGAATGCCATGACCAAAACCATGCTGGTGCTCCATCTCGGCGGCGTCGATTCGCTCTCGCGCCTCAGTGGCATCCACGGCCACCACCTCACCAATTTCCAATACACTGCAACCGACGGCGAAAATCAGACCATTATCTCTGTCGATGCGCCTGGCCCCAACGGCACCACCACCGAGTACGTCAGCACGGATTGGAAGGGCCCAATCAAAGGCGTCAAGCGCACCATGGATTGCATGGACTGCCACAACCAGGCTGCCCACTCCTACCAGACCGCCGAGGATGCAGTCGATGAATCGATGGCCAACGGCACGCCCGACCCATCTCTTCCCTTCGTCCATAAGCAGGGTCTCTCCCTGATTCAGGCCACCTACGGCTCGCAGGCAGAGGCAGCCACCAAGATCAAGGCAGGCCTGGAAAGCTTCTATCGCACCCAGTATCCAGCGATCTGGAGCAGCCACCAGGCCCAGGTCGAACAGGCCGCCGAAACCCTCACCACCATCTACAAGCAAAACGTCTTCCCGGAGATGAAGGTAACCTGGGGAACCTACCCGAACAACATCGGGCACAACAACTTCCCCGGCTGCTTCCGCTGCCACGACGGCAACCACACCACCAAGGACGGCAGCAAGACCATCACCAACGACTGCGCCGCCTGCCATAATCTCCTGGCCGTCGACGAAGCCAACCCCAAGCTGCTGAGCGAGATCAACTTCCAGTAGACCTCCAGCAAGCAAAAGCGGCATCCTCTCTCAGGATGCCGCTTTTGTTTGCCCGCAACTCTTCACTCTGCGCGCACCGACCCCACATCTACGGAGTGCCCGCAACCTGCTTCACGGCTGCATTGGTATTCACCGCTTTCGCCGCCGGAAGCTGTGTTGTATCCCAACCTCCGCCCAGCGCCTGCACCAGCTCCACCGCCGCCGTCATCTCGTTCACGCGCAGCGTAACCTGCGTCTGCTGATAGCTCAGCAGCGTCGTCTGCGCGCTAATCACGTTCAGATAAGGATCAAGCCCCGTCTGGTAGCGATCCGTCGCGATCTTCACATAACGCTGCGCCGACGTCACCGCCGTCTCTTCCTGTTGAATTTGTTGCGAGGTCACCCGCAGCGTGGCAATGTAATCTTCTGTCTGCTGGAACGCCGTCAGCACGGTCTGCCGGTACGTCGCAACATCCGCGTTATACGTCGCGGTATATTGCGCGACCGTCGCCTTGCGCAGGCCCGCATCGAAGATGGTCTGCGCCGCCGAAGCTCCCAAGGACCAGAACAACGCCGGTGCCGAGAACAGGGTCGAGATAGTCGACGACTCCAGCCCGCCTCCGCCGCTCAAACTCAGCGTCGGATAATACGCCGCCTTCTCCACGCCGATCAGCGCATTCGCCTCTGCCATCGTACGTTCCGCGGCCGCAATATCTGGCCGCCGCTCCAGCAATTGCGAAGGCACACCCACAGGTATCGCCGGCACCGGCGTCGTCAGCGACTTCACCGGCATCGAAAAGCTCGAAGCTGGTTTCCCGATCAGCGTCGCAATCGCGTGTTCGTAGATCGCGCGATTGGTCGCAATGCCGGTTGACGTCTCCTGCGCCCCTTGCAGCGTCACCTCCGCCTGTGCGACCGACTCATCGCTGTCGATGCCCGTCTCGTAAAGCGCCTTGGTCAACTCCAGCGATTTCTTATCGGCTTCCACCGTCTTGTTATACAAATCCTGCAGCGCATCCTGTCCGCGCAGTTGGAAATAAAATTCCGCCAGCGCAGCCTGCTCCGTCAGCCGCTCATTCTCGAGCTCGGCTGCACTCACCTGCGTAGCATTTTGGTACTCGCGCACCGTGTTCCGAATCTTGCCCCACAAATCCGGCTCCCACGACACGTCGAACGGCAGCGATAATTCGTTCGAAGTGACGCCAGCGGCCCCAGATGCAGCGGCCCCGTGCAAGGCCGCGGGGGTTTTTGTGCGGTTATACGAAGGGTCCGTCGTCACGGTCGGATAGAACTGCGACTTCGCCTCCCGCACCTGCGCGCGCGCAGCCATGAAGTTCTGGAAGTACTCCGCGATGTTCTGGTTATTGATGTCGAGCTGCTCTTCAAGCGCATTCAGTTCCGGCTCATTGAACGCCTCCCACCACTTGCCCTTGAGCGCCGCATCCTGTGGCTGCGCAGGCCGCCACGTTCCGTCAGCCGTAGTTCCTTCAGGCGGATTGGTATACGCGGCTGGCGACGACTCCTTGAACTCCGGCGCCGGCGCCGGCGCCGCGGGCTTCACATACTTTGGTCCCACATTGCATCCGCTCAGCAACACCGCCGCGCACGCAGCCACACACGCAAAGCTCTTCGCGCCAGCCGAGCCCGCAGCCCTTGCCGTCGTCCCTTCCATCGTCTTCGTTCGCTTCATTCCCATTCTCATTGGCCCTGCTTTCATCGCGCCGTTGCCGGAGTAGCGGTAAAGAGCCTTGCCCGCTTATCTCCCTGGATCTTCAGACGCAAGTTATCCATGAACAGGTAAATCACCGGTGTCGTATACAGCGTCAGCACCTGGCTCACCAGCAATCCGCCGATGATCGTGATGCCCAGCGGTCGCCGCAGTTCCGATCCCATACCGGTTCCCAGCGCCAGCGGCACCGCGCCAAACAGCGCCGCCATCGTCGTCATCAAAATTGGACGGAAGCGCAGCATCGACGCCTCAAAGATCGAGTCCCGCGTATTCTTGCCCTCGACACGCTCTGCATTCAGCGCAAAATCGATCATCATGATCGCGTTCTTCTTCACAATCCCGATCAGCAAAATGATCCCGATGATCGACATCACGTCCAGTTCCGTTCCCGTCAGCCGCAGCGCCAGCAACGCTCCCAGGCTCGCCGAAGGAAGCGTCGACAGAATGGTAATTGGATGCACCAGGCTCTCATACAGAATGCCCAGCACGATATACACCGCACAAATCGCCGTGATAATCAGCCACTTCTCGTTGCCCAGCGACTGCTGGAATGCCTGCAGCGTTCCCGCATATTCCCCATGCACCGACGCCGGCACGCCCAGCTTCTGCTGAATGTCGGTGATCTCTTTGGTCGCCTGCCCCAGCGACACGCCCGGCCCCAGGTTGAAGTTCACCGTCACCGAAGGAAATAGTCCCGTGTGATTCACCGACAGTGCCGACGTCGACGGCGCATAGTTCATCACCGCATCCAGCGGGATCGCCCCGCCTCCGCTCTTCTGAATCAGGTACACATCCTTCAGCCCCTGCGGAGATTGCCAGTACTTCGGCGCCACTTCCATCACCACGTAGTACTGATTCAGCTCCGTATTGATCACCGAAGCTTCCATCTGCCCGAACGCGTCATACAGTGTCGTGTCGATTGTCTGGGGTGTCAGCCCCAGCCGAGCCGCAGTCGGCCGATCATACGTCAGCAGCGCCTGCAGCCCGTTGTTCTGTTGATCCGTATTAGCATCCTGAAATCCCGGCGCCTTGCGCAGCGCTGCCAGCAACTGCGGACCGTACAGCTGCAAGTCCGCCGTCGTCTCCGCCTGCAGCGTGTATTGATACTGCGCGCTCGACTGCCTTCCCCCAATCCGAATATCCTGCACCGGCTGAAGATACGTTGCAGCCCCCGGAACCTTCGCCAGCTTCGGCCGCAGCCCGTTGATGATTTCCGCGGCACTGTGCTTCCGTTGATTCAACGGCTTCAGCGCGATGAACGTGAACCCTCCGTTGGTAGCACCCTGCCCGCCGGTGAAGGCCATCGCATTCTGCACTCCCGGGTCGTGCGCAATGATCAGGTTCGCCGCCTTCACCGCATTATTCATTGCGGCAAACGAGCTGTCCTGTGGCCCCTGCATCCCGCCACTGATCACGCCCGTGTCCTGCTGCGGGAAGAAGCCAAGCTGCACGGTAGCCGCCAGGTACCCTGTCAGCGCTATGGTCGCCAGAAACACCAGCAGCATCAGCGCTGGCCGGTTCAACACCCACGTCAGCGACCGGCGATAGCCATACAGCAGGCCATCAAAAAACTCCTCGCTCCACTTGTACATCCGGCCATGTTTTACATCCGCCTCGGAGCGCATCACCCGCGAACACATCATCGGCGTAGTCGTCAGCGAGATCACCATCGACACCAGGATCGCCGTCGACAGCGTGATGGCAAACTCGCGGAACAGCCGACCGATAATCCCGCCCATCATCAGCAACGGAATGAACACCGCAATCAGCGAGATGCTGATCGAGAAAACCGTGAACCCAATCTCCTGCGCGCCTCTCAACGACGCCTGCATCGGCGTCATCCCATCCTCAATATGACGCGAGATGTTTTCCATCACTACGATGGCATCGTCCACCACGAATCCGCTCGCAATCGCCAGCGCCATCAGCGACAGATTGTCCAGCGAGAACCCGCACAAATACATCACCACGCACGTCCCGATCAGCGACACCGGAACCGCTACCGCAGGCACCAGCGTTGCCGGAATATTGCGCAGGAAGAGAAAGACGACAAGGATCACCAGCACCACCGAAATGATCAACGTCATTTCGATATCGTGCACCGAAGCCCTGATCGTCAGCGTCCGATCCAGAATCGTGAAGATGTGCATGCCGGCCGGGATCGAAGCCTGCAGCGACGGCAGCGCCGCCTTGATCGCGTCCACCGTCGTGATAATGTTGGCGCCCGGCTGCCGGAAGATGATCAAATCCACCGACGGCTTGCCATTCAGATATCCGGCCTGTCGCACCGACTGCTGCGAGTCGATCACATCCGCAACGTCCTCCAGCCGGACCGCCCCGCCATTGTGATATCCCACCACCAGCGGCTTGTACAGCGCCGCCTTCGAGATCTGATCGTTGGTGAGAATGTCCGCGGTCGTATCGCCGTTCGAAACCTGACCCTTGGCAATGTCCGCGTTCTGTCCCGCAATCATCTGCTGCACCGCCGGCAGCCCAATGCCGTAACTGTTCAGCTGCTGCGGATTCAACTCCACGCGAACCGCCGGCAGGGAAGCGCCCACCGCCGTTACCTGGCCCACGCCTGAGATCTGCGAGATGCGCTGCTCGATCACCGTGGATGCTTCGTCGTACATCGCCGGAACATCGTAGATATCCGACTGCAGCCCGATCACCATGATCGGCGAATCAGCAGGATTCACCTTGCGATACGTCGGGTTCTGCGGCAGGTTCGCCGGCAGATACGTGCGCGCCGCATTGATGCCAGCCTCCACATCGCGCGCCGCTCCGTTAATGTCCCGGCTCAGATCAAACTGCAGCGTCACGCTCGTCGTGCCCAGCGAACTCCCCGAAGTCATCTCCGTGATGCCCGCAATATGCGCAAACTGGCGCTCCAACGGTGTCGCTACCGACGACGCCATGATGTCCGGACTCGCGCCAGGCAACGAGGCTCCCACCGTGATCGTCGGAAAATCCACCTGCGGCAGCGGCGACACCGGAAGCACCCCAAACGCAATGATGCCCGCAATCGCCACCGCGATCGTCAGCAGCGTCGTCGCTACCGGCCGCTCAATGAAGACGCGTGAAGGGTTCATGCCTCTGCCGCCTCGTGGGTTCCATCGCTCTCCGGTCCGCCGTGCGTGGTCTTGCTACCGCGTCGCGAGAACCATGCACCCAGGTTGTCGAAGAAGATATAGATCACCGGCGTCGTATACAGCGTCAGCACCTGGCTGAACAGCAGGCCGCCGACCATCGCGACGCCCAGTGGCTTGCGCAACTCCGAGCCAATGCCGCTTCCGAACGCCAGCGGAATGCCGCTCAGCAGCGCGCACATCGTCGTCATCAAAATTGGCCGGAAGCGCAGCAGCGATGCCTGGTAGATCGCCTCGGTAGCATCGAGCCCGTGATGCCGCTCGCCTTCCAGCGCAAAGTCCACCATCATAATGCCGTTTTTCTTAACAATGCCAATCAGCAAAATGATGCCAATGATCGCGACAATATCCAGGTCAAGATGGAACAGCTCCAGCGCCAGCAGCGCGCCTACACCCGCGGAGGGCAACGTCGAAAGAATCGTTACGGGATGCACAAAGCTCTCATACAGCACGCCCAGCACGATATACACCGTCACCAGCGCCGCGAGAATCAGCAGCCCCTCATTCGAGAGCGACCCCTCAAACGCCGCCGCCGTGCCCTGGTAATTCGAAACCACGCTGGTCGGCAGCTTATCCTTCTTGATCACCTCGTTGATCGCATCCAGCGCCTGTCCCAGCGAGTAGCCCGTATTCAAATTGAACGAGATCGTGACAGCAGGGAACTGGCCCATATGATTAATCGAGAGCGATTCGCTGGTCGGCACAAAGTGTGCGAACGCGCTCAACGGCACCGGCGTCTGCTGCGCTGAGCTGCTTGTGTTGCTCGATCCGCCCCCTCCGCCTCCGCCGCCCGACGAGCTCCCCGTAGACGTCGACCGCGACGTTCCGCTTACCGACGTTGTCGCGCTCGACGAGGTTCCGGTGCTCGTACTCGTAGTCGCAAGCACCCCCGAAGTCGTTCCCGTCGTCGACGCCGTAGACAACGCCGAGCTGGAATTCACAGGCGACGCCGCAGACGTCGACGCCGTGTTGCCCGACGACAACGCAGACGTCGACGATGCCGAAGAAGAAACTCCGCCCGACGACGCAGAAGGTGTCAGCAGCGACGTGCTCGCCCCGCCCCCACCCGATCCCGCACCCGACGACGATCCTGCCGTATTCGATGCCTGCGCCCCCACCGTCCCCGCCGTCGTCGCCTGCACATAAATGTCGTTCAACTTGTGCGGGTCCCTCTGGAACTGCGGATCCGCCTCCAGAATCACGTGATACTGATTCACCTGCGTGTACATCGTGTTGATCTGCCGCTGCCCGAACGCGTCATACAGAGTGTTATCGATCGTCGAGGTCGTCACCCCAAAACGCGATGCGGTTGCGCGATCGATCTCCACCTGCGTCGCCGCCGCGCCCAGTTGCTGGTCGGTCACCACGTCCGCCAACTGTGGCAGCTTCTTCAGCTTCGCCACCAGTTGCGCCGCCACCTGGTTCAGTTCCTGCTGGTTCGGATCCTCCAGCGTGTACTGGTACTCCGTGCGGCTCACCATGTCGTCGACCGTCAAATCCTGCACCGGCTGCATGTACAACTTGATACCCGCAACCTTCTCGAGCTTCGGCGAAAGTCGATCGATCACTTCAGTCGCCGAAAGATCGCGTTCGTCCTTGCCACTGCCCAGCGCCTTCAGATTAATCTCGATACGCCCGCTGTTGAGCGTCGTATTCGTTCCATCCGCGCCGATGAACGATGAGATCCCCGACACCGCCGGATCCGCCAGCAGCACCTTCGCAATCTCCTGTTGCCGCTGCGCCATCTCCGTAAATGAAGTCGACGGCGACGCCTGCGTGATGCCCTGGATGATGCCCGTATCCTGCGTCGGGAAAAATCCCTTCGGAATCTCGATGTACAAGAAGATCGTCAGCAGCAGCGTCGCCACTGCAACCAGCAGCGTGATCGTCTGGTACCCCAGCACCCACTTCAGCGTGCGGCCATAGAACGCGATAATGTCTTCGAAGACCTTCTCGCTCTTGCGATAGAACCATCCCTGCTGGCTCACCGGCACGTGTTTCAAAATCCTCGCCGACATCATCGGCGTCAGCGTCAGCGACACGAACGCCGAGAACACAATCGTCACCGCCAGCGTCACCGCAAACTGCCGGAACAGCCGCCCCGCCACATCCCCCATGAACAGCAGCGGAATCAGCACGGCGATCAGCGAAACGGTCAGCGACAAAATCGTGAACCCGATCTGCTCCGCGCCGATCAACGCCGCTTCCATCGGTGCCATACCCTCTTCGATATAGCGCGAGATGTTTTCGATCATCACGATCGCGTCGTCCACGACAAATCCCGTGGAGATCGTGAGCGCCATCATCGTCAAATTATTCAGGCTGTATCCCGCCAGGTACATCACCCCCAGCGTGCCAATCAGCGATAGCGGCACCGCCGCGGCCGGAATGATCGTCGCCGACAAGCTGCGCAGGAACAGGAAGATCACCATGATGACCAGCCCGATCACCAGCACCAGTTCAAACTCAACATCCGCCACCGACGCGCGAATGTCTGTCGTCCGATCCGTAATGATCTGCACCTTTACCGACGCCGGCAGCGTCGATTCCAACTGCGGCAGCAGCTTCTCAATCGTGTCCACCACCTGGATCGTGTTCGCTCCCGGCTGCCGCTGGATATTCAAAATCACCGACGGCGTCTCGTTGCTCCACGCCGCCAGCTTATTGTTCTCCACCCCGTCCACAATCTTTGCCACGTCCGTCAACATCACCGGAGCGCCATTGCGGTACGCCACCACCACCTGCTTATAATCACCGCTGCTCACCAGCTGGTCGTTCGCGTTGATCGTGTAATCCTGCGAAGGCCCGTCAAAGTTTCCCTTCGCGGCGTCCAGGCTATTCGCCGTCAGCGCGTTGCGCACATCTTCCAGGTTCACGCCATACGCCGAGAGCGCCGTTGGATTCGCCTGGATGCGCACCGCAGGCTTCTGTCCACCCGAGATGCTCACCAGCCCCACGCCCGACACCTGCGAGATCTTCGGCGACAGCTGCGTGTCCGCCAGATCTTCCACCTTCGACAGCGGCATGGTCGACGACTGCAGCGCCAGCGTCAGCACCGGAGCATCGGCAGGATTCGACTTGCTGTACACCGGCGGCGCTGGCAAATTCGCCGGCAGAAAGCTCTGCCCCGCGTTAATCGCCGCCTGTACCTCCTGCTCGGCAATATCAATGTTCAGGCTGAGCTGAAACTGCATCACGATGATCGACGACCCGCCTGAGCTCGTCGACGTCATCTGGCTCAGCCCGGCAACCTGCCCAAACTGCCGCTCCAGCGGTGCCGTCACCGCCGACGCCACTACGTCCGGACTCGCACCCGGATAGAACGTCGTCACCACGATGGTCGGATAATCCACCTCGGGCAGCGCCGAGATGGGCAGCTGGGTCCAGGCCACCAGGCCCGCCAGAAAGATTGCCGCCATCAGGAGTGCCGTCGCAACCGGCCGAAGAATAAATGGGCGCGAAGGACTCATTGGGCTGTGCTACCGCCGGTCGGACCCATGCCCGTCGATGTGGCTGTCTTCGACTTGCTCTGGTGAACCTGCACGTGCGCGCCGTTCTCCAGCCGATCGAACCCGCTCGTCGCCACCGTGACTCCGTTGTTCACACCCGTCACAGCCGCCACCTTTTCGTTACCCGTCACCACCGTCACCGGCTGCACACTCACCGTGTTGTTCGGGTTCACGATGTACACAAATGCAGCCGTGCCGTTGTATTGAACCGCCGCCGTCGGTGCCAGTGTCGCATTGGTTAGCGTCCGTTCCAGCAGCCGCGCATTCACAAACTGGTTGGGAAATAAAACCAGGTTCGTGTTCGGAAAGTTCGCCCGAAACTTCACCGTGCCGGTCGTCGTGTCAATCTGGTTGTCCACCGAGTTCAGCTTGCCGGCCTCCAGCATCTTCTCGTCCGAGCGATCGAACGCATCTACTTCCATCGCCTTGTTGCCCTTCAGTTCCGCCTGCACTCCCGGCAAATCGTCTTCGGACACATTGAAGACCATCGTGATCGGCTGCAGCTGCGTGATCACCACCAGCGTCGAACTGCTTCCCGAAAACACCGTGTTCCCCGGATCCACCAGCCGCAATCCCACGCGCCCGTTGATCGGCGAAACAATGTGGCAGTAGCCCAGTTGCACCTTGTCATAGTCCACCGTGCCCTGGTCGGCCTTCACCGTGCCCTGGTATTGCAGGACGACCTTCTCCTGGTCGTCCAACTGCTGCTTCGCGATAGCGTTGCGATCCCACGCTGCCTGGTAGCGCTTCAAATCCATCTCCGCCTGTGCCAGCACCCCCTGGTCATGCTCAAGAACGCCTTCTGCCTGCGTCAGGTTTGCCTGGTATGGACGCGGATCGATGTCCACCAGCGGATCGCCCTTGCGCACAATCTGACCCTCGCGATAATGCACCGACATCACCACACCCGTAATCTGGCTGTAGAGCGTGATCGTCGCCACCGGCGTCACCGTCCCCAGCGCGCTCACATACACATTGATGTTGCCCGGCGCGGTGTTGCCCACCGTGATCGCCGCTGGCCCGTTCTGTCCCCGGCCCTGCGCGCCCGCTGCTCCGCCTGGTGGCGTCTTCGGCTTGGTGAGGTAGTACACCAGGAAAAATGCCACCAGTGCCACTACCGCCACGATCACCCACACCACCATGTGCGACTTCTTGTACACCACCAGCTCGGGAGACGCATTCCGCTCTTCAAATGCCGAGCCTACATTTCCGCTATGCGCTTCAAACGACTGGCCCAGATCTTCAGCGTGCGGTTGCTTATCCCGGCTATCTTCCAGAGCCATTCTTGTCCTCTTCGATCAGTACGTCTTAAATGTCTTATGGTTGGGGCGCAGGGCGCCAATGGAATCTCTACCTCTATGGATGGTTAAGCATGAAAAAAAGTTTCCATCGCCCGGCAATCCCATTTCCTGGGCGTTGACGAACTCAATAAACCTCAGTAAATCAGCCACTCAGAACTAAACCTATCGCCTTACGACGTCTCCGCCCTCGAGCGAGGCAGGTACCCTTGATTATCTGTTAGCGTTGGCAACGGTGCCAACATCTCGTCCGCCGTTTCTTAATCTGCACCGCGCTCTCCCCATCGACTCCCACCCCACCACGACCATCGACTCCACCCCACCACGACCATCGACTCCCCACCCCACCACGAGCGTATGACTGGGGTGACCATCGACTCCCACCCCACCACGACCATCCAAGCTGCGGCACGGCCTCAGACGTGTCATACCCTCCATCGAAGGGGCACGGCTTCAGCCGTGCCATAACCCCCGTCTAGCCGACACGGCTTTAGCCGCTGAGGTAAGCTTGGCCATCGGGGGCGATCCCCTCCAGACCAACCAGCGGCGAATACACTCGCCCTCCAGGAACCCACGCCATGCCCGATCTAGCCACCCTCACCACCCTCCACTGCACCCTCGAAGGCCCCGTCGCCATCCTCACCCTCGACCGCCCCGAGGTCCTCCACGCCCTCAACGCCACCATGTTCGACGAGCTCGAGTTCGCCTTCAAAACCCTGGCCCTCGACCCCGCCATCCGCGCCGTCATCCTCACCGGCAGTGGCGAGCGCGCCTTCGCCGCCGGCGCCGACATCCGCGCCCTCGCCGAAACCGACGCCGCCTCGGGCCTCGCCGCCTCGCAACGCGGCCAGCAAGTCTTCGCCCTCATCGCCTCCCACCTCGAAGCCGCCGGCAAGCCCGTCATCGCGGCCATCAACGGAGTCGCCCTCGGCGGCGGCTGCGAACTCGCCCTCGCCTGCACTATCCGCATCGCCAGCGACAAAGCCCGCCTCGGCCTCCCCGAAGTCAAACTCGGCCTCATCCCCGGCTACGGTGGAACCCAGCGCCTCACCCGCCTCATCGGCCGCAGCGCCGCCCTCCGCCTCATGCTCTCCGCCCAGATCGTCGACGCCCTCGAAGCCCTCGGCCTCGGCTTGGTCGATGACATCGCCCCAGCAGCCGAACTCCTCCCCCGCGCCCTCACCCTCGCCCAGACCATCGCCTCCATGGCCCCCCTCGCCGTCGCCGGAGTCCTCGAAGCCGTAGCCCGCGGCGAAGACCAACCCCTCCCCGAAGCTCTCGCCATCGAAGCCCACATCTTCGGCCGCCTCTGCGCCACCGCCGACAAGCAAGAAGGCCTCACCGCCTTCCTCGCCAAACGCCCCGCCACCTGGCAAGGCCGCTAGCCACAAGCTAAGGCGTCGTGACCCCACCGGCGCCGCCTTCTGTTCTTGTCGTTGCTCTTGCCTTTCTTTCTGTCATTCCCTCCGGGAATCTGCTGTGCTGGCTCTCGCTCCTGAGATAGGTCCGGGCTTGAGCCCTGCGACCACTTTTTTCCTGTCTCGAAGGGGCACGGCTTCAGCCGTGCCATCAGGTACCGCGCAGCAAGCGGGCTTTAGCCCCTGGGGTACGTGCTCGTGTCCCTCGGTCAGAGTTCGACCTACGGCGTCGCTTGCGTCCCCGCGTGCGTCGTCTGGACCTTCACGCCCGTCGTAAGCTTCTTCAGCACAAACTCCTGCAACAAATTTCTCGCCGCATCCGACGCGATCCCCAGAAACCCGTTCTTAATCGTGAGCCCGGCCCCATTCCGATTGCTCGCCGGATAATACAAATTCGAGATAGCCCCCGAAGCGAAATCCCCCAGCACCTCTGCATAGGCCGGCTGCCACTTCCCGTTATCTCCGCGTGCAATCACCGCCCTCGAAATCGCATACTCCACGCGCTGCCACTTCGTTCCCGTCCCCTTGTAGAAGTACCGCGGATCCTGGTGGAACAGCACCGGCAGCACCGCACCGCCGAGCATCCCGCCAATCGCGGTATCGGCCATCCCTGCGCCAAAGCGTTTGCCATAACCCTCCCACCCCTGCCCATAGCCGCTGAACTCATTGGTCGCCTGCTCAATCCCCGCAAACCCGGCCGTAATCACAAACGTCGCCGGATCGATGAGCGCCCGCACGGCCAGCCGATATTTCTGTCCTGCTGTCAGCGGCGCCGCTTTCCAGTTGTAGGCCACGTAGAAGTTCGGCACCAGCCCCACCAGCCGCTGCTTCTCTTCCTGCTTCATCTGCATCTCGGCAATCTCCACCTGTGTCAGTGACGACACCTCCACCTCATCGCTCGCCGCCGCCCCCAGCGCAATCGCCGGCAGCTCCACCGACTCATCCGGATTCAGCGTCCCCTGCTGCGTCTTCGGCTGCATCCCCTTGGCGATGATCGTCAGCAGGTAAGGCCCCGCCGCCACATTGCCGAAGCTGAAGTGCCCATTCGCATCCGCCACCGTGCTTCGCCGCTTCGTCGACCCCGCCTCCAGCAGCGTCACCGTCGCCCCCGGAATCAACGCCCCATCCACATCCGTCACCACGCCGCTCAGCGTCCGCGTGGCCACTGCATCCTGCTGCAGCTGTATTCCTGCCGGCACCGGCGCATCTGGAATCGTGCTCGGAGTCTGTTGCGCCCTCGCGGAATGAATCAGGCAAACAGGCAGGCAGCAAAGCAGGGCGAAAACAACTTTCATCCTCCGAGCATATCGAAAATCGCTTCGTCCCTCCTGGCTTACCTCACCTGCCAGGCAGGAGGTCAACAGGAGCACGATGGTCAATTGCGCTCATCCTCGCGCCGCGCAACTTAAACCGCACCCTCGGGTCTACTCAATGGTGAGCACCTTGGCCGCGCATTCTGCATCCAACCACGCATAGCCACTTCCCCCGGCACACCGAACTCCAGCCCCCACGGTAAGGTTGCAGTTCGCGAATCCCAAAACAGTTTGAGTACGTTCGATAAACGAGGCAACAGATGCGCGGATTCAAATGGATATTTTGTGCAACAGCACTCCTGACCTGCCTGGCACTGGCGCCGACAACGGCTAGTGCCCAGGTCTCAGTAGGCGTTGCCATCGGAGGCCCCCAGGTCGGGGTTGTAGTCGGTGGACCTCAGCCCGCTTGCCAGTGGGGCTACTACGACTACGCGCCCTATGCCTGCACCCCCTATGGGTATTACGGCTCCGGCTACTTCTACAACGGCATCTTCCTCGGCGTGGGACCCTGGGCCTACTGGGGCTACGGCCACGGTTGGGGCGGACATCGCTTCTATGGCGGTGGCGGCGGGTACTACCACGGCGACATCTACGGGCATAACGGCGGCTGGCACGGCGGCGACGGCTACCACGGCGGCGGCTACCATGGCGACAATGGCTATCACGGTGGCGGCTATCATGGCGACAACGGCTATCACGGCGGCAATGGCTATCACGGCGACAACGGCTACCACGGCGGCAACGGCTACCACGGCGGCAACGGTGGTGGCCATCCCAACAACGGCGGCGGACATCCCCAGGGAGGTGGTGGCGGCGGCCACGCCCAGGGCGGTGGCGGCGGTGGCGGTGGCGGCGGACATCACTAGCCAGCGACCGTCGTGAAACGAACACGATGAGAAACGAACGCGATGAAGAGAAGCACCCGAACGGCGAGGCCTACCTGCCTCGCCGTTCTGCTTAATCCGCCTCTAGAAAACAGCTCTACCCCACGCGCGCCAAGCCATAAAATAACGAAACTTCACGACACGCAACTTTCAGACCGCAATTTCTCGATACCGCCGGGTGCACCCGGAACGCTCCATCCGCATCCAACCGCAAGCTGATAGACTTTTCAGCATCTCGAGGCATTGCACTCCGTGTAATCGTGCCGCTCACTCTATCCGTCAGCAGTCGCAGCTACTGGTTGTGAGGTTTCCTATGCGTGGATTCAAATGGATGTTATCTGCGGGCGCGTTGCTTACCTGCCTGGCTGTCGCTCCAGCCACGGCGAGCGCGCAAGTCAGCATTGGGATTAACGTCGGCGGCGGACCTCCGCCCGGCTGCCCCTATGGCTACTACGACTACGCCCCCTACAACTGCGCACCCTATGGCTACTACGGCTCGGGTTACTTCTACAACGGCATCTTCCTCGGCGTAGGACCGTGGGCATACTGGGGCTATAACCACGGCTGGGGCAGTTACCGGTTCCACGGCCATGGCGGCGGCTACTACCACGGCAATATCTACGGACGCGGCGGTGGCTATCATGGCGGCGACCACTATCACTACAACGGTCGTCCTCCCAGCCACCCGCCCGGGTATCGTCCTCCTCCCAATGGTGGCGGCTATCATCCCCCACCCAACAATGGTGGTCGTCCTCCCAACGGCGGCGGCTATCATCCTCCCCCCAACAATGGCGGTAAGCCCCCCAACAACGGCCGTCCTCCCAGCGGCGGCGGTGGCAAGCCTCCCAGTGGTGGAGGCGGTCGTCCCCCAAGCGGCGGTGGCGGCGGCAAGCCTCCCAGCGGCGGAGGCGGTCGTCCCCCGAGCGGTGGCGGCGGTGGAGGCGGTAAGCCTCCCAGTGGCGGAGGCGGTCGTCCTCCCAGTGGTGGTGGTGGCAAGCCCGGCGGCGGTGGCGGCGGAGGCAAGCCCCACAATTAGTCAACCACCCTCATCGTTCAGCGACGGAGCCACCCTGGCTCCGTCGCTGTCCCTCCACAGCTACCCCAAGGGCTTGGTATCCTGATTCCGTGTTGATCCTCCGTAGCCTCTCCAGGCCCCTCCTGATTCCCGCTCTTCTCCTCGTCCTGTCCGGCTGTCACAGTCAGCTTTCGCCAGTCTCTACGCAGCAGGCCCGCACCGAGCGTGATGCCCAGCGCGCCGAGCTCGAGACCCAGCGCGAGCAGCTCGATCAGATCCCGCCGCCCACCAAGAGCACCTTCATGACCGTCCACACCTACGACAGCTGGCAGAACCCCGTTCTCACCATTCAGCCCAGCATGCTCGAACTCCACGTCCTGCTCGCCGACGCCAACACTACCCCCATCGGCGTCGGTGGCATGTTCCGCCCCGTCAACGCCCGCCGCCAGGAGCTCAACATCAGCCAGTCCTCCCTCGCCGACGCCATCAGCTCCATCCCCCACTCCTCCTGGCCCTACGGCCGTGTCGTCGCCATCGAAGAGGCCAACAAAACTCCCGCCTCCGCCGAACCCGCCGTTCGCCGCAATATGGAAGTCGCCATCAGCAAGCTCAACGATCTAGGTATAGTCGTCTATGACCTAAGTAGCGGAAAAATTCAGTAGCAAGCTTCGACCTTCCAGCTGTTGATTGTTGCTCGCGTGTGAGGAGTTGCGCACCCGCAAAATTCCGTCATCCTGAACGCAGTGAAGGACCCCTGTAGTTGCCGTTGCTGTTGCGTTTGTCGTTGCCCTTGCCTTTCTGGCTCACATCCCGTGGGTATTTGCTTCTTCCTTTGCCTTAGCCAGAAGCTAGACTTTCAATAAACTGATGCGCAGGCATCCCAAGGTCGATGCTATACATCGAGTCAAGAAACAATCTGTACCACTGGTGATCGCAATGCGTGAAAAGCTAGACGTAACCAAGCAGTCCGCTCCGGCACCTCCGCCTCTGGCGAAGAGGTCGTCCTCCTTCCCGAAGAGAAAAATCTCCCTGCCTGCCGCACGAACCCTCCGACGTCCAGGTAGGCAGCGACGCTGTCGAATCGCTCATCGCCGAAAAGCGCATCGGCCTGCGCATCCGCGCCCTGCGCCAGAAATCCTCGCTCGGGCTCGCCGAGCTCGGCCGCCACACCGGCCTCTCCTCCAGCTTCCTCTCGCAGCTCGAGACCGGCCGCGTCGTTCCCACCCTGCGCAACCTCGCCCGCATCGCCATGGTCTTCAGCAAGGACCTCAACTACTTCTTCAGCCCCATCCCTCTCTCCCTCTTCCGCGTCCACCGCGCCGCCGACCGCGTGCGCCTCCCGCAGTCCGGCGTCGAGCACCCCGCTACTACTTCGAAAGCCTCGGCTACCTCGTCGCCGAGCGCCAGCTCGACCCCTACCTCGCCGAGTTTCAGCCCGGCAAATTCCCCGACGACAACTTCCACCAGCACGCCGGCTTCGAGTTCCTCTACGTCATGGGCGGCACCCTCAGCGTCCAGCACGGCGAAGTCGTCCACGAGCTCCGCGCCGGCGACTCCGTCTACTTCGACTCCTCCACCATCCACAGCTACTCCTGCGTCGGGGACGAACCCTGCCACCGCCCTCATCGTCACCCTCCTCCAACCGCTCAACCTCGCCACCACCCGCCTCGCCGGCAGCCGCCCCTCCGGCAGTCTACGCGCCGAGACCGTAGCGACCCGAAAAAAGCTCCAGTAGTCTTCCCCAATCAGCCGAAAATCCGGCTGCCCCACTCATGACGGCTTCATGTCATGAGTGGGTTGCCGGCGAACTCGTCGGCCCGAAAAACACCTGGATCACCCACCTGTAAGCGTACTTGACATCGCTGTCAAGTACCCTTGTCTTTTTCCGTCCTATACCCTCAAAAGATCTCGCAATCTGCTACCCGAAACTAGGCTGAAGCAGTCGATTTGTCACCCGAAACCGGGCTAAGTCTGCCTCAAATGCGCCAGTTTCCAGCGCTGGCGATACAATCAACTCATCATTCAGGGATTGACGACCGTGGCGCGCGTGGCCTCGGAAGACGCCTTCACCCAGCTCGCCGAACTGTTCCAAACACTAGGCTTCGAGCCCGGCAAAGGCTGGACGATAGCACCGGAAAGGGCGCGGCCTTTCTGGCCCCGCTAGGAAACCTGGAAGTCGCGACCGGCTACCCTCCATCGCAACCCACTCTAATGATTGAAGTTACGCAGCTCGACGAGATCCACGCCGCCGTCAAGAGCTGGCTCCTCACCCACCAGCGCTCCGAAGCGCCGCCACCAAACTCTCCGACCCACTCTCACCCACTGGAACTC
Source organism: uncultured Acidobacteriaceae bacterium (assembly GCA_963796535.1). Lineage (GTDB taxonomy): Bacteria > Acidobacteriota > Terriglobia > Terriglobales > Acidobacteriaceae > Granulicella. The sequence goes on from CAWCMO010000007.1 coordinate 202,539, forward strand.
CCGCTCTTTACCGCGCAGATAACAAACGACTTAACCGTAGGCTTCTGGCAATCCGAGAACCCGCTTCACAATCGCCCCATCGCCATCGAAGGCGACCTATCTGCTGCAAACAAACGGTTTGCGATCGTGGTAGCGCGCTGGAACGCGTCATCACGGACCGCCTCCTGCAAGGCTCCCTCGACGCCCTGCACCCGCAGCGGCTGCCCCCTGAAAGACATCCAGATCGTCCGCGTTCCCGGCGCCTGGGAGATCCCTCGGCCGCCCGCACCCTCGCGCAAACCAAAGATTACGCAGCAGTTATCACGCTGGGCGTCCTCCTCCGCGGCGAGACGGCCCACTACGAGGCCATCTACAACGAGGTAGCCCGCGGCATCGGCCAGTCCCAACAAGAGACCGGCATCCCCCACGCCTTCGGCGTCCTCACCTGCGAAACGCTCGAACAGGCGCTGGACCGAGCCGGCCTAAAGGCTGGAAACAAAGGCTTTGAGGCCGCCATCGCGGCCATCGAGATGGCCTCCATCCAGGAGAAACTCGCCCAACCCGCAGAGCTCGAGGAAGGAAATCCTGATGGGAACCCGCCGCAAATCCCGTGAATTAGCGATGCAAATGCTCTTCCAGGGCGACCTCGGCAAGCAAAAGCCGGAAGAGGTCGAGAGCCTATTCTGGGGTTCCCGCGAGGATGTAGATGAAGAGACCAAAGGCTTTGCAGACGATATCCCGCGTCGCCACGCAGCGCGAAGACGAAGTGGATGCCCTGATCCAGAAGCACGCCCAGAACTGGCGCCTGGAACGCATGCCGGTTGTCGATCGCAACCTGTTGCGCGCAGCGATAGCGGAAATGCTGGGCTATCCAAAGACGCCGACGGCAGTAATCATCAACGAAACGTTGGAGATCGCTCGCCGCTACGCTGCGCCGGAAAGCATCAACTTCCTAAACGGCGTGCTCGAGCCGTGGACGAGAACTGCTGGAAGCGCGCCTGAAACGCTAGAGAATGCGCAGCAACCAAGACAAAGGCCATCGATGTCGAGGGCCTTTGCGTTTACTATTCCACAAAACACTAGGTATTCGTCTTCTTCGGATGCTGTACGAGCGGTTCACCGGCGCAAAGCCCGTTCCGGTCGCCAGCGGAAGTTAGGAGTGATTCGCTGCCTGTGGCCTCCGTCGCGTCGGCAGTCCGCTTGTGGGGTAGGTCAGCGTAAACAGGTGGACATCGTTGTCGGCTGAGGTGCCGTCCGCCCCGCCCGTACCCACGTAGAAGGTGAAGTTATCGGTGCTGAACACTCCGGCAGCCGGTGCCGCCGCCGCCATAGCGCCATTGCCCAAAGTCAGCAGTCGAAGCGTACCGCGACCGTTGGTGGGGAGGTAGAGCGGAATCGTCCGCCCCCAGAGGTCGCGCCCGAGGCAAAGTATAGGTAACAAAGGCCGCAGCCGAGTTGCTCGACGGGTAGACGCCGGTGATGGAAGTGGCATTGATGCCCGGAGCGTCTCCGCCGTGAGCGTGCTCGTAAAGTACCCGGGCGTAGGTGAGTCGCTCGAGGAATCGGGCAGCCTGCGTCTGTAGGAAGCGTGACATCAAAATCGGTCACCGTTGAGACGGCACCGGCCGCATGAGCTCCAAGGATGTGTTTGCCGTCGGTGGTTGCCGCGATCTGGTCAGTCATCGCGGCCTTCTCGTCGACCAGCGGGATGAACTGATTGTTGACGTTCGGTGGGTTTCCGGTGCCGAGGTGCTCGCCGGGCAATAGCTGCGGCCGTCCGTGAATTTGGTCCAGCGAAGTACGCTCCGACGCTGGGCACGGTCACCGTGACAGCCGTATAGACCTCGTCGGCCGTTGAGGTTTGCCAGTCGGTAAAGGTGGAGTGGGTCAGAACGGCATTGGTGGTGGTCGTGATGTAGACAGCCTGGTCGTCCGGCGACCACGAAGCGCTGGTGCCAACGCCACCATAGCTTGTCGTAACCGAGTTGCTGGCGGTGGATACCAGGGAGATCGTTTGCCGGGTGGGGTCTGTGACGACCACGGTGGTCCCGTCTGGCGAGACAGACAAGACGATGCCCGGGATCAGCTGGTTTGCCGCTGAGACCGAGTTGCTGGCCGTGGAGAACGACATCAGGCCCTGGGGGCTTCCCAGATAGATCGCTGTCCCGGCCTGGTTCATCACCATGGAGTTTGGAACATAGGGGAGCTTGATCAGGGCGCTGGTCTGGTTGGTAGTGAAGTCGCGGAAGGCCAGATAGTCCGAAGACGTGCTGCCCATATAGAGCACGGTGCTGCTGGTGCCGGGAGTATTGATGGTGATGGGATTCGAGGTGATCGCCTTGCCGTTCCCATACAGCCCAATCTGATTGAAGGGCGACGGGTTGCACGTTGCCGGCTGGCAAACGGCGGTGATATCCGCTGAGCCTGGATAGGCTGGCGTTACCGACCCCACGGCCGCAGGAATAGTTTGCGGGGTGGTCGAGTTGTACTCGAGGGTAAGGCCGGTGATGATGTTTCCATTCGTATCCAGCACGGTAGCGGTCAGGGGCTGAAGTGTATTCACCGCAACGTTGATGCTATTCGAGCCGGGGGAGCTAGGGTCCTGGAGTTGGATGGACGCCGGTGGGCAGGTGGAGAAGTAGCCCGCATTGGTGCCTGTCGAGGACTGCGAGATTGTCGCGGTAATTGTGGTGGAACCGGGCTGTTGGGCGGTAGCCGCGCCGTTCTGGTCGATGGTGACGATTCCTGAGGTCTGGGCGCCGAACGTCAGATGGCCGACCTGGCAGGTGATGTTCTGGGCGGCATCGCCCGTCGTGCCCCCGCTCTGGTAGACACGCGCTACGAGCTGACCTACATGGTTCTGTGACAGGCAGGCGCTGCCATCGTAAGCGGGCGCGATGACAGGGGTTCCGACGGTATCGTTGGGGCAGCAGTCGGTGCCGGGATCGATGGTGCAGTTGGGCGTGGCATTGCCGAGGATGACACCGGTCGCGACAGGATGCACATAGATGGGAATAGCGTTGCTGGTGGCGCCGTTGGCTGATGCGGTGACCAGCGCGGATACGCCGGAGGGGTGTAGATGGCAGTCGGCGCAGCGGTGTAGAAAGTGGCGACGATATCACCCGGTTGCACAGGAAAGATGCCAGATCGCGAGGGTTCTAAGATGACCGCGCCGCTGGATGCGACGTAATCGTAGATCGCCGAGACGGTTCCGCCCAGGATCTGGATTGTTCCTGGAGCGCTCGCCGTGTAGCCATAAGCGGGTGCGAAGGTAAGCGTCGGCGGCTGCTCGGTGTAGGTCACAGCGACAGTTTCGGACGGGAACAACGAAGAAGGGGACGCCGGCCAATACGGTGTGTGGTTGCGCCTTTGAGGGTCGTGGTGACGGAGGAGATCTGAACGACGGCGTTCACGGTGAGCAGGCCTGAAGTCGACGCTGTAGGTAAAGGGAGAGCGCGATCAACGGCCGGAAAGGTGGTCGTGGGAGGGACGGTAAGGACTATGGCTTGGAAACAGGCGGGGCGGTCGTGGGCGGGGTGCAGGTGGTGTAATCCGCAATGCCGCCGCCGGTGTTGCGGTTCCATGTGCCACCGCAGACCTGGCCGTTGGTGGGGTTGATGTCGGCGAAGACGGGCGCCGTTGGTGTTGGCGAAGCTGCTGGTGCTGGCGTAGGTAAAGGAGTGCACGGAGACGGCGTTGCCCTTGCAGTCAACGGCGGAGGCCGAGAGCGACTGGCCGATCTGCCCGTAGTTCAGGCTTTCGCCCGTCGTGGCGAGGCTTGGCGAGAGCGTGATCTGGCCACCTGGCCGACGACCGGGCCGGAGTCACCCGCGTTGCAGTACACCACGGGGGCTGATTTTGGCCGCAGCCGGTGACCGACAAACCCACAGGAAGCGCAAAGAAACATAGAGCTGACTACACCAACAAACCGACGCACTGAATCTACAAAACCAACGCACTAAGAACCTCCCCGTTCAACCGGAACTCAAGCTGAACGGTCATACCGCCAACCGCGAAAACTCCGAGTCTCCAGTTTAGGGGTTGGACGGTCCTGGAGCAAATGGGGAGTACAGGAATCGCTGGCCGGGGGCGGAAAACTGGAAAAGAAATACGGCCAGCCTCCGGAATAGGAGAGCTGGCCGCGGTTCGCTGGCTGTCAGGTGAGGTTATTTGCTGGGTGGCATATTTTCCGCGAACCACGCACTTCGCGTTCCGTCCGGTCGCGGATGTGCTCGGGGTTGCGGAAGCCATGGCCTTCGTTGGGATAGATGACCAGCTGGGTCTTGACGCCTAGGTCTTGAGCGCGTGCCACATCTCGAAGGTCTGCGGCGCGGGGCATTCGCCGTCGCGGTCGCCGACGATGATCAGCATGGGCGTCTTGGCGTTCTTGATGTAGCTCGATGGCGGAGGACTTGGCGTAGACCGCCGGATCGTCATAGACGCTGGCGCCGAAGAACGGAATCATCCACTGGTCGATGGAGTTTTCGCCGTAGTAGCTCTTCCAGTCGCTGATGCCGGCGCCGGCGACGATGGCGCGGAAGCGGTTGGTCTGCGTTGCGGCGAACATGCTCATGAAGCCGCCGTAGCTCCAGCCGGTGAGGCCGACGCGGTTGTCGTCGATGGAGACCTTTTTCTCGACGGCGTCGATGCCCGCGAGGATGTCGCGCAGGTCGCCGTAGCCGAAGTCCTTGCGGTTGGCCTGCGATGAACTTTTCGCCCTGGCCGAAGCTGCCGCGCGGGTTGGGCTCGAGGACGAAGTAGCCGAGCTCAGCCCACTGGGCGCTGCCACGCGGGCCGGCGGAGGCCGATGGGCCGCCGTGGACCTCGACGATCATGCGGGTACTTCTTGCTGGGGTCGTAGTCCTTGGGGTAGGTGAGCCAGCCCTGCACGTGGAAGCCCTCGTTCTTCCACTCGATGGACTCGAATTTGTAGGGAGGTGATGTGCGAGGCGGCGTTGAGGTGGGTGAGCTGGTTGACGTTGTTGTGACCGCCAGCGTCCAGACCTCGGGTTGCGTGCTGAAGCTGGACTTGACGAAGGCGACGTGCCGCCGTTGGCAGTGGTGATAGGTGACGGCGTCCTTGATGGGGCCGCCGGTGACGGAGACTTCGCCGAGATCGACTTCGCCGTTCGGGAGCTGCGAATGCTTGTCGGCATCGTAGTCGACGAGGAGCGAGTGGCCGCGGCGGTCTTCGACGAAGCCGAAGGTGTGGTCGCTTGTCCAGCCTCGTAGGTGGGCGTGCCGTCGATGCTGGGGGTGACGTCGACGAGATGCTTGCCGTCGGCGTCGATGACCTAGATGTCGCCGCCGGTGGAGCCCTGGTCGGACATCAGGCCGCCGATGAAGGCGATGTGCTTGCCGTCGGGAGACCAGCGGGGGACGGCGATCTGGAGGCCGTGGAGCGGGCCGGCGACGGTGACGGGGTCGAGGATGACGCGGGGATCGCCGCCGGCGATGGACTGCGCGTAGAGCTTGGCGATCCACCAGGTGTTTTCGCCGGGAGGATTGGCGGCGATAAGGCGATCTCCTTCGAGTTCGGTGCCCAGCCGAATTCGTAGACATGCAGGTTGGTCTGGAGTGAGCCAGTGGCCTGCGCCGTCGGCGACGTCGACCGCGTAGACGCGCTGGATCTCGACGCCGTCTTCGCCGATGACGCCGTTCCAGGCGGCATGGCGTCGAGTGCGCCGGCGGGGCGGGTGGCGTTCTCGACGAAGAGGAACGCGATGGACTTGCCGTCGGGCGACCAGGCGGGCTGCTCGAGCTCGCCGGTGAGGTGGGTGAGCTGCTTGATCTCGCCTGACGCTTTGGACCAGAGGAAGATCTGATCCTGGTCGGGCTTGGATTTGTCGCTCGTGCAGGTGGAGAGGAAGGCCAGCGTGTCGCCGGTCGGGCGACCAGACGGGGTTGTCGACGGCGCAGTGAGCGGCGCCTTCGAGCTTGATGAGCTTGTCGTTGGCGGGGTTGGCGACCTCGGTGAGGTGAAGGGCGGCGCCGTCGCGGCCGCGAAGGGTCCAGGCGACGGTGGCGCCGTCGGGCGAGATGGCGACGCCGCCGGGCTGGGCGGCGCGGGTGACCTGGCCGTTGGGGTTGGCGGTGTCGGGGGCGGCGGTCAGTGTTGGCGTCTGGGCGGTGAGCGCGGAGGCGAGGAGCAGGGAACAGGCCGCGGCGAAGAGCGGCAGGCGGGCGGGTCGAACACACAATCTCATGTTGGACAGCGTATCAGTCCTGCGACGACGGCAAACGACGCAGGCCGGTCCCCCCCACCCTCCAGGGGTACTTGTGGTCTAAAGTACTCTTGAGAAACGGGTTAGAGGGTAAAGTATGACTTTAGGGAGGGGGTACTCTTGGCGCAAAGTGCTCTTTTCAAATGAGTTGTACGACAAAGTATCGCTCAGCGCGGGTTTTGTGCGGTGCGATCGATTCGGCCTGCGTTGATTGGGGTGCTGTTTTAATTGTAGCGGGTTGGTGGGGGTAAGTATGCCAACGTTCGCGGAGAGAAATCGCCAGTGTTCATGGGGGTTTTGTGGAGTTTGAGGGTGGGTGGGGGGTTGACACGCGGATTTTGGGTTGTTTTTGAGGGTGTTTGGGGGGATTTATTTTGCGGTTGGGATGACAGCAGGAGGAATTGGGGCGGGGTCCAGGGGCGGTTGGCGGTATTGCGGTCCCACGTCCGAGAATCCGGACATGGGGCACCCGTCTTGTGGCGGTACGCGAACAGCAGATTCCCGAGGGGAATGACAGAAAGAAAGGCAACGGCACAACAGGAGCGGGGGCTAGGTTAAGCGGGGCGTTTTAGGCGGTGGAGGTGGACTTCGCGGAGGGTTTGGAAGCCGAGGCGATGGTAGAGGTTGATCGCGCTGTGGTTGGTCGAGACTACGTGGAGGACGGAGCGGGCGTGGAGGCTGCGCTGGTGGTGGAGGACGTGGGCGGTGAGGGCGGCGGCGTAGCCCTGGCCGCGGTGGTCGGGGTGGGTGCAGATGCCGCTGATCTCGCGGGTGGGATGGAGGATGAGGCGCTCGCCGGCCATGGCGATGAGCTGCGTTGGATCGGCGGGGTTCCACATGCCAAAATAGCTGCCCATGACGCAGGTGCGGAGGCGGAAGAAGCCGGGGAAGGCTGCATCGGTGAGAGCTACCATGGCGGGCGCGTCGGCGCAGGTTAGCAGGGAGATGGGGAGGGTGGAGTTGATGGTGGGAAGCGCGGCGTCCTGGGGGAAGGCCATCTGGAGGCAGGGGGTGTCGCCACGGTAGAGGAGGGTGTTGGTTGGGGATGGCGGGTCGTCGCCGAGGAGGTAGGTGGTTTCGTTGGGGAGCATGAGGGTGTGGAGGTCAGTGAGGGCGGCAGGGGAGTTTTCGGCGAGGCAGGCGAAGGGGGCTATGTCGGCGGGGTATTTGCGGGCGAGGTTGTTCGTGAGCGCGAGGTGCTGGTGGGTGGTGTGGAGGGCGTTCCAGATGGCGTTGGCGAAGGGGTCGGGCGCCGGGAATGCGGGGGAGGCCATGGGGTAAGGGTATCGCGTGAAGGTTGTAAGAGGTGAGCCTGGGTTGGTCGGCGGTGTCGCTCTCCCACGTCCGAAAATCCGGACATGGGCACCCGGTTTTTGGGTGGTTCGGGACCAGATTCGTGGGGGTCACGGAGAGAGAAGCAAGAACGGGAGAAAAGCAGGTTCCTCGTGTGGCTCGGAATGACAATTTCTTTCAGAAATTGTCTAAGAACGGCAACGGCAACGGCAACGGCAAGGGCAAGGGCAAGGGCAACGGCAAGGGCAAGGGCAAGGGCAAGGGCAAGGGCAGCACGGCAACGGCAAGGGCAACGGCAAGGGCAAGGGCAAGGGCAACGGCAACAGCAACAGCAAGAACCAATACAGGGGTCTTTCACTGCGTTCAGGATGACGGCGAAAAATTTTCAACGGCAACCGCAACCGCAGGGGCAACTGCAACTGCAACGGCAGCGGGGGAGGTGGGTGCAGGCGGTTGGATTGCTGCGATGTCTTGTGGCCTGGTTAGATGCCTAGTTCGCGGGAGGCTTGGTCGTTGCCTTCAACGCGGGCTTGGATTTTGGCGAAGGCGACGTCGCGGGCCGTGGAGGTGTCGTCGGCGAAGGGGGCGAAGCCGCAGTCGTCGGTGGTGCCTAGTTGGGCGAGGGGGAGGATGGCGGCCGCTTCTAGGATGCGGGCCTTTACTTCGGCGGGGGTTTCGATGGCGGGGTTGATGGGGTCGATGACGCCGATGAAGACGAGGTGGTGCGGTTGGAGAGATTGCTTGATGAGGTTGAGGGCGCGCTTGCGGTCGGGCTCGCTGGCCATCTGGAGGTAGAAGCGGCCGGCGTTGAGTTGGAAGAGCTCGGGGATGAGGCCGGCGTAGTCGATGTCGGCGCTGTGGGTGGAGTCGTGGTCGCCGCCGGGGCAGACGTGGACGCCGATGCGCTGGCGCTCGTCGGGGGTGAAGGCTTCGAGGACCTGGTTGTTGAGGTCGATGAAGCTGCGGAGGAGGTTGCCGGAGGGGTCGAGCTTGAGGGAGAGGCGGGCTTCGGTGAAATCGATTTGAACGGTGGCGGCGCCGGCGTTGAGGGCTCCGCGAATGTCTTCTGTGGCTTCGGCGATGAGGTCGATGAGGAAGGCACCGCGGGGGTAGGCGGGGATCTCCTGCGCTGGATAGAGGAGGCTGAGGGCGGAGGCGGATATGACGGCTTGCTTGAGGGGGCGCTGGGTGTAGGCGCGGGCGGCCTTGAGATAGCGCGACGCGTGGAAGCCGTAGCGGAAGGGGAAGGCGGTGAGGCGGGGGAGTTGGCGGGTGTGGCCGTCGGCGAAGGGGATGACGACGCCGTCAGGGGCGAGGTTGGTGAGGCCGGCGAGGGGGTAGGTGGCGAAGCTGGGCTTGGTCTGCTCGCCGTCGGAGAGGATGGGGGAGCCGGTCTGCTCGAGGCGGGCGATGGTGTCTTTGAGGGCGGCGGCGTACTCCGCGTCGAGGGCTTCGGCGGTGAGTTGGTTGGCCTGGAAGGCGGCGATGGCGCGGAGGAGCGAGGGTGGGCGGGGGATGCTGCCAATGGGTTCGGTGGGGAGTGCCATGGGGGGCAGTTTAGCGGTCGGGGCGCGAGGTGAACATCCATCAATGGGTGGAGGTCCTGCGCGGACGGCGGGTTGGGGTGGCGCGGAGGAAAGGCAGACCGGCGGGAGATGGGGTCGGGGTGAGAGAAATCTTGACGCTGGCGCGGTGAATTGGTACAGTTAGAAGGTTCCGCGAGTATCCGGAACGTGCCGTCTTGAAGAGGCTCGGCGGGCTTTGGCCTGCGATTTACTGGATACAAGAGATTCACCGCAGGATTCTCCTGGAAAGTTGAGGGGAATCGGTAAGTCTGCGGTTGGCGAAATGCCTATCTAATCGCGCCTGCGACACCCTCCTCCCCGCTGTGCCACGGTGGGACCCCATGGGGATGGGCTATGTGGGCCGGAACAGCGAAACGGAGTTGAGTCGTTAAGCGGCTTGAAAGAGCTGGCTTGATGCACCTCGGCCACCGTCGACTGTTATTTCGTTGAGTGGTTGTTGTTGGTTGTAAGTGCGCGCAGTTAGTCGTACGGCCGCGTGCAGGATTCAGAACTTCGCCGAAGCGTGTTTTTCTTCGTTGAGTGGAGAAAATGCATGCTTCGCCTTCCGTGCGTCCGGGTTGGATATAGCGGCGTGGGAGAAGGATGCGAGAGGAGCTGCCCTGCACCGAGCCCGAACAAATGGTTTCGGGTAGTCAATGCCTTCGGGGGTTGATTGCTAACAGGAAGTCGCTGGACTTCTGAAGTTCTAAGGAGCAGTAAAGTGCCTACGTTTCATCAGCTCGTCAAGCAGGGCCGGACGCCGACCCGCTACAAGACCGCATCGCCTGCACTGCAGGGCTCGCCGCAGCGTCGCGGTGTTTGCACTCGCGTGTACACGCAGACCCCCAAGAAGCCGAACTCGGCGCTGCGCAAGGTTGCGCGCGTTCGTTTGACCAACGGCATTGAAGTTACGACGTACATTCCGGGCATTGGCCACAACCTGCAGGAGCACTCGATTGTGCTGATCCGCGGCGGCCGTGTGAAGGATCTCCCGGGTGTTCGTTACCACGTGGTTCGCGGAACGCTGGATTCGGTTGGCGTTGCGAATCGCAAGCAGAGCCGCTCGAAGTATGGCGCGAAGCGGCCGAAGGCGAGCAGCAAGTAAAGATTTGGGTTGTTAGTTGTCAGTTCTCAGTTAGAGTCCCTGGCGTGAACTAACAACTGAGAACCAACAACTGAGAACGCATTCAACAGGCCTAGCTCGTGAGAGGTTCACCGCGCTGGGGGAAGAAGAGAAAGAAGAGAGATGCCGAGAAAAGGGTACATTGCCAAGCGTGAAGTTCCAGCCGATCCGATCTATGGGTCGACGCTGGTTACGAAGTTCGTCAACAGCATGATGTGGGGCGGCAAGAAGTCGACTGCCCAGGGCATCTTCTATGAGGCCATGACCAACCTTGAGGCTAAGGGTGGGGATGAGGCGCTGAAGCTGTTCAAGAAGGCTGTTGAGAACGTGAAGCCGATGCTGGAAGTGAAGAGCCGCCGCGTTGGCGGTGCGAACTACCAGGTGCCGATCGAAGTGCTTCCGGAGCGCCGCACGTCGCTGGCGATTCGCTGGCTGGTGACGTATGGCCGCGCTCGTGGCGAAAAGGGAATGGTTGAGAAGCTCACCGCTGAGCTGCTCGACGCAGCCAATGGCCGCGGCGCCGCGATGAAGAAGAAGGAAGACGTTCATCGTATGGCCGAGGCGAATAAGGCGTTCGCACACTATCGCTGGTAGTAGCTGTTCGGCAGCTAGGTTCGCTGGATAGAAATTTTGTGGCAACCGCGAGTTGGTAAAGCTCGCATAAAAGAAAAGGAATTACCGTGGCTCGCACAGTACCTCTACAAAAATGCCGCAACATCGGCATCATGGCTCACATCGACGCCGGCAAGACGACGACGACCGAGCGCATTCTCTTCTATACGGGTGTGAACCACCGTATCGGCGAGGTGCACGAGGGGACCGCGACGATGGACTGGATGGAGCAGGAGCAGGAGCGTGGCATCACGATCACCTCTGCTGCGACTACCTGTACGTGGGACGGCATTCGCATCAACATCATTGATACCCCGGGCCACGTGGATTTCACGGCCGAGGTAGAGCGTTCGCTGCGCGTGCTCGACGGCGCGGTGGCTTGCTTTGATTCGGTGCAGGGTGTGCAGCCGCAGTCTGAGACTGTCTGGCGTCAGGCGAACAAGTACAAGGTTCCGCGCATTTGCTTCATCAACAAGATGGACAAGGCGGGCGCGAACTTTGAGTACGCTACCTCAACCTTGGTAGCGCGTCTTGGCGCGAAGGCGATTCCGATCCAGATTCCGATTGGCGAAGAGGCGAAGTTTCTTGGGGTCGTTGACCTGGTCGAGATGAAGGCGATTCTGTGGCACGACGAGACCATGGGCGCGAAGTATGACGTTGCCGAAGTTCCTGCGGCGCTGCGGGAGAACGCTGAGAAGCTGCGCACGGAGCTGATCGAGGCGGTTGCGGACTCGGATGAAGACGTGATGCACAAGTACCTCGAGGGCGAGGAGATCACGATTCCGGAGCTGAAGAAGGCAATTCGCAAGGCTACGATCGCGATGCACGTGTTCCCGGTGCTGTGTGGTTCGTCGTTCAAGAACAAGGGTGTGCAGACGCTGCTCGACGCGGTTGTCAATTACCTGCCGAGCCCGCTGGATGTTCCGCCGATTGAAGGCACGGAGCCGGGCGAGCCGGAAGTGAAGCTCGTTCGCCATGCGGACGATACGGAGCCTCTCGCTGCGCTGGGATTCAAGATCATGACGGACCCGTTTGTTGGCCAGCTGATCTTCATTCGTATTTACTCGGGAATTTTGAAGACGGGCGATTCGGTGTTGAATCCTCGTACCGGCAAGACGGAACGCATTGGACGTTTGCTGAAGATGCATGCGAACAAGCGTGAAGAGATTACGGAGATTATGGCGGGCGATATCTGCGCCGCTGTTGGTCTGAAGAATCTGAACACGGGCGACACGATCTGCAGCGACAAGGCACCGATTCTGCTGGAGTCGATTGACTTCCCGGCGCCGGTTATTGAAGTTGCTGTCGAGCCGAAGACGAAGGTTGACCAGGAAAAGATGGGCATGGCGCTGGCCAAGCTCGCGCAGGAAGATCCTACGTTCAAGGTTCGCACCGATATCACGAATGGCCAGACGATCATCTCGGGTATGGGCGAGCTGCATCTCGAGATCATTGTTGACCGCATGATGCGCGAGTACAAGGTTGAGGCGAACGTCGGCAAGCCGCAGGTGAACTACCGCGAGACGATCCGCGCGAACGCCGAGGCGGAGGGCAAGTACATTCGCCAGACGGGTGGCTCGGGTAACTACGGCCACGCGAAGATTCGGATTTCGCCGAACGAGCCGGGCAAGGGCTACGAGTTCTCGAATGACACCAAGGGCGGCACGATTCCCAAGGAGTACATCAAGCCGATCGACCAGGGCATCCAGGAAGCGTTGCTGGGCGGAATTCTGGCCGGCTACGAGATGGTCGACATCAAGGTGAGCTTGTACGACGGCAGCTACCACGATGTGGACTCGAACGAAATGGCCTTCAAGATCGCCGGATCGATGGCGTTCAAGGAAGCTGCGCGCAAGGCCAAGCCGGTACTGCTCGAGCCGGTGATGGCGGTTGAAGTCACGGTTCCCGAGGAGTACATGGGCACGATCATTGGCGACTTGAACAGCCGCCGTGGCCGGATCGAAGGCATGGAGATGGTTGGCGGCGTGCAGGCAATCAAGGCGACGGTGCCACTGTCGACGATGTTTGGTTATGCGACCGCGATGCGCGGCTCGACGCAGGGCAGGGCCAACTTCTCGATGGAGTTCAAGCAGTACGAGGAGGCACCACGCTCGGTCTCGGAAGAGATTATTGCGAAGGTGCAGGGCAAGGACAGCAAGTAACACCCAGCCGCGCGCTGGAGCCAGCGAGGTTAGCTGGCGCGCGCAAAACGGAATCAGGCGCTAGGTTAGGCCTTTGAATTTTGGTACTACGGAGAGATGTCATGGCGAAGGAAAAATTTGATCGCAGCAAGCCGCACGTAAACATTGGAACGATCGGACACATCGATCATGGCAAGACGACGCTGACGGCGGCGATTACGAAGGTGCTGTCGAAGCATAATCCGAAGAACGCGTTTCGCTCGTTCGACACGATCGATAACGCTCCCGAAGAGCGCGAGCGCGGCATCACGATCTCGACTTCTCACGTGGAGTACGAGACGCCGAATCGTCACTACGCGCACGTCGATTGCCCGGGCCACGCGGATTACATCAAGAACATGATCACGGGCGCGGCGCAGATGGATGGCGCGATCCTGGTGGTTGCCGCTACTGACGGCCCAATGCCGCAGACCAAGGAACATGTGCTGCTGGCTCGCCAGGTTGGCGTTCCGTTCATCGTCGTGTTCCTGAACAAGTGCGATGCGGTTGAGGACGAAGAGCTGATCGAGCTGGTGGAGATGGAAGTCCGCGAGCTGTTGTAGCAAGTACGATTACCCGGGCGACGATACACCGATCATCCGCGGCTCTGCACTCGGCGCGCTCAATGGCGAAGCCCAGTGGGAAGCCAAGATCGACGAGCTCATGGCGGCGGTGGACAAGTTCATTCCGCAGCCCGAGCGCGCGGTGGACCTGCCCTTCCTGATGCCGATCGAGGATATCTTCTCGATCTCTGGCCGTGGAACGGTTGTCACCGGCCGTATCGAGCGCGGCAAGATCAAGGTTGGCGAGGCTGCATCGATCGTCGGCTTCCGCGACACGCAGGCGACGGTGGTTACCGGCGTTGAGATGTTCAAGAAGCAGCTGGATGAAGGTCTGGCAGGCGATAACGCTGGTCTTCTTCTGCGCGGCATTGCGAAGGAAGATGTGGAGCGCGGGCATGGTGTTGGCCAAGCCGGGTTCGATTACGCCGCACACCGTGTTCAAGGGCGAGGTTTACGTTCTGAGCAAGGAAGAAGGCGGGCGTCACACTCCGTTCTTCAACGGCTATCGTCCCCAGTTTTATTTCCGGACCACGGACGTGACCGGTTCGGCGAAGCTGCCGGAAGGTACCGAGATGGTGATGCCGGGCGATAACATTTCGCTCGAGATCACGCTGCACACGCCGGTTGCCATGGAGAAGGGTCTGCGCTTCGCGATTCGCGAAGGCGGCCGGACTGTGGGCGCCGGTACGATCTCCGAGATCATCAAGTAAGCGATCTCGAAACGACTAACGAGGGCTGCCGGTTCGCCGAGAGGTATGACGGCCGGCAGTCACTCCAAACGATCTTTGAGTACCAGGAAAGAGATTTGACATGGCACAGCAACGCATTCGTATCCGCCTGAAGGCTTATGACTACCGCGTCCTCGACGTCTCCACGAGCGAGATTGTTGAGACGGCAAAGCGCACGGGCGCACAGGTTGCGGGACCGATTCCCCTACCGACGATGAAGAACAAGTATTGTGTTCTGCGTTCGCCGCACGTGGATAAGAAGTCGCGCGAGGCTTTTGAGATCCGCACGCACAAGCGTTTGATCGACATCCTCGAGCCTACGCAGCAGACGGTGGACGCGTTGATGAAGCTGGATCTTCCGGCTGGCGTGGACGTAGAGATTAAGACGGTTACCAAGTAACTGGTGTGAAGTAGCAAGTTGGAAGTGAGCAACACCTACAGTGCGGGCGCTCAACGCCAGGCATGATGAGGAAAGGGAACTATGAGCGTTACAGGAATTCTGGGTAAGAAGATTGGCATGACGCAGCTGTTCGACGACCGCGGGGACATTCATCCCGTGACGGTGCTGAAGGTTGGGCCGTGCGTGATCACGCAGCTCAAGACGATTGCGAAGGACGGTTACGATGCCGCGCAGATTGGGTTGGTTGAGTTCGTCAAGGCTTCGAAGGTGAACAAGGCGATGACCGGTCACTTTGCCAAGACGAATGTTCCGCCGGTGCGGGAGATTCGCGAAGTGCAGCTCGAGTCGACCACTGGCAGCGAGGATGATCAGACGGCTAAAGCTGGCGATCGCATCACCGTTGAGATATTCAACGAGACGAAGTTTGTGGACGTGATTGGCAACTCCAAGGGCCGCGGGTTCGCGGGCGTGGTGCGTCGTCACGGGTTCGGCGGCGGTCCCAAGTCGCACGGACACATGTTTCAGGTGCAGGGTTCGATTGGTGCGTCGTCGTTTCCTTCGCGCGTGTTTCCTGGGCAGCGTATGCCGGGTCACATGGGCACCAACCAGGTAACGGTTCGCAACCTGCGCATTCGCGGGATTGATGTGGATGACAACCTTCTGCTGGTTGAGGGTGCGGTTCCGGGAGCTCGGGACGGATACGTCCTGGTTTCGAAGGCGAAGGCGCCACCGAGAGAGCGTCGCGGATTTGCGGGTGCTGAGACGCGCGATGCGTTGAAGGCTTCCAAGAAGGCAGCAGCCGGCGGCAAGAAGAAGTAGTCCTGCGCGGACGGCGGGAGGCGCCTTCGGCGCAGAAGCCAGAAGCGCGTGAAGTTTAGTAGGAACCTCTGCGCGGGGAACAGACCGAGAACGCAGACGAACAAGAGATGGGCCTGCGGCAACGATCGCGGGCAAGAAGAGAGAATGACGATGGCAAGCATTAAGGTAGTGAATCTCGGCGGGAAGGAAGTCGGGACATTTGAGCTCGACGAGATCTTCGCGGGCGAGGTAAATGAGGCGTTGCTCTGGGAGTCGGTGAAGCACTATCGTGCCAGCTTGCGCCAGGGAACAGCTGCGACCAAGAACCGCAAGGCGGTTTCGGGTGCGGGTAAGAAACTTTGGAAGCAGAAGGGAACGGGCCGCGCTCGCGTGGGTTCGATTCGTACTCCTCTCTGGCGTGGCGGCGGTACTGTCCACGGACCTCAGCCGCGCAGCTACGAATACCAGTTCCCGCGCAAGAAGCTGATGGGCGCGCTGCGTTCGGCGATTGCTTCGAAGATCAACGACGGCAAGCTGACGATCGTCGAGAACTTTGATGTGGAAGAGGCGAAGACCAAGGTTTTCCGCGCCGCGTTGAACACGCTGGATGCGAAGAAGACCGCGCTTTTGGTTGAGACGTCGCAGCAGTTGAGCGAGAAGCTTTATCTTGGGTCGCGGAACCTGCAGGGTGTGGAGCTGGTGCTCTCGTCCGAGGTTCATCCGTATGACTTGCTGAAGTATGAGAACGCCATCTTCTCAAAGGCTGCGTTCGAGACCCTGACGGAGACGCTGAAGAAGAGCGTATCCAAGCGGCAGCACGCCGAGAAGGAGGCTGCATAAATGCCTACCCTATATAACGTAATTCGCCGCCCGTTGATTACCGAGAAGGCCCTGACCACGCGTGAGGTGGAAGGCTCGTTGGTATTCGAAGTGGCTGCCAATGCAACGAAGACCGAAGTCAAGCAAGCGGTTGAGACGCTGTTCAATGTGAAGGTGGCGAGCATTCGCACTGCGAGCGTTGTCGGCAAAGAGCGCAAGCGCGGCCGCTATGCAGGTTTCCTGCCCGACTGGAAGAAGGCGTATGTACGCCTGAAGGCCGGCGAGAAGGTTCCTGACTTCGCAGCAGAAATCTAAGAGCAGTGAGTAGAGGGTAGTGAGTAGTGGGTAGTGAAAGACGACTACCGCAGATCACGGGCTACCCAAGCAGGATTTGTAAGAGCATCATGTATCGCGCTGAAGTACTTATCAATCGATAGCGCGGCAAAGGATTAGCAACATGCCGATTAAATCATTCCGTCCGATCACGCCGACCCTTCGCTTTCAGACGAAGCTGGTCAACGATGACATCACGACCGACAAGCCGCATAAGCCGCTGCTGTCGGTAAAGCCACGCACTGGCGGCCGCAACAATATGGGCAAGCTGGTTGTTCGCCACCAGGGCGGCGGGCACAAGCAGAAGTTGCGCCTCATCGACTTCAAGCGCGACAAGTTCGGGGTTCCGGGCACGGTCGCTACGATCGAGTACGATCCCAACCGCAGCTCACGCATCGCGCTGGTTCATTACGCCGATGGCGAGAAGCGCTACATCATTCAGCCGATTGGGCTGAAGGTGGGGCAGAAGATTATGAGCGGCCCGGAGGCCGATATTCTCGTGGGCAATGCGTTGCCGCTGAAGAATATCCCGACAGGTACGATCGTGCACAACATCGAGCTGCGTCCTGGTAAGGGTGCGCAGATGGCTCGCTCGGCTGGCGCGCAGGTGAACTTGATTGCCAAGGAAGGCGATTATGCTCTTCTGAAGCTGCCTTCCGGCGAGACTCGCAAGGTGCTCGTAGAGTGCATGGCGACGATTGGCCAGGTTGGCAATACGGACCATGAGAATGTCACGATCGGTAAGGCTGGACGCAATCGGTGGAAGGGCATTCGGCCAGCCAACCGCGGCGTTTCGATGAACCCTGTCGATCACCCGCACGGTGGTGGTGAAGGTAAGACCTCGGGCGGACGTCATCCAGTGACGCCTTGGGGTCAGCCGACTCGTGGCTATAAGACTCGTAATAACAAGCGGACCGATGTGTTTATCGTGACGCGCCGTAATAAGGGCAAGTAGGCATTCGCAGTTAGGGAAGTAAAAGCTACACCAAGTCTCGTACCTGAGAGATTCGTCGTATTCAGCACCGCAGTATCGGAGTCAGTTATGTCACGTTCAACGAAGAAGGGCCCGTTCATCGACGCCCACCTGATGATCAAGATCGAGGCGATGAACACCGCCAACGAGAAGAAGGTCATCCGCACCTGGTCGCGCCGCTCCACCATCCATCCGGACATGGTTGGGCACACGATCGCTGTGCACAACGGCCGCAAGTTCATCCCGGTCTATTGCACGGA
The DNA here is from genome assembly GCA_963796535.1 of uncultured Acidobacteriaceae bacterium. Lineage (GTDB taxonomy): Bacteria > Acidobacteriota > Terriglobia > Terriglobales > Acidobacteriaceae > Granulicella. The sequence continues at coordinate 220,389 of CAWCMO010000007.1, forward strand.
GAACATGGTGGGCCACAAGCTGGGAGAGTTCTCGGCGACGCGCACATTCAAGGGCCACTCGGCGAAGGCTGGCGATACGGCGAAGGGCAAGTAATCCGGCGCTTTGATTTGTTTGATCAGGATTAGACAGATTTGTACGTTTGAAGGACATCGCAATGCATAAGGCAATTGACACAAAAAATACCGAGTTTCGTGCTGAGGCCCGCTTCCAGCGCTGCAGCCCACAGAAGGCCAAGCTGGTGCTTGACCTGATTAAAGGTCTGCGCGTGGAGAAGGCGATCAACACCGTGGCATTCACCAACAAGCGCATCGCGCCGGTGGTGGAGAAGGTGCTGCGCTCGGCGGTCCAGAATGCTCAGCATTTGTCGGATGAGCGTGGACTCGACATCGACATCGACAACCTGTACGTCAAGACCGCGGTCGCGAACGAGGGACCGAGGATGAAGCGCATTCGCCCTGCTCCTATGGGCCGTGCGTTCCGTTACCAGCGCCGCATCGCGCACATCATCATCACGGTGGCAGAGAAGAAGGCTGCTGGCGCTGAGGTTGAGGCGACAACGGCTCCGGTGAAGGCGACCGCAGGCAAGCCCGCAGCGAAGAAGGCGGCGGCGAAGAAGTCTCCAGCAAAGAAGGCCGCGGCGAAGAAGGCTCCGGCAAAGAAGAAGGCTGTCGCCAAGTAGTTGGGCGGGAGTTACAACGATTTTTGCAGTAGGTAATGAGAAACATCAACCGCGCCGGCTCAACCGGCTATGGTTCAGGAATAGGGAAGCTATGGGACAGAAAGTCCATCCGTACGGATTCCGCCTCGGCGTCAACAAGCCCTGGAAGTCACGCTGGTTTATCGAGCGCGGCTACGACAAGCTGCTGGTCGAGGACGTGAAGTTGAAGGCAGAGCTCCGCGAGAAGCTCAAGGCTGCCGGCGTGAGCTCGGTAGAAGTTGAGCGTCCGGGCAACAAGCTGCGGCTGATCATCCGCACCGCACGTCCAGGCATCATCATCGGGCGCAAGGGCGCGGAGATCGACAAGCTCAAGGCCGATATCCAGAAGCGCACCAGCCGCGAGGTGTTCATTGACATCCTCGAGGTGAACAAGCCGGAGCTGGACGCTCAGCTGGTGAGCGAGAATATCGCCCTGCAGCTGGAGAAGCGCGTCAGCTTCCGCCGCGCCATGCGTAAGAGCGTGGATTCGGCACTGCGTTTCGGTTGCAAGGGCATCAAGGTCCGCGTTTCGGGCCGCCTGAATGGCAACGAAATCGCTCGGTCGGAGTGGTATCTGCAGGGACGTCTGCCGCTGCACACGCTGCGCGCCGATATTGACTACGGGTTCTCCGAGGCTCACACGACCTATGGAATCATTGGCGTGAAGACCTGGGTCTACCGTGGTGATATCTACGAGCAGAAGAAGCGTCGCGAGCCAGCAGTCATTACCACTGGCGCGTTCTAACATTTCTTTGTGTTTCGGGATCCGCGGAGGTGCTTTCGCCGCGGATTTCCGGTATACTTTAACAGGTTTGGCCCCGAGTCTGCCCGTATCGAAGGCGAGGTTTGCTGGAGATTCAGTGGCAGAGACCCCGGTCAGCACCTAAGCCGTTCCCCTGAGAAGTTGACAGGTTTGTTCAAAGGAAATTCCTCATGCTTTTACCCAAGAAGGTTAAGTATCGCAAGCAGCAGCGCGGTCGCATGTGCGGCAAGGCGTGGCGCGGCTCCGACATCTCGTTCGGCGACTACGGTTTGAAGGTTTTGGAGTGCGGCTATATTACCGACCGCCAGATCGAAGCCAGCCGTATCGCGATGACGCGGTTCATCAAGCGCGGCGGCAAGGTTTGGCTGCGCCTGTTCCCGGACAAGCCGATCACGAAGAAGCCGGCCGAAACCCGTATGGGTAAAGGTAAAGGCGCTCCGGATCACTGGGTTGCGGTCGTTCGCCCAGGCAAGATCCTGTTCGAGATGGAAGGCGTACCTGTTGAGTTGGCCAAAGAGGCGATGCGTCTCGCGGCTCACAAGCTTCCGCTCAAGACCACGTTTGTTGTGCGCCCCGGCCTCAAGGTCGAAGTGGCCGCTAAGTAATAGCCGTTCAGGCGAGAAAGAAGTTATTTATGGAAATCGACAAGATCCGCAACATGAGCGACGACGAGTTGAAGAACGAAGAGGCGAAGGCCGCTGAGCAGCTCTTCCGCATTCGTTTCGCCAAGAGCCTCGGAAAGCAGGAAGGGATTGGCAAGATCAAGTCCCTCAAGCTGGACATCGCAAAGTTCAAAACAATCAGCAAAGAGCGTTCGCTCGCGGCGGTTGGAACGAAGACAACAGCTGCTAAGGCAGGGAAGGAATAATCATGGCTGAGACCACTGTCACTACCCCCGCCGCCGAGCAGGCTGCACCGCGTCGCACCGAGAAGGTTGGCCTGGTTGTTTCGACCAAGATGGAGAAGACCATCGTTGTCGAGATCGAGATGCGCAAGGCTCACCCGAAGTACAAGCGGGTGCTGAAGTCGAACAAGAAGTTTTATGCGCACGACGAGCAGAACTCGGCGCGTGTTGGCGATATGGTTCGTATCCGCGAGACCCGTCCGCTATCGAAGCTGAAGCGCTGGTCGTTGGAAGAGATCATTCGCCGCTCGTCGTTGTCGGCACTGCCGGATGAGAAGCCGGTTGTCGTAGCGAAGTAGTTGGTTGGGTTTTAGGATTTGCGGCTGAAGGTTTGGCCGCGCAGGCACGAGATAGCAACGGCTTCCCGCCGCCAAGCTCTCGGGCAAGTTTCACCTCTCGAACCAGTACACGGCGAGAGCTTGAACCAGGAGAATCACCATGGCAGTTCAAATGCGCACTATCCTTGCCGTCGCCGATAATTCAGGCGCCCGCAAGCTCCAGGTCATCCTGCCGCTCGGCGGCGGTCTCGGCAAGAAGGCTGGCCTTGGCGATGTGGTTACGGCAGCGGTGAAGGAAGCGTCGCCGGATGGCACGGTTAAGAAGGGCAAGGTCGTGAAGGCGGTCATCGTCCGCACGCACAAGGAGTATCGCCGCCGGGATGGAACGTACATCCGCTTCGACGAGAATGCCGCGGTCGTGATCAATGACGCGATGGAGCCGGTTGGCACGCGTGTGTTCGGACCGGTTGCTCGCGAGCTGCGCGACAAGAAGTTTCTGAAGATTGTTTCGCTCGCGCCGGAAGTTATCTAGAGGCAGTTGTCAGTTGTCAGTTGTTAGTTGTTAGTGAATCGGATTCCGGCTCCGTATCGCCGAGCCCGCATTGCGGGGGATAAGAGGAAGAGATGCCGAACAAGTTCAAGCCCACTGCGGGCAGCAAGTCGAAGATCCGGATCAAGCGCAACGATATGGTTGTGGTGATTGCGGGCAAGGATAAGGGGCCGAAGGCTCACCGGGTGTTGCGCGTGATCGTCGACAAGCAGCGCGTGCTGGTTGAGGGCGTTGGGATGATCAAGAAGCACATGAAGCCGAATCCGCAGAAGAACGTGGCGGGCGGCATCCTGGAGCAGGAAGCGCCAATTCACATCTCGAATGTGATGCTGGTGGACTCCGAAGGCAAGGGAACGCGCGTTGGGTACCAGATCGACGGCGACAAGAAGACTCGCGTTGCGCGCTCGAACGGCGGCGTGATTGCTGAGAAGAAATTCAAGAAGTAGTTGGGCTGGATTTCAAGAAGTGGTTGGCTGGACGTATCGGCCGGAAGTAAATTGAGCACCCCACGAAACGGTACACAGCGCAAGCTACTCCGGAACCGTGGAGAAAGAGAAGAGAGATCATGGCAGCACGTTTGAAAGAGAAGTATCACGGCGAGATCAAGCAGTCGCTTCAGAAGGAACTCGGCCTCGAGAACGCGATGGCGGTTCCGAAGCTCGAGAAGATTGTAATCAACATGGGTCTGGGCGAAGCGACGCAGAACGTGAAGATCATGGATCCGCTGCTTGCTGACCTGGGATCGATTGCCGGACAGAAGCCGGTGATCACGAAGGCGAAGAAGTCTATCGCTGCGTTCAAGCTGCGCGAGGGCATGCCGATTGGCGCGATGGTTACATTGCGCGGCGACAAGATGTACGAGTTTCTCGATCGCCTGATCTCGGTGGCGCTGCCTCGTGTGCGCGACTTCCGCGGCGTTAGCTCGAAGAGCTTTGACGGGCGTGGGAACTATACGCTCGGTTTGCGCGACCAGCTGATCTTCCCGGAGATCGACTACGCGAAGGTCGACAAAATCAAGGGAATGAATGTGACGATCGTGACCACGGCGAAGGACGATAACGGTGCGCGCGAGTTGTTGAAGAGCTTCGGCATGCCGTTCCGCGTGGGCGCGTAAAGACAAGGTTTCGGGCCCAGGATTTGGGGTCCAGTAAAAAGGCTTCACCAAGATTGAGAGAGTAAAGAATGGCAACCACAGCAAAACGCGTCAAAGACGCACGCAAGCCGAAGTTCAAGTCTCGTCAGCACAACCGCTGCCAGCTGTGCGGCCGTCCTCGCGCGTTTCTGCGCAAGTTCGGTGTCTGCCGTCTGTGCTTCCGCGGGCTCGCGCTGAAGGGCGAGATCCCGGGCGTCGTCAAGTCCAGCTGGTAGTTCGCTCCAGCTTTGTAGTAGACGCTGCAGGCCGCTGAGAAGCGGTGCTCGCGCGTAGTCAAGATCGGCGCTTCGGCGCCACAGACATTCCCGCAGGTTCTCCAGGCTGGCAGAAATGGCCGGCAGGAGCGAACGGGGGATGAAAGGAAAACGATGAACCTCACCGATCCCGTAGCAGATTTTCTTACACGTATTCGCAACGCGCACCGTTCCCGTCACCAGAAGCTGGACGCTCCGGCTTCGAAGCTGAAGACCGAGATTGCCCGCATTCTGAAGGAAGAGGGCTACATCGCGAACTACAAGGCTGCCGAGGAAGATGGGCAGAAGGTGTTGCGCGTGTACCTGAAGTACGGTCCGAACAACGAGGCTGTGATTCGCGACCTGAAGCGCGTGTCGCGTCCTGGTTGCCGTGTGTATATCGGCAAGGACGAGATCAAGCGCGTGCAGGGCGGCCTGGGTATCTCGATCATGACCACGCCGAAGGGTGTGATGACGGGTCGTCAGGCGCGGCGCGAAGGCGTTGGCGGCGAGATTCTCTGCGAAGTCTGGTAAGCGCAGGGTACGAATTTTTGAGCAGATTTAAGCGGGCAACCGTGGGCTGCAGTGGAACGAAGTCGAGACTTCGGGACTCGCAAGCCATCAAGGATTGAAGTTATGTCACGTATCGGTAGGAAGCCTATCACGTTGCCCAAGGGTGTGAAGTACACCGTGCAGAGCAACGTCGTCGTCGTCGAAGGCCCCAAGGGCAAGGTGAACGCGCTGATTCCGGCGGGTATCACGTTCTCTGAGAAGGACGGCGTGCTGACGGTTGAGCGTCCGGACAATGCGCATGCAGCAGTTCATGGCCTGGCGCGCGCGCTGGTGTTCAACGCTGTAGAAGGCGTCACGAATGGATGGAAGAAAGAGCTCGACGTGGTGGGTATCGGATACCGCGTGGAGATGAAGGGTAAGGACACGGTTGTGTTCACGCTCGGCTACTCTCATCCGATTGAGTTCCAGCTGCCCTCGGGCATTGAAGTTGCGATCGATCCGAAGCAGACACATGTCACGGTGTCGGGAATTGATCGGCAGAAGGTTGGCCAGGTTGCTGCGGATATGCGGTCGCTGCGCAAGCCGGATCCGTACAAGAACAAGGGTGTTCGCTACTCCGACGAGAAGCTCAAGAAGAAGGTCGGCAAGACGGGCGCTAAGTAAAGTTTGAGCGGCGGACGGCATCTTGAATGTCGTCCGCCTACTCCACACAGATTTACCCGAACGTCGTCTGACTAGGACGACGCCTTTAGGAAGGAAGTAAACCGATGATCAATCTTCGTCAACGCAACAACATTCGCCAGACGGTGCACTCGCGCATTCGCGCCAAGATGTCTGGCACGGCTGAGCGTCCGCGCCTCAATGTGTACCGCTCGCTCAACCACATTTACACGCAACTGATTGATGACGCGAATGGCGTCACGATCGCTTCGGCTTCGACCATGACGCCCAAGGGCACAGAGCGCAAGACCGGCGGAAACGTTGAAGCTGCCAAGGAAGTAGGCAAGCTGATTGCCGAGCGCGCGAAGGAGAAGGGCATCAAGAAGGTGGTCTTCGATCGCGGCGGTTATCTGTATCACGGTCGCATCAAGGCGCTGGCCGATGCTGCTCGTGAGGCAGGTCTGGATTTCTAAGTAAGGGATTTCAAGGACGCAGAGACGTTCCTAAAACGCAGCGCTGACTGCAACCTCCGGACCGGTGTGCCGGGGAGAAAAATAGAGGAAACAACGATGGCATTACAGAAGAAGCGACTCGACGGAAACCGGATGAACCTGAAGGATGAGGTTGTGTCCATCAATCGCGTAACCAAGGTCGTCAAGGGCGGCAAGAACATGTCGTTTGCGGCGCTGGTAATCGTGGGCGATCCTGCTGAGGGCGTGGTTGGCTACGGCTCGGGTAAGGCGAAGGAAGTTCCGCAGGCGATCCGCAAGGGTATTGAAGCGGCGAAGAAGAATTTGATCAAGGTGAACTTGACCGGCTACACGATTCCGCACGTGGCGCTTGGTCACTACGGTGCTGGTGAAGTGCTGTTGAAGCCGGCTCCTGAAGGAACCGGAATCATTGCGGGCAAGACGGTTCGCGCGGTGATGACGGCCGCGGGTGTGCAGAATGTGCTGACCAAGAGCCTTGGCTCGGCGAATCCGCACAACGTGATCAAGGCTACGTTCGACGCACTGACGCAGTTGCGCGATAAGGCCGAGGTTGCGGCGCTGCGTGGCAAGTCGGTCGACGAGCTGTAAACAGGGTTCAGGTAATGAAATCATTCTGGGCGGCAGGTTTTGAGCCTGGAATCGGAGAAGAACAATGGCAAGCGAAAACAAGATCAAGCTTCAGTACTTCCGCTCCAAGATCTGCACGCCGGTAAAGCACAAGCTCGTCATCAAGGGCCTGGGTTTCACGCGGTTGAACCAGATTGTTGAGCGCGAGGATACTGCGTCGATTCGCGGCATGGTGGCGAAGGTGCCCCATCTCGTTCGGGTCGTCGAGTAGTTTTATTTCGCCTCCAACACGAGGCCACCACATGCGAGTCGGATGCCTCTTGCGAGGCACTTGGCGTTAGCGAGGAAATTATGGCACTGAATCTCAGCAATCTGAAGGCGCCGAAGAAGGCGAATGAAAATAAGAAGCGCGTTGGCCGCGGTATGGGCTCGGGCATGGGTAAGACTTCGACGCGTGGCCACAAGGGCCAGGGTTCGCGGTCGGGTTCCAGCCTGATGCGCGGGTTTGAAGGCGGCCAGATGCCGCTGCACCGCCGCCTGCCCAAGCGCGGATTTACGAACATCTTCCGGGTGGAGTACGCGGTCCTTGGACTGGGCACCATTGCCGAGCTGAACGAGAGCGAGTTGACCCTCGAGAAGCTGACCGAGCATGGCATCCTCAAGAAGCGCAATGGCTTAGTAAAGGTTCTCGCGAATGGCGAGCTCAAGACGGCGGTTACGGTGCATGCGCACAAGTTCTCGAAGGCGGCTCAGAAGGCCATCGAGGCAGCCGGCGGCAAGGCGATCGTGTTGGGCGGCGAGGCTGCTCCCGCAGCGTAAAGAATCGGGCCGGGGCGAGCGCCTCGGCCTATTTTGCTTCTACGCTGTTCGCGAAATATTGCGCGTAGAATGTAGTCAGAAACTCCAGCTGAGCGGTCGCAAGAGCCTGAGGGCGTCGGCGACACTCCGCTCCAAATTTTTGGTTTAAGGCCTCAAACTTCGATGCTCGAGAAATTCCTCAACATCTTCCGCATTCCGGATCTACGCAAGCGCATCGGGTTCACGCTCGGGCTGCTCGCGGTCTACCGTCTCGGCGCACATATTCCCACGCCTGGTATCGACGCCGCCAAGCTCTCACAATTCTTCAATCAGAATGCTGGTGGAGCGCTCGGCCTGCTGGATCTTTTCAACGGCGGCAACCTGCGCAAGTTGACTGTCTTTGCGCTGGGAATCATGCCGTACATTACTGCGTCCATCATCTTCCAGTTGCTCACGGTGATCTATGAGCCGTTGGCGAAGCTGCAGAAGGAAGGCGAGCTTGGACGCCGCAAGATCACGCAGTGGACCCGGTATGTGACGGTTCTGCTGGCGGTCGTGCAGAGCTTTGTTATCGGCCTGACGCTGACCAGCACCGCAACTGGCGAGACGATGGTGACTCTGACCAAGGGCGAGTTTCTGCCGCTGTGCGTGATCACGCTGACGGCCGGGACAGCCTTTATCATGTGGCTGGGTGAGCAAATCACGGAGCGCGGCATCGGTAACGGCATGTCGCTGCTGATCTTTACCGGCATCGTTGTTGGTCTTCCGCGCGGCATCGCGGACCTGTATCAGAAAGCCGCGACCCAGGCATGGGGCGGCTTCACGCCGATTGCCATCGTGCTGCTGATCGTGATCATGGTCGCGGTGGTGGCGTTCATCGTCTTCGTGGAGCGGTCTGAGCGCCGCATTCCGATTCAGTCGGCGAAGCGCATGGTGGGCCGGCGAATGACGCAGGCTTCCAATAGCTTCCTGCCGCTCAAGGTCAACTCTGGCGGCGTGATGCCGGTCATCTTTGCGGCTTCGATTCTGTCTGCGCCGATGCTGCTGCAGAACATCAGCCTGTTTGGTTCCGGACCGCTGCGGGACACCAGCTTCCTGGGCCCGATTTTCCGCGCTCTTGGGCCGGCCGAGCCATGGTACGTGGTTCTGTACATGCTCGCGATCATCTTCTTTGCCTACTTTTACATCTCCATCATCTTCCGTCCCGACGATATTGCGGACAACATGCGGAAGTATGGCAGTTTCATCCCTGGCATTCGGCCAGGCAAGCGGACCTCCGACTTCATCAACGATGTGCTGACGCGCATCACGCTGGTGGGTGCTCTTTACCTTGTTGCCATCTCGATCATTCCGATGTTCCTGATGTCGGGTATTCATTTCAACCATCTTTGGTTGATCGGCGGGATCTTTGACCGCATGCCGACTTGGGTGACGAATGGACTTGGGCTTAACTTCTACTTCGGCGGCACGTCGCTGCTGATCGTCGTGGGTGTCGCGATGGATACCGTGCAGCAGGTAGAGGCGCAGCTGATCATGCGTCACTATGACGGATTCAGCCCGAAGTCGGGTCGCATTCGCGGTCGCCGCAGCTGGTAGTAGTCGCTCTCAGTATCTTGTAGTACGCAAGTACCCAGGTCTGGAGTCTCGGACCTGGGTTTTTGCTGAGGGTTGGGTCATCGATTTTGGCTGAGAGATTCAGTAGGAAGTAGCAATGGAAGCGGCGGAGCAATGGAAGCGTTGATGAGCAGCATGACGGAGCCTGTGAGCAACTCGAAGGTATTTTTACCTGGACCTGTGCTTTTGCTGGGCGCGCCGGGTGTTGGAAAGGGAACACAGGCCAAGCGGCTGATGGATGAGTTTGGCATTCCGCAGATCTCGACCGGCGACTTGCTGCGCGAGCACCGCAGGAATCATACACCGCTGGGCATGATGGCCGATGAGTTGATGGCCACGGGGCAACTGGTTCCAGACGACCTGGTGAACGAGATGGTGGCGACGCGGCTGACGGAGCCGGATACGAAGCGCGGGTACATCCTCGACGGATTTCCGCGCACGCTTAACCAGGCAGAGTGGTTGGACGGGCAGTTGTTGAATTCGGCGTTGCCGGTGGTTGCGGTGAGTATCGTTGTGCCGGAGCGCATTTTGCTGGAGCGCATCACGGGGCGGCTGACTTGCCCGGTGTGCGGTACGATCTACAATCGATATTCTGAACCGCCTGCGGCGGAAGGTGTCTGCGATCGCGAGGGCGCGAAGCTGGTGCAACGCGCGGACGATACTGAGCCGGTGTTCTACGAACGCATGAAGGCGTTCGAGGCCAAGACCGCCGCGGTGATCGAGTATTATCGGGCCCAGGACAGCCGCTTCGCCGAGGTCGATGGAAATCTTCCTGTCGATGAGGTGATGCAGTCCATCCGCGCAACGCTGTTCCGGCTGCGCCGTTTTACGGAGTCTTAGAGAAATTCCGGTCATTGAGTATTTGAGCTATGGCGATCCTGATTAAATCCGAAGCTGAGATTGAGAAGATGCGCATCTCAGGCATCGCGCTGCGCAAGGTGCACGAGGCAGTGAAGAGTGCTGTGCGCGTTGGCGCGACCACGATGGACCTGGAGCGTGCCGCGGTCGCCAAGGTGAAAGAGCTCGGCGTGAAGCCGGCGTTTCTGGACTATCACGGGTACCCGGCGGTGCTGTGTACGTCGGTGAACAATGAAGTGATTCACGGAATTCCCAACGACAAGCGCGTGCTGCAGGAGGGGGACGTCGTCTCGGTGGACTGCGGCGTGATCGTTGATGGGTATTACTCCGATGCTGCTGTCACGCATCCGGTGGGAAAGATTTCAGCGGCCGCGGAGAAGCTGCTGCGTGTAACCGAGGCGTCGCTCTATGCGGCGATTGACAAGGCTTTGGTTGGAGGCCGGCTGTTTGATATCTCGCACGCGGTGCAGACGATTTGCGAGGCAGAGGGCTATGGGGTGGTGCGGGAGTTTGTTGGCCACGGGATCGGCAAGAGCATGCACGAAGACCCGCAGGTGCCAAACTATGGGGACGCTGGCAAAGGGCCGCGGCTGAAGGCTGGCATGGTGCTGGCGATTGAGCCCATGATCAATGTTGGGTCAGCTGAAGTGAAGGTGCTCGAGGATGGTTGGACCGCCATCACGGTGGATGGAAGCATCAGCGCGCACTTTGAGCACACGGTCGCCATCACGAAAGACGGCCCAGTCATCCTCACACGCTAGAAGACTCCATGGGAGATTGACATGGAAATAACCGATGCGGTCGAGTCAGACATTGCTGCAATCACTGTGATCTATAACGAGGTAATCCGGACCTCAACGGCTGTCTTCAATGATGCGCCGGTGTCGGTGGAGGATAGGATCGCCTGGTGGAAGGCGCGGGGTGCGCAGGGCTATCCAGTGCTGGTGGCGAGGGATGAGAAGGGGATTGCGGGTTTCGCGACGTTTGGAGATTTCCGTCCTTGGCCTGGCTATCGATTTACCGTTGAGGGAACGATTCACATTGATTCTTCTGCACGGCGCAAGGGTGTTGGAGCGGCGCTGCTGCAGGTGTTGATTGCGCGCGCGCGACAAGCTGGGAAGCATGTCATGGTGGCTGGCGTTGACTCGGCAAATGTTGCTTCTCTGGGATTTCTCGAGCGGTCAGGATTTGAGCGCGTCGGGCATCTGCGAGAGGTTGGGAACAAGTTTGGCAAGTTTCTGGACTTGATCTTTTTGCAATATATGCTCGAGCCACCGGCCAGCGTTCGCAACCAGTGAGGGTCTGGACGCGCTTCGCTAATGTAGATGCCCTCGGCTAATTGTCTAAACGCGCTCCGCAAGAAATGCACCGATCTGGTGGAACTCGTCTTCGGACAAGCGGAACGTAGCGGCGGGAAGCACTCCATCTACCTGCTGGGCGCTGCGACCACCGACGATGGCCGCGGTGATGGCCGGGTGGTGAAGCGTCCAGGCGATCGCGACAACGCCTGGTTCCACTCCATGACGCTTGCCGATGGTGCGCAACAGCTCAACGAGTTCCAGGTTGCGCGATATCAGGGGCTCCTGAAATTGCTTCGTGTTGCGGCGGAAGTCGTCCTGCGGCATTTTCGCGATGCGTTCCTTGGTCATGGCGCCGGTGAGCAGACCGGACTGCATCGGCGAATAGTTGATTACGCCGATGTTGTGTTTCTGGCAGAAGGGAAGAATCTCCGCTTCAATGGAACGGTTGATCATCGAATAGGGCGGCTGCAGAGAGGTGATCGGGGCTATTGTTAGGGCACGTTCCATCTGGGCCACACTGAAGTTGGACACGCCGATGTAACGGACTTTTCCTTCGCGTTGCAGCTCGGCCATGGTCGTCCAGCCCTCTTCGATCTCTGCATCCGGAACGGGCCAGTGGATCTGGTAGAGGTCGATGACGTCGATCTTGAGGCGGCGCAGGCTGCCTTCTACTTCTTCGCGGATCTTCGTGAGCGTTTGAACGATCTTGCGGTCGGAGCCCCAGGTCATAGCGCACTTGGTGAAGACCAGAGGCCTGGAGCTGGCGGACTTGAGAGCGGTGCCTACAACCTCCTCGGAGTGTCCCAGGCCGTAGACGGCGGCTGTGTCAATCCAGTTGATGCCTGCGTCGAGCGCGGCGTGAATAGCCTCGATGGATTTCCTGTCTTCCTGCGGTCCCCAGGCGTACTGCCAATCGCCGCCGCCAATGGCCCAGGCTCCAAAGCCGATGGAGGTCAATTGCAGATCGGAGTTTCCGAGTTGCCGGGTTTTGGCGAGGACGTGAGCGCGAGATTGTGTTGCAGACGATGAACTCATACTATTTTGGATGCGTGGGAGGGGGAGGAGGAATCATGCATCGATGGCCGCGGGGGGCGAAATAAACGATATCCATCCGCTCGATAACGCATCAAAACACTTAGAAACTTTCCAGACGGTTGGGTCACGGAGGCCAGATCGAGATGCCTGCTGCAAATCCAAACCGCGAGCGATCGCGAGTCGTGATTATCGGTGCGGGGTTCGCGGGCATTACGGCTGCTCAGCGACTCGGCAAGCTGCCGGTGGACGTTACCATCATCGATCGGAAAAATCATCACACGTTTCAACCGCTTTTGTACCAGGTGGCACTGGCGGTGCTTTCGCCTGGCGACATTGCGCAGCCGATTCGGTCGATTCTGAGCAAGAATCTCAATACCGAAGTGGTGATGGACGAGGTGCTTGCGATTGACACGACGGCCCGGCAGGTCTCGGTGGCTAGCGGGGCGGTCATGGCGTATGACTATTTGATCGTTGCCACGGGATCGACGCACAGCTACTTCGGCCATGAGGAATGGTCCAAGGTGGCGCCTGGTCTGAAGACGGTGGAGGACGCTACGGACATTCGGCGCCGCGTGTTGCTCGCGTTTGAGTATGCGGAGCGGCAGATGCTGGAGACGGGTGCGCACCCACCGCTGCGATTCGTTGTGGTCGGTGGAGGGCCCACGGGGGTGGAGTTGGCGGGAGCTATCTCCGATATTTCGAAGCTCTATATGACAAGAGACTTCCGGCATATCGATACGAAGACCGCGGAGGTGGTGATCCTTGAAGGCTCGGGGCAGATATTGGGGATGTATCCGGAAGACCTGCAGAAGAAGGCGCTGGAGCAGTTGAACGCACTCGGCGTGGTGGTTCGCTGCGGCGCGCGGGTCACGGACATTCAGCCCGGCTACGTGATGGTCGACGACCGGGAGCGGATGGAGAGCGTGTGCACATTATGGGCGGCGGGTGTGGCGCCTTCGCCGCTAGGGAAGATGCTGGGAGTCGAGCTCGACAAGAAGGGGTGCGTGCTGGTGAACGAGCGGCTGAACCCTAAGAATCGGCCAGAGATTTTTGTGTGTGGCGACCTGGCTCACTTCGAGCAGGATGGGAAACAGGTGCCGGGAGTGGCGCAACCCGCTATGCAAATGGGCGACTACGCGGCCAAGCGGATCGGTCTGCTGGCGGCGCGGTCGGACAAGGCAGCGTATCAGAAGCCTTTTCGCTATTTCGATAAAGGCGATATGGCGACCATTGGCCGGAAGGCGGCGGTCGCCCGCATCGTTTGGCCGTTCCATGCGAACTGGAGCGGCTTCATGGCGTGGATGACCTGGATGTTGGTGCACATCTTCTTCCTGATTGGGTTTCGGAATCGCTACTCCGTTTTCTTGAGCTGGGCATTTACGTACATCACGGAGCGAGATGGCGTTCGGCTCATTGTGGGATCGCAGAACCTGCCGGGGTGGGACAAGCTCGCCGAGACGGACGATACCAGCCATAGGTAACGAAGCCGGTGGCCGTGCCGCACAGACGGCAACTGGAAGCTATCGCAAAGCATCCACACTCGATGAGGAGTTCTTCCAGTGTCAAAGCCAGAGCTTGACTCGTCCCCGGTAACGCGGCGGCATTTTCTGTCGGTGAGTGGAGCTGCTCTTGCGGCCGCCACAGCCGTTCCCCTGGCCGGGCATACGGCTGCCCAGCAGGTCCGCACGAGCGACCATCACCTGCCAAACGAGCAGCAGGTGGGACCGAACAATACGGTCAATGATTCGGTCAATCCGGACTCAGTGTGGCCGCCTGAGACGGACAACGGGACGATGCTGCCGTTCAAGTACTCGTTCGATCTTTCGCACAAAGAGATTGACTCGGGCGGCTGGACACGCCAGGTGACGGTGCGCGATCTGGCGATCTCGAAGACGATGGCGGGTGTGGAGATGCGGCTGACGGCGGGCGGCGTCCGCGAACTGCATTGGCATGTGTCGGGTGAGTGGGCGTTCATGATCTACGGATCGGCGCGCATTACGGCTGTCGATGCGGACGGAAAGAGCTTCGTGAACGATGTGAAGGCTGGCGACTTGTGGCTGTTTCCAGGAGGAGTGCCGCATTCGATTCAAGGGCTCGGGCCTGACGGTTGCAAGTTCCTGCTGGTCTTCAACCAGGGGGATTTCGACGAGTTCAGCACCTTTCTTTTGAGCGACTGGTTCAGGCACACGCCGAAGGAAGTCCTGGCGAAAAACTTCGGTGTGCCGGCGGCTACGTTCGACAATATTCCAAAGGAGAAGCTGTACATCTTCCAGAGCGATCTGCCGCGGGCGCTGGCGGAGGAACAACAGCAGGCTGGGATGGGCACAGGAACGATCGACGAGAAGTTTGTTTTTCGGCCTGGCGAAATGCAACCGACAAAAGTGACTGCCGGCGGCGAGGTAAAGATCGTGGACAGCAAGAACTTCCCGGTGACCCATATCGCTGCGGCGATTGTGCGGCTCAAGCCGGGCGGGCTGCGGGAGTTGCACGGCATCCGCTGTCGGATGAGTGGCAGTACTATGTGTCGGGCAAAGGCCGGATGACGGTCTTTGATTCTGGGAGTAAGGTGCGCACGATGGATTTTCAGGAGGGAGACGTCGGGTACATCCAGATATCGCGGCCACACTGCATTGAGAACACGGGCGACGAAGATCTTCTGTTCCTCGAGGTGTTTCCGATCGGGACGTATTCGGACATCTCGCCTGCCGAGTGGCTTGCGCATACGCCGACGTGGCTGGTAGAGGAACACCTGCACACCGGCGAAGAGTTCCTCAAAGATATTCCGCAGAAGGAAGCTGTGATTTTCCCCTTGTAACGTTTGTCAGGATCTGGCGGTTAAAGATAGAGCGCCCAAGCGAGGAGGCCTGAGCGCTCTATTTTGTTCGGATCGGCTTTATTTGAAGCGGAAGACGAAGCCGGTGCTGAAGGTAAGGATGCGAGCTGCCGGAACGGCGACAGGGCCGCCAAATGTCTGGCTGCTGATCGTGTCCACAGAGCCGTAGCCAACTTCAAGGATGCGCCAGTCCACATGCTTGGAGAGGGATTTGTCGGCGCCAACGTAGATGCCATACTGCAGGCGTTCGATGTGCGCGTTGCTTTTAGGCGGTCTGGTGCGGCCGGCTCCAACCGAGAACTGACCGTAGGGCTTGAGACCAGCGAAGGACATCGGCTTTGCGGCCACGCGGAGTCCCAGCAGAAAGCTATTCAGGGAGGCGTTGTTGCCATGCTCCAACGCATCGCGCAGGTCCACGCCGACATCGAATTTTGAATAGTGCGCAAAGTCGTAGTAGGCGCCGAAGTCGAGGCCACCGAATATCTGCGAGGTTTGACCGCTGCCGAGGAAGGCGAAGGGGCCGGTATCGGCGACGCTGTTGCTGATGCGGCTGACGACCGGATTCACGTAGACGCCTACCTGGGCATGAGCAGCGACGGTCGTAATCGCTAAAACAAGTGCTGGAGCAAGAAACCGCAATTTCATCGAGTAACAATCCTCAAAAGATAAACCTGAAAAAGATAAACCTGGAGCCCTGCCCGCAAGCAAGCACAACTATCAGTCTAGTTCGATACGCCGGTACATCCTAATCCGGGGTGGGAGAGCGGCAGTGGCAAACTGCCGCATGGGTATGACCCTGGATGGGGGCTAAACGGTAGCTGTCTCGCGAACGGTGACGGGGGTAAGCCAGTTGTACCGGTCCTCGGCCAGGCCATTCACAATGTTGAAGAACGCATCATGTAGCGACGTGGTGATGGGACCCATGGTTCCATCGCCAATCATAATGCGGTCGACGGAGCGCAGGTGCGTTACCTCTGCGGCGGTGCCGGTGAAGAAGGCCTCGTCGCAGATGTAGAGCAGTTCGCGTGGAAGTGCCTGCTCGACGACCGGAATTCCCAGCTGACGCGCCAGCACGAGGATCGAGTCGCGGGTGATTCCATTGAGCACCGAGTTAGCGAGTGGCGCGGTGTAGATTGTTCCGCCGCGAATGACGAAGAGATTCTCGCCCGAGCCTTCGGAGAGATAGCCATTGGTGTCGAGGGCGATGCCTTCGACGTAGCCGTTGACTTCGGCTTCCATGCGGATGAGCTGCGAGTTCATATAGTTGGCGCCGGCCTTGGCGAGCGAGGGCATGGTGTTGGGGGCGAGGCGATTCCAGCTCGAGATGCAGACGTCCGCGCCGTCGTTACCGGCAACGTATTTGCCCCAGGGGAAGTTGGCGATGTAGACGTCGATGGGGGAACGAAGCGGGTTGACGCCGATCTCGCCGTAGCCACGAAAGGCGATGGGCCGGATATAACAGGGCGCGATTCCGTTGGCTTCGACGACGTCGATGACTGCCTCGTTGAGCTGGTCGACGGAGTAGTCCAGAGGCATGCGGTAGATCTTTGCGGAGTGAATCAGCCGCTGCATGTGCTCCGTGAGGCGGAAGATGCTTGCGCCGCCGGGTTGGGTATAACAGCGAATCCCCTCAAACACCGAAGACCCATAGTGGATGACATGACTCATCACATGGATATTGGCCTTCTCCCAGGGAATCAACTGGCCATTGTGCCAAATATTTTTTGTTTGATCGATCGGCATACGTTCTCCTCGCTTTAGAAAATTATACGTTGCAGTCGCAGCCGATGAGCAGCGGATATGCGCGTGATTTGCTGCTTCCGCGCGTATTTGCGGGGTTTCGGTGCATCCACCCATGCGTGAAAGAATCAAATCATTATGTTTGTTCCCAGCACCGCCGCTCTCACGCACCTGGAGGGGTCGGTCTACGTTCGATTCTCGTTGCTTGCAATTAGCTCGATCTTCTTTCTCGTTGACCCCTTTGCCGCCCTCCCCACGTTTCTTGCCGTAACCCAAGGCCAGGACAACGCCAAGCGTGTTCGTACCGCTCGGAAGGCATCGCTGACGGCTTTTGTGATTCTTAGCGCCTTCGCGGTTGCCGGAACCTATATCTTCCGTTTGTTCGGTATTACGCTGCCGGCTTTCGAGATCGCAGGCGGCATCATTCTGCTGCTGATTGGGCTGGATATGCTCGCGGCGAAACGGTCGCCAACGCAGGAATCGAGCGGCGAAACGGTCGCCGCGGCTACAAAAGAGGATGTTGGCATCGTGCCGATGGGTATTCCTATGCTCGCAGGGCCTGGTGCGATTACGTCTGTGATGGTGCTGGTCGGACAGGCGCATCAGTCGGAAGGGTATTGGCAGATGGCCGCGATTTTTGGAGCGATCGCGGTGACGGCAGCGATTTGCTTCCTGGTGCTCGCGAGCGCATCTCGCGTTGCGAATGCCCTTGGAGACACGGGGATTCGCATCCTGATCCGCGTGATGGGGCTGCTGCTGGTTGCGCTGGCGGTGCAGTACTTCGTTAACGGGTTTGTGGACCTCGGCGTGCTGAGCAAGCCCAGCGTCGGCTGATTTAAGAGAAGGCGACTTCTACTGCGCCGGTTAATGCATCAGTAGCGCCGTGGCTCCCTCAATGACGCCGAGGAGCCCGAGGCACAAGCCGAAGAAGAAGAAGCGTCGCTGCCGCGTCAGCAGTGTGATCGAGGATAGAACGACAGCAATCTCCAGCAATGCCTCACCAAGGTCATAGCGTTGAGCACGACGTTCGGCAGCAGCTACCTCACGCTCGAGATCGTGAGCTGCCTCTTGTTCCTCATTGATTTCGCCGTCCCACTTCTTTAGGTGCGATCGATATTCTGCGAGCTTGGTCTGGACGGCTGCGTCGTTCGAGCTGGGTTGCAACGAGAGGAGGTCAGCTGTCGTGCTGACTTGTTCCTGGCGGATCTTCTTGGCCTGGTATTGATTCCATTGGTCGGCCGCGCGCGTTTGCATGAGAATGGCCTCGGTATGCGAGCGATGGCCGAGCACCGTGACCATGGCTACAAGAACGGCAAGTACGCTAATCGCCAGGGAGACGTGGCGCATTCCTTTTTCGCCAGCCTCCTTCATCTCTTCCGAAAACTCGTTTATTTCAGTGGGTTCCATCGTGATGGGATTTTACGCGAGGGAGAATCTCTTGGGAATTCGCTCCTTTTCCACCGCTGTCCACAGGGGGACTGGTTGCGCTTCGTGCGTTAGCTTGGTAGTCTCAGGAAGTCGCAGCCGCAGTACGGGATGCGACAAGCCGCCTGAGCTTGCACAATCGGTTCGATTGCGATAGTCTAGGTGAGTTGCACAAAGCTTCGCGCCGGAGCCACTTGGAAGATCGAGTGGGTGATGATGGCAAGCCGGAGCGCAGTCCAAGCGTTTGACCGCGGTGTAAGAGCTTCTAAAGCCGACCGTCACCAAACCCAAGCCACTGCATTACATCCCGAGGCGTAAGTCTTAGGGAATCAGAAGCTTAGAGCTTCGCGATTCGATTTCGAGTCGTCCCGATGTTTTGACATTTTGCGCTGTTGCAGCCTGAAGGCATGTTCTTCGGAAGAAACCGAAGAAATAATGTTGACAAGCGATGCGGACTTCAGTATAGTCTTAGAAAGTTCGCGCAAAACACTGCAGCGAGGCCGGTGAGTAAAGCTCTTCGAAGTAGAGAAGCCACCCCGGACACTCCCAACAGTACCACACAGCGCAATCAAGTTCGAGGACACAAAACTGTGGCTTTGCCTGAGTGTTGGTCCTTGATCCAAAACTGCCCGCTTAGGCGAGAGCAGTCAGGATCTTTGACAACATAGTTGAACGTGCCAGTCGTGAGATGACATGAAGTTTGGTTGAGTCATTCTCACTAGTATTAAACCTCCGCTGCTTTTTCGAGCGGGCGGAGGCGGTTGACTCTTGGGACCCCTGTCCTACAAGAGCAAGCAAACCAAGATTAAACGAGAGTTTGATCCTGGCTCAGAATCAACGCTGGCGGCGTGCCTAACACATGCAAGTCGCACGAGAAAGGGACTTCGGTCCTGAGTACAGTGGCGCACGGGTGAGTAACACGTGAATCATCTACCTTCGAGTGGGGAATAACTGAGAGAAATCTTAGCTAATACCGCATAATACCTACGGGTCAAAGCAGCAATGCGCTTGAAGAGGAGTTCGCGGCAGATTAGTTAGTTGGCGGGGTAATGGCCCACCAAGACGATGATCTGTATCCGGCCTGAGAGGGCGCACGGACACACTGGAACTGAAACACGGTCCAGACTCCTACGGGAGGCAGCAGTGGGGAATTTTGCGCAATGGGGGAAACCCTGACGCAGCAACGCCGCGTGGAGGATGAAATCCCTTGGGATGTAAACTCCTTTCGATAGGGAAGATAATGACGGTACCTATAGAAGAAGCCCCGGCTAACTTCGTGCCAGCAGCCGCGGTAATACGAGGGGGGCAAGCGTTGTTCGGAATTATTGGGCGTAAAGGGTGCGTAGGCGGTTTGACAAGTCTTATGTGAAATCTATGGGCTCAACCCATAGTCTGCATAGGAAACTGTCGGGCTTGAGTATGGGAGAGGTGAGTGGAATTTCCGGTGTAGCGGTGAAATGCGTAGATATCGGAAGGAACACCTGTGGCGAAAGCGGCTCACTGGACCATAACTGACGCTGATGCACGAAAGCTAGGGGAGCAAACAGGATTAGATACCCTGGTAGTCCTAGCCCTAAACGATGATTGTTTGATGTGGGGGGTACCCAATCCTCCCGTGTCGAAGCTAACGCGATAAACAATCCGCCTGGGGAGTACGGTCGCAAGGCTGAAACTCAAAGGAATTGACGGGGGCCCGCACAAGCGGTGGAGCATGTGGTTTAATTCGACGCAACGCGAAGAACCTTACCTGGGCTCGAAATGTACAGGACAGCCGTAGAAATACGGTCTCCCAGCAATAGGTCTGTATATAGGTGCTGCATGGCTGTCGTCAGCTCGTGTCGTGAGATGTTGGGTTAAGTCCCGCAACGAGCGCAACCCTTATCTCTAGTTGCTACCATTTAGTTGAGCACTCTAGCGAAACCGCCTCGGATAACGGGGAGGAAGGTGGGGATGACGTCAAGTCCTCATGGCCTTTATGTCCAGGGCTACACACGTGCTACAATGGCCGGTACAAACCGCTGCAACCCCGCGAGGGTGAGCTAATCGGAAAAAGCCGGCCTCAGTTCGGATTGGAGTCTGCAACTCGACTCCATGAAGCTGGAATCGCTAGTAATCGTGGATCAGCATGCCACGGTGAATACGTTCCCGGGCCTTGTACACACCGCCCGTCACATCACGAAAGTGGGTTGCACTAGAAGTCGGTGCGCTAACCGCAAGGGAGCAGCCGCCCAAGGTGTAATTCATGATTGGGGTGAAGTCGTAACAAGGTAGCCGTAGGAGAACCTGCGGCTGGATCACCTCCTTTCTAAAAGAGAACGTTCTGGCAATCAAATCCGCCTCGCGATTGCGAGCAGCTTAGGACATCGTCCGACGCTGAGGGTGCGATGTGCCAGACAACTCCTGATTGCGCCGACTCGATCTTGGTCGAGGGAGCAAGAGATGGAGAATCTGAACTCAACCTTCTTTTCTTTACGATCCATCAACACCGATGGTCAGATTCGGCGTAGCCGGATCGCACGTTCAACTGTGTCCTCGAAAACCTTCGAGAGAGCTCACAAGCTCGTTGCGCCTGTTCTTCGGAGCAGGAGCGCGAGCGACAGAGCAAGCAAGCCAGAGCGGCTAATGCCGGTCGGGCGATGCCGGGCCTGTAGCTCAGTTGGCTAGAGCGCACCCCTGATAAGGGTGAGGTCGATAGTTCGAATCTATCCAGGCCCACCACTTTATCTGTATCGGTTATACTGATCAGATGGGGCTGTAGCTCAGTTGGGAGAGCGCCTGCTTTGCAAGCAGGATGTCATCGGTTCGATCCCGGTCAGCTCCACCATTTCTCTCTGAAGGTCATCGAAGCAAACCAGCTCGAGGTTGAGTCTCCGACTATGAAAGTAGCGGACACTGATCCTTGAGCTTGTGGTCCCCTCGGTGGATCGCTCGTCTCCAGCGCGCCTTAGTGGCGCGTAGCAGCAACTAGAGTTGCCGCAGACGATTTTTGACAACTGAATAGATTGGGTAAATATAACTACAAGGCTGAGCAGCTTTGAACTTATAGGTAGTTTCTATAAGGGATAGCTGATTATCAGTATTGAGTGTCTTTAGAATATTCTAGGTAGCCCCTCACCCTAATCCAGTGAGGACAAGTACCAGAAGGCGGACGAAAACAACGTAGATGTCTCTACGGTCAGAGGTAGTTTCTCTGATGCGTGCGAGTAAATTCTATGGTCAAGCTACTAAGGGCGCACGGTGGATGCCTTGGCAGAAACAGGCGATGAAGGACGTGGCAAGCTGCGATAAGCTTCGGGGAGCCGCACACAGGCGTTGATCCGGAGATTTCCGAATGGGGAAACCCACATGAGCAAACCTCATGTATGCCCTACTGAATACATAGGTAGGAGCAAGCGAACGGAGGGAAGTGAACCATCTCAGTACCTCCAGGAGAAGAAAGAAACCTCGATTCCGATAGTAGTGGCGAGCGAACTCGGAACAGCCCAAACCCGTACTATTTCGGTAGTTCGGGGGTTGTAGGGCCTGCAACAGTAGAGTTACCAATCTGGTCGATAGTCGAAGTCATTGGAAAGTGACCCGAAACAGCGTGACAGGCGCGTAGACGAAATTGATCCAGACTCGAAGCAGGTACCTGAGTAAGGCGGGGCACGAGAAACCCTGCTTGAATCCACGGGGACCATCCCGTAAGGCTAAATACTCGTTTCTGACCGATAGTGAACCAGTACCGTGAGGGAAAGGCGAAAAGAACCCCGAGAGGGGAGTGAAATAGTACCTGAAACCGTGTGCCTACAAGCAGTGGGAGGACTATGCCCGTAAGGGAATGTCTGACCGCGTGCCTATTGCATAATGAGCCGGCTAGTTATTCTTGTCAGCAAGGTTAAGCGTGAGCGAGCCGCAGCGAAAGCGAGTCTGAATAGGGCGTTCAGTTGGCAGGAATAGACGCGAAGCGGGATGATCTACCCTTGGCCAGGTTGAAGTTGGGGTAACACCCAATGGAGGACCGAACCGGTGTTTGTTGAAAAAAGCTCGGATGAGCTGAGGGTAGGGGTGAAAGGCTAATCAAATTCCGTGATAGCTCGTTCTCTCCGAAATAGCTTTAGGGCTAGCGTCGTGTGATTTGGATCGGTGGTAGAGACATGGATGGACTAGGGGGCTTTCCGGCTTACTGAATCCAACCAAACTTCGAATGCCGATCACAACCAGCACGGCAGTCAGACTGTGGGGGCTAAGCTTCACAGTCGAGAGGAAAACAGTCCAGATCGCCTGCTAAGGTCCCAAAATTATAGTTAAGTGGGAAAGGAAGTCGGAACGCTCAGACAGCCAGGAGGTTGGCTTAGAAGCAGCCATCCTTTAAAGAAAGCGTAATAGCTCACTGGTCAAGCGGTCCGGTGCCGACAATACAACGGGGCTAAAACTATATACCGAAGCAGCGAATGCACACCTTTGGTGTGCGTGGTAGGAGAGCATTCTCTCGTGAATGAAGCGTAACTGTGAAGATACGTGGACATTAGAGAAGAGACCCTGCCGGCATAAGTAGCGATAATGAAGGTGAGAACCCTTCACGCCGAAAGTCTAAGGTTTCCTGAGGAAGGTTAATCCGCTCAGGGTTAGGCGGTCCCTAAGCTGAGGCCGAAAGGCGTAAGCGATGGATATCCGGTTAATATTCCGGACCTCCCAATACCTCGTTATTACGATGGGGTGACGCATAAGGATAAGCAGGACCTCATATGGCTATGGGGTTTGATACGCGTAAGCTGGATTCTCTAGGCAAATCCGGAGAGTCTTAACAGTGAGGCGTAAAACAGTAAGCCGTAGGGCTGAAAGCTGCTGATTTCATGGTGCCAAGAAAAACCTCTAAGGAGAGAGATTGGGAACCGTACCACAAACCGACACAGGTAGACGAGGAGAATATCCAAAGGCGCTCGAGTGAAAGCTTGTTAAGGAACTCGGCAAATTAGACCCGTAACTTCGGGAGAAGGGTCGCCCCCGTGGGTGCAAGCCTAGGGGGGCCGCAGTGAAACGCGAACGGCGACTGTTTAACAAAAACACAGGTCTCTGCAAAGTCAAAAACGACGTATAGGGGCTGACTCCTGCCCGGTGCCGGAAGGTTAAAGAGAGAGGTTAGCCGCAAGGCGAAGCTTTGAACTGAAGCCCCGGTGAACGGCGGCCGTAACTATAACGGTCCTAAGGTAGCGAAATTCCTTGTCGGGTAAGTTCCGACCTGCACGAATGGAGTAACGATCGTTCGACTGTCTTAACGAGTTGCTCGGCGAACTTGTAGTACCGGTGAAGATGCCGGTTACCCGCAGCTAGACGAAAAGACCCCGTGCACCTTTACTATACTTTTACTATGAGTTACGGCACTTGCTGCGCAGGATAGGTGGGAGGCTTTGAGACCGGACTTTTGGGTTCGGTGGAGCCAACGGTGAGATACCACCCTGCGATTGTTGTGATTCTAACCTCCACCCCTTATCGGGGTGAGGGACATAGTAAGACGGGTAGTTTGACTGGGGCGGTCGCCTCCTAAATTGTAACGGAGGCGCGCGAAGCTACACTCAGGTCGTTTGGAAATCGACCGTCGAGTGCAAAGGCATAAGTGTGGTTAACTGCAAGACCTACAAGTCGAGCAGATGCGAAAGCAGGCCTTAGTGATCCGGTGGTTCTGTATGGAATGGCCATCGCTCAACGGATAAAAGGTACGCCGGGGATAACAGGCTGATCGAAGCCAAGAGTTCATATCGACGCTTCGGTTTGGCACCTCGATGTCGGCTCATCACATCCTGGAGCTGTAGAAGGTTCCAAGGGTTCGGCTGTTCGCCGATTAAAGTGGTACGTGAGCTGGGTTCAGAACGTCGCGAGACAGTTCGGTCTCTATCTGCTGTGGGCGTAGGAGATTTGAAGAGGGCTGTCCTTAGTACGAGAGGACCGGGATGGACGAACCTCTTGTGTTCCAGTTGTCATGCCAATGGCACGGCTGGGTAGCGAAGTTCGGTTGTGATAACCGCTGAATGCATATAAGCGGGAAGCACGCTCTAAGATGAGATCTCCCAACCCGTAAGGGAAATGAAGGGCCCAGGAAGACCACCTGGTTGATAGGCTGGAGGTTGAAGTGCAGTAATGCATGTAGCTTACCAGTACTAATCGCCCGTTCGGCTTGTCCATAGAATTTACTCTGCGCAATGTATTTCGTTCATTGTTCTAGAGTCATTCAATACAAGCTTTGTAGTTATAAAATGATCGCCATTTATGGCATTCAGACAATAACTAATACGCAAGAAATATTTGGTATATAGTCTGCTCAATCTATTCAGTTGTGAACGATCGCGCTGCGGCGCATCTTTCTAAAGTTTGCCGGTGAGTTTACTACGAGGGTTCCACCCGTTCCCATCCCGAACACGGAAGTTAAGCCTCGTTGGGCCGATGGTACTGCACGCGTAAGTGTGTGGGAGATTAGGTGATCGCCGGCATAATTCAAGAAGAGCCCACCCTTGCGGTGGGCTTTTCACTTTAACATGCTTGGTCATTCCTCCTTCTCTGGGGTTATGGTGTTTTTGGGATTCGCCTCCCTAGAATCTCCATACATCCTCTCTGCCGTATGTTTGCACGGCCCTATAATCATGGGGCGAGGAAATCATGGCACGTTATCTTATTACTGGAATTGCCGGATTCATTGGTTCTTCTTTAGCTCACGAGCTCGTCAAACAAGGGCATGACGTCAGCGGCTTTGATAACTTGTCTACTGGGAACCTTGAGAACCTCGCGGATATTCGCGCCTCCGTCAACTTTCAGGAGATGGATCTCCAGGATCAACGCGGAGTCAGGGAGGCCTGTAAGGGCATCGACTTTATTCTCCACCAGGGAGCCTTGGCATCGGTGCCCCGGTCTGTAAAGGATCCGCTCACCTCGCACGAGTCCAACGTCAATGGAACGCTCAACCTCTTGTTGGCAGCCAAAGATGCGGGCGTGCGCCGAATTGTCTACGCGGCGTCGTCCTCTGCTTACGGCGATCAGCCCACACAGCCGAAACAGGAAGAAATGTTGCCGATGCCCTTGTCTCCGTATGCCGTGCAAAAGCTAACCTGCGAGTATTACATCCAGGCTTTTTATCGCGTGTACGGTCTGCAAGGCGTCTGCACTCGTTACTTCAATATCTTTGGCCCGCGGCAGGCGGCAGACTCTCCCTATTCAGGAGTCATCGCGCAGTTCATCTACAAGATGATGGCCGGTGAAACGCCCATGATCTTCGGTGACGGGTTGACGAGTCGAGATTTCACGTATGTCGACAATGCTGTGAATGCCAATCTGCTGGCGTGCGTCGCGCCCGACGAGGTCGCTACCGGACAGAGTATTCAATATCGGGACCGGCAAGAGCCAAACTCTTAATGATGTCTATGCAGGGATCGCCAAAATCCTCGGATTCAAGGAGAGCCCCATCTACGGCCCACCGCGGGAAGGGGATATTCAGCATTCGCTTGCAAGCATCGATCGCGCCCGCAACGAGCTGGGGTATAAGCCGAAGGATAATTTCTTCGAAGGCCTGGAGAAGACGGTCGCCTGGTATGTGTCGGAAGCCTCCAGGTAGCCGTCGGCCTCGGGGCTTCGCGTTCCAAAAGACAGGAATAGAGTTGAGGTGGGGATGCAGGCTGGGAGTTGGCGCGCGCTCTGAGTTATGAGGTCTTGGAGCGATGCAGGCTCTTCACGCGAGGACGCAATCCCAGGATCTCAAATCCCTTGAGCTTGCTCTTCGAGACATAAATCAGCCAGTTGTTTCCGATGGGATCCGCCGGCGCCATGAAAAAGCCTGGTCCGACGATATAGTCCAAAGCGTTGTGAATAATTCCTTCAACCGTTTCGCCATCATCAAAGCGGATGCGAATCCACAGGCACTCCATCGGCGGCAGCCGGTCGTGGAAGAGAAGGTCCACGTGACTGGTCTGGCCGGAGAAGTCTTTCACAAAAAAGACAGCCTTCACATTGTTGAGCGAAACATCTTCCACCTCGCCGGACTGAAAGTGTTTCAGGCGGATTGAACTTAGGCCGCGTGCATGAACGTCATCCATATCGGATGGCCATTGACTGCGTTCAGCATATCCCTTGATCGTGTAATCTTCGCCGCGGATCACGATCATATAAGGATCGTCGGACGGTTCCTGGGGTGGAAAGTGATTTAGGCTCGCCGTCTGGGTGCGAGGTCGTACTGCTTGATCTTGTACAGCAGCGCCTTGTAGCTGATCTGCAGTTCGTTTGCTGCTGCTTTCCGGTTCCATCCGTTTGCCTCCAGAATCCGTTCAATCGCCGACGCCTCAGCGTCGCCCTTCAAGCTGCGGACGAGCTGCTTCAACCCTGCGCCTTTCATCTGATCCTGCGACGAATTCGCCTCGGCATGGAGATTCGAGAAAGGACTCAAATCGGCTAGAATCGCCATCTCGTCACCCAGAATCAAGAAGCGGTTGATCACGTGCTCCAATTCGCGGCTGTTGCCAGGCCAGGAATAGCGGGTCAGGGCATCCAGCAGGTTATGCGAAAGGGTGAGCGGCTTGCTTCCATATTTTGCGGCGCCTTTACGCACGAAGTGCTGCGCCAGAATGGTAATTTCGTCGCGACGATCCCGAAGGGGAGGAATGACCAACGAGAAACCATTGAGGCGGTAGTAAAGATCTTCGCGGAAACTCTTTTGAGCGATCGCCGCCTTCATATTGATGTTGGTGGCCGCGATCACGCGGACATCCACTTTCATCGGCGCCCGGCTTCCCAGCCGAGAGAATGTACCGTCCTGCAGTACCTGGAGCAGCTTGGCCTGGAGGATGGCGGGCATCTCTCCAATCTCGTCGAGAAAAATAGTTCCACCACTGCAGATCTCGAACTTGCCGGGTTTGGCTTTGATCGCGCCTGTGAAGGCTCCTTGCTCGTAGCCAAACAGTTCGCTTTCAAGCAGATCAGCGGGCATAGCAGCGCAGTTGACCTTCAGGAACATGCGTTCGCTGCGCATTGACATCTTGTGGGTATACATCGCCAGGATCTCTTTGCCGGTCCCGCTTTCGCCCATGATGAGCACAGGAATATCGGATTTTGCTACAAGAGCAGCCTGGGCCTGCAATTCACGCATCCGCTTGTTCGACCAGACGAACGAGTGACTATCGTCCAGGCGAATCTCCTGCGGTTCAGCGGAAGTGGCGCGGTCCACGCACTCCAGATGCTCCTCGATGGCAATTTCGAGGTTTCCGTCCACAAATGGCTTTAGAACCACGCCCCGAGAGCCAATTCGCGTCACAATTTCGAGATTTTTCACCTCAGCAGAGGTGGAAAGGATGATGATAGGTACGTCGGGAATTGAGGCACGCACGTGCGACAAAATCGGCAGAGATTGTTCAATGCTCTCCCACGCCAGCAAGACCAGATGCGGCTCCGGTCCATCAGCACACTGGTGCAACAGGGCGGCTTCGTCCGAAAACAGGCTCAGGCTATACTGGTTGCTCAATACCGCACGAAGGTACTCGAGAACAGCGAGATTCGTATCCAGGACAAACAGTCGAGGCTTTGGTGTCTGCGCGAGTCTGGGAACACCAAATGGCAATGCGGTAGACATCTATGGACTCCAACACTGGGCGGCGGCTGCGCGCGGATAACGTTCATCAGCTGTTCGCATTTGAGCGCCCACAGCAAGCCGCGAGAACGTGGTTCACTCGGTTCTGAGGCGCCTCAAGGTTGATTCAGTCTAGCGGAACCGTGTCACAAAGGGAAGAACTTTGCAGTCAAAAAGAGAAAAAAAGTTCCACATTGGTAGCGTTAATCACTCAGTAAACAAAGGGGATTTGCGCATCTTCAGGATGCAACGATAGACACATGCACACATAAACACGGGAATTGGGAGCAAGTTGCTCGCTCCAGGTGTATGGCCTTTGACGTGCTACCTCCAGGCTAGGTTTGCTAAATATAGCTCGTTGGTAGGACATCCCTTGGACCATTACGTGAACTCGGCCGCTTTTCTGGATCTCCCTCCTTTAGACATCGTCTTTGGGCGCACCGCCGGCATGCAGGCAATCCGTCAGAAACTGGAACGCGTCGCGACCACCGATGTGCCTGTACTTCTCCAGGGTGAAACCGGCACTGGCAAGGAAATCTGTGCGCGTCTTCTGCATGCCTTCTCGAGACGATCAAAGGACTCCCTGGTTAAGGTGAGTTGTCCTTCGATCCCCCAGACGCTGCTCGAGACTGAGCTCTTCGGCTATGAAAAAGGTGCGTTTACGGGCGCGCACTCCACCAAGCGCGGCCGCGTCGAGCAAGCCCACATGGGCACATTGTTTCTGGATGAGGTCGGCAGCCTCGATCTAATGGTGCAGTCCAAGCTGTTGCAAGTGCTTCAGGACGGGACGTTCGTCCGGGTTGGAGGCCACACCACGTTGACCATCGAGACGCGCCTTGTTTCGGTCGCCAACCAGGATCTCCGCTCACAGGTGGAAGATGGATCCTTTCGGCTCGATTTCCTGTATCGCATCAATGCGGTCACCATTAAATCTTCCGCCATTGCGTGCACGGAAAGAAGATATCCCGCAGCTGGTGGACTACTTCCTCGAGCAGCATGCCCGGACCTTCAGCCTTTCTCCGAAGCCGCTCTCTCGGAACGCCATTGAGCTGATGCAGCGGTATGAGTGGCCAGGAAATATCCGTCAGTTGGAAAATATTATCCGCAGTTACGTTCTCATCGGGAATGAAGAGATCCTGGCGGACGAACTTCTGCCGCAACAGCATGCCGCCGGCAGGATCCTGGCGGACATCGATCTCAGCGAGCCGGTCTCGCTTAGGCATATTACAAAGAAGGCGACCCTTGATCTGGAGAGGCACATTATCTTGAAGGCTCTCCAGGCCAACAGTTGGAATCGCCAGAAGACTGCAAAATGGCTTCACATTAGCTATCGATCGCTGCTGTACAAGCTAAGCGAAGAGAGCGCGCCTGTTTTACTTATGCCGTCGTCTCAAAAGCACGGTCCAGCGAAGGCCACGATGGATGATACGTTGCGGCGCAAGTTGAGCGTGCCAACCCACATCTGACAGCAAAGATTTCGACGGCATTGAAACAAAATTTATAGGATCAGCCAGTAGACATCCACAAGGGACCCCGAATGAAAGTCAATCTCCGAGTACCACTTTTCATCACACTGCTAGTCGCCAGTGTGGGTGTTGGTACTGTAGGCGTCCATGCCTCAACGGACTGCCAGCATCTGTTTCGTGCATATCAGGACCAGCTTGCCAAGCACCTTCATCACAAAGTAAGTCCAGAGACCCTGGCGCGTTGGGCCGCGTGGAACAAAGCCCATCCCCACTATCGTCCGACGAAGAAAGAAGCGATGGACAAGATCGACTTTGTCTGCCAGGTCCCCATGGATGATGCTGGGATGGCGGATGGCCTGACGCCGGTGGCGCTGCCTCCAGTTCTTCCTTCGATGATGGATACCTTTTCTGCTCCGTCGCAGCCTACTGTCATCGTAAGTAACCTGGTACCGCCGGATAACCCGGTGGAGCCGCCTGTTGCTAATCCAATCTATCCGCCGGTCTATTACCCTGGCCCACCGACGATCTTCTCAGGCGAAACGCCTCCGACTCCTCCCATAGGCCCTACTCCGGAGCCATCCAGCCTGTTGCTGATGGCAACTGCGGTTGGACTGATGTCAGGCTTGATCTATCGCAACAGAACCAGTGCACAGGCGGCTGTTCGACGTTCTTAGGCCGATTGTCATTCGCGAGAAAAACAAGAAGGGCTGCCAGTGGCAGCCCTTTTGATTCGTGAACACCTCCACTTTATTAATGGTGGCTTGCGATTACTTCTTAGCGCGCAGAAACGAATATCTAACACCGCACAATTTTTTCAGAGACGATTCCCTTGGTTGCATTGCGCGAGTCTACGACCAGTTGGGAGTTCTGGACAATCTGCTGGTAGTTATAGTCCGAGTGGTCTGTGATGATCAGCACGCAATCGTATTGTTCCAAATTCTCCAGCGGCGTGCAGGTCATGTTCAGGTTGTAGTGCCTGCCTCTTCCGACGGTGGGGAAGTAAGGGTCGTTGTACAAAACCTCTGCGCCTTCATGGCGCAGCAGTTCGATGATGGTCAGCGACGGAGACTCACGCAGGTCGTCAATGTCCTTCTTGTAGGCCATCCCCAACATGAGAATCCTTGACCCGTTCAAGGCCTTCTTGCGCTGATTGAGTGCCTTGCCGACCGTTTGAGCAACAAACTCCGGCATCGCTCCATTTACCTCGCCGGCGAGCTCGATGAATCGAGTATTGAAGTCGTACTCCTTCGCCTTCCAGCTCAGGTAAAAGGGATCGATCGGAATGCAGTGTCCGCCCAGGCCTGGTCCCGGATAAAACGGATGGAAGCCGAAAGGCTTGGTCGACGCTGCGTCAATTACCTCCCAGATGTCTACGCCCATGCGCAGCGATAGAATCTTCAGTTCGTTGACAAGGGCGATATTGACGCAACGATAGATGTTCTCCAGTAGCTTGGTCATCTCCGCGGTCTTGGTCGACGACACGCGCACCGATTTGGTGAAGATTCCCTCGTACAGTGTTGCCGCCAGCTCAGTCGCGACCGCATCATGTCCGCCGACGACCTTGGGGATGTCATGTCGGGCCACGGTCGTGTTTCCCGGGTCTTCGCGCTCCGGCGAGAACGAGACATAAAACACCCCGTGCTCAAAGGCAGGACCTTTCCCCTGCGCCTTCAGGCCCAGCGTATTTCCCTTTTCGAGGATCGGAATGAGCAGATCCTCCGTTGTTCCGGGATAGGTGCTGCTCTCGAGCACGATGAGCTGTCCCTCGCGAACCCACGGCGCAAGGGACTTCGCGGTGTTTTCGATGAAGCTCAAATCCGGTTCGCGGTGTTCCGTCAGCGGCGTCGGAACGCACATGATCACAACGTCCTGATCCGAGATATTTGCGAAGTCAGTGGTGGCCCGAAAGCCCTTTTCGCGTGCCGCCTGAATCTCTTCCTGCGGAATCTTGATGATGTAGGAGCGGCCGGCTTCCAGATCAACCACCTTCTTCTCGTCGATATCGAAGCCCGTCACCTGGAAGCCTGCGCCTGAAAGGAGAAGTGAGAGCGGCAATCCTACATATCCGAGACCAATGACACCAACCTTTGCCGTGTGAGCCTGCAGCCGCACCATGCGTTCCCGAGCTATGTCAGGAAGGGCAAACGTTTCATCTTTCATCATGAGGACAATTATTGCATCTTGGGCGCGGGCATGATTTCGGATTTACCGTTGCTTCTTTTGGAATTGAGACTGCAAAGGGACAGCATCGCGCCCGTTCCCTTCCGGGATTTTGGTTACGGACTTGCGCTCCTGCTCGCGCTACCCGCACATTGCGAAATCGTGCCGGTCCACCCACCCATGTCGGACATCTTCCGTTCCCGGATTAATTCTGGTTATCGACCGCCAATCCGCCGGCCCAACAGCCGCTTGGGGCTTGGAACAGGCCTCGAATCCTCACGACCACGGATCGCAAACCGGGGCGACTACGCAAATGATCAATCAAGCTCTGCAAAACTTTGCAACTATTCCGGCTTGAAGAAATGCAACTTGTTGATTCCAAGAGGAAAAGTTTGGCGTGCAACGTGCCTATATCAAGGTATCGTCACGGAGATTAACCGCTGGGAGCAAGGCTCTATCGGCAATTGGTTTCCAGCGGTTGTCTGTTTGTGCAGATAGGCAGGCACTTTTGTAGGTTGTACGTTTTGCGCAGTTTTTAGCGGTACTCCCAGGAGATTCAAATGAAATATCTCGGCAAGTTCACAATCCTCGGCGCGGTTCTTGCCGCGTCAACAACTATGGCCAACGCCTCTACCATCACACTCGGCAGCTATGCCTCCACCGCTGCTCCGATTGTGGCAGATGCCAACACTGCTCTGACCTATACGGGGGTAGATCTCACAGGCGCCTATGGCGCCGGGCTAGGGACTCTCGTGGCCCCCGGTTCCAGCTCTACCTACACCCTCAGTCCGAACGGAGTTTGGGACGCAGCGCTCGGCAACTCCACATGGGTCGGGATGAATGCGAACGCGGGTCCTGGCGGCTCCTTCACTCCGGGCTATGGGTACTATGAGTTCACTTCTACCTTCAGCGCGACACCCGGTACCTACAATGGGGTACTGAATGTGCTCGCGGACGATACCACGGAGGTGTGGCTGAACGGCTCGTTGCTGATCCCGTTTGGTGCCTTGGGCACCGACTCGACCTGCGCAAATAACAAACCCGGATGCCTGGCTTCCACGGAATATAGCCTGCTGTTGTCGGACCTCTCGCTGGGTTCCAGCAACACGCTGGAGTTCATCGTTGAGCAGGCAGGGAACGTGGAGGGTGCGGCCGGGAGCGATCCTTCGGGCGTTGACTTCGACGCAACCCTCACCGCTACCCCGGAGCCGGGTTCCCTCATCCTGCTCGGCACAGGCCTCCTCGGGGCTTGTGGAATCGTGCGCAGAAAGTTCGCTGCGTAATCCACTCTATCCACTCTCAATTCACTTAATACAGCAGGAAGCCTCTTCGGAGGCTTCCTGTACCTTTTTCTCCCCGGAACTCAACCAGGCGCTCCCCGGTCTTGGCGAAACGTTTGGGCCTGTTTGAGCGAAGGTAGCAGGGCTAGCGTGTGGCTGCGAAGATTGAACGCTGGCAGTAAAGCGGGGGCATTCCAACGTTCAAAGGGCCACGGTTCCTGATGGAAAGTTATCGCCAAGGACTGTGCAAACTGTTGCGGATCGCTGCGATCGGATGTCGATAACTCATTGATTGTAAAACTCTAATATTTGGCTATCCAGATGCTTATATTACGGGTGTAAGGGACCTAAGTTCATCGGCTTGGACGTCACGCACGAGCCCGCTTTCCGAAGAAGATGGTTCTTTGCAGCATGCCGCAATGCATTTAGCTCGACCCGCGACAGCGGTGATTTTCAGGAGGAAATATGAGGATAACTTCAAAGTTACTTGTTTTAGGTGCAGCACTGGCTGCGTCTACGTCTTTGGCGTACGCAGACACCCTCGGGCCGGGCACGATCAGCATCATTGGATTCGATGCATATACCCCGACGGAGATTGTGCTCGCTAGCGCTGATTCTTCGGTGGCCGCTACGGGCAGTCTGGTTGGTAGCTGGAACGCGGCGTTGGCGACGACTCCAGAGACCCTCACAGGCGCCTCGACCGGCGATGTCTTTACCTTCACCTTGGATGGGGTAGCGGAGACCTTTGATCTGCTAGGTGTCACCAGCATAGGCACCGATGGCGGTGGCAACTTTGCCCTCTTCGGCTATGGAGACGTCGTGAATACGGTGGGGGGCACAACCTACTACACACCAGCCGGCATCGATCTCACGACGCAGCCGCCGGAAGGCCTTGATGCGAGCACCAGCTACTCAGCATCAATCAATATCACCCCCGAGCCCAGCAGCTTACTCCTGCTCGGTACCGGCCTGCTGAGCGCAGCTGGTTTCGCGCGTCGTAAATTTGCTTCAAAGATCGGCTAACTGTTCGTCTCCCAGGTTCATGCAGTACGCCTCGATGGGGGCCTCCTGCAGTACTTCATAAGTTTGCACTTATGCGATCTTGATAGCCTCATCCCCGATGAGGAAGATTGTGGGTTGAGCTAGTCGACCTAACCGCGGCTGTTGCATTGTGAGAAGAATGAGGGCTCCAGCTATTTACAAGCTGTTGCTCGCATTGTTAGAGCCACCTCCTGCGAGGTGGCTCTTCTCATGTTAGGTGTCGACCGCAGGATCCAGGGTCTCTTCAATGATCGACCGGTAGGACAGATCCGGAATCCACCGGCACGTCCCATCTTCATGCGCTGGCGCCGCATCGAAGCGCATCCGCAAGCCCCATCGCACGCTCGCGAGTTCGACAGACGGTTCAGGATTCGGGTTGCCGCGACATCGCCAGGCAGTCAACCTGCGTGTTTCGGCGGCTCGCCACTTGGACAACGAGGCCTAATGGCCAGGGCTCTCGAGTCCAGGGCAAGCGCATCGAGTATGCGAGCGCTGCTCGAGGGACTCTCAACTGATCGTTCATGGAATGTGATTGCGTGCTTGAGGTTGGATCGGAGGGGCGCACTGGCGGCGACCTCGATGCTCCGCTTCGGCTACTGTGCATCGCTTCGGCTACTGTGCTCCGCGGCGGCGCAGGATCGTCTTGATCGTCTCGAACATAATCAGCAGGTCGAGGCCAAGGGTCTGATGCTTCACGTAATACAAGTCGTAGGCTAGCTTCTCGCGACTCTGTTCAAGTGTCGCTCCGTAGCCATAGCGAATCTGCGCCCAACCGGTAAGGCCGGGACGGATCATATTCCGAACCTCGTAGAAGGGCAGCTCCTGGGCGAGCCATGAGACGAACTCAGGACGCTCGGGCCGAGGTCCCACAAAGCTCATATCGCCCCGCAACACGTTCCACAATTGCGGAACCTCATCCAGGCGCGTCTTGCGCATGAACTGTCCCACCCGAGTCACGCGCGGATCGTTCTTCTGAGCCCACTGTGCCCCTTCTGCCTCGGCATTCTGCACCATGGTGCGGAACTTGTATACGTTGAAGACCTTGCCGTTCAGGCCGACCCGTTCCTGCCGGAAGAGTACCGGCCCTGGCGAGGAAAGTCTCACCAGCAACACCACGAACGGAAACAGCGGCAGGAAAAGGATCAGGCCGACGGCAGCCACCAGGGTTGAAGCAATCCTCAATAGGAACTGTTGCGACGGCTTCATCCGAAAGCCTTCGCAAAACAGCAGGTCACTGGGGCGCAGGCCATCGAGTTGGAGCTTGCCTGTCAGGCGTTCGAGTACGCTGCCCACCTCTTCAATGGTCACTCCGCGAAAGCGCATTGCCAGCAGTCCGTCGACGGGCAACTCTCCGCGGCGATCGTCCAGCGCGACCACGATGCGATCGATGGACGTCTCCGAAGCCATCTGCTCGACGGCCGTGGCAAACGTCTTTCTGCGCTGCGCCTTGTCAGCTGCGGGAGCGTCCCACCCCACTACCACCATCCCGGCCTCGCGGTGTTCTCGGATTGTTTCGATGATCGCGCTGGCGCGCTCTCCTTCGCCCAGTACATACACTCGTTCCTGAAACACG
The DNA here is from genome assembly GCA_963796535.1 of uncultured Acidobacteriaceae bacterium. Taxonomy (GTDB): domain Bacteria; phylum Acidobacteriota; class Terriglobia; order Terriglobales; family Acidobacteriaceae; genus Granulicella. The sequence goes on from CAWCMO010000007.1 coordinate 255,906, forward strand.
GCATGTCCGCTGATCCATTCAAACGCGCTGCGCCATGCAATCAGGCCGGCCACGACCAGGATCAGGCCAAGTAAAAAGACAAACCGTGCAATCGCCGCTTGCGGAAATACGTACACGATAGCCGACAGCGCGAACGCCAGGCATCCCATCACCAGCAGTAGCCGGAAATAAATCTCCCAGCGTGCCGAGATATGTTGCGGCTCGTACAGGTCGAAGTAGTAGGCGCACAAGATGGTGCACACCGTCAGGATCGCAATCTTCATGATCCCGTGGTCGTGGCCGAGCACGTTGAAGGTCTCCCCACCCAGTACGATCGCCGATGCCAGTACGAACGAGCCGCACACGATGAGGGCTTCGCACAGAATCAGAACGACTGTCCGGGTTGGATAGTAAACATTCAGCAGCTTTATCATGCGTGCACCGTACTCTGGTTACTCTTTCTTGCTCTCGTAGCGGTAGTAGTAGCTCCCGCTCATGGGTGGCTTGTCGACGGCATTCAGTACAAACCCAATAACATTCGAGGCCTTCAGCTCTTGCTGTGCGCGCTGTGCTGTCGGGAACGTCGTTATACCAGAGCGTGCTACTAACAGCACCGCATCGCACGATCGCGCCAGGTTCACCGCATCGGAAACCAGCAACACCGGAGGCGAGTCAACAATGATCCAGTCGAAGTGCGGAGCCACGGTCGCCAACAACTCTTCGAATCGCTTGCTCGCCGAAAGGTCCGCCGCCTGGTCTCCACCATCGCCGCCCGGAATGAACGCAATGTTGTTCAATACAGCGGTCATCGAGGGGTCGAGGTCTTTCGCCTCTTCTGGAAATTGCATAACCTCCTGCAGGCTGGCTTTTCCCGATAGGTAGTCCGGCAGCCCAGGATGAAACTCGCTGCCCAGGTAATGATGCAGACTGGAGCATCGCATGTCCCCGTCGATCAGCAATACCTTGCTGCTCTTGTGTCGTGCAAGGTTGATCGCCAGGTTAACCGCAATGAAGCTCTTGCCCTCCTGCGGCAGACCGCTGCTGATCAAGACGGTTTTCAGGCTGCGAAGATCGCGAAACTCCTGGAGCCGCGAGCGGAGGCTGCGGAACTGCTCCACGCCTGTACCGCCGCGCTCCAGCGCAGGCAGCCGATCCAACGATGGATTCCATGGCCTGCGCCGAACGTCGCTCAGGAACGATGGGCCGACTGTTGGGGGTGCCTCTACCGGTGCAGGCGCCACTACCTCTAGTGTCTGCGTGGGCTCTGCTGCAACCGGCGGCATCGATGCCGCGAACGCCAGGCTTTGATGCTCCGGCTCCTCACGGATTGCGACGGCCTGCGCGCCAGACTTCCGCTCCGCTTCCGCTCGTTGTAGCGCTTCGTAGATGTGGCTCATCGGCCGCCCCCAGGTTCTCTATTAAAGGAGTTCATAAATTTTCCCGTCTCCATCGGACGAAGTGGGCTGTGCAGCCCATCCCCTGGTTGGGATGGGGCCATCAGGAAAGACTGCATGTCCAGTTCCAGGTCAGCCGCCACGTGAGCGATCAGTGATCCTGGGATTACGTGGATCTGCTCAACGTAGCCAAGAATCAGCGAGTGCTCGCAGATCAGGTTAATCGTGCGGGGAATTCCCAGGCTGTACGTGTAGATGAGCTGGATCGCTTCTGGCGAGAAGATTGCCTCGGTTGAGCCCGCGATCCGTAGACGCTCCGCGATGTATTCGCCTGTTTGCTCGGCAGTGAGCGACTGGGTGCGGCACCATAGGAAAATGCGTTGCCGCAGCTGCCGTACGCTTGGGTGCCGCAGCTTCTCCTCCAACTCCGGCTGGCCCGACAGCACGATCTGTAGCAGCTTCTCCGACGAGGATTCGAGGTTCGTCAACAGGCGAATCTCTTCGAGCAGCTCCCACGAAAGATTCTGCGCCTCGTCGACCACCACCACGCATGTCTCCTGCGCACGGTAGCGCTCGATCAGCCAGCGATTGAGTTGCAGCAGCATGCCCGACTTGGTGCGCGAATTCGGAGTGAGCCCAAAATCAGTGAGCACGAACTCCAGAAAATCCAGTGGATCGAGCAGGGGATTGAAAACGAATGATGTGTGAACGCGGCGTTGCCCAAGCGATCCGAGCGCGCTGCGCAACAGCGTCGTCTTGCCGGTTCCAACCTCTCCAGTGAGCACGGTAAATCCCTTGCGCTCGGCGATGCCATACTCCAGCCCCGCGAGGGCCTCACGCGTGTGCGGCATCATGTACAGGAAACGAGGGTCCGGACTCGTACCGAACGGACTGGCTTGCAGATTGAAGAACTTTCTATACATGGTCTAGCCACCAACATTCGCGAGAGGTTTATTTGTGGCAGAAGCAACGTCCTTGTTCAGCAGGCCGCCGATGGGACCCTTCGTCTTGCCCTTGGTCTCATGAATCAAGGCAATCGTGGCCAGCGTCGGAAGTTTGGTGAACGCCCAAATATCGCGCTCAGTCCGTAAAGATTTGTCTTTGTACTCGAGAAACGCTATCAGCAGTACGCCAAATCCCAGGCCGAGCACGAATCCGCCAGCCGCGAACATTCCGCGTTTCGGGAACGTCGGCGCATCGGGAAGATTTGCGTCGTCCATGATTTTGAAATTCTCACCCTCTTGGCGGCGTTCCAGGTCGGTTGCCATCTGTGAGTTGTTCATTTTGCCGAGCAGGCTGTTATAGAACTCCTGCGCCTGGTCATGATCGCGCGTCAGGTCTTTCATCTTAGCCTCAACCAGCGGTGTGGATTGGATCTTGCCTTGATACTGACGAATCTGGGCCTGCAACTCACCTTGCTGCTGCTTCTTCTGCGCGATTGCCTGGTTCATTGCGGTAAGCTGCGCGCGCAGTTGTATGGTGCCGGGCGAGTCATAGCGTGTCGCTGCCGGGGTAGCTGCGGAAGACGGAGCCGGTGCTGCCGCCATCTGCTTCTTCAGATCGTCGATCTGCCGCTGAACCGCAACCACATCTGGATAATCCGGTGTGTAGCGCGTCTTCAGATCGGCTTCCTTGTCTTGCAGCCTCTGCAGCTCGACCGTATCGGCTTGTGGCGTCGACCTCATTCCCGGCACCGCCGGCGTCTGCCGCGACTCCTGCGCAAGCATCGACTCAACCAGGGTCTTGTCATTCTCCATGCGCGTCAGCGATTGCGTTGTCGCATCCAGCTGAGTAGTCAGGGTGTTGAGCATCTCCATGTTCGGCGCCTGCTGCTCTGGGAGGGTGCCCATGTACTGCTTCTGGAATTCGGCCAGCTTCTGGTCCTGCTGATCCAGGTTCGCCTTCGCCTGGTCCAGCTGGCCCTTCAGAAACGCCGTCGTGCCTTCAGCCGATTGTTCGCGTGCCTGCAGGCTTGCACTCACAAACAGCGATGTAATCTCGCGGCACACCAGTTGCGCCGTGTGCGGATCCGACGCCGTGAACGAGATGAAGAAGCCCGGAAGTCCACCCGCTCCCGCGATCTCGGAATGAATCGGCATGATCCCAATGTTCTTCCGCGTCGACGCAACCTTGTCGTCCATATCCATGCCTGGAGAGCCAAGGTTGAAGCGCTCAATGATCGGTTCCAATCTCGAACGGCTCAGAATCTGCTCTTTCATCGAAGCCAGCCGGCTATCGATGTCCTCCGAAATGATTGGCTTCACATACGTGTCGGGCACGGTCTGCGGCTCGATCAACACCAGCGTCTGGGAGGTATAGATTGGCGACATCCTGTAGGAGATGCCGACGGCAATGATGGGAGCAAGCAGCGCAGGAATGAGGATCATCCAGCCGCGGCGCTTCAGGATGGCGAAATAGTCTTCAATAACGAGGGGACGATGACCAAGCATGCGATTTCCTTAGAAGTGCCCGAGATGTTGTGGGCCCGGTGAATAGGTAATTCCAACCGAAAACGTCTGGCTAGTCCCACTGAAGGCCGGCTGTGTGATTACGGTATCGACTTGGTTTTGATGTGCGGCTGTGTAGCTGAAATATGCGGAAAACGAGCGACCAAGCCTGCGTGACAGCTGGCCTCCGCCGTAGGTTGCGTGATAGTCTTCGGCGAATCCAGCGACGTCCGAAAGGGAGGAGCTCTGCGAGTAGGACGCCGTGAGCGCTCCCTGCCAGTTGCGGCTGAATTGTTGACGAACGGTGCCGCCAATCGAGTTAGTCAGCGCTCCAAATACAACGCCGGAGCCAGCGTTCGTGGCGCGAGAGAAGTAGACGCTGGCCGATGTGGCTCTCCGGCTGTAGTTCAGCGAGGCGCTCCCTACCACCGTTGTTTGCGACGGAATCAGCACGACTGCTTCGCCGGTTCCAAACGTTCTCTGCGGACCGGCCGAGACGCTGATGCTAAAAAACCGCGATACCTGGCGTTGATAGGAAAAGTTGATCCCTTCAGTTTCAAAAGAGTAGCTATACCCCGCATACGTATCGGTCGTATAGGTATAGACGACGTCGGCGCTTGCCGAACTGCGCGCATTGATGTGATACGTGGGTCCAAGGCTTGCGCTAACCATCGAAGAATTGATGCCTTCATTGTTTGCAAAGTGGAGTATCTGCCAGGAAGCAGAACCATTGAGCGATAGGTTCTTCCCGAACTTGCGCGAGAAGCCTCCGTTGAGTCCATTCCCCACGCGCGTCGCGTAGTTTGTGAGAATGCTCTGCGTTGGCTGGTCTCCGATCTGCACCGGGTCAACGCCGATATCCCCTACCCCCGGGATTCCCGAGAGTCCGGTCGTTGGCGACTCTGGAAGATAACTCACCGCATCGTCGACCACAAAGTTCCAGTTCTTGGTGGTCCATACCTGTGAAGCCGCCAGGTTCTGGTACGTCGAGTTCGACGGATATCCCGCTCCCGCCGAATATAGATACCCGCCCGAATACACCAGGCTGAACGGCTTGTTTGGACTCGAAGAAAGATATCCGAGACTTCCGCTGAGTGCAGTCAGGTAATCGACCCCGTCGCCGTATCCCGTTTCGAACGATTCCGAAGCGCTCAAGGAATAGGTCAAGGTTCCTTCAACCGATGGCAGCGAGAACCCGAAGGTTGGAGGGGTCGCCAGCGGAGGCGCCTGGGCCTCGGCGCGCCATCCCAGGGCCAACAACAGGACCGGAGCCACAAGGTATGTCTTCATGGTTCTCCTCATGGGACCACGATCGTGTCCCCTGCAAGCAGAGGAACGTCCTGATGGTTATCGCCCTTGAGCGCCATCTTGTAGTTAAACGGAATCTTGGTCTGGTTCCCCTGGGGTCCGCGCAGGATATAGATATGCTTTCCGTTGGCGTAAGGGCTCAATCCGCCCGCTTCCGCGATCGCCTGGAGCGGCGTCATCCCTGCCGTCATCACAATCGGTCCGGCGTGATTTACCTCTCCCACCAGGTATATCCGTTGGCTCCTTACGGCCGCAACGACGACCGAGACAATTGGATCCTGGATAAACTTCTTCAGCTTCAACGTGATGTCATGGGCGAGGTGCATTGGCGTCAACCCAGCGGCCTGGATATCTCCTACCAGCACCAGCGAGATCATTCCATCGGGACGCACCGGAAACGTTCCTGATACGCTCGGCTCCTGCCAAACCGTAATCTGCAACGAATCATCCGCCCCAATCACGTACCGGGACCCGTCCGTATCGATTGCCGGGCCATCACCCTGGGGGGGCCGCCTGGGGAGTCGCCGCCGGAGCCGGCTTCGCCGTCGGCGTGATGACCGGCCGGGCTGTTGCTTGCGCAAAACCAGCGGGCACGAGCAACAGCGCCATCCCCCAGGTCAGAACAAAGGAAGAGGCAATCCCACTCAATCTTCCTTCAGATCGCACTACACCACTCATGAGAACTCCTTAGGCAAATACTCATAGCACCGCGTGGGCCAAACGCAAAAAGTTGCATGCAGTCTTTCCACCAAAATCGGCAATCTTCTGCAACCTCCTTGTTTTGTGGAGGGTGGCTTTATGGAGGGAAGCCCCGACTAAGGAAAACCTAAGGATGGCTTCCACCCCAAGCTGCAAAGTGATGCACGACGATGTTAAAAGTGGTAAATCAGTTCCACATTGGCAAGGAGACTTCCTCTGTCGTTCCCCAATCGGATTCGGGCTTGGTGGCTTGCGGGTGTCGGCCGGCCTGCTCGCGCCACTTGGAGGCGGGATTCTCGAGAGAAATGTTGCTATGGAGTTCTTCAAATCACCTCAGACAATCTGTCGAGCAATTCCGTGGGGCGGGCCGGCTGTCACTAAGGTTACGGTCGCCGTCCTACGTCGGATGGGAGCAATCGACCGCGCCCCGCCTTCTCAATACGCGCCCTGGATTCTGGAATTCTCTCCTGGAGTGCTCCGCAACTCATTGTTTATGTTGGAGATGCAGAATATCAAGTCGACGCCAAACGTCTCTGGCAGCCGCGCCCTCCGGTCCTACGACCGGCGCAGAGCCTGCCGGTATCGCGACAGGCATCGCGCCAACGAAGAAGCAGATTGGCTTGAGGGGTCGCACCGCTCCGCACAGCTCCTCCTAGGATGGATAGATAAACTCGCCCGGAACTGCGTTGTGGCAGAGGAATTGCTTCAGTTTTCTATCAAGGGTATCTTCCAGCATGCCGGACATTCAATCCGTCACCATTCCCGCAACGACGATCGAGGACGAACGCGCCCCGGCACCTTCACAGGCTGCCCAATCGTGGCTTCCGTGGCTGCCCTTTATTCTATTGGCGCTCGTAGTTACAGCCATCTACTACCAGGTGGTGGGCAAGCTGGTCATGGATTGGTATGACAATCCAGACTTCTCCCACGGCTTTCTGGTCGCTCCCTTCGCGATCTTCCTGCTTTGGGACAAGCGCAAAGTTCTGCGCGACACCCCGATCCAGCAAACCTGGTCGGGCGTCTGGCTGATCATCGCGGCCATCTTCGTGCTGTTCCTGGGCGTTTACGGCGCCGAGCTCTTTCTCTCCCGCCTATCGCTGGTCATGCTGCTCGCCGGCATGGTCTGGACGCTTTGCGGACGGGCTATGCTGCGCGAGGCTCGATTTGCCATTCTCGTTCTGCTGCTCGCCATTCCGATTCCGGCCGTCCTATTTAATCAGATCACCTTCCCGCTGCAACTGCTGGCGTCGCGGATGGCGAGCGCGATTCTCCCACTCTTCGGCGTTCCAGTTCTGCGCGATGGCAACATCATCCAGCTTCCCTCCATGCAATTGGAAGTCGCGGAGGCCTGTAGCGGTATTCGTTCCTTGATGAGCCTGTTCGCGGTCGCCATCTTCTATGGCTACTTTCTGGAGCGCACGACCTGGCGCCGCGTGGTGCTCGCGCTGGCCGCCATCCCCATCGCGGTGTTTGCCAACGCCGCCCGCATTGTTGGCACCGGTCTGTGCGTCCAGTATTGGAATCCGGATAAAGCTGTCGGCTTCTTCCACGAATTCTCCGGGTGGCTGATGTTCATCGTCTCCCTCTGCTGCCTGTATCTGGTTCACACATTAATGCGTCTCAAAATTCCCTCAAGCAGGAGAACGAAATGAAAAGTCCTCGCTTCTGGGTAGTCTTTCTTCTATTGCTGGCGGCGTTCACGACGCTTCACCTGCGCGCAAGCGTAGATCGCGTGCCACCCAGCGAGCCGCTCAACCTGCTCCCCCAGACCATACATCCATGGACCAGCCAGGACATCCCGATCAGTCAGGACACGCTCGATATCCTCGGGGATGGCCGCTTTCTCAATCGCATTTATACGAATTCCACGCCCACCGGCCGGCTGCTTGAACCCCCCGTATCGCTCTTCATTGGATACTTCCCCACTCAGCGCACGGGCCAATCCATCCATTCTCCTCAGAACTGTCTGCCTGGTGCCGGCTGGACCTTTGTCTCGTCCAGAAAGATCTATCTGCAGAGCCCCGAACTCAAGAACTATCCGGTCGGAGAGTATGTGATCGGGAACGGAACGTCCAGGCAGGTCGTTTTGTATTGGTACCTCGCGCACGGCCGCAGCATTGCCAACGACTACGTCGCGAAGGCCTATATGATGGCCGACGCGATTCGTTATAACCGGACCGACGGCGCACTCGTCCGCCTGGTCACACCGCTCGACTCCAATGAGTCTCTCGCATCGGCACAGGCTCGCGTCACCAAGTTTGCCGATGACTTAGTCCCCACGCTGCCTCGTTTTATCCCCAACTAGAGAACACCCCGGAATTCACCGGAGTGGTAGCTGGATTGCAGGCCTCACAGCAACATGGTGTACGAATCGCCCACGCTTAACGGTTCGCGGAACAGTCGCAAAGCTTGATTTAGGAATGGAAGGAAGTTCGATGAAAATGCTACGGAGTCAGAGAACGATTCAGTGTTCAGCGCTGTTGATCCTATCGATCAGCGCAGGCCTTCTCCAGGGATGCCACCGCGACCCCAACGTCCAGAAGGCGAAGTATCTAAAGAGCGGCGAGAACTATGCTGCGCAAGGCAAGCAGCAGGAGGCCATCATTCAGTTCTCCAACGCCATCAAGATTGATAAGGGCTATGCGGCGGCCCACTACGATCTCGCAAAGGCCTATATGAAACTCGGCGCCTTCTCGGGCGCCTACCAGGAGCTCCAGCGTACGGTTGCGCTCGACCCTAAGAATATTCAGGCCAAGCTTGATCTTGGTTCTCTGCTGCTTGCCGCCAAACAATATCCCCGGAGCAAAGAACAGGCCAACGCGGTGCTCACGCTGCAGCCCAATAACGCGGACGCCTTCGCTCTGCTAGCCAGTATTGCGCTCGCCCAGGGCGATCATGCCGAGGCCCTCACGCAGATCCAGAAAGCGCTGGCCATCGATCCCAACCGTTCGAACTTCCACACGGCCCTGGCCCTCATTCAAGGCTCAGATCCGGCCCAACAAGCAAGCTCCGAGGCTGAACTACAGAAGGCCATCTCCCTCGATCCCAAGAACGCCATGGCGCATCTGGTCCTGTCCAGCCTGCTCCAGAAAAAGGGCGACCTGCAGGGTGCGCGTCAGCAGGCTTCCACGGCCGTCGATCTGGAGCCGAAGAACATCCGTGCACGTCTGACCCTCGTTAGCCTCGAACTCCAGGCGGGGGACAAGGCAGCCGCTGAAGCCAGCCTTCTGCAGGGCACGGATCTGATGTCCGACAGCCCCCAGGGCGCTGCGCTTCTCTGGGATTACTATGGCCGCACTGGCCAGGTCGATCAAGCTGCGTCAGCGTATGCCGGTCTTGTAGCGAAGCATCCCAAGAGCGTTCCGCTCAAGGTTACCTACGCGCACATTCTCATCCAGCAGAAGAAATTCGACGAGGCTACCAAGGTCTCTGACGACCTCATGAAGTCCAACGGCAACGATCCCCAGGTGGCTGTCCTCAACGGCATGCTTCTGCTCCACGCCGGGAAGGCCAACGACGCCTTCATCGCTCTACAGAAAGCTGAGAAAAACGCTCCGGACAACGTGCCCCTCAAGCTTTGGCTCGCTCAGGCGGCCCAGGCCAAGGGCGATCTCAGCGACGCCGAGAAGAACTTTCAGGCGGCCCTCAGCAAAGACCCCAACAACGTGGAAGCAGCCCGCGGCCTGGCTGGCGTAGCTAACCAGCTGGGCGACTACAACCTGCTCATGCAGGTCGCCACCGCCACCCTCGCCCGCAACCCCAATTCCTCCGACGCCTACCTTTGGAAGGGTCTCGCTGAGATCCATCAGCAGCAGGCGGACCAGGCGGCCGCTGACCTCGAGACCGCCATCAGCAAAGGCCCCAACAATGCAGCCGCCATGCAGGAGCTTGGCGCGATCCGCCTCTCGCAGAACAAGCTGCCGCAAGGCAAGCAGTTACTGGAACAGGCGCTCGCCGCCAATCCCAATGATGCCAGCGCCCTGCGCGTCCTCGTCATGTACTACCTGCACCAAAAGCAGCTTCCGCAGGCCATCGCGGCCGTTCAGCAGCAGATCGCCAAGGCGCCGTCGAACAGCGCGATGTACGACCTTCTCTCCGAGCTGCAGATGGGGGCCAAGAATGGTCCCGACGCTCTCGCCGCGGCGCAGAAGGCCATGCAGCTTAATCCCAACGATGGCGCCGCCATCACCGATTACACCCGCGCCCAGACGATGCAGGGAAATACGGCTGGCGCTATTGCGACCTGGAAGAACTGGCTCAACGCCCATCCTACCGATGCGCACGCCTACGCAATCCTTGGAGCGCTCCAGGAAACTCAGGGCGACGCCAATGCAGCTGAGGACTCGTACAAAAAAGCCCTCGCCAATCAACCCGATCAGCCGCAAGCTGCGAACAATCTTGCTTACCTCATGATGGAGCGTGGTCAGGACATCGACGTTGCGCTCTCCCTGGCCGAGACCGCGCATCGCGGCTTGCCGAATTCCCCCGATACGGCCGACACTCTCGCGTGGGCCTACTACAACAAGGGCACCTACGGATCAGCTCGCGACCTCCTTGAGAGCGTCGCAGACAAAGACCCGAACAATGCATCCATCCAGTACCACTTGGGAATGATCTACAGCAAGCTTGGGGACAAACCCAACGCCATTACTCATCTCAAGAAAGCGTCGAGCCTCGCTCCCAATACCAAGACGCAGAAGGACGCGGACCAGGCATTGCACGCCATGGGCTAACTCCGGTCTCAACCACATAACCACCCTTACTGGCCGCGCTGAATGCTTTGCAGTGTCTGCAAAGCATTCAACGCGGCCAGCGTGCGTTGGCATGCATCGATTGCCGCATCTCGCCGGCGTGAACCAAAGTGGTACACAAGCCGAGGAAAGCCCGCAAACTTTTGCATGTCATCGCCTCGAAACGGTCGTAAGTTGCTCATTCCAGAGCATCTAAGAATGGCGACGCAGTTGCCTTAGAAGGGGTGTACCCAGGGATTTAGCTGCATCGATTCTGTTCTGGCATAACCGCTTGAGCAGCGTTGAGGGCTGAAACCGGGAACTAACCAAGAAAGGTTGCTATGAAGTCCATATACAACTTCGTGTCCGACAACGGTCCGTTCCTCATGATTGGTGGTGTGGTGGTAAGTATGGCCGCCAGCCTTCTGCTTTACACGGCTGCCTACCTGCATACCTAATCCTGCATCGCTGGCGTTCAACCAGCTTTGCTCCGGGAATCCGCTCGACGTGACGTGCTTTGGTAGCCAAAGCACGTCACGTTGAGCGTACCCATTTCTAGTGAATTGCGCGACGCCGGGATTTTCGTTTGGCTTGTTGCCGCTGGATGGATGGCGATCCGACTTACGCGCTGATGGACCGCACCTGCCGCATCCCAGGCTGACGGATCGACGGTGGAGAGATCTTGTGGTCCGTATCGGCGTTGTGATTCACCTTCCCCAACGCCTTTGAAATGTCCTCAGGCGACAGAGGCTTTGCAAACAGATAGCCCTGCATGCCGTCGCATCCCAGCCGGTCAAGAATCGCCCTCTGCTCTTCGTGCTCCACCCCCTCGGCAATGACTTCCATCTTCATGCTGTGACCCACCGCAATGATTGCCTTCACGATGGGATAGCTGCTGGAGGAATCACATAGCCGCTGTACAAACGAGCGATCAATTTTTACCGCAGAGATCGGCAGACGGTGCAGATGCTGGAGCGAAGAATAACCCGTTCCGAAGTCATCCACGGCAAAGCGAACGCCCATCCCCGAAAGCTCATGCATCTCGGTGCTGATCTCGTCGAAGTTCAGAATCGCTCGCTCCGTAATCTCCATCTCGAGGCACGACGGATCAACCTTCCACTTCGCCAGCGAGTCAGCAACCTCTGACGCAAACTCCTTGCGCATCAGCTGCGAAGCCGACACATTCACCGCAACGCGCACGGGCGACGAGGAAACCGACTTCCACGCGTCCATCTGCCGGCATACCTCTTCCACCACACAGCGTCCCACCGGATAGATCATGCCATTGTCTTCGGCTCGCGCAATGATTCGATCCGGGCTCACAAACCCCATGCCCCATATCGGGCATGCGAAGCAGCGCTTCGACCCCGCGGAGGGCGTCGTTGGGTGAGTACTGAAGCTGATAGTGCAGCAACAGCCTGTCCTTCTCCAGCATCTCGCGCAGCCGCGTATCCAGGGCCGCGCTATCGTCTGCAGAACTCGATGCATCCGGACCGGCAACAATATAACGATTGCCACCGGCTCGTTTCGCACGGTACATCGCTGCATCCGCGCAGCGCCATACCTCGTCCATATCGGCGCCATGCTCCGGATAGATCGCGATGCCCAGGCTGCCGCGCGGCTGAATCGTATAGCCGCTAATCACGGTCGGCTTGTTCAACGCCTGCAGGAGCATCTTGCCCACAAGGCCGGCAGACTCTACCGTGCTGATCTCTCCCAGCACAATCGCAAACTCGTCTCCGCCCATGCGCGCCACGGTGTCCATGCCGCGCAACCGGCTGGTCAGGAGGCCGGCCACATGCTTCAGGTAGGCATCACCGATCGCATGTCCATACCAGTCATTGACCTTCTTGAAGTGGTCCAGGTCGATGGAGATGACGGCAGTCTTGTGCTTGAGCCTCTGCGCGGTCGAAAGCGCCTGCGCCATGCGGTCTGAAAGCAGCATGCGGTTGGGCAGCCCCGTCAGCGCATCGTGATGTGCCATCTGGATGAGCTCGGCATCCACGTGGCGCCGCTCCGTCACATCTTCGGCGATCACCAGCTTGCACGGCTGACCGCCGTACGAGACATCATTGGATCGGACCGCAACGTCAATCTGGGTGCCGTCGCTGCGCAGGTGCCGCTGCACCACATTGGCTTGCGATCGAACACGGAGACCGTCCGCACCCTCCAGCGATGGTTGCTGCGTAGAGAGAACGACATCACTTAGCGTGAGTTGCAGAAACTCCTCGCGCGTATACCCATACTGGGAGAGCGCACTCTCGTTTGCATCTAGAAACTGGTAGGTGGTGGCGTCGTATATCCAGATCGCCAGAGGATTGCCATTGAACAAGATGCTCACCGCTGAGATAGGAGACTCAGCAGTAAGTTCGCCTTGTTCTTGTGGAACGTCAGATCGCATTACCGAATACCTCAAACTTGCTCAGAGAAAATTGAGTGGCAGCGAGCCATGCGAGGGAGGGTATCCGCATACAAACGTCAGATTCGGTGCGATAAGCACACCCTATCCGGGCATCGGGAGAACAAAACAATCAGGACTTGCAAGTGTAGAAGCACATACCGACCCATGGACTTTGTCTCGACCGTGAGTTCAGCTTCCAGATGGTACGACAATTTCTTGATAGCTTACCGCTAAAGTTAATACATTTGCGACTACCTTTTCGCATTTATTAACCACTTAACACGCTTTTTATGAAAGCAATTGTGGGGCCAATCTATTGAGCTATCTGAAAACAGTTGGATGCGAGTGAGTGCGGAGTGATTGCCTCACCCTCTGCAGCGTCGCCCGATGTCGGTGCACGATGCGTCTTTCTCGGGCGGCAAAACCAGGAACGCGCGTAGCGAAACAGGGCAAAACCACTGGATTCGCAACCCGAGACGCGGCTATGTCGCGCGGGAAATCCACGAGGAACCCGTGAAGCCCATCGCAGGAGACTAATGATTCGACCCCCAGTAACAAGTTAGCTATTTCACCAACGTGCAACAGATGGGTGAGAAAAAATTACCTAAGGGAGAAGTTTCAATCTTCGTTCGGGGGAGGGGCTAGGCGCGGCGGGAGGGTGTGGAGTGGGAGCAGCCTTGCGAGACGGAGGCGTCAACGTAATTCGTGGTGCAGCGGGAGGTGCAGGTGGCAGCGGCGCAACGGTGCTTCGCCTTACGGTGACATCTCCGTCGGTGGTTGCAATGGTCACCGTGGGGCCGCCCCCGCCGATCCGTCCCCGCAAGGTGTGAAGGTCGTTGTCTCCGACAGGCGAAAGATCGAAGTCGTTCTCCATATCTCCGTTCCGCGTCTGAGCATTGAGAGTGAAGCCGACATTGCCTGGTAATCCGAGGTCGACGGAGCCATGCTGATTCTGTATCGAGATGGTGTCGAGCGGCGGAGCATGGGTCAGTTCCACGGATCCATTGCGATTCGAGACATCCGCACTGCCCTGAATGCGGTCGAGCGTTATGTTTTTGTTCTCTGTCTTCAGCACTACCGGGCCTAGCAGTTCGCTGGCATTCAGGCTGTCTTTGTCGACGTTGAATTCATCATCCAATCGCGCGGCACTGAACTGTGTCCTGGTTGTCGTGAAGTGAATGGGACCATTGATGTGTTCCAGTTCCGTGGAGCCAAAGAAATCGCCTTGCAGCGTGAGGCCGCCGGTCACATCCGAGATGTCGATATCGCCGCTGTGGCCCTGAACCGAGGCGTCCCCATGAATGCTGTGCAGCGTAACGCTACCATCGTCGTCATTCATGTGAAGCGTGACACTGCTATCGATGCCACTGACGTCCACGTCGCCATGGTTGGCTGCGATGGTTACAGGTGCTGCCATCTCGCTCACGTTTACGTCGCCATGATCCGCCTGCACTGTCAGCGGAGCAGAATGTGGAACGGTGATGGTGAGATCGGCCTCTCCTCCGTCAACCGGGTTGACGTTGAGCTTTAGAACGCCGCCATCGCTCGAAAACGTTGGTTGCAGCTGGCTGGTCTTGCGCTCGATATCGGAATCTTTCCAGCCATAGGTTTGAGTGTGCACGTTCACATGCACCTGGCCGTCACTGCTTGAACCTGTAACGGTCACATCTCCATGCGGGTTGGTGATGACCAGTGTCGTTGCCTTGGCTAGCGGCGAGGTTACGGAGCTGTCTGCTTCATGGCGGTCGCCGAACAGATAATCCAGCTTGTGATAATCGTTCCCGAAGGCGTGGTCTCGCCACTCAAGGCCATATTGGGCCGTGCGCGATGCAAGGCCTGCGAGCACCAGCAGGATCAGCAGAAAAACTACGCCGCCGCCGAGGACGCGGGCATGACCTGGCTCATTCCCTCGCTGCTGGTCGATGAACCATTCCAAAAGCAGAACGACGCCTGCAGCGATCAGCACAGCTGGCCACCAGCGGCCGTACCACTCGAGCGATTGTCCCCAGGAGATTCTGCCCACTTCGGCGAGGAGGAACATCACGCCAATGCCGAGGATGATCAGCGGACCGACGATGGATCCGCGGCGATAGCTGCGTCGCTGCGCTCGTAACTGGTAGCGCAGTGCGCGTTGCTGCGCCTGTTGCGCTTTGGCCTGAGCACGCAGGATGTTTCGCTGCGCCCGCATGGCGCTGCGATCATAAACAGGCGGGTATTGGCTCGGAGGCGGGGGTGGCGGGTAAGAACTCATCTCACTGCCCACCCTTTGTCTCTTCGGGATTCGTATTGTGCGGGGCGCTTTCGCTGCCGGGTGTTCCCCAAGCGGCGCGGGCGGGAGACTCTGGCACCTGTACGTCGCCGCCAGGGGTGACGGTGTAGGGAGCGTCGGGGTAAGGAGCTGGCTCGAACGGGGGTGCAGGTACAGGGATCGCACCGGCCGCGCGCTCAAGCAGCAGGAGCGCGCCAAAGGTGATTAACAAGATCGAGCCGGCGAGGCCAATGGTTATGGGTACGTAGGCTGCGTGCAGGATCAGCAGGACGGCGAGCACCATCAGAATTACCGGCCAGCGAATAATGCACACCAACCTGGCTCCAGAATGCAGCCGACGGGTAAACAGCCAGACGGAGAGTCCAGCTAACAAGATCGGGGGCCACCACTGCGCAGTCAGTTTCCAGTCCGGCAGAAGATTCGCGATAAGGATCAGAACGCCTAGAGCGATCAGCCAGATCGCTCCGGTGGGAAACCGGCGGGTTGGCGTAAACGGCACGCTGGGTGCGATGGGCGTGGTTGCTGTGCTGTAGGGCGGCGTAGTCCCGGTGTAGGTTTCTGCGTAGGGAGCATGAGCGAACCCAGCGTCCTTCATCGCCTGCGCGCGAATCTGGGCTGACATCGCGGCGGCTGCGTTCGCCTCAGGGCTTGCCGGCTGAGTGCCAAAGGCCGACGGTGGAACATAGCCGACCCAATCCGGCGCGGTTCCTACGGGTACGGGGTTGACTGGCGCGTAGGCTGGACCGGCAAACGGGTTTGTTGCCTGGGTCGGGCTGGCGGCGGCAGGGGTGGGGCCGGCTGCGAATGGTCTCGGGGGAGTCACCGTTCCCCATGACTTACCGAAGCCCATGCGCTCGCCAATGTCATTGAAGCCGAAGGCATCGGGCAGGGGCAGGCCGTCGCGTCGCGCGACCGCGGTGTGGTAGGCCTCAAACGCCATGTAGAAGACCCAGCCGGCCGCAAAGAGTCCGAAGATGCCGTTTACGTTATCTGACAGGGAGATAAAAATGGCGAAGATGGCGAGGTGCGCGATTCCCTTGGCAAACTGCCCGTTATACATGGCGCCGACGCCAGGAATGAAACCGAGGATTGCCGCCAGCGCTGGACTCGGCTCACTGGATGAGGCCGGCTTGGGAGGTACGGAGGAGTAGGGAGGAACGGTCGTATACCCGGACGAAGGAGCCGAAGCGCCGACGCGCGTGGTGAGGCATGGATCGCAGAACACACCTGCACCTACGGTCCGGAGAGTCTCCTGCGTGAGCGGCTTGCCACAGTCCTGGCAGAAGCCCACGCGCTGCGGATCAGCTTGGGGTCCTCCCTGGGTTGATGTCTCAGCGGTATCGCTTGAGGTTTCTGCCGGGCCCCACCCGTCCGATCGTTTTGTGTCGTCGTTCATTGTTGCCACACCCTTCCTTACCGACGCCCGGCCGGGGATGCATCGTCATCGTTGTGCAATTCACTCAGCCGCGATTCCACCTGGTAGACCGCCCGATTGTTCTCAAACTTCCGTGTCGCTGTAGCATTCATGTCCGCCACTGTCCGCTTGATGGCGGAGGGCGTGAAGTTGGAAGCTCGCAGATCGCGCAGCCGGACACCGGTGAGATTCAGTGTCAGCGCGATCGAGAAGAACGCCATGGCAGCCGTCATCGCGAGACGAGGCTGGAACATAATCCGAGCGCTATTGGTCGCGAGGAAACCGTCCCAGAACTTGCGTAGAGAGGGCCTGTGGTCGGCGAATCCCTTTTGGAGTTCGGCGTCCCCAGCAAGCACGACGGGGCGAGCGGGAATAAAGATGGCGGGAGCGGCCGTGGGGATCGCGTGATGCTGAGCGGCGCCGGTGGTTTCGGCCAGGATCTTTGCGAGCAAGCCGGCAGGCGGTTCAGGAGCCTGGCTCTTGAGCATGCTCAACCAGGCAGCGCCACGGCGTGCCTCCGCCAGCTCGCGCGCACACTCCACGCAGCCTGCAACATGCTTGTCGAACGCACTCTGCTCAGTCTCACTCAACATGCCATCGACAGCTTCGGGCAGCATCGCCTCGCAGACCGTGCAGGCCGTGGAACGCTCTTCAAAACCCTCGAATTGGTTCATGTTTGCCACTCACATCACCTGCCCTTCTATACGCTTCAAAAGCCTAGCCAGTTCACTGCGTCCACGGCTGATCCGGCTCTTCACGGTGCCCTGGGGTACACCTAAAATCTCAGCGATCTCTTTGTAATCCATATCTTCCAGGTCACGCAAAATCACTGCTTCCCGGAGGTCAGGAGAAACCTGCTTGAGGGCCTCCTGAATCTGGGTCTTGAGTTCGAGTCCAGCTACGTGTTGCTCCTGACTCTTGCCGCCATCGGTCAGGCGTTCCGCTTTGGTTGGCCCATCATCTTCGCCTTCGTAGCCTTCATCCAGCGAATCGCTGACGCGTTCAAGACGTGACCGGCGGTAGTTATCTACCAGCAAATTGCGGGTGAGAGTCGTCAGCCAGGTGGTGAAGCTGCCCTTTTCCGGATCAAAGCTAGCTAAATTCTTATACATCTTCAGGAAGGCTTCCTGGGAAAGATCCTCTGCATCGCTCTGCGACCCGGTAAACCTGTAGCAGATTCCGTAAATCCTGCGATGCTGCGACTTGGCTAGCTGCTCCCAGGCCTGGGCGTCACCGGCGAGGCAGCGAATGGCCAGGTCAGCCAGCGCTTTCTGCTCGGCTAGAGCCGCGGTCCGGTCGCCCTGGAGCTGGGTCTGCGACTTTGGCTCTTCAGGCGACATGTGCGCCTCTGCGAGGCGAATCTCCTTGGAAAGCGGCTGTTGGACCCCATGAACCTT
Source organism: uncultured Acidobacteriaceae bacterium (assembly GCA_963796535.1). Lineage (GTDB taxonomy): Bacteria > Acidobacteriota > Terriglobia > Terriglobales > Acidobacteriaceae > Granulicella. Next base: position 273,944 of record CAWCMO010000007.1, read on the forward strand.
GTCGCGTGTGAGCGGAGTTGACCTGAAGCGTGCCGGCGGCGGCGCCAGAGGTGTCTTTGCACACCGCCCAAACAGTGCCGGAATGGTCGCGCTCGCCATAGATTGTCATACGCAAAAGCCGCGGGAGCGGTTCCATTGGGGCAAATCTGACGGCAATGAACCGGTATCAGCCCATGCTATCTGGCTTTGGCCGGTCATTGGCAGGTTTTTCGCGTGAATCAGGCTAAGGTTTGATCACTCCGCAGGCGATCCGATTGCCGGAATCCCCGCTGGGATCGGTCTTCTGGTCGTCGGCCTTGGCGTGGACCACGATGGAGGTTCCCCCGTTCAGGAACAGGGAGTTGGGGGCTGCAGGGTCGAGCGAGATCGACTGCAGGACAAAGGTCGCAGCTCCCATGTGATCCTCGCCGACTGAGACGCTTGCCGGCAGGTCGCCATTGTGGTGGCCCATGGGGTTCTGGTAGCCGTGGTGTTTGTTGTCGGGGTTGAAGTGTCCGCCGGCTCCCTTGAAGTCGGGTGCGTCACAGACCGGGTTTTGGTGGATATGGACGGCATGGGGCCCAAATTCGAGGTTCTTGAGTTCAATTTTGACTTTCACGCCCTTCTTCACGGTCTTGAAGGTCGCGAAGCCGGCATCCTGGCCGGTCGCGTTCAGGATCGGAACTTTGATTTCCTTTGGAGCTTCCTGGCCCTGGACTCGCGGGGCCGTTAGGGTTGCCGTGGCCGCCAAAATCACACCTGTTGCCAACCATCCATAGCGCATAAGAGACCTCCTGATACATCGGCCAGCATACCTCAGTTATCCACTGGTTCGCATCAATTTACGATAGGCACCTATGGCATCCACACACGTTCCCGGCGTCCTTGAAGTGATCACGGGCCCGATGTTTTCGGGCAAGAGCGAGGAATTGATTCGACGTCTCAAGCGCGCGCGGATCGCTCGCCAGCGCGTCGCCTGCTTCAAGCCTGATATTGACCTGCGCTACCACCGGTCGTCCATCGCCAGCCACAGCGCTCAGACGCATGAGGCAACCACCGTGGCCAATGTCGAATACCTGCGCGAGGCCCTCTATCCCCAGCTGAATTCGGTCGAAGTGATCGGCATCGATGAAGTCCAGTTCTTCGATGCGGCGATTATTCCGCTGGCGGTCGAGCTGATTGCGCTGGGGAAGCGCGTCATTATGGCGGGTCTGGACACTACGTTCGCAGGAGAGCCGTTTGGGCCGGTCCCGAACCTGATGGCGATTGCTGACACGGTCACGAAGCTGTCGGCCGTGTGCATGGTTTGCGGCCAGGCGGCGATTCATACGCAGCGGCTGGGGCAGAGTCAGGAGTTGGTGGTCGTGGGTGCGGCGGGGCTTTATGAGGCGCGTTGCCGGGCGCACTTCCATCCGTACATGGACGAGCACGCTTCAGAACAACTGGAACTCACGTCAGTACTTGGAGCAGTGGAGAAGGCCTAGAAGTTTGCCATCAGGATGGCTCCGCCGAGCGCTGCCGCCAACGCGATCGGCATGGCAATCATCCCGAGCTTCAGGAACTTCCAGGCGCTGACGTTAAGGTTCTCCTTGCGCAACGCGAGCAGCCACAGGATGGTTGCAAGTGAGCCGGTGACCGAGAGATTGGGGCCGAGGTCGACTCCGATCAGCACTGCATTGGCGAGCAATCCCTTGACGTGAGCAGCGTTGATGGTTGCGCCGGCAATCAAGCCCAGCGGCAGGTTGTTGACCAGGTTATTGGCTACGCCGACGCTGAATCCTACGAGCATGGTTGCGGCGGCGGGCGTGAGGCGCTGGGCCCAGGCGAGAGCTTGCTGCGTCAGGTTCAGCGCACCCTGACTCTCTACGGCGTCGACCATGATGAACAACCCGGCTACTAAGAGAATGGTGCTCCAGCTAATCTCGCGGAACAGCTTGAGGGGATTGCTCCTTGCTACGAACGAGGCGACCGCTGCGATGGCAACCGCGGCCAGGCAGGTGGGCAGGCCGAGGTCCTTCTTCATTGCGGAAGCGGTGAGCAAAGCCGCGACTACGAAGGCCAATCCCCAGAGGACAACCTTGCCTGAAGCGGTGAGCTTGATTGGCTCTGCTGGATGCTCGATCCGGCCATTCAGGTCTGCGCGGAAGAAGATACGAATGACCACGTAGGTGGCCACAATCGAGAGAACAGACGGCACGCCAAAGGCCGCGAGCCAATGGCCCAGCGGAGGCATGCCGGTGTGAAATACGACCAGATTTGCGGGGTTGGAGATGGGGAGTACGAAGCTTGCTGCATTCGCGATGAACGCGCACACGAAGAGGTAGGGGAGGGCGGAGACCTTTACCTTGCGGATGACGGCCAGGATGGCGGGGGTCAAGACTACAGCGGTGGCATCGTTCGACATAAAAATCGTGACGATGGTTCCAACTGCGTAGACCAGGAAGAACAGCGTGGAGCAGGAGCCGTTCGCGCCACGGACGGCGACTGACGATACCCAGTCAAATACGCCCTGTTCGCGGGCTAGCTCGGCGAGCAGCATCATTCCGATCAGAAACAGGTAAACGTCGATGCCTTCTCTTACTGCGGAAAAGGCCAGTTTTAGGGGGATCAGGCGGAGTGCGAGTAATAGGAATGCGCCGCTGGAGATCCACCACACTTCCGCAATATTGCGCGGGCGTAGCAGCATCAGGAGAATGCTGAGCACGACAATGCAAGGTAAGAGAATGTGGATGGCGGCGGCTGGCATTGTCACTCGATCGGAATCTGCTGCTTCCCCTAGGATGCAGTTGGGGACATCGTCGAGCGGCGGGCGAAAAGCCACATGACCGCGGCCATGACCGCGCATGCTGCGATGCTTAGGCCGCCGTCCACCAGATACATGCGCGCCGGCCCATGGCTGTCGTAGACTCGGCCGTCGAGGACGCCCATGTAGAGGATCGGAATAACGGTCGCGGAGGTAAGCAGGCTGAACTGGGTTGCGGCGAGGGGATTGTTTCGGCCGATGGTGGCAAAACAGATGGCGACGGCGGCGGTGAAACTTAGGGCTTGAACTACGTTTTCGCCGAGAAAGGCGATGGCGAAGGTGGCGGGTTTCGGGGGAGCAGGAGCAGGGAGAGGGTGAAGAGACTGCCTACTGTACCGATCAGTAAATAAAGCGGAAGGGATTTATCCAGCGAGCGAAGAAGGGGAGAAGCAGGCAGGCGGCGGCGCCTGCGAGGGAGAGGACGACTCCGCCCATTCGGCCGACGAAGGCTGGCGAAGCGCGGAAGTCGGCGGAGACGCCGCCGAGTTGGTTGGTAAGGGCGAAGGAGCCGGTGGGAGCTGCAAACAATAGCAGCGTAAGGAGTACTTCGCGTCGCTTGAAGAGGGCGGCTAGCTCTGAGAAGAGTTTTCGGTAGCCGTCGCGGGCGAGATTCAGGGTGGATTTCGCGGCGTCCGGGGAGGTGAGTTCGGGACGGGGATCCAGGGGAAGACGGCGGCGGGGAGGACGACCAGGGCGCCAAGTAGTGGCGCTATGAGGGTTAGGGGGAGGCGGCGCATGCCTTCGGCGGCGATGCCGGCCATGAGGCCGTTGCCGAGGAAGAGGCCGACCTGGGTCCAGGCGCTGAGGCGGGCGCCTTCGTGATTGGGGTTGTCGCCCTCGGCTCGGCTACGTCGGGGATGACGCCGGCGAGCCATCCGCCGAGGGCGTTGGAGCTCAGGACGGAGGCGGCGTAGGCGACCATCAGCAGGATTTCGAGGGTGAGCAGGTGCCCGCGCATGAGGACGGCCGACATGAGTCCATGCCGGCAAGTGCTGCAAATAAAGTGGCATAGAAGCGGCGGGTGAATCGGATGTCGAGCACGGGGCCGAGCAGAAAGACCCAGAACCGGGGGAGAGGCAGGCGGCGCTGATGGCGGCGATTTTGATTTCGGGGACGCCCTGGGCGGCGAGCATCTGGGGTAACGGCAGGACGATGAATCCGCCGGCGAGGCCAATCGTGGCGTTGGAGAGGCCCATTAGCCAGACGGGGGCGCGGCGGCGGGATGGGTGCGGGGGGCATCGCCACAGTGTACGGCAGCCTGGCTTATTCCTCGTCCGCCAGGGGCTGCCAGAGCTCGAGGCGGTTGCCGTCGCAGTCTTTGATCCAGGCGAATTTGCCGTAGGAGGCGTCGTCGCGCTTGGGGTCGATCCAGACGCCGGCGGCGTCAAGTGGGCAAGCAAAGCGTCGAGGTCGTCTACGCGGTAGTTGATCATGAACGGCTGGGGGCCGTCGCCGAAGTAGCTGGTGTCCGGGGGGAAGGTGGACCAGGCGGTCATGCCGGTGCCTTCGGGGACTTCGTCGGTCCACTCGAAGGCGGCGCCGCCGAAGTCGGAGAGGATGATACCGAGGTTTGCGGCGTACCACTTTACCAGGGCCTTGGGGTCGGGAGAGCGGAGGAAGACTCCGCCGATGCCTGTAACTCTTGCCATTGCAACATCTCCGGGGTTTAGTTTGATTGGAGCGCTGAGACTAGCGATTGTACCGCACCGGTGTCAATTGCGCGTGCGGCTAGTTGGATGCCGTCGTGGAGGTTGGTGGCGAGGCCGGATGACTACGAGGACTGCGGCGGCGTTGAGGAGGACTACGTCGCGGGGTGGGCCTGTTTTTCCGGCGAAGATTCCTTTAGAATCAAAGCATTGTCGGCTGCGCTGCCGCCGGCCAGAGGAGAGCGGGGCTCGTTGGAGGCCGAATCTTCGGGGGAGATGGTGTATTCGGTGACGTTCCGTTGCGGAGCTCGGCGATTTGGCTGGGGCCGGAGAGGGCGATTTCGTCGAGATTACCGTCGCCGTGGACGACCATGGCGTGCTGGATATCGAGCAGAGTCATGGCGTCAGCGACCAGGGGGACGAGGCGGGACTGGTAGACGCCCATGACCTGGCGGCGGGCTCCGGCGGGGTTCAGCAGGGGGCCGAGGATGTGCAGGATGGTGCGCACGCCGAGGGCTTTGCGGACGGGCATAACCGCTTTCAATGGGGGTGATGCGCGGGCGCGAGCAGGAAACAGAAGCGGTGGGTGCGGAGCTGGCGGCGGCGGTGGGGGCGAGGTGGATGGGGATTCCGAGAGCTTCGAGGACGTCGGCGGAGCCGCACGTGGAGGTGATGGCGCGGTTGCCGTGCTTGGCAGATAGGTGGCGCCCGGCGGCTGCGGCGACGAGGGCGGCGGCGGTGGAGATGTTGAAGCTGCCGCTGGCGTCGCCGCCGGTGCCGCAGGTGTCGACGAGCTGTTGCTCTGTGTCGTGAGGGGAAGATGGTGGCTTCCGCGCGGAGGGCTGTGGCGAAGCCGGCGATTTCGGCGGAGGTTTCGCCGCGGCCGGCCAGGGCGCCGAGCAGGGCGGCGAGTTCGATGTCGCTGGCCTCGCCGGCGAGGATGCTTCCATGAGCGCGGAGGCTCGAGGCGCGAGAGGGTTTCGCGCTGTTCGACGATGCGGCGTAGTCGTTTGGATCGGCATGGCGCTTCTGAGCCTAACAAAGTGTGTTGGCTGAACCGGGATTCCACGCGTAAGCGCTTCGACTGGTTCTTAGAATCTCTAGTTTTACTTGGTCGTTTGTTTACGGGCCTAGGCAAGCGCCTTCCATTTTCTTCCAAAGGGAGGCGCACCGAATGAGTAAAATGTGAACGCCTCCTTTCCACTGCGTAGTGGGTAATTGACATATGTAACAAAATTTTGTATCGCGCAGAATCTCCGATTATCGCCAGGTCGTTTGCTACTGGTTTGGGCGAGTCGCTAGGATGATCTCGATGGCCTGATCGCAAAACGTCCTAACTGAAATCGCAAGGCTGGAGCCCGCATGAAGATCCATGAGTATCAAGGGAAAGAGATTCTGCGCAAGTATGGGGTGGCCGTTCCGAACGGGGAGATGGCGACGACGCTGGAGGAGGCAGACACGGCGGCGAAGCAGTTGTTCTCTGAGGGGAAAGCGTGGTGGTGGTGAAGGCGCAGATCCATGCGGGCGGACGCGGGAAGGGTGGCGGGGTAAAGCTGGCGAAGTCGCTGGCGGAGGCGGCTGCGGCGTCGAAGGCGATTCTGGGGATGCAATTGGTGACGCACCAGACGGGGCCGGCGGGGCAGAAGGTGCAGCGGCTGTTGGTGGAGGCCGGGTCGGCGATTGAGCGCGAGCTCTATTTGGGATTGGTGCTGGACCGTGCGTCGGCGCAGGTGGTGTTTATGGCGTCGCAGGCGGGCGGGATGGAGATTGAGGAAGTCGCGAAGGATACGCCGGAAAAAATCTTCAAGGAGTATGTGGATCCGGCGATTGGGTTTCAGCCGTACCAGGCGCGGAAGCTGGCGTTCAAGCTGGGGCTGGGCCGGCGCAGATTGGCGAAGCGGCGCGGTTCATGATGGGGATGTACAAGGCGTTTATCGATACGGATTCGACGCTGATGGAGATCAATCCATTCATTACGACGAAAGATGGGAAGCTGCTGGCGCTGGATCGCAAGATGAACTTCGACGATAACGCGATGTTCCGGCACAAGGATTTGAAGGAGCTGCGGGATATTCGGAAGAGGACCCGCTGGAGGTGGAGGCGAGCAAGTTTGCGCTGAATTACATCAAGCTGGATGGGTCGATTGCGTGCATGGTGAATGGCGCGGGGCTGGCGATGGCGACGATGGACATTATTAAGTATGCGGGCGGGTCGCCCGCGAACTTTCTGGATGTGGGCGGTGGGGCGAACCAGGAACAGATTGAGAATGCGTTTGGGATTTTGTTGAGCGACCCGAATGTGAAGGCGATTTTTATTAATATTTTTGGGGGGATTTTGCGCGTGGATGTGCTGGCTACCGCGGTGGTGGCGGCTGCGAAGAAGTTGAATGTGCAGCTGCCGATTATTTTGCGGCTCGAAGGAACGAACGTGGAAGAGGGCCGCCAGATTATCGCGGATTCGGGGATGAAGGTCCAGATTGGATCAACGATGAAGGAAGCGGCGGATATGGCTGTTGCTGCGGCGAAGGGATAGCAATTGATATGCTCACACTTTTCCCGAGTCGCGAGGAATTTGTCGTTGCAAGGTTCATCCCGTCGAGGGAGCGCGGCCTGATGATGTCGATGTCGAAGTGATGGAAAAGGTCGACGGTTCAAGTCACCCGAAACGACGGATGACTTGGGACGCTGCTTATATGGCCTTCGCTACTTCGTTAGAGCAGAATGAGCATCAACTGTCGTGATCCTGGCGCAAGGGCTCAGTCGCGGCAAGGTTCTGAAGTTTTCTCTTAAGTGCCGGCGGGACGATCTGGTTAGAGCTGGTTTTCTTTAGGGTTGAGTTGAAAGATCGAGAGGCGGCAAGGGATGAAGGTTTCGAGCAGGGTGGGAGCAGCGAGCAGGATGGTAGGTCCTTCGACTGCGCAACTCGCAAGTGCCGAGTTGCTTCGCTCAGGATGACGGAGTTTCGGGTGATGAAACGAGAGGCATACTTTCGGGGCTGAAGCCCGGTTCCGGTGCGCGTTATGAGACCCGAGGCTGAAGCCTCGGGGTACCTGGAAGCAGCGGCAAAGGCAGAAGCAGATTCCCAAAGGGAATGACAGAAAGAAAATAGGGCAAAGGCAACAACAAGGGCAAAGGCAGAAGCAGATTCCCAAAGGGAATGACAGAAAGAAAAGCAAGGGCAACAACAGAAGCAAGAGCAAGAGCGGTGGTTCGAAGGAGAGTCTGATGTCGGTATTGGTAGGTAAGGGAACGCGGTTGATTGTGCAGGGGATTACCGGGCGTGAGGGGTCGTTTCATGCCAAGGGGTGCGCGGAGTATGGGACGAAGGTGGTGGGCGGGGTTACGCCGGGGAAGGGTGGGACTACGTTTGAGGGGTGGCCCGTGTTCAATACCGTTGAGGACGCGATGCGGGAGACGGGGGCGAATGCTACCGTGATTTTCGTTCCGCCACCGGCGGCTGCGGATGGGATTCTTGAGGCGACGGCGGCGGGGATGCCGCTGATCGTTTGCATTACCGAGGGGATTCCCGTGCTCGATATGGTGAAGGTTTGGGAGATTGTGCGGAAGTCGAAGTCGCGGCTGATTGGGCCGAATTGCCCGGGCGTGATTTCTCCGGGGAAGGCGAAGATCGGGATTATGCCGGGGCGGATTCATAAGGAAGGAGCGTGGGGATTGTGTCGAAGTCAGGCACGCTGACGTACGAGGCGGTGTACCAGTTGACGCAGCGGGGATTGGGCAGTCGACGGCGATTGGGATTGGGGGCGATCCGATTATTGGGACGACGCATATCGATGCACTGCGGCTGCTGAATGATGATCCGGATACGGAAGCGATCATTATGATTGGCGAGATTGGCGGGTCGGCGGAAGAGGCGGCTGCCGAGTTTATCAAGGAGTTTGTGAAGAAGCCCGTGGTGGGATTTATTGCGGGCCAGACGGCTCCTCCGGGAAGAAGGATGGGGCATGCGGGCGCGATTATTTCTGGCGGCGAGGGGACGGCCGAGAGCAAGATGGCCGCGATGAGGGCCGCGGAATTCACGTGGTGAAGTCGCCTGCGGAGATTGGCGAGACCATGCAGCGGGTGATGGGGAAGGAAGCAGTAGGAAGAGTGTAGTGTAGAGGACCGGGAGACGCTGGGCCTTTGCCTTGCGCGCGGCGGGGTACCGCGTTTGTTGGCGGGAGTAGAAGGCCCAGGCGATGCCGAACATGACGGCGACCATGAAGGAGAGTTCCGCGTGGGGGCGGTTGCGGTAGTAGAAGTTGACGATGGCGTCGAAGGTCCAGGTCGCGGAGCCGACAGCCCATATCCATGAGGTGCGACGCATCATCCCTCCTTTGGTTTGGTTAGACGGTTCTAGTGGTGCGGGGACTCGCTTGGCGAGCGTATAGTGCATTTTATGCGCAAATACTGGTTTATGCGGTGGGTTCTGGATGGTGTGCGGCGGGTATGTGTGGGGTCAACGGGACAACAGGCTGCGGCTGCCGGGCAAGCTGAACAGTTGTGAGGAGCTTACGGGGGTGCGGCTGGAGGGCGCGAAGGTTACGTCAGCTGTGGTGGAGCGGGCGGGGGGGGATGGGGGAGTAGAAGATGGCGGCGAGGGCGATGGGGAAGGTGCCGGCGTTCTGTCGTGTGAGGGTGACGGATACGCCTTCGGGCGGACTCGGAGATCAAGACGGAGGTTTGGCTGCCGGTGGCGGGGTGGAATGGGAAGTATCGCGCGAAGGGGAATGGCGGGTTTGCGGGGGAGATTGACTTACGGGAAATGGCGGCGGCGGTGGCGGAGGGATATGCGACGTCGGGAACGGATACGGGTCATGAGGGTGGGCCGGCGTTTGCGCTGGGGCATCCAGAGAAGGTGAAGGACTTTGGGTGGCGCGCGGTGCATGACATGACGGTCGAGACGAAGGCGCTGGTGAAGGCGTTCTATGGCAAGGCGGAGGAGAAGGCGTACTTCACGGCGTGCTCGGATGGTGGGCGAGAAGCGTTGATGGAGGCGCAGCGGTTTCCGGAGGATTTTGATGGGATACTGGCGGGGGCTCCAGCGTATAACTGGACGGCGCTGATGTCGGCTGCGGCGGAGAATGACAAGACGCTGATGGCGACGCCGGGGGCGTATCTGCCGGCGAGAAGCTGCCGGCGATTACGGCGGCGGTGATGGCGGCTTGCGATGCGCTGGATGGGCTGAAGGATGGCGTGGTGGGGAATCCGGCGGCGTGCAGGTTCGATCCGGCGGCGCTTGCTTGTAGGGAGCGGAGGAGAGTCGTGTTTGACGGCGGGGCAGATGGCGACGCTGAAGCGATTTATGCGGCGAAGCAGGATGCGGCGGGGAAGGAAGTGTTCCCGGGGTATAAGCCAGGGGCGGAGAGCGCGCCGGGGAGTGGGACGGGTGGATGGTGGGGAAGAAGCCAGGGCGATCCGACGGCGATGATGTACTTCGGGCTGGGGTATTTCAAGGACTTTGTGTATGGGCGCGGAGTGGAGTTGGGGACGTTTGAATTCGATCGCGACTCGAAGCTGGCGTTGGCGAAGACAGGCGAGGCGCTGAATGCTACGGATACGAATCTGAAACCGTTTGCGGCGCGAGGTGGGAAGCTGGTGATGTATCACGGGTGGAATGATCCGGCGATTCCCGCGCTGAGTACGGTGGAGTATTACGACGGGGTGGTGGGGACGATGGGGAAGAAGTCTGTGGATGCGGCGGTGCGGTTGTACATGGTGCCGGGGATGCTGCATTGCGTGGCGGGCCGGGGGTGGCGGATTTCGGGCAGGATGCGGCGGCGGTGCGCGGAGATGCGCAGAAGGATGTGTTCACGGCGCTGGAGCAGTGGGTGGAGGCGGGGTCGGCCCGGGGAAGCTGACCGCTTCTGAGTTTGTGGCGGACGATGAGGCCAAGGGCGTGTTGATGACGCGGCCGGTGTGTGTGTATCCGGCGTGGGCAAAGTACGTGAAGGGCGATCCGATGCAGGCGGGTAGTTTTGCTTGCGTGGCGCCGTAGCTGCCAAGGACTCGACAGGCAGTCCTGCCGGACGAGCCCACTACGCGGGGGCGGCAACTTCGTTGCGGGCAGAGGCCTTCGGCTGGGCGCTTCCGTTGGTCGCGAACTACATTTTCTTGCCGACCAACGGGAGGTCCACGCGAAGCAGTAAAAAGGCGTGTGAACGTCCGCCCCACGCGCAGTGGGGACTTCGCCGGAAGAAGGGTCTCTATACTCTCGTATGCGTAAATTGCTGCTGGGTTTGGTTGCGGGTACGTGTGTGTCTGCGGGTGCGCAGACGTTTGCGGTGCGGTTTCCGCCGGCGGTGTCGGAGAAGGCGCTGGATGGGCGGCTGATGGTGTTGCTGTCGATGATCCCAGCGAAGAGCCCGGTTTCAGATCAATGACACGATGGCGTCGCAGCAGGTGTTTGGCGTGACGGTCGATGGGATGAAGCCGGGGCAGACGGTGGTGGTCGCGGACGAGGGCGGTGACGGGATTACGGGGTATCCGCGGGCTGCGCTGAAGGATGTGCCGCCGGGGGATTACACCGTGCAGGCCGTGCTGAATGTGTACGAGACGTTCCATCGCGGGGATCGGTCGGTGGTGAAGCTGTCGGCTGATCGGGGAGAGGGGAAACAGTGGAGCTTGGCGCCGGGGAATTTGTACTCGAAGCCGGTAAAGGTGCATGTTGGACCGGACGCGAAGCTCGAGATTGTGATGGACCAGGTGATGCCGGAGATCAAGCCGATCGCGGATTCGAAGTACATTCGGCATATCTAGATTCAGTCGGCACTGCTTACGAAGTTTTGGGGGCGGCCGGTGTTTCTGTCGGCGGTGGTGATGGTGCCGTGGGGGTTTGATGAGCATCCGGATGCGCATTCCCGCTGGTCGTGGCGGAGGATCATTACACCGCGGAGTTTGATGATTTTCGGACGGAGCCGCCCGATGCGAATTTGAAGCCGGAATATTCGGAACGGTTTCATCTTGCAGGGTACAACCGGATCATGCAGGAGGAAGCGTACAAGAATTACCAGGAGTGGATTGCGCCGGGGACTCCGCGGATGTTGATTGTGAAGCTGCAACATGCAAATCCTTATTATGACGATAGCTATGCGGTGAATTCGGCGAACGTTGGGCCTTATGGAGATGCGATTGAGACGGAGTTGATTCCGGCGATTGAAAAGCAGTTTCGCGGGATTGGCGCGGGGTGGGCGCGTTTCTTTATGGCGGGTCGACGGGTGGGTGGGAGTCGCTGGCCGTGCAGATGTTTTATCCGGAGCACTATAACGGGGCGTTTGTAGCTGCCCTGATCCCGTCGATTTTCATGCGTACATGACGAGTGATCTGTATAAGGATGACAACATGTTCTATGTGCAGGGTGCGAACAAGAACGTGGAGCAGCCGGCGATGCGGAATTACCTGGGGCAGACGTTGATCTCGATGCGCGACAACATTGCGTACGAGGCGGCCCTGGGGGATCATGGGCGGTCGGGCGACCAGTTTGACATCTGGCAGGCGGTGTATTCGCCGCAGGGGAAGGATGGGTATCCGCAGCCGATTTTTGATAAGACGACCGGCGCGATTGATCACAAGACCGCGGAATACTGGCGGGAGCATTACGATCTGGATGCGATTTTGCAGCGGGATTGGTAGACGCTTGGGCCTAAGCTGCAGGGGAAGCTGCATATTTATGTGGGGTCGGATGACACTTACTTTTTGAACAATGCCGTTTACCTGATGCAGGATTTTCTGGATAAGACGGGACGCCGGGATATGGGGTTCCGTATGACGGCGAAGTGAAGTATGGGCCGCGCGCGGAGCATTGCTGGAACGGGGATCCTACCAAGCCGAATGCTTATTCGCGGATGCACTACAACCAGATGTACGTGCCGCAGATTGTGGAGCGGATCGAGAAGACCGCGCCGGCGGGCGCGGACTTGAGTAGCTGGCGCTACTGAAGAGCAGCTTTTCGCTTTTAACTCCTAGCTAAAGCGAGGGGCAAAGGAAGAAGCAGATCCCTGCGGGATGACAGCCAGAAAGGCAACCGCAACGGCAAAGACAACGGCAACGGCAAACGGCAAGCATGGCAAATGCAAATGCAAATGCAAATGCAAAGACAACGGCAGCGGCAGCGGCGATGCGAGCGCGGGAGTTCGGAGTGTTAGCCGTGGCGGAGCCAGAAGTCGGCGGGGGTGACGATTGGGTAGTCGGCGGCTAAGGCTAAGAGATCTTTGTCGCCGGTGATGAGGTAGTCTGCGTTGGAGACGCGGAGGGTGGAGAGGATCTGCTGATCGGCGGGGTCGCGGAGGGTTGGGTGGAAGGTTGGGTCGGGCTCGACGATGTCGGCGAGGAAGAGGAAGGTGTCGGCGAGGGTGCGAATCTCGTCGGGGCTTCGTTTGTTTTGGTGGAGACGTGGGAGCACGCGTACGAGCTCATCCAGAATGTAGTGGGACAGGACGACTTGCAGCGCGCCCTGATGCCAGAGACTCATGATGCGGCCTGGGGTGCTTGCAGGGTAGGCGAGGCCGGAGACCAGGACATTGGTATCCAGCACGACGCGCAGACCGGGCACTAGCGTGCCCGTTCTTTGGCTACCAGGGCGTCGATGTCCGCGAGTCCGATTTCAGCGGGGGTGCTGGCGAAGTCATCGGCTACTTTGCTGCTTAGGGTGTCGAAGAGATCGCGCATGCGGCGGATGCGGGCGAAGAGGCCGGCATCGACGAGGGCAGCGACGGGCTTGCCGTCTTTGTGGATCACAATGCTGTCGTTGCGGTACTGAACCTGGCCGAGCATTTCGCCGAGGTTCTGGCGAAAGTGTACGGCATTGACTTCCTTAACCATGCTCGCCTCCGGGGTGCTGATCGTTATGATCATAGCATTGGGCATGGTCGTGATGGTTGATTGGGTGTATCACGGGGAGGTTAGTCGATGAAGTGGCCCATGGGTTCGCCTTCTTTCAGGTCGGCGGCGAAGCGGAGGCGGTGGTTGTCGGGGTCGAGGACTTGGATTTCGCGGGAGCCCCAGGGGAAGTTGGTGGGGCCCTGGAGGATGTTGGCTCCGGCGGCTTTGAGCTCTTCGTAGAGGGCGTCGACGTCGGAACAGGGAGACCAGAGCCAGGTGCCGGGATTTCCCTGGCCTCCTTCGCAGAGCATGAGGGAGCAGGTGCCTCGTTTTACGGAGGCGTAGTAGGGGAGCTGCCAGGGGATGGTGAAGCCCAGGATGCGGGTGTAGTAGTCGAGGCTGGTGGCCAGGTTGGAGACGCGGAAGATGGGGATGGCGTGGTGGAGGAGGATGGCGTCGGTGGGGGGCATGGGGTCTCCGGGGTGGGACGCAGCTTCTAGCTTCTAGCTTTTAGCTAAAGACGAGGGCAAAGGCAAGGGCAGAAGCGGATCCCTGCGGGATGACAACCAGAAAGGCAACGGCAACGGCAATGCAGGCCATCATTCGCTTGCTCGAGGATGACGAGATTTTCGGCGGGGCGGTTGAAGAGGCAAGGGCAAAGGCTAGGGCAAAGGCAAGGCAACGGAAGAAGCAGATTCCCGGAGGGAATGACAGAAAGAAAGGCGAGGGCGAGGGCAAGGGTTCGGGCAAGGGCGACTACGGCAGGTGCGGAGGGTACAAGGGCGGTACACTGGAAGAGCAGTCCAAATAAGGGGATTGAAGTGTCCCAGCGTACTTTCAGCATCATCAAGCCGGACGCGGTGAAGAAGGGCTATACCGCCGCGATTCTGGCCGAGATTGCGAAGGCCGGATTCAAGATTGTGTCGATCAAGAGGATTGCGATCACGAAGGCGCAGGCCGAAGGGTTTTATCACGTACATGCGGCGCGGCCGTTCTTTGGCGAGCTGACGGAGTTCATGAGTCGGGGCCGATCTTCCCGATGGTGCTGGAGAAGGAGAACGCGATTGCCGATCTGCGCAAGCTGATGGGCGCGACGACCCGGCGAAGGCGGAAGAGGGAACGATCCGCAAGAAGTTTGCGGCGTCGATTGGCGAGAACGCCATCCACGGTCGGACGCGGAAGAGACGGCGGCGTTTGAGATTGGATATTTCTTTGCGGGGATTGAGCTGAAGTAAGAGAAGAGAGATGCAGGAAAGATCAGGGGCGGACCGGGGAGGATATTCGGTTCGCCTCTATCTCTTGCTCTGGGGATTACGGTTTGTTTATCGGAGGGGTGGGGGGAAAGTTTTAGTGGCGTCTGGGGTAGGGAAGAACGGGAGACAGCAGGTTCCTCGCTGCGCTCGGAATGACAATTTCTTTCAGAAATTGTCAGGAAGGCAGAGAAGCAGAAGACAAGAGCAGGAACGAAGAAAGCAGAAGAAAAGCAAAGGTGGCGGGCTATTTGGTGAAGAGGGTTAGGTCGATGGAGTTGGCCATTTGGTGGAAGCCGGCGTCGCCTGGGTGGAGGTGGTCGCCGGAGTCGGCGGTGGAGGAGAAGATGGAGGGGTTGGCTGGGTCGCGGGTGGCTTTGTCGAAGTCGATGACGCCGTCGTAGCTGGTTGGTGGTGCGGATCCACTGGTTGACGGCGTTGCGGACGGCTTCGCCGGCGGGGGAGGCGTACTTTGCGCCCATGTAGGGGGTGAGGGTGGCTCCGATGACTTTGATGCCGTGGGCGTGGGCGCGGGTGGCGAGCTGGGCGAGGCCGGTGATGAGGTCGTCGGCGGTGACGATGTCGTGGGGGTTGGAGGGGCTGTAGGCGTTGCCGATGTCGTTGATGCTTTCGAGGAGGATGAGGTATTTGACGCCGGAGGGGGCGAGGACGTCGGAGTCGAAGCGGGCGAGGGCGTTGGGACCCCAGCCGTCGTGGAGGACGCGGTTGCCGCTGATGCCTGCGTTGATGACGGCGAGGTTGCGGGTGGCGGGGTTGGCGAGGAGGCGGTCGGCGAGGAGGTCGGGCCAGGTGTTGTTGGTGCCTTCGGTGGCGTGCCAGCCGTCGGTGATGCTGTCGCCGAAGGCTACGATGGTGGCGGAGGGGGTGGTGGATGGAGGAGCCTGGACTTCGACACCTTTGATGAAGTCCCATACTCCGGTGGTGGCGGGGTCGGTGAGGGTGGTGGCGGAGGCCTGGTTGCCGCTGGCGATGTAGGTGGTCTTGAGGGTGAGGTCGTGCTGGGTGAGGGTGGGGATGGCCTGGCCGGCGAGGGCGAGGGAGATGGCGAGGTCGGAGAGTGGGGCTAGGTTGAAGGGGATGGGGTCGCGAGACGGCGATGGTGCCGGGAGGGATGGTGATGCCGGTGTGGCCGTTGAAGGTTAGGGGGACGGAGGTGCCGGGCTGGATAGCGCCGGTTGGGTTCGGGTTGGTTGCGGCGGGGAGGGCGGCGGCGGCTTCGTCGATGACTAGGGAACTGACGCCGAGCTCGTTGGTGAGAACGACGCGGAGGGTGGAGCCGCCAAGAGAGACGTGGACGATCTGGCGGAGGGTGGTGGGCATGTTGAAGGCTTTGTGGTCGTTGGCACGGGCGACGGGCGCGGTGCCCCAGGTGGCTACCCAGTGGGGCGTTTGGGCGAGGGCGGGGTAGGAGGCGAGGGAGAGGGTGGCGGCTAGTAGTAGAGAGTGTGGGGCGAGGCGCACGGCGGGGACTCCTGAGGGGATTGGCGAAGGGTGGAGCGGGGCTTCGCGTCGGTAATTAGCATACGTCCTGCGGACAGCGGGAGGCTTCGCTTGGCGGGTGAGATGTGTGGGGATTGAGACGCTTGAGGAGTTGGGGTGTTGGAAGAACGGGAGACAGCAGGTTCCTCGCTTCGCTCGGAATGACAATTTCTTTCAGAAATTGTCGAAGAAAGGCAAAGGCAAAGGCAAGGGCAAAGGCAAAGGCAAAGGCAAGGGCAAAGGCAAAGGCAAAGGCAAGGGCAAAGGCAAAGGCAAAGGCAAAGGCAAGGGCAAGGGCAAGGGCAAGGGCAAGGGCAAAGGCAAGGGCAAAGGCAAATACGAGGGTCCTTCACTGCGTTCAGGATGACGGCGAAGAACTTGCAACGGCAACGGCAAAAGAAGAAGCAGATTCCCGGAGGGAGTGACAGAAAGAAAGGCAAAAGCAAAGGCATAGGTGAAGGCATCTCGATAATCGAGATAGTTGTTGGGGGGGTGCGTAATTTGGCGTGGGCTGGTGCGTATACACCGGGTATGTACGGATACGATATGGCATTGGCGGACACGGTGATCGGAGATACGCGAGAGATTGCACGCGGGCTTCGCACGAGAGATGTCGCGGTGCTGCAGCTGCTGGTGGAGCAGTACCAGGATCGGCTGGTGCGGTATCTGGTGTACGTGCTGGGGCGGCGGGATGGGGTCGACGACCTGGTGCAGGAGACCTGGCTGCGGGTGATGGAGCGGGGGAAGAGCTATGACGGGCGGTCGCGGTTTGAGCCTTGGCTGTTTACCGTGGCTCGGCATATTGCGATTGATTTTTTGAGGCGGCGGCGCGAGGTGAGTCTCGACGCAGAGGAGGATGGGCGGCCGGTTGTGATGGCGCCGGTGTCGCAGGAGCTGTCGCCGTTTGCGTTGGCAGCGCGGACGGAGGATGCGGAGCGGTTGGCGGCGGCGTATGCAGGGGCTGCAGGCGGTGACTCGCGAGGCGTTGGTGCTGCGGTTCATGGAGGACTTGTCGCTGCAGGAGATTGCGGCGGTGGTGAAGGCGCCGGTGCCTACGGTGGCGGCGAGGATTTATCGCGGGTTGGCGGCGTTGCGGTCGCAGATGGAGGAGGAGCATGAGCGATAGGCATTTGGACTTTGAGTTGAGGATCGATCGCGGGTTGGCGGGCGCGGGCACGGCGGAGGAGCAGCGCGCGGTGGAGGAGCATGTGGCGGAGTGCGCAGGGTGCGCGGAGTATTTGAGCTGCGAGCCGAAGGGCGGTTGCGGGGCTGAAGGGATTTTCGTTTGAGGCAGGGCTGGGGCTGAACGCGCGGGTGATGGCGGCGGTCCGGGCGCGCGCGGAGCACGTTGGATGCACGGCGGCGGTGGGTGAGGTTGAGTGTTGTGGCGCTGCTGCTGACGGTGCTGGGAACGGTTGTGGATTTGCAGGTTGGACGCTGGGCGGCGGGGTTCTTTGGGCTGCCGGCGAGCGCGGTGCATCACGGGTTGATGGCGCTTTGGATTGTGCCGTCGTTTGGGTTGCTGGTGTTGTTTCCGCTGCTGCCGTTGTTGGCGGCGAAGGGGAATGGGAAGGGAAGGTCGATATGAATAAGTTTATGGATGTGGTGCCGAAGGGCGCGAAGGTTGCTGCGGTGGTTTGGATGTGCGCGATCGTGGTGCTGGGGACGGTGGCTGGCTGCATGTTTCCGCATTGGGGGGACGGCGGGGCATGGCCTATGTCGCGGGTGGGGAGCGCGGCGATTGGCGCGGCTGGCGGTCTGGCGATGGGCGCGTTTATGGCGGCGTGGACGCTTTGCCTGGGATATGTGTATGAGGATGCGAAACGGCGGGCGATGCGGCCGGTGCTGTGGACGCTGATTGCGGCGCTGTTTCCGCACCTGTTCGGGTTCCTGCTGTACTTTGCGCTGCGCCAGCCGATGACGCCGCGGTGCCCGAAGTGCGGGCAGCCGGTGATGCTGGATCAGCGATTCTGCTCGTGGTGCGGGACGGCTGGGCCGGTGATGGGAGGGACGGAAGCGGGGACTTCGGGGGTGGGTTCCGTGCCCGCGGTTTGAGGCGCTTCGGGTGGTAGCCTTCCGGGCTAAAAAAAGTGCGCGAAATCACTGTCAAGCGTTGATCGACGGGACTATTATTTTTGCGAACCGCCTCTCCTACCCCCCGAGCCCGGGAAACCTGGGTTGCTCGATATCAGGACGGCTCAATTTCGAGTCTTGAGGTGTTGTATGGATGTACTACGTGTATTGGTGATTGCGTGGGGAGCTGTCGGGGCCGCGTTGCTGGTCCTGCTTGGGTATCGTGGAACGTTGACGCGGTATGAAGAAGACCAGATTTTTCTGAGTGATTCGGTCAGCGTGGAGTCTCAGCAGCAGAGCGACATTCAGCGGAAGCTGCTGAAGATCCGGCCGGCCCTGGTGGCGATGGTATGGACGATTGGTGCGTTGACGGCCGTGATTCTTGTGATATTCGTGAAGGACATGGTCTCGCATCTGTAGGGCGGTCGAGGGTTTGTAAAGGGTAGGGGTAGCCGGAGCGGCGGGCTCCGGCAGCAGTCAGCCTCGGGCCATTGCGCGAAGCGTTGCGCGATCCAGGGAACTCCTTTGTAGAATTGGGGAGGGCTGGCTGGACAGACTGGGCCGTGGGGTGCGTGCTGGAGGCAGGGAAGCCATCGAGGACAGCGTTGCGGGTGGCGATCCGCAGGGCGACGCACCAGCTGTACGACGCGGAGCCGCGGGTGCTGGATGATCCGATCGTGGTCCGCTGTTGCGCAAGACGTATGGTGCGGCGCTGGACGAGGCAGCGGATACGGTCAACGAGCGATATTCGCTGGGGATGCGGGCGTGGATGGTGTCGCGCAGCCGGTTTGCGGAAGACAAGCTGGCCGAGGCAGTGGGACGGGGTGTGCAGCAGTATGTGCTGCTGGGCGCGGGGCTGGATACGTTTGCGCATCGCAATCCGCATGCCGGGGTGAGGGTGTTCGAGGTGGACCATCCCGCGACGCAGGCTTGGAAGCGCTGGCTGGTGGCGGAGAGCGGTTGCCGGAGGTGGATGATGTCCGGTATGTGCCGGTGGACTTTGAGCGGCAGAGTCTGGCTGCGGAGCTGGAGGCTGCGGGGCTCGACCACTCGAAGCCGACGATGTTTGCTTGGCTGGGAGTGGTGCTGTACCTGACGCATGCTGCGTTTCGCGGGACGCTGGATTGGATTGAGGGATTTCCTGAGGGCAGTGGCGTGGTGATGGATTATGCGCTGCCGCGGCATGCGCTGCCGGAGGAAGAGTTGGAAGGGAGAGACCTGCTGGCGGCGAGGGTTGCGAGTATTGGGGAGCCGTTTCAGCTGTTCTTTACTCCGGAAGAGATGGCGCGGAGCTGGCGGCGTTTGGGGAGATTGAGGATGTAGGTACGCGGGAGATCAGTGCGCGGTACCTGGCGAATCGCGCGGACGGCTTGAGCCTGGCGGGTAGAGGCGGGCGAATGGTGTGCGCGTGGCGTTGACGCGAGATTCGGGAGGCGGTTTTTAGCTTTTAGTTAGGGGCAAAACGCCAATCCGGGATAGTTCCTTCGTTTCTCAGATTCTGGATGACGCCGAAAAACAAGCAACGGCAAGTGCAAAAGAAGAAGCAGATCCCTGCGGGATGACAACCAAAAAGGCTATGCTGGGAGTCTATGAGCGACAGTTTGAAGACGCAGGTGAAGGCTGAGATGTTTGGGACGCTGGCGGATGGCGGCGTTGTGCAGAAGTACACGCTGACGAGTGATGAGATTGTGTTGGAGCTGATCTCGTATGGCGCGCGGGTGGTGGCGTTGAAGACCAAGGATCGCGATGGCGTCTGGGGGGATGTGACGCTGGGGTATGGCGAGCTGAAGCCGTATGTCGAAAACACGAATGCGTTTTTTGGGGCGATTGTGGGGCGGTATGCGAACCGGATTGCGAAGGGGCAGTTTGTGCTCGACGGCAAGACGGTGCAGACGACGATTAATAATGGCGTGAACATGCTGCATGGCGGCGTGGAGGGATTTGATCAGCGGAACTGGAAGGCCGACGTGGTGGCCGACGGTGTGGAGTTTACGCTGGTGAGCGCGGATGGGGACCAAGGGTTTCCGGGGACGCTGGAGGTGCGGGTTCGGTATACGCTGCGGGGGAGCGTGGTGAAGATGGAGTACCTGGCGAGGACCGATAAGGCGACCGTGGTGAACCTGACGAATCATGCGTTCTTAATTTGGAGGGCGAGGCTTCGGGGACGGTGCTGGAGGAGGAGCTGACGCTGGAGTCGGATGCGTATACGCCGGTGTCGGATGCTGCGGCAATTCCTACGGGAGAGATTGCGAGCGTGGAAGGGACGCCGTTTGATTTTCGGAAGGCGACGGTGATTGGTTCGCGGATTGGGGATAAGAACGAGCAGCTGACGTTTGGGCGCGGGTATGACCATAACTGGGTCGTGCGGGGGAAGGCAGGCGGGTTGAGGCGGGCGGCGACGGTGTATGCGCCGGCGTCGGGACGAGTGCTGGTGGTGGAGACTACGGAGCCGGCGATCCAGTTTTATTCAGGCAACTTTCTGGATGGGACGCTGGTGGGGAAGAGTGGCGTGGCGTATGTGCAGCGGAGTGGATTTTGTTTGGAGACGCAGGGGTTTCCGGATGCGCCGAATCATGCAAACTTTCCGAGTACGGTGTTGAAGGCAGGGGAGGAGTATACGAGCGTGACGACTTGGGAGTTTGGGGTGGCGTGAGGTCCTGCGCGGACGGCGAGGGTTTTTCGGTTTAGCTGAGGCAACTGCAGAAGCAGATCCCTGCGGGATGACAGCCAGAAAGGCAAGAGCAAGAGCAAAGGCAAGAGCAAGAGCAAAGCAAAGGCAAAGGCAAAGGCAAAGGCAAGAGCAAGAGCAAGAGCAACAGCAACAGCAACAGCAAATACGGGGGTCCTTCGGCTACGCGCTTCGCGCTCCCGCTCAGGATGACGGCGAAAAACGTCTGGCAGGGGTTCGGGGCTAGTGGGAGCTGGCGATTTGTTTGTCCAGGGTTTCTAGTTGTTGGGGGTCTAGCTGTTGGCGGATCTGGAGGAGGATGTGGGCGTTTTCCTTTTCCAGGTCGGTGCGGGCGCGGGAGACGCGGTCGATGGCGGCGAAGACCTTGGTTTCGTCCTGGAGGTCGGTGGGGGAGAGGCCGGCCAAACCAGCCTCTTCATGCTGGAGGTTGGTGTAGAGGTTGATGAGGGTGGGCTTGTTGGTCTCGAAGATATCGTCCATGCGGTGCTGCTGATCGGTGTTGAGTTTGAGTTTGCGGACGTTGCCGTGGTCGTCCCACCAGCGACCGCCGAGGCCGAGTTGGAGGCCCATGCGGGGCTGGCCATGGAATTCAGCGGCGGGTGCCCGAAGTTGCCGCGGTTGGCGGGTGGGGCGGGGTTGATGGCGGGGGCATGGGGGGGCATCATGCCGCTGGGGCTGCCGGTACCCATGGGGTGGGCGCCGCCGCCTCCATGCTGGGCGAGGGCTGGGGTCGAGAGGGTGAGGAAGAGACAGAACGATGCAACCGCCAGCAGGGCAAAGCGCCCGGCGACGTTGCGTCGCGATGTGAGGTTTGGGATCAAGCGTCCTCGGTTCTTCCTGAATTTAATCTTGAAGAGAAGCGGGGGGCCCGGGGTTGGGTGCGGCCGCGGATTGGAGGCCGAGGGCAACGGGTGAGTCGGCGGAGGAAGCGAGCGAGGCGTCGATGGCCTGCAGCATGTGATTATCCGCGGCGATCTGGATGGCGCGGGGTGCGCGGGAGAAGCTCGCCGTTTCGGTACGGGCGGGGTTCTTCGGCGCTGGCTGCTGAACGCTAGCCAACTGCGGCGAGGAGGATGCGATGGGCGCGGGCTGCGGCGCGTTAAGGATGGAGAACTGGTGGGTGGCGTTGATGAAGGCGAAGCCGATGGCCATGGAGAGCGTGGCGGTTGCCCAGGCGGTGTGACGCTGCCAACTGGGGCGTTGGGAGGGGGAGGGGATGGGGAGGGTGGCGGAGCGGCGCTCGCTCCAGGCGGTGGAGACTTGCTGGAAGCTGGAGAGGGGGGCGAGGGCGAGGGCGACGCGGGCGGAGCAGAGCTGGCAGGCGGCGAGATGCGCGGCGGCTGAGGCGGCGAGGTCGCCGATGAGGTGGTCGTCGAGCTGGTCTTCCGTGAGGTGGAGGGTGGCGGGGGGGGGGGGGGGGGGGGGGGGGGGGGGGGGGGGGGGGGTCGTTCATCGTGTCGCTCCCTAGCTTTACGCTGCTGGCGCTTCGTTGGGCTGCGCGGCGGGCTGGTGGCTGCGACCTGGGCGCGGACGGACTTGAGAGCCCGGTGCAGGTGGGTCTTGACGGTGTTGATTGGCATCTTGGTCGTCGCGGCGATCTCGGCGAGGTCCATCTCTTCGGAAAGCGCATGATGAAGATGATGCGCTGGTTGGGTGAGAGGTTTTCCAGCGCGGCCTGCACCTGTTTGGTCTGTTCCTTGACGAGGGTGCGGGATTCGGGGGAGCTATCCTGGCTGGGCAGGAAGTTGGCGGCCTCGGTGACATCGATTGCGGTGGCGCGGGCCTGGCGCCAGAAGCGGAACTTCTGCAGGCGCTGCTGGTCGCGGACGAGGTTGATGGCGATGGAGGTCAGCCAGGTGTTGACGGAGCAATCGCCGCGGAATTTTTCGCGGCCGTTGTAGGCCTTGAGGAAGCAGTCCTGGGTGATGGATTCGGCGAGGTCGGCGTCGCCGATCGAGAACATGACGAAGCGCAGGAGCCGGGGCCGATAGGTACGAACGAGCGCAGTCAATATCGTCAAGCTCTGAAGTGGTGCGCTCGGCGGCGTGCACGTTGGTCAAGGTTGCATCGAGAGCTAACTGCATATAGGGGGAGACGTACGGCGTCCCCATTAGGTTACATAAAAGATCAGGGAATTCGGGGGGAGTTTTAGGGTGGGGACGATCGAGCTTTTAGTTTCTGGGTCTTAGCCGGGGGGCAAGGACGGTGCTCGCGGGGCACGTTGGGGAGCCGCTGCGTTGTTCGAAATACAGGGGTCCGTCGGCTGCGGGCTGCGCTCTGGGCTGGAGGATGAAGGCGGGAAGGGTGGGCCGATGGATGGGGGCTAGTGGGAGGCCTTGTCAGCGGCTTCGGCTGAGTGAGCGGCTTGGGCGGCGGAGCTGGGCGGCGGCGGCGGCGGGAGGTGGCGGAGAGGCTTCGGCCTCGTGGGCTGCTTTTTCGGCGGTGGCCTCGGCGCGGGCAGCGGGCTGGGTGGCTTCCTTGGATTCGGTGTAGGCGACGGCGGCAGCCTGGGCGGCGGGCCTGGCTGGCTCCGGCGGCGTCCTGCTGAACGAAGTACTCGTCGATGATGACCGCGATCAGGGCAGCAGTGGGGATGGCGACAAGGGTTCTCGACGATGCCAGCGAGGTCCGAGCCTACAAGCAGGGCGACGATGACGGAGAGGCCGAGGAGGTTGACGCGGCTGCGCATGATGCGGGAAGGGGAGGGAAGCCGTTTTCTATTTGGAGATAAGATGACGTAGAAGATCAGGACGCCGGCCATCTTGCTCCAGGAATTGGTGGCGGCGACGGCCGCTGCGAGGACGATGGTGATGAGGCTGCTGGCGGCCACGGGGATGATGTCGAAAAAAGAGTTTAATGAGCACGCCGAGGTAGAACGGAAACATTCACATGCAGGAAACCGAAGGCGATGGTGCTGCAGACACCGAGGATGAGCACGAGGGCCAGCTGACCGATGAGCCAGCTGCTCATGCGGGCTTCGCCGATGACGAGGGTTTTGGCGAGGTGGTCGCGGCAACGGTCGGGGACGAAAGAGAGGAAGGAGAAGAGACTGCGTCGCCTTCGAGGATCAAGAGATGGAGAGGATGAAGGCGGTGATGAGGTCGAGGAGTGGCCGAGCCAGAGGGGAGCGGTGGCGAAGAAGGATGGCGCGGTGGCGGCGAGGGCGGCCGCGCTTTTGCGGCGAGCGAAGCGACGCCGAATTTGTCTGCCATCGGCAGGCGCTTAAGCTTGGCAATGATGCCGGGGATCGGGGGGGAAGGTCCGTCGAAGTGCTGGATGTCTTTGGCGACCGGGGGGAGCGCGACGTAGAGAAAAAGGGTAAGGGCAGCGAAGACGGTGAAGACGAGGGAAACGATCGCGACCGGGCGCGAGGGAGAGTAGTTGCGGATGCGGACGACATGATGCGCTGCACGATGGGACCGAGGACGACGGCGAAGAGCGCGCTGACGTAAATGATCTCGAGAACCTGGCGAGGCGCCAGGCGAGGGCGAGGGCGAGAGCCATCCAAAAGGCGAAGAGGATGTAGCCGCGGACGGTGGAGGCCTGCGTGGCGCGATCGTCAGCGGGATTGGAGTTGTAGGGCTGCAGAGCAGCGAGCATGCTCTTGGTTCGGTTGTCGCGGATGCTCTCACTGACGCACGGGGGCGCAAGTCGGCTGGCTGGTTCAAGTTAGGGGCGGCTGGATTTGCGGAGGGTTGGTGGATCCGATGGGACGGGCCTTCAGCCCTCTGGGGGTGATTGCGGGCAAACCTGGACCTACGGCCCAGGCTGTGACTGGACGGGCCTTTGGCCCTGAGGGCGGAGGGCTGCTGGTGTTGAGCGTGAGGAATGAGCGGGATCTCTGATTAGGGGTGATGAATTCGATGATCGGGGGGTGGGGGGATGAGCTTGATCTGGAAGATGGTGGGCCACTGTTTGCCGGTGACGAAAAGGCGGTCGTGCTGGGCGTCGTAGGCGATGCCGTTCAGGACAGCTTCGTGTCAGTCTGGAGCATGGGAGAGAGGAGGCCGGTCAGGTCGATCCAGGCGACGACGTGGCCGTCGCGGGGATCGATGCGGGCGATGCGGTCGGTGTGCCAGACGTTGGCGTAGATCTCGTCGTGGATGTATTCGAGTTCGTTGAGCTGGTCGACGGGCGCGCCCTGTCGGCGGTGACGGTGATGCGGCGCACTTCGTTGAAGGTCGTTGGGATCGCGGAAGCGCAGGGTGGCGGTGCCGTCGCAGGTGATGAGCTGGGTGGCGTCGTGGGTCATGCCCCAGCCTTCGCCGGTGTAGGTGAAGCTGGCGAGCTGTGGAAGGTGGCGCGGTTGTAGACGAAGCCTGATGTTGGTTTGCCAGGTCCATTCGTAGAGGTTGGGGCCCCAGTCGACGATGCCTTCGCCGAAGTATTGCGGGGCGAGGTCGAGGTGCTGAGTGACGCTGGCCGGTGGCGGGGTCGGTGACGAGGATCTGGGAGTGGCCCTTGAGGCCGGTGCCTTCGTAGAAAAGGCCGTTGAGGTAGAAGAAGCCTTCGGTGTAGGAGGTGGTGGCGTGGGGGAAGGTGGCGACGACTCTGTAGCTGTAGACGGGAGTTTGCGCGGGGGCCGCGTGGAACGTGAGGAGCAGGGTGAGGGCGAGCAGCAGGGCGCGGCGCATGAAGGCGAGGATATCGTAGCGGGCGGGAGGGACGGTTATGAGAATTTTGCAGGACGAAATTTGATTGCAGCAAATCCTGTTTACCTTCGTCGATTTTTCGGGAGTTCGGGGGTATGTTGGAGGCTCCCTCTCACTGACGTGGACGCGGGGCTGCTTCTCGCGCGAGGGGCACGCGGTATCGAGGTGACTAATGCATACGCGGATTTTTAGGCTTGTGGTTGTTCTCGTTTGTGGGGTCGTTGCGTTTGGAGTTCGCGCACAAGGACCCGGGGGCGGGCCGGGTTCGGTGACACCGTTCAATAACGTGCGCGTGTTGAACAGGAGTGGAGAGCTTACGGCGCCTACGAATGTGCTGGTGCGGGGCAACGTGATTGAGCGGATCACGTCGTCGCCGATTCCGACGGACCGGATGGCGACGACGAAGATCATCGAGGGCGGTGGACGCACGCTGATGCCGGGGCTGATCGACGCGCATACGCACATCATGATGCAGGAGATTCCAATGACGGTCGCGATGACTGCGGACATTGGATATATCGAGCTGGTGGCGGGCAGGGCGGCGACGGATACGCTGATGCGCGGGTTTACGAGCATTCGCGATCTTGGCGGACCTTCGTTTGGACTGAAGATGGCGATTGACCAGGGAGTGCTGCCGGGACCGCGAATCTATCCTTCAGGCGCGTTCATCTCGCAGACTAGCGGGCATGGGGATTTTCGGATGCCTTACGAAATTCCGAAGGTGATTGGTGGGCCGCTGAGCCACGCGGAAGTGATGGGCGTGGCTGCAATTGCGGATGGTCCTGATGAGGTATTGCTGCGTACGCGGGAACAACTGATGAAGGGAGCTTCGCAGATCAAGCTGATGGCGGGCGGCGGGGTGACGTCTCCGTATGATCCGCTGGATGTGGCGCAGTATACGGAGCCGGAGATTCATGCGGCGGTGCTGGCGGCGGATAACTGGGGCACGTATGTAACCGTGCATGCGTACACGCCGAAGGCGATCCAGATGGCGATTGCGGCGGGGGTGAAGTGCATCGAGCATGGCCAGCTTGCGGATGAGGCGAGCGCGAAACTGATGGCGGAGAAGGGAATCTGGTGGAGTCTGCAGCCGTTTCTTGAGGACGAGGAGGGTGGGGTTCTGCCGAATGCGGCGAACCAGCAGAAGAGGCTGCAGATGCGGGCGGGGATTGATACGGCTTACAAGCTGGCGAAGAAATACAAGGTGAAGACGGCGTGGGGAACGGACACGCTGTTCGATGCGAAGCTGGCGACGCGGCAGGGGGCGCAGTTGGCGTACCTGGTGCGGTGGTATACGGCTCCAGAGATATTGAAGATGGCGACGGCGGACAATGCTGAGCTGTTGGCGCTGTCGGGGCCACGCAATCCTTATCCCGGGAAGCTGGGTGTGGTGGAGGAGGGAGCGTTGGCGGATCTGCTGCTGGTGGATGGTGATCCGGTGGCGGATCTTAAGCTGATTGAAGATCCGGAGAAGAACTTTTTGGTGATTATGAAAGATGGGGTGATTTACAAGAACATGGTGAACCGGGAGGGTCCGCGGTAGAGGTGCACGTGGCGATCGAGAAGCAGATTCCCGACGGGAATGACGGTAAGAAAGGCAGGGGCAAGAACGGGAGACAGCAGGTTCCTCGCGGTGCTCGGAATGACAATTTCTTTTAGAAATTGTCTAAGAAAGGCAAGGGCAAGGGCAGAAGAAATTGTCTAAGAAAGGCAAGGGCAAGGGCAAGGGCAGAAGAAGAAGCAGAGATTCCCGACGGGAATGACGGTAAGAAAGGCAAGGGCAAGAACGGGAGACAGCAGGTTCCTCGCGGTGCTCGGAATGACAATTTCTTTTAGAAATTGTCTAAAAAAGGCAAGGGCAGCGCCCGGCTGGTCGATGGCAACGATCTCGAAAGCCCCCCGGATTAGCGGGGGCTTTTGGGTTGGCGGATGGCGGCGAGGATGGAGTCGACGGTTTGGTCGAGGGTGAGGTCGGTGGTGTGGATGGTGTGGGCGGCGATGCGCTCGTAGTGGGGGCGGCGGAGGCGGAAGCGGCGTTCGGCGAGGTTGAGGTCGGCGAGGTTGGGGCGGTGCGGTGGCCGAGGGGTCGGCGGCCTGGGCGGCGCAGCGGGCGGTGAGGGCATCGAAGTTAGCGGAGAGGTAGACGACGGCGGTGTGGGGAGTCTGCTCGAGGAGGAGGCGATTGCCGAGCTCTTCGGGGGCGCCGCCGCCGAGGGCGATGACGACGCGGCGCTCGCCGAGGAGGGAGGCGAGGGTGAGGGACTCGAGGTGACGGAAGTGGGCTTCGCCCTGCTCGGCGAAGATCTGGGGGACGGTGCGGCCGTCGCGGGCTTCGATCTCGTGATCGAGATCGAGGAAGCGCCAGCCGAGGCGGTCGGCGAGGAGAGTGCCGGCGGTGGTTTTGCCGGAGCCCATGAAGCCGGTGAGAATGATGCGGTCCAGCGTCTCGGGCTTGGGGACTGCGTGTCCAGGGACTGCGCGTCCAGCGGGAGTTGGATTGTCGCCGGGTTTGGGTTTCGTAGGCATGGGCTGTGTTGGTTCGGTGATGGTCGCTGTAGTCATTGTCGTCTCCGTGAGTGGTTCGGTGAAGCAAAGTTTGTGGGGGGCAAAAGAAAAACCGCAGACCCTGTGGGCTGCGGCTCGGTGGATGGCTTGGGTTCTCTTTTAGTGGTGATCAGAGAAGCGCACAACGCCGCCGGGCCGCTGGGGATACCAGGTGCAATAGCTAAATCGGCCGGTGGTGGGGCGCAGGTTCATCGGGATTGATAGTAACGCCGCGTTGCGGCTGTTGCAAGTCCTGCGCGGACGGCGAGGGGCGTCGCGTGGCGGCGGGCGTAGCGTTGCCGATCTGGAAGGTGGGTTGCGATCCGGTGAAGATAGGGTCCGAGGGGGGATAGCCGCCGCATGGGTTGCTAGAGTTCGGTCGATTCAGGATGAACCTGTCAGTTTGTACAGTTACGGCGAAGGGCGCGGCAGGATATTCGTTTAGCGTGCAGGTTTCTGCGCTTACGCACGAACTGGTTGCGGGCATGAAACCACACACCCTCTATGACCCTTGAGCGCTGGGCTGGTTGACACGGAAGCGGCCGGCGCCTCAACGAAACGAAGATTCGAACAGGAGAACAAAAAATGCAGAAGCAGAAAACCCTGGCAGCCCTAGCGTTGCTGGGAGCAATGTCCGTCGTGAGCCACCCGGTATTTGGTCAAGCAGCGGCGCCCGCCGCGAGCGCAACACAGCAGACGAGTCTTGACCAGGACGTCAAGATGCTGCGCGGCGATGTTCAAGCAGCAAAGAAGCAGATCACGGCGGAGAACATCACGCTGACCGCCGACGAAGCAACGAAGTTCTGGCCGATTTATGACCAGTATTCGGCGGAAGTCGCCAAGATCGGCGACGCACGCGTGGCGCTGATCAAAGACTATGCGGCGAACTACGACACCATGACCAATGACCAGGCGAATCTCTTTGTGCAGCGGTCGGTGGCTATCGATCAGAAGTTCACGGCCACTCGCGCAAAGTATGTGCCGATCTTCGAGAAGGTGGTTTCGGCGAAGAAGACCGCGCTGTGGTTCCAGATTGATCGCCGGCTGGATCTATTGATTAATCTGCAGTTGGCGGAAAACATTCCTGTGGTGGATACCGGCAACTAAAGGAACAACTGATTGCGTTGAGGACGAGCAGTACTGCGCCGATCGACTGGCGAAGTACTGCTCGTTTTGTCAGCAGGTTCGGTTGTGGTTCTGGGCGGGCGGTTCGTGGGGGGGAATTCTTACGGTTCAGCTTTTAGCACGGCGAAATGGAGCGACTTCCGGGCCGGGGGTCTGCAAGCGTCCCCCCTTTTCGTAGCAAGGGGACGCTTGTGGCAGGCGCCATCGACTTAGTTGTTTGGCCGAGTCGCAGGTTTCGGTCGTTTTGCGGGTTTGGGAGCGGGGCGCGGCTGTGCTCCGGGCTGCGGCGCGGGGCGCGTGCTGGGTTGATTTCCTCCGCCAGGGGGTCTGGTCCCCATCCCCGGCTGGGCTGGCTTGGTCGTCGGGCGGTTTCCGTTTGCCGGCGGGCGGTTGCCTGCATTGGGAGGAAGCGGACGGGTACTTGCGGGCGGGCGATAACCCGGGGTTCCGTTCGAAGGCGGACGATAGTTTGGCGGACGATATGCCGGCGGGCGGGTTGGGTAGGGTGGATGGTAATGCGGGGGATGATAGCCCCAGTTCCCGCCATAGCCGGGATAGCCTCGATAATAGGGCGGCCGCGGATGGTACCAGAAGACGGGCGGGCGATAGCCACCGACCCAGATGCCACCCCACGGGCCGCGATTGTAGTAGATGAAGCCGCCGTGTCCCCAACCCCATCCCCAACCGGACCAGCCCCAAGGTTGGTTGCTATAGACGAGGGCTGAGATGCCGATGCCGATGCCAAAGGTGATTAGCGCGGTGGTGGTACTGGGCGCGGCAACGTAGACCACGGTGGGGTTATACATCGGCACATAGGCCACCAGCTGGTTGGCGGGCTGAATGACATAGATGGTCTGGGTTGCTTCCTTCTGCACCTCAACCTTCTGCTGTTCATTGCTGCGCAGGCTTCCGGCCTCATAGGCCTGTGCGCGCAGGCGTTGGATCGAAGCAGATACGTCGGCCTGATTGGCCTTCACGGCCAGACCGATGGCAGCATAGTCATCGATATGGTCGGCCATCATCTGCAGCACTGTGGGGAAGGTGACGAGGGCAAGAAAGGCGGGATCATATCCCTGCTTCTCTGCGGCCGCCGTCAGGTCAGGACCAGACAGGCCGGGATTTTTCGCCAGCCAATTGGTGACGTCGAGGATCTCCTGAGGATTGGTCGAGGCCGTCGTCATCTGTGCCAGCAGCGCGTCGGGATAGAGCGCGATGGGAGCCATCAGCTGATCTAATTCCTGTGCTGTCGGGGGAGGAGGGCTCTTCTGCTCGGGAGCGGGAGCTGGTGTTTGCGCCTGCAGTAGAGGCGCTGCGTCTGGAAAAACAAACAGACAAATGAGAATTAACGACAGGAAAGACAGGTAGGGAGAACGTCGCATTACGTGGACCTCATCAACCAAGCTTGTGTACACAGGCGGCAAACGGCAGAGCGCTTTTCGGTAATGATCGCCTGATCATCTTTCGAAACAACTAGTAGTTTTACTAGGGCAGGCTGTCGGCTAACCCGCATCCGGTGGGGGATCAGGCTATTTTTGCAGCCTGCGCGTCGTCCGCTGCGGAGGCCTTGCTGACTGCCTTTTTCCTGGTAGCGGCGTTAGACAAGCCAAGTCCCACGGCTGTCTCCACGGCGTTTTGGGTTAAGCCCTTCTTCACAGCTTTGCGGACCGCTTTTTCGACCTTCTTCGCAGCTTTTTTCTTTGCCTTGTCGTTTGCCATAGTCCCTCACAGTTATTTTTGCCGTTGGGCAGTTTTCTTCACAGTCTTTTTTGCGGCTTTCTTCGCAGGCGTTGTCGCAGTCTTCTTCGCCGGCTTCTTCTTGGCTGCAGCTTTTTTACCGGACTTCTTCGGGGTTAGCTTCTTCGCGGCTGTTTTGGTCACGGTTTTCTTGATTGCCGTTTTGGCGGGAGCGGTTTTTGCGGCCTTCTTGACCGGCGCTTTCTTGACGACCTGCTTCGCCGGGGCCTTGGTGGCAGGCGACTTCTTCAACACTTCTGTCACGGTCGTGACCGCTGTGCCCACCGCAGTTTTCGCAGCGCCTGCCACATCTTCTGCCATCGCGAGGCCGTAGCCAACCGCCATTGCGGCTTTCTCGATGATCGTTTTCTCAGCCATTTTCGGGTCCCTCAGTCTTTGTGCTTACACGCAAGTACGAATTGTAGAGGCATTTCGACCTACGCGCCGAAACTCTTTTTATGCTCACGCTGAGGTTAAAAGCGAATTCCCTTCGTACGGGCGAGGCGGAGGCCTGACGGGTACGAAGGGAATCTGGTTGAGGGGACGCTAGTTTTGTTTGGGGGTAGGCGGCTCGTCTTTTAGCTTACTGGCGATGTTGGACCAGACGGCGTCGCTGGGTTCGGTGCCGGCGCCGGGCTCGAAGAGGCTCTTGGCTTGTTCGGCGATGATTTCGAGATCGCTGACGAGGGCGGCGCAGTCGGGATGGGCTTTGAAGAAGTTGGTGAAGCGGGGGTCCTTGCTGATGGAGCCGCCGCCGGATTCGAAGAGCTCGGGAAGATATTCTTCAAACTCTGCGGGGGTCATTTTGTCGAGATTGGCGCTGGCGATATCTTTCATCGTGCAGCCTCCGACACGCTGTCCGCGGGTTGAAGGGCCTGGGATTGGCGAAGGAGTTCGCGCAGCTTGAGGCGGGCCTTGTGGAGCTGGGACTTGCTGTTGCCGGTGGAGCATTCGAGCATGGTGGCGATCTCATTGTGCTCGAAGCCTTCGACGTCGTGGAGGACGAAGACCATGCGGTAGCCGGGGGGAAGCAGGGCGACGGCGCGTTCGAGCGTGACGCGGTCGACCGAACCCGTGAGCATGGTGTCGCGGGAGCCGAAGTCGCGCTTGGGCGCGTCTTCTTCGGAGGGGTTGATGGTCTCTTCGAGCGAGACGAGCTGCAGGCCCTTCTTGCGCAGGTGCATGAGGACGAGGTTGACGGTGAGGCGGTGCAGCCAGGTGGAGAAGGCGCTCTCGCCGCGGAAGCTGCCGAGCTTGCGGAAGAGGTGGAGGAAGGCCTCCTGGGTCATGTCCTCGGCTTCGGAGACGTTGCCGAGCATGCGCAGGCAGAGGGTATAGACGCGGCGTTTGTGGAGCGCGTAGAGCTTGGCAAAGGCATCGGGGTCGCCGTTTTTGGCGTTCTCGATGGCTTCGGCTTCGCCGGCGATTGGAGCGTTCCGCTTGAAGAAGCCGGGGTTCGGTTTCGTCTGCATTGGTGGTAGGCCTTGAAGATCCATAGTGAATTTGTCCGCTCTCGGGCTTAAATCGAACGGCGCAGGATGCTTCGCATACTTAGAGGTTGAACGCTGCGCGCTTGATAAAGGTTTCAAGAGCTTGGACTGAGGAATGGGCCCGAGGGTTGTCCGGTGGAACGCTGGGGCGGCTAAGTGCTGGCAGTGAGGGGGTTGTCGCTATTGCAAGTGTACCTTCTGAGTTCTCAGTTGTCAGTTCTCCGTTGTCAGGGGGATCCACCAAACCGGGTTAGTTGCCGATGAAGCGGGCGTAGAGGGAGCGGGCGAGGCCGGGGTCGGTGGTGCCTTGGATGAGGGCGCGGCCGTCGGGAAAGACGGTGAGGGTGTATGGGTCGTAGGTGAAGCGGAGGAGTAGGCCGTTGGTCTGACGGGGCCTAGGGGCTTTAGGCGGAGTTCTAGTTCGGCTAGGTTTAGGGAGTGGGCGTGTTGGTGGATCTGGACGGAGTTGCGGCCGCAGAGGGTGATGTGGGGGCGCTGGTCTCCGGCCAGGTGGCGGAAGATGCGCTGGTTGCAGACTTCGCAGTCTGGGCGCGGGGTGGCTGGTGTTGATTTCGGAGCGGGTGTTTGCCCAGAAGTCGAAGGAGAGTAGGGTGCGGCGCATTGCTTCGGGTTGGTGGGTTAGGAACTTTAGGGCTTCGGTGACCTGGAGGGAGGCGGCGAGATTGACGGCGGTGGAGAGGATGCCGGCCGTGTCGCAGGTGTCGACGTTGCCGGAGGGGGCGGAGGGGAAGATGCAGGCGAGACAGGCGGTTGCAGTGAGTGGTGGGATAGTGGGATAGTGAGTAGTGGTACGTCGCTTCGCTCCGTCTGCAAATACAGGGGTCCTTCGGCTGCGGGCTGCGCCCTTCGCTCAGGATGACGGTCATCTTCGGCGGAAGAGATCGGCTTGGGGAGGATGTTCATGGTGGCGGCGTAGGCGCCTACGGCGGCGGCGTAGATCCAGGGGCGGTGGTCGCGGACGCAGAGGTCGTTGATGAGGTAACGGGTCTCGAAGTTGTCGGTGCAGTCGAGGACGAGGTCGGCGTTGAGGAGTTCGGGGGCGTTGGCGGGGACGAGGTCGGTGATGTGGGCGTCGATGTGGACGCTGGAGTTGATGCGGGCGAGGTGGAGGCGGGCGGCTTCGGCCTTGGGGAGGGAGGCGCGGGCGTCATCTTCGTCGAAGAGCATCTGGCGCTGGAGGTTGGAGGGCTCGACGAAGTCGCGGTCGATGAGGGTTAGGCGGCCTACGCCGGCGCGGGCCAGGAGGCTGGCGGTGGCGGCTCCGGTGGCTCCGACGCCGACGATGGCGACGTGGGCGCGGGCGAGGAGTTGCTGGCCGGTGGGGCCGATGGGGGCGAAGAGGATTTGGCGGGAGTAGCGGTCGGTGTCGGAGATGGGGACTGGGATGGAGCTGGAGGCGGGTGATTCGGAGGCTGCGTTGGTGTGCTGGTGGTCGTGGGTGGTGAACGCAGGCATATGCGAAGTATACGGTTGCTGGGGAATCTGGAGGGGGTCGTTGAAGGGGGAGCGAACCCGCGGGGGTTGGATTGCATCTGTAAAATGAAACTCATACGGGACCGAAGAAAGCCGTGTGTTTGAGGCTGAGCGGAACGAGCCGCCGCGGGATAACGGATTGACGAGAGAGAAGGCGGCTTTCGAATTTTCGAATTTGAAGGTTAAGAGGAAAGCGGCGTTGGCGCGGAGCGAGTGGTTGAGCGAGCGCGAGATGAAGCGACTCTCCGCGCGCCTGCTGGGGGTTGAGGGTGGGATGCGTCCATGGGGATGGATGCGGTGGGCGATGCTGCTGGTGCTGGGATGCGCAGGTGCGGCGATGCGGGGGCAGACGGTCGACACGGTTGGCCCGCCGGCGCCTAATCAGACCGCACAGGTGATCGATGCGCTGCCAGCGTTGCAGCCGAGCCTGTGGTCGAAGGCGGGGACCACGGTGACGGCGGTGCGATTTGCGGGCGTGATGTTTGGGGAGAAGAATGCGATTGTTTCGGAGCTGAAGCAGAAGGCGGGTGAACCGCTGGATCCGGACAAGGTGCGGGCGGATATGCGACGCCTGTTTGCGTCGGGGCTATACGTAAATATCAGCGTGAATGTGGTGCCGGAGGGGAATGGGACGGCCCTGGTGTACTCCGGGCAGCCGCAGTATTTTGTGGGGCGGGTGACGATTGACGGGGTGAAGAATGAACGGTTGGCGTCGTTGCTGGAGTTTGCGACGCGGCTGGAGCCGGGCGTGCCGTTTGCGAAAGGCTCGCTGGAAACGGCCGTGGAGGCGGTGAAGGAGTCGCTGGCAGAGAACGGTTTTTATATTCCAAAGGTGACGCTCACGACGACGGTGGACGATGCGGCGCGCCAGGTGAATGCGACGTTCACGATCGACACAGGGCCGCAGGCGCGGGTTGGCGGGGTGCAGGTTGGGGGAACGGATCCGGGGATAGACGTGCCGACGTTTCGGAAGAAGGGCAAGCTGAATTGCAGTTGGCTGACGACGTCGTGGGACAAGCTGTTTGGCCGGGTATGCGATCTGAAGGTGACGCGCGAGACGACCAGCAATGCGCTGGCGGGGGTGCGGTCGTATTACCAGAAACAGGAGCGGCTGGAGGGAACGATCAGCTTGCAGACGTCGGACTATGTGGCGCCGCGGCGGCAGGTGGATTATGACTTCTCGGCAAACCAGGGGCCGGTGGTGGAGGTGGTGGTGAATGGGGTGAAGCTGTCGCCAGAGGCGCATCAAGCTGCTGGTACCGGTGTATGCCGAAGGCGCGGTGGATATCGATCTGCTGAATGAAGGGGCGTTCAACATCAAGGATTACCTGCAGCAGAGCGGGTACTTCAACGTTACGGACAAGGTGAAGATAGAAGGCGAGGGGACGGGGCACGTGCAGGTGGTGTACACCGTCGACCCGGGCAAGCGACACAAGGTGACGGAGGTGAAGCTGCAGGGGAACAAGTACTTCGACCAGACCACGCTGGAAGATGTCATGAGGGTGAAGAAGGCGGACGCGTACCAGCGCAGCGGACGGTACAGTGCGCAGCTGCTGGCTGCGGATGTGAACTCGATTGAGACGCTGTATCGGGCAAACGGATTCAGCGCGGTGAACGTGACGTCGGAGGTGCAGGACGTAGGTGAGGGGCCGGATGGGACGCCGCTGAAAGAGGCGGAGGTCGAAGGTGGAGTACACGATCCATGAGGGGCCGCAGCAGAAGTTCGGCAACGTGGAATTGACGGGGGTTTCGCCGGAGCGAAGGAAGGATGTCGTAGGCTCTGCTGAGTTCGAAGACGGGGCAGCCGTTTTCGCTGAATACGCTGTCGGGGGATCGCGATGCGATTCTGAACTACTACCTGGCGCATGGGTACGATCAGGCGCGGGTGGAGCTGGCGCAGGCTAAGGAGCAGAAGGACGAAGCGCGAACGGATGTGGAGCTGACGGTAAGCGAGGGGCAGAGGGTGATGGTGGAGAACGTACTGATCTCAGGGATTGTGCACACGCGGCCGAAGGTGGTGCAGAACCAGATCCTGGTACATGCGGGGGATCCGCTGGACCAGTCGGCGCTGTTGCAGACGCAGAGGAATCTTTACAACCTGGCGGTGTTCAGCGAGGTGAATGCGGCGGTGCAGAATCCGACGGGGAATGCGCCGGAGAAGAATGTGCTGGTGCAGGTGACGGAAGCGAAGCGGTGGGATATTACGTACGGGTTTGGGATCGAGGCGCAGAAGGGGACGCCGAAACTTGTGACGGGGGAGACGCAGGGGGGGACGCCGGCGCAGAATGGTAAGGCGGGAGCGAGTCCGCGGGTGTCGCTGGATGTGTCGCGCATTAATCTGCGCGGGTCGCAGGACTCGCTGACGCTGCACACGGCGTATGGGTTGCTGGAAAAGATCGCGACGCTGAGTTTCAATGTGCCGCAGCTGTTTGGGAACAGGAAGCTGACGGGAAGCCTTTCGGGCGGCTACTCGAATGTGCAGAACATTACGACGTTCGCATCGTCGACGCTGCAGGGCGATCTGCGGCTGGTGCAGAAGGCGAAGCGGGCGGACACGTTTATTTATGACTTTGAATATCGGCGGGTGTCGGTGGATCCGAACTCGCTGGTGATCACGCCGAACTTGATTCCGCAGTTGTCGGAGCCAGCGATTGTGGGAGGGCCGCAGGTGACTTGGATCCACGACACGCGGGATCCGAGCCCGCTGAATGCGCAGAAGGGCAACTATTTTTCGCTGACGGAGTTTCTTGCGGCAACCCAGTTCGGATCAGAGGTTGGCTTCAACAAGCTGGACGGGACCGAGTCGACGTATTACGTGTTTGGGAAGCGGAAGTACGTGTTTGCGCGCAACCTGCGGATTGGATTTGAGAAGTCGTGGGGGCCGAATCCGAATGCGTATAACGCTGGCGACCAGATTGGGGTGCCACCGACGGCGTGCGCGGGAACTTTGCTGCAGACCAATCCGACATGCAATGCGGTGCCGCTGCCGGAGCGGCTGTATGTGGGGGGAGCTACGTCGCATCGCGGGTTTGGGATCAATAATGGTGGGCCGCGGGACGGTACGACAGGGTATCCGGTCGGCGGCGGGGGAGCAGTGGTGAACACGTTCGAGCTGCGCATGCCTCCGCCGGTGCTGCCGTTGGTGGGCGACAGCATCTCGTTTGTGTTGTTTTGGGATATGGGCAATGCGTTTCAGTATTCGGGAGAGATGTTCAAGAGCATTGAACATTTTCATCAGCCGGACAAGGCACAGTGCAGGGATTTGGCGGGGCCGCTGGCGGAGGCTGGCGGCAACGCGTCCGAAGCGGTGGGCACCTGCAACTTCAACTATTACTCGGACGCGGTGGGGTTGGGCATTCGATATGGGACGCCGGTGGGACCGATTCGGGTGGATTTCAGCTGGAACTTGAATCCGCCGATTTATCCGGTGTTTGACGACTATACCGGCGCTGCGCCTTACGTGGGGCAGGCGAATCACTTCAACTTCTTCTTCAGTATTGGACAGAGCTTCTAAGCGATGATGCGACGCGGAGCACAACTCGGGAGCGGGCGATGCGGCGGGAGGATGCTGCTGCTGGTGTGCACGCTGTTGATGGGAGTGCCGCGCGGCGAAGCGCAGAACGCGCCGCCGACGCCGGTGCCGACGGGGGCAACGTCGGCGCCAGCGTTACCGCCATTGCCTGCGGGGTCGGTGC
Organism: uncultured Acidobacteriaceae bacterium; assembly: GCA_963796535.1. GTDB lineage: Bacteria > Acidobacteriota > Terriglobia > Terriglobales > Acidobacteriaceae > Granulicella. Next base: position 311,434 of record CAWCMO010000007.1, read on the forward strand.
CTTCGGTGGCGCAGTCGCAGGCAGGGCCGACGACAGTGGTGGAGCCAACGTTGCCGGGGATGCCGCCGGCGCAGGGTGAAGAGGTGGATCGGGTGGTGGCGATCGTGAATGGACAGCTGATCCTGGACAGCGACGTGGATCGGGAGAGGCGGTTTGCGGCGTTGCTGCCGTATGGCGACAGGAGTGGCACATACCACCGGGACGAGGCGATTGAGCGGTTGATCAATCGGGATTTGATTTTGCAGCAGGTTGCAATTGCAGCCGGGCGCTGAGGTCACGTTGCAGGCTGCGGCGAAGGATCTGGACACGCTGCGGGCGTCGATACCGACATGCGCGAAGTATCACTGCGAGACCACAGAAGGCTGGGACAGTTTTCTGGCGACCGAAGGGTTTACCGATGAGAGTTTGACGAGCCTGTGGCGGCAGCGGATGGAGGTGCTGGCGTTTATTGAGCTGCGATTCCGCATGGGGATACGGATTTTGCCGTCGGAGATCCAGGAGTATTACACAAAGACGATGCTGCCGGAGTATGCCGCGCAGGGGGTGGAGGCGCCGCCGTTGAGGACGATTTCGAGGCGCATCCAGGAGGTGTTGCTGCAGGAGAGGGTGTCGAAACTGCTGGATGATTGGCTGACAAGTTTGCGTGCGCAGGGCAACGTGGTGGTGTTGCATGCGGGACAGGAGGCGCGATGAGCGAGGATGCCGGAACGCGGCCGCCTGAAGAGCCGTTGAGCTCTGCGCCGGATGGGACGCTAGAGGCGACTCCGCCTGCGAAGAGGAGACATCTTTTTCTGCGGGGGTTAGCGTGGTGCGCGCTGTTGCTGGTGGGGGTGGCGGCGGTTCTGGCGCTGGTGGCGACGTGGTATACGGGCACGCCGGATTTTCAGCGGCGCGTAGGCGGCGAGGTCGTGAGCACGCTAGAGAATGCTACGGGCGGGCGCGTGGAATTGCGGTACATTTCGTTCAACTTGTGGCACCTGGCGATCGAGGCGGACGGGCTGGTGATACACGGGACCGAAGCGCCGGGAGAGATGCCGTACCTGTCGGCGTCGAAGATTTTTTTGCGCCTGCACCTCAATATGATCCTGACGCATGTGCGGGGATTGGGGCCGCAGTCGCGGATCAGCTTGCGGTACCTGCGCGTGGAGCAGCCGCGCTTTCACTTGATCGTGGACAAAGCCGGCCATAGTAATGCGCCGGTGCCAAAGCATCCCCGCACAAGCGGCAAGTCGGTGCAGGATACTCTGCTGGATTTGCAGGCACGGAAGGTTGAGCTGGTGGATGGGCTGGCGGTGGTGAATGATCGGGCGGTTCCATTTAATGTCGCGGCGAAGGATGTCAGTGCTGAGGTGCATTATGTGCGACGGAAGGACCAGTACGGCGCGACGATCGACCTGGCGGATCTGCGGACGAAGCTGGCGAACGAAGCGGAGGTGCAGTCGAAGATCCATCTGACGGCGGAGTTGGGGCGCGACGTGTTTGCGCTGAAGAGCCTGGATTTTTCTACTGCGCCTGACGGTGGAGCGGTCACGCATCTGACGGCAACGGCGCTGGTGCAGCACTTCGCCAAGCCGGAGTGGCAGGCGTCGGTAACGGGCAATGTGGATGTGAAGCAGCTGGGCTATCTGACCGATGTGGCGGGGCTGAAGGCGGGGACGGTGGATCTGACGGTGAACGGCCACAGCTGTTCGGTGACGCCGCAGGTGGCGCAGCGGAATCCACACTTCTGGCAAGGGCATAAACATTTGCCGCCGAGCGCAAAGGTGTTGCCGCCGGATCCTAACTGCGCGGCGGGATATCTGCTGGTGGGGACGATGAAGGCGCACAACATTGGGTACAGCGACGAAAACGTGCGGCTGCATGACATCAATGGCGGAGCGGATCTCCACATTACGCCTACGGAACTATTGTTCACGGCGCTGAGTGGATATCTTCCGGGTGGCGGGGATGCGAAGGGTCAGTTGAAGATCGAGAACTGGCTGGGTGAGGCTTCGCCGGATTCGGCGGCGAGCTCTCCGACGACGGTGGCGGCAGCGACGACGGTGAACTCGGGAGCGAAGAGCATTGGCGCGAAGGCTCCTATCACTTCGTTGAAGTCGGCACCGGTGCAGAGCGCGCATGCGTATCTGACGGTGGTGGTGGAGCACATACCGCTGCGCACGATCATGGATATTACGGCGACGCCGGGCTATGGGGATTTGGGATTCGATACCGCCATCACGGGACCGACGACGGTGGAGTGGGGCGGTCCGGAGAAGGATATTTCGGACACGGTGCAGGTGCAGGCGCATTTGATGTTCGCTCCGACGGGAGTGAAGCGGAAGGGAGCGCTATCGAATGTGCCGGTGAGCGGAGAGGTGGTGGGGCATTACGACGGCACGCATCGAGGTGGTGAATATTGCGCAGCTGGCGTGGCGGAGTCCGGCGGCGTCTCTTACGGCGAGTGGGGTGCTGGGTGTGAATGTGGGCGACCCTTTGACGAACCTGCAGGTGAACCTGGTGACGCGGGACCTGGGCGAGTTCGATCAGCTATTGCAGACGCTGGAGTTCGAAGGCAATGGAAGGAAGGGTGCGGCGGCGATTCCGGTGGCGCTGCATGGGAACGCGAACTTTGTGGGTACAGCGAAGGGCGCGATACGCACGATGGATGTGAAAGGTCATCTGACTGCGAATGATCTGGAGCTGAAGGCGAGCGAATTCGGCAGCGACATACCGGATGTTCATATCGATTCCGTGGTGGCGAGTGCGGAGTATTCGCCGAATGGGGGCGTGACGGTGGTGTCGTCCACGATCGAGCGCGGGACGGCGGTGCTGAATTTGGTGGGGACGGTGAAGCCTGATCGCGAGACGGTGCGTGGGGTGCCGACGTATCTGTGGGACAAGGAGATGGCAATTGATGCGTCGGCGAAGCTCGTGAATGGGCAGGCGACGGATTTATTGGAGATGGCGGGAGTGCAGGCGAAAGTTCCGGTGACGGGAACGGTGAATTTGGATTTGAGCGGGAGCGGGACGATTCATAGCATCATCGGCGGGGGCATGGTGACGCTCACCAACGGTGTGGCGTATGGGGAGAGCTACCAGAAGATTGCGGTGAATGTGGCGGGCGAGGGGCAGCAGGTGAGTCTGACCAAGGTGCTGCTGGAGGCGCATGGGCTATCGATCACGGGGAGCGCGGGGTACAACCTCGGCACGAAGCAGATGCGGGGGCAGTTGACCGGGAACAATCTGCAGCTATCGAAGTTCGATACGATTCGCAAGGCAGAGCCGGATGCGGACGGCGTGCTTTCGTTTACAGCGATTGCGAATGGAACGTTGCAGGAGCCGGATCTGCATGCGCGGATGACGCTGGAAAAGATTACGGTACAGGAAAAGCCGTTGGGTGACTTGGAGGCGAAGGCGGACAGTACGGGCTCGAATTTGAATTACGAGCTACAGTCGAAGCTGGTGGGTGCGCAGTTGAATGCTAGCGGTGAGACGTCGCTGCTGGGCGAGTATGAGACGAAGGCGAAGTTGACGGTGAGCGGGCTGGACATTGCGAATGTGATTACGCTGGTGGCGCCGGGGTCGTTCAAGGGTAGCTCGACGATTGCGGGAACGATTAATGTGTCGGGGCCGGCGGCAACGCCGAAGGTGATGGTGGGGTCGGCCGAGTTTAATGAAGTGGATTTCAAGCTGCAGGGTGTGGAGTTGAAGGCAGCGGAGCCCGCGCGTGCGAGCTTGCGCAATGGCACGGTGACGCTGGATCAGATCCACGTGGTGGGTCAGGATACGGACCTGCTTGCGTACGGCACAGCGGTTGTGTTCGGCGATCCAAATCCGCTGGGTGGACGGATCGCCATGCATGCGAATGGCAGCGTGAGCATGGCGCTGGCGAGCACGTTCAATCCGGATTTGATTACTTCGGGCAAGGTGACGTTCAACGTGGCTGCCAATGGGCGGATGAAGAAGCCGACGCTTACGGGCGATGTGCGGTTCCAGAATGTGAATCTTTCGATCGAAGGGGTTGCGAATGGACTGAGCAGTCTGAATGGGACGCTGGCGTTCAACGAAGACCGGCTGGACGTGCAGAGCATGACAGCGATGACAGGTGGCGGGCAGTTGAAGATCGGCGGCTACCTGGCGTATCAGAAGGGGCTGTTCGCTAACCTTACCGCGACTGGCGATGTGGTGCGGGTGCGCTACAGCGGTTTGAGCGCGACGGCGAATGCGAGCTTCCGGCTGCAGGGACAGCCGCAGGGGATGCTGCTGTCGGGGAATGTGCTGGTGACGAGATTTGGTGTGGGCGCGGATGTGGACTTTGCGGCGCTGTCGGCTGCGGGAGGCGTGCAGGCGCCGCCGGATCCGGATTCGGCGCTGAACAAGATTCGGCTGGATGTGCACATTACGAGCTCGCCGCAGCTGGATTTTCAGAACTCGTATGCGAAGCTGGCGGGGTCGGTGAACCTGACGGTGCGCGGGACGATGGCGGTGCCGAGCGTGTTGGGGCGGATCCAGATTACGGATGGCAGCGCGACGTATCTCGGGACAAAGTATGAGCTGGAGCGGGGAACGATTTACTTCAGCAACCCGGTGCGGATTGATCCGACGATCGACCTGGACGCGACGGCGCGGGTGGAGAACTACGACCTGACGATCGGCGTGCATGGAACGGTGACGAATCTGAAGCCGACGTACCGGTCGGAGCCACCGCTGACAGAGGCCGATATTTTCAACCTGCTGGCGCTGGGACGAACGCAGGAGGAGGCGCAACTCTACCAGGAACAACAGACGCAGATTGGCGCGGACCCGACGACGAGCGCGCTGCTGGGTGGAGCTCTGAATGCCACGGTGGCGAGCCGCGTGGGTAAGCTGTTTGGCGCGGGATCGGTGAAGATCGATCCGGCGTTTATTGGGACGCTGGGAAATTCGTCGGCGCGGATTACGGTATCGGAACCGTTGTCCAAGCAGGTGACGGTGGTGTTTGCGACGAACGTGAATGAGACGGCGCAGCAGTTGATCCAGGTGCAGTACCAGTTGAATGAGCAGTATTCGATTGTGGCGACACGCGATGAGTCTGGCGTGTTCTCGGTCGTGTTCAAAATCCGGAAGCGGTATAAGTGAAGGATTGTTCCGGTAAGTGGCGGGTCGCGGCGCGCAGCGATTTACGATAGATAGAGATGGAAAGTGTTCTTCGCAGTACGCGTACTACGCTGGAGATGATCAAGTGGGAACACTCGATCTTCGCGCTGCCGTTTGCTTTGACCGGCGCGGTGCTGGCGGCGAATGGATGGCCTACGCTGCGGGTGCTGGGGCTGATCGTGTTATGCATGGTGTCGGCTCGGTCGGCGGCGATGGCGTTCAATCGGCTGGTGGACGCGCGGATCGATGCGGAGAATCCGCGGACGGCGATGCGGGCGATTCCGGCGGGGCAGTTGTCATCTGGATTTGTGGCGGTGTTTACGATTGTGGCGTCTTGCGTGTTCCTGGTGGGAGCGGCGCTGCTGAATCGGCTGACGCTTGAGTGTGCTCCGCTGGCGCTGGCCGTGGTGTTGGCGTACAGCTACATGAAGCGGGTGACGCGGTGGTCGCACCTGGTGCTTGGACTGGCACTGGGCATTGCGCCGGCAGCCGCGTGGATTGCGGTGCGCGGAACCTTTGCGCCGCGCGCTGCGCTGCTGACGGCTATCGTGATTTTGTGGGTGGGCGGTTTTGATGTGCTGTATGCGTGCCAGGATTTTGACTATGACCGCAGGGTTGGGCTGTTCAGTGTGCCCGCAGCGTTTGGGCTGGAGGGCGCGTTCTGGATTGCGCGGGCGATGCACCTGGGAGTGGTTGTGCTGCTGTTCGTTTTGCTGCATGTGTTTGGGTTGGGCGTGATTGCGCTGGTGGGGATGTGCTTGGTGGTGGTGCTGCTGGCGTATGAGCACATGATTATCAGTCCGAGCGATTTGACGCGCATGAACGCTGCGTTCTTTACGTTGAACGGGATTATCTCGGTGGTGTTTTTTGTGTCGGTGGCTGCGGATGTGCTGCTTCGGCGGTAGAGATCGATGAGCGCGCAGAAAAATAGGCCCGTCTATGCGGGCCTACTTTTCTTACGCTGACGCGGATTTATTTTTCGTGCTTGGCGCGGTAGTCGGCGACGCTGTCCTGAATTTTGTTTTTGACGTTCTGCGCGGTTGAGGCGATGGACTCACGAACGTCGTGGGCCTTGTTGTGGGCCTCATTCTCGTGGACGGCGCGGGATTCGTTGGCGCGCATGCGGGCTTCGGCTGCAGTTTCGTTCACTGCCGATTTCACTGATCCCAGGGCTTGCTCGGCCTGGCCCTTTATCTGTTGCGCTGTGCCCTTGTTGGCGAGATTCGCATTATGGGTGGCTTCGCCGACCGATTGCTTTACCTTGCCGGCTACTTCGTCGTATTTGCCCTTCATTTTGTTTTCCGTTGCAGTGCTCATTGCCCCGACTCCTTCTCAAGCAGGCAGGGGGATAGAAACCACGTCTGCTTGTGTAACGTTTATGCGGCCAGGACATGAGGTCATGCCCGGGCCGCGGTTTGATTCAGTGGCTGAGGGTTGGCTCAGAGTGCTCGCCTACCTGACAGCAGGTTGAAGATAAGAACGATAATGGCGAGAACCAGCAGAAGATGGACCCAGCCGCCGAGCGTGTAACCGCTCACGAGGCCGAGAAGCCAAAGAATTACCAAGATGACAGTGATCGTCCAAAGCATGACGCGCTCCTAAGTGATCGTGCGGCCAGGGTTGAGCCACCCGAGAGTCCCGCCGACAGCATCGCAGCGTTCGTTATGGTAAGTTGCGGGGACAAGAGGCTAGGTTGTCCTGTGCGTGGGAGAATCTTTATAACAGCGCAGGAGTTGCATGGTGAGTGAAGGAAATTTCAACGGGCGGGCGGCCGGCGCGGGTTTAGGTCGGATTGCGATCCAGGGTGAGCGCGGATCGAACAGCCACATGGCGGCGGTGGAGATGCTGGGCGCGGTGGAGGTGGTGCCGTGCGGCGTGTCGGCCGAGGTGATCGAGGCGGTGCTGACGCAGCGGGTGGATGCGGCGGTGTTGCCGATTGAGAACAGCCTGCATGGGTCGGTGGCGGAGCATTACGATTTGCTGCTGGCGAATCCGGTGAGGATTGACGGCGAGAGCCTGTTGCGGATTCGGCACAACCTGATTGCCGCGCCGGGGGTGAAGCTGGAGGAGATTCGGAGCGTGCTGTCGCATCCGGTGGCGCTGTCGCAGTGCCGGAAGTTTCTGGGGGAGTTCAAGCAGGCAAAGACGGTGCCGTTCTATGACACGGCGGGGAGCGTGAAGCACTTGATGGAGGCGGGGCTGCGGGACACGGCGGGGGTGGCGCCTGCGCTGGCGGCGAGGGAGTATGGGGCGGAGGTGCTGGTTGCGGGGATTGAGGATCATGCGCAGAATTACACGCGGTTTCATTTGCTGCGCAGGGATGTGGATGCGCGGCCCGCGGGGACGGCGGTTGCGAATAAGCTGACGCTGGCGTTTGCGGTGGAGCATCGGCCGGGAACGCTGGTGGCGGCGTTGGAGCGGCTGCGGGATTCGGGGGTTGATCTGACGAAGATCGAGTCTCGGCCGGTGCCGGGGAAGCCATGGGAGTATGTGTTTTATGTGGAGCTGCGGTATGCGGATGAGGCGATGGCGGATCGGGCGGTTGGGGCGCTGGCTCCGCATTGCGGGATGGTGAAGGAGTTGGGGCGGTATGCGGCTGCGTGAAACGTTTGTGAGTTCACATCCGTATACTTGTTGCGTCAGCCAGTTACATCCAAATAGTTTCCCATTCATGCCAAGGAGAGTTTCATGAAACGTGTGATCGCGGTCCTTCTCTGTCTATTGTTTCCTGTCGCCGCATTTGCTGGTGATGCGAACTCCTACAAAGTCAACTACGACGGTGGATCCCTTCCTGGAATCAAGGCGGGAACGAACGCGCAGTTGATTATCGATCCAACCCAGATACGAATTGTGCATGACAAGGACCTTCTGGTCACGATTCCGGCAAACAGCATTACGGAGATCTCGTATGGGCAAGACGTACACCGCCGCGTTGGGGCCGCGATTGGGCTTGCGATCTTTTCGTTCGGGCTGGGCGCATTGCTGGCGCTGAGCAAGTCCAAGAAGCACTTTATTGGCCTGACGTGGGCGAATGGCGACCAGAAAGGCGGCTTCGCGATGCAATGCGACAAGAACGACTACCGCGGTGTGCTTGCTGCGCTTGAAGGCATTACCGGGAAGAAGGCGGTTGACTCTGAAGCCATGAACGTTAAGAACTAAGTCAGGACCGCTTGAAATGACAGCCGCCTTGCCGGACTCTCGTATGGAGGATGGCAAGGCGGTTTGTTTTCCGAACCGAAATTACGAAGGTTCAGGAGGAGGTGGGGTTGCTCATGACTTTTCCGAAGGCGGTCTGGAAGGCTTGCATCTCCTGGGGTGTGCCTACGGTGATGCGAACATAGGTTGGCCAGACGGGCCAGGTGCGGCCGATGAAGACGTCCTGCTGGCGCATGGCGGCGATGACCTGGCGGCCGGGGCGGCCGGTGTCGACCATGAAGCAGTTGGAGAAGGAAGGGATGTATTTGTAGCCCTTGGTGTCGAGGAAGGCGAAGGTGGAGTTGCGCGTGTCGGTGATGAACTTGCGGCGGGTGGCGACGAGGTCGGGCTGTTTGAGGCTGGCGGAGGCAGCGGCGAGGGCGGTGATGGGGAGAGCGTTGCGGCCGTAGAAATTGAGTTTCTGGATGAGGTCGGGGCGGCCGAAGGCGACGCCGCAGCGGATGCCGGCCATGCCGTAGATTTTGGAGAAGGTGCGGAGGACGATGATGTCCTTGCGGAGGGCGACCTGATCGATTACCGACGGGTTGCCGGCGATGTGGATGTAGGCCTCGTCGACGAGGAGGACGGAGCCGGCGGGCTTGTGATTCAGTGCCCAAAGGATGTCATCCTTTGGTGTCAAGGTACCGGTCGGATTGTTCGGATTACAGATATAAATGACGCCCGCATTGGGATCGGCGGCGATCATCGCACGGACATCGTGGGCGTAGGTGGGGGTGAGGGGCACTTTGATGATTTTGGAGCCGGCGGCCTTGGCGGCGACCATGCCAGCCTCATAGCTGGGATCGGCGGTGACGTAGCTGCGGGTGGGTGAGGTGAACGCGAGGGTGGTGAATTGGAGGGGCTCGCTGGATCCAGCGTAGATGGCGATGTGACTGGCGGGGAGGCCGAACTCGGTGGCGAGCTGTGCGGTTAGCTCGTCTTCGATGCCGGTTGAATCGTAGCGTCCACCGGTGCGCGCGATGGAGCAGATGGCGGAGAGGGCGGCATCACAGGGGCCGAGGGGATTCTCGTTGGCGTTGATCATGACGGCGTTGGGATTGGTGGGATGAGGGAAGTCGCCGTCGACAGGTTTCGGTGCGGCGGCCTTTTGCGCTGCGAGGGCGAAATGGGCTTCGGAGACGAGAGGCAGCGTGGCGGCCAGGCCGGCCATGCGGAGGAAAGAACGGCGGGAGGATTCGAAGGGTGAACATCGAGAGGATGACGACATGGGGGTCACCTGCAGAGTAAGTTTTTAGGATGGGCCTGCAGACACTGTATCGCATGGATACAGCCAGGATGCGGAGATAACGGAGCACTGTGGAAATTCTGAAGCAGGAGATGGCTTAGGGATTTGAGCCGGACAACCTGGTGGCGGGAAAATGAAAAGCCTACTCACGGGGAGTAGGCCATTGAACTTCAACAGTCGATGGGTGAGCAACAACCCACGTGCTGGTGGGTAGTCGTCAGACATCTAAACCTAGGAACGCGACTTGGCGACCATCTGAGCGACCCAGATACCGAAGACGAGCACGGTCATGAGGGCAGCGACGCCACCGGCACCAGCGCAGAAGGGCTGGATGAAATTAACCCGGCGGATGATCTCCTCGTTCTCTTCCTGAGCGATGGGAAGAGCGGTCTCGCTGAGAAAAAGCTGATCCGTTTCGTGTTGCGTGAGAGTGCCACGGTAGACCATCAGGCCGACAAAGGCAGTAACGCAAATGCCCCAGATGACGGCTACGATATGAAGAGTGTTCATGGTGTTCCCCAGAAAAAATTGATGTCCTGGTCCGAGATATCGCCAGGGTCACATGTAGGGGTGAGCCCGACGGTAGGCGGGGCCGGCAAGCAAAGAATACGCCCAAAAGTGCTTTGCTGCTAACATTTTATGGTAACTTACTTTGGTTCATTGGGTTTAGGAACTTTAGTTACATAATGTGGAAAACTATGATAGTGGCTGTCCCAATAGCGGACACGATGAGAGCCAGAAGCCCAAAGAGGAACCAGACAGCGCGGCGGAGCGCCTGATCGGTGGGCTGGGTGATGCCGAAGGTTCGAAAGAACGCGGTGGCGAGGGCTTCCAAGAGTCGCATGGCTTGATCGTACTCGTTGGACTCCGGTGGGGTTGAGCTGGATTCCCGGCGGGGTTATTTCTCGGGTCGGCCGGCAAAGAATCCACAAAGGGACAAGAACATCCAATAAGGGATTAGGTTGTGGCTTGCTGCAACCTACGCCCGGGGCTAGACTGATTAGAAGGTCTGTCCGGACGCAGAGCCGAAACGAGCCTGAGATTTTTGAGGAGATATACCTATGGCAACGAGCGCCGTTACCCCTACCGTAGAAGTTGTGAATGCGCCTGCTGCGCCGTCGACGCCGGTAGTGCTTACACCTGCCGCGATTGCGAAGGTGAAGGAGATTATGGCGACGCAGGATCCGGTCCCGGCAGGGCTCCGCATCGGTGTTGCGGGTGGCGGCTGTTCGGGGTTCCAGTACTCGATGTCGTTTGAGAACGCGGCTGGGATGATGGACAAGGTTTGCCGGTTCGAGGACCTGAAGGTTTTTGTGGACGCGACCAGCGCGATGTATCTGAACGGCTGCACGGTGGACTACGTGGAGACGTTGGAGGCTGCGGGATTCAAGTTCGATAATCCCCAGGTGAAGTCGACCTGCGGATGTGGTTCGAGCTTCAGCGTGTAAGCGACAAGGATTGGAACTGAGAGCCTCGCCCTAGGTGGCGAGGCTTTTTGCGTTTGGGCAGAGTTGAGGGTGGGAGCTAGTTGAGGTGGCTGCGGACGGCGGTGATCAATTTGGCGGACCATCGGTTGCTTCCATGACGGCATCGGCGGAGCTGGAGCCACAGTCTGAGGAGCCGGAGACGAGGACGATGGTTTGTATTTGCGGCCAACGCTTTTGGGCGATGATCAACGCCTCGTCGCACTCCTGCCTGGAGAGTGAGTGACAGAGCAGCATGACATCCATACTGGGTTCGGAGTGGAGCTGTTGGATGTCGGGGAGGCTGGAGGCGGTGTGAACGTGGAAGCCGGCCCTTTCGAGGATGAGGCTGCGGGTGTGAACGAGTTGGTAGTCGCGGCCAAAGACAAGCACGGAAGCGGGAGTGGGCATAGACGGCATCGGGGTGTGCTGGATTCGCAGGGCGATGTTACACGGTAGGCGATTGCGAACCTGTTGTCTGTTCGTTATCGAACATTCCATTGTGGGCTGGAGTACAGACCGCGTTTCCGAATAGAGAGTATGGTCACAACACCTATCAAGAACTTTTCGACTGCCAGGGACCCCGGAACGTGATAGCCGCTGAATTGTATTGCGGACTCCCTTACGAACGGATGTGAAGGAGTGCGTAACGTCTTGAAACACAACAATCTTTTTCTAGAGTCGCTATCGCGGGAGAGCCGGGATTCGCTCGTGCGATTGTGCGCGGAGGTGGATTTACCTCTGAGGAAGTCGCTGTATGAACCGGGGATCGTGCCGCAATATGCGTACTTTATGACGTCGGGAATCGCGTCGGTGGTGGCGATGATGGAAAACGGGGGAATGGCCGAAGTTGGGCTGATTGGGCGGGAAGGGGTGGTGGGGAGTTTTCACCTGCTGGGGCCGGCGAAGGTATCGACCAGCTGCTTCATCCAGTTGGAAGCGACGGCGCTGCGGATACGGTTTGCGGATCTGTTGAATATCTTCCGGACGAACGAAGAGGTTCGAGAGCGTGTGCTGGAGTTTGTGCAGGAGCAGGCGGTGAGTTTGAGTCAGCTGGCGGGATGCAATCGCCTGCATGATAACGAAGAGCGGCTGGCGCGGTGGTTGCTGATGGCGCAGGATCGGACGCAGAGCGAGACGCTGAACTTCACGCAGGAGTTCCTGGCGATGATGCTGGGGGCGCGGCGGACTACGGTGACGTTGATGGCAGGGGTGCTGCAACGGCGGGGACTCATTAAGTATCAGCGCGGGCGGGTGAAGATTCTTGATCGCGCAGCGTTGGAGGCGGCGTCGTGCGACTGCTACCAGATTACGAAGGAGCTGTATGCGAGCTTGTACAGCCACCCGGTGCCGGCGCGGGAGGTTGACGCGGAGGTAGCAGGGGAGCAGGCGGTTTCGGCTGGGAAGCCCGGAAGCGAGAAGCTCGTGGCCAGCAGGAAGAGCGAGGCGAGGCGCGGGGCGGCGGCGAAGAAGCGTTTGACTAGCTCGAAGGGCTAGAACGCGGCCGGTTTGAAGCCTGAAGGCGAAACGGAAGGTTGAGCGTCTAAGATGGAAGCTAGCCCTCCGCTTTAGAGCTGAACTGCGTGCATGAACGAATTTATTGTCAAACTCGCTGATGAACGTGGACGTGTGCAGGAGCAGACGCACGCGGCGGCGACGGCGGAGGAGCTGCGGGCCAGGTTCACGCAAGCGGGATACCTGGTGTATTCGGTAAAGCCGCGGTCGACGCTGGGGCGGTCTTCGAAGAAGAAGGTCAAGCTGGATGTGTTTCTGATCTTCAACCAGCAGTTTCTGACGCTGATTCGGGCTGGCTTGCCGATATTGAGCTCGCTGGATTTGCTGGCGAAGCGGCAGAAGGACGTCAGCTTCCGGGCGCAGCTGGAGGATGTGGGCGGGCGGGTGAAGACGGGCGAGTCGATCTCGGCTGCGTTTGAGGCGCAGGGGACGGTGCCGCTGGTGTACACGACGACGCTGCTGGCGGGTGAGCGGTCGGGAAACCTGGAAGAGGTGCTGCAGCGGTATCTCGACTTCCAGCGGGTGGCATTGACGTTTCGGAAAAAGCTGCGGGCGTCGCTGATTTATCCGGCATTTTTGATTGTGATGGTGATTGGGCTGTTTACCTTCCTGATTACCTTTGTGGTGCCGCGGTTTGCGTCGCTGTATGCGCAGATGGGGACGAAGCTGCCTACGCTTGACGCTGTGGTTGCTGGCGCTGGGGGAGAGTGCGCAACATTATGGGCTGTATGTTGCGCCGGTACTGGTGCTGATCGGCTACCTGGTGGTGCGGTGGAGCAAGAGCGAGGCTGGCGCGGATTTGATCGACAAGGTCCGGATTAAGACGCCAGTGCTGGGGACGGTTTGGCTGAAATACCAGGTGGGACTGTTTTCGCGGACCCTGGCGACGCTGCTGACGGGTGGGTTGCCGCTGGTGCCGAGTTTGGAGACGGCGGCACGTTCGATTGAGTCGAGGTCGATTGCGAGGGCGGTGCGGGTGTCCGTGGAGACGGTGCGCGAGGGAAAGGGGCTGGCGCTGAGTTTGGAGCGGACGGGGGTGTTTCCGGAGCTGTCGATCGAGATGATTGAGGTGGGGGAGAGTACAGGAGCGCTGCCGCAGATGCTGAACTCGGTGGCGGAGTTTTTTGAGGAAGACGTGCAGACGTCGTTGGCGGCGATTATGAGTTTGGTGGAGCCGATTATTCTGATTGTGATGGGCGTGGTGGTGGTGATTGTATTGATTGCGCTGTATTTGCCGATATTTAGTTTGAATGGGGTTGGCGGGTAACAGGTAAACCGTTCGATCTTTGAGGAGTCCAAACATTATGGCCAGTACAATTCCAGTCGCGATTCCGTATAGCAATGAGGGGCTTAGCGAGGTGGAGCGGGCGCAGATGCTGGCGCGGCGCTATCACGCTGAGTTTGTGGATCTGAAGAACTTCAAGATCCAGGTGGAGCTGTTTAAGTCGGTGCCGGTGGACATGATGTTCCGGTATAACTTTGTGCCGCTGGAACAGAGTGAAGGGCGGCTGGCGATTGCGGTGGCGGACCCGTCGAAGCTGATGGTGATTGACGAGATTGCGGGGCTGCTGGGGGCGCGGATTGTGACGCGCGTGGCGACGCTGAGCCAGATCACCGATCTGCTCAAGAAGAATGAGCAGTCGCAGCGTGTGCTTGGATGAGGCTAGCGAGGGCCTGGCGTTCGATGTGCTTTCGAGCGAGGAGAACGCGGACGAGAATATCTCGATTGAGAAGCTGACGGCGGATGATGATATTTCGCCGATCATCCGGCTGGTGGACACGACGATTTTTACGGCGCTGGAGCGGCGGGCTTCGGATATTCATTTGGAGACCTATGACGACTGCCTGCTGGTGAAGTACCGCATTGACGGCGTGCTGCAGCAGGCGATGGCGCCGATTGCGCGCGAGCATCATCAGACGATTCTGTCGCGCATCAAGGTCATGAGCGAGCTGGATATTGCGGAGCGCCGCGTGCCGCAGGATGGACGCTTCCGGGTGCGGTATAAGGGGCGGTTGATCGACTTCCGCGTGAGTATTATGCCGACCGTGCATGGCGAAAATGCCGTGCTGCGTGTGCTGGATAAAGAATCGATGTCGGAGAAGTTCAAGCAGCTTTCGCTGGATGTGGTGGGGTTTGCGGAGAAGGATCTGACGCGGTTTCGGCGGTATATCAAGGAGCCGTACGGGATGGTGCTGGTAACGGGGCCGACGGGTTCGGGTAAGACGACGACCTTGTATGCGGCGCTGAATGAGATTAAGAGCGAAGAGGACAAGATCATCACGATTGAGGATCCGGTCGAGTACCAGATTCGGGGGATCACGCAGATTCCTGTGAACGAGAAGAAGGGGCTGACGTTTGCGCGTGGGTTGCGATCGATTTTGCGGCATGATCCCGACAAGATCCTGGTGGGCGAAATCCGCGATGCGGAGACTGCGCAGATTGCGATCAACTCGGCGCTGACAGGGCATCTGGTGTTTCACGACGGTGCATGCGAACAACGTGGTGGATGTGCTGGGGCGCTTTCTGAATATGGGCGTGGAGCCTTACAACTTTGTGTCCGCGCTGAACTGCATTCTGGCGCAGCGGCTGGTGCGGCAGGTGTGCGAGTTCTGCGTGAAGGATGTGCACTACACGGATGCGGAGCTGGAGTTGAACGGGCTCGTGCCGTCGGAGTGGCGAGACGTGGTGTTCAAAGAGGGGCCGGGGTGCATTGAGTGCGGCGGGACGGGGTATCGCGGTCGGTCGGCGATTCACGAGCTGCTGGAGCTGGATGACGAGATCCGGGAGATGTTGCTGGAGAAGCGGCCTGGGTCGGAGATTCGGAAGAAGGCGCGGGACAAGGGAATGTCGTTCCTGCGGGACTCTGCTTTGGATAGGGTGCGGGCGGGGATTACGACGCTGCGGGAGATTAACAAGGTCACGTTCATTGAACAAGGGCGGTAAGGGGCCGGATTGAGGCAATTTCGCTGGTTGATTTTGCGAAACGGGGCGTTGGATCAAACGTCCAAGTGTTAGCAATGACCTCCTTAACCGCCACAGGTTACTCTAGATAGAGCTCGATGAACTTACTTCCTAAAGCTTCCGGAATCCGCCCACGTGTGGCGTGCGAGATTATGCCGCAGGGCGTAGTGGCGGCGCGTTCTGTGGACGCGGCGACTCCGCTCGCGGCGGTGGCGAAGGTGGCGCTGGCTGAGGGGGCGGTGGCGCCGAGTTTGAAGCCGGGCAATATTGTGGACCGGGTGGCGGTGACGGCGGCGATTCGTGGGGCGCTGGAACAGATAGGCGAGCGGGCGAATGCGCGGGATGCGAATTTGACGCTGGTGATTCCGGACTCGGCGGTGCGGGTGCTGCTGCTGGACTTTGAGGCGTTGCCGAGCCGTGAGAGTGAGGCGCTGCCGCTGGTGCGGTTTCGGCTGAAGAAGCTGCTGCCGTTCGATGCGGATGAAGCGATGGTGACGTACCAGGTGATGAGCACCAGCAAAGGCGTGGTGCGGGTGCTGGCTGTGGCGATTCCGCGGGATGTGCTGAGCGAGTATGAGACGGCGGCGCGGGAAGCGGGATTTGAGCCGGGATGCGTGCTGCCGAGTACGCTGGCGTGCCTGGCCGCGGTGGATGATGCAGCGGCTGCGCTGCTGGTGAATGCGAATTCGATTGGGGTGACGGCGGCGATTGTGCGCGGCGGGGTCCTGTTGCTGCATCGGAGTGTGGATCTGCAGGAGCACTCGGTGACGACGGCTACGCCGGTGGCTGGGGTGACGAGTCTTCCGCTGGTCGACGCGCATGAGACGGCTGGGGAGTGGGCTGCGCAGGAGGCGCTGCCGGAGCATGGGCGGAATCCTTATGCGGACCAGGTAGAGGATGAGGCTGCGGTGCAGGATCCGGGGAGCATCACGGGGATCAAGCTGCCGGATGTTTATCTGGCGGGACAGGGGAATGTGGGCGCGTCGGATCTGCAGCCGGTGCCGCTTGTCGGCCGAGATTGCGCAGGCGGTGAGCGTGGCGGCGGCTTACTTTGAGGACACGCTGGCGGTTGCGCCGACCGAGGTGCTGAGTGCGGGTTCGTTGGGGGCGGAGAGGCTGGGGCGGATTTTGAAGACGTCGGGCGTGGGCGAGGAAGACGGATTGCGGGTGCGGGAGCTGGTGGAGGCGGGAGAGTTGATGCCGGAGGCGGTGACGGCTTCGGCGCCGCGGGCATGGCTTGCGGGCGTGGTGGGGGCGCTGCGTAGCTGATGAAGATTACTGTCAATCTCGCGACGCGGCCGTTCATTGAGCTTCGGCCGATTTTTCTGCGGCTGCGGATTTTCATGGCCGTGCTGGCGTGTTGTTGTGGTGGGCGCTCTGGTGGCGAACCACATTCTGCAGCGGAGGCTGGATGTAGCCGAGGGGCAGATCGACGCGGTGCATGCGAAGGTGGTGGCGGCGCAGGAGGAGAAACGCAAGAACGAGCAGCGGATGCGCGAGCCGGAGAACGCGGCGGTGCTGGCGCGCGCGCATTTTCTGAATGCGCTGTTTTTGCGCAAGAGTTTTTCGTGGACCGCGATCATGATGGACCTGGAGACGGTGCTGCCGACGGGCGTGCAGGTGACGTCGATCGAACCGGAGCCGACCAGCGATGGGGATGTGATGATCCGGCTGCGGGTGTCTGGTGATCGCGACCGGGCAGTGCAACTGGTGAGGAACCTGGAACGGTCGAAGCGATTCCTGGCGCCGCGGTTGACGGGCGAGGCGACGCAGGCGAAGGAGGCCGGATCGCAGGGCAACAATTTCAATGCGAACGGCCTGGCGCCTGCGGGGGTGGAGTTTGAGATTCTGGCGAACTACAATCCACTGCCGCCGGGTGAATCGTATGCGAGCCAGAAGAGCGTGAAGAAAGATATGGACACGGATGTGGCCGAGCCGCGCAACGGGTTGACAAGGGGCGGGTCGGCGGGCGGCGGGCGTCAGGGCGCGGCACGGAGACCGGCTCCGGCTGTTCCACGGAAGGTGGGTGCGCGATGAGCCTGACTGCCCTGGTTACGCCGCCGCCGAATCATTCCGTGCCGGAGCGCATTGTGCCGCGTTTGACCGCGCGGGCACGCGCGTTGATGACTGCGTTGAACCTGCACCTTGCGGGGGTCGCGTTGCTGGCGTTGCTAGCGCTTTATTTGATCGTGCACTTGATTTTTCTTTGGCAGGGATTGAACGCAAACAATGCGGAGGCGCTGGATCAGCAGCGGGTGCAGTTGATTGCGGCGCAGATTTCGGCGAAGCCTTTGCGGGGTTTGGACGAGAAGCTGGTGGCGTCGACGCATGATGCGAATGCGTTTTATGAGACGCGCCTGCCGTATGCGAATTCGCAGGTGCTGGCAGAGATTGGTGTGTTGACGCATAAGACGGGGGTGCGGTGGACGCACGCGCAATATTCGTACAATCCGCAGCTTTCGGGCAACGACTCGCTCAGCCAGATGAGCATTGACGCGAGTGTTTCGGGGGATTACCGCCCGATTGTGGAGTTTATTAACGCGGTCGAGCGGGACAAGCTTTTCTTTGTGATCAATGGCATCAACCTTACGGGGCAGCAGACGGGGCAGGTGAATCTGCGCATTCGGCTGACGACGTATTTGCGGTCGGCGAACACGGACGAGCTGTCGTCTGAGGTGCCGGCAGCGAGTGACGCCGGTACGCATGATGGCGAGACGGGAGGCCGGCCATGAGCGCAGCTCCTGCGAAAGACAAGAAGCAAATTGTGGTGATCTCCATTTTTGGGGTGCTGCTGCTGGTGTTTGTGGTGTATGCGTACAACAGTTTCTTTGGCGGGTCGCCGAACCCTGCGGCGACGGCGCCGACGGTGATTGCGCCGGTGGCGACGCGGTCGAGTGACAGTCGGGTGGAGACGGAGAACGCGGTGATTCCGGCGGGGAATGCGAGGGCTGGGCAGAGCGGAGCGGCGCCAGGGGTAGCGGCGAAGAGGATGGCGAGCACGTCGTCGAGCCTTGATCCGACGCTAGATGAGTCGGCGATGTTGAGGACGGAGAGCCTGGTGTATTCGGGTACGGGGCGTAATATTTTCTCGGCGATCTCGGCGCCGCCGGTAGTGATTCCGACGAATGTTCCGAAGGCGCGTCCCGGGGTGGTGCTGCCGGTGATGCCGCCGATGCCGGTTGGGCCACCTCCGCCTCCACCGATCAACCTTAAGTATTTTGGGACGGCGGTGCGCGTGAATGGTCGGCGGCAGGCATTCCTGCTGCAGGGAGAGGATGTGTACCTGGCATCAGAGGGTGACATTGTGGCGCGCAAGTACCGGATTGTGACGATTGGCACGAACAATATCCAGGTGGAAGACCTGGTGAACAAGGACACGCAAACGTTGCCGTTGATGGGGCGTTGAGATTCGTCTAAGTTTTATGCGGACGCGTATTTCCTGAGATATATGAACCGGCCTATTCAACTCGACTGCACTCAGAACGACGGCCGCCGCCGCGCGGGTGAAGAGGGGTTCATGCTGCTGGCGGTGGTGGTGATGGTTGCGATTTTGTTGATTGCGCTGTCGGTGGCCGCGCCGGTTGTTGCAAGGCAGTTGCAGCGCGACAAGGAGGTTGAGAGCCAGCATCGGATGGAGCAGTATGTGCGGGCCATCCAGCTGTATCAGCGGAAGTTTCCGGGGCAGTATCCGGCATCGATCAAGGTGCTGGAGAGCACGAACAACGTGCGGTTCCTGCGCCATGTGTATGTCGATCCGCTTACGGGGAAGACGGATTACAAGTTGATTCACCTGGGCGAGCAGAAGACCAAGATCCATGTGTTTTTTGGGCAGGAGCTGGGCGGGCTTGCGGCGAGTTTAGGGTCGGCGGCGGGGATGCAGTCGGGTGGCGGAGTGGGAGTGGGAGCAGGGTTGGCGGGCGGATCCACCAACGTTACCTCAACGAACGCGCTGAACTCGGGATTCGGGGGCGCGACGATTGGTGCGGGGAACGGCACGAGTTCGCCTGGAACGAGTGGGACGGGTACGCCGGGAACGAGTGGCACGGGAACGAGTGGCACGGGAGCGAGTGGCACTTCGGGGACCGGTACTGGTTCGAGCTCGGACTCGTCGATTGGCAGCCTGGGTGTGATTGTGGGTGTGGGGACTTCGAAGAGTGGCACGTCGATCACGGAGCCCAACGCGCAGACCAGCTATGAGGCCTGGGAGTTCTGGTACGACCCGCGGATCGAGATGCTGAAGCAGGGCGTAAACGTTACGGGTGGCGGGATGACGGGTGGTGGGGCGCCGGGAAGCGGGATGGGCTCGCAATCGGCGAGCAGCTTTGGGCAGAACGGGGTGACCGGGCAGCCGAACTCGCCGACGAATGGCTCCAACAACACCACGGGGACGACGGGCACCAACGGTACGAGTGGCACCAACGGGACAGCCAATCCGAATAGTTCTACGCCGAACCCGTTTTAGTTAAGGCTCGGAGAAGTGCCCCCAATGGCCCGTCGAGCAAACAGCAGATTCCCAAAGGGATTGACAGAAAGAAAAACAGAAGCTTCCGGCTCGCAACCATGGGCTCGCTTCAGTAGTCGCCGTCTGGTGGGCGCGCCTTAGCGTTTGATGAGCCACATCGCCCAGCTAGCTATGATGACTGCGCCGACCAGGAGGACGAAGCAGAGGGCTCCGAAGCGGATCATCATTTTGGGGGCAGCACGCTGGGTGATGCCAAAGACTACCGAGACGCAGAGCGCGAAGACCAACATAGCGGAGAAGTGCGTCAGCATTAGAGCGAGGCCTTTCTGCCATTGGCCAGCGAGTGCGCATCGACAGCGGCGATGATGTTGAGGAGGCCGCCGACGACCAGGAACTTGGTGCCATAGTCGCCCAGTGCGCTAATCACCGAGGTCGATCCCCAGCCGAAGAAGCGGGCGAGGACGTAGAGGAGGCCGGTGCCGAGTTGGCCGACAAAGCCGAGGATATCGAGCAAGTCGCCGGCATTGGGCGTGTAGATCTTTCCGGAAAGGCCGAGGCCGGTGAGGTACATCGTCAGGATGGCGGCGAAGAGCAGGAGGGCGCGCACCCATTTGCCGACGAGGAAGTGTCCGGCGCCGGGAATGAGCCAGGCTACGAGAAGGACGAGAGCGGGGAACATGGACTTCTCGGCGGGGATTGGTTGAGCGACTTGCTGGATTGGTGAGGCCATCGTTGTCGATTCTATCGTCAATTGCAGCCGCGGGGGTGGAGAGCGGCGTTCAAATTCGCAGCAACTCGCGCTGAATGGGGCCGGTGACGATGGCGCTTCCAGCGTGCTCGGGGGTGGGCGGACGGGTAATCATGTTGACCTCGCTGCGGATGCCGAAGTCGCCGGGAAAGTAGATGCCGGGTTCGACGGAGAAGCAGGTGTTGGGCAGGAGGAGACGCTCGTCGTGGGTTTCGAGGTTGTCGAGGTGCGCGCCGTTGCCGTGGAGCGAGACCTCGATGTTGTGGCCGGTGCGGTGGGTGAAGAAGTCGCCGAAGCCGGCGTCGCGGATGACTGCGCGGGCAGCGTCGTCGGCCTCCCAGCCGGCGATGGGGCGACCCTGGGCGTAGGCGCGCTGGACGGCTTCGATGGCGGCATCGCGGGCGTCGCGGACGGTGTTGAAGATGAGCTGCTCGCGGGCGGTGGGATCGCGGCCGACGACGGCGGTCCAGGTGATGTCGTACCAGACGGCCGTGGGATCAGGCTGTTTCGGGTCGCCTGTGGCCGCAAGCTTAGCCCAGATGTCGATCAGGATGAAGTCGCCGTGTGCGGATTGTGCGGGAGGCTTCGCGGGTGGGCTCGTAGTGGGAGTCGGCGGAGTTGGGGCCGGCGCTGCAGTTGGGGCCGTGGTCGGTCCAGAGGCCGGACTTCGCCATTTCTTGAAGGAGGAACTCGACGACATCGAACTCGGTGACGGGGGTGTTGGCGCGGATGCTCTCGCCGATGAATTTCCAGCCGGCAGCGAGGACGGCATCGAGACGCCGCTGGGCTTCGAAGTGGGTGGCGATCTGGTCTTCGGTGAGGACGGCTTCGAAGAGGCTGACGAGGTCGGCGGAGCTGACGATCTCGATGCCGACGTTGTCGCGGAGGAATTCTATGGTGCCGGCGTCGACCATCGAGACGTACATGATGGCGTTGCGTGGGGAGTATTGCATGGCGACGGTTTCGGAGCCGATCGAGCAGGGCTTCGAGCCTCTGTTCGAGCTCCTGCCAGCTGGAGTATTGGTGTTTCTCGCCGGGGAGGGAGTCGAGCTTGCCGGACTCGATGCGGTGGACTAGCTTTTGGGGCTCGCCGTTGGCGGGGATGAAGTAGTACCAGCGGCGGGAGACGAAGCTGTTCTCGTCGAGGCCAAGGATGCGATAGGCGATGGGGTCGCGATGGTGGTGGTCGTAGAAGAGCCAGCCGTCGAGTTTGTGCTCGCGCAGGGCGGATTGAATCGCGGTGAGATCCATGTGAAGTATCTTAGCTTTCGCAGTCGCGGAGCGTCCTGTGCGAATCGTTGCGGGGACGGTCTACTGGAGCGAGCGAAGACGCATCTCATGGGGAGAGTTGATCCCCAGAGGTTTACCCGAAGGAGAGTTTCATGAAAACCGCAAGCCGCTTTGCAGCCCAGCACCGAGTCGCCCTGGCGGGCAGCGAGAAGAAGCCGTTTGCAGCCGAAGCTATGTCGGCAACGACAACCGCGGAGGAACCTTTGACGACCGCGGGGGAGATCACGGTGTCGGTGATTGTTGCGCCGAAGACGCCGTTCACGGTGGATGAGGATGGGCCGCAGGAGCGACTTACGCGCGAGGAGTTTGAGGTTCGTCATGGGGCGAATCCTGCGTCGGTGGAGTTGGTCCAGGCATTTGCGAAGGAGTTTGGATTGACGGTGGAGACTTCTCCTCGGCCTTGCCCCTGCACGGTGCGTCTCAGCGGCAGTCTGGCTGCGATGGAGAAGGCATTCGGGGTCACGCTTAGAACTGAAACCAATGAAGCGGGGACGTTTCGCGTGCGGGAAGGAGCGATCTATCTTCCGGAAGAGCTGGGCGGGCATGTGATGGCTGTGCTGGGTCTGGATAATCGACCGCAAGCGAGGGCTCACTTTCGGATCGCGCATACGGTGAATGTGTCGTACACGCCGGTGCAGGTAGGAGCGCTGTATGGATTTCCGGCGGGAGCGACGGCCAGTGGGCAGACGATCGGACTGATCGAGCTGGGCGGTGGCTATCGCGAAGCGGACGTGACCGCGTACTTCAAGACGCTGGGATTGCCGGCACCAGCGATTACGGCAATTTCTGTAGATGGAGGAAAGAACACTCCGGGGACCGCGAACGGTGCGGATGGTGAGGTGATGCTGGATATCGAGGTGAGCGCTTCGATCGCGACGGGAGCCAAGGTCGCCGTGTATTTCGCGCCGAATACGGACCAGGGATTTATCGACGCGGTGACGACGGCGGTGCACGACACGACGAATAAGCCGAGCGTGATTTCGATCAGCTGGGGAGGGCCGGAGTCGAGCTGGACGACGCAGGCTTCGACTGCGCTGAATGCGGCTTGCCAGGCAGCGGCGGCGGTGGGAGTCACGATTACGGTGGCCTGCGGTGACGATGGTTCGACGGATGGTGGAACGGGGAACAACGTGGACTTTCCAGCGTCGAGCCCGTACGTGCTGGCGTGCGGTGGAACTACGCTGGAGGGTTCGGGCACAACGATCACGAGCGAGGTCGTGTGGAACGAGCTGGAGATCGGCGAAGGTGCAACGGGCGGTGGCGTGAGCACGCTGTTTCCGCTGCCGACGTGGCAGCAGAGTTCGAAGGTGCCGTCGGCGACGACCTCGGCGGGCGGACGCGGTACTCCGGATGTTGCCGGCGATGCGGATCCTTCGACGGGCTATGAGGTTCGTGTGGATGGGCAGACGTCGGTGATTGGGGGCACTAGCGCGGTGGCGCCGTTGTGGGCCGGGCTGATTGCGCTTGCCAACCAGCAGAATGGCGCGACTGCCGGATTTGTGAATCCAGCGTTGTACGCGACCGGGGCGAAGGGCGCGTTTCGGGACATCACGCAAGGGACCAATGGGGCGTTTTCGGCGGGGCCGGGGTGGGATGCATGCTCGGGGCAGGGGAGCCCGGTGGGGAGTGCAATCATCGAGATTCTGGGGACTGGGGCCGGAGCGAAACGTCCTGCAAAGTGAGCGGGATCGGGGAGCCGGAACAGGCGACGAAAACGGCTGACAACTGGGGTGGGGTTCTGCGAGATGCCAGGTTTGCTGGTAGAGCGGACGGGGTCTTTCTATATACATCGTGGTACCGATGTAACCTAAGCGCTTGACAGGGGTACTCTGACGCTGCTAAAAATTCGACCGTTGCACAATCGTTTGCGCAAAGTGTGCAAACGATTGTGCAACGGTCCAGTAACCAGAAACTTACAGCAACACTTTCGGAGGCACTATGCCGCACGCACGTCCATGCTCTTCCAGTCCGAGCGCGACCATCCAAGGAGCTTTCAAGCTCCGCGGTTGGCTACGCACCTCCGCTTTCTCGGCGCTGGTTCTTCTCCTCGCGATGTTTACTACGAACTTCGCTCATGCCCAGTTCCGTACTTCGGTGCAGGGCGTCGTCACCGATTCCACGGGTGCCGTGATTCCGGGCGCCACACTTACCCTTAAGAACAACACCAACAATGAGACGGTTGTGCGGACGAGCGACGGCTCCGGCATATTTTAACTTCAATGCATTGCCGGCGGACACGTTCACTCTGACGGTGGACCACGCGGGGTTTCAGCAGAAGGTGCTGACCGACCTGACGTTCATCCCTGAGCAGGCGAACTCGCTCACCGTGCAGTTGGCGGTTGCGGGTGCTACACAGGAAGTCACGGTGAATGCTTCCACTGTTTCGGCGATCGATACGGAGACGCCGAACATTGGTGTCACGGTTACGGATAACCAGATTCAGCACTTGCCTTCGTTTAACCGAGATCCGTTCACTCTAAGCCAGTTGGCGCCGGGAGCGATCAACGACGGATCGCAGAGTCAGGGCGGCGGTGTATTTAGCACACCGGGGACGCAGGGACCTGGCGGCTCGGGCAATGGCGGCCAGGCACCGACGGAGAATGGACCTCAGGTCAATTCGAATGGTGGCCAGTATGAAACCAATAGCATCACGATCGATGGAATCAGCACGGTCAGCGCAGTGTGGGGCGGAACGACAGTTATCACGCCGGACCCGGACTCGATCGCCAATATCAGAATCGTGACCAACGATTATGACGCTGAGAACGGCCGCTTCAGCGGCGCACAGACGATGGTTACATCCAAGAGCGGTACCAACCAGATTCACGGCAGCCTGTTCTTCGGACTGCATCGTCCTGGCCTGAACGCATATCAGCGTTACAGTGGCGGCGGTGCTCCGCAGAGAGATAATGCGCGGTTCAACCAGTATGGCGGCAGTGTGGGTGGTCCTCTCTGGAAGAATCGGGTGTTTGCCTTCTTCGACTATGAGACCTCACCGCAGAGCACGACAACGACTGGAACCGGATGGTACGACACGACGGCGTTTGATGCGCTCGGACCGGAGGGCAGCATCTCGTCCAAGTACCTCACGTTCCCGGGTGCGGGCGTCGTTTCGACGGGCATTGTTACGGCCAACGAATCGTGCGTGAATATCGGTTTAGTGGAAGGCGTAAACTGCAGAACGATCGCGGGGCAGGGCCTCAATATCGGTTCGCCACTGACGACGCCGCTGGGCACACAGGATCCAACCGCAACCGGTACGAGCGCTAACCCCGGTATTGGTAGTGGTTTGAGCAACGTTGCGGACATCGCGGACTTCATCACGGCCAGCCCGTATACCTCGTACTACCACCAATACAATGGCCGCCTTGATGCAGACGTGACGAAAAAAGATCACGTGTCGTTCGCTATCTACTGGGTCCCGCAGGGCAATACGTCCTACAACGGCGGCTCGCGCGCTTATAACCTGTTCCATCACAACCAGGTGAACGACGCGTTTTCTGTGATCTGGAACCACACCTTCACGCCGAGCCTGCTGAACGAAGCGCGCGCCAATGCAGCTGGCTGGCGCTGGAATGAGATCACGGACAATCCGCAGCAGCCAGTTGGATTGCCTCAAGACCAGGTGAACCAGATTGGCTCGATTACCATCAACCAATTCGGTTCGTCGCTGGGCAGTCATCTGGATCAATGGACGTACGGCTACCAGGATGTGATGACGAAGGTTATCAGCCAGCACACCATTAAGTTTGGTGGCGAATTCACCAATCTGCATTACCTCAATGATCCGATCGGGCGTCCGAACTACAACTTCTACAACATCTGGGATTTCCTGAACGATGCACCGAGCGTGGAGTCTGGAAGCTTTGATACAGCAACCGGATTTCCTGGCGGCGTGCGGCAGGACAATCGCGAAAATCTGTTTGGTGCGTTCGTTCAGGATGACTGGAAGATTCGTCCAAATCTGACCCTTCATGCAGGCCTACGCTACTCCTGGTTTGGAGGGCTTTACACCACGCAGAACAATCTGAGCAGGGTGGTATTCGGCGCAGGTGCGGACGAGCTCACCGATCTCGGCATCCACGTGGGTGGCAATTTGTGGACTCCGCAGAAAGGCAACTTTGGTCCCCAGTTCGGATTGAACTGGAGCCCTGAGATGTTCCACAACAAGCTCGTGATTCGCGGCGGTTATGGATTGAACTTCAACCAGGAAGAGATCGCGATCTCTGCCAACGTGGATTACAACCCTCCTGTCCAGGGCTACTACAACTTCAGCAGCGCCTCACCCAGCGACATCAACCCGAATATCCTTTACGGCATATCGAGCAGCCCGACTTCACTGACGGGTTTTGCTTCGAATCCGGCGACGATCACGCAGTACAACTCCAACCTCCTTCCCGAGGCAGGCAATGGCAACGTAACCGCGGTCGGCAATACCAGTGGCGGACTTCCAACGGCCTATACCGAACACTATTCTTTCGATACCGAGTATGACTTCGGTCGCGAGATTGTGGGCTCGCTTGGATACCAGGGAAGCTCGTCTCACCACATGATCACGCAGCTGAACGAAAACGCAGCTGCCCTGGCGAAGGGACTGCAGTTGAATCCGTTGCTGACGGGTGTGGACTTCTATCCGAACACCGGTTCGTCGAACAACAACGCGATGCTGGCCGAATTGAAGCACCCGTTCGCCCATCACTTCCAAGCCGATGTGCAGTTCATGTGGGCCAAGAGCATGGACAGTGATTCGGGACCCTATACGGAGGATCCGTACTATCCACTGAATCCGTCGTACACGTGGGGCCGTTCTGACTTCAACGTCGGAAAGTCCTTCAAGGCGTTCGGTCTGTGGCAACCGGTTATCTTCAAGGGCAACAATGGATGGATGGAGAAGGTATTGGGCGGCTGGTCGATCAGCGGCATCTACAACTTCCACACCGGCTTCCCGTGGACACCGAACTTTGGTACGGCTCAATCGCTTTATTGCTCCAACTGCGGTTACTACAACCTTCGTCCCACCTATCTGGGTGGCGGCGGAACGTCTACGAGCAACGCTCAGTTCGAGAAGGGTACCAACTATGGCAACTATGCAGCGGTCATCGCTGGTCAGAGCCAGACGCTGGCAACTGTAAACGGCAGCACGAACACAGTGGTTGCTTATTCGAACAAGTTTTTCAACGTGCCTAACTTCCAAGGAGCCATGACGGGTTCCTTCCCGTCGGTTGCTGCTGCACTTCCTCCACTTCCGGGGATGTCACGCAACTCGTTCAACGGCCCGCATTACCAGGATGTGGATGCTTCGATAACCAAGTCATTTGGTTTCCCGAAGGCACGGATCATTGGGGACGACGCGAAGCTTGAAATTCGTGCCGATTTCTTCAACCTGTTCAACAACCTGAACCTGAACCCAACCCAGGTTTCGAACGACATCACCTCGGCTAACTTCGGACAGGATACGGCTGCATTGGGAGCGCGCACGATCAGCTTCCAAGGGCGCTTCTCGTTCTAAACTAACGCTGGATCAACGGCAGGGGGCGCGCTATGGCGCGCCCTTTGCATTCCAGCCGAGCATGTTGCATTTAGAGTTGAACTGGATACGCTTCGTGAGACCCTTGGTGGATTTGCCGCTATGACTGAAGAACGCAAGATTAATGCAATCAAGCACATGGGTTCGGGGCGCAGCCTGAAGGAGTTGGCGAAGCACCTTGGTCTGTCGCAGACCACGGTATCTCGGGTGATCAACAACTCTGGAAACGCGCACCGCATCTCGGAGACGACGCAGAAGCGCGTGCTCGCGGCTGCGGCGGAGATGAACTACAAGGCCAGCCCGCTGGCGCGCGGGCTGCGCAGCCGGCGGTCGCAGACGATTGGCGTGATGGTGCCGGAGATCAGCGGCGGCTATTCGGCGGCGGTGCTGAGCGGGATTGAAGATGTGCTGCTGATCAGCGGATTCTTTTACTTCGTGGTGAGCCACCATCATCGCGAGGAGCTGCTGCGCGACTATCCTGCGCTGCTGCTTTCGCGCGCCGTAGAAGGAATCATCGCGGTCGACTCTGCGCTGAATGTTGAGTTGCCGGTGCCGATCGTGGCAGTGTCGGGACACCTGCGCTCGCCGTCGATTCTGAACATTGAGTTGGACCATAACCTGGCGGCGCGATATGCGCTGGGGCATCTGCAGCGGCTGGGTCATCGGAAGATTGCGTTCATCAAGGGGCAGAGTTTCAGTTCCGACACGGAGATTCGCTGGCAGGCGATTACGAGGGTTGCGGCTGAGCTTGAGATCCCGATCGAGCCGCAGCTGGTGGTTGCGTTGGAGGGCGATGATCCGACGCCAGAGCCGGGGCGCGTGGCCACGCACAAGCTCCTGGCTGCGGGTGTGCCGTTCAGCGCGATCTTCGCGTTCAACGATCTCTCGGCGATGGGGGCGATTGTGGCGCTGCGCGAAGCCGGGGTGGATGTGCCATCGGGCGTGTCGGTGCTGGGCTTCGATGACGTGGTTGGCGCAGCGACGAATAACCCACCGCTGACGACGGTGCGGCAGCCGCTGCAGGAGATGGGGAGAGCAGCTGCGACGGCACTTCTGCAACGAATACGCCATCCCAAGGCGAGCGACGGGACGGCGCATGGGTCCGAGTCTATCCTTGTACTGCCGACGCTCGTGGAGCGCAAATCGACGGCGCCGGCGCGCAGCTAATTGCTTTGTCTTGTGAATGATGCCGATTGCAACGCTGACCCTCGAACTTGCGATTGAACATGCACAGTCGCTGAAGGACCGTCGCCAGGTGGTGCGGTCGCTGAAGGACAAGTTGCGGCACGGGTTTAATATCTCGATCGCAGAGCTGGATGATGCGCTGCTTTGGAACCGGGCGACGCTGGGGGTGGTGGCCATTTCGAGTTCGGCAGGATATCTGAGCGGCCAATTGCGCGAGGTGGAAGCGGCGGCTCGCCGGCTGGCCGTGGGGTTGGGTTGCGAGATCGTGGACAGCTACGTGGAAAGTGACGTGCCGCTAGAGGAATAAAGCAAAGATGCCGGGTTTTGCCGGCCCAAGGATGCTACCCTGTAAAGTCAGCCATGCCCGAGCAACGAGCCAGAACGTATCACCGCGGTCGCGTCGTCAACACCTTCGCCGAAGAAATCACAGCCATGCTGGAAGGCGAATTATCTGATCCGCGCATTGCGCCTTGCCATGTAACCGAGGTGGTTTTAGCGCCGGGCGGAAAGAGCTGTCGCGTCTTTATTGCGGTTGTGGGGACGGAGCAGGAGGAGTTGGCGACGTTGGAAGGCTTGATGAAGGCACGCGGATTTATACGTACGGAGATTCGTCAACGCATGAACGTGCGCCACGTTCCCGAGATCACGTTCGCAATCGACCGCTCAGAAAAGATCAATTCACGGATGGACGAGCTGTTGGGGCGCATGGAAAAACGCCGCAGCAAGCTTGCCGGCAAGGGAGCGAAGGAGCCCTCGAAACCAACCGGGCCAGCTCAGTGAGCTGTTCCGAGTGTTTTGTCTGCTATGAAAAATCAGGCCTCGATCGCCGCGTTGCTCGAGCTACTCCGCGAACGTAACAGTTTCGTGATCAGCTCGCACCTCCGTCCGGATGGGGACGCGGTCGGCTCTGCGCTGGGATTGATGCACCTGTTGGAGGCGATGGGTAAGCAAGCCACGGTGTGCTTTATAGATCCAATTCCTGTGAACTTTCAGTTTCTTGATGGGAGGGATCGAATTGCGTCCACGTTTCCGGCAGTGGATGCGGCCATCTTTCTGGAGTGCGATTCGCTGGACCGCAGCAGCATGGACCGGCGCCAGTTTGAGGCGGCACCGCCGGCGCTGACGATCAACATTGATCATCACCGCAGCGGCCGCGAGTTTGCCAACTTCAACTGGATTGACCCGGAGGCGGCCGCTGTCGGCTGCATGATCTACGACCTGGCGGTCGCAGCAGGAATACCGATCAACCGTTCGATGGCTGAATGTCTTTACGCGGCGATACTGACCGACACAGGCTCCTTCAACTATCCGAGTACGAGTGCTTCTACGTTCGCGATGGCGGAACACCTGGTGCGGAGTGGCGCGAATCCAAATCGGATCGCCGCGGACGTTTATTTTTCCAACCCGCCAAGCAAGGTGCGATTGCTTGGCATAGCGCTCAGCAACATTCAGATTGAGGGTGCGGTGTCGTGGAGCCATGTGACGGTGGAGGAGATGGAGCGTGTGGGTGCAAGCGTGGAGGACTGCGAGGGAGTGGCGAATCACCTGATTGGCATTGTGGGCGTGGAGGCGGCTGCGTTTCTCCGCGAATTGCCTGAGCCGAATCAATTTCGGTTGAGTTTGCGAAGCCGGCACGCGCTGGACGTGTCCGTAATTGCCGAGAATTTTGGCGGCGGTGGGCATCGCAATGCGAGCGGATGCAGTATGGAAGGGACGCTTGCGGAAGTGACTCGTCGTATTGTTGCGGACATGCGCGAGGCCTGTTTACCCCTGCGGAACGAAGGTGCATCGATCGAGCCTCCAACGCTGCCTTCGATTCTGTTAGCCTAAGTTTCGCTTCGCGAATATACAGCAGGCGGAACAAGCAGACCTGCAAAGGCTTCGGCCAGAACGAGTTCGCGCGGTGCAGCTGATTTCTCTGATATCACTTTGACGGACCTCCCCCAATCCGCGCCCGCGCCTTCGGACTCAACCGCCGCCGCATCGTCAGCGATGCGCCCGGGCGGTGTGAAGGGCATCGTGCACTGGTTGCGCCACACGCATCTTGGCTATACCGCAACTGAGTTCGTTATTCTCCTGCTGTTCGTTGGATACTTTCTGTTCTACGGCCTGATTCCGATCTTTGGTGGTGATCAGTTGGGGCTGGTGGGAGCGGATGAGCCGCGGTATGCGCAGATTGCGCGCGAGATGCTTGCTGCCCATACCGCGACGTGCGATGCGGTGCACGCCAGCATTCTGCCGAGCAGTCTGCGGGTCGCTTCGCTGAAGGCGTCGTACGAGTGCCTGATGGGCGGCACAGTGACGCCGATACTGTATGGCAAGCCGTGGCTGGAGAAGCCGGCGCTCTATTACTGGCGGGCGATGGGATATTATCGCGAGCTTGGTGTCTACGACTGGACGGCGCGTTTGGCTTCGGCTACAGGAGCGCTGGCCCTGATCATTTTGGCGTTCCTGCATCTGAAGCGCTTCCGTCCTGGGGGACATCTGGACGCCGCACTGATTATGGTGTCGGCGGTTGCGATGTTTGCGTTCTCGCGCGGCGCTTCGACGGACATGCAGCTGGCAGCGCCATTTGGTATTGGGATGCTGGGCTGGTATGCGTGGTATGAGACAGGCAAGAAGTTCTGGCTATTCGATCTGTATTTCTTCGGCGCTGCGGCGACGCTGGCAAAGGGCCCGGTAGCGCCGTTTCTTGCGCTGTCGATTATCTGTCTATTTTTGGGGCTGCGGCGCGAGTGGTCGGCCCTGCGCCGGACGATTTGGATTCCTGGCATTGTGCTCTACCTGGTGATGGTGTTGCCCTGGTATATCGCGGTGCAACGGCGCAATCCCACGTTTTTGAACGAGTTTTTCTGGAAACACAATCTAGAGCGCTACACGACCAATCTCTATCATCATCGCCAGCCGTTTTACTACTATCTGATCGTGCTGATCCTGGGCATGATGCCCTGGACGGCCCTTTCGATTCGCGCGTTGGTGGATGGCGTGGCCACGTCGTTCGCAGAGTGGAAGGTTCGGTTCAAGCCGCAGCGGTACGTGGGCCACGTCCGTGCCGGGGACGCATTCCCGGAGTTCCTGGTGTTGTGGGCACTGTTTCCGATCATTTTCTTCTCGTTCTCCGATTCCAAACTTCCCGGATACATTCTTCCTTCGATTCCGCCGCTGGCGATTCTTACGGGAGACTATCTGTATCGGAATCGAAGGCCAGGCATTTCGAACTGGTTGTTATACACACACGGGGTCCTGACTGGATTTCTTACGTTCGTACTGATTCTTTGCCCGCAGTACATGGTGTACCAGCGGCTGATTCCAGCGAAGGGCATACTCACGCTGGCGATCGTGCTGGGAATCGCGGCCGCGCTGCTGGTGATCGTGGCGACGCGCCGGTTTGGCATCCAAATGCTGCGATTGGTGACGATGATGCCGTTGGTTATCCTGCTGTATTTTCTGCTGGGTAGAAACGGCCGGCTGCTGGATCTTAACTACTCGGCTCGTCCTTTGGCGCGGGAGATTCAGCAAGCTGATCCGAACGCAGTGGTGGTGGCAGAGTTCAACGTGCGCCGCGATCTGGTGTACGGGCTGGCTTTTTATCGCGATCAGCGAATCGTGAGCTACACCGATGGGGGCGTTCCAGAAGGCGAACACCTGGTGATTTTTCCGACACGGGATGAGCCGTTGTTAGAGAATTATCTGAAGGGAAGATTTACACAGCCGCTGCTGCTCTACGAAGCGCAGGGGCTATCGGTCTATAAGGTCTATCCTCGAATTTAGAAGTTTGGAAGTAAGAGGTCGAGCGCAGTTGAGCCAATCACTGAATCACTTCGCCCAACTCGAGATCCTGGACCTTCGCCACTTCTCTGCTGCGCAGCTGAGGCCATTGCTGCGCGACGAGGCTGAGCGCTGGCAGCGGCGTTTGCACTGGGATTACGGCCGCGCTTCGAGCATGTTGCTGGATTATCTGGACAGCCGAATTCTTCCGGGCTTTGTTGCGCTGCAGGCAGGGCACATCGTGGGATATGCGTTCTGCGTCTGCGAGGGAGCGAAGGCAGTGATTGGGGACGTCTATGCGTTTGGCGAGACTGAGTCTACGGTGAACCCGATTTGTGACACGCTGCTGCATCATCTGCTGGAGCTGGTGGAGGCTACGCCGGGGGTCGACCGGATTGAGTCGCAACTGTTGATGTTCCCAGACCGGGCGCTGAGCGAGCCGTTCGAGGCGCGCGGTTTTGTGAGCTTTCCGCGGTGCTTTATGCTGCGCGATCTCGAAGCTCATCCCTCACGCATGGACACTGATCCGAGTTTGCTGCATCCGGGCAGAAGTTTAATTTTGCAGGCCTGGCAGCCGGAGTTCTACGAGGGGGCCGCGCAGCTGATCCATCGTTGCTATGCCAACCACATGGATGCGGGCATCAACGATCAGTACCGGACGCTGCATGGGGCGCAGCGGTTTTTGCACAACATCATCCGATTTCCGGGCTGCGGTGTCTTCGATCCGGAGAACTCTTGGGTGTTGCGGGACGCGGCAGTTCCAGCGCATAGCAATGGCGCAGGCGATGCTGTGCAGAGGTCGCCTGCCATCGAGGCGGTGCTGCTTTGTTCCAAGGTGCGCAGCGATGTCGACCACATCACGCAAATCTGTATTACGCCGTCCGTGCGCGGTCATGGCCTTGGGCAGATGATGCTGGAACACTGTGCGCGCGAGGGTGCGAAGCGCGGGGTGCGTCAGCTATCGCTTACGGTGACAGAGGCCAACCTGCCGGCGCGCCATTTGTACGAGCGAAACGGATTTACAACCCTGCATCGCTTCGAAGCGATGGTTCGCGATACGAATGTGCCGGAGGGATTGTCTCGCTCGGAGTTCTCCAGTCATAACGCTCGCTAGGTTTGGGCACTCACCTCAACTCAAGTCGAGCGCTGGAATATACGATTGACTAGTTCGTCTTCTTCCACGCGACACCCGGTCGAGCGACCGCATACATCTCCGTTGCAATCTGATCGAAGAGGCCGTAGTGATCCTGCCCCACGACATATAGGTCCATGTGGGTACGGTCGGGGATGTAGGTGAAATGGGCGTCGGCGCCGAGCTTGGCGAGTCTCGCGTCGAAGAGGTGGGCTGAGCTATCCAGATAGAAGGTGTCGGCGGTGCCGACAAAGAGATGGATGCGGCCCCTGAGGAGCGCCGATTGTGTGGGCCATTTTTCTTCGACGAGGTGGGCGAGGTCGTAGTGGTCGTGCCAGTAGGCGACGACGGTTGGGTCTACGTCGCCGGTGACGCGGTTGAACATGGGCTTCGGAGCGCCGCTGTTGGAGCGCGGCGAGAAGACCCAGTCGAAGGAGGTGATCTGGCCGCCGTAGGGGCCGAGGACTTCCTCGATCTTGCTGAACTGCTCCATGGTCGCGACGACTTTGCCGTCCATGCGCATGATCGGGTAGGAGGTTCCGTCGGGCCGATGGTAGACGTTCGCGTGGGGAGCGTAGAGATCCGGGCCGGTGAAATTGTGGAAGTCGCTGGGGTCGGGTGAGGTGGACCATGTTCCGCCGAAGACTTGAGGAAAGTTGATTTGCAGCTGCAGCGTGGCCCAGCCTCCGCTGGAGTGGCCGTTGAGGAAACGGCCGTTGGGCTTGGCGTCCATGCGATATTTCGATTCCAGCATGGGGATGAATTCGGTGGTGAGCGCGGTGCCCCAGGGGCCGTTGTTCACGGAGTCGGCGAACTCGTGGGTGCCTTGGGGGCAGGATTCATCGAGCATGACCCATACCATCGGCGGCATGGTGCCTGCTTCCATGCGGGTGCGGAGCATGACGGCCTGCATGAGGTTACCATCCAGGCTGCCGCCGAAACCGTGGGTGTAGTAGACGGTGGGATAGTGCTGGGTTGCGTTCTTTTCGTAGTCCGGGGGCAGGACGACCCAGGCTTTGATGGAGGTCGGGTTTCCGGAGAAGCGGGTGAGCAGCGGACTGAGCATGTCCTGCTCTTCGATCACGCCGGGCTTTACCTGCTCGTGGGCCTTGGCCAAGGCCGGGGCGCGCATGGGATTGGGTGCAGGGTGACCATCGAGGGTGAGGGTTGGTTCGGAGCTGCCGGGGGACCATTTCGCCAGAGTGACTACGGGGGTAACCCAGTCGGATGGGGTGCGACCTGAGTAGTTGTAGGTGTGGTCGGTGTCGAGGACGGCCTGGACTTCGTAATCGCCGGCGGGGAGGGTGGAGAATGCGGCGGGATAGGCGGTGGCGTCGGCGTAAAAGTCCACTGAGGCGCCGGGCATGAGGTGATGGACTTCCTGGGCGGCGACGGAGGTCTCGCCTGGACGGAACTCCTGGATGTTGACCTCTTTGTCGCCGGTGCCTTTCTTTAGGAAGACGAGCAGGCGCCCGCTTACGGGACTGGGGGCGGAGTCGGCCAGCTTTACGCGGAAGAAGACGTGGGGCGTCGCTGAAGTTTGCGCGCTGGCGAGAACGGGGGCGGCCGCGAAGATGGCTGCAGTTAGAGCGTGGACGAGAAAAGCTGTCGAGCGTTTGGTGCGCATGGATCTCCCAGATGAATCGTTCTGGGATGATATCAAGTCGCAGCGATTGGCTATTCCACGTGGTAGTTGGGAGCCTCGCGGGTGATGACGACGTCATGGACGTGGCTCTCGCGGAGGCCGGCGCCGGAGATGCGAACAAACCTTGCCTTCTCCTGGAGGTCCTCGATGGTGGCACAGCCGAGGTAGCCCATGCCGGAGCGTAGGCCGCCGACCAGCTGATAGACCATTGCCTCGAGCGGCCCACGGTGGGGCACGCGTCCCTCGATGCCCTCGGGGACGAACTTGGCGAGGCGGTTGCCGCTCTCTTCTCTTGCGGTGATGGAGGGTCGGTCGCCGGCTGAGAATTCGTCGATGTCGGCCTTGCTCTGGAAGTAGCGTTCGCCGCCACCCTGCGCCATGGCGCTGAGCGAGCCCATGCCGCGATAGGTTTTGAAGCTGCGACCTTGATAGAGGATGGTCTCGCCGGGGCTTTCGTCGACACCAGCGAAGAGTGAGCCCATCATGCAGACGCTGGCGCCGGCGGCGATGGCCTTGGTGATGTCGCCGGAGTACTTGATGCCGCCGTCGGCGATGATGGAGATGCCGCGTGGCTGGGCGGCGCGATAGGACTCGGCGATGGCCGTGATCTGGGGCATGCCCGCGCCGGTTACCATGCGCGTGGTGCAGATGGAGCCGGGACCGATGCCGACTTTGACGGCGTCGGCGCCGGCGTCGATGAGGGCCAGGGTGCCTTCGTAGGTAGCGACGTTGCCGGCGAGGAGATCGACTTCGGGGAAGCGCTTCTTGCACTCGGCCACAGCTTCGAGGACGCGGGTGGAATGGCCATGGGAGGAGTCGATAGCGAGGG
Organism: uncultured Acidobacteriaceae bacterium; assembly: GCA_963796535.1. GTDB lineage: Bacteria > Acidobacteriota > Terriglobia > Terriglobales > Acidobacteriaceae > Granulicella. Next base: position 347,519 of record CAWCMO010000007.1, read on the forward strand.
CGTCGACGCGGAAGCGAACGAGTTCGGCGGCGCGCTCGAGGAAGTCGCCGGTAGCGCCGATGGCGCCGGCTACGCGAAGACGGCCCTGCTCGTCCTTGCTTGCGTTCGGGTACTTCAACTTCTTCTGGATGTCTTTGACGGTGATTAGGCCCTTGAGCTCGTATTCGTCGTTGACGACGAGAAGCTTTTCGACTCGATGCTGGTGGAGAATCTGTTCGGCTTGCTCAAGGGTGGTGCCGACGGGAACGGTGATGAGGTTGGTCTTGGTCATCACATCGCTGATGGGAATGTCGGTACGCGAGACGAAGCGCAGATCGCGGTTGGTGAGGATGCCGACGAGCTTGCCCTTTTTGGTGACGGGGACGCCGGAGATCTTGAAACGGCGCATGACTTCGAGGGCGTCGGATATGGGGCGCTCGGGCTCGATGGTGACGGGGTCGACGATCATGCCGCTCTCGGAGCGTTTGACCTTGTCGACTTCGCCGGCCTGCTGCTCGATGGACAGGTTGCGATGGACGACGCCGAGGCCGCCCTGCTGGGCCATGGCGATGGCGAGGCGAGACTCGGTGACGGTGTCCATGGCCGCGGACATGAGAGGGGTGGCGAGGACGATTTTCTTCGTCAGGCGGGTCTGCGTGCTGGTCTGGGTCGGAACGACGTCAGAGTAGGCGGGAACCAGCAGCACGTCGTCGAACGTGAGCGCTTCGGGGATCTGAGTGGGGATCATACTTCTCTATTGTTGCACTGGAGAGGCCAGAGTTGAACTTTCGGTGGACTTGGCCTAAAATCCCCTAAGCAGACGAATTTGTTCTGCCGCTGAAGCAGTCGTCTGGCAAACGGCTGGTATCCGTGAACAATCCGGAAAGTGGCGGAAGAGATGAGTGGGCGAGAGCCCACTTTTTGTTTGCTCTAAACCTAGGTTGGCGGACGGTGACAGCAGCCGCTCAACCCAAGCACGACAAGACGGGAAGTTGCCGTAGGCACTATGGCTTTGCAGATGGAGACAATTCGCGCCACGGCTGACCGCGTAGCGGCCTCGCACCAGCTCGACCTGGTGGACCTGGAGTTCACGGGCGGGGCAAAGCATCGGATCCTGCGGGTGTTTCTGGAGAAGAATGCTGAGGCGCGTGCCAAGTTTGCGGCGGAGGCAGCATCCAATGAGGAAGCAGGCCTTCCCAAAGGTGTTCCGGTCGAGACGCTGTCTGGGGTGACCCATGAAGATTGTGCGAATTTTGCTCGAGACTTCGGAACCGTGCTGGATGTGGAAGATCTCATCCCCGGCTCGGAGTACACCTTGGAGGTCAGTTCCCCAGGGCTTGAGCGAAAGCTGTTGAAGCCGGCGGATTATGAGCGTTTTCAGGGCAGCCTGGCGAAGGTGCAGACGTTCACGGCAATTGACAACAATCGTCACTTCACCGGCAGGTTGACTGCCTTTGACGGAAAGACGATGACGCTCGACCTCTCTGCGGTGAAGCAGAAGGGGAAAGCAAAGAAGACGCAGACAGCGCAAACGGTCGAGATACCGCTGGCGAATGTAGAGAAGGCGAACCTGGTGGCTGAGATTTAGGCAAGGTTTCAGACGGTAAAGAGATTTAGGCAAGGTTTCAGACGGTAAAGAAATTGAATTATCGGCAGTAGAGATCGCCGAAAGAAGTGAGAGACGACATGGCAAGTGCTTTGTATCAGTCGATTGAGATTTTGGGACGCGAGAAGGGGATTGACCCTGAGATCGTGGTGAACGCGGTTGAAGACGCCATTGCGCTTGCGACCCGCAAGTATTACAAGACGGTCGAGAACATGCGCGGCGAGATGGACCGCGAGACCGGCGAGATTCGTGCGTACGTGTACAAGACGGTGGTGGAGACGCCGGAGTTGGTCGAAGACCCGGACAACCAGCTGACGCTGGAACAGGCTCGCGAGCTGGCGCCTGAGGTTGAGGTGGGCGGAGAGCTGCGGTTCTACAAGGACACGACGCCGCTGGGGCGTATTGCTGCGCAGATGGCCAAGCAGGTGATCTTCCAGAAGGTCCGCGAGGCTGAGCGCGATACCGTGTTCAATGAGTATGCGCATCGGGCGGGCGAGATTCTGACGGCGACCGTCAAGCGGCTGGAGCCGATGGACGTGATCTTCGACCTAGGCAAGACCGAGGCGCGGATGCCCAAGCGGGAGCAGTCGCGGCTGGAGCAGTTTGCCGTGGGCGAGCGCGTTCGCGTGGTGCTGCTGCGCGTCGACAGAGCTGCAAAGGGACCGCAGGTAATCGTGTCGCGTGCTGCGCCGGCGCTGGTGCAGTCGCTGTTTCAGTCCGAGGTGCCCGAGATCTATGACGGCACGGTAACGATTCGCGCCATCGCCCGCGAGGCCGGTGAGCGGAGCAAGATTGCTGTCATGAGCCGCGATAAGGACGTTGATCCGGTGGGCGCCTGCGTGGGCATGAAAGGCATGCGCGTGCAGTCGATTATCCGCGAGTTGCGCGGCGAGAAGATCGACATCATCGAGTACTCGGACGAGATCACGACGTTTGCGGAGAAGGCGCTGCAGCCGGCGAAGGTTTCGCGGGTCTCGATTACGGATCTTGCGGAGAAGCAGCTTGAGGTCATCGTCGATGACACGCAGTTGTCGCTGGCGATTGGCAAGAAGGGCCAGAATGTTCGGCTGGCGGCGAAGCTGCTGCAGTGGAAGATCGACATCAAGAGCGAAGAGGAGAAGCGCCAGGAGGTCGAGCAGCAGATGCAGGCCATGGGCGGCGGACCTTCGACGCCGATCGAGCAGGTTGTGGAGCTGGGCGATTCGGTGATGGAGAAGCTGATCGCGGCTGGTATTACGACCGTTGAGGCGCTTGCCGATATGACCGCCGAGGAACTGAGCGAGATCCCGGGAATTGGCGAGAAGACGGTGGAGAAGATCGCGGTCGCGGTCCGTCACTACTTCGGCCAGTATGAAGAGGGTGAGGAGCGTCCGGCACCGTTGGTTGCGGAGCCGGTTCTTGTGGTTGGCGAAGAAGCCATTGCCGCCGCGGCTGCATCCGATGAGGCGGGAGACGAGGTGCATTCCATGACCAACACGCCGGAAGAGATTCTTGCCGAGAAGGCTGCCGCTGCTGGCACAGCGGAAGAAGTCAGCGAATTTTCAGCTGAGGATATTGCGGAGGTCGAGGACGAGATTTCGGCGATCGACGCGAACGACGAAAATGATGCTCGCGAAGCGGGCATTGAGCTGGATAACGACACCGTGGACGAGCTGGTCGAGCAGGCCCAGGAAGTCTCGGATGAGGGAATTGACGACGGCGAGCGCGACCGTGATTAGTACGGGCGCGTTCGGCAGAGTTTTTGGCTGGTATTTCAAAAATGCTGTGAAGGCCAGCCAAATGGCTGAAAAGTTTAACAGATTCAAGGGATAATAACCTTGAACGAACTCCACCATCGATTGAGGCTGATATGAACAGCTAAGTGCGCAGTGGAACTGAAAAGGGCCGAGCGGGAGACCGCCAGCCCCTACAAAGGGATAGATGAGCAAAGTTCGCATCAACGATCTTGCACGTGAGTTAGAGGTCAAGAGCAAGTCCATTCTGGATGCTCTTACGGCGGTTGGCGTCACCGAGAAGAAGACGCATTCGAGCTCCATCGAAGAGGATGAGGCCGAGAAGGTGCGCGGCTACTTCAGCCGGGGAGCGCGCACGAGTGCGTCCCGCGTGGCGCCTGTCGACACCAAGCCCAAGTTTGATCTTTCGCACGTCTCGAAGCCGGGCGATGCGCTGAAGGCGATTTTAGAGCGCAAGCAGGCAGAGACAGCGGCGCGCAATGCGCCTCCACCGCGGCCAGCGGTGACGGTGGCGCCTCCGGCGAACCGTCCGCCGGTTGTAGCTGCGCGGCCTGCGGTGGCTCCGCCTTCGACGCCAGCACCTTCGGCGCATGTAGTTGCGGCTCCGGCGACGCCGGTTGTGGCTGCTGCTTCGCCTGCGGCTCCAGCTCCGCGGCGCATTGTTCCGATTCCTCGGCCTGCTGCGCCGAACTACGTGGTTACTCCGCCGGCAATCGCCAGCCGTCCGGTCACGGGACCGGTGGTGGCGCGACCGCCTGCGGGGACTACTCCTCCTGCTGTTGTGGCTGTGCCTCCAGCTGAGCCGGTGGTGACGAAGCCGGCGGCGGTCGCGGCTCCGGCTCCAGTGGTGGCTGCGCCCGTTGCTGCAGCTCCGGTTGCAGAGCCTGCGGCTTCTCCGACGGTAGAGCCGGTTGCGGCAGCTCCTGCAGCGCCGGCGGCGAATGTACCGGCTCCGCGGCGCGTGGTGATGCCGCAGACGGGACCGCGCCCGACGTATAGCGCGCCGACCCCACCTCCAGGTGCGCCGCGGACGCCTATCTTCCAGCGGCCGAGGCCTGGGTACCAGGGATCGAATCCTTCGGGAGGTCCTGGTGGACCGGGTTCTCGTCCGGGAATGGGTCCGGGAACGGCTCCGGGCGCTCGCCGTCCGATGCATCCGACGAGGACGTTTCCGGGCGGAACGGGCGGAGGTCCGGGAGGTCCGGGCTTTGCTCCGCGACCGGGCTTTGGCGCGGCACGACCTGGGTTTGGGAATCGTCCAGGAGCTGCTCCGGGCGGGTTGATGCCTGCACCGGGCGAGGCTCCGGGACCGAGCCGTCCGGTTCGCGCGGGATCGCGTGGCCGTGGCGCTCCGCGTTACGAGAAGAACAAGGAAGTCGCGCTCAAGGGTTACAGTGTGCCGCGCTTTGGCGGGCCGCAGATCCCGCAGGGCGATGTGCCGATTACGAAGACCATTACGGTGACGGAAGGCATCTCGGTGAAGGACCTGGCCGTGATGCTGGATGTTCGCGGCAAGGATCTGATCGCTACGCTGCTGATGAAGGGCGTGATGGTGACGGTGAACCAGTCGCTGGATGGCGAGCTGGTGAAGGAAGTGTCGCGCCAGTTCGGTGCCGAGGCTGTCGTCATCTCGGTCGAAGAGCAGTTGGAGAACGAGGCTATCGAAGGCTTGTTGGAAGACACGTCCAACATGGTCGAAGTCGTCCGCGCTCCGGTTGTCACGATCATGGGCCACGTCGATCACGGTAAGACATCGCTGCTGGATGCGATCCGGTCAACCGATGTGGCGGCTGGTGAAGCTGGCGGAATCACGCAGCACATTGGCGCGTACAAGGTGCGGATCACGAAGCCGGATTCTCCGGCGTTCGGGCGCGAGATCGTGTTCCTCGATACTCCTGGTCACGAGGCGTTTACGCGCATGCGTGCTCGTGGAGCGAAGATTACGGACATCGTGGTGATCGTGGTTGCGGCGGATGACGGCGTGATGCCGCAGACGCTCGAGGCCATTGATCATGCACGTGCGGCGAAGGTGCCGATCATCGTCGCGGTGAACAAGATCGACAAGCCCGACGCTGATCCCAGCCGGGTGATGAACCAGTTGGCTGCTCGCGGCGTGCAGGCTACGTCGATGGGCGGAGATACCGAGTTCGTGGAAGTGTCGGCGAAGAAGCGGCTCAATCTCGACCAGTTGGAAGAGATGATCTGCCTGGTTGCCGACGTGAACGAGCAGAAGGCTACGCCGGAACGTCCCGCGGTTGGAACGGTCATCGAAGCCAAGCTCGATCGCGGTCGCGGTGCGGTTGCGTCGATCCTGGTGCAGAACGGAACGTTGAAGACGGGCGATAGCTATATCGTCGGCAACACGTTCGGTAAGGTGCGCGCGATGTTCAACGATCGTGGGCAGGAGATCAAGGAAGCTGGACCGTCGACGCCGGTTGAGATTCTCGGACTTGAGTCGATTCCGGATGCAGGCGACACGTTCCTGGTGATGGCGGACCGCGACAAGGCCAAGGGCATTGCGCAGTACCGCAAGATGAAGGAGCGCGAGGCGCAGCTGGCGAAGAGCTCGCGGGTGTCGCTCGAAGGCTTGGCGGAACAGATCAAGCAGGCTGGCGTCAAGGACCTCAACCTTATCCTCAAGGGCGATGTGCAGGGTTCGGTCGAAGTGCTGGCCGATTCGCTGCAGCGGATGTCGACCGAGAAGGTACGGGTGAAGGTGCTGCACTCGGGCGTTGGCGCTATTACCGAGTCGGACATTCTGCTGGCTTCGGCTTCGAATGCCGTGGTGATCGGGTTCAGTGTTCGGCCGGACCGCAAGGCTACCGAAGTTGCGGAGCGCGAGAACGTCGAGATCCGGCTGCACTCGATTATTTACGAGTTGCAGGACCAGATTACGAAGGCGATGTATGGACTGCTCGAGCCGGTGTACAAGGAAAATTACGCTGGCCGTGCGACGGTCATCAATGTCTTCAAGATCACCAAGGTTGGCCAGATTGCCGGCTCGCAGGTGACCGATGGTCTGATCAAGCGCGACAACCAGGTGCGGGTGCTGCGTGACGGCGAAGAGGTCTGGAAGGGCAAGATTTCGTCGCTCAAGCGGTTCAAGGACGATGTGTCCGAGGTGCGCTCGGGTGTTGAGTGCGGTATCGACCTGGCCGGGTTCAAGGACATCAAGGTTGGTGACGTCATTGAGGCGTTCACGACTGAGAAGATGGCCGATGAGCTGGGCCGGAACTCCGCGGAGGCCAAGAAGGAGCGCGATGTTGCGGCTCTGAAGGCAGCCAAGGATGCCGAGAACGAAGTGGCCAAGGCCGAAGCGGATACCGCGAAGACTGAGGCGGAAGAAGCCGCTAACGTTTAGGGCTTGTGGTTTGTCGAGAAGGCCGGGAGAAATCCCGGCCTTTTTGTTTGTGCGGGAGGTTGCCCCCCTCCCCCCCGTGAAGTCATACCTTTGCTCTAAAGTGCCCTATTCAGGCGGGTTAGGGGCCAAAGTATCCCCTGGGTGAGCCCCTTTATGGCGGTAGAGGAGTCTGCCCGTTGACTTTACGGGTAAAGTGCTCTGCCGATTCGAGTTAGCGGTGTTTTGAGGCGCGGGCGATTTCGGGAGAATGGTAAGGGGAGGGCTAGTTCAATTGTAGCGGGTGGGTGGGGTAAGTATGCCAATGTTTGCGAATCGAAATCTGCTGTGGGGACGCGGGTTTTGTGGAGTTTGGGTGGTGGTGGGGGGGTTGACATGCCGATTTTGGGCTGTTTTTGGGGGTGGTTTGGGAGGGTTTATTTTTGGGGCAGTCGGTGGTGGGGCGAGGGAAGCATATTGTCAGAGGGCTGACAGAAGAAAAGCAAGGGCAGGAGCGGGACGAAACGGGTTCGCCCCCCTAGGCTCCGCTCAGGGTGGAATGACAACTAGAAAGGCAAAGGCAAGGGCTTTGACGCAAAGGGCGCAAAGTTGGCCACGTTTCGCAACGTAAGACTTGCGGGTGGAGAAGCAGATTCCCGGAGGGAATGACAGAAAGAAAGGCAATGGCAAGAACAATAGCAACAGCAACTAGAGGGGTCCTTCACTGCGTTCAGGATGACGACGATGTTGGGTGAGGATCACGACGATGTCGGGTCGGGATGATGACGGTGGGAAGAGAAGAAGAACGGTCGCTATGAGGGGAGGTGGCAAGGGGGGGAGGTGGCTAGGCGGGTTGGGGGTTGCGGGTTAGGGAGATGAGGCTGATGTCGTCGTCCTGGCCGAAGAGTTGGGCGGCGTCGGCCAGGGCGGCGGGGGAGAGGTTGTTGCGGAGGTGTTGCTGGACGCGGTCGAAGCCGTAGAGTTCGCCGGAGGGGTTGGTGGCTTCGAGGATGCCGTCGGAGATGAGGACGAGGTTGTCGTTGGGGGCGAGGTGGAAGTGCATGACGGAGAAGTCGGCGTCGGGGATCATGCCGAGGGGGAGGGCGCCTTCCATGTCGAGGGGCTGGCCGTTGAGGTAGGGAGGGATGTGGCCGGCGTTGGCGAGGGTGGCGTGGCCGTCTGGGGCGATGCGGAGGGCGACGGCGGTGGCCTGGGCGTGGCCTCGGCCGAGGAGGCGGCGGTTGAGGGTTTGGAGGATGAGGAGGGGATCGGAGGTGGAGTCGGCTGCGGTGCGGATGGCGCCTACGAGGAGGGAGACGAGCATGCCGGCTTGCAGGCCTTTGCCGGTGACGTCGCCGGCTACTACGAGGACGGTGCTGTCGGTGGGGTTGGGGATGATCTGGAAGAAGTCGCCGCCAACTTCGCGGGCGGGGCGGTACTCGGTGTGGATGGTGAGGTTGGGGGTGGGGGGAAGGTGTTCGGGGATGAGGACGTGCTGGACTTCGGCGGCCTGCTTGATGTCGAGAGCCTGCTGGTGCTGGGTGCGGAGGGAGAGCATGAGCCGACGCAGCATGAGGGCGAACATGACGGCGATGAGAACGGCGTCGGCGATCTGATGAAGCGAGATGCGGATGCCGTAGGGGAAGAAGGCGGCGGGGATGTGGAGGGCGCCGAGCTCGCCTTGGAATTGTCCGATGCCGAAGAGGACGACGGCGGGCACGGCGAGCCAGCCTTCGCGGCCCTGCTGGCGGATGCCGAGGGTGACGATGAAGATGAGCAGGGGAATGGAGAGGAGCCGGATGACGAGGGACAGAAGGTGAAACGTGGAAGCGACCGGCGATGGGATGGCGGTGAAGAAGTGATATCCAAGCGCATCCGAGAGCATGAAGAGAAGGGTGAGCGCGGCGATGGCCGTTGGTACCCAGACAGGACGGCGCAGGCGAAACCAGAGCCACCACACCATGACCCACGCACCAAGGATGACGGGATCCACCAAGACCAGCTCGACGAAGTAGGTGGATTGCGCGGTTTCAAGGTGTAGCCAGCCAAGAGGGACCGGGGAGTTGGCAATCGCGATCAACAAGCAGGCTGCGGCCAGCCAGCGATAGACGGGATCGGAACGATCCAGCAGGGCGAGGCTGCAGGCGATGATGGCGAGGAGGAAAAAGAGGGAACATTCAAACAGGGAGTAGACGAGGCGGCGGATCAGCTCCAGCCAAGCCAGGCGATAGTGTTCGGTTACGGCGGCAGCTTCTCCGAGCAACGGAGCATTGTGAATTCCTCCGGCGGCCGTAAGTCTGATGGAGAGGGGGCTCATCCAGACGCGGAAGGCGATGAGCTGAGTGCCGTCGGGTGCGCGGCTTAGGGTGGAGAGCGGCACGGAGAAGAGGCTTGGCTGGACTGCAAAGCTAAGGGGATGGTGGCCGGAGAACTTGCCGAAGCTGCCGAGGAGGGTGCCGTTGGCGAAGACCTGGAAAGCGTCGTCGATGTCGGCAGGCCCTGCGAGGGCGAGCTTCTGGTTGGGTTGAGGACCGAGTTTGACCTGGAGGCGATACCAGGCATAGCCGGAATAGCCGGGGTGACCTTTGGATGACCAGCCGGGAACGAAGCCCGGCATGCCGGTGGCGCGATCGATGGAGTTGGGGGTAGGGGTGAGGTCGATGGTCTCCCAGTGGGAGTCGTCGAAGGAGGGCTGGGCCCAGAGGGGTTGGTGGGTGGCGGGGTCGATGGGTGAGTCGCCGAGAGTGAAGCGCCAGGGGCCGTTGAGGGGAACGACGGACTGGCCGAGGGTGATGCTGGCGGTGGGTGGTGTGGCGGGCTGCGTTGGCTGGGCTGAGGCCGCGAGGACGCAGAGAAGCAGGATGCCGGGTGCGAGGGAGAAACGGTTCAATGCGAGTGTCCTCTGTACTGCGAGCCGGGATGCGTAAGTGTAGCGCGGGGGCAGGTGGGTGGCGAGGATCAAGGTGGGTGCCGGGAGCGGGCGGTGCGCGAGGGTGATATATCTGGCTGCACGGTTTAAATGTTGCGGAGGGTTCGGGATGGCGCGTTCACGGCGGGAGTTTTTGGCGAAGGGTTCTATGGGGTTGGTGGCGGCGGCGATGGTTGCGAAAGCGTCGGGCGGGCAAACGCCACAGGCTGCTGGGCCGCAGATTCCGGCGACACCGGGGGCTCCGGGGGCGTTTGGGACTTCGCCTTCTACGGGGCCGGAGGTTTCGGTGGAGACGTTTGTGCAGGCGGAGAAGCTGGTGCAGGTGGAGATGTCGGGGAAGGATTTGGCGGAGGCTGCGGGGAATTGGCGGCAGTCGATGGCGGCGGTGTACGAGCGGCGGGTGGGGCCGCGGAAGCTGGCGATTGGGTATGACGTGGCGCCGGCTACGGTTTGGAATCCGCTGATGCCGAAGGTGCAGGGCGTGGCGTGTGAGACGGGCGGCGTGAGCGTCGGAGAAGGCGTTACGACCATTGAGAAGGTCGACGGTGACCCCCCTCCGAGGGCCTTGCCGTTCCCTGCGAGTGATGAGGCGATTGCGTATGCGACGGTGGCGCAACTATCGAAGTGGATTGAGACAAAGCAGATTACTTCGGAGAGGTTGACTACGATTTATCTGGAGAGGCTGGAGCGGTTCAACAAGGAGTTGAATTGCGTGATCACGCTGACGCGGGAGCACGCGATGACGCAGGCGCGTAAGGCTGATGCGGAGATTGCTGCGGGGAAGTATCGCGGGGCGCTGCACGGGATTCCGTGGGGGGCGAAGGATTTGCTGGATACGGCGGGGATCAAGACTACTTGGGGGGCGGAGCCGTTTCGGGATCGGGTGCCGGTGGACGATGCGACCGTTACGAAACGACTGAATGAGGCGGGGGCGGTTCTGGTGGCGAAGTTGAGTTTGGGGGCGTTGGCGTTGAATGATGTTTGGTTTGGGGGGCAGACGAAGAATCCGTGGAACCTGGATGAGGGGGCGTCGGGGTCGAGTGCGGGGCCGGGGGCTGCGGTGGCGGCGGGGCTGGTAGGGTTTGCGATTGGGTCGGAGACGCAGGGGTCGATTGTGTCGCCGAGTATGCGGGATGGGGTCACGGGGCTAAGGCCTACGTTTGGGCGCGTGCCTCGGACAGGTGCGATGACGTTGAGTTGGACTTGCGACAAGTTGGGGGTGATGGCGCGCGGCGTTGAGGACACGATGCTGGTGTTGGAGGCGATTGCGGGGCCGGATGGGAAGGACGTGGCTTGTGTCGCGGTGGGGGAAGTGCAGAAGCAGATTCCCGGAGGGAATGACAGAAAGAAAAGCAACGGCACGGACAGCCAGAAAGGCAAAAGCAAAGGAGATGTGAAGGGGCTGAAGGTGGGTTATTTTCCGGAGTGGATGAAGGTGGCTCCTGCTACGGATGTTGATCGGGCTGCGCTGGAGACGGTGAAGAAGCTGGGGATGGTGCCGGTGGAAGTGTCGCTGCCGGATTGGCCTTATGATTCGCTGAACATTATTTTGTTTGCGGAGAGTGCGGCGGCGTTTGAGGAGATCACGCTGAATTATCAGCTCGATGAATTGAAGATGCAGGTGCCGGATGCCTGGCCGAATACGTTTCGGCAGTCGCGGTTTTTGAGTGCGGTGGATTTTGTGCAGGCGGATCGGCTGAGACGGATGGTCGCTGTCGAGATGGAGCGGGTGATGAAGAGCGTGGATCTGCTGCTGGTGCCTAGTCTGCGGGATGAGTTTTTGGTGATTACGAACTTTACGGGGCATCCTTCGCTGACGCTGCGGGCGGGGTTTGTGGAGGTGAGTGAGGCTCGGAGTGATTGGGCTCCTGATCCTAAGAATCCGGTGAAGAAGTTTGAGAAACCGCGGCGGGTGCCGCATGGGGTGTCGCTGGTGGGGCGGCTGTTTGAGGAGGGGAGGATTGCGGAGGTGGGGATGGCGATGGAGGGTGCGTTTGGTGTGGCTGGGGAAAGGCCTGCGGGGTTCTAACGGCAGTGAGTAGTGAGTAGTGAGTAGTGAGTAGTGAGTAGTGCGTAGTGAGTAGTGGTGGTGAGTAGTGCGTAGTGAGTAGTGGTGGTGCAGAGGGAGATGGGCGGAGCGGTCGCGCTGGGGCGCGATGCACCCATCTCAGAATCGAGATGTGGGGCACCCGGGATCGTGCTAGTCCACTCTTGACGATGGGGCCGTCATGGATGGGGCGCTCGGCGGGTTGAGGACGCGGGGTTAGTAGGGTTTGCTGCCGTTGGGGGTGAAGGTTAGGGTTAGGTCGACCTGGTGGGTTTCGGGATTGCCTGCGGCTTTGAAGCCGGCGTTGTACTCGCGGAAGATGGGCTGGGCTACGTACTTGGTGAGGTAGTCGGCTACGGCGAGGTCGCTGTAGGGATCGCCGGGCTTCATGGGCCAGTTAGATAGCAAGAGGGTGCGCGCGCTATCGGGGAGGCCGTTGACGGTTAGGGTGTGGAGGCTGTAGACGGCGCCGGGAACGGCGGTGAAGGTGTAGGCAACTGTGTGGGTGGTGGCGTCGGTGACTGCGTTGGGGAGGACGTAGACGTCGATGTAGCCCTGGCGGAGGTAGGCGCGGGAGATGCCGGCTTCGGTTTGGCGGAGGGCGGTGTCGCTGGCGGGGTCGCCGTGGTGGAGCTTGGTGTCGCGCGTGAAGTCGGCTGCAGAGTAGATGGGGGTGGGGTTCCAGGTGACGGTGGAGACTTTGTAGGCGTCGCCGGGAATGAGGGTGGCGGTGTAGGTGACGGCGATGCCGTTGGCGGTGGGCGCGAATGTTCGCTGGACGTCCTGGAGTTTTGCGTTGAGATAGCCGGCGGTGCGTGCGGGGATGAGGACGATATCTTCGACGGTGAAGCCGGTGAGGCCTTCGTTGTAGCGGGCGCCTTCGAGGCGGTGTAGGAATTTGAGTGTGTCGGGCTGGAGCGCTTCGGGAATGCCAGTGATCTCTGCTTTGGCGAGGACGATGCGGGGTGAGTCGACTTTGAAGTTGACGGTGAGTTGGGGGTGGTTGTTGGTGGGCTCGATGATTTCGTGGGAGAGGGTGGCGGTGATGCCTTTGGCGGCGAGCATTTGCTGGAGGGCGGACTGGATGTCGTCGGGGAGGGTGCCGGCGTCGGAGGCTACGCCGCGGTAGAGCGGGACATGAGCGTGGATGCCGGCGGCGAGTTCTTCGGGGGTGAACCAGACGAAGTTTTCGAAGCTGGCGGGGAGGAGCTTGTCGAGGGGGATGGGCTTGAGGTCGATGACAATGCCGCGGCGCATGCCGGTGCTGGTGTAGTCGATGGTGGCGTCGGAGAAGAGGCCGGTGTCGAGGAGGTGCTGAGCGGCGTTGCCGAGGGAGTTTTGGGTGAGGAGCTGACCGGCTTCGAGGCCGGAGACGGCGGCGAGCTCTGAGGGGGTGTAGGGGCCGGCGTGTTTGTAGGTGACGCTGGCGATGGAGTATTGGGCGTGGGAGGCGAGGGGCGCGAGGAGGAGAAGTGCGATGAGGACGCGGAAGGGGCGCAAGGTGAACTCCGGAAGGAGAGATGGGTGTCAGTGGGCGGGCGAAGCGGACGTCTTGAGGACGATTTTTACGGTGTGAGTCGAGGGGTCTGGGACCATGCCAAGTCTGACGGGGAAACCAAGCTTGAGAGACTGGAGGGCTTGTTGGATGGCGGCCAGAAGATGGGCATCGGCGACTATGCCGGGAGCAACGGTGAAGGCGCGGGCGAAGGCGGCTTGCTGGTCGAGGGCGAGGGCGGAGGTGTCGATGGAGGCGAAATGATAGACATCGCCGGGGACGAAGTCGCAGGTGTAGTCGATGGTGTGACTGGTGGAGTTCTGGTGAACGGTGAAGAGGACCTTGGCGTCGAAGTAGCCCTGATTTGCGTAGGCCAGCTTCATCTCGCTGGTGGCGAGGCGTTGAGCGGCGGGTGAGGCGATGTCGCCGGGCTTGATATTGGCGGCCTTGGCGAGGTCGGCTTCGGAGACTGGCGGCTGGGCGTGGAGTTGCAGGCTGCTGACGTGGTAGACGTCGCCGGGCGTGACCGTGGAGGTGAGATCGACGGCGTAGGTGAGGAGGTCTTTGCGCGGCGCGGAGTGGGTGGGGGCGCTGGTGTTGACGTCGAGGTAGCCGGCGTTGCGGTAGAGGTCGTTGACGCTTTCCTGGACGGCTCGGGAGGTCTCGGCGACGTCGAAGTCCTGGCCTTGGAGGCGATGCTGGAGGGTCTTGAGCTGAGGGAGAAGAGCGGGGAGGGAGTTCTGGAGCTGGAGGTCGCCGATGACAATGGACGGGCTCACAATGCTGAGAGTGACGGAGTCTGCGGCGAAGCCATTTTCGTGTGCGTCGACCGTGGCATCGACACCCTTGGTGTGAAGGAGGGAGACAAGCGCGGCTTTGACCTGGTCGGTGAGGGTGCCGGCGAGGGGGAGTTGGCCGTGGTAGCCGGGGACGGCGGCTTCGAGGAGGGATTCGAGGTCGGCGGGCTGCCACCAGACGAAGTTCGCGAAGTGCGCGGGCTGGAGCTGGCTGCTGGCGGAGGGTGTGAGCTTGATGACGAGGGCGTCAGAGTTGACGGTGTAGCCTACGTCGGCGAAGAGGCCGGTGTCGGCGAGGCGCTGGAGGGCGGTCTCGATTTGTTGCTTGGTGAGGGGCGAGTTGGCGGGGAGGGCGGCGATGCGGAGAGCTTCGGCGGTGTCGACGGTGGAGGGGGCGTTTATACGGATGGCTTTGGGAGTGTAGGTTTGCGCGAGGGTCGTCAGGGGCGCGAGGAGGATGAGGGCGGACAGGGCTCGGCTGATTGGGCGCATGAGAGTTTCAGCAAGAGTATGGGGGAGTGGGGAGATTGGCAAGTTGGGCTGCTAGAGCAAGCGGCCGAAGGGGCGGAGGAGCCCACGTCCGAAAATCCGGACATGGGGCACCCGGTGTTTGCGGTGGGGTTCCTGCGACGTTAGTTGCGCGGGTGGCCGGGGTAGACGCGGTTGTGGATGAGGTCGAGGGTGAGCGAGTCCAGGGAGTTGATTAGGTCGCGGCCGAGGGAGCCTTCGTACTCGTCGGCGAGGGTGTTGGTGGGGTTCTTGAAGACGGCGATGTGCTCGAGGTCGATGAGGCGGTTGGCTAGCTCGAGGTCTACGTGGGCGAGGATGTAGACCTGGTCGGTGGAGGTGCCGCCGGCTCCGTAGCCGTTGCGCGTGCCTTGTGCTTCGTGGAGGAGGTCGGCGGGGAACTCGCGGTAGTAGGGGAGGAAGAAGGTGGTGGCGTTGGCGCCGGAGTCGAACAGGAAGAGGCGTGAGAGGTTGTGGGTGCGGCAGGAGAAGAGGATGTTGAGCTTTTCCATGTAGATGGGGGCGGCGTCGCTTGGGGAGGCGTTGCCGGCGAGGGGGAGCGTGGGGCCGGCCTGGAAGTGGTGGTCGTGGGTGAAGCGGATGATGCCGAGGGCCTGGAAGACGGGGTAGCCGAGGATGGCGGGGATGACGTGGGATTTTCTGCCGGATTGTAGGGTGAGGTTGGCGTCGGGAAGGACGAGGAGGATGACGTTGTGGAGGGTGGCATTGCCGATGGGGAGCGTATCTAGGATGGCGACGCGGAGGGGATTTTCTGCGCCGGTGGCTCCTTGCGTGTGCGCGATGCCGGTGCTGAGGGTTAGGCCTAGTTGATGGGCGAAGGACTCGGAGACTACGGAGAAGTTGGCGCCGGTGTCGAGGATCCAGGGGGCGGTGATGTTGTGGACGGTGAGGTCGGCGGTGATGGACTTGAGACGGTCGGAGTGGGTGGGGATGTCGATGGGGGAGTTGATGTCGATGGTTTGGGGTGGGGCGTTGAGGAGGAGTTTGATGGTGTCGGCGTCGTCTTGATCGTCTTTGAGGAGGGCGGGGGAGAGGCCGGTGGGGGCTTCGGTGAGCAGGCGGGTGTAGAGGGCGCTGGCCTGGGCGTAGCGGTAGAGTTTGAGGTTCGCGTCGGCTAGTGAGCCCAGGACCAGGGCGAGACGGGTGGGGGAGAGATCGGGGGCGGTGGAGAGCAGGGTGAGGAGATGGATGGCTTCGTCGGGTGGTTGGTGCGATCGGCGAGGACGCCGGCGAAGAGATCGCGCTCTGGGCCGGGCGGGGTGGCGGCGAGGTCGAGGGCGAGGTCGTCGTAGCGGAGGTTCGCGGCGTCGGCGTCTAGCTTGGTGGGCGTTTGGGCGGGGGTGGAGATTGCGAGTGCGCAAAGAAAGAGGGCGAGTACACGAGGCATGTTGCGCTCAGTGTACTCGCCCCTGGATGCGTGGATTTCGCGGAGCTAGGCGGGCGTGACCTTGAGGGTCCAGGGGCTGGCGGCTTCGAGGGCCTTGTTGACGTTCTGGATGTTTTCTACGCCGGTGGTTTCTAGCCACTTGCGGAAGGCGTCGACGCCTTGCTTAGCGTAGATGGCAATGCCGTCTTTCCAGGTGGCGCGGCCGCAGAGGACGCCGTTGAAGGAGACGCCGGATTCGCCGGCGAGCTGGAGGGTTTCGATGAAGACGGGGTTGGAGACGCCGGCCGAAAGGTAGATGAAGGGGAGGGTGGTTTCGGCGGCGGCGGCGCGGAAGAGGTCGAGGGCTTCGGCGCGGGTGTAGGCGGTCTGGCCCTTGTTGGAGTGAGTGCCGCCAACGTACTCCATGTTGACGGGGACCTCTACTTTGAGGACGTCGACGCAGTAGCGGGGGTTGGAGAACTCCTTCATGGAGCCGGAGACGACGGTGGGCTTGCGGCGGGCGAACTCGATGGCCTTCTCGTCGTTGCCGTGCTCGTCGTAGCCGACGAGTTCGAGGAAGAAGGGGATGTCGTGGGCGCGGCATTCGTCGCCGATGCGTTCGACCCAGGCGTGCTTGATGTCGTTGATGCGGGGCTGGTCGAACGGGGTGTAGTAGAGCAGGATCTTGATGCAGTCGGCGCCGGCTTCCGCGAGACGGCGAACGCTCCAGAGGTCGAGCAGGTCAGGCAGGCGCCCGTGGGTGGTGGCGTCGTAGCCGGTCTTCTCATAGGCGAGGAGCAGGCCTTTGCCGTTGCGGTGTTTGGCGGCGGGCAGGCCGTACTCGGGGTCTAGAAGGATGGCGGAGGCGTAGTTCGTGAGGACCTCGGTGACGAGGGTTTTGAAGACTTCGAGATCGTGGGCGTCGGCACTGGCGCCGCGCTCCTTGGTGAGGGCCTTCTGGAGGGACCCGCGCTGATCGATGGCGGCGGCGGCGATGACGTTGCGCTCGTTGGAGACGGACTTGAGACCTGCAAGTTTTCCGGGCGTGATTTTCATGATTTTCCTCGTGCTGTATAGCTATTGGATGCTCGACGATACCGTTGGGGATCGGGGGATAGTCTGCGCGACCAGATGAGATTGTACATAGCGGCCGGGAAGGATCGCACGCGGCGTTCGTTGTTCGCGCGAAGGGGGTTGCACGGTCGAGGAGGATCGCTAGGCGCGGAGGCGGTCGCGGAGATCGCCGGCTAGTTGGACGAGGTGGCGGAGGCGGGGAGCCTGACTTGGGGAAGCGTCGCGGAGGGCGAGCTCTGATTCAAGCAGGACGCCGGCGAGGGAGGTGTTGAGTTCGCTGTGCAGGTTGGCGGTTGCGGCGGAGCGGGCTGTGGCGAGGTCCTGGGTGCGGCGGGCTAGGGCGCTGCGGGCCTGACGGACGATGCGTGCGGCGCTGGAGAGTGCGAGATTGAGCTCGAGGATGAGAGCGCTGCCAGCGTTTTGATAGAGGAGGTCGGTGGTGGCGGAGTCGGCGGAGGCGAGGCTCTCGTCGATGAGGATGAGGGCGAAGTCGTTGCGGCGGAGCAGGGTGAGCGCGGCGCGACGGCTGGGGGTGGTTTCGACTTCGGCGCGGAGTTCCGAGCGGAGAGCTTCGGCGATGGGCTGGGCGGCGGATTCAGGGGCGATGAGGAGAAGGGCTGTGGGCGGCGGGACTCCAAGGGTGGACTGAGGATTCGTCATGCGAGGTCCTCGCCGAAGCCGTACTCCTTGAGCTTGCGGTAGAGGGTGGTTTTTCCGATGCCGAGCAGGCGGGCGGCGAGGAGTTTGTCGCCGTGCAGCTGGGTGATGGTGGTGAGGATGGCCTGTTTTTCGAGGTCGGCGATGGATTGAACGGCGAGAGTTTCGGCTGAGGCTGAGGGGTTGCCAGCATCGCTGTTGCTGATTGCCTGATTGAATTGCTGGAGGGATCGCTGGGCGTGGAACTGGAAGTCCTGCATCTGGGTGGGGAAGTCGCCAAGGTGGAGGATGGGGCCGCTGGAGAGGGAGCAGGCGCGCTCGATGGCACGTTCGAGTTCGCGGACGTTGCCGGGCCAGTCGTACTCCATGAGCAGGTGCAGGGCTTCATCGGCGAAGGTGTAAGCGATGCCGTGCTCGGCTTTCATGCGTTCGAGGATGTGGGCGGCGAGCAGGGGGATATCGCCACGGCGCTCGCGCAGGGCGGGAATGCGCAGGGTAACGATATTGAGACGGAAGTAGAGGTCCTTGCGGAAACGGCCAGTCTCGATGAGTTGAGTGAGGTCACGGGTGGTGGAGGCGAGGATGCGGGCAGTTAAGGGGGAGCCCTGATCGGAGCCGACGGGGAGAACGATTTTGTCCTGGAGGGCGTGCAGCAGGCGGCCCTGGAGATCGAGGGGGAGTTCGCCGATTTCGTCGAGGAAGATGGTGCCACCGTCTCCGCTGGCGAGCAGGCCGACCTTGGAACGAGTGGTTCCGGGGATCGCACCCTTGGCGTAGCCGAAGAGTTCACCCTCGATCATGGCGGGTGCGAGGGAACCGCAGTCGACGGAAAGAAAGGGCTTGTTGGCGTTGGGCCCGTTGGTGTGGATGGAGCGCGCAACGAGCTCCTTGCCGGTGCCGGACTCGCCGATGATGAGAACGGGATGGGGAGTTGCGGCGACCTTGGAGAGGATGCGGTAGAGCTTTTCCATGGCGGGCGAGTTGCCGACCAGGTTGCCCATGGAGGCGCCGGTGCGGAGTTGGTCGCGGAGCAGTCGGGATTCGACATGGAAGGCGCGACGCTGGGCGGCGCGATCGAGGGTGGTGGAGAGCTCTTCGAGGGTGAAGGGCTTGGTGAGATAGTCGCCCGCGCCGGTGCGCATGGACTCGACTGCTGAGTTGACGGTGGCGAAGGCGGTCATAACGATGACGATGGTCTGCGGATGATGGGCGTGGATGTCTTCTAATAGCGAAAGGCCACCGCCGCCGGGGAGTTTGAGATCGAGCAGGAGGATATCGATGGAGGTGTGGGCGAGGGCGAGGCGAGCGGTGGAGACGGAGTCTGCGGACTGGGTGGCGAAGCCGAGGCTGGTGGCGATTTCGGAGCAGGCGTTGCGAATGGCGTCGTCGTCGTCGACGACCAGCACGCGCAGCGCAGGGAGACGGTCAGCGTCGGTGCCGCGAGCTACGGAGAAGGTCGAGTTGTACTGGGGCCAGGAGACGTTGGAGGGAGCGGGGGATGGAGCCTGGGGGCGGGCCTGTGGCAGGGGAAGGGTGGTATCGGGTGAGTAGAGCTTGGGGGTGAGCACGTGTGATCCTCTGAGGTGCTTAGGCGGTAGGGGGTTTAGGGGACGTCCGGCGGGCAGGGCTCGGCGGGCAGGGGGAAGTGCAGGGGCCATTTGAGACAGAAGGACGTGCCCTGGCCGGGGCGAACGCTGATGGCGAGCTGACCGCCGCTGTCGGTGACCAGCTCGTGGACGATGAGGTGACCGAGGCCGCGGCTGGCGCCGAGTGGAAGCGGCTCAGGATGAATGTAGGCCTCGACGTGGGTGGGCGACATGCCGGGGCCATTGTCTTCAACGGTGAGTTGGAGCAGGCCGGCGATGACGGCGAGAGTGACGCGGATTTCGCCGGATGGGGCGAGAAGAATGGGGGCGGCGTTTGCTTGTTGGAGCCGGATGGCTTCGGCGGCGTTGCGCACCAGATTGACGGTGATGCGCTCGATGATTTCGGAGGAGAAGTCCAGGGGCGGTAGCGAGGTTGGGCAGGTGACGATAACGGTGGCGGCGCCGGCAGCGATGCGCCCGAGAACAGGCGCAAGGCTGAGCAGCGTGACTGCGGGGTTGGACGTGGTTGCGAGGATGTCAGACCTTCGCTCGTTACGGCGGCGGAACAGCTTGGGCGGGAGGAACGTCGGGGCGTTGCCGGGCTGGGTGGGGCACGGGATCCTGGCGATGGGCGTTCCCAATAAGCGACGGATGAGTTCGGCGCTGCGATTGGAGATGAGGCAGAGTTCGGTGGCGTAGTGCCGGTGTTCGGGGCGCAGAACGCCAGGGACTTTGAGGAGGTCGCAGTAGAGGCCGAGGGCAGCGAGGAGGTTTCCAGCATCGTGGGCGAGGCCGCTGGTTTCGGCGAGGGAGGCGGTGGGACGGGAGGTTGCAGGGAGCGTCGAAAGGAGCGCTGCGGGCTTGGGGATTAGCGCTGATGGCGTTGGGATCAGGGCTGACGGCGTTTTGAGAGGCAGCGTGGCTGGGGAGGGCAGCAAGGATGGCGGTGAGGGAATCCGTGCGGCCAGAATGCTCTGGGGTTGAGCGTGCATGGCGATCTCCGGGTGAAGAGGAGCAGTTTGGTTTGAGGGGCTATGGCGTCCCCGAGTGTCCCATACTGGGACAATTGGATCGCGACGGTGGCAAGTCCTCAAGCCTTTATCGACAGATTTGGCCCGAAGATCAGGAATTCCAGAAAAAATTCCCGAGATGGAACAGGGCCTATGGCATGCACAGTACCACACGCGGAGAGGAATAGATGTGACGGCGGTACGGATGGGATTT
Source organism: uncultured Acidobacteriaceae bacterium (assembly GCA_963796535.1). Classification (GTDB taxonomy): domain Bacteria; phylum Acidobacteriota; class Terriglobia; order Terriglobales; family Acidobacteriaceae; genus Granulicella. Next base: position 367,877 of record CAWCMO010000007.1, read on the forward strand.
GGGTTGGGGGATGAGCGGAGCGGGGGGAGGGTTCCTATAATGAAGGATATGACAAAGGTTGAGGGTTTGGAGCTGTATCGCAGTGGTGGACGTGGGGCGCATGAGGCGCGGGAGCTGAAGATGACGGCGGGATTTGTGGCGACGGCGGAGGGGTCGGTGCTGATTGAAGTGGGGCATACAAGGGTTTTGTGCAATGCGACGGTGGAGAACGGGGTGCCGGGATGGATGCGGAATTCGGGGCGCGGGTGGGTGACGGCGGAGTATGGGATGCTGCCGCGGGCTACGCTGACGCGGTCGCCGCGGGAGGCGGAGAAGGGCAAGATTGGCGGGCGGACTCATGAGATTCAGCGGCTGATTGGAAGGAGTTTACGCAGTGTGGTGGACATGAAGCTGCTGGGGGAGCGGACCGTGATTCTGGATTGTGATGTGCTGCAGGCGGATGGGGGAACTCGGACGGCGGCGATTACCGGGGCGTGCACGGCGCTGGCGTTGGCGCTGGGTAAGTTGCTGCAGGCAGGGAGTTTGAAGGAGAATCCGATGCGGGAGATGGTGGCGGCTACGAGCGTGGGGGTGGTGGATGGGCGGGTGCTGCTGGATCTGGCGTACGAGGAGGATTCCAGAGCGGAGGTAGATATGAACGTGGTGATGACCTCGGGTGGCGGGTTGGTGGAGACGCAGGCTACGGCAGAGAAGGGGACTTACACGCGGAAACAGTTGGACGAGATGCTGGATGTGGCGGAGGTGGGGATACGGGAGTTGCTGGCGGCGCAGAAGGCTTGTTTGGCTGGGCAGGCGTGATTGCGTGTCGGTTTAGGCGGGTTTCGGGTAACGCGGCTGCAGCTTAGCCCTGTTTCGTGACGCACGGATGGTGGCGTGGTGCTACTTTGGACGTCTGAGATTTTTGCGGCCGAGAGACGGTCGAGGAGGTTGCGATGGCGTGTCATCATTTTGAGCATTTGAAGCCGGTGCCGAGTGCGAAGGCCAGCTATGCGAAGGGCTGCCCGGAGTGCATCGCGATGGGCGATACGTGGGTGCATCTGCGGGAGTGTTTGGTGTGCGGGAATGTGGGGTGCTGCGACTCGTCGAAGAACAAGCATGCGACGCAACATTTTCACGCGACCAAGCATCCGGTGATGCGGTCGGTGGAGCCGGGCGAGGCCTGGGGGTGGTGTTATGTGGATGAGGTGATGGTGGAGTTTTAACGCCGGTTGTTAGTTGTCAGGTGTTAGTTGTCAGGTGCTTGTGGCGTTCGCCGATTTGATATTGGACAGATGAAGTTGCTGCCCGGTATTGCGGGAGTTGATACTTGGCGGAATCGCATCGGAGAATCGACTTACTTTCCTGCTAGGAGTGCTGCTGCTGCGCTATCTACGGCAGGATCGGTACCTTGGCGAATACTTTCGACGGTTGGCGAAACGAGAATCGTTGGACGCAGACCTGAGCCTTCGAAGACTGTGCCGTCGGGGGCGCGGTCGTTGCGGGTGCAGACTCGGGCGCTGCCGCCGCCGGGTAGTTGGAAGAAGAGTGGCTGCCCTGTGCTTCCGGCGGTTGGCTCTCCCACGGTGATGCCGCGGTGCATCGCGTCGAAGGCTGCAACGAAATCTTCCGCTGCGGAGAACGTGCGGGCGCTGGTGAGGACGGCGACGGGAACATCGACGTGGTGGTTTGTGTCAGCCGGAACTTCGAACGGAGGGACGTCGGTCCAGCCTGGCAGCACACCCTTTGCCCGATAGGCGGCGACATAGCTTCGCGTGCGGATCTTGGCTCCGAGGATCGGCCCCCTTGCCAAGACCTGCAGCAGATCTACGGGCGTACTGCCTCCGCCGTTGGCGCGAACGTCAATCACCAATCCCTTGGACGAGGTGACGAGCGGCAGGTTTGCGAGCAGGACCTTGGTTCCCTCAGTGTCGTCGAACTCGTCGATCGTGAGTACGGCAATGCCGTCGGGCCGCAGGTGGAAGGAAGCGCCTGGAGATTTCTTTAGTTTGGCCAGGTCTTCCAGCGTCAGTCGGGTGAGGACACGTTCTGCTTCCTTGCCGTCGCGATCGCGTATCGTTACGTGGATGCTGGTGCCGGCGCGCCCGCTGAGCAAGGCATACGCGAAGGTGCGCACCTCGAGATCTTGCGGCGTGGAAGAGCTTTGGTAGGGAGCGATCTCGCGTTCTGCGTAGCGGCGTATGTCTTCGCCATCGATCTTGAGGAGGATGTCGCCTACGCGCCAACCCTGCGAGAGCAACGCGGGATCGTCGATGCCGGTGACCACCACGGAGTTTTCGACGAGCTGCGTGTGGAGACCGGGCCGGGCGTAAAAGGCGTTCTGAATCGGCTCGGGGGGATAGACGTTGGTGTGGCCGTCCTTCAAGAGCGCCGCAAAGCGCATGAGCACGCGGTAGTAGTCTTCGGTCGATGGCGTCGCTCGGACCTTCGATAGGAAGTCGACGTAGGTTTGGTTCCAGTCCAAATCCGGCTGACGGTCGAAGAAGGCGAAGTTGAAGCGGGCCTCGGCCCAGACGGTGGAGAGGCCGGCGATGCGCGCATCTTCACTCAGGGTCGGGGCGAAGGGAAGGCTTTGTGCGGGCTCATGCGCCCAAAGGCGTTCCTGCGTGCGTGCGGTTTGAACGATCTGGGCAAATCGCGGGTCATCATGGAGCGATGCGAGGTCCGCGTCTTTGGCCATGTCGTCCGCGGAGACGCTGCCTCCCCTGGCTTGCCAGGCGGTGAGAACCTCCAGCGCCTTCTGCTTGCGACCTGCCTGCGCTTCGTAGCAGGCAAGGTCGTACATCGCGGAGTTCCAGTACCAGCCGAAGTTGTCGGGGCCGGCCACGTAGAAGGGCTCGAGGATCGCCGCGGCCTCGGCGTATTGCTTCGCTTGATAGAGTTTGGTCGCTTCCGGGTAGCGCTCAAACAGGCTATCTGTTGGCGGCGCCTTGGGCTGTTGGGCCGCCGCCGCGAGCAGGGGTCCGCACGCTAAAAGAAAGAGAATCTGACCACACCTTCGTGCCTGCGTCCTCATCATGTGCCCTCAAGAGAGTTCGTTTCGCCATTGTAAATTTCGTTGCTTGCGGTTTGGACTGCGGAGTCTTGCTGGAGTTTCAATGGGTCACCGAATACTTGTGCGAGACCGAACTGACTGCGTGCCGGACAGCATGGTCAGTGGGAAGAAATTCACGGATTGCCGGAGGAGTCGATTTTGGCAAGTTCAGTATTCAGATCAGACTTAGCTATGACTAGCTGCGGTGGTGGTTTTTCATGAGGGTCGGGGGCGCTGCTATGCTGGAGGTTCGTATGGAGGAGTTGGTTATGGCAGATGAGACGGTACATATTACGGTGCGGCCGAATGGCCCGCTGCGGGTGGAAGGGCACGTTGTGCTGAAGGATGCCGATGGGCGGGAGTGGGATTTGACGGGTAAGCCGGCGATCAGTCTGTGTCGTTGCGGGTTGAGCGAGAAGCGGCCGTTCTGCGATGGAGCGCATGCGCGGAATAACTGGCTGTGTGAGACCGCGCCTCCGGGAAATCTTACGTAAAGCAGTTGTCAGTTGTCAGTTGTTAGTTGTCAGTTCTCAGTTGTTCGTTGTCAGTTGTGATGCTGTGAGGAGAGTGCGGATGCGTGCGATGAAGCTGCTGGTTTGGGTGGGTTTGGTTGGGATGGTGGGGGTTGGGTTGGCGCAGAGTGCGGCGACTCCGAGCTCAACGACTCAGGCGCAAGCGCCGGCTCAGGCTAAGGCTCCGGCTGCTGCTCAGGCTGAGGATGCGGCGGCGGCTCGGAAGGCTCGGATGGCCGAGATGCTGAAGGATTATCACGGGCCGGAGTATGTGCGGTCGGAGGTGATGATCCCGATGCGCGATGGGGCGACGCTGCATACGGTGATTCTGCGGCCGGTGGGGAGCGAGAAGGACGGGGCGGCGCTGCCGTTCCTGATGACGCGGACGCCGTATGGCGTGGATGGCTATGAGCCGGATTCGCTGAAGATAGTGTTTCCGACGCTGGCGACCAGCGGGTACATTTTTGTGGCGCAGGATATTCGCGGGCGGTATGCGTCGGGCGGGCAGTTTGTGATGAATCGGCCGATTGTTGCGCATACGACGAAGAACGATGTCGACGAGACGACCGATACGAACGACACGATCGACTGGCTGCTGAAGAATGTGCCGAATAATTCTGCGAAGGTTGGGGTGATGGGGGTTAGCTATCCTGGGTTCCTGGCGATGATGGCGGGGATCGATGCGAATCCGGCGGTGAAGGCGATTAGTCCGCAGGCTCCGATGACCAATATTTGGATTGGCGATGACTTCTTCCATAACGGGGCGTTTCGCGAGACGTATGGATTTGATTATGTGCAGGGGTTGGAGGCGCAGAAGACCAATGGGTTCATCGACTCGAAGGAAGACCAGTACGATTTCTTTCTGAAGCAGGTGAACTTTGAGGGCGCGGCAAAGAGCGCGGGGATGACGCAGCTGCCGACGGCGAAGGTGTTTCTTTCGGAGCCGAGCTATGTGAAGTTCTGGCAGGATATGGCCGTGGAGCCGCATTTGAAGCGGCCGGAGGTTCCTACGCTGGAGGTGGGCGGGTATTGGGATCAGGAAGATATGTGGGGGACGCAGGCGGAGTACAAGGCGCTGCGCGAACATGAGAAGCCCAACGAGCCGCTGCATAAAGTGTGGATGGTGTTGGGGCCCTGGAATCACGGTGGCTGGGAACGCGGAGCTGGGGATGAGTTGGGTGGGAAGTTCGGGACGATTACGTTTGGTGGAGAGAAGACGGGGGCGTATTATCGCGCGCACTTTGAGGCTCCGTTCTTCGAGACGTATCTGAAGGGCAAGCCTGGATTTGATTTGGAGGATACGGCTAGTTTTCGGACGGGGGAAAACCAGTGGCACACGTATGCGATCTGGCCGCCGAAGGTGGGGTATCACGCGGAGCGGCTGTATCTGGAGGCCGATCATAAGCTTAGTTTTGTGGGGCCGAAGGGTGACTATGACGTGAAGGCGGCGGCGTATGTGGCCGATCCGGCGGATCCGGTGCCTTATCGGCATCGGCCGGTGCAGTCGACGTACGGCGAGGGGTCGACTTGGCGGACTTGGCTGGTGGAGGATCAGCGGTTTGTTAGCGGGAGAAAAGACTTGGCGAACTTTGAGACGCCGGTGCTGACGAGCGATGTGACGGTGACGGGCGATGTGGTGGCGGATTTGTTTGGAGCGACTACCGGCACGGATACGGATTGGATTGTGAAGCTGATCGATGTGTATCCGGATGGCGCGGAGGGTGTGACTACTCCAGAGAAGGGCGAGGCTACGGGCGAAGGCGCGGCGGGTGGGTATGAGCTGATGGTGGCTGAGGAGATTTTGCGCGGGACGGTATCGGAAGAGCTTTACGAAGCCGGAGGCGGTGAAGCCGGGCGAGGTGGCGGAGTACAAGTGGAGTCTGCATGGGGTGGACCACACGTTTTTGAAGGGGCACCGGATGATGGTGGAGGTGCAGTCTAGCTGGTTCCCGCTGTACGACCGGAATCCGCAGACGTATGTGGAGAACATTATGACGGCGCCGGCTAGTGCGTATAAGGCGGAGACGGTGTCGGTGTTTGGGTCGGCGAAGTATCCTTCGCACCTGGATCTGCCGGTGGCGGATGGGGCGGCGTTGCCGTAGGGCGGGGTTATGAAGTAAATCTCTGATAAGAGAGCGGATGTCGAAGGTTTGTCTGGATGCGAGGTAGTTGGGAAAACGCATTCGCGGAGAAACTTTTGTGGGGTTGGTTCGTATCTTGAACAGTGCCTGCATGTTCCGGGCGGGAGCGGCTTTGTCTTCAGGCGCTTCGGCTGGGAGTGTGTGGGGTCGCTGCGTGGTTGGACGGCTCCTTCGTGCATCCCATGACTAGTGCGACTTCCAATGCGATGAGACCAAGAGAGATGCGAATGATGAACGTGGCGAGAGTGTGTTTGCGGGTGTCGGTGATGATGGTGGCGCTGGCGGTTCCGATGGTGCCGGCGATGGCGCAGAGTGCAGCGGCTCCGGCGGCGGCAGCGGGGCAGCGGGTTTCGGGGACGGTGAAGTCTACCAGCGCGACTGGGCTGATGGTGACGACGGCGGCTGGCCAGGATGTGGTGGTGACGGTTCCGGATGCGGCGAAGGTGTTGGTGGTGGCTCCGGGGAGCAAGGATCTGAAGTCGGCTACGGCGGGGACGTTGGGTGATGTGGCGGTGGGGGACAAGGTGTTGGTGGTGGAGGCCGCGAGCGGAACGGCTACGCGCGTGATTTTGATGAAGGCGGTGGCGATTGCGGCGACGCACCAGGCGGAAGAGGCGGCGTGGAGCAAGGGTGGGGGAGGGATTGTGAAGTCGGTGGACCTGGCGACGGGCGCGATTGTGATTGCGAGCGGGTTGAAGACGGTGACGGTGATGGTGACGCCGCAGACAGTGATTCGGCGGTATGCGGGCGGGTCGGTGCGGTTTGAGGATGCGAAGGTTAGCACGATCGCGGCGATTCAGAAGGGCGATCAGCTGCGGGTGCGGGGAACGAAGTCGGCTGATGGGAGCACGATTACGGCCGATGAGTTGGTAACGGGCATGTTCAAGAATTATTCGGGGCTGATTTCGGCGGTGGATGCGTCTGCAGGAACGGTGACGCTGAAAGATTTGACGACGAAAAAGTCGGTGACGGTGGCGGTGGGGGCGAATAGTGATGTGCGGAGAATTCCTGCGATGCTGGCGGAGCGGGTGGCGGCGCGGATGAAGGGAACCGGAGCGCCGGGCGGGGCTGCGGCAGGAGGTACAGCCGGGCAGGGAGGTACGGCTGGTTCGGGCGGTATGGCGCCTGGTGGATCTGGCAGGCCGGGCGGACCTGGAGGGCCGGATGGGGCGGCGCGCGAACGGAGTGCGGGTTCGGATCTTTCACAGATGCTGTCGCGGCTGCCTACGGAGACGCTGGCGGGTTTGAAGGTCGGCGATGCGGTGATGATTGTTGCGACGTCGCCGTCGTCCGATACGGAGACACCTATGGCGGTGACGCTGCTGGTTGGCGTGGACGCGATTCTCAGTGCGTCGCCTAGCGGGCAGACGATGACGTTGTCGCCGTGGAGTCTTGGCGGTGGCGGCGGCGAGGGCGGAGACACCGGCGGCGGACCGGGTGGCCAGCACTAGGGCGTCTCCGGTTAGGCGAGGGGGACAGCAGATTCCCCGAGGGAATGACAGAAAGAAAGGCAAGAGCAAAGGCATCTTGCGCGGGCAGGTTTGGCTGAGTTTTAGTTCAGGAGTTCAGGAGTGAGAATGCTGGTTGATGGCTTGCGTGGGAAGACGATGTTGGGATGGCTGGGAGCAGGGTTGGCGGGCGTGCTGATGGCTGGGGCGGCGATGGGGGTGAGTGCGCAGACGCCGGCACCGGCGAAGGCGCCGACGACGGCTGCGGGGGTTCAGGCGGGGAAGACGCGCGTGCATGGGTTGGTGACGGATCCGGATGGAGCGTTGATTCCGGGAGCTACGGTGACGCTGACGGGGAACGGGCCGGCGGTAAAGGCTACGTCGGGGTCGGACGGATCGTATAGCGCGGTGGTGAGTCCGGGAACGTATACGGTGACGTTCACGATGCCGGGGTTTGCGACGTACACGGCGACGGGGATTGCGGTTGGCGCAGTGAATGGGATGACGCTGAATGCGAAGATGCAGATTGGTGTGCAGTCGCAGGTGATCACGGTGAATTCGGATTCGGTGCAGTTGAGTGTGGATCCGGATTCGAATGCGAGTGCGGTGGTGTTGACGGGCAAGGACCTGGATGCGCTGTCGGATGATCCGGATGAGTTGTCGGACGAGTTGACGGCGTTGGCGGGGCCGGCGGCTGGGCCCAATGGCGGGCAGATTTATGTGGACGGATTTACGGGCGGGCAGTTGCCACCGAAGTCGTCGATTCGCGAGATTCGAATTAATCAGAATCCGTTTTCGGCCCAGTATGACCAGCTCGGGTATGGGCGCGTCGAGGTGTTTACGAAGCCGGGAACGGACAAGATCCACGGGAACTTCCAGGTGAACGGAAATCCGTCGCAGTTCAATTCCGGTAATCCGCTGGCGACGGGAGAGCAGCCGCCGTATCACACGCTGTTTATGTTCGGGAATTTGACGGGGCCGCTGAACAAGGGAGCTTCGTACAACATTGGCGGAAGCTATCGCGATATTGAGTCGGACGAGTTTACGAACGCAATCATCCTGGCGCCGGAGGCGGGGTCGCCGATCCTGTGCGCGCCTGGAGATGCGACGTGCGTGGAGACGCCTTACCAGGTGTCGACGTACTTCCCGCAGAAGCGCGCGGACATCGCTCCGCGGCTGGACCTGGCGCTGGGAGCGAAGAATGTCTTAACGACGCGGTACCAGTATGTGAACAACTCTGCGAAGAATGATGGCGTGAACAATTTGAATCTGCCATCGACCGCCTACGACCAGAGTTCGTTGAGCAACGAGCTCCAGATGAGCGACACGGAGACGTGGAACTCGCACATTGTGACCGAGACGAGGTTTGAGTATGAGCGGGAGCATACGTCGGCGACGCCGGCGAGCACGGCACCGGCGGTGGGTGTGTCGGGATCGTTTACCGGCGGCGGCTACTCGCAGCAGGGTTCGAGCGATCACCAGGACCACTACGAGGTGCAGAGCTACAACTCGATCCAGTTGAAGAAGAACTTTATTCGCTTTGGCGGACGGTTGCGGGCGACGCGCGAAGCGGAGAACACGGAGAACCTGACCAACGGATCGTTTACCTATGCGACGTCGGACGACTACCTGGCGGGAACGCCGACGCAGTTCCGGATTACGGTGGTGAACAATCACAAGATCGGGGACACGCTGACGGATGTGGGGCTGTATGCGGAGGACGACTGGAAGGCGCGGCAGAATCTGACGGTGTCGTATGGCATCCGGTACGAGACGCAGAACCATCTGCCGGGCAACCAGGCGGTTGCGCCGCGAGTGGCGTTCAGCTATGGACTGTTCAGCGGCAAGGGCGCGCCGAAGACGGTGATCCGCGGCGGATTCGGGATGTTCTACACGCGATTTGCGCAGGAGTACGTGTTGACGACGGAGGAAGAGAACGGAATCAACACGACGTCGTACACGGTTGCGAATCCTGGAACGAGCTGCAATCCGAGCGCGCCGAATCTGATTGTGGCGTGCGGTGCGACGTCGGACAACCAGCAGACGTATAGCTCGTCGCCGAATCTGCGAACGCCGTACATTATCGAGTTTGCCGGCGGCGCGGATCAGCAGGTGGGGAAGAATGGAACGATCTCGGTGAACTATCTGCACACGCAGGGGGTGCACCAGTTTGCGACGCAGAATGTTGGATTTAACTTTGCCGATCCGGCCGCGAGCACGGCGCAGTACCAGTTCTTTAGCGAAGGCTCTTTCAATCAGAACCAGTTGATTATTCATGGGCGGGTGCAGACGTCGAAGGCGATTTCGCTGTTCGGGTACTACTCGCTGAACTCGGCGCATGGCGATACGTCGGGTGCGACGTCTGACATTTCGACGCCGGGAGACATCGCGGCAGATTATGGACGGACTGCGTTTGATGTGAAGAGCAGGATATTTCTGGCGGGGTCGGTGACGCTGCCGAAGTATATCCAGTTCAGCCCGTTCTTCCTGGCGCAGAGTGGAACGCCTTACAACATTACGACGGGCAGCGACAACAACCTGGACACGTTTTACAACGATCGTCCGAACCTGGTGACGGGCGTGGCGCCGAACGGAAGCACGATCAAGTCGATTCCGGGTTGCGGGACGTTTGCGCAGCCGGGGATTGTGGGTGGCGCGCCGGTGGTGCCGATCAACTATTGCACGGGACCGTCGCTCTATACGTTCAATCTGCGGGTGACGAAGACGTTTGGATTTGGCGCGTCGACGCGGGCGAATGCTGGCGGGCAGGGTGGTGGGCCGGGCGGTCCTGGCGGGCCTCCGGGCGGCGGCGGTCATGGCGGTCGGTGGCGGCGGCGGTCGCGGCGGTCCGGGCGGCGGCCCTGGCGGGTTTGGCGGGGGAGGAACCAGCACGGGCAAGCGCTATAACCTGGCGTTCGGCGTGCAGGTGCAGAACCTATTCAACAAGGAAGATCTGTCGACACCGCAGGGCGTGTTGTCGTCGCCGAACTTTGGGCAGTCGACGCAGATTTACGGGCAGCCGTATACGACGACGAGCGCGCTGCGGCGGATTACGCTGCAGACTTCGTTCACGTTCTAGAGGCTGGCGGAAAGAGAAGAGGCGCAGCCTGACGGCTGCGCCTCTTCTGTTTGACTCTCTGGAAACCCAGGTCTCAAAAGCGAGACCTGGGGCACCCGGATTTGCGGCGATGGTTAGCGAAGGTGGAGCATGGAGCCGTCGTTGGGCGGTGGGGTGTCATCATCCTTCGGGGGGTCTTGTGGATTGAGCTCGGAGGGAGGGGGCTCCGGCGGAGGAGTTTCCGCTTGGATCGGCTCAGGCTGGACGGGGGCTGGTGGGATGGGGTCTGGGGACGGGGATGGGGGCTTGCCCGGCTCAAATTTGCGGATCTGATCGGCGATGTGTTGGAACTCGCTTGGTTTGCCTGAGGGCTTGTCGGCTGGCTCGTCGAAGGGCGTGTCCGGTTTCGGCTCGGAGGTGGGCTCGGCTTTGGGCTTGGCGGCCACATTGTCTGAGGGTGTGGGGTAGGTTTCGGCGGAGGGTTCGGCGACGACGACGGTTTTTGCGTTGAGGAATTCGCGCATGCCGGCGGCGCCTAGTTCGCGGCCGTAGCCGGAGCGCTTGATGCCGCCGAAGGGGAGGCGGGGGTCGCTGGCGACAGTGGTGTTGAAGAAGACGGCGCCGCATTGGAGCTCGACGGCCAGGCGCTGGCGTTCGGCGTCGTCGGAGGTCCAGGCGCTGGCGGCGAGGCCGAAGGGCGTGTCGTTGGCGAGGGCGATGGCCTCGTCGAGCGAGGCGACGCGGAAGAGGAGGGCGACGGGGCCGAAGATCTCTTCCTGGCAGATGGGGGCGTTGGGCATGACGCCGGCGATGACGGTGGGCTGGAAGTAGTTGCCGAGGTCACTGTCGTCGACGAGGGCGCGTGCGCCGCCAGTGAGGACGCGGCCGCCGGACTCGCGGGCGAGGGTGACCTGCTGGAGGAGCTCTTCGACGATCTGGGGTGTGGCGAGGGGGCCGATGTCGGTGGTTTCGAGCATGGGGTCGCCGATGCGGAGGTCGGCCATGCCGGCGACGAAACGTTTTTCGAACTCGGGATAGATGCTCTCGTGAACGATGAAACGTTTGGCGGCGATGCAGGATTGGCCGTTGTTGATGCAGCGAGCCTTGATGGCGTTGTGGATGGCGGCGTCGAGGTTGGCGGAAGGAAGGACGATGAAGGGGTCGGAGCCGCCGAGCTCGAGGACGGACTTTTTGACGAGCCAGCCGGCCTGGGCGGCGACGGCGCGGCCTGCGGCCTCGGATCCGGTGAGGGTGACGGCGGCGACGCGGGGGTCGTTGAGGAGGTGTTCTACCTGGCGGGCTTCGATGAGGAGGGCCTGGAAGACGCCGCGGGGGAAGCCGGCGCGGCGGACCAGGGCTTCAATCGCGAGCGCGCATTGTGGGACGTTGGAGGCGTGCTTGAGCAGGCCAATGTTGCCGGCCATGAGCGCGGGGGCGAGGAAGCGGAAGACCTGCCAGAGGGGGAAGTTCCAGGGCATGACGGCGAGGATGACGCCGAGGGGGTCGTAGCGGACGTAGCTGTCCACGTGCTCGGTGACGATGCGTTCGGGGGCGAGGAAGCGGGCGGCGTTGTCAGCGTAGAAGCGGCAGACGGAGGCGCACTTGGAGACCTCGGCGCGGGCGGTGACGAGGGTCTTGCCCATCTCGGAGGTCATGGTGATGGCGAGCTCTTCGATGTCGGCTTCGAGCAGCGCGGCGAGGCGGCGCATCCAGAAGATGCGTTGGTCGAAGGTTTCTTTGGGGTAGGACTTTGCTGCGCTCGCTGCTAATACCAGCTTGGCGTTGAGAGCATCCGGTGTGAGCGGATCGAAGCTGCGGAGAAGCTTTCCATTGGCCGGATTGAGAGATTGGATCATAAGGGCAGGGTGTAGAGGATAGGGATAGAGGATAGAGAGTACGGTTCGGTGAAGGGTTGTGGTTGTGTGCCGACTTGGTGTGAGTAGTGTAGCTGCAAGGCGGCGTTGGGGCTAGGAGGGGTAACCCTCCTGGGCAAGGTGGGCGAGAGCCAGGGCGAGGACGCGGGTGCCGAGGGCGATGGATTCGGGGGTGGCGTACTCGTCGGGACGGTGGGAGACGCCGTTGCGGCAGGGGATGAAGAGCATGGCGACTGGAGCGATGGGGGCGATGAAGCTAGTGTCGTGGTAGGCACGGGCTACCATTTTTTTGTAGGGGATGGACTCGGAGTTGCAGATGGATTCGAGGGTGGAGAGGATGTGGGGGTCGCTGATGGCGGGGACGTCGGCGTTGATTTGGTGCTCGGCGATGGTGACATGGCGGCGGGATTCGATGTCGCGGATGTCGGCGTGGAGGGCGGACATGATTTGGGTGCGGCGGTCTACGTCGGTGTCGCGGATGTCGAGGGTGAGGGTGACGCGGGAGGGGACGGAGTTGATGGCGCCTGGGTGGACGGCGACGGTGCCTACGGTGGCTACGGAGTCGGAAGAGTGGGAGGCGGCGTTGGCGGCTAACGTGTGGCGTTCTACGGAGAGGATGAGTTCGGCGGCGGCGGTGAGGGCGTCGCGGCGGTCGGGCATGAGGAGGGCGCCGGCGTGGCCGCCGAAGCCGGTGATCTCGTAGCGGTAGCTGGCGGGGGCTGCGATGTTGGTGACGATGCCTATGGGGATTCCTTCACGTTCGAGGAGAGGGCCTTGCTCGATGTGGAGCTCTACCCAGGCGTGGTAGTAGTTGGGCGGGAGAGGGACAGTGGTGAGTGGGGCGGTGAAGCCGGCGGCGGTGCGGACGTCTTTGAGGGTCGGGATATCGTGCAGATTGGCGTGGGGATCTTGCGAACCCACCTTAGCCGACGATGAGACCGTCGGCGAAGATGGGGCACCCAGATCTGTTTCCGAGAGGCGGTCGGGGAGGTTGTCGGCGGTGTGGGGTGAGATGGTGCCGCCGAGGAGGCGGGAGCCGATGCATCCGATGCCGAAGCGGGTGGGCTCTTCGGAGGTGAAGACGAGGAGTTCGATGGAGCGCCTGGGGGTGAAGCCGGATTCTCTTAGGGAGCGCATGGCTTCTAGGCCTCCCAACACGCCTACAGTCCCGTCGTACATGCCGGCGTGGGGGATGGCGTCTGTGTGGGAGCCGGTGCCGACGACTGGGAGGGTTGGGTCGGTGCCGGGGAAGCGGATGAAGGTGTTGCCGATGGCGTCGGTACGGATTTGGAAGCCGGCGGTGGTGGCGAGGCCTGTGATGTAGGCGCGGGCTTCGAGGTCGCGGGGGGTGAAGACGATGCGGGTGACCGCGGTGGTGTCGAGGTCAGGGGAGGGTGGGCAGTCGGTTAGGGTGGCTAGGTGGTGGAGCTCGTGGAGGAGGCGGGTGGTGTTGATGGTTGGGTTGGTCATGGATGCCTTAGTTGGCTCTCTTCAATTCGTAATACGCATTGTCCACTTGAATTGCGAAATGGTTCTGTTCGTCAAAGATTATGTCTGTTCCGGGATCGGAAAACTCGCCACAAGCATGTGTCAGTTCAAAGGAATTGATCACTAGCTCAGTGATCCTCCCTCCATAAATCAAACCAATTCGATTTGCTCCAATGTGATACCTGGTCGCGAATTCATCGTAGGTCATGACGGAGAGAGCTGTGCTCTTGATCGGAATAGTCTTTCCGCAAACCTTGATTGCGTCAGACGCTATTTCAATTGTTGATTTCTTGATCTTTGATTCCTTCTGCTCATCGAGATCAGTAGGACCTTGCGTATCGTATGCGCGACCAACTTTCCATGTGCCCAGAAGGGCCGATGGGATCGTCGGTTGGGACGATGCGACGATGAGTAGCAGCGATGCTGCGAGGAGAGCTTTCATTTAGCCGAGGGGGTGGCGGTTGAAGTCTTTGTAGATTAGGTATTTTGCGGGGACCTTGCCGATGGCGCCGAACCATTGGGGGCAGTAGGCGGACATCCAGATGAAGTCGCCGGCCTTGGTGGGGTACCAGCTTTCGCCGAGGCGGTAGATGCCTCCGCCTTCCAGCATCAGGAGGCCGTGCTCCATGTAGTGGATCTCTACTTGCGAGAGGGCGGCGCCGGGATCGTAGGTCATCGTGTTTACTGCGAAGTCGAAGATGTGGGAGTCGGGGAGAAGGTTGCGGACGCGGAGGTTGGGGTCTCCGTTGAGGGCTACGGGGGCGATGTCGGGTTCGTTGTTGAGGAGGAACCAGGGGTCGGGGTCGGCACCGGGGTCGTTGATGTAGATGGGGTCGAGAGGGAGGTAGGGCTTGTCGATGACGGCTACGCGGGAGGGCGTGACGGCGGTCAACGTGTGTTCGTAGCCCGTGGGGAAGTAGGCGTAGCTGCCGGGGGACAGGTCGTGGGGGATTTGCTTGCCGGGCTCGTTGAGTTTGAGTTCGCCTTCGAGGACGTAGAGGAAGCGTTGGGTGGGGCCCTGGATTAGTTTGCCGCTGGCTGCGATCTCGAGCGTCATCATGGTGAAGGCGGCGCCGGTAGGTGGGGCGACGTGGACGATGGCGAGGCCGTTGGTGAGGCCGGGGAGAGGCGTGCGGATGAAGGTGTCGGGGGTGATGAGCAGGTGGTCGCGGTGGTTTGCGCTGCGCGTTTGGCCGAGGTTGTGCATAGGTACAGAGTGTAGAGGAAAAGGGCAGGGGATAGAGGGTAGGGGATAGAGGATAGGGGGCTTCTTGCCTTTAGCTTTTAGCTAAGGGCAAGTGCAGAAGCAGATTCCCAGAGGGAATGACAGAAAGAAAGGCAAGAGCAACTGCAACTGCAAAGACAAATATAGGGGTCCTTCACTGCGTTCAGGATGGCGACGAAAAGCTAGCAAACGCAACTGCAAGTGCAACAGCAAGGGCAACAGCAAAGGCAACAGCAAGGGCAACAGCAAAAACCTTGACGCAACGGGCGCTAAGAGAGGCGCAACGTTTCGCGACGGAAGGCTAGTGAGATTTGTGGGGGTGGAGGTGGAGGAGGAGGTTTAAGACTGTGGCTAGGGCGGCTTCTACGTCTTCTAGACGGACGTCTTCGTCGGGGTGGTGGGAGAGGCCGTTGGGGGAGCGGAGGAAGAGCATGGTGGTGGGGACGGCGGCGGCGAGGATCATCGCGTCGTGGCCGGCTCCGGAGAAGAGGGGTTGCGCGTCGAAGCCGGCTCGCTCGGCGGCTTGATGGAGTTTTAGGGTTAGGTCGCGGTCCATGGGGACGGCGCGCTGCTCGGACTGGACGGTGGCGTGGACGCGGACGCCGCGGAGTGCGCCTGCTGCTTCGGCCTTGGTCAACAGGTGCGCTATAGCAGCGTGGCGGGATTCGTCTTTCGGGTGGCGGATGTCTAGCGAGGTGCGGACCGTGCCGGGGATTACGTTGATGGCGCCGGGCTCGGTGGAGATGCGGCCTACGGTGGCGACGAGCTGGGTGTAGTTGGCGGCATAGCGCTCGACTTCGACGATCCATTGGGCGGCGGCTGCGAGGGCGTCCTGGCGGAGCGACATGGGGGTGGTGCCGGCGTGGTTGGCGTGGCCTTCGAAGGTTAGCTCGAGGCGGGATTGGCCTACGATGGCTTCGACTACGGCTAGGGAGCTGTCGGACTTGTCGAGGACGGGGCCTTGCTCGATGTGGACTTCTAGAGCGCCGAAGGTGTTGGAGGCTAGCGGGCAGGTCGCGGGAATTTGCTCGGGGTCGAGGTGCGTGCCGTCGGTGCGGGTGAAGTTGCGGATGGCGTCGGCGAGGGTGATGCCTTCGGCGTCGGTGCGGGTTAGTTGCTCGGGCGTGAGCTTGCCGGTGGCGGCGAGCGAGGAGAGGAAGGGGAAGCCGAAGCGGACGCCTTCTTCTTCGGCGAAGGCAATGAGCTCGATGTGGAAGGGGAGGGGTGTGGCGCCTAGTTGCTCGATGGCCGCGAGGGCGAGGAGGACGCCGAGGGGGCCGTCGAAGGCGCCGGCGTTGGTGACGGTGTCGATGTGGGAGAAGAGGACGAAGGTGGGGGCGTCGTCCTTTGCGGAACGGCGAATTGCGCGAAGGTTGCCGGCGTCGTCGGTGTGGGATTGGAGGCCGGCCTGGCGGATCCACCACTCGAGGAGGGTGTGGGCGTCGCGGGTGGCGGGCGAGAGGAAGAGGCGGGTGGTTTCGTTGGGGACGTCGGTGATGCGGGCGAGCTCGCGGCAGCGGGAGATGATGGTGGTGGCGCGGGCGGCGAGGGACTCGGCGGTGGTGGTGTGAGGCATCGAAATCATTCTACGGTCCTGCGGTCCTGCGCGGACGGCGAGGGTTAAGGTCGGCGGGTCGAGGATCTTCCATCCTACCCGTCCGCAGAAGCGCGTACGGATGGGGCACCCGAGATTTGTGGCGGCCCACCTTAGGCGCAAAGTGCGCGCCGAAGATGGGGTACCCAGGATGCGGAGGGTTACGAGCGGCGGACGGTGGCTTCTATGGTGCCGTGGGGTTCGTCGGTGGGGACGAAGATGTGGTTGGGGTTTTCCTGGCCGAAGCGGGACAGGTCGACGAGAAGGTTGTGCTTGTTGGGCATGAGGAGATAGATCTCGTCGATGAGGGTGGTGTGGTCGAGCGCGGCCTCGGCCATGGCGAAGAGGGTTTGCTGGACGGAGAGCGAGTTGTGCTTGGCGAAGGCGGCGACCATGACTTCGCGAAGGTGGGTGCGGACCTTGTTGAAGTCGATGGCGTTGTCGGGAGAGGCGGCGGTGCTGGCGATGGCTTCGGGGGTGTAGGGCCACTCGGCTTTGAGGGCGGTGCCGAAGAGGCGGTCGGTGGTTTCGGGGAGGGTGGTGAGGGCGTCCTTGATGTAGCCGGTGAAGGCGGATTGCGCAGTCTTGAGGATGGTGAGGCGGTCGAGGCCGCTGGTGATGGTGAAGGGGGAATTTTGCTGGCGCGTGACGGCGGTGGTTTGGCGTTCGTCGGAGCCGCGCATGAAGGCGGTGGGGAAGGGCTTGTCGTCGACGGTGAGGCGCTTCCAGAGGGTGGACTCGATGACGACTTCGGCGGAGGAGACCTGGGGATTCCGGGTGAGGATGTAGTCAACGAGCTCCTGCGCGTAGGCTTCCATGCTGTCGGCTTTGGACTCGCGGGCGACGAAGTAGACGGTGTTCTTCATCGTGTCGGTGGGAAGAATTTTGCTGTTGTCGCCGAGGGTGTGGGCGGTGTCGAAGTCGCCGGTGAGGAGGAGTTGGACGGTCCACTCGTCAAGGTCGTGGTGGGAGAAGTACTTGGTGAGGCGCATGAGGCGGACGCGGGATTTGCCGTAGCGGTTGGTGTGGAGTTTTGCTGGCATGGAGGGCTCCTGGTTCTCAGTTCTCAGTTGTCCGTTCTCAGTTACAGAAACCGTCAGCTGCCTCTGTACGTTGTGTAGCCGTTGGCGGTGAGCAGGAGGGGGATGTGGTGGTGCTGGGTGGGGTTGGTGATGGTGAAGACGATTTTTACGTAGGGGTAGAGGCTCGCGATGCCTTGTGCTTCGAAATAGGGAGCGGTCATGAACGTCAGCTCGTACGTCTTGGCTTCGAGAGGGGCGTTCCCTAGCAGGGTCTTGCATCGACCGTCGACGTCGGTCGTGCCGCCGGCCAATTGAGTCCAGACGCCGTCACGCAATTCGTGCAGGATGAGCTCGACGTTGGCGGCGGGACGGCCGAGCGTTGTGTCGAGTATGTGTGTAGACAGGCTCATTGAGCTCTATCTTAGCGGGGAATTCGATTCTTGCTGGAAGGGGGTGAGGTGTGTGGGCGGGTGGGAGTTTCGTTGGGGTCCTTCGGCTGCGCTCAGGATGACAGGTTATGGGGTTGGGGAGGCGAGCCACTTGCGGAGGCGAAGTTGGGTGATCTGGCGTTGTTGCTCGGCGGCTTCGCGGAGTTCGGTGGCGGGGTCGTTGGAGAGGCGGTGTTGGAGGATGAGGAGCATCTCGTCGGCGGATTTGCCGGTGGCGCAGACGATGAAGATGCGCCCGAATTTTTGCTCGTAGGCTCGGTTGGCGGCGGATAGCGCGGCTTGCGTGTCGGTGGTCAGGTTCGCGGCAGATTGCTCGGCGGCGGAGAGGGCGAGGCTGGCTTCGGAGGCGGCTTTGGCGTGTTGCTCGCCGATGCGGGGGTGGGAGTCGAAGGCTTGCTGCTGGGCTGCTTGATCCAAAGAGCGCCAGACGATGTCGGCGGTGCAGGTGAGGTCGAAGGAGGTGGCGAAGGGGCGGAGCGCGGCGAGTTGCGTGGCCCAAGCGTGGGAGCCGTTGCAGGGGAGGATTGCGGCGGCGGCGGCTTCGGGGGTGAGGGCGTTCCAGGCGACGAGGGTGGGGGTGGTGGGCATAGTGAGGTCAAACTTGTTAGCTTTTAGCAAAAGCAAAAGCAAAAGCAAAAGCAAAAGCAAAAGCAAAAGCAGAGGCAGGGGCAGAGGCATGTGCGATCGACGAAGAACGGGAGACAGCAGGTTCCTCGCTGCGCTCGGAATGACAATTTTTCTTAGAAATTGTCAAAGAAGGGCAAGGTAAAGGCAGAAGCAGATCCCTGCGGGATGACAACCAAAAAAGCGAAGGCGAATACGAGAGCAGGAAGCAGAAGCGAGAAGCAGATTCCCAGAGGGAATGACAGAAAGAAAAGCACCCACAAGAGCAGGGGCAACAGCAAGGGCGAGAGCAAGGACTAGCAGATGGTTTCTGCGGCTAGGAAGAGGATAGCTGGTGTTCGCGGCCTTGGGGAGGGGTGGGGAATTCGTCGACGTTATTGGTGCGGGTGAAGACGCGGTGGCCGCGGAGCCAGGTGGATTGGACTCGGCCGCGGAGGGTTTCGCCTAGGTAGGGGGAGATTTTGTGGCGGTAGTGGAGCATGTCTTCGGTGAGGGTGAAGATTGCGTCGGGGTCGAAGGCTACGAGGTTGGCGTGCTTGCCGGGTTCGATGGAGCCGATGCGGGTGGAGAGACCGGCGAGGTGGGCGGGAGCGGCGGAGGTCCAGTGGGCTAGTTGCGAGAGTGTTAGTTCGCGGCGGGTGCACTCGGTCCAGAGGACGGAGAGGGCGGCGGAGAGGGAGGGGATGCCGCCCCAGGCTAGGTCGAAGCGGCCGGGCTGTTGGCCGGGTTGCACGTGGCCGGGATGCATGCGCTTCATGTGGGGTGGGCAGGGGGAGTGGTCGGTGGCGATGAGGTCGAGGGTGCCGTCGATGAGGGCGGCCCAGAGTAGTTCGCGGTTGGCCGCGCTGCGGATGGCGGGGGCCGATTTGCAGAGGGTTGGGCCGTTGGGGTTTTGCTGAATGGTTTCGGCGGTGAGGTGGAGGAAGTGGGGGCAGGTTTCTGCGGTGACGGGGAGGCCTTCGCGCTTGGCTGCGGTGATGAGGGGAAGGGCGAGTGCGGTGGAGAGGTGAACGATGTGGAGATGGAAGGGGCGGCCCTGGTCGCGGGCGTCGCGGTTGAGTTCCAGGAGCATCTCGATGGCGTCTAGTTCGGCTTCGTCGGGGCGGGAGGCGAGGTAGGTCTCATACTTCGTCCAGTCGGCGTTGGTGCGGTTGAGGTGGGCTACGGCGGCGTTGATAGAGGGGTCTAGCTCGGCGTGGACCAGGAGCGGGAGGCCGGTGCGGGCGATGTGGGGGAGGGCGCGGATGAGGTTCTGCTTGTCGATGGCGGAGAAGCCGTCGCAGCCAGGGTAGATGAGGAAGCTTTTGAAGCCGGCGACACCGGCGGAGGCGAGGGGCTCGAGGTCGCGCTGATTGTTGTCGACGGCGCCGCCCCAGAAGGCGTAGTCGACCATGCATTGCGAGGAGCCGTTGGGGCCGCCGGTGGCCGCGGCCTCGCGCTTGAGTTCGAGGGCGGCTACGTTGGTGGTTTCGGGGAGGCAGTTGAGGGGCATGTCGATGAGGGTGGTGAAGCCTCCGGCGGCGGCGGCGCGGGTGGCGGTGGCGAAGCCTTCCCAGTCGGTGCGGCCGGGCTCGTTGATGTGGGTGTGGACGTCGATGAGGCCTGGGAGGAGGGCGAGCGAGCCTAGATCTTCGGTAGGGAGATTCGAGATCCGAGATTCCAGATGGGAGTTGGGGTGGATCGCGGTGATGATGCCGTCTTCGATCACTACCGTGGCATCCTGCTCGCCACGGGGTGTGATGACGCGACGGGAGCGGAGAGCGTGTACCATGATGCTGATTATCTCCCTTTTGTCTGATGGACAAAGGCGCCCTACCCCCCTCAGGACAGGATGCGTATTGATGAGTGGACCTAGCGAGTTTATGCACCAAGCGATTGCGCTGGCGGTCGAGAATGTGATCGGCGGGCAGGGCGGACCGTTTGGCGCGGTGATTGTGAAGGACGGCAAGGTGATTGCTACGGGAGTGAACCGCGTGACGGCTGCGAATGATCCGACGGCGCATGCGGAGGTGACGGCGATTCGGAATGCGTGTGCGTCGCTGGCCTCGTTTGAGCTGGAAGGTTGCGATATCTATAGCAGCTGCGAGCCTTGCCCGATGTGCCTGGCGGCGATTTACTGGGCGCGGTGCCGCACGATTTACTACGGGTGCACTGCGGCGGATGCGGCGAAGGCCGGGTTCGACGATGCGTTTCTGTATGAGGAGATGAAGAAGCCGCTCGGTGAGCGGACGTTGCCGGTAGTGAATCTGTGTGGTGAAGAGGCATGGAAGCCGTTTGCGGCGTGGATCAAGAGTCCGATGAAAGTGGAGTACTGATGACTGTAGAGAAAACAGTGCGGGTAGGGTTGTTGGGATTCGGGACGGTGGGCGGCGCATTTGCGGAGGTGCTGGCTGCGCACAAGGACGCGCGGGTGCGGATTACGCATGTGTTTAATCGCGGGGTGGATCGGAAGCGGACGCATGCGCGGGCGGCGTTTCTGTCCAGGGACGTGGTGTGGACCGAGCGCGTGGAGGATGTGCTCGAGGCCGAGGATGTGGATGTGGTGGTGGAGTTGATGGGCGGGCTGGATCCGGCGGCGGGGTGGATACGTGCGGCGCTCGGTGCGGGCAAGCACGTGGTGACGGCGAACAAGCAGCTGATTGCGTATCGCGGCGCGGAGTTGTTTGCGCTGGCCGCGGAAAAGGGCGTGCAGCTGCGGTATGGAGCGGCGGTGGCGGGCGGGGTGCCGGTGATTCCGGGAATTACGCAGGGGCTGAACGGCGACGTGATTACGCGCATCAGCGGGATTGTGAATGGGACGTGTAATTTCATTTTGAGCTCGATGGAGGGCGGGGCCCAATATAGCGACGTGCTGGCGAAGGCGCAGACGGCGGGGTATGCGGAGGCCGATCCGTCGACGGATGTGGATGGGTTCGATGCGCGGGCGAAGTTGTGCGTGCTGGCAAGGCTGGCGCTGTATGCAGAGATTGATCCCGAGCAGGTGCCGACGCAGACGATTGCTACGATCAGCGCGGTGGACTTTGCGTATGCGAAGGAGCTGGGATGCACGGTACGGCAGGTGTCGCGTGCGGCGTTGAGCGATGGCGTGGTGAGTGCGAATGTAGGGCCGATGCTGGTGCCGAAGACGTCGCCGCTGGCGTGGTCGCGTGGGACGCAGAACATGGTGGTGACGAGCGGGCGGTTTGGCGGCGATGTGGTGTTCAGCGGGCATGGGGCGGGCGGGCATCCGACGGCGGTTGCGGTGATGAGCGATGTACGCGCGATTGCCGAGGGTAGCGCGCAGGTGCGGCTGCCGGCGAAGAAGATGAAGGTGGTGGGGGATGTGGTGGCGCCGCATTATCTGCGGTTTGTGGTGGCGGATCGGCCGGGAATTGTGGCGGCGATCGCGGGCGCGCTGGCGAAGGTGGGAGCGAATATTGATTCGATCCTGCAGCATCGCGGGTTTGCGGGCGATCGGTTGCCGTTCGTGGTGACGACAGAGCCGTCGATGAGCTCGTGGCTGAACGAGGCGCTGTGGGAGATGGCGGGGTTTGATTTTATGCTGGAGCCGCCGCTGTGCTTGCAGATCCTGGTGGTGGATGACAAGGACACGGACTAGAGACAGTGGTTAGTGAGGAGTGGTTAGTGGGTGAGGGTGACGTATAACTCGGAGCGGAGCTTCCAGCCTTCGGGGGTGTTTTGCCACATGGCGGAGTAGGTGCCGGTGAAGGCTGTTTGGTTGTGGGCGTCGGTGGCGATCCAGTGGCCTTGTTCCGAGGCTTGGGATGCGTCGGAGGAGACTTCGATGCGGTCGGGGATGCGCTCGTAGGTTAGGGAGGTTTTGGGGGCATCGAAGCCTTGCTTGAAGAGCTTGAGGTAAGCGGCGCGGGTGGGGACGAAGGTGCCGTCGCCTATGATCGCGCAGAAGTTTTCGGCGAGGGAGTCGGCTACGCCGAGGAGGTTGCGGCGAGCGATGGAGCGGTTGGAGTGGGCGCGGGCGGCGCGGATGGTGGACTCGTGGTGGGGGTGGTCCTGGGGCATGGGATTGTTGTAGCAGGTTGGGTGTTGGGAGTGCGTCGCCGGAGTGGGTTTGAGATCATGCGGGGGCGAAGAGGGATGCGGGTCTCTCCGCTACGGACCAAGAGGACAAGAGCGTGGTCCTTCGATCGAGATGACAGAGTTTTGGGGTCACGATCCGTAGCGAGAGAAGCAGATTCCCGATGGGAATGACAGAAAGAAAAGCTAGAACAACGACAACAGAAGAAGCAGATCCCTGCGGGATGACAACCAGAAAGGCGAATGCAAATGCAAGAGCAAAGGCGACGGCCCTCATGGGAGGGCCGTCGCTTGGTTGCTGCAGCGCTAGTACTTGGGGAGGGTTTTGTCGATGCGATCGGCCCAGGCGAGGATGCCGCCGGCCAGGTTGCTTACGTTGGTGTAGCCCTGCTCTTTGAGGAAGAGGGCGGCACGTTGGGAGCGGGCTCCGGACTTGCAGTGGACTACGATTTCGGTGGTCTTGGGGAAGGTTAGGCGGTGGAGCTGGTTGGGGAGATCGCCGACGGGGATCAACGGTGCGCCGATGTCGACGATCTGGTATTCATGGGGCTCGCGGACGTCGAGGATGAAGGGCGCGGTGTTGCTGTCGATGCGGGCTTTGAGTTGCTCGACGGACATTTGCGGAATGCCGTCAACTACGGGGAGGTCGGGCGTGGAGCCGTGCGAGGAGACTTCGAGGGGGCCGGCTTCGGTGGGCTTGGGAATGCCGCAGAACTGGTCGTAGTCGATGAGCTCTTTGATCTCGTGGGTGCCGCACATGGGGCACTCGGGATTTTTTTGGAGCTTCATGGTGCGGAAGCTCATGGCTAGCGCGTCGACGAGGAGCAGGCGGCCGATGAGGGGTTCGCCGATGCCGAGGATTAGCTTGATGACTTCGGTGGCCTGGATGACGCCGACGAGGCCGGGCAAGATGCCGAGGACGCCGCCTTCGGCGCAGGAAGGGACGAGGCCGGGCGGTGGGGGTTCGGGATAGAGGCAGCGGTAGCAGGGGCCGTCTTCCGTGGCGAAGACCGAGGCCTGGCCTTCGAAGCGGAAGATGCTGCCGTAGGCGTTGGGCTTGCCGGTGAGGACGCAGGCGTCGTTGACGAGATAACGGGTCTGGAAGTTGTCGGTGCCGTCGGCGATGACGTCGTAGTCCTTAAATATTTCGAGCGCGTTGGCGCTGGTCAACATCGTGTTGTGCTTGATGATGTTGGTGTTTTTGTTGAGGCCTTTGAGGGTGATCTCGGCGGAGTCTACCTTGAGTTTGCCGACGGTGGACTGCGAGTGGATGATCTGGCGCTGGAGGTTGGATTCGTCGACGATGTCGAAGTCGACGAGGCCGATGGTGCCTACGCCGGCGGCGGTGAGGTAGAGGGCGAGCGGGGCGCCGAGGCCGCCGGTGCCGACGCAGAGAACCTTCGCGGCCTTGAGCTTCTGCTGGCCTTCCATGCCGACCTCGGGGAGGATGAGGTGGCGGGAATAGCGGGCGATCTCCTCGTTGGTGAGCTTGGGGAGGGCGGCGGTTTCGGATTCGGTGGCGGTGGGCATGGTGTCCTTAAGTGTAGCTGGGGCGGGGGTGCAGCTCAATGGCGTGGGGGCGCGGCGACATCTACTTACAGTGGATGCTCGGGGTGTGGGGTGCGATTCGGATGCAGGGAAATGTGCTGTTCTCGCGCTAGCGACAACAACGGGCGGAGAGGGAGGGGGAGCCGCCGGCAATGCTGGGGATGATGGTGAGCTCGTCGGTGGGGGAGACGGGGGAGTCTTCCTTGGCGGGGAGGTAGCGGACGTCGTCGTCGTTGAGGTAGAGGTTGACGAAGGAGCGGAGCTTGCCCTCGGGGGTGTAGAGATGCTGCTGAAGGGCGGGGTGCGCAGTGATGAGTGCGGCCAGGCCTTCGTTCACGGTGGTGCCGGCGACCGAGACAGTTTCCTGTTTATCGGTGTAGGCGCGCAGCGGGGTGGGAATGTGGATTTCCATGAGTACAATTATCTCCCGATAGTCTGCAGTGCTGGCAAGGAGGGTGTGATGGCGGATTCCGAAGCTAAGCAGTTGGATGGGTTTATCGCAAAGTTTTCGCCCGAGATTGCGGCGATGACACAGGCGGTACTGCAGAAGATGCGCAAGCGGTATCCCACGGCGCAGGTGCTGGTCTACGACAACTACAACGCGCTGGCGATCGGGTTCGGGCCGAGTGAGAAGGCAGGCGAAGCGATCTTTTCGATTGCGGTTTATCCGAAGTGGGTGAGCTTGTTTTTTCTGCAGGCGAAGGGCGTGCCGGACCCGGAGGGATTGCTGAAGGGTAGCGGAAATGTGGCGCGGCACGTGGTGCTTGGCTCGCCGGGGGATTTGGATGTGCCGGCGATTATGGCGATGATGGAGGCAGCAGTGGAGGTGGCGAAGACTCCGCTGGTGGAGACGGGGAAGGGGCGGTTGGTGATCAAGTCGGTGTCGGCGAAACAGCGGCCACGGCGGCCGGCGGTGAAGTGAGCGCTAGGTGATTTCGATGGACAGGTGATCAGGAGCGAGGGCGGTCAGGATTTCTTTGGGGTTGAAGAGGACTGCTGGGGGTTGCGCGCCGGCTCGGGTGAATTTGCCTTGGAGCAACCGTTCTACGGCTTCGCAGACCAGCGTCGCGGAGAATGCGTAGATATCGCGTCCATGGGCGACGATGCGCCGTTCGAGGTTGTCGCGGGTTGCGACAACTTCCACGATGAAGCGCTGCGGAGAGCGTCCGGTGTCATCGGCGGCGACCGGGGCCGGGGTGGTGGGGCTGTGAATGTCGTCGAGTGCGAGGCGGTTCAGCCAGGTGTGGAGCTCGGCTGTCTTGAGGTGCTGCGCGATCAAAACAATTTCGGAGAAAGGTGTTTCGACCATGGACTGAAGGCCGAGCGGGTTGCCGAAGTCCCAGCTTTTTTCTGAACGAGGCAAAGAAACGGGAGCGAGCTGGCCGGCCGCGATGACCATGCGCTGCGCCGTATTCTTCTCGCCGGTGATGCGGGTGCCGCGGGTGGGATGCCAGCTGTCGAGACCGATCATGACGTCAATGGTGTCGGCGTGATCCCAGTCTGCAAGTGCGGCTGTGGTGAGCAGATCGGCGAAGCCGCCGTAGAAGCTCATGGAAGGAACGATGGCGATGCCCACCTGGCGCGCGGCGAGATCGTAGGTATCGAGCGTGGTGCGTGCACTCTGCTGCTCGGCGGTGACGTCGAGATAGTGAATGCGGGAGCGAAGGGCGGCGCTGGCCACGGCGTCGGCGGTTTCGAGAAAGGGGCCGGCGCAGTTGATGACGGCCGCGGCTCCTTCGAGCGCGCGATCGAGGGAGGGTGTGTCGTGAACGGAGGCGTGACGGTAGAGGACTTGAGGGTCCGGAGGGAGGCTCCCGGAGGTTCGGGTAATGGCAATGGGTGCAATGCCGCGGCGGAGGAGCTCTGCAAGTACAAAACGTCCGGTGTGGCCGGAGGCTCCGAAGACTGCCACGGCTGGTTGGGAGTTTTCTTGGTTGCTGGCGTTCACAGTTGCCTCGTGCGTAGGGAGAATGCTCTTGGTTCGCGCGGAAGATGTGTCCGCCCCTGGTTATAGGATTTCGATGGGTTGGGGAACGAAGGCTTTGTCGTCTTCGGAGGTGCCGGTCAGGAGGAAGCTGTTGGTGAGGGCGGCGCGGCCTTGCTCGATGGCGGTGATGACGTAGGCGCAGCCGAACCAGTGGGCTTCGGCGAAGTCGGTGGGGGACCATTGGGCGGGGTGGTCGGGGTGGGAGTGGTAGAAGCCTACGATGTCGAGGTTGGATTTGCGGGCGTGGCGCTGGGCGGCGATGAGTTCCTGGGGCGCGATGTTGTAGCGGTTGTGGGCGCTGTCGGTGCGGGTGTTGCCGGCGCGGATTATTTCTTGGACGGTGAGGGCGTCTTCGGTGGATTTGCCGAGGAGGATGCCGCAGCACTCGTGGGGGTAGGTTTGTTCGCCGTGGTGGCGGAGTTCGTCGTAGAGGGGCTGGGGAATGTGGAATGGCATGTGTGTCCAATTTCTAGCTTCTAGCTTCTAGCTCAATGATTGATGGTTGCGTTATTCGCCTTCGGTTTTTTCGGTCCAGAATCGCTCGCTTAAATATTTGTCGGCGGAGTCGCAGAGGATGGTTACGATGACTGCCTCGCGGCCGGCGGCGGCTTCTTGTTCGGCTATGTCGAGAGAGGTAGCTACGGCTGCGGCCGCTGAGACTCCGACCAGGAGGCCTTGTGTTTTGCCGAGGCGCTTGGCCATGAGGTAGGCGCGCTCGGTGGACATCTCGATGTTGCGGTCGGCTAGGGTTGGGTCGTAGATGGGTGGGACGATGGCGGTGGCCATGTGCTTGAGGCCTTCTAAGCCATTGAACGGACTGTCAGGTTGCATCGAGATGCACTGGATGCGCGGGTTGAGTTCGCGAAATCTTCTCGTGGCGCCCATGAAGGTGCCGCTAGTGCCGAGGCCGGAGACGAAGTGGGTGATGCGGCCGGATGTCTGCTGCCAGATTTCGTTGGCGGTGCCGTGGTAGTGGGCGAGCCAGTTGTTTTCGTTGCCGTATTGGTCGGCGTAGAAATATTTTGATGGGTCGGCGGCGGCGAGCTCGCGGGCTTTGCGGATGGCGCCGTCGGAGCCGTTGGCTGGGTCGGTCCAGATGATGTGGGCTCCGTAGGCGGCGAGGATGTTCTTGCGCTCGGGGCTGACGTTGGAGGGCATGCAGAGGGTGACGGGGAAGCCCAGGGCAGAGCCGAGCATGGCGTAGGCGATGCCGGTGTTGCCGCTGGTGGCGTCGAGCAGCGTTTTCCCAGGGGTGAGCTTGCCTTCGCGCTGGGCGGCGAGGACGATGGCCGAGGCTGCGCGGTCTTTGACGCTGCCGCCGGGGTTGGCCCACTCGGCTTTGCCGAGGAGATGGATGTTGGGGAGATGCGCGGTGAGGCGGTCGAGACGCAGCAGGGGCGTGTTGCCGATGCGGTCGAGGAGGCTGATGCCGAGCTGCGTTTGGGGCGTTGTGGACATGAGGGGTGGAAGGGCTTTCGGTTGCGTTTCAGTGTATCGCCCAGGTGTGATGGGGTTCATTGAATCTGCGCGGGCGGTGTGCGAGAGTTAGTACAGCTTAGGCGTGGCTCGCGGATCACGTGAGGTGCGGCTGCGACAGAGAGAGTTGTGACTGACCATGGCAAAGACGAAAGCGATTCCTACATTTGATGAAGTGCTGGCGACGCTGGGTAACGAAAAGTTTGATGTGTCTCCGGCGACGGAGGGTTCAAATCGAGCGGCAGGAGCGTACCGGGTGAGCAAGGATGGGTGCGCGGCGGAGATTGCGCCGAGCCCGGAGAAAGGCTCGCCGACTCGTTTGCTGGCCAAGGCCGGGTGGGTGCTGGGCGGAGAGATTTCGCGGCTGGTGGATCGCGGGTATCAGAAATTTTTCAAGACCAGCAAGCTGGAGGTTCCGGCGACGGCCGATGCGCTGCGCGCGCTGCATGGGTTTGAGGACCAGTTGAAAGAGGCTGTGGGGGCGATGGTGCTGTATAACGAGGCGCTGGGGACGACCAGCGATCGGTATGATTACGATCGGCTGAAGGGGCGGTAGGCGCGGGATTAAGGGTTGGGGAGGAACTGACAGTGGGTCGGTCCGCGCTGGTGATCGGAAGAAAAGTGACCGTTGTGATTTGCGCCCTCTTCATTTTCCGTTGGATTGTGCTTTTGGGATGCATCATCTTCCTGGGTGTTGACGGAGGGCGTGCGTCGATTGTGTGGTTTTTTCGTGAAATGGATACGGTTGCACACAACGCGGACTGGAGCCCGTGGAAATTTGTGATCGAACAGATTTTCTATCTTTTTCTTACGGCAGGGACTGGCTTAGCAGCTATTCACTTCCGTCGGCGAATCGAAGCCATCGATGCTCCGCGCTAGCTAGGTGTTAGCGTTTGCGGGGTTGGGAGCGCTGCCATTCGCGGTAGGCTTCGCTTTTGCCGATGTTGCGGGATTTGGCTACTCGCTTGAGGGCGTCTTTTTCGGAGAGAGATTCAGAGCGCATGAGGGCGGCGACTTCGTCGGCCAGGGTTAGGTGCGCGTTGGTGTCGGTGGGAGAGGTGGTGGGAGTTCCGTCGATCAGGAGAACCATCTCGCCGCGGATAGAGGGGCGGGCGCGGAGGTTGGCGAGGAGCTCGGCGGCGGTGCCGCGGAGGAACTCTTCGTGGAGCTTGGTGAGCTCGCGGGCGAGGACGATGCGCTGCGTTGGGCCGAAGAGGTCGACGATGTCGGCTAGCGCGTCGACGATGCGGTGTGGGGTTTCGTAGAAGATGTGGGTCGAGGGTTCGGCGGTGTGGACGGAGTTGCGGAGGGATTCGAGGGTGGTGCGGCGTTGGCCTTCTTTGCTGGGGAGGAAGCCGTGGAAGGCGAAGCGCTCGGCGTTGAGGCCGCTGGCGATGACGGCGCTGAGCGCGGCGTTGGCTCCGGGGATGGGGTAGACGGTGATGCCTGCTGCTATCGCTTCAGCCGCGATAGTGGCGCCGGGGTCCGCGATGCCGGGCATGCCGGCGTCGGAGACTACGGCGATGCGGCCGCCGGCTTTGAGGGCTTCGATGAGCTCGCTGGCGCGGGAGTTTTCGTTGTGCGTGTGGTAGCTGACTGTCGGCGTGCGGATGCCGAAGTGGCCTAGCAGCTTGGCGGTCTGGCGGGTGTCTTCGCACGCGATGCGGTCGACCGAGCGAAGGACGCGGAGGGCGCGCAGGGTGATGTCTTCGAGGTTGCCGATGGGGGTGGCGACGAGGTAGAGGCCGGGGGCGAGGGGACGGTCGTGCGAGAGGGCGATGTCGTTATCCACTGCAGGTCTCTCCACTGCGGCGGCAAACGACGCTGCCTCCGGTCGAGAGGACACTTCTTCCGCGTCGTCAATCACGGATGTTCTCGCGGAGCTTCGAGGTGGTGGGGCGCATTAGCTTGATCTGCTGCACGGCGCGGGAGAGAGACTGCGGGGTGAGGATGCCGATCATCTTGAATTCGACGCCGTCACCTTCGACGACGGGAATAAATTCGCTGGCGCCGAGCAGGGCAGCGCGGCGGAGAGCTTCGACGAGTTTGTCGGTGGGGCTGGCGAGCTGCAGGCTGCGGGTCATGGCGCCTTGCAGGTAGCTGTCGCCTTCGGTGACGAGGCGGTCGGCGATGGTTTGGCGGGCGATGGAGCCGACGAGGCGGTCGCCACGGACGACGGGGAAGACGTCCTGGCCGCTGTGGACGGAGCGGTCGAGCGCGCCCTGCAGGGTGTCGGAGCTGGAGAGCAGGGTGTACTCGGTGAGCATGACTTCGCGGACGAGGATGGTTTCGGCGTCGGTGGTGGAGACGGTGTGGGCGCTGGAGAGTTGGGCGCCGAGCATCATGAAGCCGCCGAGGATGACGAGCCACAGGTTCATCAGGATGAAGCCTGCGACGATCATGGCGAGGGCGAGGCCTGTTCCTAATCCAAAGGAGGGAAAGTGCAGCATGCTGGCGACGCCGGACTTTGCGGACTTGGCGTCGGCTGAGGGCTCGGGACGCGGAGCGCTGGCGGGGATGACGGGCATGGGGAGAAGGCTGACCATGCCGAGGATGATCTGCATCCAGACCAGGCTGCGGAGAATGTAGCTGGTGGAGATCCAGGGCTGGGCGATGAGTGAGACGTGGGGTTCAAGGCCGTAGCTGGTGCCGAGCAGGAGGAGGCCGACCGCAAAGTTTGCGATAGGGCCGGTGAGCATCAGGAGGCGGGTGTTGGCGTCGGGCGTGTTGGCGTCGGGTGTGGAGGTGGAGAATGCCATGAGGCCGCCGATGGGGAGGAGAAAGAGCGCGCGCAGACGAAGGCCTGCGTAGGTTGCGGCGATGGAGCGCGCGACTTCGCGAACAAGTACGGCCGAGCACATTCCCAGCCATAGCGCTATGCCGCGGGTGGCACCGCCATTTTCGACGACCGAGAAGCCGACGGCGAGGACGAGCAGGAGCAGGAAAGAGATGTGGACGCGCAGGTCGACATTCATGAACCTGCCGATGGCGATGGACGAACGCAGCATCTGTCTATTGTAGGCGGAAGAACAGGGGATAGAGGATAGAGTGTAGAGCGTAGGGGAAGAACAACGATGCGAGTGATTGCGGGGGAGTATCGATCGAGGTTGTTGCAGGCGCCGCGCGGCGAGAAGACGCGGCCTACGAGCGACCGGTTGCGGGAGACGTTGTTCAATGTGCTGGGGCCGCTGGTGGAGGGTTCGCGGTTTGTGGATCTGTATGCTGGCTCGGGGGCGGTGGGGATTGAGGCGATCAGCCGGGGCGCGGACTTTGTTTGGTTCGCGGAGAGTGCGCGGCCGGCGGTGGCGGCGATTCGTAAGAACCTTTCGGAGCTAAAGATTGCTGGAGGGTTTGCGCTGGAGGATCGCGGCGTGAAGAAGATGCTGGAGGCGTTGCTGGTGAAAGAGCGCAAGGCGGAGATCGTGTTTCTGGATCCGCCGTACGAGGACGCTGATGCGTATGAAGAGACGCTAAAGTTTTTAGCGCAGCATCATGCGGCGGTGCTTGCGGACGGGGCGGTGGTGGTGGCCGAGCATTCGAGTAAGCGGGGTTTGGAGGCGAGGTATTCGGTGCTGGAGAGGACGCGAGTGCTGGAGCAGGGGGACGCGGCGCTGAGTTTTTATCGCGTGGCGTAGGCGCTTTAGTTGGGGTGGGCGGCGAGGTATTGTTTGTAGCCTTCGGAGAGTCCTTGCATGAAGGAGTCGACGAGCAGCAGTTGGCCCTGGAGGACTTCGATCTTCTCGATGATGCTTTGAGCTTCCTCACGCGAGGGGGGCGGAGCGTCATTTGGCTGATTGAGGAAGGGACCGATGGCGAGGACGGAGTCGCGTGCGGCCTGCTGCTGGGCGCTCGTGACAAGATCCTGTTGCATGTAAATGCTGGAGTAGTCCTGGGCGAGATCGTAGGGCATGTAGGAGAGTGCGCCGGTGGACTGCGCGGTCTTCCAGGCTACGCTTTCGAAAGCCACGATCTGGAAACTTACCTGCATGTGCCTGTCTTCGGGATATTTTCCCTTGGCAGCGATGTAGCTGAGGACGCTGACATCGCGCTTAAGAGTGTCCTGGCGTTTATGCACGTCAGCAACGACGGCGTCGATGTTGGATGCGTTGGATTTGATTTCGGCATGCAGGCTGGCTTCGGCGTCGTGGACGAGATGGCGGTGATGTTGCCACTCGACGAGGCCTTCGAGGGAGAGCGCGATGAGCAGGCCGATGGTGATGGTGGTGAGATGGAGAAAGAAGTCGCGCCAGCCGTGCATAGGTTCGTGGGGAGGGTGGACGTCCAGCAAGCAAGGCACCTCGTGGAGTGGCGATAGGGTAGCGTAGCAAAGTTGAGAGCTAGCTACGGCGTGAAGCCGCCGCCGCTGTGCTCGCCGGTGAGGAGGTCGACGGTGAAGGGGACTTCGCGGTCGGTGTGGAGGTTCCATCCGGTGCCGTGGAGGTGGTGGGCGTCGGCATGGGTGAGGGAGATGCCTTCCCAGCTGAGACGCGCGGATTGCCAGCGAAGACCGTTGGCGTCGAGGGCGAGAACGTTGTGAAAGCCGGCGAGGAGGATGACGCCGGCGGGGGGGGCAGAGAGGATCTGGGTGACGGGGCGGAGGGGAAGATGGACGCAGTGGTCGGGGACGAGCGTGTCGATGACATACGCGTAGCCGCCGGCGATCGCGAGGAGGTGGTCGGGGTGGGGGCAGGCGACGACGCCGGAGGGGAGGGCAGGGTCGCGGAAGCCGAGGGCGCAGGTGGCGAGAAAGTTTGGGGCGCCTGCGGGTTTTACGTCGAGGAGGAGAGCGCCGCGGTTCATCGCGTCTTCTTCACCGGGGATGTGCTGCGGGTAGACGTACTGGCGCGCGGGCGCGATGAGAGGAGGTGCGGTGAGGATGCGTGCGGCCCAGGTTTGGGGGAAGGATTCGAGGCTCATGCGAAGTGTTCCCAGCCGTGGGGTTGGAGCTCGAAGCGTTCGGTATCGGTGAGGATGGACATCTGCGGCCGGTTTTTGCGAGCGGCGAGGATGCGGCCTATCTGCGTGATGGGGACGTTGGCGATGGAGCGCGGGATTTTGGTGGTGGGGGCGGCGGTGAAGAGGAGCTCGTAGTCTTCGCCGCCGTGGAGGACGGCGGTGATCTGGGCGCGGTCGTCGAGTGCGGCGGCGAGGGGATGGAGCGGGAGTGCCGCGAGGTCGAGCTCGGCAGAGACGTTGGAGGCGGTGCAGAGGTGGGCGAGGTCGGTGGAGAGGCCGTCGCTGACGTCGATGCAGGCGGTGGCGAGGCGGCGGCGGAGGAGGGTCTGGCCGACGGCTAGGCGAGGTTGAGGGAAGAGGTGCGGAGAGGCAGTGGGTAGTGAGTAGTGGGTAGTGGTTCGTGAGGGTGAGGTGGCCCTTGAGGGTTTCCGCCGGTTCGAAAGTGCGGCGAGCTCGGCTGCGGCTCCGCCGAGGGCGCCGGTGACGTAGAGGAGGTCGCCGGGGCTGGCGGTGGAGCGGCGGAGGGCGCGGCCTGTGGGGGCGGAGCCTGTGAGGATGATGTCGGCGAGGATGAGGTCGGTGGGGGATTGCGCGGTGTCGCCGCCGGCGAGCGGGACGTTGTGGGCGGCGGCGAGGGCGAGGAGGCCGTCGAGAAAGCCGTCGAGCCAGCGGGGGTTGCGGGCTACGGATTTTGGCAGGGCGAGGGAAAGGAATGCGGCGAGGGGTTTGGCACCCATGGCGGCGAGATCGCTGATGCCGCGGGCCAGGGTGCGATGGCCGATGGAGGCGGGGCTGTGCCAGGCGCGGCGGAAGTGGCGGCCTTCGAGGGAGAAGTCGGTGGTGACGAGGAGCTCGTGACCGGGGGGCGGTTTGAGGATGGCGCAGTCGTCGCCGATGCCGAGGCGGACGCGGTTGGAGGGCTCGGTGCGGGCGCGGATGCGGTCGATGATGCGCAGCTCGCCCCAGGGATTTTGCACAGGGCGGCGGTGGGAGGGATAAGGCACAGATTCCAGAGTAAATCTACAAGACGAAGGGCTGTTGGAAAGTGATGGAAAGGCTGTGAACGGGGGTTGCGGCGGTTTGCTCTGAGGGCGCGGGTCCATTAAGATGGAAGCAGGTTTCTTCGGGTGTTCGTGGGGAGCTCTCCCGGGTTCCGACTCGATGATGATCGCAAAAAAAGTCGTCAAGCTAACGACTTTCGTCACGGCCTTGCGTTGGATTCAGGAGTATTGTTTCTGCGAGGGAAGGAAGACGCGCACGGTTGTCGCGAATCTGGTTGTAGGCAGGAGAAGCATTGCGGAAGCGCTTTATTGTTTATGTAACGCAGCATGAAGATGGGACGGTGGAACGCGTCGGCATCCCGATGCGTTACGTCACGATGTTTGTTGTGGCTGGGGTGGTGGGAATGTTTTCGATTGCCGGCATGGCGGGATCGTATACGCGCATGCTGGTGAAGGCGGAATCGATCAACCACATGCGCGATGAGCTGGCGATGACGCGCAAAGATTATGCGGGCTTGGAGAAGCAGGCTCATGAGAAGGATGTGCAGGCGGCCAGCCTGGGATCGCTGGCGGTGGAAGTTTCGGCAATTTACGGGCTGACTGCCGGGAAATTGACTCATATTCATGGGCCTCATATGTCGAAGTCGGCGGCCGCGGATGCTGCGAAGGCTCCATTGAAGGATGATGCGGCGAACTTCACGGATGACAGCTATTACAAGTCGCTGGACACGTATCGTGCGCTGAAGAACACGGCGACGGAAGGACTGACGGCGCCGCAGCCTTTGAATCAGAACCTTGGCGTTCGTGCGGTGTTGAGTGACTTTGCTTCGTTCGATGCGAGCGCGGGCGGGAACGTGCCGGACATGTGGCCGATCATGGGGCCAATTAATAGTGGCTTTGGCGAGCGCGAAGATCCTGTTTTAGGTACTGGCGAAGGGGAGTTCCACGAGGGTGTGGACATTGGCGGGCCGGATGGGACGCCGGTACATGCTCCTGCTGGCGGTCGGGTGGTGAAGGCGGGGATGGGGACCGGGTATGGGCGCGAGGTGGAGATCGATCACGGCAACGGGATTGTGACGTTGTATGCGCATCTGCAGGGGTTCAACGTGGTTGCCGGACAGGACGTGGTGAAGGGCGAAGTGATTGGTTATGTTGGACATAGCGGATCGCGGGTGACCGGGCCGAACCTTCATTACGAAGTTCGGGTGCGGGGGACACCGGTGAATCCGCACAAGTATCTGCGCACAACGATGGCGCAGATTGGTGGCGTGGCGGGCGGCGGACGCTAGTTTTCGGGAAAAATGGGCGTTTTTTGGGGTTTTCGCGTACGACTTAGCCCTATTTCGGGTTACGAATCGACTGCTTTAGCCTAGTTTCGGGTGGCGCGGAGTGGGTCTGGGGAGAGCTCCCGGACCGTTGGGGTACCTCGCTCAGACCTGCAGCTTCCAACGTACATGACCGACCCAATGCTGGAACTTCTTCCTTCTTGGCAATCTACGACTTATATGGTCTTATATAAATCAGACTACTTAAGTCCTATATTGCCCGGTAGCGAGGTTTGATCATCGCTGCCATGAAGGAATGTCGTGACGCCCAGTTGGCATCGTTTTCTGCTTTGGTTTGCCTGCATTCCCGCTTGTCTTCTCGCTGTCGGACCAACCGCGCGAGCGCAGGAGCCTCCCTATTTTGTTACCTACTCGAGCGTCCTTGAGGAGCCGGGTAACCTCGAAATTGCGAGCCAGAACCTCTACTCCGCGCCCAAAGACACCAATGCCTTTTACTCGCAGAGCGTTGAATTTGAATACGGGGTGACCGCCTGGTACACCGCGGAACTCTATCTGCAGGGGCAGACGACGCAGAACGATTCGACCATCTTCACTGGCTTTCGTATCGAGAATCGTTTTCGGCCACTGCGTGCCGATCACTGGATCAATCCCGTGATTTATATCGAGTACGAAGACCACAACCAGGCCGACAAGAGCTTTATGGAGCTAACGGATAACCAGGTGATCCAGGACCTGCAGGTGTCCAACGCGCTTCTCCGCAAAAGCGTGGAACGCGCGATTGAAGGCAAGCTGATCCTCTCCAGCAATTTTGACGGTTTCAATCTTTCCGAGAACTTCATTGCGGAGAAGAACCTGACGAATGAGCCGTGGGAGTTTGGTTATGCCGTAGGAGCCAGCCGGTCGCTTGCTTCGGCGGCGAGCGTGAGGGCGTGCAGTTTCTGCCGTCAGAACTTTTCCGCCGGCGGAGAGATCTTCGGAGGCCTGGGGACCCGCTACAACTTCGGCTTCGCAGGCACGTCCATTTACGCCGGGCCGACGTTCGCTTACTCTGCACCAAAAAATCTAATGATCACCGTCGGGCCCGAGTTCGGCCTCAATGCGAATAGCGCGAATGTGTTGTGGCGCATGAAGGTCGCCTACGAGATTCCTCAATTCCGTGATCTGTTTCGGAGAAAGAAATGAAACGACTTCATACCGTTGCGCTCATCGTCTGTAGTTGCGGCCTGCTCATGGGAGCTGCGGATGGCAGCTGGCTGCGCCGCGTTCCGGCTGCGGACCAGGCCCGAACCAATCCGCTGACCGATCAGAAAGCCGCTGCGGAAGCAGGCTCGCATCTCTACGCCAACAACTGCGCCAAGTGCCACGGCGACCATGCCCAGGGCAAAGGGTCGCGGCCTGCGTTGGTGAGCGATCGCGTCGCGCATGCTACTGACGGCGACCTCGCGTGGATTTTGAAGAACGGTAATAGCTGGAAGGGTATGCCGTCCTGGAGTTCGATGCCAGATGCTCAGCGGTGGCAACTGGTCGCGTACCTGCGCAGTCTCAACTCAACCAGTGCGCAACCGGGCGCCGCATCCGGGCAACAAGGAGAAAGACAGTGAGTCGGCAAGAAGTACGTAAGGTTGAAAGACGTTTGGGTCTGATGATGGTCGCGTGCAGTGGCCTCTTGATGCTGATATGCGCTGTTGTCGCGGGTTGCGGCTCCGGGACCGCGCCCAGTCTCGGCGGCGAAGCTACAAAGGTGACGCCACCCTCTGATCCGATTGGTGAGCGGCTGTTTCTCGATACACGCTTTTCGCAATTTTTCGCTGCTCACATGACGGGCGTCAATGTGCCGCTGGCTCAGGGTGATCCTGTGGTCGCGACCGTTCCTACCGCTAACGGCCCACTGCCTGGTCCTTTCGCGGGACAGTCGATCAACTGCCGCTCGTGTCACTTCGTGGTCGAGTTTGAGGGTGTCGCAGGAGCAGGCAACCGCACCTACGCTGACTTTACGACGCGTAGTAACCTGCCGCTGCCGATGAATGGATTCGTAACCACGCCACGCAATGCTATGCAGATGGTCGGGACGTTCCAGCCTCACAGCGGTCCACAATTTATCCATTTCGACGGCGAATTTGCCAGCGGCGAAGACCTCGTCGTCGGCACGCTCACCGGCCGCAACTTCGGCTGGTCGGTGCAGCAATATAACCAAGCCATCATGCACATCGCCCAGGTTATCCGCGAGGACAACGGATCGGATCAGTTAGCGGCTGACCGTAGCAACGGACTTTCTTATGGGATCCTCTTCAAGGGGACGGACCCGCGCATTCCCGCAGACATTTTGCTGCCGGCATCGCAGAGGATCGACGTGACCACTGCGACGGACATACAGATCGTGAATGAGGTTGCGTTGTGCGTTGCGCAATATTTCAAGGACCTTAGGTTCAAGCAGGACCAGTACAACCGGTACGTCACGTCGCCGTATGATTTGTTCCTCAACGCGAATCATCTTTCCATGCAACCGCTCACGGGTGAGACCAACCTTGCCTACAGCCAGCGGCTTTATAAGCAGGTGCTTGCGCTGAATAATCCTGTCTTCATCACTCCTGCGGACGGAAGCTATGCGTACCACTCGTTTCCGTTTCAGTTTGGCGCGCAGGAGCTTGCCGGCCTCAAGATTTTTCTCAAGGCAGCGGCAGCCGGTAGCGGCAACGACCAACATGCGGGCAACTGTGCTGCATGCCACACTGCACCCGATTTCACCGACTTCGCGTTCCACAATACAGGCGTCTCTCAGGATGAGTACGACGGCGTCCATGGAAGCGGGGCGTTCAATGCGCTCAACATCCCGAGTCTCGCAGCGCGCACCGCAAACTATGAACAATACCTTCCGGTGACGGCGATTCATCCGAACGCAACGGAAGCGATGCGCCGTCCTGCCTCGGCGTCAAACCCGCTCTACGCTGATCTTGGCATGTGGAACATCTATCTCAATACCGATTACCCGAACCCGCAAGCGAACCTCTCGTCGTTCGTGTGTGCCGCGGGCAAAGACTGCAGCGTGGACAAGGGCCTCGCGAGCACCATCGCGCAGTTCAAGACGCCGATGCTGCGCGATCTGGTCGACTCGGCTCCGTACTTCCACAACGGCAGCCGCGCGACCTTCAACGATGTCGTCGAGTTTTATATTAAGA
The DNA here is from genome assembly GCA_963796535.1 of uncultured Acidobacteriaceae bacterium. Lineage (GTDB taxonomy): Bacteria > Acidobacteriota > Terriglobia > Terriglobales > Acidobacteriaceae > Granulicella. The sequence goes on from CAWCMO010000007.1 coordinate 405,808, forward strand.
GCTCCGCGCTCGCCAAAGCTGGCGGCCTGAGAAACGCACCGCCTGAGTTCGCGAACATGTCCTTATCAGAAGCCGACGTGCAGGCCCTCGTCGCCTTTTTAACGTCCATCACAGAGGACTACGACGACGCGTAAGAAAGTAAATCATCCGACGCGTTGCGGCGATCCATGGGATTCCTCGCAAGGTTTGGGCAAATGGCAGGACGTTTGTGCCGAGTACTCTAGTGGGCGACGACAGGAGGGGTAGTGGAGCGGGCGTACTGGCGGGGGGCGCAGCCCATGACGCGGCGGAAGGCTTTGCCGAAGGCGCTTTCGGATTCGTAGCCTAGCGAGGCCGCGATGTCGGAGAGACAGTCGGTTGTGTTTTTTAGTCTGTCGGCACCGAGGAGCATGCGCCAGCGGGTGAGGTATTCCATGGGGGTGGCGCCGACGATTTCGCGGAAGCGGAGAGCGAAGACGGAGCGGGACATGCCGACGCGCTCGGCGAGCGATTGCAGGGTCCAGGGGTGGCCAGGGTCGTTGTGGATGGTGGTGATGGCGAGGCTCATTTGCTTGTCGGAGAGGGCGGAGAGCCAGCCGGGGGTGGTGGTGGTGGCGTCGGCTAGATGGAGGCGGAGGGCCTGGACGAGCATCATGTAGGCGAGCTGTTGCGCGATGAGGGAGCTGCCGGGCTGGGCGCTGCGGAGTTCTTCGCGCATGACGCTCGAGGGACCAGCGCATGGCTGCCTTGTCGGACTCGCGGCGGATGTGGACGATGGGCGGGAGGGATTGCAGGATCATCTCGGCGTGGCCGCCGGAGAGGGCGAAGTGGCCGCCGGCGATGTAGGGGGCGGTCGAGGTTGTCGCCGGGAGTGTCGCGGAAGATGTTGGGGCGGGTGAAGGCTTCGGTGTAGAGGATGGGCTCGAGGGCGAGGTCGGTGGCGAGACGGAAGGGCAGGCCGCGGGGGAGGAGGAAGCAGTCGCCGGCGTGGAGGAGGACGGGGTCGGGGACGGTGTCGACGACGAGCCAGGCCTGGCCGGCGAGCATGGCGTAGCACTTGACGCCCGCGTGCTTGGGGAAGTGGATGGCGATGTCGTCGAGTACGGCGAAGCCTCCGGCTGCGTAGAGTGTGGGCTTCACCAGGGCAAGGACTTCGGAGAGGGGGTCCATGCGCTGGGTGGGGGGTTGGTAGGGCGGGATGGGGGGGCGCTGGGGATGTTGGCTCGGGGGAGTTCGGTAATCGGGACGATTGGACTAATCATACGGACTTTCAGTATAGATCGTCCGGGGATTGAGGGCCATCTAGTGATCGACGGTGCAAGATGGCCGGACATTCGGAAGTCGAGGAGAGAAGCTTATGCGGATTTTTGTTACGGGCGCGACGGGGTTTATCGGTTCGAGGCTGGTGCCGGAACTGATCGGGGCGGGACATACGGTGGTGGGGCTGACGCGGTCGGAGGCTGGCGCGGAGGCGTTGCGGGTGGCTGGGGCCGGGGTGCAGTTTGGCGACATTCTGGATTTGGACAGCTTGCGCGAGGGCGCGGCTAAGTCTGAGGGCGTAGTGCATCTGGCGTTTCAGCATGATTTCTCGCAGTTTCTGAAGGTTTGTGAGGACGATCGGAAGGCGATTGAGGCGATGGGCGAGGTGCTGGTGGGGTCGAAGCGGCCGTTCGTGGTGACGTCGGGAACGGCGATTGCGGCGAATGTGGACGGGAAGCCGTCGACCGAGGAGAGCGCGACGACTTCGCACAATCCGCGCGCGGCTTCGGAGGCGGCGGTGCGGGCGCTGGCGGCGCGCGGCGTGAACACGTCGGTGGTGCGGCTGGCGCAGATTCACGATACGCATAAGCAGGGGCTGGTGCCGTATGTGACAGCAGCGGCGAAGGAGAAGGGCGTGTCGGTTTATATCGGCGAGGGCGGCAATCGGTGGCCGGCGGCGCATGTGTCGGACACGGCGCGGCTGTATCGGCTGGCGGTGGAGAAGGCGGAGCCGGGGGCGATTTATCACGCGGTGGACGAAGAGGGCGTGACGGCGAAGGCGATGGCAGAGGCGATCGGCCGCGGGCTGAAGGTGCCGGTGAAGAGCATCAAGCCGGAGGAGGCGGAAGGGCACTTCGGCTGGCTGGCGATGTTTGCGCGGCTGGATATGCCGTCGTCGAGCGCGATCACGAGGAAGAAGCTGGGATGGACGACGAGCGGGCCGGGGTTGATTGCTGATCTGGATGGGATGGACTACTCGCAGGTCTAATTGGCGGGAGGGCGCACCGGCGGCTGTTTGGCGCCGGTGCGCTTTTGCGTTTGGGGCGGTGGTGGATGGGTGCGGCGGTGTGGTGCGCGAGATTGTATTTCGGTGAGACGTGACGACTATCACTGATTGCAGCGGTCGCCGGTTTGATACTTGAAGACCTATTCAGGAGGTCTGTCTGTGAATCGTTTCTGTACGCGCATGTTCGGTCTTGCCCTGTTCGGGTTTCTCGTTTTAGCTGTTGCCGCCCAGCCCGCCGTGGCTCAGCAGGCTCAACCGACGCATGTGCACCATCGGCTGATTCCGGCCGGGGATACCTGTGCCACGTGCCACAAGGGAATTTACGACCAATGGAAAGCCAGCCCGCATGCGACCAACAGTGTCGAATGCACCGTGTGCCATGGCGAGACAACGGCGCCGGACTTCGCGGGCAAGCCGGGGTTGAGCACGTGCGAGACCTGCCACTCTGATCAGGTGGCATCACTGAAGTCTGATCCCTTCATGAATGGCAAGACCTGTGTGAGCTGTCATCAGGCACACGCCTTCGTGGAGCACAAGACGGCGGCTCCGGCAAGCAAGTAATCACAATTTCCAGGCGTGGCATTCTCGATCCGCCGGCCGGTGCGGCGACCGATGGGGAGTGCCGCCGAACCCACGCCGCTCGTCGGACAGGTCCGATGACGTCGGCTTGTCTTCATGGATCGACTAGGTGGAGGTTGTTGGCGGATTCGCGTTCGGTGGGGCGGGGTCTTATTGGGCAGACGCGGCTAGCTGGTGGGCGGCGGTGGCGAGTTCATTGAAGCGGGCGGGGGTGAAGGGTTCGTGGGTCTGCCAGTGGATGTTGCCGGCGCGGTCGATGAGGAGGACGTAGGCCGCGTCGGGGGTAGCGGGAGAGAAGTTGGCGGCTTGCTTCCAGGCGGACTCGTTGGCGGTGACGGGGAGGAAGTGGGGCTTGAGGGCGTCGGGGACTTGCTTGCGGATGTTGTGGAGGATGGCGGGGCGGATGAAGGCGGGGGCGTCCTGGAGGAAGGCGATGTCGTAGAAGTCGATGGCGGGGGTGACGGCGATGGCGGCGGGGGTAGCTAAGGTGGTGCGGATGGATTTTTCCCAGGCGGTGGTGGCGTCGGAGGAGGCGTGGGTGAAGCCGAGGATGAGTATGGTGGCCGGGGCGGTGAGGTCGCGGGGGAGGGTGACGGTGTGGCCGTCGAGTGCGGTACCGGTGGTGGTGGGGATGGTGAGGAGTAGGGCGGCTAGAAGGGCGCAGAGCTTCATGTGTTCAGTTGAGACGATCGTCGGGTTGTTGGGTAGGGATTTTGTGCAGGTGTTGATGGGGTGAAGGATTTTTCGGGGGATTCGTGGGTGGGTAGAACGGACGCGCTTCGCGCGAGAAGCAGGTTCCTCGCTTCGCTCGGAATGACAGACGGAAAGGCAAGGGCAAAGGCAAAGGAAGAAGCAGATCCCTGCGGGATGACAACCAGAAAGGCAAAGGCAAAGGCAAGGGCAAGGGGAACGGCAACGGCAAGAGCAAGAGCAAAGGCAAAGGCAAAGGCAAAGGCAAAGGCAGAAGCAGATTCCCAGAGGGAATGACAGAAAAAAAAAAGGCAAAGGCAAAGGCAAAGGCGAGGGCGAGGGCAACGGCAGAGGCGAAGGATGGCGCGACGGCGGCTCGCTGGAGGTGCGGGCGGGACCGATTCATTCTCTACGGGACCGATTCATTCCCTATTGGAGGACTTGGTGATTAGTGGACTCCGGCAGCCTTTGCTCCGGTGACGTAGATGTCGACATTGGCCTTGTCAATCAGGGCGGTCCCCGTGTCGATAAAGACGGGATAGGGGGAGAAGGGGTCGATGGTGTAGTTGGGTTTGAAGGGTGTGCGCGGGTATTGATGGACCTCGGCTAGCGCCTTCAGGCCGACGTATCCCATGGAGTAAGGCTTTTGGGAGATGGTGGCTGTGATGCTGCCGTTCTGGATGTCGGCCAGCGTGTCCTGATCGCTATCCATGGCGATGAGGGTGCGATCGGTTGCATTGGCGCGCTGGAGCACCTCTGCCACGGCTTTGCCCGAATCCGATTCGAGGCAGACGAAGGCGGCGATCTTGTCGGCACCGGTCTTTGCCAGGTACATTTTGGCTTGATCGAAGGCATTGTTGGCGTTGCCTTTGATGTCGACGACGTCGATGATTTTGAGATCGGGGTGGCCGGCGATCTCGTCTTTGTATCCTTCGAGGCGTTCGGCAAGATTGGGCTGCTCGGGATAGGTGAAGAAGACGATGTTTCCCTTGCCGCCGAGTTTCTCAACGAGACGTTTGCCGCCGAGCCTGCCGGCCTCGATGTTGTTGGTGCCGATGAAGTACAGACGGTTGCTGGTGGGCGCATCGGAATCGAGGGTGATGACGGGAATGCCGGCGGCGACGGCGGCATTGATGTCTTCGCGAAACAAGGCTGCGTCCGCGACGGAGACGAGGATGCCTGCGGGCTTCTGGGCAACGGCCTGGCGGAAGGCGGTGAGCTCCGCGTTGGGGTCGAGGGTGTCCGGACCGTTGATCACGGGGGTCACGCCATACTCGGCCGCGGCTTTCTCGAATCCAGCTTCCACGGTCTGCCAATAGGAAAGCTTGAGGTTGTTGGCGATGAGAAAGTACTTCTCGGACATGGAATGGCCGTGGCAGCCGGTCGCCGCAAACGTGAGGGTAAGGGAAGCGAGAGCAAGATACGCCTTGAGCTTTTGCATGGGGATCACCCGTTCCTGGACTGTTCGCGCTGAAGGATTCGCGCGAGCCGGGAGGAGCTCGTAAATGGTCATTGGGTACGGCGCATTACGACCCGACCTAGCGGCAGGAATATACTCCTGCGTTTCTTCGGGATGCAAGTGTGGGAGGGCGCTTACCGGAGATGCAAAAGAAGAAGCGGATTCTCAGACGGAATGACAGAAAGAAAGGCAAAGGCAAGAGCAGAAGCAGATCCCTGCGGGATGACAGCCAGAAAGGCAAGGGCAACGACAAATGCAACAGTGAACGCGGCAGATGGTCTGCCGCCTTCGTGTTCGTGCGTCTGAGACGGTGGGGTTATTTGCTTAGGTAGGAGACGTGCCAGACGGAGCGGCTGCCGTCGTCGGTTACGTAGAGGCTGCCGTCGGCGCCTACGGTTACGCCTACGGGGCGGCCCCAGACCTGGCCGTCGGGGGTTACGAAGCCGGTGAGGAAGTCGTCGTATTCGCCGAGGGCCTGACCGCTCTTCATGGGGATGTAGATGACTTCGTAGCCGGCGCGGTTGGCGCGATTCCAGGAGCCGTGCTCGGCGGCGAAGATGCCGCCGTTGTAGGTGGCGGGGAAGGCGCCGTGGGGCTTGGTTTTGGCGGGGTAGTCGGGATAGAAGTTCATCTCGAGGGAGGCCATGTGGGGTTGGACTAAGACGTCGGGCGTTTTGACTTTGCTGGACATGTCGACGCGCTTGCAGTTCTTGGCGTCAGCGTCGGAGAGAGGCTTGGTGAGGCCGGGGTTGGGACCGGTGCCGTTGGCGCAGGGTTGGGGGAGACGCGGGTCTTGCTTGCCTCCCATGTAGTACCAGGGCCAGCCGAAGAAGCTGCCGTGCGGGACGCTGGTGACGTAGTCGGGGACGAGATGGTTGCCGAGGTTATCGCGCTCGTTGGTGGAGCACCACAGGGAGCCGGTGACGGGGTTGATGGCCTCGCCGACGCAGTTGCGCAGGCCGTTGGCGTAGACCTCGACGAACTTGCCGTCGGGGGTGTAGGCGAGGACGTCGGCGCGATGGAACTCGCGGGGGTGGGTGTCGGCGTCGTCTACATTGGAGCCGGAGCCTACCGAGACGAGGAGGTACTTGTCGTCCCTGGTGAAGACGACGTCGCGGGTCCAGTGGCCGCCGCCGCGGAGCTGGGCGTAGCCGGGGATGTCGGGGACGATGGTTTCAGGTTTGGCGGTCGCTTTGAGGTCGCCGTTCTTGTAGGCGAAGCGCTGGATGGTGGTGGCGTTGCCGATGTAGACGAACTGGGGGTTGGGGCCGGAGGGGTAGAACGTGATGCCGAAGGGGTGGTCGAGGCCGGTGGCGTATTTCTCGATGGTGGCGGCGCGGCCGTTGGGGGCGATGCCGCGGAGGATGAAGATGGTGCCGGCGCCGGAGTCTGCGAGGAAGAGATCGCCGTTGGGAGCAGTGGTGATGAAGCGGGGCTGGGTGAAGGTGCCGTTGGAGAGCTTCATGTGCTCGCCCGAGGCGGAGCGCTCGAGGGGTGTGGAGTCGCCGCCGGCGTAGAGGGTGACGCTGAAGCTGGCGGGCGCGATGGGCCAGGCATTGATGGGGCGGGGGACGACGTTGGGGCCGTTGTCTACGGCTTCGGCGGGGTTGGGGGCGGGGAGATCGCCGACGGTGATCTTGTGGCGGACGCCGGGATGCTGCTGGTTCCAGTCCGTGAAGGCAGCCTGGCCGGTGAGGAGGGGCGTCTGGGGTGGAGCGTTGGCGGGAGCTTTCTGGGCGAGGGCAGCAGTGGCGGAGAGGGCGAGAGCTAGGAGGGTGATCCGCGGGTTCATGGGAGTCCTTGGTGGCGAATGGTGAAGGGGTGGTAAGTAGTGGGTAGAGGGTAGTGAGTAGTTAGTAGTGGAGTAGCGAGTAGTGAAAAGCAAGAGCACCGGCTAGAAGCAGATTCCCGGAGGGAATGACAGAAAGAAAAGCAGGGACAAGAGCAGCGGCAAAGTCGAACGGTTCGTCATTACAGGGTTCGTCTAGTTGGACGCTGTGGGGGACGTTTGGGTCGCATGGGGTTGGAGGCGAGTGCTAGGGAGCGGTGTTGGGGGCGGCGGGGGTTGGCGGGATGGCGGCGGGGTCCTGGGTTGTGGTGAGGGCTTTGAGCTGGTCGATGGCGGCGTTGGCGTTGAGGAAGACGCGGCTGTCGTGATGGGTGAGGGTGACGGAGTTGAGGATGGCCTGGATGGCGGTGGCAGAGGCAGTGGCAGTGGGGGATGGCTGCGGGGCGGTTGCCTGTTCGGCGCTGATGCCGCGGAGGACGTTGAGGAGGTTGCTGAGGGTGTTGACGGTGGAGCTGGCGGTGTTGGGGTCGGGGGCGATCTCCTCGATGCGGAGGTGGACGGCGCCGCCGGAGAGGACGTGTTCGGCGGCGGTGTAGCGGAGGCTGGCGACGAAGTCGGTATCGGTGCGGAGGGGGAGTTGGAGGCCGAGGATGGAGATGAAGTTGGGGTCGTCGTCGGAGGAAAGGGGAAGGCCGATGCGGCCGACGCCCCAGGCTTCGGAGAGGATAGGGACGTCGTGATAGCGGGCGGCGAGGAGGGAGGAGCCGGGGGTAGAGAGGGCGCCGGCGCGGGAGCGGTCGAGCATGGAGTGGATCTGCTCGGTGGTGGGCATGTTGGAGGCGGCGAGGATGTCGTAATCGAGCTGGGCGATGCGGAGCTGACGGCCGTCGATGGGGATGGTGTAGATGGTGCGGCCGGCGTAGGGCTCCTCGGCAGCGGCGATGGAGTGGAGGTACTGGCCGAGGCGAACGCCGTCGAAGCGGCCGATGAAGACTTCGGAGAAGGCGACGGGGCCGTTGGGGCCGTTGGGGTCGGGCATGCGGTGGAAGGCGAGGGCGATGGAGTCGAGGTCGCGCTCGGGGACGATGCCGGTGGCGTCGATGAAGTGCTGGAAGTCGGGGCTGCGCTGGATGGGAGTTTTGTCGAAGTGGGTGGCGGCGCGGACGGGCTTGAGGTTGAGGAAGACGATCGCGTCGGACTCGGGGAGCAGGCGCGCGGCTTCGGGAGGAGCCTTGGCGCGGAGATAGAGCATGACTCCGAGGACGCAGAGAAGGAGGATGGCGATGAGCAGGGGAATCAGCGTGCGTTTGCGCATGAGCCTTCGAGGTTGTGGGTGGAGGGTGAGGCGAGGGTGGCGCGGCGCTGAGGGTGGTCGGCGGGCGGAGGTATGGGTGCGGGTGAGACCGAGGCCATGGGTGCCATGCTACCAGTCCTGCACGGACGGCGAGAGTTTTTGTTTTTTTTGGGGGGGGGGTGGAGGTCGCGGGGAAAAGGGCGCCTTTAGCTTCTGGCAGAGGGCGAAGACAAAAAACAAGAGAAGAAGCAGATCACTGCAGGATGACAGCCAGAAAGGCAAAGGCAAAAGCCAATACAGGGGTCTCTCCACTTCGCTGCGCTACGGTCGAGAGGACGAGGTTGGTGGTGGTCGAGAGGATGATGAGGGTGGTGGGCGGCGTCGTTCCCATCCGTGCGCTGGTTCGCGGGACGGATGGGAGATGCGGCGGAGGCAGCGGCCTGGTTAGGCTGCGGCGAAGGCGGTGGCGGATTCGAGCTTCATGGCTCGGGGAAAGAGGATGTTGTTTTCGAGGTGCATGTGCTGGCGAAGGTCGTGCTCGAGTTCCTGGAGGCCGGTGTAGAAGATGCGGTAGCTGAGGCAGACGCCGAGGGGCGGGGTGAAGGTGTGGCTGAGCTGGCGGATGTGCGAAAGCAGGCGGCCGACATCTTCGTGGTCGTGGGAGAGGAGGGCGACTGGGTCGGGGAGGAAGCCGTAGCAGCTGACGGGAGTCTCGTCGGACGAGGTGAGGGAGCGCTCGAGGCTGACGATGTAGGGGAAGAGGACGGACTCTTCCTTGGCGAGGTGTTCGATGGTCTCGGTCTCGAGCAGGGAGAGGGTGGCGTGGATGGCGGCGAGTTCGGGGTGTGCGTCGCCGTGGCGGGCGAGGACGTTGGCGGCGAGTTCGATGAGGCGGGGAAGTTCGCGGCGGGCGTAGGCGTGGTGCTTGACGACGATGTGGGCGCAGAGGAGCTCGAGGGAGGCTCTGCTCCACTCGGGCTGGGGGAGAGTGGGGCGGCCGGCGGCGAACTCGAGGGCGAGCTGGACGGCGTGGGCGTCGAGGTGAATGGCGGCGCAGGCGGCGGCGAGGGTTTGGTTGCCACCACAGCAGTAGTCGATTCCAAGGTGCTCGAATACGCGGATGGCGGTGGGTTGGTGGAGGGCGATTTCGCGAACGGTTGCGGTGGCGGCCAGGTGCTCTGCGGCGCTGTGGGTTGTGGTCAGGTGAATCTCGGTTGAGGTCATGTTTACTCCCTTGGATTGAACTTAGAGGGGAGGGAGTTGTTGTTGCTGCGATTGAAATCACAAGGAGCAAGTTTATTTTTTCGGGATATGTCCGGTGGGAGTCGTTGGGATATGTGATGGCCGTCGCAGCGCCGGGTGGGGGGCTGTGGTTAGGGTGGTGGGATAGACCAAAACGCCAGACGGAATCCAAGGAGAGAAGAACCATGTTTTGTTATCAATGTGAGCAGACGTCCAAGGGTGTGGGCTGCCAGACGCAAGGAGTTTGTGGCAAGGATGAGACGACGGCGGCGCTGCAAGATCTGTTGACGCATGCGGTGAAGGGGATTTCGGTGTATGCGCACCATGCGCGGTTGCTGGGCGCAGCGGACAAGCGGCTGCGGGTCTGCGATCCGGAGGTGGACGCGTTTGTGATCGAGGCTTTGTTTGCCACGCTGACCAATGTGAACTTCGATAAGGATCGGCTGGTGGCGTTGATTTATGGAGCGGCCGCGATGCGGGCTGCGGCGCGGTGCGTGTATGAGCGCGCGGCGGGTGAGAGCGGGATTGCGGCGGTGCAGTTTGGCGGCGCGGCGGTGTGGATAGCGGCGGACACGGTGGAGGGGTTGATTGCGCAGGGAAGGTCGGTGACGCTGCCGGTGCGGATTCTTCTTGAGAGCAAGGAGATTGCGAACCTGCAGGAGCTGGTGCTGTATGGGATCAAGGGGGTGGCAGCGTATGCGGCGCACGCGCTGGCGCTGGGGGCTGGCGATGTGGAGTTGTTCGGGAAGATTCACGAGGCGTTGTGCTTTTTGACGCACGACGGTCCGAGCGCGGCGGAGCTGCTGGCGATGGCGTTGAGTGTGGGTGAGCTGAACTATCGCGTGATGGAGGTTTTGGACAAGGCGCATACCGGCACGTTTGGGAATCCAAGGCCGACCCAAGTGCGGCTGGGCGCTCGCAAGGGGAAAGCGATCCTGGTTTCGGGGCATGACCTGCATGATCTGTATGCGCTGCTGGAGCAAACCAGGGGGACGGGGATCGAGGTGTATACGCATGGAGAGATGCTGCCGGCGCATGGGTATCCGAAGCTCAGGGCGTTTTCGCATCTGGCGGGAAACTATGGCGGCGCGTGGATGAACCAGGCAGCGGATTTCGACGCGTTTCCGGGAGCGATCCTGATGACGTCGAACTGCATGCAGGAGCCGAAGGTTTCTTATGAGGGACGCATTTTTACTTCGAGCGCGGTGAATTGGCCTGGCGTGAAGCATGTGGAGGGGACAGCGTTTGGTCCTGTGATTGAGGCGGCGCTCGCGGCAGAGGGATTTGTGGAGGCTGGAGGTCACGAGGAGATTACGGTGGGGTTTGGGCATCATGCGGTGCTGAGTATGGCGGATGAGGTGGTGGAGGCGGTGAAGTCGGGCAAGCTGCGCCACTTGTTTTTGATTGCCGGATGCGATGGAGCGCGGTCGGAGCGGAGTTACTACACGGAGCTGGCAAAGGCAGTTCCGGACGACTGCGCGATCTTGACGCTGGCTTGCGGGAAGTACCGGTTCAACAAGCTGGTGCTGGGCAAGGTGGCGGGGCTGCCGCGGTTGATGGATATGGGGCAGTGCAATGATGCGTACTCGGCGGTGCAGGTGACGCTGGCGCTGGCGAAGGCGTTGGAGTGCGGGGTCAATGATCTCCCGCTATCGATGGTACTGAGCTGGTATGAGCAGAAGGCGATTGCAGTGGTGCTGACGCTGCTGTGGCTGGGGGTGAAGAATCTGCGGATTGGGCCGACGCTGCCCGCGTTTTTGTCACCGGGGGTGTTGGCGCTGCTGGAGGAGAATTACAACCTGATGGCGATTACTACGCCGGAGAAGGATTTGGCGGCGGTCCTGCACGGACGGCGGGAATTTAATCCTGAGGCGTTGCTGTCGGGAGGACTTTCGGCGCGTCTATGATGCATGCATCGGTGAGGTAGTACCGGGCGGAGGCGATTCCGTATGAAGAGGATGAATGCATTTTGCTGCGTCGTGGCGCTGTCGTGTGGAGGGGCGCTTGCGGGCTTTGGGCAGGATACTGCGCAGACCGCGGCACACGAGGGAACACAGGCGACGGACGACAGTCATGCGTTTCACCTAGGCGTGGACATTCTTTCCGACACCGAAGGCGTGCAATTTCAACCCTATTTGCGGGAGGTGCTCGGGCAAATCGATGCACAGTGGCTGGCTCTGATGCCGGAGGAAGCGAAGCCGCCGCGGAATCAGAAGGGCGCGACGGCGATCCGGCTCACGATCAATCCGGATGGGAGGATTACGGCAATGCATCTGGAAGGGACTGTGCAAGATGCTGCGCTGCATCGGGCGGCGTGGGGAGCGATTACTGGGGTGGAAAAGTTTCCGGCGCTGCCGAAGGAGTTTCATGGGCCGGATTTGGAGTTGCGTATTCATTTTCGCGTGAATGAGTGACGTGGTCGAGAAGCAGATTCCTCCGCTGTGCTGCGGAATGACAGCCAGAAAAGCAAGAGCAAAGGCAACTACAGGGGTGCTTCGCTGCGCTCAGGATGACGAGAGCTGGATATGGACGCTAGTGGTTGTAGTCGTCGGCGTGGGGAACTAGTTGTTGGTAGACGGAGCGGGGTAGGTTGGTCTGCCAGTGGTGGGTGGCGCGGGCCGCGGTGATGAGTCCGAAGAAGAGGATGGCCAGGACCATGACGACCGTGCGCGGTTGGAGGGCGCGGTTGTGCCAGCGGATGGTGGAGATGGCGAGAGACTGAACTGCGGGGGAGATGTCTGCGGCGAGGTGGAGGTTGGGGGTCCGGCGCGGCGGGAGGGCGAAGTTGAGGGCGTTTTCGGCGGGGCAGACGGCGATGCAGCTGAGGCAGCCGGTACACTCTGCCGAGCGGATGGTGACGAGCTGGGCGATGGGAAGGTGGGAGGGGCAGGCGTGGGTGCACTTGTTGCAGTCGATGCAGGCGGCCTGGTCGCGGCGGATTTTTACGGGGCTGAGGAGGGAGACGAGGCCCATGAGGGCCCCGTAGGGGCAGAGGAATCGGCACCAGACGTTTTGGATCATGACGGAAAGCAAAACGAGGGTGAGGATGACGGCGATGCCGATGAGGCTCATGTGGCGAAAGAAGTTGAGCATCTTGACGTCGGCGATGATGCCGAAGGGGGCGAGGAGGAATTGCTGGAGGCCGGCAGCGTCGAGGGTGGCGACTACGTAGACGAAGAAGGCGAGGAGCAGGTATTTGAGGCTGCGGAGAGGGATGTCGAGCCAGCTGGGGAGGATGAGCGAGCGGTGGAAGAGTTGCTGGCCGAGGTGCCCGAGGTATTCGGATGCGGTGCCTACGGGGCAGAGCCAGGAGCAGAAGGATTTCTTGAGCAGGAGGCTGGAGAGCAGGAAGATGACGAGCAGGATCATTGCTGCGGGGTGGATGGCGGAGACGTGGTGGGTAACGAGGAAGTACTTGAGGTTCATGAGGCCGGCGATGGGGAGCCAGCCTTCGACGCCGGCGGGGCGGCTGACGTAGAGGCTGTGGCCGTCGGTCTCGAAGTAGCGGACCCAGAGATAGAACTGGAGGGCGAGCCAGGCGTTGAGGGCGAGAAAGGCGATTTGGAGGGTGTGGCGGACGCGCTGTGAGTGGTCGAGGAGATGGCGGCGGATGAAGGGCTTTTTCGGGGAAGGCGTGGTGGTGGGGCTAGTTGCGGTGCGGGTGGGCATGGCTTCCTTCTACTGCTGACTGTAGGCGGAAGGGGACGGAGGGCGATATGACTTCGATCACAGGGGAGGGAATTGATTTTTTGGTTGCGCGGGAAGAGTTGCGGTGTCTAGGATGCTCGGTACTTGATGGTGCGGAGGTGGTTTGTGGTCAATAAGGTGATGGTGAAGGCGTTAGCGACGGGCGGGCTGCTGGCGGGATTTTTTCAGACGCCGATGGCTCCGCCGATGAAGTTGGGGTTGTGGGAGACGACTGCGTCGACGACGATGCAGATGCCGGGAATGCAGATGCCGCCGCGGATGACGAAGGTACGGAGTTGCGCAACGGCCGAGTCGTGGAACAAAGCGTTTGGACAGTCGCGGCAGGCCAGCGATTGCAAGCTGATGAATGAAAACAGGACAGCGACGCATTACAGCTTCGATCTGAGCTGCTCGTCGAGCAATGCGACGGGGCACGGCGAGATGGACTTTGGAGAGGGGACGACTGGGCACGGCTCGATGCACATGGTGGTGAACACGGGAGGCAAGGCCATGACCATGGAGACTAGCTGGGACAGCAAGTATGTGGGAGCGGACTGCGGATCGGTGACGCCGGGGTCGCCGCAGATCATCCAGTAGGGCGATTTTCGGGAGGGAAGACGGCGCGCGCCGGTTTGGCGTGGGTTCCTTGGCGAGCCCTGGCTATGGTAAAGTGAAAGCTGCGCTCGGGTGTTTTGACGAGCGCCGTTTACTGTTAGAACCCAGTTGGGCAGAGAGTGTCTTGAGGGGTTTTGGCGTACCGCCCGGAGAACTTTGAGCTGGAATTCAAGCGAAGGAATTTGAAGGGGGCCCGGCTAATGGGCTGGCGTAGCTCAGCTGGTAGAGCACCTGATTTGTAATCAGGCGGTCGGGGGTTCAAATCCCTTCGCCAGCTCCAGAAATCTGGGGCGCAGTGAATGAGTAGAAGTTGGTTGTACCTGCCAGTTGTTCCAGCCTTGCAGCGTTCGCCATCGACAACTCCGGCAGAGGATATTGCGCGAGAGATTTCGTGCGGTATTGGAACGCGCGAGCGATCGGACGGAAGCGATGGGTTGCGGGATGGCAGTTGGTAGAGCGGTAGAAACAAAGGGCACAGGTGGCCGAGTGGTTAATGGCAGCAGACTGTAAATCTGCCGCGTTATGCGCTACGAAGGTTCGAATCCTTCCCTGTGCACCATTTTTTAGTTGGAGTGAGTGAGAGATCGGTGGAGAATGGGAGAGAACGATCACTCAACCCGGCGGCGGACCGAGGGCGGATGTTTGTTGCACTCGGAGTTTTGGTAGTCTTAGGGTTGCTGTCGTGGTTCACGATTGATCCGGCAGCAGTCATCCACATGCATGGGTATTCGTCCAGGTATGTGGGAATTGCGGATCGGGACGTCGAGATTCGATGGCTGCCGATCTTGTTTTTAGGGCTCTTTGCGTTTCGGGTCGTGATCGCGAACATGCGCGCACGGATTGAGGAGCGAAGGGAACAGGAACGCTGATGTAGCTCAGTGGTAGAGCACTCCCTTGGTAAGGGAGAGGTCATGGGTTCAAGCCCCATCATCAGCTCCAGAATTTTGTAAGGCAGGGCGGGAGTAACTCAGTGGTAGAGTCACAGCCTTCCAAGCTGTTGGTCGCGGGTCCGATTCCCGTCTCCCGCTCCAGAATTTGAACGATCCCGAAGGACGGAAGTATAGATGGCGCAGCCGCAGTTTCAGGTAGACCGCACGACCGCTCTCTATGAGCGCCCGGCAATGAACATAGTGGACGCAACCACGTTTGCCGAGGTGAAACAGGCGATTGCGAACGCGTTTGGGCCGGCAAATGTGGAGAAGTTTTTGAAGTCGGTGGAGCGCGCGAGCGTGCGGATCCGCAGCTTTGAGACGGTGCTGCAGGGCGGGCTGCTGGGCAAGGAAACCGCGGCGCAATACCAGAAGCTGTCGAATGGCGACCAGGGGCAGATTCGCGAGTTCTACCTGGCGTCGGTGGAGCAGGTGGAAGTTAAGCTTCGTGACAAACATTTCAAGATCTACGCGTATTACTAGGAAGAGCTGAACGCGTGAGCCGGAAGTTGGACTGGGCTTTCAGGACAGCGGCCGGCGATGAGTTGTGCAGGTAAGACAGTTTTCGATATCGAGAGGAAAGTGAGCAGTCATGGCGAAGGAAAAATTTGATCGCAGCAAGCCGCACGTAAACATTGGAACGATCGGACACATCGATCATGGCAAGACGACGCTGACGGCGGCGATTACGAAGGTTCTGTCGAAGCATAATCCGAAGAACGCGTTTCGCTCGTTCGACACGATCGATAACGCTCCCGAAGAGCGCGAGCGCGGCATCACGATCTCGACTTCTCACGTGGAGTACGAGACGCCGAATCGTCACTACGCGCACGTCGATTGCCCGGGCCACGCGGATTACATCAAGAACATGATCACGGGCGCGGCGCAGATGGATGGCGCGATTCTCGTGGTCGCCGCTACTGACGGCCCAATGCCGCAGACCAAGGAGCATGTGCTGCTGGCTCGCCAGGTTGGCGTGCCGTTCATCGTCGTGTTCCTGAACAAGTGCGATGCGGTTGAGGACGAAGAGCTGATCGAGCTGGTGGAGATGGAAGTTCGCGAGCTTTTGAGCAAGTACGATTACCCGGGCGACGATACACCGATCATCCGCGGCTCTGCTCTCGGCGCGCTCAATGGCGAAGCCCAGTGGGAAGCCAAGATCGACGAGCTCATGGCGGCGGTGGACAAGTTCATTCCGCAGCCCGAGCGCGCGGTGGACCTGCCCTTCCTGATGCCGATCGAGGATATCTTCTCGATCTCTGGCCGTGGAACGGTTGTCACCGGCCGTATCGAGCGCGGCAAGATCAAGGTTGGCGAGGCTGCATCGATCGTCGGCTTCCGCGATACGCAGGCGACTGTTGTTACCGGCGTTGAGATGTTCAAGAAGCAGCTGGATGAAGGTCTCGCAGGCGATAACGCTGGTCTTCTTCTGCGCGGCATTGCGAAGGAAGATGTTGAGCGCGGGATGGTGTTGGCCAAGCCGGGTTCGATTACGCCGCACACCGTGTTCAAGGGCGAGGTTTACGTTCTGAGCAAGGAAGAAGGCGGGCGTCACACTCCGTTCTTCAATGGCTATCGTCCCCAGTTTTATTTCCGGACCACGGACGTGACGGGTTCGGCGAAGCTGCCGGAAGGTACCGAGATGGTGATGCCGGGCGATAACATTTCGCTCGAGATCACGCTGCACACGCCGGTTGCCATGGAGAAGGGTCTGCGCTTCGCGATTCGCGAGGGCGGCCGGACTGTGGGCGCGGGTACGATCTCCGAGATCATCAAGTAAGTCCTGCGCGGACGGCGAGAGTTATTTTGCCGGAGCGCGGAGAAACATCAGGCGGCGGGCTTCGGCTCGCCGCCTGATGTTTTCTACGGAGGAAGACGGTTGGTTCTTCAGGCTTGCGGAGCGCTTCGCGAGGCGGCTCTCTTGTGACGGAAAACATAGAACACTTTGTCGATGTTGCTGTTCGGGAAGAGAATCTGCTGCTCCGTCTCGGGGGGTGCTCGGAATACCTTCACCAGGTCATAGTCCTCCGTGATCCAGGGAAGCGTTACTTTCCCATCCTTCATGAACTCCGTAGGGCGAAGCACAATGTAGGTGGGCTGCAGGTGATACATCATGGCGACGATCCAACGTTCCTTGGGGTAGTCGCGCAGATACTGCACTACGGTGCGGCTGCAGAGTCCGGGGTAGTCATAGATGATGCGGCCGGAGTAATAGCCTACGTATCCCAGGGACTCACTACCGATCCTGTCGGTTGGCAAAGAGACCTGTCCGAGGTAGACGCCCATCTGCTTGCGGACACCCGACTCGATATCTATTTGCATGTATTTGTCGGAGCGCATGGTGAACGGCAAACCCGCGGCCAGGCTGAGGATATAGGCGGCGCCGCAAACGCCGACTACCAACTGCCGCGTGTGCTCCGACCGGATGTGGGAGACGATCGCCCAGAAGCCGTAGGCGGCGCCGATCACCGCGCCTGCAACGATGGGGATGGTGTACCAGCCGAAGATGATGCTGACGGCGAACATCAAATAGGTGCCGTAGATGAGGACATAAGCGAACAGCGCCAATGCCTGAACGTCGCGCCGCCTGTAGGCAACCACGGCGCCGACGAGCACCAGCAGAAGCATGGTGTAGGCCATGATCTGGTGGTGATCCCAGAGAGGCAGGAAGCCGGTCCCATTGCCGCCGTAGACCGGCCCCAGCGTCGCAAATACCTGCATGGGGAGGCCTCTCAATTTATCCAATATCTGCCATGGATGATGGGACCAGGGGCTGGAATAGCCGAGTCCTTTGGCGATGATCGTGTTGGGGATCGGGCTGCCGTAATAGAGCTTGGTGAAGATCAGCCAGGGCGCATAGACGATGGCCAGGCCCGCAACGACCGGAATCAACTCCTGCTTGCGGTGGTCGTGGTAGACACGGATGGCTTCGACGACCAGCACAATCAATACCAGGAAGGCAGCATCGGGGCGGGCCAGCATGGCCAAGCCGATCGAGATGCCTTTCATCCACTGGTTGTTTCGTTGCAGGGCGTAGAGGACGAAGAGGTAGCAGAGGGTGACGACCTGGGTCTCCATGCCCGACATGCCCCACAGGATCTGGTGGTGTTCGACGCCGATAAAGGCTGCCGCAGTGAGGGCAAGCAGCGGCGGGAGGCCGATGCCCAAGGCGATCTCGGCAGCCATCCAGACGGAGGCCCCCCCTGCGAAGATCGACAGAAGCTTCAAGGAACGTCAGCCCGAAGCCAGGATGCATCAGGTCGCCGACCAGGGGCAGGAGAACACTTAAGGGGCTGGTGAATCCATGCAGAGGCCCTTCTCCTGGCGGAACGGGATGCGTTAGCCCCATGCCGCGGACGAAATCCTCGGAGTGCTGCACGGTGATGAGGGCGTCCTCCCAGGTTCGATGGGTATAGGCGAAAAAGACTATGCGGAGGCCCATCGCGACCAATATTAAGACAAAAAGTGCACGTCGAAACCAGGGGGGAGTATCCATTACGGGCATGCTCGAAGTTTATCAGGGCAGGGCGTATTTTCTAGCTCGAATTCAGGACATGGGGGACAGCGGGAGGTGGAAAGCTGGCAGAGGGCAAGGCGTCCTGCAGGGGTCGCTTCCCGAATGAGCGGTTTTCGTGGATAATAGGGGAGGACGAGCGTGTGCCTGACCGCTTGGCTATCCCGTTTGGAAATTTCAGGAATATAGGTTGCAGGGACCTTAACCCTGCGTCGCGGCGTGTCAGGTGGGCGGGGGCTAAATGCTTCCAACTGCAGGGCAAGCTGCTTGCCAGCCGAGGTGGCTGGCCACACTAGAGAGGAAGTTATTATGCGCGAGATCATTACCCTGCAGTGTCCGGATTGTAAGAACCGGAACTATTCGACGACGAAGAACAAGAAGACGACCACGGGACGGTTGGAGTTCTCCAAGTTTTGCAACACGTGCCGGAAGCACACGGCGCATAAAGAGACCAAGTAGTTCTTAGTTGTCAGTTCTTAGTTGTCAGTAGAGGCGTTTCAGACTGAGAACTGATAACGGAGAACTGACAACTTTACAGGGGCGTAAGCTCAACGGTTAAACTGTCGGTCTCCAAAACCGAACTTCTCGGTTCGAATCCGAGCGCCCCTGCCAGACATTTGAACGTGAGTAAACGAACGCATCAGCAGTTTCAGGAGTAAATCCATGGCGAAGGCCGCCGTAGTTGAGACAAACGAACAGAGCGCATTGCAGCGGGCAACCGCGGGTCCCCAGCGGCTCATTGAGTTCCTGAAGGAAACACGTCAGGAGATGAGCAAGGTCCACACGCCGTCGCGGGCGGAAGTGCAGGCGACGACGATCGTAGTGATCGTGACGGTGTTTTTGTTTGCCGGTTACTTTTTTGCGGTGGACTGGACGCTGGGCCGGGGCATCGACAAGATGTTCCTGTCACTGACGAAGCACTAGGTTCGCGATGCGAGAGGCGAGGGTGGAACTCGAATCTCGATTTCGCTTGATGACGAGATTTGGGTTTGAAGGAAAGTAAAACCATGGCAGATGAGTTGAAGCAGGACGAAGAGCAGGTCGTAGCGGTCGGAGCCGATGAGGCGCTGAAGAGCGACGTTGCGGTTGACCCGGAAACCTCGACTGAGGGCGAGGCTGTCGGCGGAGAGGCAGTTGCTGCCGCGGCGCCGGTTAACGAGAACTTCAAGTGGTACATCATTCACGCGTACTCGGGGTTTGAGCGCAAGGTGAAGGAATCGTTGCAGAGCCGCGTGGCTGCCTATCACCTGGAAGATAAGGTCGGGCGCATCGAGATTCCTACAGAGCCCACGACCGAGCTGCGCAACGGGAAGAAGTACACGATCGA
This sequence comes from uncultured Acidobacteriaceae bacterium, assembly GCA_963796535.1. GTDB lineage: Bacteria > Acidobacteriota > Terriglobia > Terriglobales > Acidobacteriaceae > Granulicella. The sequence goes on from CAWCMO010000007.1 coordinate 425,178, forward strand.
CCGCGTGTTTCTGCCGGGGTATGTGTTCGTGGAGATGGCGCTGGACAACGATATGTGGCACGTGGTGAAGAACACGCCGCGGGTTACGGGATTTCTGCAGACGGGCGATCAGCCCAATGCGCTCTCCGAGGCCGAGGTGAATGCGATGTTGAATCGCAGCGACGTGACCAAGGAGAAGCCGAAGCTCAAGCTCAAGTTTACGAAGGGCGAGCAGGTTCGGATTACCGATGGGCCGTTCAACAACTTCAATGGCGCAGTTGATGACGTCAATGAAGACAAGCAGACGCTCAAGGTGATGGTATCGATCTTTGGCCGGCCGACACCGACAGAGGTTTCGTTTGCGAACGTGGAGAAGGTCGAAGGATAGTGAGTAACGAGTAGTGGGTAGTGAGTAGTGAAAGACGCGCTCGCTGGGCGAGCGCAGGGAACAGATAAGTTTTGGGAGTCACAGCCCGGGCGCTTCACCGGACCTTCTAACTCCTGCAGCACAGCGGTAGAAAAAAATCATGCGAGGCGCGTTGTGCAGTTGCACCGCCCGCAATATTGAGAAGGATTACGAATATGGCACCGAAGAAGGTTCAGGGATACGTCAAGCTCCAGATCATCGCCGCGAAGGCAACGCCGGCACCGCCGGTTGGACCCGCGCTGGGACAGGCGCAGGTCAACATCATGGAGTTCTGCAAGCAGTTCAACGAGCGCACCAGCAAGGATCCGTCGATGGCGGGTCTGACGATTCCGGTCGTCATCACGGTGTATGCGGACCGCACGTTTTCGTTTATTACGAAGACGCCGCCGGCTCCGGTACTGCTGCTGAAGGCTGCGGGCATACCGAAGGGCTCCGGGACACCGAACAAGGACAAGGTTGGCAAGGTGACCGAGAAGCAGATCCAGGAGATCGCGAAGCAGAAGATGCCGGACATGAATGCAGCGTCGATTGAGTCGGCGGCGAAGAGCATTCGCGGCACGGCGCGGTCGATGGGCATCGAAGTCGTCGCGTAAGCGGAAGCTTAGAAGAACAAAGGGCGCAGAAGGATTGTGGAGGGTCTCCCTCGCGATCCAGCTGCGCTCTTTTTGTGCGCTGGGCGGAGGTTCGTGGTGGGCGTGCGGTTGGATTGCGGGTGCGTGACCGGCTGCGGGGAGGCGCGGACGGAGCTTAGCGCATCCTACTTGTTAGCGATGAGAGTGGGCGATGCTGCTCATCGTGTCGAGAGGTGTGTTGTGGGAGGGATCGAAAAACTGACTCATGGACTTTTCTAAGACATTGCAACGGGATAACCCTGCGAGCGACCTTGGGGTCGAAGGGCCGGCCTCGCTGCTGGAAGCGATTGTGCATTCTTCCGAAGACGCGATTATTGCGAAGAACCTGGATGGAATCGTTACGAGCTGGAATCCCGCGGCTACGAAGATTTTCGGGTATCAGCCGGAGGAGATCATTGGGCAATCGATTCTGAAGTTGATTCCTTCGGAGCTGGAGTACCAGGAGCCGTTCATCCTTGGCAAGGTGAGGGCTGGGGAGCAGATCGCGCACTTTGAGACGGAGCGGGTGAGGAAGGATGGGCGAAAGATTGTTGTGTCGCTGACGATCTCTCCGGTTCGGGACAGCCACGAGAACGTGATTGGGGTGTCGAAGATTGCGCGGGACATCACGGACCAGCGACAGTTGGAGATTGCGCGGGCTCGGCTGGCGGCGATTGTGGAGTCGGCCGATGATGCGATTCTGAGCAAAGATCTGAACGGGACGATCACGAGCTGGAACCAGGCGGCGGAGCGGACGTTTGGGTACAGCGAGGAGGAGATCCTGGGGGCGTCGATATTGACGCTGGTGCCGAAGGAGCTGCATCCGGAAGAGGCGATGATCCTGCGCAGGATTCGCGCGGGCGAGCGGATTGAGCATTACGAGACGGTCCGGTTGACCAAGGATGGGAAGCGGCTGAATGTGTCGCTGACGATTTCACCACTGCGCAACGCTGCGGGAGCGGTGGTGGGAGCGTCGAAGGTGCTGCGGGATGTTACGCAGCGGAAGCGGATGGAGCAATCGCTGATGGAGGCGGAGAAGCTTTCCGCGAGTGGGAGGATGGCGGCGTCGATTGCGCACGAGATCAATAACCCGCTCGAGGCGGTGCTGAATTTGATTTACCTGGCGCGGTGCAACTCTTCGGACGCGGAGGTGATCTCGTACCTGGCAACGGCGGAGAGCGAACTGGTGCGGCTGTCGCATATTGCGAAACAGACCCTGGGGTTCTATCGCGAGCAGAATTCGGCGGCGATGGTTTCGTTGACGGAGCTGGTGGGTGAGGTGCTGAAGATCTACAGCTCGAAGCTGCGCGAGGCCGGGGTGAAGGTGGAGACATGCTTCGCGTCGGGGCAGGAGGTGGTGGTGCGGAAGGGAGAGCTGATGCAGGTGATCTCGAACCTGGTGACGAATGCGCTGTATGCGATGACGCCTGGAGGAACGCTTCGGGTGACAACGGAGGATGGTGTGTGCGATGGGCAGCAGGCGATTGTGCTTTGGGTGGAGGACAACGGGCGAGGCATTCCGGCGGAGAATCTTTCGCGGGTGTTTGAACCGTTCTTCACGACGCGCGGATCGACTGGCACAGGGATCGGGCTGTGGGTAGCGAAGCAGTTTATTGCGGGACACGCGGGGAAGATTGAGGTATCAAGCAGTACGGACATGGTGACGCATGGGACGAAGTTTCGGATATCGCTGCCGCTGGAGAATTCGTACGCGAAGGAAGTCGTGAATTAGCGCGTTGGCTAGTGGTTGCGATAACACTCGACTAGCATGAAGTCCGTCCAGGTGAGGGCGTCGATGGATTGATCGCCTTTCCAGGTGAAGTGGGTGGGGGAGTGGGTGGTGTAGGTGGCGCGGGTGTAGGGATGGGCGGCGGTGGGTTCTTGGAAAGCGTAAGTGATGCAGGAGCCACTGCCGTTGTTGTTGATGCGGACGCCGCCGAGTTCTTGTGAGACGAGGTCGGTCCAGGTGCCGGTGAGGGCGTTGAGCCACTTGATGCACCAGGTGTGAGTGGCGGGGTCGTAGGTGCGGATGTTCATACCGAGGACGATGAGTTCGCCGGAGAGGGTGGTCATGCGGTACTCGTCGGCGATGGCGTGGCCGTCGAGGATGAAGCGGCCGAGCCACTGGGCTTCGAATCGCTGCCAGTCGCCGCGGGTGGATTTGATGCGGGCGTTGCATTGGTAGCTGCCGATGAGGAAGGCGAAGGCTTCGAGTTCCGGAGGGGCGTAGGGGGAGAGCTTGCCGAAGGCGGGGTCGAGGAGTTCTTGATTGTCATCCATGAGAGCGGTCTCCGCGCGTGCTGCTGGTGTGAGGAAGCTATCCAGGGGCGCATGGGAGAACAGCAAGGTCTGCCGGGTTGGATTTACGTCGCTGAGGAACGCCGACTCGTTCGTGGCTTCTATCTTGCCACAGGTGAGGCAAAAGCATTTGGGTTGAAGAGTGGCGTGGGCGGTACCCGACAAGAGGGCGGTGTGTCGGGCATAATGGTGCTTCGCGAAAGGCCGCTTGATCTTCGGGCTTGAGTGGTTGCGAAGGTTCCTTGCGCGGAGGTTGCCGATGTTTGTTCCGTCCACATTTGCTGTGGCGCTGCTGATGACGATTCTGAGCACGATCTGCTGGGGCTCGTTTGCGAATACGTTCAAGGGGACGAAGAACTATCGATTCGAGCTTTACTACTGGGATTATGGGCTGGGGATTTTTTTGATTGCGCTGGCGTTGGCGTTCACGATGGGGAGTTATAAGGGCGGACCTACGGCGTTTGCCGCGAATGTGCACTCGGCCGATTACCTGAACCTGGGGTACGCGGCGCTGGGTGGGTTCATCTTTAATATTGCGAATGTGCTGCTGATTGCGGGGATTGAAATTGTTGGGCTGTCGGTGGCGTTTCCGATCTCGATTGGGATTGCGCTAGTGGAGGGTGTGGTGCTGAGTTATGCGCTGCAGCCGCGGGGAAATGCGGTGCTGCTGGGGGCGGGCGTGTTGATGGCGGTGGTGGCGGTGGTGCTGGTGGGAAAGTCTTATGGGGCGCTGCGGTCGGGTGAGACGGCGGTGTCGAAGAAGGGAGTGTGGGTTTGCGTGGTGTCGGGATTTTTGATGGGGATCTTTGCGCCATTTGTGACGCGGGCGATGACGCATGGGAACACACTGACTCCTTATACGACGGCCGTGTTTCTGACGGCGGGAGCGTTGGTGTGCTGCTTCTTCTTCAACACGATTTTGATGAGGAAGCCGATTGTGGGGAGCCCGGTGGCCGCGCTCGATTATTTTCGCGCGCCGCTTGGATATCACGCGCTGGGGTTGCTGGGCGGAGCGATCTGGGGGTTGGGGACGGTGTTTAATTTTGTGGCGGCGAGTTTGGTTGGGGTGGCGATTTCGTATGCGATCGGGCAGGCTTCGCCGATGGTGGCTTGCTTGTGGGGCGTGTTTGCGTGGAAGGAGTTCAAGGGAGCAAATAATAGAGCGAAGGGATATTTGGCGGCGATGGTGGTGTCTTACTTGCTGGCGCTGGTGTTGATTGCTCGTGCGTATGCTGGTTGAGTGCGGGAGGGTTTGTGGTTCTTGAAGCGGCGGTGTTGGACGTGATTGTGGGCGAGGAGCGGGCCTTTGAACAAGCGATGAAAACGGCGCGTCCGCTGATTGAAGCGACTCCCGGGTTTGTGTCGCTGGATCTGCATCGCTGCATGGAGACGCGGCATCGTTACCTGCTGCTGGTGCGGTGGGAAAGCGTGGAGGACCATACGATTGGGTTTCGGCACTCTGACCGGTATGAGCAGTGGCGCGAGTTGCTGCATCATTTTTACGAGCCGTTTCCGGTGGTCGAGCACTATGGCGAGACGGTGTTTGCGGACGATTGAGATGGAGTGAAGGGAAGTATGGCGAAGAAGATCCTGGTGCTGGGAAGTTTTGTGGCGGACGCGGCGTTTCGGGCGGCGCGGCTGCCGGCGTGGGGCGAGACGCTGATGGGGAGCGGATTTGCGCTGGGGCCGGGGGGTAAGGGGTCGAACCAGGCGGTGGCGGCGGCTCGCGCGGGAGCGGAGGTGCAGATGCTTTCGCGGTTGGGAGACGACGCGTTTGGGCGGCTGGCTCGGGATACGTGGGCGGCGGATGGGATCGATGCGTCGTTGACGGAGAACTGCGCGACGGCGACGGGGTCGGCGGTGATCATGATTGATGAGGAGAAGGGGGAGAACGCGATCATCGTGGTGCCAGGGGCTTGCTTTACGCTGCGGCCGAAGGATGTCGAGACGGCGGGGGAGGCGATTCGGTCGGCTGGGGTTTTGCTGACGCAGTTGGAGCTGCCGCTGGATACGGTGGAGTGCGGATTGCGATTGGCGCGCGAGGCAGGGGTGCGGACGATTTTGAATCCGGCGCCGGCGCAGAGTTTGAATAATGAGATGCTGGGGCTGGCGGACTTTCTGATTCCGAATGAGAGTGAGGCGGCGTTGCTGACCGGGATGCCGGTGGAGACGAAGGCGCAGGCGGAGGCGGCGGCAAAGGTGTTGATGGGGCGTGGTGCGAGGTGTGTGATTGTGACTTTGGGGGCGCAGGGCGCGCTGGTGTGTGTCGAGGGGGAAGACGCGGTGTTGGTGGGAGCGTTTTATGCGGGGCCGGTGCTGGATACTACTGGGGCGGGCGATGGATTTTGCGGCGGGTTTGCGGCGGCGCTGAGTGAGGGGCGGACGGCGCTGGAGGCGGCTCGGTTTGGATGCGCGACGGCGGGGATTTCGGTGACGCGGGCGGGGACGGCGCCGTCGATGCCAAGGCGGGAAGAGATTCTGGGGTTACTCGGATGAAGGATTCTGCGTCTATTGATGCAGAGCCTGATCGGGGTGGTAGCGATATGCAGGATGCGCGCTGGGTCGACGTTCGGAAAGAGCGGCCGGTGATGGCGGGGCTGACTGCGAACGTGGCGGTGTTTGTGGGGACGCCGTTGGTAGTGAACGGGGCGATCTTCGGGCTCGGGCTGGAGCAGTCAGGCGGGGAGCAGACGGGGTTGCCGCCGGGTTGGGTGGTGGGGACGATCTGGCTGGTGCTGTTTGCGGGGATGGGCGTGGCGCGGTGGTTGCTGCTGCGGGCGGCTAAAACGCATGGCGATCAGCGGCGGGCGGAGTGGGTTAGTCTGCTGGCGTTTCTTTGCTTGTTGTATCCGGTGTATACGGGCGGGTTCAGTCATCTGGTTGCGGGGTTGGTGGGGAATGTTGTGACGCTGGTGGTGGCTATGCCGATCGCGGTGTATGCGTTTCGAAGAGCGCGGGTGGCTGGGTTGTGTTTGGCTCCCTTGGTGGTTTGGCTTTCTTACGCGGCTTTGGTGACGGCGCGTTTGGTCTATCGCTAGCTGGTGGCGAAGAGGCTGGGCTGGAGGGGTTCAGGGCGGACCGGGATGGGTGGCTTGCGGGCAGCGGGTTGTTTGCTGGCAGGTTGCGGGGCGGAGAGGTCTTGGGTGAGGTGGGCTTCGGAGCTGCGCTCGTAGAGGTGATGCTTGCAGCAGATCTGGCGGACGAGGGTGGCCATGCGATTGCGGTAGGTGGCGTCGACGAAGTCTGCTTTAGCGAAACGGCGGTTGTAGTCGTCGGCGAGGTGGGGAAGGTGCTCGCGGATGAAGGCGAGCCAGGTGGGGCGGGAGCAGGATTTGAGGAAGAGGGGGTTGGCGCCGAGGAAGCAGGCTCCGGCTGCCGCGGCACGTTGGGCGACGGCGTCGATGGAGGCTACGCTGTCGTTGATCCCGGGAAGGAGTGGACAGCAGAGGACTCCGGCATTGAGGCCGGCGATGCAGAGTTTGCGGAGAGCGGCGAAGCGGAGGTCGGGACGGGGGGCGCGGGGTTCCAGCTTGCGGGCTAACGCGGCGTCGGTAGTGGTGATGGTGAGGTGGATGACCAGGGTGTTGTGAGCAGCGATCTGCTGGAGGAGGTCGATGTCGCGGGTGATGAGCGAGGACTTGGTGATGATGCCGATGCGGAGGCCCTTCTGGCGGGCGAAGACTTCGAGGAGGGAACGGGTGATGCCTACGCGGCGCTCGATCGGTTGGTAGGGGTCGGTGGCGGTTCCGATGGCGATCTCTTCGGTGGGGTCGACGGTGCGGAGTTCCTGCTCGAGGAGCCAGGCTGCGTTTTCTTTGAGGTAGATCTCGTGTTCAAAGGCGAGGGCCCAGGGTTGTTGGGGGATGTCGACGGCGCCGGGTGGGGGAGGGTTGATGGAGGCGGGCTGGAGGAACTCGTGGGTGTAGCGGGCGAAGCAGTATTTGCAGCCGAACTCGCAGCCGCGGAAGGGGTTGATGGTCCAGTAGTGCTTGAGCCCGCGTTTGGAGACGGAGCGGTTGAGGATCGTGCGGGGCTGGAGGGTACGGAACTCGATCTGGTGGCCGTCGTCGGCGTGGGTGGACTCGGCGGCGAGGCGAGCCATGCCGAGGAGGCGTGGGCCGGGGTGTTGGTTGAGGATGGGGAAGAGGGAGCTGGGGGTGAGTTTGGTTTTCGCCATTTCTTCGCCTCGCTGGAAATGAGAGTAGGCGGTTATCGGTGGAGTGTCAAGGGGGATTACTGGTAGTCGGTTTTGCGCCTTCGTGGGTGGGCTGGGAGCTCGGGCTGTTGGGGTTCCAGTGGGATGGGGTAGTCGGAGAGGTTGGATTCTACTCGATTGCGGCCGAGGAGCTTGGCGAGGTAGAGGGCGCTGTCGGAGGCATTGAGGAGAGAGACCGGGGACTGGCCGGTTTCGGGGACGGCGACGGCTACGCCGATACTGACGGTCTGGAGATGCCAGGGGCTGCCGGGGTGGGGCAGCTTGATCGCGGCGACGGCGGCGCGGAGGTTTTCGGCCGTGGCCATGGCTTGCTCGCTATCGGTGTTGGGGAGGATGACGGCGAACTCTTCGCCGCCAAAGCGGGAGGCCTCGCCGTGGGAGGGGGAGATGCCGTCCGCGATGATGTTGGCGATTTGGCGGAGGCAGTTATCGCCGTTGATGTGGCCGAAAAGGTCGTTGTACTTCTTGAAGAGGTCGACGTCGATCATCAGCAGAGACAGGGGTTGATTGGCGACAAGGGCGCGACCCCATTCGTCCTGAAGGCGCTCGTCGAAGGTGCGGCGGTTGGCGAGGCCGGTGAGGCCGTCGAGTGAGGCGAGGAGTCGATAGCGGGCTTCGCTTTGCAGCAGAGAGGCCTCGAGCTCGGTGCGCTCTTCAAGCAGGGTGGCGACGAGGAAGCAGGTGAAGAGCGCGACCGCGAGGAAGATCTGGACGTCGACGATGCGGTGAAGCATGCGGTGGTCGGCGACGAGCATGAGGGGGCCGTAGCCGTGGATGGTGAGGGGGATGGAGATGAGGGCGACGACGCAGACGGCGAGGACTGTGCCGGGGAATCCGAGGCGGAAGACGACCACGAGCAGCGCGGGGACGATGAGGAAGATGAGCGGGTCTCGGCTATCGGTGAAGACGAAGAGAGTAGCGAGGGCGGGGATGAGGAGGAGGCCGAGGGTATTGAGGAGGCGGCGGCGGTGAAGCATGTGGAAGAAGCCGGGGCGCAGGAGGATGAAGGTGAGGGGCGCCATGATGGACATCCCGAGGATGTCGCCGAGCCACCAGGTGCGGAACAGGGTGGCCCAAGGGCCGGCCTTGACGAAGAGGAGGGTCCAGGAGGCGCCGAGGGCGCTGGTGACGGCGGTGGCTCCGATGACGGCGATAAAGAGAAAGCCGACCAGGGGTCTGCGGCGGGAGAGGTTGAAGGGACTGCCGAAGACGTAGGTGAGGACGAGGGCGGAGAGGATGACTTCGACGGAGTTGGCGAGAGAGACACCGAAGGCGAGGGCGAAGCGGTCGCCGTAGAGGACGTCGGCGAGGGTGTCGGCGAAGAGGCCGACGGCGAAGTACTGGATCCAGAAGTGGCGGGGTCGGAGGATGACCAGTGCCAGGAGCATGCCATTGGTGAACCAGATGGTGGCGACGCCCTCAGAACTATTGGAGAGCTTGATGCCGAGCCAGGAGAAAAGGAGGAGGACGAGGAAGGTGACGGCAAGCTCGAGATAGTGCGCGCGGCCGCGGCGCGATGCCGGAGGGAAGGCGTCGGGGTAGAGGAGGCGTTGCGGGTTTGGCTGCGCGAAGGGCTCGGCTCGCATGGGTAGGTAACAGTATCCACGAAAGTCGAGACGAGGGGATGGGGTAATCAGGATAGATTTATCGGATAGGAGATTGAACTGATGAGATTAATTTCGCATCCGCGGTTTCTGGCAGTGTATTCCGGCGTGTTGACGGTCGTGTTTGCAGCGACCGTGGTGTTGGGGATCAGGAATGGCGGTTCGATCGTGTATCCGGTGCATGCGGAGGAGAGTGCCAAGACTGCGACGTTCGACGAGATTACGGTGGAGCGGATCAATGTTGTGGAGCCGGATGGAACGCCGCGGCTGGTGATTGCCGATAAGGAGAAGTTCCCGGGTTCCTTCTTCAAAGGGAGAGAAGGGTCGAGGGCCGACCGGTCCGGAGTGGCCGGAATGCTGTTTATGAACGATGAGGGGACGGAGAATGGCGGGTTGATCTTCGGCGGATACGAGGGGAAGGACGGGGTTCCGCATGGGTTCGGGCATTTGAGCTTCGACGAGTATGAGCAAGATCAGTCGATGAGTTTGGACACCGGGCAGGATGGCGAGGAGCGCCACGCGGGGATTCGCATCTCGGATAACGGGACGGCGCGAATTACGCCGGAGGTGATGGCCGCGTTCGGGAAGGTGAAGGCGATGCCGAGAAATACGCCGGAGCAGGTGGCTGTGGCGAAGAAGGCGATGGCGGAGTTGATCGCAAAATATCCGATTCAGGAACATCCGCGGGCGTATCTGGGGAGGGATTCCGATAAGGCGTCGTCGCTGCGGCTGGCGGATGCCGCAGGGCACGACCGGATCATTTTGAAGGTGGAGGAGGATGGGTCGCCGGAGATGGAGTTTCTGGATGCGTCGGGGAAGGTGATGGAGCGGTGGCCGAAGTAGGGGAGATTTGCAGAAGCGAAGAGGTCAGGCGCGGCGGGCGTTGAGGGACTCGGCGGGATATTCGCTTGCGGGGGCGCGAGATTCGTTGGCCAAAGGCCTGGGCTCGCTGGGTACGATCTGGGGTTTGATGGCGAGTGCAATGGCATAGTCGACCTTACCGCCGCAGAAGCGGCAGTTAGCCTCCCGGATCTCGTCGTCGATCTGATCGACGGTCTGGCGGAAGGGGCGGAGGCAGGCGGGGCAGTTGAGCAGGACGTGGTTGGACTCGAAGGGCATGCGGGATTCGAGATCGATCCAGAGGGGAGTGGGGGCGCGATGGGAGTAGAACGAGGTATGGCCGAGGAGGGCGGCCATGTCCATCAGCTCGAACAGGCTCGCCAGGCCGGAGGCTTTTTCGTAGAAGCTGTCGGCGGCGATGCCCTTGGGAACGGAGTTGCCGGAGTAGGCGCCGCTGGTGGCGATGACGTGGATCCGGGGGTGAAGTCTGCGGACGACAGAGAGGAGCTCGAAGCCGGACATGCCGGGCATATTGAGGTCGGAGAGGAGGATGTCGGGCACGGAGGAGCGGATCATCTGGAGGGCGGAAAAGCCGTCTTCGGCGGAGCGGACGGTGAAGCCGCGCAGGGTGAAGATCTGGGTGAGGAGGTGGCGCGTGTCCGGTTCGTCATCCACGATGAGCAGGTTGAGATCGTTCTTCGACATAAGAAGTTCCTTTCTGTCTGGGGCGAAGGGAGCGTGAATCAACGTTGTCACGGGGCGCAAAAGTTATCTGTTCAAAAGCGAACTATGCTGCGGGTAGGGTGCTGCTAGTCGGCTGCCGGGCGCGCTTTTTTGGATAGGGCTGGTCTGATCGGGACGGTGCGGGTGCGCTCTTCGATCTCCATAGGCGGGCGCTCGGAGTTGTGGCCGCTGAACTGGTCGTGGAGGACGACGTTGAGCAGGGATTTGTGCACGCGGATGCGGCCGTTGTATTCGATGAAGCCGAGCTTGCGGAAGCGGTTCATGAAGAAGCTGACGCGGGAGCGGGTGGTGCCGATCATTTCGGCAAGGGCTTCCTGGGTGATGGCGGGGATGAGGGTTTCGGGCTCGCCGGGCTTGCCGAACTCGGCCATGAGGAGGAGGGTGCGGGCGAGGCGCTTTTCGCTGGAGTTGAAGAGCTGGTCGACGAGGTCGGCCTGGGTCTTCATGCCGCGGGCGAGGAGGAAGCGGAGGAAGAAGTCGGAGAAGGTGTGGTCGTCGTGGAGGGCCTGGATCATCTCGTCGCGATTGATCTTCATGGCGGTGCAGGCGGTGACGGCGGAGGCGGTGGACATGCGCAGGCCGCCGGCGCCGGCGATGGATTCCTCACCGATGAACTCGCCTGGGACCAGAAGGGTGATGGTGGCTTCTTTGCCGGCTTGGGAGACGACGGTGAGTTTGGCGCGGCCTGCGATGAGATAGAAGACGCAGTTGGACTCCGTTCCCTGGGAGAAGAAGACGCCCGCCTGGCTTTCAGGTGGACGAGTTTACGACCTGGGCCTTCAGTATTCAGGAAGTCAGTGTAGGAAAGCTTGGGATCACTTTTGGTCTTCATAGAGTGTCCTTTCGTAGCTGGCATGTGGCGGTTCCTCGGCGCCACTTACTTGTCAACACGTGCCCGGTGATCATGGCCCGAATACGACTAAGAAAAGCGACTCCTGATAAAGGATCATCCATTTGAAGTTGGTCGGTTGGTCAAAATTGAACGCTAACGGAAATAAAGTTATGGAGGTGGGCAACCCGCGGCCCGTCTTTCACTTCGCCGGTATTTCGTTGAGGATAGGGCCGCAAACGCGAAGGGGAAGAGCGATTCGGCTCTCCCCTCGGTTGATTGCGCGAGCCTGGAGAGAAGCTATTTTTTCTCTTGGTGGCCGCCGAATTCGTAGCGCAGGGCGGAGAGGAGTTTGTCGCCGAAGTCGGCTTCGCCGCGGGAGCTGAAGCGATCGAAGAGGGCGGCGCTGAGGACGGGGGCGGGAACGGATTCGTCGATGGCGGCTTTGACGGTCCAGCGGCCTTCGCCGGAGTCGGAGACGCGGCCGGCGAACTTGCTGAGGTCGGGGCTTTCGAGCAGGGAGGCGGCGGCTAGATCGAGCAGCCAGGAGGAGATGACGCTGCCGCGGCGCCAGACTTCGGTGACGTCGGTGAGGTTGAGGTCGTACTGGTAGTTTTGGGGATCGCGGAGCGGGGTGGTTTCGGCGTCGGAGTCTTGCTTGGTTTTGCCGGCGTTGGCGTGGTGGAGGATGTTGAGGCCTTCGGCGTAGGAGGCCATCATGCCGTACTCGATGCCGTTGTGGACCATTTTGACGAAGTGGCCGGCGCCGTGGGGGCCGCAGTGGAGATAGCCGTGCTCGGCGGTGCCGCCGGACTTTTCGCGGCCGGGGGTGCGGGGGGCTTCGTCGATGCCGGGGGCGAGGGATTTGAAGATGGGCTCGCAGCGCTGGAAGGGAGCGTCGGAGCCGCCAATCATGAGGCAGTAGCCGCGGTCGGCTCCCCAGACGCCGCCGCTGGTGCCTACGTCGAGGTAGTGGATGGACTTGGGCTTGAGGGCTTCGGCGCGGCGGATGTCGTCCTGGTAGAAGGAGTTGCCGCCGTCGATGAGGATGTCGTCGGGCTGGAGGTGGGGGAGGAGGTTGGCGATGACGTCGTCGACGACAGCCGCGGGGACCATGAGCCAGATGACGCGGGGGGTGGTGAGCTTCTGGACGAAGTCTTCGGGGGTGGTGGCGCCGGAGCCGCCTGGCCTTGGTGAGGGTGTCGATGGTGGCCTGGTTGCTGTCGAAGCCGACGCATTGGTGGCCGGCTTTGATGAGGCGGGTGACCATGTTCATGCCCATTCTTCCTAGGCCTACCATTCCTAGTTGCATTGTGTGTCTCCTTGGTTGTGTTGAGGTTTGGTCCGGTTAAGGCGGTCCGGCGATGAGGTAATCGAGGGCGCTGCTTCTTCTGATGCCGGGTTTGGGGCGGGGAGATTCTTTACGACGGTCGGGGCCGAATTTGGGTCAATTTGGATCGATGCGGTCTACGGAGATGTAGCCGATGCGCAGTTCCTTAGTGGGGATCAGGTTTAGCTGATGCGCGGTGAAATGGTTCGCATCTGTTTTCGAGACAGTGCCGTTCCAGCAGAAGCTGACGAGCGATTCATTCGCTGGGTCTATTTGGGGTTGGAGCGTCATACGCGATTTGTCAGGTTTGGGTCGTTCGACGATCAGGGTGAAATCTTCGATCGGCGTCTTCCATGTGTTCGCAGTCGTGAGGATAAAGTCGACGTAGTTGTAGGGAACTTGGCGGTCATCCCGCCGACTCAACGTGGTCAGTCGGGTTCTCAGTGCTGGGTCCAAACATAAGGTGTCCAGTTGCTTTGTTTCGTCCGGATCAGCTGGTGTGCCTAGACCGTAACGAACGCTATTTGTGCCGCCGATGGCGGGTGTGTACTCGTGGCGAATGTGGATGGTTGAGTGGGGCGGGAAGGTTTGGGTCCAGTAGTACTTTTTCTCTACTGTCCAATCAGGTTCGCCGTCCTTGAAGGCACCGGCTACGGTGAGGCGGCGCTGGACTTCGGGTGAGGCGTGCTTGAAATCTGGGATGGTGTCGAAATCATCTTTCTTTGGGTTGCGGTGACCGAAGGTGGCAGCGTCGATGTGATTCAGTTTGAGCAGATCGGTGATATCTCGCTTGCCTAGGAAGGCGCGAGCTTCGGTGAAAAATACGGCGGGGTTGCCGTTAATGGTGAGTTTGAAGTCGGAGAAGGCGGGGTCACCAAAGGTGGTTTCCTCTTGGCCGAAGGTATAGGCGGGGACAGGGAACGCTACGACAGTGGAGATGGGTAGGTCGGAGTCGTTGCGGAAGTCATAGTCGACAATGACCTTACTGAGGCCAATTTGCAGGACTTCTTTAGCCATGGTGATGCGGGGCTCGCGCTTCATCAGGACCAGGCCGCCGGCGGCGATGGAGGCGGCACCGTCGTCGGCGTGGAGCGGCAAGGTGCTGAGAAGGGTCGCAACGGCCAGGATGATGGTTCTGGGCATGCGAGATTCTTGCATAATGTCCTTCGCGGATTGACCTTTTCGCCGAAATCCGGCATACTTAGAAGGTTGTCTGCACTCCTATGCAGGCTAGTCGGGACCACGCCCTTGCGGAATTGTGCAAGGCCTTCGCCGGAAAGGCGTTAGGTACGGGGTGGGAGACGAGGAAATAATGGCAAAGAAGCTATCCAAGAATATTACGAAGGCGCGCGCGCTTGTGGAGCAGCGTCCTTATACGATCGGCGATGCGATTCCCTTGTTGCAGAAGGCCAAGTACGCCAAGTTCGACGAGACTGTCGACCTGACCATGCGGCTGGGTGTCGATACGCGTCACGCTGACCAGATGGTTCGCGGGACGGTGGTTCTGCCCCACGGGCTGGGCGGCAAGTCGAAGGTTGTGGCGGTTATCGCTTCGGGCGATAAGGTCAAAGAGGCTGAGGCTGCCGGCGCTGAGTTTTTCGGCGGCGAGGAGCTGGTCGAGAAGATCCAGAAAGAGAACTGGACTGACTTTGACGCCCTGATCGCTACGCCGGACATGATGCGTTCGGTTGGACGTCTGGGTAAGGTTCTCGGACCGCGCGGCTTGATGCCGAACCCGAAGACGGGTACCGTGACGACCGATGTGGCCGGAGCGATTCGCGAGATCAAGGCCGGTAAGGTTGAGTTCCGCGCCGACAAGACCGCGCTGGTGCATGTGCCGGTTGGCAAGCTTTCGTTCAGCGCGCAGAAGTTGCAGGAGAATGCGCTGACGGTGATCTCGTCGGTAGTGAAGGCGAAGCCTTCGGCTGCCAAGGGCAAGTACATCAAGCGGATTGTGCTGAGCTCGACGATGGGCCCCGGCATTGAGCTTGAGGCTGCTGTTGCGGATGTGGCTACCAAGTAAGCGCGGCTTTTAGCTTCTAGCTTGCAGCTACCAGCTAAAGGACTGACCAGGATTGAGTTTTACTCCCGCGGAGAGTTTGGCCCGGTGAGACACAGATTGAGCTAGCAGCTGCAAGCCGCAATTCGGCTGAAAGCTAAGAGCTAGCAGCTAAAGGCTGGTTTTATATGGCATTGACCAAGGCGAAGAAGAACGCAAAAGTAGCGATGCTGGCGAGCGAGCTTGAGAGCTCGACTACGGCCATCATCGGCACGTTCAAGGGGCTGACGGCCTCGAAGGACTTTGAGCTGCGCAAGGTGATCCGCGAAGCAGGCGGCGCTTACCACGTGGTGAAGAACAAGCTGGCGGCGAAGTCGTCGGAAGGCACCAAGGTTGAGGCTGCACTGCAGGGCCTGAAGGGTGTGAACTCGGTTGCGTACACGTCGGGTGACCCGGTGGCGCTGGCGAAGGCGCTTTCGACCTGGGTGAAGGACAACGCCGAGTTCACGTTCAAGCTGGGCATCGTCGACGGCAAGGTGATTACGGTCGCCGAGATTGATTCGCTGGCGAAGCTGCCGGGCAAGGAAGAGCTGTTCTCGAAGCTGCTGTTCCTGATCCAGTCGCCGGCACAGCGTTTGGCTACGGTCATCAATGCT
The DNA here is from genome assembly GCA_963796535.1 of uncultured Acidobacteriaceae bacterium. Taxonomy (GTDB): domain Bacteria; phylum Acidobacteriota; class Terriglobia; order Terriglobales; family Acidobacteriaceae; genus Granulicella. The sequence goes on from CAWCMO010000007.1 coordinate 440,711, forward strand.
ACGGGGCGCAACCTGGCGGTTGTCGTGAATATGGCGGCCGAGCAGGGCAAGTTTGGCGCACCGGCGGCGAAGGCTGTCGAGGCGTCGGCTGCGGAAGCTCCGGTAGTCGAAGAGACTCCGGCGGCAGAAGCTGCCGCGGCGCATGTCGAAGAGGCAGCGGCAGGCGAGCAGCCTTCGGGCGCAGCGCAGCCGGAGAATGGCACGGCGACGCAGGCTGGTGAAGCTGCGACGACCGAGCCGGCGACGGGTAACCAAGTTTCGTCGCAGTCTTTGGCGGGTGCGCAGTCTGGGCGCAACGGAAACCCACCGAAGGGGCGGCAGCTTAGAGCGGAAGAGGGCTTTAGGTGAGTTGAATCAGTAGTATAGCGGCATCAAGTTTTGAAATTTGCAGTACACGGAGAGAGAAACATGGCGGACATTCAGCAGTTGGAAGATCAGATCGTTAGCCTCAGCTTGCTTGAGGCGTCGGAGTTGGTGAAGAAGCTTGAGGAGCGCCTTGGCGTTTCGGCAGCGGCTGCGGTTGCTGCGGCTCCTGCGGGCGGCGGCGCGGCTGCTGCTCCTGCGGCGGAAGAGAAGACCGAGTTCACCGTCATCCTCAAGGATGCGGGCGCGAACAAGATCAACACCATCAAGGCTGTACGCGAAGTCACCGCTCTTGGGCTGAAGGAAGCCAAGGACCTGGTTGACGGCGCTCCCAAGGCGTTGAAGGAGAACGTTTCGAAGGAAGACGCGGCTGCCATCGCGAAGAAGTTTGATGGCGTTGCGACCGTCGAGATCAAGTAAGAGCTTTTCGGCGCAGTTTGCGGGGGAACAGGCTCAGGCCTGTTGAAATCCCCCGGTTGCAGCCGAGGCAGATCTGCGGTATTCTCTCAAATGGGAGACTCCCGCAGCTGCCTCGGCGCAACGTTTTTCTGCGGAGCTCGAAAGCTCTGAATCTAACGCAACCTAACTGACATCTAACAGTTACATACTATTGAATTAGTGGTTTTATCCGGTTCATCCTGGCAGTGCGAAGCAGGTTATGGAGCCGGCCACCTTGTGGTTCGAGCGGCGGGTCCGCAAGGTGCAAACGTGCGACAAGCGGCAAACGTTGAGCCCCGTACGGCGTACGGGATCAAAGGGCGGCGATTATCCACCGTTTCTGTATGAACTCACTTACGAATAGCGTATGCGCGCTCTCCGGGCAGACTGTCCCGCAGGGCGCTTTCGCCGTCTCTGGCGAAACGGGTGCTGTTGTGGCACCAAGCAGGTAGCAGCAAATTTAGATCTTACTCCTGCCCCATGGGATGTATGGCTGTTGTAACAGATTTTGCCTTGTGTACGTAAGGCGATTGCACGACCCAGGTTTCCACCCCGCAGAATGCTTCGCTGGGGTTTCTGTACTACGCGCTTCAGGTGCGATCTCTGCGAGGAGAGGCTGTACCGGAACAGGCGCACATCAAGTCCAATGAGGAGACGCCGCAGATGCGGTGGTTTCTCCCTTCCGAGGGTGACTGCTCCAAGCGGGCACATTCTTCGAGGGCCTCGAGCCAAGCAGAAGGTCTGCCCCAAGAGGCTGACCGAGCAACAGGAGAGAGCATGTCGAAAACAACCCCCACCGAAATGCGCGCGATCCGCACCCGACTGGATTTTTCCAAGATTCCGACGAGCATCCAGATCCCCAACCTGATTGAGGTCCAGCGCCGCAGCTATGAGCGCTTCCTGCAGATGGACAAGCTGCCCCGCGAGCGCGAGGACAACGGCCTGCAGTCGGTCTTTACCTCCGTTTTCCCGATCACTGATTTCCGCAACGTATCCGAGCTTGAGTTTGTCGATTATTCGATCGGCAACTGGGAGTGCAAGTGCGGCTACCTGAAGGGCCTGAACCACCTGCGCACGGCGTGTACGAGCTGCGGACACATGGTGATCACGGACCCGTTCCATCCCGGCGACGTGCTGTGCAAGTTCTGCGGAACGTACAACAAGAACACCCCTGACTTCTGCACCAAGTGCGGCGACCCGGTGGGTCTGCAGCTGAAGTACGACCAGGCGGAGTGCGAAGAGCGCGGCATGACGTACTCTGCTCCGCTGAAGGTGACGATTCGCCTGAAGATCTACGACAAGGACCCGGAGACGGGTGTGAAGACACTGCGCGATATGAAGGAGCAGGAAGTCTTCTTCGGCGACATTCCGTTGATGTCGGCTAACGGCACGTTCATCGTGAACGGCACCGAGCGCGTCATTGTGTCGCAGCTGCACCGTTCGCCTGGCGTGTTCTTTGAGACGGCGAACAATCGCACCTACTTCCTCGGCAAGATCATTCCGTACCGCGGCAGCTGGGTGGAGTTTGAGTACGACCAGAAGAACACGCTGTATGTGCGTATCGATCGCAAGCGCAAGTTTCTTGGAACGATCTTCCTGCGCGCGCTTGGTCTGCGTACGGACGAGGAAATTCTCAAGACGTTCTACGTTGTGGATTCGATCACGGTGAAGGACGGCAAGCTGTTCTGGGCAGTGACTGGCGAAGAGACGCCGACGAACCTGGTTGGCACGCGGTCCGCGATTGCACTGCACGGTGCGAAGAAGGAAGAGCTGGTTGCTGCGGGCAAGAAGATTGGCCCGTCGTCGATCAAGCATGTTCGCGCGGCAAACATCACCGAGGTTGAGGTTGAACCCAGCGAGTTTGATGGCGCGATGATTGCGTCCGACGTGATCGACATGGGCACTGGCGAGCTGCTGTATGAGGCTAACGGTGAGCTCACTGCGGACAAGCTACACAAGATCATCCAGAGCGGCGTGACCAATCTGCAGGTCTTCTTCCCGGAGCGCGACGATGTGGGCAACATCATCTCGAACACGCTGCGGCGCGATTCTGTGCGCAAGCCGGAAGAGGCGCTGATCGAGATCTACCGCAAGCTGCGTCCGGGCGACCCACCGACGCTGGATACCGCGACTGCCCTTGTTCGAGGGCATGTTCTTCGATCCGCGCAAGTACGATTTCTCTCGCGTAGGCCGACTGAAGTTCAACATCAAGCTGTATGAGAACCAGGATCCCAGCGGGCTCGACAAGCGCACGCTGACGCCTGAGGACTTCTATGGCACGATCCGTTACCTGCTGAAGCTGCGCAAGAACATTGGCAACGTGGACGACATCGATCACCTTGGCAACCGCCGCGTGCGTGCGGTTGGCGAGCTGATGGAGAATCAGTTCCGCATCGGCCTCGTCCGCATGGAGCGCGCGATCAAGGAGAAGATGAGCGTGTATCAGGAGATGTCGACGGCGATGCCGCACGACCTGATCAACGCCAAGCCAGTGATGGCCGCGATCCGCGAGTTCTTCGGATCCTCGCAGTTGTCGCAGTTCATGGATCAGACCAATCCGCTGAGCGAGATCACGCACAAGCGGAGGCTCTCTGCCCTTGGGCCGGGCGGCTTGTCGCGTGAGCGCGCTGGCTTCGAAGTCCGCGACGTTCATCCCACTCACTACGGCCGCATCTGCCCGATTGAGACGCCGGAAGGTCCGAACATTGGACTGATCTCGTCGCTGTCGTGCTTTGCGCGCATCAACGAGTACGGCTTCATCGAGAGCCCCTACCGCAAGGTGAAGGACGGCGTGGTCCTGGACTACGTTGCTGTCACCAACGCCGGCGAGTCCGGTCTGCGCCAGGGCGACTTCCTCGAGATCACCGAGTCGGTCAAGCTGAACAAGCAGCTGAAGAAGGACGGCAAGCGCACGATGGATCTGGAGCCGTTCAGCTTCTATCTATCGGCGTGGGAAGAGGACCGTCACACGATCGCGCAGGCCAACATCGGTCTCGATGAGAACCTGCACATTGTTGAGGACCTCGTGAATGCGCGGAAGGCTGGCAACTTCGTGCTGGTGCCGAAGGGTGAGGTCGATTACGTCGACGTCAGCCCGAAGCAGCTGGTTTCGGTTGCGGCGTCGTTGGTTCCGTTCCTCGAGCATGACGACGCGAACCGCGCTCTGATGGGCGCGAACATGCAGCGTCAGTCGGTGCCCTTGCTGGTTGCTGAAGCTCCTTTTGTTGGTACCGGTATGGAAGGCGTAACGGCGCGCGATTCTGGTGCTGTGATCCTTGCCAAGCGCAACGGCATCATTGACTCGGTCGACTCCGAACGCATTATCGTGCGCGTCGAGGGCGAGCATCATCCGACGCAGTTGTCGCGTGAGGTTGGTTCGGATATTTATCAGCTGACCAAGTTCAAGCGCTCCAACCAGAACACCTGCATCAACCAGAAGCCGGTTGTGCGCAAGGGTGATCGGGTGATCAAGGGCCAGGTGATTGCGGACGGTCCGTGCACGGAGCAGGGCGAGCTTGGTCTCGGCCGCAACGTGCTGGTGGCCTTCATGCCATGGCGCGGGTACAACTTTGAGGACGCGATTCTGATCTCGGAGAAGCTGGTCCGCGAGGACTACTACACCTCGATTCATATCGAGGAGTTCGAGATCGAGGCGCGCGACACGAAGCTTGGACCGGAAGAGATCACGCGCGATATTCCGAACGTTTCAGAGCACGCGCTGCGTGACCTGGACGAGTCGGGCATCATCCGCATCGGAGCGAAGATTGGCCACAACGACATCCTCGTCGGCAAGGTAACGCCCAAGGGCGAGACCCAGCTGACGCCGGAAGAGAAGTTGCTGCGCGCCATCTTCGGTGAGAAGGCCGGCGACGTTCGCGATGCCAGCTTGACGTGCCCTCCGGGCATCGAAGGCACGGTTGTGGATGTTCGCATCTTCTCGCCGCAAGGGTCAGGAAAAGGACCAGCGCGCTCTGCAGATTGAGCAGGAGATGATCGAGAAGCTGGAGCGCAATTTGGCGGATGAGATTCGTATTCTCACCGACGAGCGCTTGAAGCGGCTTGAGAACATTCTCGGCGAGAAGGAAGTTCTTGCCGACCTGCACGATGAGCGGACCAACAAGAAGCTGTTGACCAAGGGCGACATTCTGAACCGCGACATCATCGAGCTGATCTCGACGCGCAACCTGAAGCGTATTCGCTACGCTGACAAGGATCCGCGCGTCAACGAGCAGATCGACGAGATCGAGGAGATGACCTCGCGCCAGATCGATGTGCTGCGCAAGATCACCAACGAGAAGATCGGCAAGATGCAGAAGGGCGATGAACTTTCGCCTGGCGTCATCAAGATGGTGAAGGTCTACATCGCGATGAAGCGCAAGCTGTCGGTCGGCGACAAGATGGCCGGACGCCACGGTAACAAGGGTGTGATCGCGCGCATTCTTCCTGAGGAAGATATGCCGTACCTGCCCGATGGAACGCCGGTGGAGATCGTACTCAATCCGCTCGGTGTGCCTTCGCGTATGAACGTCGGTCAGATCCTGGAAACGCATCTTGGCTGGGCTGCTCATGAGCTCGGCGCGAAGGTTGCCGCGCTCGCTGAGCAGCATAACAAGGCCAGCGAAGTGAAGGAGATCTTCAAGGACGCGTTCAAGAATACGGCGGCACTGAACCAGCTGCTGGCACTCGATGACGAGCAGACGATTCGCGTCGCTGCCGGCATGAAGCGCGGCATCTGGTTTGGAACGGCGGTGTTCGACGGCGCCAAGGAGAGCGAGATCAAGGCGCTGCTTGCAGCGGCCGGACTCCCGAGCTCGGGCAAGAGCGAGATGTACGACGGCATGACGGGCGAGCCTTTCGAACAGCCAGTCACGGTCGGCTACATCTATATGCTCAAGCTCTCTCACTTGGTCGACGACAAGATCCACGCACGCTCGATCGGACCGTACTCGCTCATCACGCAGCAGCCGCTGGGTGGTAAGGCGCAGTTCGGCGGACAGCGCTTCGGTGAGATGGAAGTGTGGGCGCTTGAGGCTTATGGCGCCGCTTACATCCTGCAGGAGCTGTTGACCGCGAAGTCCGATGACGTCTATGGCCGTACGAAGATCTACGAGGCCATCGTCAAGGGCGAGGCGGCGATCGAGCCCGGCGTGCCCGAGTCGTTCAACGTTCTCATCCGCGAGCTGCAGTCGCTTTGCCTCGATGTCGAGCTGGTGAAGAAGACAGCGACGGCGGAAGAGGTTGTGCCGCTGCCGGAGCTTGCTGTCGCGGATTAGTGCATTGGTTGTGATCGCCGCTGTTGTCGGCTCCGGGCTTGTGTAATGGCAGGAGCCGGCGGCAGAGGGCGAGTCGAGATTGGCGTGATGAGCCGGAAAGTCGATTCATCACGAAAGTAATTAGAACGTAGAACAGCAGCGAAGCTCGCAACACAGGCTCTTGAAGTTGAAGAGAGAACGACAAAGTTGGTATCGAGCTAAGCACTGCGCCAATGAAATACGGAGAGAAAAAATATGTTCCGCTCCAGCCCCTTTGAAACAACCAGTCCGATTACGGACTTTGACTCGATTAAGATCCAGCTCGCGTCGCCCGAGAAAATTCGCTCGTGGTCGCATGGTGAAGTCACCAAGCCGGAGACGATCAACTACCGCACGTTCAAGCCCGAACGCGATGGGCTTTTCTGCGCGCGCATCTTTGGACCGATCACCGACTGGGAGTGCCTGTGCGGCAAGTACAAGCGCATGAAGCACCGCGGCGTGATCTGCGACAAGTGCGGCGTTGAAGTGACGCTGTCGAAGGTTCGTCGCGAACGCCTTGGCCACATCGAGCTGGCATCGCCCTGCTCGCACGTCTGGTTCTTCAAGGGCCTGCCGTCGCGCATCGGCCACCTGCTGGACATTTCGCTGCGCGAGCTCGAGGCAGTGCTGTACTTCGAGAGCTACGTTGTGGTCGATCCAGGCGACGCGCCCGTGAAGGAGCGCGAGGTCATCAAGGACGAGAATCGCTTCCGCGAACTCGACCAGCAGTATCGGCCGTCTGGCTTCAAGGCCATGATGGGCGCCGAGGCGATCAAGGAATTGCTGAAGCGCGTTGAGGTCAACGAGCTCGCGATCGAGATGCGCGAGCGCATGAAGACCGAGACCTCGCTGCAGAAGAAGCTGAAGTATGCCAAGCGTCTGAAGGTCGTTGAGGCCTTCCGCCGCTCGGACAACAAGCCGCAGTGGATGATCCTCGACGTGATCCCGGTGATCCCGCCTGAGCTGCGCCCGCTGGTGCCGCTGGATGGTGGACGCTTCGCGACGTCGGATTTGAACGACCTGTATCGCCGCGTGATCAACCGCAACAACCGCTTGAAGAAGCTGATGGACCTGCACGCGCCTGAGGTCATCGTCCGCAACGAGAAGCGCATGCTGCAGGAAGCTGTCGACGCGCTGTTTGACAACGGCCGCCGTGGTCGCGTGTTGCGTGGTGCGAACAACCGTCCGCTGAAGTCGCTCTCGGATACGCTGAAGGGCAAGCAGGGCCGGTTCCGTCAGAACCTGCTCGGCAAGCGCGTGGATTATTCGGGACGTTCGGTGATCGTGGTTGGACCCGAACTCAAGCTGCACCAGTGCGGTTTGCCGAAGAAGATGGCGCTCGAGTTGTTCAAGCCGTTCATCTATCACCGTCTCGAGCAGACCGGTCACTGCACGACCATCAAGCAGGCCAAGGAGATGGTGGAGCAGCAGGATCCGATCGTCTGGGACATTCTCGAAGAGGTCATCAAGGACCACCCGGTGCTGCTGAATCGCGCGCCGACGCTGCATCGTCTGGGCATCCAGGCGTTTGAGCCGGTGCTGGTTGAAGGCAAGGCCATCAAGATTCATCCGCTGGTCTGCACCGCCTTCAACGCCGATTTCGATGGCGATCAGATGGCTGTGCACATTCCGCTGAGCCCCGAGGCGCAGATTGAAGCTTCGGTGCTGATGCTGGCTTCGCACAACATTCTTTCGCCGGCCAGTGGTCAACCGATCACGGTGCCGACGCAGGATCTCGTGCTTGGCCTCTACTACCTGACGAAGGCAAAGGTCGGCGCCAAAGGTGAAGGCCGCGTCTTCGCCAACATCGAAGAAGTCCTGATGGCGCTCGAAGCCAAGCAGGTCGAGACGCTGACGCCGATTCGTCTGCGCTACACCGGACCTGTGCTGGATATGACCGTCGCGTATGACGATCAGGACATCCTGCACACCGAGGCCGTTGAGTTCAACAAGCAGTTCATCAACACGACGGTTGGCCGCGCGATTCTGAACGACGCGCTGCCAGAGGGCATGCCGTTCGTGAACGGCCTGATGAAGAAGAAGGGCATTGGTCAGCTGATCAATTACCTCTACCTGAATCTCGGCCTCGAAGTGACCGTGAAGGCGCTGGACAAGATCAAGGAGCTCGGCTTCAACTACGCGACGCGCTCTGGTCTGTCGGTTGGCCTGGACGACATGGTCATTCCGGATTCGAAGTACACGCTAGTGCACGAGGCGGAGAAGCAGGTGATCGCCATGCAGCAGCAGTATCTCGACGGATCGATCACGAACCTCGAGCGCTCGAACAAGGTCACGCAGATGTGGTCTGGCGTTACCGAGCGGGTTGCTGACGAGATGTTCAACAACATGAAGCGCGCGGACAAGGAAGGAGCCATGAACCCGATTTACATCATGGCCGATTCCGGTGCACGTGGTTCGAAGCAGCAGATTCGTCAGCTGTCGGGTATGCGCGGTTTGATGGCGAAGCCCTCAGGCGAAATCATCGAGACACCGATCACGGCGAACTTCCGCGAAGGTCTCACGGTGCTGCAGTACTTCATCTCGACGCACGGTGCTCGTAAGGGCCTGGCGGATACAGCGTTGAAGACGGCGGACTCGGGTTATCTCACGCGTCGCCTGGTTGACGTGGCGCAGGATGTCATCATCTCCGAGCTGGATTGCGGCACGGTTGAAGGCATCTACGTTACCCCGATCATCGAAGCCGGCGAGACGATCGAGCCGTTGCGCGACCGCATCATTGGCCGCGTGTCGCTCGAGAAGTTGAAGGACTTCGAGGGCAAGGTGATCGTCGAGATCAACGAAGAGATCGACGAAGATAAGGCCTCGGCGGTGCAGGCAGCGGGTATTGAGCGCGTGAAGATTCGCTCGGTGCTGACCTGCGAGTCGAAGCGCGGATGCTGCATCCTTTGCTACGGCCGTAACCTTGGCTCGGGCAAGATGGTTGAGATGGGCGAGGCTGTTGGCGTCATCGCAGCGCAGTCCATCGGCGAGCCTGGAACACAGCTCACGATGCGTACCTTCCACATCGGCGGAACAGCGTCGCGCGTGCAGGATACGTCGCATCTTGAAGCCAAGAACGCGGGCAAGATCCACTTCATCAATCTCGTCACGGTTCGCGCGAAGGAAGGTGGACTGGTTGCCTTCAACCGCAACGGTTCGATCGCCGTCATCGACGCGAAGGGTCGCGAGAAGGAGCGGTATGCCATCGTCTACGGCGCGAAGCTGCGGGTAGAGGACGGGCAGGAGGTCAAGCTCGGCGACGTGATCGGCGAGTGGGATCCTTACACCTTCTCGATCCTCACGGAGATTGCCGGAACGGTGCAGTTCAAGGACCTGCAGGAAGGCCTCACGCTCAACGAAGAGATCGACGAAGTCACTGGGCTGGGACGCCTGGTGGTCGGCGACTCGTCTGATGAGAAGCGTCAGCCTGCAATCATCATCAAGAGCGCGAAGGGCACCAAGCGGTACCTGATGCCATCGCGTGCTCACCTCATGGTGCAGGATGGCGACGAGGTTTTCCCGGGAGATATTCTCGCGAAGATCCCGCGTGAGACGACGCGTACGAAGGATATTACGGGCGGTCTGCCGCGCGTGGTTGAACTCTTTGAGGCGCGTAAGACACGTGATCCGGCGATCATCTCGAAGATCGATGGCGTGGTGCGGTTCGGCGACGTCTCGAAGGGTCAGCGCAAGGTGTACGTCACCGCCGACAACGGCCAGGAAGAGGAGTACAGCGTTCCTCGCGGTGTGTACGTCAACGTTCAGGAAGGCGAGCGTTTGCGTGCCGGCGATGCACTTATCGACGGACCTCGTAATCCGCACGACATCCTTGAGGTACTGGGCGAGCGCGAGCTGCAGCAGTACCTGGTCAACGAGATTCAGGAGGTCTATCGTCTGCAGGGCGTGTCGATTTCGGACAAGCACATTGAGACGATCGTCCGCCAGATGCTCCGTTGGGTGAAGGTCGAAGAGGTTGGCGACACCAACTTCCTGCTCGAGCAGCAGATCGATCGCTTCCGCTTCAACGCCGAGAACCAGCGCGTGCTGATGGAGGGTGGCCGTCCGGCCATCGGACGTCCGCTGCTGCTGGGCATCACGAAGGCGTCGCTCTCCACCGACAGCTTCATCTCGGCGGCGAGCTTCCAGGAGACCACGCGTGTGCTTACCGAGGCCAGCATCAACGGCTCGGTGGATACACTGCGCGGACTCAAGGAGAACGTCATCGTCGGCCGCTTGATTCCGGCGGGTACGGGTATGGCCTACTACCGCAATGTTCAGCTCTCTCCAGAGCTGGAAGAGGCGGCGGCGCAGGTCCAGCAAGAGGTTACCGCGGCGATCGAAGCCGAGGAGCGCGAGTTGGAACAGATGCGCATGGAAGGCGAACAGGAAGAAATGGCCGCCGAGTAAGCTGCCAGTCAGTAGCGCTTCGCGCAAAAGCCAAACAAAAGGGCGGACTCGAAAGAGTCCGCCCTTT